>NZ_SJSS01000010.1:0-43432 GCF_004331835.1 Pseudomonas sp. IC_126
GTGAAACGACGCATCGCCGATGGTAGTGTGGGGTCTCCCCATGTGAGAGTAGGTCATCGTCAAGCTTCTACACCAAACCCCCGACCCTCGTAAGAAGGTCGGGGGTTTGTCTTTGCGCCAGAGAAATATCAGGGCCGCCCGCAACACGATTGATGTTGGGTAGAACCTCGGCCTCAGTGCACTTCGACCAAAGATAAGAACTCAAGCGTAGCTCGGAAATGTGCCAGGCTGAATGGTGGCGAGCACGTCAAACAACATATCGGTGCCGACGATGAGTTGGAATTGCGCGTCACTTGGCGAGCACGCCGGCTCAATACGGCATGCTCACATTGCTCTTCCTGCTGGGCCTGTGACGACTCGCTGACATTTACCGGCGACTATAGGAGAGATGAGCTTGTATGTGCGGCTGCTGTAGAAGGCTTATGCGGGAAACGCAGGAGAAGAGGGTCCATCGCATCTTTGAAGAGGCTTCGTTAAGCCTCCTCATGCCAATGCAATGTGGCCCAGCAATGCAGGCTGTTCAGTTCCCGCTAGCTGCCTCGGTACTCACAGCCGCTAGTGCAAGTTTCATGGATGCGAATCCGAGACAATTCCGGTATCAGCGGCTTCAGATTGTCCCATATCCATTTCGCCAGGTTTTCGCTGGTGGGGTTCTCCAGGCCTGGTAAATCGTTCAGATAGTTATGATCAAGCTGTTCGTAAATCGGCTTGAAGATCTGCCGTATCTCGCCAAAATCACGAATCCAACCAGCATGCGCGTCGACCTCACCCTCTAGGTAAATGGCGACCCGGAATGAGTGGCCATGCAGCCGACCGCATTTGTGACCCTCAGGTACATGCGGCAAACGATGTGCGGATTCGAACGTAAACTCTTTGAATATTTCCACTGGCCCATCCGAAGGTAAAAATTTCTGTGGCGGCATTTTACCGTTTTGTATCCAGGGTGTCGCAGTGAAACGGATCGAGTGAGCTTGCCTATAAAGCCGGATGTCGTGAAAGGCCTTCGAGGCTCCAAACTTAATCGGCAGCTAGGAATCAGAGTGACTTTTGCTAATGCTCCTTTAGTTCTTTGACACCACAGCAGGGTTGCGGCAAATTACCCGACTTTTTATCGGCATTCGCCGTTTCGGGGAGTTGAAATGAATGCAGTAGTGGCCGCAGTCGGCATTATGCTGATTCTTAGCCTGTGCAGAGTTCATGTTGTCGTAGCCTTGATTACTGGCGCTATTGCCGGCGGCATGTTGGGTGGGCTGGGAATCGAAGGTAGCCTTGCCGCCTTCAATAAGGGGCTCGGCGGAGGAGCGACGGTTGCGCTGTCCTATGCGCTACTCGGCGCGTTTGCGGTAGCAATCGGGAAAAGCGGGTTGGCCCATGCACTGGCCGATAAAGCGCTAGCAATCTTAGGGACGAGAGAGGTGCAATCGGGTGGTTCAGTCAAGTGGATGATGATCGGGCTGCTGCTTGTAGTCGCAGTGTCGTCACAAAATATCCTACCGATTCATATTGCATTCATTCCTCTGTTGGTTCCGCCCCTGTTGTACGTGCTAAGCAAGCTGCAGATCGACAGGCGATTGATAGCATGCGTGCTGGCGTTTGGCTTGATAACGCCTTACATGTTCCTTCCCGTTGGCTTCGGTAATATCTTTCTAACTGAAATTCTGCTCGCCAATGTCGCTAAGAGCGGTGTTGATATCACGGGGGTCAATGTAAGCCAAGCCATGCTGATCCCAGCTCTCGGTATGGCAGCAGGCCTATTGATTGCCATGTTTAGCTATCGCAAGCCGCGGGCGTACGTGCTGGCGAAGTTAGATCAATCGAAAGTGGAAAGCGTCAGCTATAGCCCTCTCACCTTACTGACTGCGGCGTTGGCAGTTGCGGCAGCGTTCATTGTCCAGTTGTGGCTGGACTCGATGATTATCGGGGCTCTGATAGGTTTCGTTATTTTCTCTGCCTCGGGGGTAGTGCGTTGGCGGGAGGCTGATGACCTCTTCACCGAAGGCATGAAAATGATGGCAATGATCGGTTTCATCATGATTGCTGCCGCAGGCTTCGCAGAAGTCATGCGTGAGACCGGTGAGGTGAAAACATTGGTCGATGCATCTGCAGAGTGGATAGGTAACAGCAAGGCCATCGGTGCGCTGATGATGTTGGTGGTGGGGCTGTTGGTCACCATCGGCATCGGCTCTTCCTTCTCTACGGTCCCAATCATTGCCGCTATCTTCGTCCCGTTAGGGGTGGAGCTCGGATTCAGTCCATTGGCTATCGTTAGCCTTGTAGGTACTGCGGGCGCGTTGGGAGATGCAGGTTCGCCGGCTTCGGATTCTACACTTGGCCCAACAGCAGGACTTAATGCCGACGGCCAGCACAACCATATCTGGGATACCGTGGTGCCGACATTCTTGCATTACAATCTGCCACTTCTTGCATTCGGCTGGGCTGCAGCCATGATCCTGTGACAGAGTGAGCACTAGCCTGTATATTTTTCAAACGCCGTCCTCGTAACGGCGTTTTGATTGTTTCTGCTCCATCGCCGAATCGGCACTCCTCGCGGCAATCGCTGACTAATAGACACAGCCGCAGCGAAAGGATGCAGACAGTGAATTCAACCCTTGAGCAAAAAGTGTTTCTCGCGCTGTTGCTCGTCGTCACTATCGCTTTCGGCTGGATACTTTTCCCTTTCTATGGCGCCGTCTTCTGGGCTGTCATTCTTGCCATCATCTTTGCTCCGCTTCAGCGACGCCTGCATCAATATCTGGGCAACAGACGGAATCTGACTGCTTTTATCACCTTGATGGTATGTCTGATCGTTGCGGTGCTCCCGGTTATTCTGATTACAGGGTTGCTGGTCCAGGAGGGTGCTTCGCTCTATAGGCAGATCGAAAGTGGTGAGTTGGATGTCGGTAGCTTTGTTGGAACTGCAAAGGAATTGCTACCCGCGTCATTGGAGCAGCAGTTGCGGCGGTTCGGGCTAGGTGATGTCGACCAGATTCGTGAGCGACTCGCAAGCTGGGCGTTAGAAGGCAGCCAGTTTTTGGCGACCAAGGCCTTCAGCTTTGGTCAGGGTACATTCCAGTTCCTGGTCAGTTTTTTCCTAATGCTGTATCTGTTGTTCTTCCTCATTCGAGACGGACGAGACCTGGTCGTTCGGATTCGACGAGCGCTACCGCTGAGCGATAATCAGAAGCGTAGATTATTCAGCAAGTTCACTCGTGTGGTCAGGGCTACGGTTAAAGGCAACATTGTGGTCGCAGCTACCCAAGGCTTTCTCGGAGGGGCGATCTTTGCAGTACTGGGAATTCCAGCGGCCGCGCTCTGGGGCGTTCTCATGGCATTCCTGTCGTTGCTGCCGGCGGTTGGAGCAGGGCTGATATGGACCCCGGCCGCACTCTATTTTTTGATGAAGGGCATGGTTCTGCAGAGTGTGATTCTTACGCTCTATGGGATCCTTGTAATTGGCTTGGTCGATAACATCCTGCGGCCAATTCTCGTAGGCAGGGATACCAAGATGCCAGACTATCTGGTACTGATTTCAACGCTGGGTGGGCTCGCTCTGTTCGGCCTGAATGGTTTCGTGATCGGCCCGCTCATTGCTGCGCTTTTCATGTCGACGTGGGGCTTGTTCACTGCACCTGAGGGAACTCGCTAACGAGCCGCGTCCGGACCATGCCGGCCGCGGCCGCGAGTTAAATTATTCGCCCGCCATCCTCGCGACTGATTATTACCGTGGCGGAACGTGGCCGGCGCCCTGGGCCATCGGGCCAGGTGCTGGTGTACTCGGTGGAGGTTGAACCTTCGCCCGGGTGTTGGATGTTAACGAACAACGTACGGAAATCCGGTGTTGCAGTTATTCCTGTCACCTCGGCACCTTTGGGGCCCACCAGGAATCGCTTGGTTTCGCCTGTTACGGGGTCTGATACCAGCATTTGGTTGTTGCCGAACGGCCCATTGCTCAGCTGGCCACCGCTCATATCGGTCTGTATCCAAAGCCGGCCATCGTTATCGAACCAGAGTCCGTCAGGGCTCGCCAGTATATTTTCCTCGGTCAACGGTTTGCCGCGAGGATCACGGCTGTCGTTTTGTGGGCCGGCGAGAAGATACAAGTCCCACTGAAACCGAACGCCGGTGTGGTTCCTCCCTTCTTCGCGCCAGCGAATGATATGTCCGTAAGGATTCGGCGCGCGTGGGTTTGCCGCGTCGGTGTCCGGCCGAGAGCTATTGTTCGTCAACGTGAAATACACCTCGCCAGTGTCAGGGTGTACGGCTCCCCATTCAGGACGATCCATTTTCGTCGCACCGACAATATCGGCAGCGAGGCGGGTATTGATCAACACCTCGCCTTGGTTGGCAAACTCAACATTGGCGGCAGCACAAGCCTGTTGAAAATCAGCGTTTTCAATGTCAAGCGGCAGCCAGTCACCGCTGCCGTCTGGGTTGAATCGGGCCACGTAAAGCGTTCCTTCATCAAGGAGCTGGCCGTCGCTGCGCAGCGGGCGATACCTATCGCGGCTTACATACTTATAAATGTATTCATTTTGCGAGTCGTCTCCTGAATAGCAGACCACCGGCCAGCCAGGCTTGACGGGCGCGAACACCAGTCCTTCATGTGCAAATCGGCCGAGTGCGGTGCGCTTTACTGGTGTGGAGTCGGGGTCGAACGGATCGATTTCGACGATCCAGCCAAATGTATTGGGCTCGTTGCGATAGTCGGCTCTGAAATCCTCTGCCGTTGCCGTTGCGTCGAAGCGCTGGAATTCATCACCCGGAATCGTTTCCCAGCCGTAACGGCTAGTCGAAGGAAGACCATAGCGCCGCAGGTGGCGGGGCAGTTCAGAATCGCGACTCGCGAAATAGCCCGCCCAGTTTTCCTCGCAGGTTAGATAGGTTCCCCACGGTGTGTAGCCGTTCGCGCAATTGTTCAACGTTCCTCGTGCAGATGTGCCGCTTGGGCTGTAGCGGGTCTTCATCAGATCATGACCTCGCGCCGGCCCCTCGATCCGCATGGGGGACGCGCCAGTGATGCGCCGGTTGCGGGCTGATGGCAATACCGCCCATTCGCCGCGGGCGTTGCGGCGAATCTCTACAATCGAAACGCCATGAGCGTTTATTTCCTTACGGACTTCATCGGCGTCGACGCGTTTGCCGTTGACGACAGTGGCGCCGTTGCGATGTAGCAACGGTACATCTATGTATTCATGGTTAAGCGCGAGCAAGCCGTGATCGCTCTTGCGGCCCTTGAATTTGGCATCCATAGGGAAGAAATGCATGCCGTCGTGGTGCATGCCGGTCTGCTGTGCCTGATCTTCCGCGCTGTTGCTAGCATCTTCGAGATACGCAGGATAGCTTCCGCAAATCGGCGTGCCCCAAGGAATGAACGCTGTTGCGGAGAAACCGGACGGCACTGTCACCGTGTCAGCTCTGGTAATGCTTACCGCACCAAATGGGAGTCGGGTCCGACGTTGGAAGGGCAAGCCACGCTCAGTAGCTGGAGCTGCTGCGTTGGTAATCGCAGGTAGACCGCCGAGAAACGCAAGTGCGCCGACTGCCGCACCGCTGGTGAGCACCTTGCGCCGCCCCGCGTTGATGACATCCTGGATATGGGGGTTGGCTGAACGATTGCTCGGCAATTCATCACCGTTGCCAAACATGAGGTTGTCGTTATTGTCAGTCACGATGCAGCTCCATAGGTAATCGACGGAACTGCGACGCTAGGCTGAACTCGCGACAGATTAATGACAATCCAACAGCGGCCGACAAGCGGTTCGCTTGATGATTTCCTGAACACAAACAAAAAGCCCCGTATCTACCGGGGCTTTTTTCACACCACCAGCTAGGGCCGAGGCCCGAGCCAGAACCATTCTTAGTGGAACTGGTTCATGGTGTTGTCTTTACCACTTGCCTTCAGAGCTGCTTCGCCAGCGAAGTACTCTTTATGGTTGTCGCCGATGTCGGAGCCAGCCATGTTTTGGTGCTTGACGCAGGCGATGCCCTGACGCAGTTCTTCACGCTGCACGCCTTTGACGTAGGCCAGCATGCCCTGGTCTGCGAAGTAGCCCTTGGCCAGGTTGTCGGTGGACAGCGCGGCGGTGTGGTAGGTCGGCAGAGTAATCAGGTGGTGGAAGATACCGGCATGAGCGGAACCGTCCTTCTGGAAGGTGCGGATCTTCTCGTCGGCAACCTGGGCCAGTTCGGTTTCGTCGTACTCCACGCTCATCAGCTTGGCGCGGTCGTAGGCGGAGACGTCTTTGCCCTCGGCGACCATGGCGTCGAACACCTGCTGACGGAAGTTTAGGGTCCAGTTGAAGGACGGGCTGTTGTTGTAGACCAGCTTGGCATCCGGAATGGTCTTGCGGATTTCGTTGACCATCTCGGCGATCTGGCCAACGTGCGGCTTCTCGGTTTCGATCCACAGCAGATCGGCGCCGTTCTGCAAGCTAGTGATGCAATCCAGTACGCAGCGTGCTTCGCCTGTGCCCTTGCGGAACTGGAAGAGGTTGGACGGCAGACGCTTCGGACGCAACAACTTGCCTTCGCGCTTGATCACGACATCGCCGTTGCCCAGTTCGTCTTCGGTGATTTCTTCGCAATCCAGGAAGGAGTTGTACAGGTCGCCCAGGTCGCCCGGCTCTTTGGTCACGGCGATCTGCTTGGTTAGGCCGGCACCCAAGGAGTCGGTACGCGCAACGATTACGCCGTTGTCGATGCCCAGCTCGAGGAACGCATAGCGAACGGCCGCGATTTTGGCGAGGAAGTCGGCGTGGGGAACGGTCACTTTGCCGTCCTGGTGGCCACACTGCTTCTCATCCGAAACCTGGTTCTCGATCTGGATGCAGCAGGCGCCTGCTTCGATCATGCGCTTGGCCAGCAGGTAGGTGGCTTCCGGGTTACCGAAGCCGGCGTCGATGTCGGCAATGATCGGGACGATGTGAGTTTCGTAGTTGTCGATCTGGTTCTGGATTTCCGCTGCTTTGCCGCTGTCGCCAGCTTCGCGAGCGGCGTCCAAGGCGGTGAACAGCAGGTCCAGTTCGCGGGAATCAGCCTGGCGCAGGAAGGTGTAGAGTTCTTCGATCAGGTTGGAGACGGCAGTCTTCTCGTGCATCGACTGGTCCGGCAGCGGGCCGAATTCGGAGCGCAGCGCGGCAACCATCCAGCCGGACAGGTAGAGGTAGCGCTTGTTGGTGGTCTTCAGGTGCTTCTTAATGGAGATCAGCTTCTGCTGACCGATGAAGCCATGCCAGCAACCCAGCGACTGGGTGTAAACGGACGAATCGGCATCGTACTCAGCCATGTCCTTGCGCATGATGTCGGCGGTGTACTGAGCAATCTCCAGACCGGTCTTGAAACGGTTCTGAGCACGCATACGGGCAACGGATTCAGGGTTGATAGCGCTCCAGCTGCTTCCAGCTACTTCCTTCAGAGCGGCAACGGCCTTGATGTCGTTTTGATAAGCGGACATGGTCAATCCTTTCAAAAAAATTCGTGTTTGGTTGAGCACCGACTGTTCCCACCGAAACCTACGTGCTGATCGCATGATGATGCGGGCAACACGCGGCAGAGCGTCGAAATACTGACCGGGACGAGGATTGAACCAAGAGAGGAGGGTGTGCAGTTACGACCGCTGGAAGATTCGGCTAGCTGTGGAATGATCGTGGCATTCCGGCACACAGCGGCTTAGGCCGTCGGGCGACTCAGCAGAACTGGCATCTTCGAGCTGATGCGTTAATCGCTTCCCCGTCCCTCAGGACGACTCGTTCCAGTCGCAACCTCGTCAGTCCGCCTTGTGGGCAGTACAGTCACGGACCCCTCAGCTGGTTGGCTAAGTATGACCCGGAGGCCCGTTACAGGGCCCCTGATTAGCGGGAGCGGGGCCATGATGCTCCGGCCAAAATGGTTCGTCAATTGTTTTGTAGTGAAATTTTCAGGGCACTACATTTTCTGCAAATCATCGAATCTTTCTAAGCCGTTCTATTCCAGCATGTCGACTTTGAGTCGTAGCGACAGATTCTGGCGACCTTCAGTGGAGTAGCGTCGCAGCGTTGCGCTGTCATTGGAGCTGGCGGACTCGTCGATGCCGCCAAGCGATATCCATTCACCGAGGCGTCCGCTTACACGGGTATCGGTTTGCTGCACATTGATCGTATCCGGCCGATAGGCGCTTATCCGGTCGTTATGGCTGCTAACGGTGACCTGCACTTGATCACCATGAACCGTGGCAGTGGCGTAGAAGCCGCGCGTGACATTCCGATATTGGGTCTGCTGATAGATCTGGCCGTAGCCGTCGGCGCCAGTGGTGGTAATAGGCACGCTTTGGCCGACCTGTATCAAAGCAGGGTAGCCCTCGGTAACCTGAATCTGTTGAACGCCTCCGCCTTGGCTGTTGGTGCTGCGACGGATGATGCGGACCTGATCACTGCCTCTGGCTTCCCCGCGCCCGGTCTGGATTTCCACGTCACCGATACGGGCGGAGCCATCGACTCGATAGCCATTGTCACTACTCATCGCCGAGTTTTGCGTATCGACACTGATGAGCAATCGACGGGGCTCAGTATCGATCTGGGACAGCACGTCCTGCAGCTCAGCGATTACAGCGGAAGGCGCGTTCACGATCAGCTGATTCCCGTAAGCGTTTACCTTGCCTTGATTGCCGACTACCGATTGCGCGATTGGCAATACGTCTTCGGCCATACGGAATTCGAGAGGGATTACCTGTGTCGCGGCATGAAGCGAGAGGCTGACGAATGCCAGGAACACAGCGAGGAGATAGCGCTTCATAGCAGGAAACTCCGCAGGTCGGGGTCAGACAGGCTGTGGTCCCAGGCGTTGTCGAATAATCGCTGTCGCTGGCGGGCGCGACCGGGATCCCGGTATAGCGCATGGCCGGAAAATTGGTCTGGCTCAGGGCGAACCAGCACGCCACAGTTGTCGGCTATCAGGAAAGCGCACGCTTGCATCGGATAGTCCGGATGAAATTTGCGAATCGCCAGGTTGCTGGTCAATCGGCGCGCCAGCGTAACCAGACGATGCCCTTGCTTGACGGCGCGGGAGGAATCGCCGACCAGAATACGCAGGCGATTGCGTGGGTGTGCCAGAAGAAAGTGCGAGCAAGCCTGTTGAATACAGCTGTGGTTGTACAGCCAGGGCTCCAAGTCTGGCGTGTAAATATTCAGACTACGTCGGGCCTGTTCAATCAGCGCTAACGCATGCTGGCGAGCCTCAACCGCGCTGTTGAAGGCCTGAGCTGGGCTACTACCCAGAACGAATGAAGCAGAGCTCCATTGCTCCAGGCCTGTTGGCGATGCCGATGGGTTATTGATTTCGAAACGACCCGGTGAGTGAAAATCGATATCTACCAACTCTGCGGAGGTGGCTGGTCGATCCGGGTCATTGCGATTCATGGTGGATCAGTTGCTCTTTCGAAGCATATCGACGTGGGGTAGGCCCGCTTCCAGGAACTCCTCGCTGATCACTTCAAAACCGAGGCGTTCATAGAACGAGGTGGCATGGACCTGGGCGGTCAGTCGTTGTTCGCGGAGACCACGACGTTCTGCTTCTTCGATCGCGGCCTTCATCAGCGCGCCTCCAACATGCATCCCGCGCCAGTCGCGTAGCACGGAGACGCGACCGATATGTCCATCATTCAGCAAGCGCGCCGTGCCTATGGGATAGCCACTTTCAAGGGCGAGGAAATGCACGGCCTCGGCATCGTCCGCATCCCATTCGAGCTCAGGCGGCACCGACTGCTCGGCGATGAAAACGGTCTCGCGAATTCGACGCAAATCGGCGTTGTCCTGCTGCCAGTCGGCGATGCGAACTTCTATATCACTCATCAGCAAACTCCAGACTTCCCTGCTTGACCAACTGCCATACCAGATTACGCCCATCTTCGTCGTTCAGCCACGGTGCGAGGTTTTCCGCATGTATCGCATCAGCCGAGCAGATCAGTTTCAAAAGATCTTTCAAATGCGAAGGCAGCAAGCGGCTCTGGCCGCTGGCGAACAGCAGAAGACCAATGTCGACCTCGCTCCAGGCCAGGCGCGCGCTGAGATTACGGATCAGGACCGCGCCATCTTTCAGCGCAGCGAGTAGCGCATGCTCCTCTATGTCCGGGCCCTGCACGCGTTCTGGATAGCGAGGTTCGGTCATGAACTGGCCGAACCAAGTGAGCAGCAGGCGCTCATCGCCCATGTGTTCGGTGAGCATCGCCCGCAGCCGATCGAGCGCGTCGCCCTGGATCTGGTAGGGATCATCGGTGGGAGTGAGGTCAGCGTCGCTATAGCGTTCTTCGTCGGGTAGGAATTGAGCGAGAAAGTCGGTGAAGTGTGTCAGGACTTCAGCGGCGCTAGGCGCTCTGAAGCCGAGCGAATAGGTCATGCAGGCATCTTCGGCGGTGCCGAAATGCGCCAGCCGAGGTGGCAGATAAAGCATGTCGCCGGGTTCCAGAACCCATTCATCGGTGCCTTGGAAATCCGCAAGGATGCGCAAGTCGGCGTGTTGCAGCATGAGACTGTCGCCGTCACACATCTGTCCTACGCGCCAACGGCGTTGACCCTGAGCCTGCAGGAGGAAGACGTCATAGTTGTCGAAATGCGGGCCGACGCCGCCTCCCGGGGCCGCGAAGCTGACCATCACGTCGTCGATCCGCCAGTTGGGCAGGAAACGGAAATGTTCGATGAGCTCGGCGACTTCTGGAACCAGTTGATCGACCGCCTGGACCAGTAGCGTCCAGTCGCGCTCCGGAAGATGCTGGTAAGTATCTTCGCTAAACGGCCCGCGGCGCAGTTCCCAAGGGCTGTCGCCATGTTCGATGACCAGGCGCGACTCGACTTCCTCTTCCAGCGACAGCCCGGCTAGTTCGTCGGGCGAAACCGGACTTTCGAACGAGGGAATCGCCTGACGGATGAGCAGTGGTTTTTTTTGCCAGTAATCGCGCAGGAACTCGCGCGCGCTTATGCCGCCGAGAATTTGCAAAGGAATATCGGAAGTCATGCAGGTACCTTGCTCTGCTACAGAGCTGCAAATAAAAACGCCCGGCACAGCCGGGCGTGCAAAAAGAAGGCGTCGTTCAGATCCGCTTGGCCTGGGCGGCCGCGTTGCCGATGTAGCCAGCCGGGGTGAGCTTGCGCAGCTCGGCTTTGGCTTCGGCCGGTATATCCAGGCTCTCGATGAAAGTCTGCAGGGCCTCGGGGCTGATGCCTTTGCCTCGGGTCAGCTCTTTGAGCTTCTCGTAGGGATTTTCGATGGCGTAGCGGCGCATCACCGTCTGGATCGGCTCAGCCAGCACTTCCCAGCAATTGTCGAGGTCTTCGGCGATACGCGCCTGGTTGAGTTCCAGCTTGCCAATACCTTTGAGGCTCGCCTCGTAAGCGATGAGACTGTGGGCAAAGCCGACGCCAAGGTTACGCAGGACTGTGGAGTCGGTCAGGTCCCGCTGCCAACGGGAAATCGGTAGTTTGCTCGCCAAGTGCTGAAGCAGGGCATTGGCGATTCCCAGATTACCTTCGGAGTTCTCGAAATCGATCGGGTTAACCTTGTGCGGCATTGTCGAGGAGCCGATTTCACCGGCAACGGTGCGTTGCTTGAAATAGCCCAGCGAGATGTAGCCCCAGATGTCGCGGTCGAAGTCAATCAGGATGGTATTGAAGCGCGCCACAGCATCGAAGAGCTCCGCGATGTAATCGTGAGGCTCGATCTGAGTGGTATAGGGGTTCCAGGTCAGGCCCAGGTCATCTTCGATAAACGCGCGCGCGTTGGCTTCCCAGTCGACCTCGGGATAGGCAGACAGGTGCGCGTTGTAGTTACCGACAGCACCGTTGATTTTACCCAGCAGCGGAACGGCTTCGACCTGTGCGATCTGTCGCTCGAGGCGATAGACCACATTGGCCAACTCCTTGCCCAGGGTGGTTGGCGAAGCGGGCTGGCCATGGGTCCGGGATAACATGGGAACATCGGCGTGCTCGACCGCCAGCGCGCGAATGGCATCGGCCAGCTGGCGCATCACTGGCAGCAGTACATTGTCGCGGCCTTCACGCAGCATCAATGCATGGGACAGATTGTTGATGTCTTCGCTCGTGCAGGCGAAGTGGATGAATTCGTTTACTTTGGCTAGTTCGGGCAGTTGCTTGGCCTGCTCTTTCAGCAGGTACTCCACCGCCTTCACATCGTGGTTGGTGGTGCGCTCGAACTCTTTGACGCGCTCGGCATGCGCCAACTCGAAGTTTTCAGCCAACTGATTGAGCAGCGCATTGGCTTCCGAGGAGAAGGGCGCGACTTCTGGGATACCGCTGTGCGCGGCCAGACGCTGCAACCAACGCACCTCGACCTGGACGCGGCAGCGAATCAGACCAAACTCGCTGAAAATAGAGCGCAGGGCGCTGGTTTTGCCGGCGTAGCGGCCATCGACGGGGGAAACCGCGGTGAGCGTGGAAAGCTGCATAAGAGGCATCTCGGCAGTCGAGCAACGAAAAGAGGGCGCAGATTATACACGAAAGCGGCGGGGTGACCGTCGCCGTGCCGCACCGATGGCGCTTATTCCGACCGGAGCATGGGGTACAGTGCATCAAGGAGTTTGCGGCGGCTGAACACCATTTGCCAACGATGTCCACCGAGCTGGCGCCACAGCCGCGCGGAACGAATTCCGGCCAGAAGAAGCGCGCGGATCTTGGCGGCATTGTCGGTTTGCTGAAGGTGACGCATGTCGCCTTGCACCTGGATGCGCTGCCGGAACGTGCTGAGCGTGTCCTGATAAAGACCGCCGAAGGAGGCGATCACATTTTCGTGAGTCAGCCCGAAATGGTCGACCTGCTGTTGTATCTGATCGAGGCGACTTCCTATGACCTGTAGCAAGTCGCTGCGTTTATCCAGCTGACGCTCGAGGCCAATCATGGCCAAGGCATAGCGCAATGGCTCGCGCTGCAGGCTGCTGGTGTCGCGCTCCAGCGCACCGACGAGTGCTCGATAACCATCGCGTAGATTGAGGTCGTCGCCGCCATAGATTTCCCGTGCCGGCTTGTCCTCCCGAACGAGCAGGCTGCCTAGCATGCTGCCAAGCGCGGCGTTCGGGACCTGACCGGTGCGGGCGATCCGATCGACCAGTGCAGCAGCTTCGAATACCGCACCGAGCGCGACCAGCTGTTCCTGCAGGGGCGTCATGGGCGAACTCCGGCAAACCAGGGTTCGGCAGTTTCGATGACGCCACCACCGAGGCAGACCTCGCCGTCGTAAAACACCACGGACTGCCCAGGCGTGACGGCGCGTTGAGGATCATCGAATATGGCTCGGTAGCCATTGGCTGTCTGCTCCAAGGTGCAGAGCTGATCGCTCTGGCGATATCGAACCTTAGCGGTGAGGCGTAGAGGTGCGGACAGCTCCAACGGATTGACCCAATACATCTCGGAGACGAGCAGGGCGCGGGAGAACAGCCAAGGGTGATCGTTGCCCTGTCCCACCACGAGTACGTTGCGCTCGAGATCCTTGCTCAATACGTACCAGGGTTCATCGCCGGCATCCTTGAGGCCGCCAATGCCCAGCCCCTGCCGCTGACCGATGGTGTGATACATGAGGCCGTGGTGGCGACCGATGGTTTCGCCGTCGATGGTCTCGATATCGCCGGGCTGGGCTGGCAAGTATTGCTTGAGGAAATCGCTGAACCGGCGTTCACCAATAAAGCAGATACCCGTCGAGTCCTTCTTTTTCGCCGTCGCGAGGCCATGTTTTTCGGCCAGGGCGCGGACGGCTGGTTTTTCCAGTTCGCCGACGGGAAACAATGTCTTGCTCAGCTGCTCGCCGCCCACGGCATGAAGAAAGTAGCTTTGGTCTTTGTTCGGGTCGAGGCCCTTGAGCAGCTGGCTGCGTCCGTCGGTGTCGCGTCGGCGCACGTAATGGCCGGTGGCGATCAGGTCCGCACCCAGCGCCAGAGCATAATCCAGAAAGGCTTTGAACTTGATCTCGCGGTTGCACAGGATGTCCGGGTTGGGCGTTCGCCCAGCCTTGTATTCGGCCAAGAAATGCTCGAATACGTTGTCCCAGTATTCAGCCGCGAAGTTAGCGGTATGCAGCCTGATGCCGAGCCGATCGCAGACGGCCTGAGCATCGGCCAGATCCTCGCGTGCGGTGCAGTACTCGGTGCCGTCATCTTCCTCCCAGTTCTTCATGAACAGGCCTTCAACCTGATACCCCTGCTCAAGCAGAAGCAGAGCGGAAACCGAAGAATCGACGCCACCGGACATACCGACTATGACGCGAGGGTTTTCAGGAGCAACGGACGTTGAATCAGACATAAAAACTCAGGGCTGACGGCAAAGAATCGAATTCTAACAGGCTGGCCAAGCCTGCGGTTAAGGCGGGTCAGTCGCGTACCACGGTCAGGTCGTACGTCGGCCCCGCCAGATAGTCGTCGATGCAACGGAGGATGAGTTCGCTGCGCCAGCGTTCCGGCTGCCCTGACAATTCATCACGAGACATCCAGTGAGCGCCGACAATACCGGTGTCGAGTTCACGCTGCGGGTGATGATGAACCGGATTGGCCGCAAAGCAGACACGCTGATAGGTCACGCCATTGCTCGGCGCAGTGTAGAGGTAGATGCCAACCACGCCGTTCAGCTCGACCTCCCATCCTGTTTCCTCGAGTGTCTCGCGCACCGCTGCTTGCCGCAGCGTTTCGTTGGGTTCGAGATGGCCTGCCGGCTGATTCAGCACCAGTCGACCACCTTTCGATTCCTCGACCATGAGAAAGCGGCCATCTGCTTCGACGATGGTCGCGACTGTGATGTGGGGGTTCCAGGTCATGTTCGGGCTTGTCCTCTGGCTGAATAGTAGCGTCAGGGTGTGTTGGAAAACGGAAAACCCCGGCATGAGGCCGGGGTTTCCATGTAACGCAACGGCGCTAGGTTAGCGCCAGCCGTCTCAGACCATTGCGGCGAGTGCCGCGTTGAAGGTCGCGCTTGGACGCATTACCTGTCTGGTAAGCTCCGGGTTGGAGCGGTAGTAGCCACCAATGTTTACTGGCTTGCCCTGGACTTCTGCAAGTTCAGCAACGATAGCTGCTTCGTTTTCGCTCAGCTGCTTGGCCAGCGGTGCGAAGTGAGTCTGCAGCTCCATATCTTCGGTTTGTGCCGCCAGTTCCTGGGCCCAGTACAGCGCCAAGTAGAAATGGCTGCCGCGGTTATCCAGCTCGCCGGTGCGACGCGATGGCGACTTGTTGTTGTCGAGCAGCTTGCCGGTGGCGGCGTCCAGCGTTTTGCCCAACAGCTTAGCTTTCGCGTTGTCTGTCTTGATTCCAGTTTCTTCCAGTGATACCGCAAGCGCCAGGAATTCACCGAGCGAATCCCAGCGCAGATGGTTTTCTTCAATCAGCTGCTGCACGTGCTTGGGCGCCGAGCCGCCAGCGCCCGTCTCGTACATGCCGCCACCGGCCATCAGCGGGACGATCGAGAGCATCTTGGCCGAGGTGCCGAGTTCCATGATCGGGAACAGGTCGGTCAGGTAGTCGCGTAGTACGTTACCGGTAACCGAAATGGTGTCCTGACCGCGGACCAGACGCTCCATGCTGACGCGGATGGCTTCGTTGTAACCCATCATGCGGATATCCAGGCCGGTCAGGTCATGGTCTTGCAGATAGGTTTCAACTTTCTTCTGAAGCTCGCGATCGTGGGCGCGCTCCGGGTCGAGCCAGAAAATCGCCGGGGTATTCGACAGGCGGGCGCGGGTGACGGCCAGCTTGACCCAGTCGCGGATCGGCGCGTCCTTGGTCTGACAGGCACGCCAGATATCGCCTTCCTCGACTTCGTGCTGCATCAGCACGGTACCGTCGTTCAGCACGACGCGCATGGTGCCGTCGGCGATCATTTCAAAGGTTTTGTCGTGCGAGCCGTACTCTTCCGCTTTCTGTGCCATCAGGCCGACGTTGGGCACCGTGCCCATGGTGGTCGGATCGAATGCACCATTGGTTTTACAGAAGTTGATCATTTCCTGATAGATACGGGCGTAAGTGCTTTCCGGCATCACCGCCTTGGTGTCTTTCAGCGTGCCGTCCTTGCCCCACATCTGTCCGGAGCTGCGGATCATCGCTGGCATTGAGGCGTCGACGATCACGTCGCTCGGGATGTGCAGGTTGGTGATGCCCTTGACCGAGTCCACCATCGCCATTTCCGGGCGGCGGCTATAGCAGGCGTGAATATCGTCCAAGATCTCTTCTTGCTGCGAGACCGGTAGGCTCTTGATTTTGTCATGGACGCTGCTCAAACCGTTGTTCGGATTGACGCCCAGCTCCTTGAACAGGTCAGCGTATTTATCGAACGCTTCCTTGTAGTAGACGCTGACGGCGTGACCGAAAACGATCGGATGGGAAATCTTCATCATGGTTGCCTTCACGTGCAGCGACCACATGACTCCGGTTTCTTTGCAATCCTGCAGCGTCTTCTCGAAGAACTCGCGCAGCTTCTTGCAGCTCATGAACATGCTGTCGAGGACTTCGCCCTCCTCGAGCGTGAGCAGCTTCTTGACCTCAACCTTACCGTCTTTGCCGACGAACTCGATGCGCACGTCACCGGCCTTAGCCATGGTGACGGATTGCTCGCTGGAGAAAAAGTCGCCGCCGCGCATGTAGTCCGCGTGGGATTGCGACGCCATGCTCCACTTGCCCATCGAATGCGGGTGCTTGCGAGCGAACGCCTTGACCGCGGCGGGCGCGCGGCGGTCGGAGTTGCCTTCGCGCAGTACCGGATTCACCGCACTGCCAAGCACTTTGCTGTAGCGAGCGCGTACCTCTTGCTCTTCGTCAGTCTGCGGGTCTTCCGGGAGGTTCGGGACGTTGTAGCCCTGAGCCTGGAGCTCGGCGATGGCGTTGCGCAGTTGCGGCACCGATGCGCTGATGTTCGGCAGTTTGATGATGTTGGCTTCTGGCTGAGTCGCCAGAACGGCCAACTTGGCGAGGTCGTCATCGATCCGCTTATCCGCGTCCAGTTGATCCGCGAAGGCCGCAAGAATGCGCCCTGCAAGAGAGATGTCACGTGTTTCGACGGAGATGTCAGCGGAAGCGGCAAAGGCTTCTACAATAGGCAGAAGCGAGTAGGTGGCCAGCGCCGGGGCTTCGTCGGTGAAGGTGTAAATGATCTTCGAGCGGGTGGACATGTAGAGTTAACTCTCTCTTGCTGAGCGTGCACAGAATCTCGAAACGCAGGTAGGCGGCCTGGCTACGTTCATTGAGCCAGCATCGAGATTCGCCGCGATGATGTTGGATGCAGCACCACTAGAGTGTTGAGTGTTCGATCCGTCCGGCTGCGGTTAGCAGCCTGGCGGTACAGGGCCAAGGGTCTCGTTGGCTCCTCATGACTCGTTAGTCACCTAAGCAGTATATCACCGCGGCTCGTTGTCAAAAAATGCCCGTGGCCATAGACCAATGAACAATATGGTTTCGGCTGATTCAACTGGGTTACTCTTCGGAGATGACCGCTGTTTAATGTTTAACCACAAAAACGGAGTCCAGCATGGGATACCAAAAGATCCAGGTGCCTGCCAACGGTGACAAAATCACCGTCAATGCCGATAACACCCTGAACGTTCCCGACAATCCGATCATTCCCTATATCGAGGGTGACGGGATTGGCGTTGATATCAGTCCGGTAATGATCAAGGTGGTCGACGCGGCTGTAGAGAGAGCCTATGGCGGCAAGCGCAAGATCGCTTGGATGGAAATCTATGCTGGCGAGAAAGCGACTCAGGTCTACGACCAGGACACCTGGCTGCCAAAGGAGACGCTGGAGGTCGTTCGCGACTACGTGGTGTCCATCAAGGGACCGCTGACAACACCGGTTGGTGGTGGTATCCGTTCTCTCAACGTCGCGCTGCGCCAGGAGTTGGATCTGTACGTTTGCCAGCGTCCGGTTCGCTGGTTTACCGGTGTACCTAGTCCGGTCAAGAAGCCGGCCGATGTCGACATGGTCATCTTTCGCGAGAACTCCGAGGACATCTACGCCGGTGTCGAGTGGAAGGCGGGCTCTGCGGAGGCGGAGAAGGTCATCAAGTTCCTCACTGAGGAAATGGGCGTCAAGAAGATTCGCTTCACCGAAAACTGCGGCATCGGCATCAAGCCGGTTTCGCTGGAAGGCACCAAGCGGCTGGTGCGCAAGGCGCTGCAATACGCGGTAGACAATGATCGCAGTTCGGTAACCTTCGTGCATAAAGGCAACATCATGAAGTTCACCGAAGGTGCCTTCAAAGAGTGGGGCTACGAAGTCGCGCGCGATGAATTCGGTGCCGAGTTGCTGGATGGTGGGCCCTGGATGCAATTCAAGAACCCGACCACTGGCAAGAACATCGTCGTCAAGGACGCCATTGCCGACGCCATGCTTCAACAAATTCTGCTGCGTCCGGCCGAGTACGATGTCATCGCCACGCTTAACCTCAATGGCGACTATCTGTCAGACGCGCTGGCGGCGGAAGTAGGCGGTATCGGTATCGCCCCGGGCGCTAACCTATCCGACACCGTCGCCATGTTCGAAGCGACCCACGGCACCGCACCGAAGTATGCTGGTCAGGATAAGGTCAACCCCGGCTCACTGATTCTCTCCGCCGAGATGATGCTGCGCCACATGGGTTGGGTGGAAGCGGCAGATTTGATCATCAAATCGACCGAGCGCGCGATCGCTGCGAAGACGGTGACCTATGACTTCGAGCGTCTGATGGACGGCGCGAAACTGATGTCCTGCTCGGAATTTGGCGATGCCATGATCTCGCATATGTAACTGCGCAAGCGACACAAAAAGGCCGATCACAGATCGGCCTTTTTGTTGCCTTGGGATCAGGCGTCTACGGTTGCGCTCTGTAAAACAGGTGCCGCTACATCCACAGTGGTCTGCAGCGACCTGATGTTGGTTGCATGCAGGCCCTTGGGACCTTGCAGAATATCGAACATGACCGCTTGCCCAGCTTTTAGAGTTCTGTACCCTTCCATTTGGATGGCCGAGTAGTGGGCGAACAGGTCCTCATCGCCGCCGTCTGCTACGATGAATCCATAGCCTTTGGCGTTGTTGAACCACTTGACCTTACCGCTTAGCATGCTGTTATCCCTCTGCAAAGGAGTCCATCACTGGAGTAACATCCATTTCATTCCGCGCTGATGCAGCACTTGGCCCATACGCGCAGCCCGTTGCCGTTGTGGCACATTACTGTTTGTATCATCGTTTTGCCGATAGTCAAGGCGACTCGTCAGGTGGCTGTGAAGCCTTTCCACTTACCCGGCCTCGGCGCCCCGATTTAGAACTGTCATACGCATGCGTGCATCTCCAACATTTCAACTAATATTCAATCAGGATCGTCCAAAACCGTTGGATGACGACTCTTCCGGCTTGGCGGTCGAAGAAGCCAAGCCACAACTGAAGGCACCACCGATGTTCAAAGTTGTCATGTTTAATGACGACTACACGCCGATGGATTTCGTCGTGGAGGTGCTCGAAGGAATTTTCAATCACAATCGGGAGGTCGCCACCAGAATCATGCTGGCGGTTCATACCGAAGGACGAGCCGTCTGCGGTGTTTACACGCGAGACGTCGCAGAAACCAAAGCGATGCAGGTCAATCAATATGCAAGGGAGTGCCAGCACCCATTGCTTTGTGAGATCGAGAAGGACGGTTAAACCCGACTGCTGGGTAAGAGGTGAAAGCTATGTTGAACCGTGAGCTCGAAGTCACTCTGAATCTGGCTTTCAAGGAGGCTCGTACCAAGCGTCATGAATTCATGACGGTCGAGCATCTTCTGTTAGCTCTGCTGGATAACGAAGCGGCCGCAACGGTGTTGCGTGCTTGCGGAGCCAGCCTCGATAAATTGCGCCATGACCTACAGGAATTCATCGATTCCACCACGCCTCTGATTCCCCAGCATGACGAAGAGCGCGAAACCCAGCCCACCTTGGGTTTCCAGCGGGTGCTTCAGCGGGCGGTTTTCCATGTACAGAGTTCTGGCAAGCGCGAAGTCACTGGTGCGAATGTGCTGGTTGCGATCTTCAGCGAACAGGAAAGCCAGGCGGTGTTCTTGCTAAAACAGCAGAACGTCGCTCGTATCGACGTCGTCAACTACATTGCTCACGGCATTTCCAAGGTGCCGGGTGATAACGGCAATCCTGACGGCGATTCGGAAATGCAGGATGAGGAGGGTGGTGAGTCCGCTACTTCGGGCAACCCGCTCGATGCCTATGCCAGCAATCTCAACGAGCTGGCTCGCCAAGGCCGTATAGATCCACTCGTTGGACGAGAGCATGAAGTCGAGCGAGTCGCGCAGATCCTGGCGCGTCGTCGCAAGAACAATCCCTTGCTGGTTGGTGAGGCTGGTGTCGGTAAGACCGCGATTGCCGAGGGCTTGGCAAAACGCATCGTGGACAATCAGGTGCCGGAGCTGCTTGCCAACAGCGTTGTTTACTCTTTGGATCTCGGTGCCTTGCTGGCCGGGACCAAATACCGGGGTGATTTCGAGAAGCGGTTCAAGGCGCTGCTGAATGAGCTGCGCAAGCGGCCTCAGGCGGTTTTGTTCATTGATGAGATTCACACGATCATCGGAGCTGGTGCGGCTTCGGGTGGTGTGATGGATGCCTCCAATTTGCTCAAGCCGCTGCTTTCGTCCGGAGAGATTCGCTGTATCGGGTCGACCACGTTTCAGGAGTTCCGCGGCATCTTCGAAAAGGATCGTGCTCTGGCTCGACGCTTCCAGAAGGTCGATGTGTCCGAGCCGTCCGTCGAGGACACCATCGGCATCCTGCGTGGCTTGAAGGGGCGTTTCGAGCAGCATCACAGCATCGAATACAGCGATGAATCGCTCCGGGCTGCTGCAGAACTGGCTTCGCGCTATATCAACGATCGGCATATGCCGGACAAGGCGATCGATGTGATCGACGAGGCGGGAGCATTCCAGCGCCTACAGCCGGAAGATAAGCGCGTCGCTCGAATCGATGTGGAGCAGGTTGAAGATATCGTTGCCAAGATCGCGCGGATTCCGCCCAAGCATGTCAGTACGTCTGACAAAGAGCTATTGCGCAACCTGGAACGTGATTTGAAGCTGACCGTTTTCGGTCAGGACGATGCGATCGATTCGCTCGCCACGGCCATCAAGCTGTCACGTGCCGGGCTGAAAGCGCCTGACAAGCCTGTGGGCTCATTCCTGTTCGCTGGCCCTACCGGCGTCGGCAAGACGGAGGCGGCGCGGCAGCTGGCGCGGGCGTTGGGTATCGAACTGGTGCGCTTCGACATGTCCGAATACATGGAGCGTCATACCGTGTCGCGGCTGATCGGTGCTCCGCCCGGCTACGTCGGTTTCGATCAGGGTGGACTGTTGACCGAGGCGATCACCAAGCAACCGCACTGCGTGCTCCTCCTTGATGAGATAGAGAAGGCGCATCCAGAGGTATTCAATCTGCTGTTGCAGGTGATGGATCACGGGACGCTGACTGATAATAACGGCCGCAAAGCCGATTTCCGCAACGTCATTCTGATCATGACCACCAATGCTGGTGCGGAAACGGCAGCACGCGCTTCGATTGGTTTCACTCATCAGGATCACGCATCCGATGCGATGGAGGTGATCAAGAAGAGCTTTACGCCGGAGTTCCGCAACCGCCTGGACACCATTATCCAGTTCGGCCGCTTGAGTCACGAAGTCATCAAGAGCATCGTTGACAAGTTCCTCATCGAACTGCAGACGCAGCTCGAGGACAAGCACGTCACGCTTGAGGTGTCCGACGCGGCGCGTGGTTGGTTGGCCGAGCGTGGTTACGACGTCCAAATGGGCGCGCGGCCGATGGCTCGCCTAATTCAGGATAAGATCAAGCGGCCGTTGGCCGAGGAAATCCTTTTCGGTGAGTTGGCGGAGCACGGTGGTGTGGTGCACATCGATATTCGCGATGGTGAGCCATTCTTCGAGTTTGAAACCTCGGCTGAATTGGCTTAACGCATACTGGTATCGCAGCGCTGACAGAAACGCCCGGCATTGCCGGGCGTTTCTGTTTGGATCATCCGGCGAAATGCAGAAGGCGGGTGGGCCTGTGAGGACTGGTGATCGGTTGTAGCGGGCACAAACAAAAAAGCCCGGTCATAACCGGGCATTCTTTCTCGCGTACCGTTAACGGGCGCGGTAGGTGATGCGACCTTTGCTCAAATCGTACGGTGTTAGTTCTACGCGAACCTTGTCACCGGTAAGAATCCGGATGTAGTTCTTGCGCATCTTTCCAGAAATATGCGCAGTAACGACGTGCCCATTTTCCAACTCCACACGAAACATGGTGTTGGGCAGGGTGTCGACGACAGTACCTTCCATTTCGAAGCTGTCTTCTTTCGACATTCAGTAAAGCCCTCGGTGTCCAATGATTGACCCGGCGCAAGCATGCGCGGGTAAAAGCGGCAAGCATTGTGCCTGAAAGGGCTCCGAGAGCCAAGGGCTCAGCTCAGAGTAATCCAGCGCTGATTGACCAGGAGTTCGATTGGGCGGTACTCGGTTTTGTAATTCATCTTGCGGCAGTTCTTGATCCAATAGCCCAAATAAATAGCCTTCAGGCCTAGGCGAGCTGCCTCGTTGACCTGCCAGAGAATGGCGAAGCGTCCCAGGCTGCGGCGCTCCTCGCTGGGGTCGTAGAAGGTGTAAACCGCAGAGAGGCCATTCGGTAGCACATCGGTCACTGCCAGCGCCAGCAGGCGGCCTTCCAGGCGGAATTCATAAAAGCGGGAGAAGGGGAGGTCGCGGACCAGAAAGGTGTGGAACTGGTCCCGGCTTGGCGGGTACATATCGCCGTCAGCATGGCGCTGCTCGATGTAACTTGCATAAAGCGAATAATATTCTTCGGTGAACGAGGGGCGAACATCCGTCACGGACAAGTCAGCGTTGCGTTTAAGGATTCTTTTCTGCTGACGATTGAGTTGCAGCCCATCGGCAGGTATCCGTGCGGGGATGCAGGCGGTGCAGCGTTGGCAGTGTGGACGGTAGAGATGATCGCCGCTGCGGCGGAAGCCCATTTCGGACAGTTCTGCGTACACCTGTACGTCCATCGGCTGGCTGGGGTCGAGGAAGAGCGTCGTGGCCTGCTCGTCGGGCAGGTAACTGCACGCGTGAGGCTGGGTTGCGTAGAACTTGAGACGAGCCAGTGAAGTCATGGTCAGCTCTCGAAAATCTTGAACTCAGTGTAGGTCAGCTTGGCTTAGTCGACTAGGGCTCCCATCGGGCTGAGCTAGGTTCGTCCAGGTACTCGGCAAGCGTCTCGGCGAAAGCCTCGCGGGATATGGAGCGCGCACCGAAACTGGCCAGATGTTGCGTCGGCATCTGGCAGTCAATCATTTTGAATCCCCAATCTTGGAGGCGTTCCACTAATGTCACGAACCCGATTTTGGACGCATCGGTTGCCCGACTGAACATCGATTCGCCGAAGAATAGTCGACCCATGGCGAGGCCATAGAGCCCGCCGACCAACTGTTGGTCCTGCCAGACTTCAACCGAATGTGCGATGCCGAGTTGATGCAGCCTCACATAGGCGTTCTGCATCGTTGTCGTGATCCACGTGCCGTCGGCATAGCTGCGCGGGGCGGCGCAGCCTTCGATTACTTCTCGAAATGCACGGTCGAAGGTCACACTGAATGGACCCTGGCGTAATTTCTTGCGCAGGCTACGCGAGATATGCAGTTCCTCGGGATAAAGAACCGTGCGCGGGTTGGGTGACCACCAGAGCACTGGCTGCCCGTCCTGATACCAGGGGAAGCAACCATGTCGGTAGGCGGCCAGCAAGCGTTCCAGAGACAGATCGCCTCCGGCGGCGAGCAGTCCGTTGGGCTCGCGCAAGGCCTTTTCTAGCGGGGGGAACGACAAGTCGTCGCGCTGCAGCCAGGTCAGCATTATCGGTGCGTCACGAAGGGGCGGATACGCATACTATCCGCCCGGCTGTGGTCACTGATCCAGATACTTTTCGGCATCGAGCGCGGCCATGCAGCCGGCACCCGCGGACGTGATGGCCTGACGGTATACGTGGTCGGCCACGTCGCCAGCTGCAAAGACGCCTGGGATAGTCGTGCAGGTGGCGTCGCCCTCGCTGCCGCCCTTGATCTTGAGGTAACCGTCCTTCATCTCAAGCTGACCCTGGAACAGATCGGTGTTGGGCTTGTGGCCAATGGCGATGAATACGCCCAACAGTTCAAGCTTCTGCTCTTCGCCCGATACCGTGCTCTTCAGCCGCACGCCCGTGACGCCGCTGGCATCGCCCAGAACCTCTTCCAACGTGTGATTCCAGTGCAGCCGGATATTGCCGTTGGCCGCTTTGTCCATAATCTTGTCCTGCAGGATCTTCTCAGAACGCAGCTTGTCGCGACGATGAATCAGATGCACTTCCTTAGCGATGTTCGACAGATAAAGTGCTTCCTCGACGGCCGTGTTGCCGCCACCGACCACAGCCACTACCTGATTGCGGTAGAAGAAGCCGTCACAAGTAGCGCAGGCCGACACGCCGCGGCCGGCAAACGCCTCTTCGGAAGGCAGGCCGAGATACTGAGCTGAGGCGCCTGTGGCAATGATCAACGCGTCACAGCTGTAGGTAGCGCTGTCGCCTTTGAGGATGAAGGGGCGTTGCTGTAGCTCAGCCGTGTGGATGTGGTCGAAAACCACTTCGGTATCGAAGCGCTCTGCGTGTTTCTGCATCCGCTCCATCAGCGCGGGACCGGTAAGACCTTCGACGTCGCCCGGCCAGTTGTCCACTTCGGTAGTGGTCGTGAGCTGACCGCCGGGCTGAATGCCGGTGATCATCACGGGCTTCAGGTTAGCGCGGGCAGCGTATACCGCGGCGGTATAGCCGGCCGGGCCCGAGCCGAGGATGATCAGACGTGAATGCTTGACTTCACTCATAAAAAGCCCTCATAAGCCTTTGTCGCAAATAGAGAAGCGTGCTCCAGTCGAGCCGCGCTGAAAAGCTGGGCGTTTATGCTACACCGAAGCATCGAGAAAAGCCCAAGCGGCACGGAACCGGAATGCCATCGAATCGACAAAGCCGTACAATGTCGGGGTTCAGGCTGACCACGGTTCATAGAGCGCGCCGCAGGCGCAGGAAATAAAGCGTTTTGAAGAATACCTCCTCTACCGCGCCGGCTTCCGTCTGGCGACAGCAATTGCATTACCGTCTCAAAGAGGGCGCGTTGATCGCGCTCGGCGCTTTGTGTGCCTATTTGTGGATGGCTCTGCTGACCTACGATCCGTCCGATCCCGGCTGGACGCACACCAGCAATGTCGAGCAAGTTCAGAACGCGGCCGGCCGCGCCGGGGCCTGGTTCGCCGACGTGCTATTCATGGCGCTTGGCTATTTCGCGTTCCTGTTTCCCTTGTTGCTGGGCATCAAGACTTGGCAGGTATTTCGTGCCCGCCATCAGCCCTGGACATGGAACGGCTGGCTGTTTTCCTGGCGGTTGATTGGACTCGTCTTTCTGATTCTGTCCGGCTCCGCGCTGGCTTACATCCATTTCCAGTTCGCCAACAGTCTTCCTGCTTCGGCAGGTGGTGCATTAGGCGAGA
The DNA here is from genome assembly GCF_004331835.1 of Pseudomonas sp. IC_126. Classification (NCBI taxonomy): domain Bacteria; kingdom Pseudomonadati; phylum Pseudomonadota; class Gammaproteobacteria; order Pseudomonadales; family Pseudomonadaceae; genus Pseudomonas; species Pseudomonas sp. IC_126. The sequence continues at coordinate 25,517 of NZ_SJSS01000010.1, forward strand.
GCCTCGGTCAGCTAGCCGAGGCCGCGCTTAACGTTCAGGGCAGTACGTTGTTGCTACTGGCTTTCTTCCTGTTCGGTCTCACGGTGTTCACCGATCTATCCTGGTTCAAGGTGATGGACCTGACCGGCAAGATCACGCTCGATCTGGTCGAGCTGATTCAGAGCCTTTTCAGCCGTTGGTGGTCTGCGCGCAACGAGCGCAAGCACATCGTTGCGCAGCTGCGTGAAGCCGATGAGCTGGTAAACGACGTGGCTGGTTCGCTACCCGACCATCGTGAGCGCGCAAAGGTGAAGGAGCGTTTGCTCGAGCGTGAAGAGTCGCTGAGCAAGCACATGAGCGAGCGGGACAAGCGTCCGGCTCCGGTGATTCCGCCTGCCGTGCCCCCGAAGCCGGTGGAGCAAAGCAAGCGTGTGCTGAAGGAAAAACAGGCCAATCTGTTCGTCGATCCCTTGATCGAAGGCAGTCTGCCGCCGATTTCCCTGCTCGATGCCGCCGAAAAGCAGCAGAAGCAGTATTCGCCCGAATCCCTCGAAGCCATGTCGCGGCTGCTGGAGATCAAGCTCAAGGAGTTTGGTGTCGAGGTGATCGTCGAGTCCGTGCATCCGGGGCCGGTGATTACCCGCTTCGAGATCCAGCCGGCCGCCGGGGTCAAGGTCAGCCGTATTTCCAATCTGGCCAAGGACCTGGCGCGCTCGCTGGCGGTGATCAGTGTTCGCGTGGTCGAGGTGATTCCCGGCAAGACCACCGTTGGCATCGAGATTCCCAACGAGGACCGGCAGATCGTACGCTTCTCCGAAGTGCTGTCGTCAGCGCCTTATGACGACGCCAAGTCGCCGGTGACCATCGCCCTGGGCCATGATATCGGCGGCAAGCCGGTGATCGCCGACTTGGCCAAGATGCCGCACCTGCTGGTGGCGGGCACGACCGGTTCGGGTAAATCGGTGGGTGTGAACGCCATGATCCTGTCGATCCTGTTCAAGTCCGGGCCGGAAGATGCGCGGCTGATCATGATCGACCCGAAGATGCTCGAATTGTCCATCTACGAAGGCATTCCGCACCTGCTGTGCCCGGTCGTGACCGACATGAAGGAGGCCGCCAACGCTCTGCGCTGGAGCGTCGCCGAGATGGAGCGCCGCTACAAGCTGATGGCGGCCATGGGTGTGCGCAACCTGGCGGGCTTCAACCGCAAGGTGAAGGAAGCGGAGGAGGCCGGCACGCCGCTGACCGACCCGCTGTACCGCCGCGAGAGCATGGAAGACGAAGCGCCACTGCTGAAGAAGTTGCCGACCATCGTGGTCGTGGTGGACGAGTTCGCCGACATGATGATGATCGTCGGCAAGAAGGTCGAAGAACTGATCGCGCGTATCGCGCAGAAGGCCCGCGCAGCCGGTATTCACCTGATCCTCGCCACCCAGCGGCCGTCGGTGGACGTGATCACCGGCCTGATCAAGGCCAACATCCCGACCCGCATGGCATTCCAGGTATCGAGCAAGATCGATTCGCGCACCATTCTCGACCAGGGTGGCGCCGAACAGCTTCTCGGTCACGGCGACATGCTCTACCTGCCGCCGGGCACCGGCCTGCCGATTCGCGTACATGGCGCCTTCGTTTCCGACGATGAAGTGCACCGTGTGGTCGAAGCCTGGAAGGCGCGTGGCGCGCCCGACTACATCGAGGAAATCCTCGCCGGTGCCGAGGAGTCCGGTAGCGGCTTCGATGGCGGTGGCGGCGAGGGTGGCGGTGAAGGCAGCGAGGAAGATCCGCTGTACGACGAAGCCGTACGTTTCGTCACCGAGAGCCGCCGCGCATCGATCTCCGCCGTGCAGCGCAAACTGAAGATCGGCTACAACCGCGCCGCCCGGATGATTGAAGCCATGGAAATGGCCGGCGTCGTGACCTCCATGAACACCAACGGCTCGCGCGAAGTGCTCGCGCCGCCACCTATGCGCGACTGAGTCGCACCGAGGAACTATGCAATTGATTCGTTTGCTGTTCGCCTCCGCTCTGCTGTTCGCTCTGGTGCCAGCCCAGGCCGATCAGGCTGCCTCTGTCCAGCGGCTTACTGGCTTGTTGCAAAAGGCCGAGACCTTGACAGGGCGCTTTTCTCAGCTGTCGCTCGACGGCACTGGCACCCAACTGCAGGAAACCTCCGGCGAGATGGCGCTAAAGCGCCCTGGTCAGTTCCGCTGGAAAACCGACGAGCCGATGGCGCAGCTGCTGGTTTCCGATGGCAAGCAGGTCTGGCTGTACGATCCGGACTTGGAGCAGGTCACCATACAGACTCTCGATCAACGCCTGACCCACACTCCGGCGCTGCTGCTTTCCGGTGACGTTTCGGCCATCAGCGAGAACTTCCAGGTCTCCCACAAGGAAGCCGGCGAGGTGGTCGATTTCACGCTCGAGCCGAAAGCCAAGGACACCCTGTTCGATAACCTTCGGCTGTCCTTCCGCAATGGCGTGATCAATGACATGCAGATGGTCGACGGCGTCGGCCAGCGCACCAATATCCTTTTCCATGGTGTCAAACTGAACGAGCCGCTCGAGGCGGACCTGTTCACTTTCGATATTCCCGAAGGGACCGATGTCATTTCCGAATAAGTCGTAGAGCCTTGATGGACCTGTTCAGCCGTGCCCCCGTTGCCCAGCCGTTAGCTGCACGCCTGCGAGCCGCCAGCCTCGACGAATACGTCGGGCAGGAGCATTTGCTGGCGCGTGGCAAGCCGCTGCGCGAGGCGTTGGAACAGGGCGCGCTGCACTCGATGATCTTCTGGGGACCGCCGGGTGTGGGCAAGACGACGCTGGCGCATTTGCTGGCCAAGGTGTCCGACGCCCATTTCGAAACCGTCTCGGCGGTGCTGGCCGGGGTGAAGGAAATCCGCCAAGCGGTGGAGATCGCCAAGCAACAGGCGGCCCAGTACGGTCGGCGGACCATTCTCTTCGTCGATGAAGTACACCGTTTCAACAAATCCCAGCAGGATGCCTTTCTGCCCTATGTCGAGGACGGCACGCTGATTTTCATCGGTGCGACTACCGAGAATCCGTCTTTCGAACTGAACAATGCCTTGCTGTCGCGTGCGCGGGTCTACGTGCTGAAAAGCCTCGACGAAGCCGCCTTGCGCAAGCTGGTCGAGCGCGCGCTGAGTGAATCGAAAGGCCTGGGTGACTTGCATCTGCGCCTGCCCGAAGAAAGTTTCCAGATGCTGGTGGCCGCGGCCGATGGCGATGGCCGCCGATTGCTGAACCTGCTGGAGAACGCCTCGGACCTGGCCGAAGAGGGCGGCGAGATCAGCGTCGAGCTGTTGCAGGATCTGCTGGGCGACAGTCGCCGGCGTTTCGACAAGGGTGGCGAAGCCTTCTACGACCAGATTTCCGCCCTGCACAAGTCGGTACGCGGCTCCAACCCGGATGCGGCGCTGTACTGGTTCGCGCGGATGCTCGACGGCGGTTGCGATCCGCTCTATATCGCGCGGCGCGTGGTGCGCATGGCCAGCGAGGAAATCGGCAACGCCGATCCGCGAGCGGTCGGGCTGTGTCTTTCCGCCTGGGACGTCCAGGAGCGCCTGGGCAGCCCCGAAGGCGAGTTGGCTGTGGCGCAGGCGATCGTCTATCTCGCCTGCGCGCCGAAAAGCAATGCGGTCTACACGGCCTTCAAGGCCGCCAAGCGCGACGTGGCGGAAAACGGCTCGCAGGAGGTCCCGCTGCATCTGCGCAACGCGCCGACCCGCCTGATGAAGGAACTGGGTTACGGCAACGAATACCGCTACGCCCATGACGAGCCGGACGCTTACGCCGCCGGCGAGGATTACTTTCCCGAGGCCATGGAGCCGCGCCAGTACTACCATCCGGTGTCGCGAGGGCTGGAGAGCAAGATTCGCGACAAGCTGGACCACCTGGCCCGGCTCGATCGCGAAAGCCCACGGCAACGGAGAAAGACATGATCCGCCTGGTGCTGGCCGTCGCCGCAGGCGGCGTGGTCGGTACGCTGATGCGCTTTGCCCTGTCGACCTGGGTATCGACGCACTGGCCGCGACATTTCTATCTGGCCACGCTTGCGGTCAACCTGCTGGGCTGCCTGCTGATCGGCTACCTGTACGCGCTGTTTCTCATGCGCCCGGACGTTTCGCCTGAGCTGCGTAGTGGCTTGATTCTTGGCTTTCTGGGGGCGTTCACCACTTTTTCCAGTTTCTCTCTCGACGGCTTGCGGCTGCTCGAGAGCGGCCAGCTTGCCACGGCCTTCGGCTACATTGGCCTGAGCGTGCTCGGCGGCTTGCTGGCGACCTGGGCAGGCCTTGCCCTCGGCAGGTTATGAAGCTGGCCGCTATCGCAGTAAACTCCGCTTCCTCTTCGCCTTTCCTCAAAGCTTTCACAGACGAGACTCACCATGCTTGATTCGAAACTGCTACGCACACAGCTGCAAGACGTTGCCGATCGCCTGGCTACCCGTGGTTATCAGCTGGACGTGGCGCGTATCGAGGCGCTGGAAGCACAGCGCAAGACCGTGCAGACCCGCACCGAGCAGTTGCAGGCCGAGCGCAACGCCCGCTCCAAGTCGATCGGTCAGGCCAAGCAGCGTGGCGAAGACATTGCGCCGCTGCTCGCCGACGTCGACCGCATGGCCACCGAGCTGGATGCCGGCAAGCAGGAGCTGGACGGCATCCAGGCCGAACTGGATCAGTTGATGCTGACGCTGCCGAACCTGCCGCATGAGTCGGTGCCGGTGGGCAAGGATGAGGACGAGAACGTCGAGGTGCGTCGCTGGGGTACGCCGGCCACATTCGATTTCCCCGTTCAGGATCATGTCGCCTTGGGCGAGCAGCATGGCTGGCTGGATTTCGAGACCGCCGCCAAACTCTCCGGTGCGCGCTTTGCCCTGATGCGCGGGCCGATCGCCCGCCTGCACCGTGCACTGGCGCAGTTCATGATCGACCTGCACACCCGTGAGCATGGCTACGAAGAGGCCTACACCCCCTATCTGGTCCAGGCGCCGGCGCTGCAGGGCACTGGCCAGCTGCCCAAGTTCGAAGAGGACCTGTTCAAGATCAGCCGCGAAGGCGAGGCCGATTTCTACCTGATCCCGACTGCGGAGGTCTCGCTGACGAATATCGTCGCCGGCGAGATTCTCGATGCCAAGCAGCTGCCTCTGAAGTTCGTCGCCCATACGCCGTGCTTTCGTAGCGAGGCGGGTGCGTCCGGCCGTGATACGCGCGGGATGATCCGGCAGCATCAATTCGACAAGGTCGAGATGGTACAGATCGTCGAGCCGAGCCAGTCCTTCGAGGCGCTGGAAAACCTGACGGCGAACGCTGAGAAGGTGCTGCAGCTGCTGGAACTGCCTTATCGGGTGCTGGCGTTGTGCACCGGCGATATGGGTTTTGGTGCAACCAAGACCTACGACCTGGAGGTTTGGGTGCCGAGCCAGGACAAGTACCGTGAAATTTCCTCCTGCTCCAACTGCGGCGACTTTCAGGCACGCCGTATGCAGGCACGCTACCGCAACCCGGAAACCGGCAAGCCCGAGTTGGTGCATACGCTCAACGGTTCCGGTCTTGCGGTGGGCCGTACCCTGGTGGCGGTGCTGGAGAACTACCAGCAAGCGGACGGCAGTGTACGAGTGCCGGAAGTGCTGAAGCCCTACATGGCCGGTATCGAGGTCATCGGCTGAGAGGTCGATTCCCGGCGGTCCTGAGCGCTGCTGGTGCGCTCCGATAGGCGCCTGCTTCAGGGCTCGATCCGGACTCCTTGATTCCCGACAAGGGCCACCATCGGCGTAACGGCTGAGATGGCCCTTACCTTTCATGGACACCAGGACTCGCTGATGGATTTCTTGCCGCTGTTCCACAACCTCAAGGGCCGCTTGGTGCTGATCGTCGGCGGCGGCGATATCGCTCTGCGCAAGGCGCGGCTGTTATCCGAAGCGGGTGCACTGCTGCGTGTGGTGGCGCCCCAGATCGAGGCACAGCTCGACAAGTTGCTGGAGCAGAGTGGTGGACATTCGTTCAAGCGCGGTTACGCGAGCGAAGATCTCGCTGGCTGCGTCCTGGCGGTGGCTGCCACCGATGACGAGCCGCTCAATGCGCAGGTGTCACGGGATGCAAAGGCACTCGGCATTCCGGTGAATGTGGTGGATTCCCCCGAACTGTGCACGGTGATTTTCCCGGCCATCGTCGACCGCTCGCCACTGATGATTGCCGTCTCCAGTAGCGGCGACGCACCGGTGCTGGCGCGCCTGGTTCGCGCACGGATCGAAACCTGGATTCCCTCGGCGTACGGACAGCTGGCCGGGTTGGCGAAGAAATTCCGTGCCCAGGTCAAGGCGTCGTTGCCAGATGTGCAGCAGCGTCGGGTGTTCTGGGAGGACGTTTTTCAGGGGACCATCGCTGAGCGCGCGCTCGCCGGACAGGAACTAGAAGCCGAACGGCTGCTACAGGCCAAACTGTCAGGCGCGGCCCCTCGAAGCCTGGGCGAGGTCTATCTGGTCGGTGCTGGCCCAGGCGACCCCGATCTGCTCACTTTCCGCGCCCTGCGCCTGATGCAGCAAGCGGACGTGGTGCTCTACGACAGGCTGGTGGCACCCGCGATTCTCGACATGTGCCGGCGTGATGCCGATCGCATCTACGTGGGCAAGCAGCGCGCCGATCATGCCGTCCCACAGGAGCAAATCAACCAGCAATTGGTAACGCTGGCACGGCAAGGCAAGCGAGTGCTGCGTCTGAAAGGTGGTGACCCCTTCATCTTCGGTCGTGGCGGCGAAGAGATCGAAGAGCTGGCGGCCAACGGCATTCCCTTCCAGGTCGTGCCGGGCATCACCGCCGCCAGTGGTTGTGCAGCCTATTCCGGTATACCGCTGACCCATCGTGATTATGCGCAGTCGGTCCGTTTCGTCACCGGCCATCTCAAGGACGGCAGTTGCGATCTGCCCTGGGCCGACCTGGTCGCGCCGAGCCAGACGCTGGTGTTCTATATGGGCCTGGTCGGCCTGCCGGTGATCTGCCAGCAACTGATCGCCCATGGCCGTGGCGCTGACACGCCAGCGGCGCTGATCCAGCAGGGCACCACCAGCAAGCAGCGGGTATTTACCGGAACGCTGGGTGACCTACCCGAGCTTGTCGCGAGCCAGCAGGTGCAGGCACCGACCTTGGTGATCGTCGGTGAGGTCGTGACGCTTCGCGACAAGCTGGCGTGGTTCGAGGGAATGACCGAGCCGGAGTAGCTCAGCGCGACCAGATGCCCTTACCAAGCAGTCGTTCGCGATCATGCGCGCGGTCCAGCGCCAACTGCGGCCCCTTGGGAACGATGCCGTTGGCGTTGATATGGCGATGGCTTGCGTAGTAGTGGCTCTTGATGTGGGTGAAATCGACGGTTTCGGCGATACCCGGCCATTGATAGAGCTCGCGTAGCCAGTTCGACAGGTTCGGATAATCCTCGATCCGCCGCAGGTTGCACTTGAAGTGGCCGTGATAGACGGCGTCGAAGCGGATGATGGTAGTGAAGAGTCGCCAGTCCGCCTCGGTGAGGAATTCACCGGTTAGGTAACGCCGCTCCGCCAGGCGCTGCTCCAACCAATCCAGTTCGCTGAAGAGTTCGTCGAAGGCCGCTTCGTAGGCCTTCTGCGTGGTGGCGAATCCGGCACGGTAGACGCCGTTGTTTACTCTGGGGTAGATCCGCGCGTTGAGGTCGTTGATTTCCGCGCGCAGTGGTTCGGGGCAAAGATCCAGTTTCGAGCCGGTCAATCCTTCGAAGGCATTGTTGAAAATACGGATCAGCTCGGATGATTCGTTGTTGACGACCCGCTGCTGTTGGCGATCCCAGAGCACCGGCACCGTCACGCGGCCGGTGTAGCTGTCATCATCGATGATGTAGCGCTGGTGGAGATACTGCAGCCCATCGAGCGCATCACCGCTGGAGCCGGTGCTCCTGTCGAACGTCCAGCCATGCTCGGCCATTAACCAACTGACCACCGATACGCCGATCATGGGTTCGAGCTGCTTGAGTTTGCGGTAGATCAACGTGCGGTGGGCCCAGGGACAGGCGAGCGAAACATAGAGGTGATAGCGCCCGGCTTCGGCCTTGACCGCCGGCCGACCATCGGGACCGGGCGAGCCGTCCGCGGTCACCCAGTCGCGACGTTGGGCCTGTTCGCGCTGGAACTCGCCGTCATCGTTGTTTTCGTACCACCGATCCTGCCACTGACCATCGACCAGAAGTCCCATGACTGCCTCCTCGTTATGAACGTTAGGGGCACTCTAGGGGACAAGGTTCGATGGATGGGATCTAATGCCGGGACAAATCCATCGTTCAGTTCGATGAATTCCTGTGCTGCCAATACTGCCTTGCCTGCGCGAATGCTTGTTCTCGAGGCTGACCCAGGCCGCGCAGGACCAACGCCATGGTCGCCGCGACGGCCAGTTCACCATAGGCGTCCTCGGCGCCGTTCCATACGGCCAGCAGATGCTGCGGGTCCAGCTGTGCGGGCTTTACGTGACGCTGCGGCGAGAGGGCAGGCCAGTCCTCATCCCAGCTGGCGCCGGTTTCGGTGCCGTACAGATGAGCAATACCGTCCGGGTTGACTTCGATTTCGCCGCCTTCGCCTTTGATGACGATCGCGGTGTCGCCCAGCAGGCGGCTGGCTTCGCGGTGATTGGCCTGGTAACCGGGGTGGAAGATGCTCTGCAGGCCGCAACGAGCGTCCAGCGGATTGAGAATGCGCGCCAGCGAGTGAATCGGCGAGCGCAGGCCGAGCACGTTGCGCTGATCGATCATTCGCTGCAGCACGGGCATCCAGGCACGCAACGGCATGAAGGCGACCTCGCCGCGATCCAGCGTGGCGGCGACCGTTTCCCAGTCTTCGCAGCGGGTGATGCCGAGCAATTCGAGCAACTGCTCGGTATACATGCGCCCAGCGGTGTGGGCGCCGCCGCCATGCATCAGGATGCGAACGCCATTCTGCGCCAGACATTTCGCGGCAAGTAGATACCAGGGCAGATGCCGCTTCTTGCCGGCGTATGTCGGCCAGTCGATATCCGTGGCAATGACGGGCGCCTGAATTCGCTCACGAACGGCTTCGGTGAAACCGGCGAGTTCTTCGGCACTTTCCTCCTTGTGGCGCAGCAGCATCAGGAAGGCACCGAGCTGGGTATCTTCGACTTCGCCATCGAGCAGCATGCCCATGGCTTGACGCGCTTCCTCGCGGGTCAGGTCGCGTGCGCCGCGCTTGCCCTTGCCGAGAATCCGCACGAAAACGGCGAAGGGATGTTCTGCTGGCGTGACGGTGCTCATATGCAGTTGCTCGGTTTCGGCAGGCCTGCCAGCTTGGCTGCGAGCTTGGCGGGTGTGCCTTTGAATAGACGATTGAGGTGCATGCTGTTGCCCTTGTCGGGCCCCAGTTTCAAGGCGGTGTATTTGATCAGTGGGCGCGTTGCGGGTGACAGCTGGAATTCATCATAAAAGGTGCGTAACAGTTGCAGGATTTCCCAGTGCTCACCTTCCAGCGCCAGGCCTTCCTGTCGAGCGAGGGCCTCGGCCACCGGCTCACTCCAGTCGTTCAGGTCGGTCAGATAACCTTCCTGGTCGACCTCGATGGGCCGGCCGTTGACGATCAGAGCATTCATAACCAGGCATTGGTCCTGTTATAGCGACAGCAGAGTTCGACGAAGCCGGCATAGTCGATCGTTTGCAAGCGCTCGGGCAGCGTCGCAAGGCCGCGCGCGACGACATCTTCCTCCAGTGCGAACAGCATAATGCTGACAGGCATCAAGTCCAGGGCCTGTCGCTGGGCCGTGCCGGTCTGCAGCGCATAAACGGCATCGCCACTGAGCAGCAGGGCATCCTCCGCTGCCAGCAATTGCAGGCAGCTGGCCAGGCGGCTGTCGGCGAAAGGGGAGTGCGAAAGCAGGTGCAAGGTGGCCATCAGAGAGTGATCACGTGGTCGTAGCGGTTGATGAGGGCACGCAGGGCGGTGTCGTCCAGGACTTCTACCGGTAGCGACAGCGCGTTCTGGTCCAGGCCGCGTTCTTGAAGGCTGCGCTGGGCCGCATACAGCGAGTCGACACCGAACAGGGGCAGCGCCTGCAGGTTGGCTGTTAGATCTTTCTGCTGCAGTTGCGCTGCTTGCTGTGCCTGCACCAGCTGTAACACACCATCGTCGAGAAACAGCATGCCCAGGGGCAGCTCGAAGGCGCCGCCGGCCAGCGCGATATCCAGCGCTTCGCGCGCCGATGGCCCGGACCAGGGCGATTGCCGGGTGATGATCAGCATCGAGCGCGCCATCAGTGACCTCCGAAGCAGACGAGGCGATCGGCTTGTTGTGCCGCTTCGTGCAGCTGGCCCAGGCCGGAAAGCTCCCAGGCGGGCAAGAGATTGGCAGCGGGGCGCGAGTGGCGTTTGGCTTCCTGTTCGTCCAGTACGCCCCGGCGTAAGCCTGCGGCGATGCAGACGACGCCGTCGAGCGCATGGCTACGAACGAAACGCTCCCATTCACCGGCCAGGTCGAGCTCATCCTGCGCGGTCACGATATTGGCCGAGGCACTGTGCACGCCGTCCTGATAGAGAAACAGCCGGGTTATCTCGTGCCCACCGGTCAGTACGGCCTCGGCGAAGCGCAACGCGCGCCGCGAAGCGGGGGAGTGGGCGGGTGAAAACAGAGCGATTACGAATTTCATGGTGCACCTTGCTAACTGGGCGACATGATACGCCAGCTGCAGAAACGAAAAAGCCCGCCGAAGCGGGCCGATTCGAAGAGCGACTATCAGTCGTCGCCACCCATGATACCCATCAGCTGCAGCAGGCTGATGAACAGGTTGTACAGCGAAACGTACAGACCGATGGTGGCCATGATGTAGTTGCGCTCGCCGCCATGGATGATGGCGCTGGTCTGGTAGAGGATGCAGACCGAGGAGAACAGTACGAAGCCAGCGCTGATCGCCAGCTGCAGGCCGCTGATCTGGAAGAAGAAGCTTGCGACCATCGCGCCCAGCAGGACGAAGAACCCGGCGGTGATGAAGCCGCTGAGGAAACTCATATCCTTGCGGGTGATCAGCACGAAGGCGGACAGACCGAAGAACACCAGCGCCGTCATCGATAGCGCCGAGGCGATCAGTTCACCACCGTTGGCGGTACCTAGATACATGTTGAGAATCGGGCCGAGCGTATAACCCATGAACCCGGTCAGCGCGAAAGTTGAAAGCAGACCCCAGGCCGAATTGCGCAGCTTCGCTGTGAGGAAGAACAGGCCGTAGAAGCCGATCAACACCACGAAGATGTTCGGGTAGGCCGCATTGGCCTGCATGGCCATGTAGGCGACTAGGCCGCTGAAGCCGAGGGTCAGAGCCAGAAGGCTATAGGTGTTGCGCAAGACGCGGCTGACTTCCCGTTGTTCAACCTGCGTGTGCGTAGATGCGTACTGTTGCTTGAGCATTGCGACACTCCTGTAGATGTCTTCAGCCTGAGGCGAATTGACTCGGATCATAGCAGAGCTTTTGTTGCAGCCTAACAACAGAGTTTGACAGTGTGTTTCGTTCCGGTACTATTGCGCCCGCTCTCTGCGGAGGAGTGGCAGAGCGGTTGAATGCAACGGTCTTGAAAACCGTCGAAGGGGAAACTCTTCCGTGAGTTCGAATCTCACCTCCTCCGCCATATTGCAAGCTGAAGGCCCCGTATTCCGGGGCTTTCGCGTTTCTAGGGCTCGCTGGTCCACACTTTGGTCCACATTTGGGTTCTTGTCGCCGCGTGTTCAAAATGGCCGTCACGAATGGCTCTGGCGGCATTACAACTCCCAGTGAAAACGTAGTCGATTCTTTCGTCAGTGGCCTGATCGGTTCAAAAAGGGCGGGCAGCTGCCCATGGCATGCTGTGCTGCGTATCGCGTTCGTACGGGTTTCCTACTGGCCGCTGTGTGCAGCTGGCCCGCAAAGACGGCTCGCTTTAGGTACCTATTGGCGGTTTCCTGGCTTTTCGATGCCTGTGAGCGACTGCCTTTGCTTCGGAAGGGAAGTTTAGCTGGTTTTTGATTGAGTCCTTGCCGTAGCTCGGGCACCCCTGAGGCAGGTGGTAGATTTTGCTACTCCTGTTACCGATGATCATGGGCTCGTTTGAAGCCTTAACAGATGCCGCTGCGGTGGATCTGACACGAACCGGGCTGACAGGACCTTCTCGGGACGGCTTGTGCCCGAGACTCCACGAGCGATCGTCAGTGATGAACGGATTCTGGTGACCCATGATCTTGGCGGTTCGGCTATTCCACTCCCATTCCCATGCGGATACCGGATATTGGCGGTCCCATGCCATTAGCAGCTGCTGCTGTTGCCTAGACATAGACAGACCATAGCGGTCGTTCATGTAGAAGGTAGACCGTGCTAAGAGCCTCTTCACGTCGTCACGCGGCTCGGCGGAACGGTCGTTGAAGTCAACGCGGGTAGGGCACGCTCCGTATTGCGGCGCGATGCCAGTCACTATTCCGAACTGGAAGTTGCTCCGATCGCCATTCACCTCGCCTACCGATGGGTAGAGGTTGAACAGGTCAGCTTCCATCGCTCGGAAGACTGGATAATCCGCTATGCAGTTCTTACGACCGAGTTTCTGCCAGCAATGACGCTGAAGGTCTATGATTTAGGCGGGGAAGATGTGTTCTCACTCAATACGATCGGCGCGGTTATGCTGAGCACGAGTTTCATAGCCGCACGAAGCGGGATCAATCCGACCGTCTGACTTTCCGATCCATTGCACTTGCAGCGACAATAAAGCTCTCCCTGCACCCTTGACGCTTGGTCAATGAAGTTTCGTTGCTTAGCGATGACTACAGCAGCAGTGAGCTTCGAACGCGTGTCGGCGTTGAAGATTGATGCGACGAATAGGGATCATTGCCGCTAGGGATACTTTTGATTCATTACTTCAATCAGCCCGTTGCAAATTTACGTATTATTAGATGCGCCCGCGTCGCTATGCTACTTGTCCCTTGCTCTTGACTAGGTGGCGGTTCAACTGGCGCTGGGTCGGCTCGTTACGGGCTTAATATAGATCGAAGCAATCATCCGCACGTTAGTATGCCTGCTTGCAGGCATGTCTAGTTTACCGCTCATCTTTAAAGGGACGGTGGAAATATGCACTAACCAGTTTGAACAACGCATTGCGCATGCTCTAGCAAAGCGCTAGAGCTATAATGTCTCAGGTTTTTTTAACCTTTTTAGCCTGAGCTCTTGAAGCATTGGACTGAGCTCGAGCGACCTTAATACTGCGTACTCAATTTCCTTCCGAACACGAGCCTTCTTTTGCAGCGCTAGTTCCTCCGATAACTTGAGCTCCTCGTCCGATGGAAGGGGGTTTTCGCCTCTAGCAATTTCATACGCCGCCAAAAAACCTATGCAGCCCATGAGCTGGTTCTTAGTTTCTCGCAGCTCCTCCCTACATCTCGCCAATGCATCATTGGTTTGATGCCGAGCCACTTTATCCTCTTCCTTTTTCTTTACGAGCTGCTGTCTGAGGTCTGCATCCTCTCGGACCGCATCGTTGATGAGCGATTCGACCATCGCTGTCTCTGTCTTTTTGTATCGCTCAGCCAGACGAACAAGCTTCTTTTTTGTCGAGCTGTTTAATACATATGTGCTGCTTTCCCGTCCGTTAGCAGGGGACCTATACCGATGCTGTCTCAGGGCGCCCTTCATGCGTGTCAACCAAAGCACCCCCTCCTCGGATTTCGGGATCCTTTCTAGCCTACGGATGACTAGGTTCTTGGTCGACGTTTCCGCAAATTGTCCAGGCGAGAAGTATTCCCGCTCGAGGCTGATTGGATTCCTAGCGATGTAGCGGTCGAGCCAAGACCACTCATCGTCGCTCCTGCACAGATCATCAAATCCTTTGCTTTTCATCGCTCTCGTCTCATCAGGGATGCGCCGCTGGCATCGACGGAGCTCAATATCTCACGTGTAACGTTACAAGTAAATCACATGTAACACTAGACTATAGCAAGACAATATTTTCAGGGTATAAAAACCGTGCCTAAATAGGTGCAATCCATTTATAATGCTCATCATCGGAACCGGCAAGGTAGTGATTTTGTACTGGAATTTCTTATGCGATGAGCTGCATGCGTGCAGCCCTGACGCCAGATTTGTTTTCGAGGCACTGGCGAACCGAGCCGCCAGGGGCGAACGCTGCTGCTATAGAGTCAAGACGCTCGCTGCGATCCTGCATCTATCCCAGAAGCTAGTGAGCGGTGCGCTTACTGAGCTCAAGGAGGCGGGAGCGCTGGTAGATGAACAGACGAAGCCTGCTGGTAAAGGCAGGCCAGCGATCAGGCTCGAAATAACGCCTCACCTGCTTCAACAGATTGAGGAGATGGGTAATCCGTACGGAATCCACAGCGAGATCCTAGAGTGCCTTTTTTCTGAAGCAGAAATCCTAGCTGCGAAGCCCAATGCTCAGCCGGTCATCAATAAGGGTATTGAGCTATCGACGCGAGATGGGAGGTCAGCGCCTTCCGGTGCGCGAGGTCGACTTTCAGCAGCCAACAGGTTTTTGCTTGGGGAACTGCTGGTGAACGCGGATAAATTCGGTGTGGTGTCAAGAATTGGCAATGCACAGCTGAGGCGGCTTACTGGATTGGATGACGCTAGCTTAAAGCACCGTTTGCGTCGGCTGATTGACCTGGGCTTTATTCGACGCTTCGTGCCCGGCCTCACAAGCTCGATATTCAAAAGTGGAAAGGTTAGCAGCACATACTTTCTCAATCTGACCCATCATGGCTTTGGCATTTCTAGCGGCTGTGGTGTTCTGAGGCATGTCGCTGTTACGCACAAGACTGCGCATTACAGCGATGCTCAGATGCTGCAGAACCACGTCGAGATTTTTATAGTAACAGGTAAATACTGGCTAAAGGGGTCTCCGGTTCCTGTTGTTAAATTCCTGGCGGGGCAAAATGAACGAGTCTTCGCTGTGGTACAGGTTATGCTTTTCCGGTACGTCTCGTATCTTCTGACCAATCACTGGAAGGATCTAGGGGGCGGTCGCCCGGTTGCGCGAGAAACAGTCAGCGACCTGATCTCCCGTGACTTTCGACAGCCTGACCAAGACCGTGAATGGTCGGCTATTTTGGATCATTTCTATAAGCGGGCCATTGAACTTGCCGAGGATTTCAAAGCTAGATTTAGCCAAGTATCAACCTTTGAGTTCGCTGCGGTGGAGACATGCGTTATCCCACCAGCGCTGCATCAAGATTACAAAACCATAACCACAGCTGTCTGGCCGCTTCGCGAAGGAGCTACAGGTTATATTGAATCTCAGGATGGGCCGCTTAGTTCAGGCGTGGAATGCCCCGGTGGCTGGGGCACAATACGATATTGGCCGAGTCACTCTGACTAGAGGTAGCTGAGCACGTCGTAGGTATTTTTTTACAAACCCTGCCTTTCCTCTGGACGAACAGAGGACCCGCCCATGATTAGACTAATTCGTAAAAAAGAAGTGCTTGCGGCTACCGGCTTCAAAAATTCAACTCTTTACAAGTATATCGCTGAGGGAAGCTTTCCTAAGCCGGTCACTATAGGCGGGCGAGCTAAGGCGTGGGTGGAAAGTGAGGTTATTGGCTGGATGAATGATCGAATCAAGGAGCGAGACGAAGGTCGCTCGTAAAGACTGAGCTAATAGCCGCTTGCTCAGGCAAGCGGCTTTATGCTGTACACGAGCAAGCATTGGTCTGGGTACCGCTCTTATAGTTGCGAAGTCTTCTAGCGGCAACGGTGAAGTTATCGGTGCACTTTTAATAACTCGTACATCGTGACTCGGTGATCAATTTTGTAGCTCATACCCGCAGAGCGATACCATTAGAGTGCAGATAGATATTACCGATAAAATGGATTTTTTCGAGACTTAAACATTTTAGGATTTGGCCAACTAATCGGCTTATCGTTAAGGATTCTCCAAGATAATTGCTTAGTTATGCCTCGATAAGCTTTGGTATAGTAGTAACAAGCTCAATGCTAATAGAGTTAGCTTAGCTGGATAACTGTATACCCCCATAACAATCCAGATAATAGCCAAAAGCCCAATAAACTTTAAATTTAAGAAGTCAAGTTTAGTGAATATAAGGGAATAATATCACTTGCTAAGATAAATGGTTAAATTCTTATTTGAATATTTCAAGATTAAGCTATTTACAGTAAGGTTGAGGGTCTGAGGCTACGTTACAAATCGGTTCTTTCCTCATAAAAAAATAATTGACTTGTTTAGATGTGTACTCACTAAGCAGGTCAATTCTGATGAAAAATATTAGACTGAGAAAACGTCATCCAGACAATCCCAGCTTGCATCTATACACAGATACAGAATTTTATGGATTGCCTATTCAATCTGATCAAGTACCCTTCATCTATGAGCATTTGGAGCGTCTACATGACGTCACTATCGCAGCTATGGCGCGATACCCGAGGGTGTTTGCTTTTCGGTTTGATCTGCACTTACCTAAAGGCATATCCATGCCTGCTGAGGCTTACACCAACGAAGTGGTGTCTCGCTTTAATGCCGCAATCAAGCTAATGGTTAGAAGTGCTCGTCAATCTGCTAGGGCCGTTAATCGCTACGCGCCTGAAACTGACCTATATTGGATGTGGACGCGAGAGGAGGGTGACGACAGCCAGCATTATCACTTCGTTATGCTCGTAAACAAGGACGCTTTTCATACCCTCGGGAGATTTAACTCTAAGCGTGACAATCTATACACGCGAATTGCTCGAGCCTGGAGCGGCGCCTTACGGATACCGTATGGTGAATATAAGGGGTTGGTACATGTGCCTACAGGGGCTGTCTACTATTTATCTCGAGAGGAAGATAGCGAGCTGAAAGAGTTCTTTTATCGGGCCAGTTATATGTGTAAAGCACGTTCTAAAGTGTTCGGGCATGGTTTTCAAGTCATGAATTCCAGCCGGTTTGGGCGTTCCCTATAGGGTGTTTTTCATAGGCGCATCTCTTAGTAGCCCATCTACAGGGCTGTGGCTGCAGCATTGAGCAGGGGGAGGGGAAGGGCTTTCACGCTCACGTCGCGTTCTTCTTCAACGGCGCCCATGTGCGCAGCGACTGGAAAAAGGGCAGGGATATCGGTGAGCTATGGGCTTGCATCACTAACGGAAAAGGACATTTCCATAGCTGCAATGACGATAAGGAGTCGTATGGCAAAGAACTGGGATCGGAACGATTTACCGCTCCGATCAGGATGCTCGCTGCAATATCATGAAGGTCATGACCTACCTGACCAAAGACAGCCAGCCTCTGCGTATCAAGCCAGAGGGCGGACGAGCACTACGAATGGGGCACCGCCTAAACCTTGCTCGGATGTGATACTCGCACCATTTGAGCGTTATTGGCTCGGGCAGAGATGTTGCGGTTATCGGCCGAGAAGATGCGAGCCTAGCTGCCGATACCGAAGCGCACTGAATACCGAGTCGACCATAAGGTCCGTCGTGGCGAGGTTGATGAGCTGCCAGAACCGTCTTCGATTTCAGCTAGCTCTGCGGGAAGGTTACGAAGTCCTTGCGGTGTCTGCCATCAGATGTCGCAACCCGCGGAGGGCAACAGAGGCCGTTAGCTGGTGCTGGTGGTTACTGTCGCCAGTAGTACCCCGAGCACTCGTGCTGAAGCGCCTCGGGAAAGTCCCAGTTTCTTATTAGGAACCGCTCGGCACCCGCCATCGCGCAGTCAATGTGCTTGCGGTTCAACGCCGGTTTGTGAGCTGCGATCAGAATCGATTCAATAAGGCAGATGTCCTGGGGCTGCAGCATCAGGCTAGCGTCTGGAGTGCCAAGCGTTACTGTAGTGGTCTACTGATTCCGGACACCCATTTAGGGCGAGAATGCTCGCCATAGAGAGGTGTCTGATGACCAAGCAACGTCGTTCCTTTACGCCCGAGTTCAAACGAGAGGCCGCCTGCCTGGTGCT
>NZ_SJSS01000011.1:0-5154 GCF_004331835.1 Pseudomonas sp. IC_126
GATTCAGCGGCGGACGGGTGAGTAATGCCTAGGAATCTGCCTGGTAGTGGGGGACAACGTTTCGAAAGGAACGCTAATACCGCATACGTCCTACGGGAGAAAGCAGGGGACCTTCGGGCCTTGCGCTATCAGATGAGCCTAGGTCGGATTAGCTAGTTGGTGAGGTAATGGCTCACCAAGGCTGCGATCCGTAACTGGTCTGAGAGGATGATCAGTCACACTGGAACTGAGACACGGTCCAGACTCCTACGGGAGGCAGCAGTGGGGAATATTGGACAATGGGCGAAAGCCTGATCCAGCCATGCCGCGTGTGTGAAGAAGGTCTTCGGATTGTAAAGCACTTTAAGTTGGGAGGAAGGGCAGTAAGTTAATACCTTGCTGTTTTGACGTTACCGACAGAATAAGCACCGGCTAACTTCGTGCCAGCAGCCGCGGTAATACGAAGGGTGCAAGCGTTAATCGGAATTACTGGGCGTAAAGCGCGCGTAGGTGGTTTGTTAAGTTGGAAGTGAAAGCCCCGGGCTCAACCTGGGAACTGCTTTCAAAACTGGCAAGCTAGAGTATGGCAGAGGGTGGTGGAATTTCCTGTGTAGCGGTGAAATGCGTAGATATAGGAAGGAACACCAGTGGCGAAGGCGACCACCTGGGCTAATACTGACACTGAGGTGCGAAAGCGTGGGGAGCAAACAGGATTAGATACCCTGGTAGTCCACGCCGTAAACGATGTCGACTAGCCGTTGGGATCCTTGAGATCTTAGTGGCGCAGCTAACGCATTAAGTCGACCGCCTGGGGAGTACGGCCGCAAGGTTAAAACTCAAATGAATTGACGGGGGCCCGCACAAGCGGTGGAGCATGTGGTTTAATTCGAAGCAACGCGAAGAACCTTACCAGGCCTTGACATGCAGAGAACTTTCCAGAGATGGATTGGTGCCTTCGGGAACTCTGACACAGGTGCTGCATGGCTGTCGTCAGCTCGTGTCGTGAGATGTTGGGTTAAGTCCCGTAACGAGCGCAACCCTTGTCCTTAGTTACCAGCACGTAATGGTGGGCACTCTAAGGAGACTGCCGGTGACAAACCGGAGGAAGGTGGGGATGACGTCAAGTCATCATGGCCCTTACGGCCTGGGCTACACACGTGCTACAATGGTCGGTACAAAGGGTTGCCAAGCCGCGAGGTGGAGCTAATCCCATAAAACCGATCGTAGTCCGGATCGCAGTCTGCAACTCGACTGCGTGAAGTCGGAATCGCTAGTAATCGTGAATCAGAATGTCACGGTGAATACGTTCCCGGGCCTTGTACACACCGCCCGTCACACCATGGGAGTGGGTTGCTCCAGAAGTAGCTAGTCTAACCTTCGGGAGGACGGTTACCACGGAGTGATTCATGACTGGGGTGAAGTCGTAACAAGGTAGCCGTAGGGGAACCTGCGGCTGGATCACCTCCTTAATCGAAGACTTCAGCTTCTTCATAAGTTCCCACACGAATTGCTTGATTCACTAGCGAAAAGCGATTGGGTTTCGACCCGAGAGAGACGATTGGGTCTGTAGCTCAGTTGGTTAGAGCGCACCCCTGATAAGGGTGAGGTCGGCAGTTCGAATCTGCCCAGACCCACCAATTGTCATGGGATGTGGCCGATCTGTAGATGGGGCCATAGCTCAGCTGGGAGAGCGCCTGCTTTGCACGCAGGAGGTCAGCGGTTCGATCCCGCTTGGCTCCACCATTACTCGAAAATCGCTGAAAGCACAGAAATGAATGCGTTCCAATCGGAGCGGATTGATTTCTGGTCTTTGCGCCAGTAACTGTTCTTTAAAAATTTGGGTATGTGATAGAAGTAGATTTGGGTAATTACTTTCACTGGTAGTTATTCAAGTCAAGGTAAAATTTGCGAGATGCTCGAGAGAGCAAAATGCGGATTTTCGGCGAATGTCGTCTTCACGTTATAGACAGTAACCAGATTGCTTGGGGTTATATGGTCAAGTGAAGAAGCGCATACGGTGGATGCCTTGGCAGTCAGAGGCGATGAAAGACGTGGTAGCCTGCGAAAAGCTTCGGGGAGTCGGCAAACAGACTGTGATCCGGAGATGTCTGAATGGGGGAACCCAGCCATCATAAGATGGTTATCACACACTGAATACATAGGTGTGTGAGGCGAACCAGGGGAACTGAAACATCTAAGTACCCTGAGGAAAAGAAATCAACCGAGATTCCCTTAGTAGTGGCGAGCGAACGGGGACTAGCCCTTAAGTTGATTTGAGATTAGCGGAACGCTCTGGAAAGTGCGGCCATAGTGGGTGATAGCCCTGTACGCGAAAATCTCTTATCAATGAAATCGAGTAGGACGGAGCACGAGAAACTTTGTCTGAATATGGGGGGACCATCCTCCAAGGCTAAATACTACTGACTGACCGATAGTGAACCAGTACCGTGAGGGAAAGGCGAAAAGAACCCCGGAGAGGGGAGTGAAATAGAACCTGAAACCGTATGCGTACAAGCAGTGGGAGCCTACTTTGTTAGGTGACTGCGTACCTTTTGTATAATGGGTCAGCGACTTATTTTCAGTGGCGAGCTTAACCGAATAGGGGAGGCGTAGCGAAAGCGAGTCTTAATAGGGCGTCTAGTCGCTGGGAATAGACCCGAAACCGGGCGATCTATCCATGGGCAGGTTGAAGGTTGGGTAACACTAACTGGAGGACCGAACCGACTACCGTTGAAAAGTTAGCGGATGACCTGTGGATCGGAGTGAAAGGCTAATCAAGCTCGGAGATAGCTGGTTCTCCTCGAAAGCTATTTAGGTAGCGCCTCGTGTATCACTGCTGGGGGTAGAGCACTGTTTCGGCTAGGGGGTCATCCCGACTTACCAAACCGATGCAAACTCCGAATACCAGCAAGTGTCAGCACGGGAGACACACGGCGGGTGCTAACGTCCGTCGTGAAAAGGGAAACAACCCAGACCGTCAGCTAAGGTCCCAAAATCCTGGTTAAGTGGGAAACGATGTGGGAAGGCTTAGACAGCTAGGAGGTTGGCTTAGAAGCAGCCATCCTTTAAAGAAAGCGTAATAGCTCACTAGTCGAGTCGGCCTGCGCGGAAGATGTAACGGGGCTCAAACCAGGTACCGAAGCTACGGGTTCATCGTAAGATGAGCGGTAGAGGAGCGTTGTGTAAGCCTGTGAAGGTGAGTTGAGAAGCTTGCTGGAGGTATCACAAGTGCGAATGCTGACATGAGTAACGACAATGCGAGTGAAAAACTCGCACGCCGAAAGACCAAGGGTTCCTGCGCAACGTTAATCGACGCAGGGTGAGTCGGTCCCTAAGGCGAGGCTGAAGAGCGTAGTCGATGGGAAACGGGTTAATATTCCCGTACTTCTGGTTACTGCGATGGGGGGACGGAGAAGGCTAGGCCAGCTTGGCGTTGGTTGTCCAAGTTTAAGGTGGTAGGCAGAGATCTTAGGTAAATCCGGGGTCTTAATGCCGAGAACTGATGACGATCCTTCTTTTAGAAGGAGAAGTGGTTGATGCCATGCTTCCAGGAAAAGCCTCTAAGCTTCAGGTAATCAGGAACCGTACCCCAAACCGACACAGGTGGTTGGGTAGAGAATACCAAGGCGCTTGAGAGAACTCGGGTGAAGGAACTAGGCAAAATGGCACCGTAACTTCGGGAGAAGGTGCGCCGGTGAGGGTGAAGGGTTTACCCCGTAAGCTCATGCCGGTCGAAGATACCAGGCCGCTGCGACTGTTTATTAAAAACACAGCACTCTGCAAACACGAAAGTGGACGTATAGGGTGTGACGCCTGCCCGGTGCCGGAAGGTTAATTGATGGGGTTAGCGCAAGCGAAGCTCTTGATCGAAGCCCCGGTAAACGGCGGCCGTAACTATAACGGTCCTAAGGTAGCGAAATTCCTTGTCGGGTAAGTTCCGACCTGCACGAATGGCGTAACGATGGCGGCGCTGTCTCCACCCGAGACTCAGTGAAATTGAAATCGCTGTGAAGATGCAGTGTATCCGCGGCTAGACGGAAAGACCCCGTGAACCTTTACTATAGCTTTGCACTGGACTTTGAATTTGCTTGTGTAGGATAGGTGGGAGGCTTTGAAGCGTGGACGCCAGTTCGCGTGGAGCCATCCTTGAAATACCACCCTGGCAACTTTGAGGTTCTAACTCTGGTCCGTTATCCGGATCGAGGACAGTGTATGGTGGGTAGTTTGACTGGGGCGGTCTCCTCCTAAAGAGTAACGGAGGAGTACGAAGGTGCGCTCAGACCGGTCGGAAATCGGTCGTAGAGTATAAAGGCAAAAGCGCGCTTGACTGCGAGACAGACACGTCGAGCAGGTACGAAAGTAGGTCTTAGTGATCCGGTGGTTCTGTATGGAAGGGCCATCGCTCAACGGATAAAAGGTACTCCGGGGATAACAGGCTGATACCGCCCAAGAGTTCATATCGACGGCGGTGTTTGGCACCTCGATGTCGGCTCATCACATCCTGGGGCTGAAGCCGGTCCCAAGGGTATGGCTGTTCGCCATTTAAAGTGGTACGCGAGCTGGGTTTAGAACGTCGTGAGACAGTTCGGTCCCTATCTGCCGTGGACGTTTGAGATTTGAGAGGGGCTGCTCCTAGTACGAGAGGACCGGAGTGGACGAACCTCTGGTGTTCCGGTTGTCACGCCAGTGGCATTGCCGGGTAGCTATGTTCGGAAGAGATAACCGCTGAAAGCATCTAAGCGGGAAACTTGCCTCAAGATGAGATCTCACTGGAGCCTTGAGCTCCCTGAAGGGCCGTCGAAGACTACGACGTTGATAGGTGGGGTGTGTAAGCGTTGTGAGGCGTTGAGCTAACCCATACTAATTGCCCGTGAGGCTTGACCATATAACACCCAAACAATTTGATGTTTGCGTGTCAGACGGTTGAAGTCGACAAACAAACCGAAAAGACGCATCGCTCGCAAAGCGAACCGAAACACAGCAACACCATCACATACCCGATTCGCTGCAACGGCTAAACCCCGAGGCAGCAACCGAATTGCTTGACGACCATAGAGCGTTGGAACCACCTGATCCCATCCCGAACTCAGCAGTGAAACGACGCATCGCCGATGGTAGTGTGGGGTCTCCCCATGTGAGAGTAGGTCATCGTCAAGCTTCTACACCAAACCCCCG
>NZ_SJSS01000012.1:0-1236 GCF_004331835.1 Pseudomonas sp. IC_126
TGTAGTGGTCTACTGATTCCGGACACCCATTTAGGGCGAGAATGCTCGCCATAGAGAGGTGTCTGATGACCAAGCAACGTCGTTCCTTTACGCCCGAGTTCAAACGAGAGGCCGCCTGCCTGGTGCTCGATCAGGGCTACAGCCATATCGAAGCAGCTCGTTCACTGGGAGTGGTTGAGTCGGCCCTGCGCCGATGGGTAAAACAGCTTCAAGAGGAGCGCGTGGGCGTTACCCCGAAGAGCAAAGCACTGACGCCCGAACAGCAGAAAATCCAGGAGCTGGAAGCCAGGATCGACCGACTGGAACGGGAGAAAGCGATCCTAAAAAAGGCTACCGCTCTCTTGATGTCGGACGAGTTCAATCGTACGCGCTGATAGACCAGTTAAGTGAGCGGGAGTCGGTGGAAGTGGTCTGTTCAGCCTTCGGCGTGGTGCGGTCTTGCTACTACGCCCATCGGCTTCGACGCTGCCGTGTTGATGCATGCCGCGTTGCACTGCGCAGTCAGGTTAACCAGCTGTTCAACCAGAGTCGAGGCTCGGCTGGCAGTCGCAGCATTCTGGGTATGCTGCGTGAGGATGGCGTCAGCATTGGCCGTTTTCGTGTGCGTCGGTTGATGCGTGAGTTGGGCTTGGTCAGCAAGCAGCCAGGCTCGCACGCATACAAGCAGGCTACGGTTGAGCGACCAGATATCCCGAACCGGCTGAACCGCGAGTTCACCACTGAGCGCCCCAATCAGGTGTGGTGCGGCGACATCACCTACATCTGGGCACAAGGTCGCTGGCATTACTTAGCGGCGGTGTTGGATCTGCATACAAGACGAGTAGTCGGCTGGGCGATTTCTGCCAAGCCGGATGCTGAGTTGGTGATCAAGGCGCTGGACATGGCCTACGAACAGCGTGGCAAACCGCAGCAGGTACTGTTTCATTCCGATCAGGGCAGCCAATACGCTAGCCGCCTGTTTCGGCAACGGTTGTGGCGATATCGGATGGAACAGAGCATGAGCCGCCGGGGCAACTGCTGGGATAACTCGCCGATGGAGCGATTGTTCCGCAGTTTG
Source organism: Pseudomonas sp. IC_126 (assembly GCF_004331835.1). NCBI lineage: Bacteria > Pseudomonadati > Pseudomonadota > Gammaproteobacteria > Pseudomonadales > Pseudomonadaceae > Pseudomonas > Pseudomonas sp. IC_126. The sequence goes on from NZ_SJSS01000012.1 coordinate 1,058, forward strand.
AAATCGGAGTGGATTCCACCGACCGGTTACCTGACAGCTCAGGAGGCCCAACGGGACATCAGTCATTACCTGATGCACCGCTACAACTGGATCAGGCCGCATCAATTCAACGATGGGCTACCGCCTGCGGTGGCCGAAGAAAAACTTAACCCACTGTCCGGGATGGGTTGACCACTACA
>NZ_SJSS01000013.1:0-426 GCF_004331835.1 Pseudomonas sp. IC_126
CTGTTTGCTCCCCACGCTTTCGCGCCTCAGCGTCAGTTACAGGCCAAAGAGTCGCCTTCGCCACTGGTGTTCCTCCACATCTCTACGCATTTCACCGCTACACGTGGAATTCCACTCTTCTCTCCTGCACTCAAGTCCCCCAGTTTCCAATGACCCTCCACGGTTGAGCCGTGGGCTTTCACATCAGACTTAAAGGACCGCCTGCGCGCGCTTTACGCCCAATAATTCCGGACAACGCTTGCCACCTACGTATTACCGCGGCTGCTGGCACGTAGTTAGCCGTGGCTTTCTGGTTAGGTACCGTCAAGGTACGAGCAGTTACTCTCGTACTTGTTCTTCCCTAACAACAGAGTTTTACGATCCGAAAACCTTCATCACTCACGCGGCGTTGCTCCGTCAGACTTTCGTCCATTGCGGAAGATTCCC
>NZ_SJSS01000014.1:0-425 GCF_004331835.1 Pseudomonas sp. IC_126
GGAATCTTCGGCAATGGGGGCAACCCTGACCGAGCAACGCCGCGTGAGTGAAGAAGGTTTTCGGATCGTAAAGCTCTGTTGTAAGAGAAGAACGAGTGTGAGAGTGGAAAGTTCACACTGTGACGGTATCTTACCAGAAAGGGACGGCTAACTACGTGCCAGCAGCCGCGGTAATACGTAGGTCCCGAGCGTTATCCGGATTTATTGGGCGTAAAGCGAGCGCAGGCGGTTAGATAAGTCTGAAGTTAAAGGCTGTGGCTTAACCATAGTACGCTTTGGAAACTGTTTAACTTGAGTGCAAGAGGGGAGAGTGGAATTCCATGTGTAGCGGTGAAATGCGTAGATATATGGAGGAACACCGGTGGCGAAAGCGGCTCTCTGGTCTGTAACTGACGCTGAGGCTCGAAAGCGTGGGGAGCAAACAG
>NZ_SJSS01000015.1:0-420 GCF_004331835.1 Pseudomonas sp. IC_126
GGAATATTGGACAATGGGTGAGAGCCTGATCCAGCCATCCCGCGTGAAGGATGAAGGACCTATGGTTTGTAAACTTCTTTTGTACAGGGATAAACCTATCTACGTGTAGATAGCTGAAGGTACTGTACGAATAAGCACCGGCTAACTCCGTGCCAGCAGCCGCGGTAATACGGAGGGTGCGAGCGTTATCCGGATTTATTGGGTTTAAAGGGTCCGTAGGCGGATTGGTAAGTCAGTGGTGAAATCCTACAGCTCAACTGTAGAACTGCCATTGATACTGCTAGTCTTGAGTGTAGTTGAAGTAGCTGGAATGAGTAGTGTAGCGGTGAAATGCATAGATATTACTCAGAACACCGATAGCGAAGGCAGGTTACTAAGTTACAACTGACGCTGAGGGACGAAAGCGTGGGGAGCGAACAG
>NZ_SJSS01000016.1:0-413 GCF_004331835.1 Pseudomonas sp. IC_126
AGCGCAAGGCCCGAAGGTCCCCTGCTTTCTCCCGTAGGACGTATGCGGTATTAGCGTTCCTTTCGAAACGTTGTCCCCCACTACCAGGCAGATTCCTAGGCATTACTCACCCGTCCGCCGCTGAATCGGGGAGCAAGCTCCCCTCATCCGCTCGACTTGCATGTGTTAGGCCTGCCGCCAGCGTTCAATCTGAGCCATGATCAAACTCTTCAGTTCAATACTGCATGGGTTTTGAGAAAACCCTAAACTTGGCTCAGCAATCGCAATCTCTTCTCAAGGTCACCCTAAAGAAGAGCACTCAATGATTTCTCGCTGAGTATTTGTGATGCTGATAATCTTGCTGACTACCAGTCTTACCTCACAAGCACCCACACGAATTGCTTGATTCAGTTGTTAAAGAGCGTTTCGATCAA
>NZ_SJSS01000017.1:0-413 GCF_004331835.1 Pseudomonas sp. IC_126
TAACGTGGATTTATAGCGATTCCAACAACGGATGGTTAGGAACGCAAACTTTCAATCCCGAAGATATGATTAGGCTCAAAGGAGATTTCTATACTTTTAAAAACGGAGAAGTATATTTGCATAATCAAGAGTTTAATAATGGCATACCAAACTACAATATTTTCTATGGAGAAAGTTTTGAGAGCGAAGCAAGTTTTAACTTTTCCCAAGACCCGTCCCAAAACAAGATTTATCAAGCATTAGAAATTGAGGGGTCTACGGCAGTTCAAATAGCATTGGAAACCAATTTGGATTTAGGATATATTAATCAGTCAGATTTTGAGAAAAAAGAAGGTTACTACTATGCTTATGTAAGGGGTTCAAATGCAGTTTTAGATACGTCATTGCTTACTTCACAAGGTATAGGCAATGCT
>NZ_SJSS01000018.1:0-405 GCF_004331835.1 Pseudomonas sp. IC_126
GGAATATTGCACAATGGGCGCAAGCCTGATGCAGCGACGCCGCGTGGGGGATGACGGCCTTCGGGTTGTAAACTCCTTTCGTCAGGGACGAAGCTTTGTGACGGTACCTGGATAAGAAGCACCGGCTAACTACGTGCCAGCAGCCGCGGTAATACGTAGGGTGCGAGCGTTGTCCGGAATTACTGGGCGTAAAGAGCTCGTAGGTGGTTTGTCGCGTCGTTTGTGTAAGTCCACGGCTTAACTGCGGGCGTGCAGGCGATACGGGCATAACTTGAGTGCTGTAGGGGAGACTGGAATTCCTGGTGTAGCGGTGAAATGCGCAGATATCAGGAGGAACACCGATGGCGAAGGCAGGTCTCTGGGCAGTAACTGACGCTGAGGAGCGAAAGCATGGGTAGCGAACAG
>NZ_SJSS01000019.1:0-405 GCF_004331835.1 Pseudomonas sp. IC_126
GGAATATTGCACAATGGGCGGAAGCCTGATGCAGCGACGCCGCGTGAGGGATGACGGCCTTCGGGTTGTAAACCTCTTTCAGTAGGGAAGAAGCGAAAGTGACGGTACCTGCAGAAGAAGCACCGGCTAACTACGTGCCAGCAGCCGCGGTAATACGTAGGGTGCGAGCGTTATCCGGAATTATTGGGCGTAAAGAGCTCGTAGGCGGTTTGTCGCGTCTGTCGTGAAAGTCCGGGGCTTAACCCCGGATCTGCGGTGGGTACGGGCAGACTAGAGTGCAGTAGGGGAGACTGGAATTCCTGGTGTAGCGGTGGAATGCGCAGATATCAGGAGGAACACCGATGGCGAAGGCAGGTCTCTGGGCTGTAACTGACGCTGAGGAGCGAAAGCATGGGGAGCGAACAG
>NZ_SJSS01000001.1:0-1228529 GCF_004331835.1 Pseudomonas sp. IC_126
GGGACATCAGTCATTACCTGATGCACCGCTACAACTGGATCAGGCCGCATCAATTCAACGATGGGCTACCGCCTGCGGTGGCCGAAGAAAAACTTAACCCACTGTCCGGGATGGGTTGACCACTACATTACGCGGCCAGGCTCGCTGACGACAAAGGATGAGAACCTGAAGCAGTGCGCCGAGTAGCGCGACCAAGCCGGCACAGGCGGCCAGCGTCCAGGTAGGCATCTGTAGCAGCAGGACGAAGCCACCCGCGGCCGCACCTATAGCGCTGCCCAGGTACAGCGCCGATTCGTTGAGAGCGATGGCAAGGTTGCCATCGCCGTGTGCCTGCCTGGCCTGTATCAGTTCGTTGTTCTGCGGTACCTGCAGGGCCCAGCCTACGGCGCCCCATGCCATGATCGGCAGTGTCACCAGCCATGTGCCGAGCGTGGCGGCAACCGGTAAAAGGAACAAGGAGGCCGAGAGGATGACCATAATGGCGAAGACCAGCACGGGCCCCCTGACTCGATCGACGACCGGGCCTACAAGAAAACTGCCGAGCACGCCACCGATGCCCCAGATCCAGAGATAAGGCGTTACCGAGCGGACTGCACCGAGTTCCGGGTCGGCGAGCAGTGGGGCGATAAAGGTGTACATGCCCAGACTGGCAACGGCTGCTAATAGGGAAATCAGAAGAATGGTCATCACGTGCCCATTGGCAAGGATCCTGAGCTTCTGCCGCAGGGAGCTGGTTGGCGCGGCTGGCAGCCTCGGCAACAGCAATGTCAGGCCTGCTAAAGCCAGCAGCCCCAGCGAGGTGACGAGCCAAAGTGCAGCTTGCCAGCCGAAGCTGTCTGCGATCATCAAGCTCACTGGAACACCCAGCACGACGCCGCTCGCCATGCCTCCCATGATGATGGCGATCGACTTTCCGCGCCGCTCGGGCGATGAGAGCGCCGCTGAGGCGCCGATGCCCATGGCGAGGTAGACGCCAGCGCCTATTCCGGCTACGGCCCGCCAGATCACCAGTTCGGTAAAGTCTGCTGTGAGGGCGCTGGCCGCGTTTGCCAGAACGAACAATCCAAGGGCGAACAGCAAACCGGTGCGTTGATGATCGGGCGGGGTCAGCGCAACGAAAACCGGCGAGCCAAGGCCATAGGCGAGGGTAAAGGCGGTCACCAGCTGCGCAGCCACAGCGACCGAAACGGAAAAGGAGGCCTCGATTAGGGGAATCAGGCCTGCTGTGACATAGGAGGCCATGCCCAGCGCGAATGCACCGAGTGCGATCAGGTAGATGGGAAGTTGCTTGTTGGGATACGGGGTATTCATAGTATCGCCGCTCCAGGAAGAAGGCTGGACGCGACCGCCGGACCGCGTCGCGCTGAGTTAAAGATCGAGGCTGACATCCTGTTCGGTCAGCCAGGTGTTCAGGCCAACCGCCAGCTCCATGCCCATGCGGTCGTACATGGGCGAGGTGTCTCCAACGGGTCTCTCCAGGGTGCGCTTGACCTGCGATGCATCGAGAAGGGCTCGCACAGGTGCGTCCTTGTCGGCCATGATCTGGGCGAGCGAGGTGCGAAGCGCCTGCTCGTAGGCAGGATCCTGCGTCGAGGGGTAGGGGCTCTTGACCCGATCGCTGATCGATTCGGGCAACAGGTCACGAGTCGCCGCACGCAAGATGCTCTTTTCGCGCCCGTCGAAGGTCTTCATTTCCCAAGGAATATTGAATGCGTACTCGACAAGCCTGTGGTCACAGAAGGGCACCCTGACCTCAAGACCGACGGCCATGCTCATCCGGTCCTTGCGATCAAGCAGTGTCTGGACGAAGCGGGTCAGGTTGACGTAGCTCATCTGGCGCATGCGCCGATCCGTTTGCGCCTCCGACGGCAGTACTGGGGCTTCGCTGAGCGCCTGGCTGTAGCTGTCCTGTACGAACCCGGGCAGGTCTAGCTGATGCAGCAGCGCCGGGTCGAAGAGGGTCTTGCCGTCGAAGTATTTGCCAGTCACAGACACCAGCCAGGGAAAGGTCTGGGCCTGGATCGCCGCGGGGTCGTGGAACCAGCGGTAGCCCCCAAAGACCTCGTCCGCGCTTTCTCCGGACAGTGCAACGGTGGAGTGCTGGCGCACTTCCTGGAACAGCCGATAGAGCGATGGCCACATGTCGCCCCAGAAGGCAGGCGGTAGATCGAGCGCCTCGATGACTCGATAGCGAAGCGCCGGATCGGCCAGCTCTCTGCTGTCCAGGACGATTTCGTGATGACTGCAGTGGATACGCTCAACCAAGTCGCGAACGAAGGGCGCATCAGGCGTGCCCCTCACTGCATCGCTGGCAAAACTGCTGCCGTGATCGAGAAAATCGACCGAGAACGAATGAATGTTTTCCTTGCCTCCAGCAAGCAGTTTTCTGGACGCCAAGGCGGTAATGATCGACGAATCGAGACCACCGGAAAGCAGGCTGCACAGGGGCACATCCGAAACGACTTGCCGCTGCACGATATCTTCCAGGAGATCTCGCGTATGCCGGACGGTCTGGTCAAGCGTATGACCATGCTCACGAGCCTCGAGTCGCCAATAACGGTGTCGAATGAGGCCCTGACGATTGATGCGGACGATCTCGCCAGGCAAGACTTCACGCATGCCGTCATACACTGCATGGCCTGGAGTTTTGACCATCTCCAGGATCTCACGCAGCCCGTCGGCCCTTACGGTACGGGGCACGAGCGGGTTGGCTAATAGGGCCTTGGGTTCGGACCCAAACACCACCCCGTCGACCGTCTCGTAGTAATAAAGCGGCTTCACGCCCATCCGGTCACGAACCAGCAGCAGTTCCTGCGTTGTGAGGTCCCAAACCGCGAAGGCATACATCCCGTTGAGCCGATCGGCGAATCCCTCTCCCCATTCTAGGTAGGCGCGCAGGACCACTTCAGTGTCGCTGAGGCTTTCGAAACGATGGCCGCGTCCTTTCAGCTCGGCGCGCAGTTCACGAAAGTTGTAGGCCTCACCGCTGTAGGTGATCGCCGCCGCTTCTAACCCGTCGTCGCGTCGAGCCAGCATGGGCTGCCGACCGCCTTCGAGGTCGATTATCGACAACCTTCGGTGGCCAAAGCCGATTGGACCCGTTATCCAGATCCCCTCGGCGTCGGGCCCCCGATTTGCCATCGTCTCGGTCATGCGCTTCAGTGTATTGCGTTGCGCCTGCATGTCCTGGCTGTAGGACAGCCATCCAACTATTCCACACATGTGGTTCTCCTGCTGATATCCATTAGCCGAGGCTTTCCAGATCGCTGCCCTCGACGAGCAAGGCGCGCTGTGCGCCACGGTTGTAACGGGCCGCGGCAGGGGTGAGCGCGCGATGCTCCAGTTGATTGAGCAATTCCTGTAGTTCGACGGCGTCGTCCAGGCTGGCGAATGGAAGGGGAGGCGGCTGGCGCCGCACGACCCAGTCAAGGACCTGTTGGCAGAACTCAGAAAGCTTGTGCAGGGTCTCGAGTCCCGACTGGCTGGGAGAGAGTCGGAGCTCGTGCAGCACGAGCTCCGTGCCGTCGATATCCCGCATCCAGATCCGCAGTTGGTCATGATCCCAGCGCGGCGTATCGAAGGTCAGTCGCGCATGGATAAGCTGGTCTTCCCGATCGACAAAGCTGAAGTCGACGGTGCGTTGGCGAACGACGTTGACGAAGCTGCTGTAGCCGGTGACTGGCGCGGAACCAAGGACAGCGGTCAGCTGCACGGTGTCGAGAACCGCAAGGCCAGATACCGAAAAGTCTGATCGGATACCCAGAACGCCAGTCAGCCGCAGCGGACCCGCGGTCGGGCATACCCAGCGCAGCAGATCCAACGCATGAATCGCTTCACTGGTAATTCCGCAAGTGGGCCGGTAGTCATTGATGCGATCCTTGCCCCAATAGAAACTGGCTCGTGCCAGTTCCCACTCATGGCGGGCAACCCATGCACGCAAGGTCTGCGTCGCCTGCGAATAGCGCTCGATCAGATTCAACGCGAATCCGGCGACATCGCTGAGCGCGTCTTGCACGCCGTTCAGCCGGTCAGTTGGCGTTACCAGGGGTTTCTCGCAGATGAGAAACCCCTGGTAACCAGCCAGCTGGCGCAATACATCGGCGTGGTTTATATCGTTGGCACTGACCACCACGATATCGGGCCGGAAATGCTGGAGCGCACCGTCGATGCAGGCGAAGTAACGCAGTGGCGTAGCCTTCTGACGTCGCCCGACATAAGCGATAGAGATTGAGAGACCGGCTCGGTTTGCAACATGTTCGAATGCTTGGCGAAATCGCTGTCCGGCGTAGCCCAGGCCAATAATCAACACGTTCATGCTGACGCCCCCTGGCGAAGCAGGAGGCTCTCGCCTGTCGGGCAGAAGCCAAGACGTTCGTACAGCCCGGATGCGCATGCTGTAGTCTGGAGCGCTACCGTTGCAACGTCCCGGTTGCCAAACCAGCGAAGCAGATGATTCATGAGCTGAGTTGCGATGCCGTGCGCCCTCCATTGAGGATCAACCACAACCGACTGGATCCATCCCGACCGACCGTTAGCGTTTACAGAGGTGGGCGCCCTGAGATCGATGATTCCAGTAGCACAGCCGGCGACCTGCCGAGTTTCACGGTGCTCAGCTACGAGCACCTGCACACTGTCATGCACCCCTAAATGTGCGGCTAGCCAGTGCTTATACGCCGTACGCCATCTTTCAGAGTCCTTCTGGCTGCGGCTGGCGTAGATGGCCGACGTACCGTCCAGCAAGAAGGACCTCAGTTCTATCAGCCACTCGATGTCCTCGTGCGTCGCGTTTCGCACGGTGAACGATAAGTTGTTCATCAGGCCACCTCCGAAGTGAAGGTTTTGGATGCCAAAGGGATCGCAAAATGGTCGAAGGTTTCGCGCAGGGAAACGGCTAGATTCTCGATCTGGGCTTGGCTGTGGTTGGGCGTTGCGTTAACCCGAAAGCGCTCCGTACCGACCGGCACAGATGGGTAGTTGATTGGTTGGAGATAGACCCCGTGTGTATGTAGAAGCCGCAGGGCGGCAACTTTGCAGCGCTCGGCGTCACCGACCAATACCGGCAATACGTGCGTCTGCGAGCAGGGCATGACGGGAATGTCGTGTTGTTTCAAACGCTCGCGCAATAAGGCGGTGTTGATCTGTAGCTTCTGGCGCTCGTCATCGCTTGACTTGAGATGCTCGACGCTTGCCAGGCAGCCAGCCGTGACGGCAGGAGGAAGGGACGTGGTAAAGATGAAGCCTGTCGCAAAGGAACGTACTGCGTCCACGATGACGCGGGTCGATGCGATGTAACCACCGATTACGCCGATGGCCTTGGCCATGGTGCCTTGGATGATGTCGATCTTATCGACCAGGTCGAGCTCGGCAGCGATGCCGGCCCCTCGAGCGCCGTACATGCCGACCGCATGAACTTCATCGAGATAGGTCAGCGCGTTGAAGCGCTTGGCAACTTCCACGATGTCGGCAATCGGTGCGATGTCGCCGTCCATCGAGTAGACCGACTCGAACACAACCAGCTTCGGTTGCCCAATTGGATAGCGGGACAGTATCTGGGCCAAGTGTTCCACGTCATTATGGCGAAACACCTGCCGTTCATTCGGTGTTGCTCGGATGCCGTTGACGATCGATGCGTGATTCAGCGCATCGCTGATCACGACACAATCGGGGATTTGCCTCAGCAGGCATTGGAGGGTGGCGTCGTTCGAGCCAAAGCCGGTCGGGAAAACCAGTGCCGCTTCTTTACCGTGCCAGTCGGCAAGGCTCGCCTCGAGTCGCTCATAAAGCTCGTAGGAGCCACCGATGTTGCGCGAACCGCCTGAGCCAGCGCCGTACGTCTCCAATGCCAGGTGCATTTGCTCGCGTACGGTTGGATGCTGCGACATCCCTAGGTAGTCGTTGCTGCACCATACAACGACTGGATCCTGCTGCTCGCCGTTCAGCTTGGCGAACGGATACTGGCCGCAGATGCGGCTGAGAGTGGTAAAGGTGCGGTACTGGTTGGAGGACTTCAGTAACTCCAGTTGCTCACGAAGCAATGATTGGTACATCCGAATATCTCCTGAACGATCAAGCTGCTCGATGCCGGCCAGCTGTCTGGAACGGGGCATTGGCGACGAGGAGTTATTCTTAACCCCGCTTCGATGGGGTTACAATTTGACCTCTTATACTATTACTGGAGAGTAACTGGATGAGCGCGCCGCGCAGCCTTGAGCGAAACCGGGCGGAGCTGGCCAACTTTCTGCGAAGCCGCCGTGAACGTATTTCTCCCCAGGACGTAGGCTTGCCTTCTGGTGCAAGACGGCGCACTCCGGGGCTTCGACGGGAGGAAGTCGCAGCCCTCGCCGGGGTAGGACTGTCCTGGTACACCTGGCTGGAGCAGGGGCGAGAGATCAGCGTATCTGCGACTTTCCTCGAAAATCTGTCGCGCACGTTGAAGCTGGACGCCACCGAAAGACGGCATCTTTTCCTGCTGGCGCATCAGAGGCTCCCGCCAGAGCCGGGCAAAACCTGGTGTGTCGTGCCACCGCTCGTTCATCGGTTGATGGCCGACCTCCCAATGCGTCCGGCGTACGTCCTCAATCTTCGCTGGGATGTGCTGGCTTGGAACGCGGCAGCAGATAAGGTCTTCGCTTTCTCGAGCGTTCCGACAGAGCGGCGCAACTTCCTTTGGCTGTTGTTCACCGCATCTTCGATGCGCGCATTGCTCGACCCATGGGAGGATCAGGCCTTGCAAATCCTGTCGAGTTTTCGCCGTGATTTCGTCAGGGCAGCCAAGGACCCCGACATTGGAGCATTGGTTAAAGATTTGGAGAAGATCGACACCGATTTCAGGACTTGGTGGCGGCAACAGGATATTCATGGACCCTGCCAGGGCATCCGGAATTTTCAGATCGACGGGATCGGCCAGGTGGTGTTCGATCACACCTCACTTACGATCGATGTCGATCGGGACTTGCGGCTTGTCTACTACGCGGCGAAAGACGGGCAGGTGCAAAGCCGGCATTTTGAGCGCTGGCTGACGACCTCGAGCGGAAACGCGATCGTGTAGCAGGCCTTTACCAAATACTTGGGTAAGTGAGGTAGGCAGGTCGCACAGAGCACATGGTTACTAAGACTCCGGTGTACGCCGAATTCACAAAGCTTCAACGATACGGTGTTTCTCTCATCAGGCTGTTGGACCGCTTTGCAGCATTACGTACTTAACCGAGGGGCTTGTAAAGGCGCACGAAGCCGATGATCCCAACTGGCCTGAGAGGCTATGAAATGGCTGGAGCTACATGGGTAGGTTGGGCCAGCTGCTGATGGTTGTTGCGACCATCGACCTGATTTATTCAAGCGGCATGGCTCCTATAAAGCCTTTGTAAAAGATAAATGATCAAGTTCAACAATGCTGCCGGAAAACAGTATTTTTTTCCTTAGGGCTAATCTTTCTGACTTGGCCAGCGCATAACTCTGCGATTCGGTCACTATGTTTTGCAGCGACGTTGTCACAAATACATTGGATCTGGAGGGCAAGGATGCCAAATCGTTAGATATTTTCCCAGTTTCTGACGAGGCCTCGAAAAAGCGGGTCGATCAACGGACCGCTGTCCCCTATTGGGTCGAATAATTGCGGGTTTCTTGTCCAATCAGTGAACAAGCCAATAATAAGAGCATGGATCGAGATTGCAGCCATTCGAGGTGTGACACCTGGCTGCAGTATCTCAATGTTGCTGGCAAATATCTGCTCACATTGATCAATAAGCTGAATTATCAAGAAATTGTGGCGAGCTTCCGCTGCGATAAGCTCGTCGGTGAACTCGCAGCGATGCAGAAGAATTTTCATGACGCGGCTTTTTTGCTGGTCTGTCGCCAGAGCATTTAGGCCTTCTACACATAAGTCCCGTAATAAGCGCAACGAATGTTGTGAAGAATTATCAGTGGTCACTCCCATTATTTTTTCAGGCGATATTCGAACCTGGTCGAGCAGTTGGTTTAATAGGTCGGCTTTGTTTTCGAAATGCCAATAAACTGCACCACGCGTTACGCCTGCATCATGGGCAATCTGACTCAGACTCGTTCGTGTCACTCCGTTAGCTAGAAAGAGTCGCTCCGCAGATGCGAGAAGTACCGTCCGAGTTTTTTTGGCATCTTCTTTTGTTCGTCGCATTCTTTCTCTCAAAACTTTGTCTGCTGGTCGTATTACTAGGCAGGTGTAGTTGTGTTCCTGACGACACGTGATTACCTTAGCCTAGCGGTTAGTCACCCTACGAAACTCAGCAAAATGCCCGCAGCAACAGCGGAGCCGATGACCCCCGCCACGTTCGGTCCCATTGCATGCATGAGCAAGAAGTTCTGTGGATTCGCCTCGAGCCCCACCTTGTTCGACACCCTCGCAGCCATGGGTACGGCCGATACGCCTGCCGAACCAATCAGTGGGTTGATCTTGTTCGTGCTGAACATGTTCATCACTTTAGCCATCAGCACACCGGCGGCCGTTCCGCCACAAAACGCAACCATGCCGAGTACCAGAATTCCCAGGGTCTTCATCTGCAGGAAGGCTTCGGCAGACAGCTTGGAGCCGACGGTCAAACCCAAGCCGATGGTGACGATGTTGATCAGCGCATTACGCGAGGTATCAGCCAGTCGATCGACCACCCCACATTCACGCAGCAGGTTACCGAAGGCGAACATGCCCACCAGCGGAGCGGCATCCGGCAATAACATGCCAATCATCAGGGCAAGCATCAGCGGGAAGATGATCTTTTCCGCCTGACCGACATGGCGCAGCTGCGTCATCACGATGGCGCGCTCTTCCTTGGTGGTCAGTGCTCGCATGATCGGCGGCTGAATCAACGGAACCAGCGCCATGTACGAGTAGGCCGCCACGGCAATCGGACCCAGCAGGTGCGGTGCGAGCTTGGCGGTAACGAAGATCGAGGTCGGGCCGTCCGCACCGCCGATGATGGCGATCGAAGCCGCCTCGCGCATGCTGAACTCCATACCCGGAATCCCCATCGCTGCCAGCCCCAACGCACCGAGCAAGGTGGCGAAGATACCGAACTGCGCTGCCGCACCGAGCAGCAGGGTCTTAGGGTTGGCCAGCATAGGACCGAAGTCCGTCATCGCCCCCACGCCCATGAAGATCAGCAGGGGGAACACGCTGGTCGGCAAACCCACTTCGTAGAGCAGGTGCAGGATACCGGCACCCTCGGCCATGTTGGCGACCGGAATGTTGGCGAGCAGGCCCCCGAAGCCGATCGGGATCAGCAACAACGGCTCGAACCCCTTGCGAATCGCCAGATAGATCAGGGCAAGGCACACCACGATCATCAGCAACTGGCCGGGCTCCAGGTGATACAGACCGGTGCTGTGCCACAGCTTGAGCAACTTATCCATGCAGCACTCCTTAAGCGATGGTCAGCAGGCTATCGCCCACCGACACCGCGTCGCCGACCTTGACGTTCACACCTGAGACGGTGCCAGCCTTGAATGCACGGATTTCGGTTTCCATCTTCATGGCTTCGAGGATGATGACGAGATCGCCTTCCTGAACCACCTGACCGGGTTGTACGAGCACCTTGAAGATGTTGCCTGCCAGCGGTGCCAACTGAGGCTCACCGGTGCCAGCGGCCGGTGCAGAAGCAGTTGCAGCTGTTGCGCCAGAAGCATCACCGATCGGCTTGAGCCCCTCGATGTCGCCGCCTTCGTTGACCTGCACCACGAACGACTTGCCGTTGACCTCGACGGTGTACACCTCGGGAATACCTGCTTCGCGTGGCGCCGACTCATGCCCGGTCGGTATCGGCTCGAAGGCGGCGGCGTTGCCGCGGTTCTCGAGAAACTTGAGACCGATCTGGGGGAACAGCGCATAGGTAAGGACGTCGTCGATCTCGTCCTTGGCCAGCTTGATGCCTTTCTCCTGAGCCAGGCCTTTCAGCTCCGCAGTCAGCTTGTCCATTTCCGGCTGCAGCAGGTCGGCGGGGCGGCAGGTGATGACTTGCGCGCCGTCGAGCACGCGTTGCTGCAGTTCGGTATTGAAGGGAGCCGGGGCAGAGCCGTACTCGCCTTTGAGAATGCCAGCGGTTTCTTTAGTGATGGATTTGAAGCGCTCCCCAGTGAGCACGTTAATGACTGCCTGAGTGCCAACAATCTGTGAGGTGGGTGTCACCAGCGGAATGAAGCCAAGGTCTTCGCGGACGCGAGGAATCTCGGCCAGCACCTCATCGAACTTGTCGAGCGCACCCTGTTCTTTCAGTTGGCCTTCCATATTAGTCAGCATGCCACCTGGCACCTGAGCCACGAGGATCCGTGAGTCAACGCCCTTGAGGGTTCCTTCGAACTTAGCGTATTTTTTGCGCACTTCACGGAAATACGCAGCGATTTCTTCCAGCAGCCCCAGATTGAGCCCGGTGTCGCGCTCGGTACCCTGGAAAATCGCTACCACCGACTCGGTCGGCGAATGTCCGTAGGTCATCGAGAGTGAAGAGATGGCGGTATCGACGTTATCGATGCCGGCCTCGACGGCCTTGAGAATCGCAGCCGTGGACAGGCCCGCCGTGGCATGGCACTGCATATGGATCGGGATGGACAGGCTGGCCTTCAAGCGCGAAACCAGTTCGTAGGCCGTATAAGGCGTGAGAATGCCCGCCATATCCTTGATCGCCACCGAGTCGGCGCCCATGTCTTCGATCTGTTTGGCCAGATCGACCCACATTTCTAGGGTATGCACGGGGCTGGTGGTGTAGGAGATGGTGCCCTGGGCATGCTTGCCCTGTTGCTTGACGGCCCGCAGTGCAGTTTCCAGGTTGCGCGGATCGTTCATCGCATCGAACACGCGGAACACGTCGACACCGTTGACCGCTGCCCGCTCGACGAATTTTTCCACCACATCGTCGGCGTAGTGTCGATAGCCCAGCAGGTTCTGACCGCGTAGCAGCATCTGCTGACGGGTGTTAGGCATCGCTCTCTTTAGCTCACGGATGCGCTCCCACGGGTCTTCGCCTAGATAGCGAATGCACGCGTCGAAGGTCGCCCCACCCCAGGATTCAACCGACCAGAACCCCACCTGATCGAGCTTGCCGGCAATCGGCAGCATGTCTTCAAGACGGACGCGGGTGGCCAGAATGGATTGGTGGGCATCACGTAGCACCACGTCGGTAATGCCGAGCGGCTGTTTGACAGAACTCATGAGCGAACTCCCTTTCTGATCAACCGCGGCGCGCGCGGTGCTGATGAATAGCGGACTGGATGGCGCTCAACTCGTCGCCATCCAATTCAATAAAGGCAGAAGGGCTCGGCGCTGCATGCATGACCGGAGTCGGCGTTGGCTCGAAGCGACCCACGCAGAACGACATGAGCCGGATGCAATAGATAAGTAGGACAAGAAATACGAAGACAGAACCTAAGCCGAACAGCATAAGTTCGACGCCTTCCCAGAGGAGCTGGTTAGAAGTCATAACGGAAACCGCCTTGTTAGGTTCGAATTAAACAGCGACCACGTCAATCTTCGCCTTGGCCGCGGACTCACGGAACTCAGCGATCTGGTCGAAGCTCAGGTAGCGGTAGACATCGGCAGACATGGTGTCGATCTGTTTCGCGTACTGCATGTACTCCTCGACGGTCGGCAGCTTGCCGGTAATCGAGGCGACTGCAGCCAGCTCGGCAGAGGCCAGGTACACGTTGGTGGCATCACCCAGGCGGTTCGGGAAGTTACGGGTCGAGGTAGAGACCACGGTCGAACCGGTCTGGACACGTGCCTGGTTGCCCATGCACAGCGAGCAGCCTGGCATTTCCATGCGCGCACCGGCCTTGCCGTAGATGCCGTAGTAGCCTTCTTCGGTCAATTGGTGAGCGTCCATCTTGGTCGGCGGAGCCAGCCACAGACGGGTCGGAATGCCACCCTTGACCTCGTCCAGCAGCTTACCGGCAGCGCGGAAGTGACCGATGTTGGTCATGCACGAACCGATGAACACTTCGTCGATCTTCTCGCCAGCAACGCTGGAGAGCAGGCGGGCGTCGTCCGGGTCGTTCGGGGCGCAGAGGACTGGCTCTTTCACGTCGGCCAGATCGATCTCGATCACGGCGGCGTATTCGGCGTCCTTGTCGGCTTCCAGCAGGCTCGGCTTGGCCAGCCACGCTTCCATCGCCTGGGCACGACGCTCCAGGGTGCGGGCATCGCCGTAGCCTTCGCTGATCATCCAGCGCAGCAGGGTGATGTTGGAGCGCAGGTACTCGGCGATTGCGTCTTCGGGGAGCTTGATGGTACAGCCGGCAGCGGAACGTTCGGCAGAGGCGTCGGACAGTTCGAAGGCTTGTTCAACGGTCAGGTTGTTCAGACCTTCGATTTCCAGGATGCGGCCGGAGAAGATGTTCTTCTTACCCTTCTTCTCGACGGTCAGCATGCCTTCTTGAATGGCGTAGTAGGGGATGGCATGGACCAGGTCACGCAGGGTGATGCCCGGTTGCATTTCGCCCTTGAAGCGCACCAGTACGGATTCCGGCATGTCCAGCGGCATGACGCCAGTGGCGGCAGCGAAGGCTACCAGACCGGAACCGGCCGGGAAGGAGATGCCCATCGGGAAGCGGGTGTGCGAGTCGCCACCGGTGCCGACGGTGTCCGGTAGCAGCATGCGGTTCAGCCAGCTGTGGATGATGCCGTCGCCCGGGCGCAGAGAGACACCGCCACGGTTCTTGATGAAGTCAGGCAGGGTGTGGTGGGTGTTGACGTCGATTGGCTTCGGATAGGCCGCAGTATGGCAGAAGGACTGCATCACCAGATCTGCAGAGAAGCCCAGGCACGCCAGGTCTTTCAGCTCGTCGCGGGTCATCGGGCCAGTGGTGTCCTGGGAGCCGACGGTAGTCATCTTCGGCTCGCAGTAGGTGCCTGGGCGCACGCCCGTGCCTTCCGGCAGGCCGCAAGCGCGACCGACCATCTTCTGCGCCAGGGTGAAACCCTTACCGCTGTCAGCCGGGGCGATCGGCATCTTGAACAGGTTGGCCGGACCAAGGCCCAGTTCGGCGCGCGCCTTGTCGGTAAGGCCACGACCGATGATCAGCGGAATACGACCGCCAGCGCGGACTTCGTCCAGCAGTACGTCGGTCTTCAGCTCAAAGGTGGTGACCAGCTCGTCGCTACCGTGGCGGCGCACTTCGCCCTTGTATGGATACACGTCGATGACGTCGCCCATGGCCAGGTTGGAGCAATCGAACTCGATAGGCAGGGCGCCGGCGTCTTCCATGGTGTTGTAGAAGATCGGGGCGATCTTGGTGCCGAAGCAGAAGCCACCCGCGCGCTTGTTCGGCACGTTCGGGATGTCGTCGCCGAAGAACCACAGCACCGAGTTGGTGGCGGACTTGCGCGAAGAGCCGGTGCCGACCACGTCGCCGACGTAGGCGACCGGGAAGCCCTTGGCCTTCAGTGCTTCCATCTGCTTGATCGGGCCTACCGAGCCGGGAACGTCCGGGTTGATGCCGTCGCGGGCCATTTTCAGCATGGCTAAGGCATGCAGTGGGATGTCGGGGCGCGACCAGGCGTCTGGAGCTGGTGACAGATCATCGGTGTTGGTTTCGCCGGTGACCTTGAACACGGACAGGCTGATCTTTTCAGCCAGCGCCGGGCGGTTCTGGAACCACTCGCCATCAGCCCAGGACTGCAGTACGGCCTTGGCGTTGGCATTGCCGGCCTTGGCTTTTTCGGCGACGTCGTGGAAGGCGTCGAACATCAGCAGGGTGTGCTTGAGTTGCTCGGCGGTCACCGCGGACAGCTCGGCATCATCCAGCAGCTCGACCAGGGTGGCGATGTTGTAGCCGCCCTGCATGGTGCCCAGCAGTTCAACGGCGCGTTGCTTGTTGATCAGTGGAGAGGTGGCTTCGCCTTTGGCGATGGCGGAGAGAAAGCCTGCCTTGACGTAGGCAGCTTCGTCGACACCGGCAGGGACGCGGTTGGTGATCAGGTCGACCAGGAAGGCTTCTTCGCCGGCTGGCGGGTTCTTCAATAGTTCGATCAGGCCTGCGGTCTGTTCGGCGTTCAGCGGCAAGCCAGGAAGTCCTTGGCTGGCGCGTTGTCCGAGTAGAATTCGATAAGCTTCGAGCACAATGTTTTCTCATGCAGCCCTGAAAGCAGGCCGGATAGTCGGGTTAATTTGTAAAGCCGAGGGGGCAAAGCAAACCGAGCGTTAAGAATCGAACAGGGCCTATCTTGCAGCCTGCGGCGCTTAAGATGTCGAGGCGAATTCCAAAAATATGAACAAAATATGGATAAACGTACAGAAAGTAAGTTGCATACGGTTCGTTGTCAAACTCAAATTGGTCAAAACAAACCCGGCGTGAATCGAGGGCTGACGTGCGACCCAGCCATCGTGGTGCCGAAGCGGTTGTTTATATTTGCGGACCGGCTGCTCATGAATTCGATGACACTCCCGTTGTTATCGGAAATGGCGCGGACAAGGCGGGGTGCCTGACTCTTAGCTCATGGACTTTTTTCAGCGGCCGGATTGCTTGCCGCAGTGACGTGGATGACCGTCAGACCCGCTACTGTCAGCCTGCGATAAGCGATTTGCCCCATTTGTGAGCGACCAATGAACGCTGGGTTTGGCCAATGACACGCTGCAGCGATCCGAAGCGTTTGCGACGCGCCCAGACGCTCCCACCAACGCCGAAGGTTGCTGGGTCGCCCATCTCAGGTTGGGCTAGCTACACGGACACGTGCATCGCTTCGTCATGCATGCGCTAGCAAATCCCGCTCCGTCTGTTTTCCGTTTTTTATCACCTTGATGGCGACGAACTTGGATGTAGGTGTATGGCTTCCTTCACCGAAGCTTCCTAGCGGCACCAGTGGATTGGTCTCCGGGTAATAGGCGGCGGCCTGGCCCAAGGGGGTGTCGTAGGCGAGAAGGGTAAATCCGCGCACCTTCCGCTCGATGCCGTCGTCCCAGAGCGAGATCAGATCAACGACTTCTCCGTTCTCGAACCCGAGCCGTTGAAGATCGCTTGGGTTGACGAACACAACCTCGCGCATGCCTTTGACTCCGCGATAGCGATCATTCAGCCCATACAGCGTGGTGTTGTACTGATCGTGCGAACGCAGCGTCTGCAAGATAAGGTCCGGCGTTTGGCCGTCGCGGCTGGCCTCTGCCGGCACCAAGTCCAGGGGCAGCGGGTGGTGCTTGAACTGAGCACGACCGCTCGCAGTATTCCAGGTTCGGCGTGCGGCTGCGTTGCCCAGGTAGAAACCGCCGGGCTGCTTGAGTTTGGCATTGAAGTCGGCGAAGCCGGGGATGGTTGCTTCGATCAGTTCCCGAATGCGTGCGTAATCTTCCACTAACCAGTGCCAATCCATCGGATGCTTACCGAGTGTGGCTGCGGCGATGCCAGCGACGATCGCCGGCTCCGAGCGCATCTGTGGCGATAGCGGCTGCAACTGGCCCCAGGAGGCGTGAACCATGCTGAACGAGTCTTCGACCGTCACGGCCTGCGGACCGCTGGCCTGCAGATCGATGTCGGTGCGGCCGAGGCAGGGCAGAATAAGCGCCTGTTTGCCATTGGTCAGATGACTGCGGTTGAGTTTGGTGCTGATCTGTACCGTCAGCTCGCAATTGCGCAGCGCTTCGTGGGTGCGGGGCGAGTCGGGCGTCGCCTGAGCGAAATTGCCGCCCAATCCGATGAACACCTTCGCCTGGCCGGCAAGCATGGCGTTGATCGCTTCGATCGTGTTGTGGCCATGTGCGCGTGGCACGCTGAACGAAAAGCGCTGCTCGATGGCATCCAGCAACGCCGCTGGCGGCCGCTCATTGATGCCCATGGTGCGATCGCCCTGGACATTGCTGTGACCGCGCACCGGACAGGCGCCAGCGCCCGGTTTGCCAAGGTTGCCGCGCAGCAGCAAGAGGTTGGCGATCTCCTGAATGGTTGCTACTGAATGGCGATGCTGGGTGATGCCCATGGCCCAGCAGACGATTGCCCGCTCTGCGTGGCGGTACATCCGCGCAGCCTGTTCGATAACGGCGCGCGACAGCCCCGATTGCCCCTCGATCAGCGACCAGGGTGTAGCGTCGATGACGTTCAGATAGTCATCGAGCCCCTGCGTGTGTTCGTCAATGAAGGCATGGTCGAACACCGCGTCGGTGCCTTGCTGCTGGGCGTCGCGCTCCCATTGAAGAAGAAACTTCGCCATTCCGCGCAACGCTGCCAGGTCGCCGCCGAGGTTGGGACGAAAATAGGCGGTATTGGTCGGTGCATCCTGGTTGCCGAGCATCTCCAGTGGCTTTTGGGGATGTTGGAAACGCTCCAGTCCTCGCTCCTTCAGTGGATTGAAACAAACGACCTGAGCACCGCGCTGCACTGCCTCGCGAAGCGGTTCGAGCATGCGCGGATGGTTGGTGCCGGGGTTCTGGCCGAGCACGAAGATGGCGTCGGCATGAGCGAAATCATCGAAGGTAACCGTGCCTTTGCCGACACCGATGCTGCCGCCGAGCGCGACGCCGCTGGCCTCATGGCACATGTTCGAGCAGTCGGGAAAATTGTTGGTGCCGAACGCGCGGCCGAACAGCTGATAAAGAAACGCGGCTTCGTTACTGGCCCGTCCGGAGGTATAGAACTCCGCCTGATGAGGCGTTTCCAGCCTCTTCAGCTGCTCGCCGATCAGGGCGAAGGCCGCATCCCAGCCGATCGGCAGATAATGATCAGTGTCGGCGTCGTAGCGCATGGGCTGGGTCAGACGACCCTGGTACTCGAGCCAGTAGTCGCTTTGCTCGCGCAATTGGCTGACGCTGTAACGGGCGAAGAATTCGGCATCGACACGTCTTTTGGTCGCCTCCCAGTTCACTGCCTTGGCGCCGTTCTCGCAAAACTTCACCGTATCGTCATGGGGCGAATCTCCCCAGGCACAACCGGGGCAATCGAAGCCGCCGTTCTGGTTGGTTTTCAACAAGGTGCGAATGTTCTTCAGCGCGTTGCCGCTGCCCAGCCATGATTGCGCCACGCTGCGCAGCGCGCCCCAGCCACCAGCGGGACCGTGATAGGGCTGGTAACGAGAGGCAGGCTGGGAACGGGGCGGGCGGCTCATGCTCAATACTCATCTGCGCGTAGGTTCACATCGACCTGCCTGTACCCAGGTAAGGCCGAGCCGTGCGCGATGTGCACCACGACCTGTGGAGCCTATGAGTTCTATGGCAACAGCGTCCAATCGCTATGTTCGATTGCGTGATCGACACGCTTGATCACCGGTTTGGCTCAATCCGGCATGTGGACAGCGCAGAGCATGGCCTCGGCTTCGGCGAAACAGGCTTCGCCGAGTACCGAACGTGGGGCATCGAGGCGAAGAATCAGGCCAAGCGGGGCGAGCGTGCTGGCATCGTCAATAGGCGTCAGGGTCAGATGATCCGCCGATTCACCGAGCCCACTGTCCAGTGGCATCACCGCGCAGCACAGGCCTGCGCTGACCCCTTGCAGCAGATGATGCACCGCGTCGGTTTCCAGTTTAGGGGCGGGATTCAGGCCGCGACTGCGCAACGCATGATCGATTGATTGCCGGAAATGCATGCCGCTCGACAACATGCCGAGCGGCAGCGTCGCCAGCGCCTCCCACGTGACAGAGGCACCTGGAAAGCGAAAGTGACGCCGGTCGTGCAGCAACCCCATCCGCGTTTCACCCAGCGGCAGGCTGGCGAAATGCGCCTGGTCGAGACGCTCGAGATAGGAAATACCCAGGTCGAGCTGGTTCCGGTTCAGCCTCTCCAGAATCTGATCGCTGCTCAAGGCAAACAGCTGGAAGTGCAGGCTTGGATGCCGCTCGGCAAATAGAGTCACCAATTGCATCGGATTGAAACCCGCCAGCGGTACCACTCCCAAACGCAGACTACCCACCAGCTGGCCGCGACAGGATGCTGCCTCGGCGTAGAGACCGTCCTGCGCCGCAAGCAGGCTACGGGCCCAGGCCAGAATGCGTTCACCCTCCGGGGTAAAGCCCTCGAAACGCTGACTGCGCGTCACCAGATGCAGGCCCAGCTCATCTTCCAACCCGCGCAAGCGCATCGAAAGCGTAGGTTGAGTGACATGGCAGCGTGCTGCGGCCTGGCCAAAGTGCCGGGTTTCGTCCAGCGCTACGAGAAATCTCAGCTGCTTGATATCCAATGGTGCGTCTCAGACAAGTGGTGGCCGTATCCGCGAGGATTTGCGATCAAAACGCCTACGCGTACCGGCGAAGAAAATATGAACAAAATATTAAAATATGCCTATTTAATGTTGTTTCGTTTTACACCAAGGTCTACTTTGGTCTGAGGCGAGGCGCCCGGATCGGGGACGTCGCCTGGCTGCATCTACAATAACAATACGAGGCAAACATTCGATGGCGACCAGCTCATGGTGGGCTTCGGCCCTTTGCGAATCCGTGAATAATGTAAAGCCTCTCGCCGTGACCTGCGGCGGGGAAGAACTGGTTCTGTTCCGCAACGCTGAAGGGCAGGTCTTCGCCCTGGAAGATCGCTGTCCGCACCGGCGGGTGCCGTTATCGCTAGGCTGCGTCGTGGGTTCCGGGTTGCAGTGTGGCTATCACGGCTGGACGTTCGATGGAGCCAGCGGCGCCTGTACCGCTATCCCGAACCTGAGCGCCAGCGAACGCGTCCCGCAACGCCATGCGGCGCGCGCCTTTGTGGCAAAAGAAAGTAACGGTTTCGTGCATGTATGGGTGGGCGACGGCGAGCCGGACGCCACCCTGCCAAGCGCCGATTACTCCCCTACGGGGCGTGAGTACACGGGAAGCGCCGTCGTCAGCATGACGCACGATGAGTACCTCGCCGTGATGCTGGATGGGCCCAACTGCCTGTTGGGCTTCGACTCAGTGCAAATAACGGATTTCTTCCTGGGCGATCCGCAACTGGTGAACGACCGTCTCGTGCTCGACAGGGGCGCGGTCTGGTCGAGTCAGATCTTGCCGTCGCAGTTCGTGGCTGACTACCCGCTGATCGTTCGCACGGCGGTTCCGCTGCGTGGCGGCACCATCCGGGTGGACCTGCTGAGCCAGGATGAAACGCCGCTCAGCACGCTTTTCATCGGTGCGAGCGCCAACCGACGAGGCACCACCAGCCTCTGTTGGCGCGGCTTCCAGCACACGACCAGCATGGCGGGCGCGCCGTTGCGCTGGCGCGCCTCACGGACTGCAGGCAGAGCGCCGTTCAGCGTGAATGCCACGATCGATGGCTCGGCCATCGCCGCGTTATTGGTCGCACCCTCGCGTGACTTACATGAGTTGCGTCAGCAGATAGTCGTTGAACAACGCCTCGCCGTCTGATCTTCATTCAGCTGAACCCGGAGAATTCCATGCACGCCGCCACGCCTCTTTCCGATGCACAGCCGCAAGCCGCTGCGCGCCGGATTCGCAAAGACTGGACACCGACCAACTATGACCTGCGCGATACCTGGTTCCCGGTATCCCACAGCCGCGATGTCACCGAGCGGCCCATCCGCCGGATCATCCATTCCCAGAGCTATTACCTCTGGCGAAAGGACGGTCGGCCATTTGCGGCCGAGTTTCATCCCGAGCGCCTGCATGCCGAGTGTGCATCATTCACCGAGTTTACCGGCGGTATGGGCTACTACCCGGTTGTCGAGCGTTACGGTTATATCTGGGCCTGGTATGGCAATCCTGATGCGGCCGATTCCTTGCTGCTGCCGCACATCCCGTTTCTGCCGGTTGATGGCAGTCTTCCTGGTTACACCCAGCGCACGGTTCGTTTCGATGCCAGTTCTGCCTTGTCGGTGGAAAACCTCATCGACCTGACCCACGCCGACTTTCTACATGCCAATACCATCGGCGACGGGATATCGGAATCGGACGTGGTGGAAGTGGAGTGGACGTCGGAAACCGTGACACGTACCCGCACGGTCGCGCAGAAGTCCGTCGCGCCAGTGATGCGTTGGGTCGGCGGTGTGCGAGCGAAGTACCAGGACTTCCGCGCCGTGCTGCATATTCATCTGCGCAGCAACGTGTGTATCTCCTATCCGCGCTTTCGTCCGGGTTACGACGTGCCCAATCTGCAGCCATTCCTGCCGGTGGGCAAACACCGCTCGCGCTGCGACGTGACGTTCAACACCACGGCGGCACCTGCACCGTTCCGCTATTTGATGCCGCGCATCAATTACATCATCCAGCCGCAGGACAACTCCGTGGTGCGTCCGCAGAACCAGCGTTATTTCGAGCCGGGTGAACGCATCGACCTGCATTCGCGCTTCGATGCGCCCGGCACTCGTTATCGCTTTCAGATGGAGCAGCTGGCCGAACGTCAGCGCAAGGGCGATTTTTCCTATGGCTCCGATGCCGAACCGGGTCGGGACATCACCCAATTGCTGGGTATGGACGGCTGATACCTCGCCGGCGCGAGGACGTCGAACACGCAATACGCCGACACCGTTGGCAACGACAGGAAGCAGCGTTATGGATTTGGGAATCGCAGGGCGCAGCGCAATTATCTGCGCTTCGTCTCGTGGCCTCGGCAAGGCCTGCGCGCTGGCGTTGGCGCAGGAAGGTTGCCGCGTATTGATCAACGGGCGCGATGCCGAGCAGTTGGAGCGCACGGCGGCGGAAGTCGAGACCGCCACAGGTCACAGGCCGCTTGTCGTGCGCGGCGATCTGAATACCGAAGAAGGCCGAGCCGCCCTGATCGCCGCATGTCCCGCGCCCGACATCCTGATCACCAACAACGGCGGCCCCGCGCCGGGCAGGATCGAAGACTGGGACCATGCGGCCTGGCTGCGGGCTATCGAGGCAAACATGTTGTCGGCAATCTTGCTGATCCAGGGCGTGGTCGGTGGCATGCGCGAGCGGCGCTTCGGACGGATCATCAACATCACCTCGGCCATGGTGAAGTCGCCGCGCCTGCCCTTGGGACTTTCCACCGCCTCTCGGGCAGGGCTGACGGCGTTTTCCAAAGCGTTGTCCAGCGAAGTGGTGCGCGACAACGTGACCATCAACAACCTGCTACCTGAACGCATCGAAACCGACCGCTTGCGCTACATGACCGCGCAGCTGGCCAAGCACAGAAAGCTGAGCCTGGAAGATGCGCGCACCGAGATGCTCAGGCCCGTAGCGGCGCGGCGGTTCGGCAAGCCGGAAGAATTCGCCGCGGCTTGTGCATTTCTTTGCTCGGCTCAGGCGAGCTACATCTCGGGGCAAAACCTTCAAGTGGATGGCGGGAGCTACGATGGCTTGATCTGACGCGGCGGCAAGCGGGCTTTCCAGTCTTCGGGAGGCGTTTCCTCAGCCGCGAAGTCCAGCTCCACTTCCACGCCATTGGGGTCCAGGAAAAACAGCTGCCAGGTACGGACCGCCCCCGGCGCTCTGATGACACGAAATTCGATGCCGCGATCTTCGAGCAGTTGCCATGTCTGCCGCAGCCCTTCGGCCCAAAACGCCATGTGGTCGAGCACGCCGCAGCGGGGCTCTGGCATTCGCTGCACCTGCACCACGTGCAGCAGCGGGTGGCCGTTGGCATAGAGCCACAAGCCAGCCACCGGAAAAGGCGGGCGCGGGCCTTCGGTCAACCCGAGCAGGTCAATGTAGAACTCGCGCGTTGCCTGCAGCTGATCCGTCACGATCGTGAAGTGGTCCATTCGTTCGATCACGAAGCTCTCCCTTGGATGTGGTCGCATCGCATATGAACAGATGCTGGCATCGCGACGCTAGGTAATTGTACATATAGCTGATATCTGTCTATATTCAAGATTCCAACAATAAGAATGACTTGAATGTACGCATCCGATTCTGCTTCACGCCCTGCATCAATCCCTTCCGCTTACGGCACCGCTCGTGACCCTGTCGGCGTCATCTGACGGAGCGCTCGCTGAGCCCTTTCCCTACTTCAAGCTGTGGGTCCTGGTGCTGTGCCAGATCGGCATGCACTCATGCCTGACCGGGATGCGCATGGCCGCGCCACTGCAGCTGCTGCAACGCGATATGGATGTCTGGGCGGTCGGCGTGGTGATGGCGATGTTTGCGACCGCGCCGGTATTTCTCGCCCTGACCGCGGGTCGTATGGCGGACCGACACGGCTATCACCGCCCGACACGCATCGCCGCGAGCCTGTCCTTTGCCGGCGCGGTGATCGCCAGTTCGACGAGTCATTACCTGTGGCTTTGTCTGGCTGCCGCACTCTGTGGCGGCGGCTCCAGTTTCGGGTTGATCGCGCTTCAGCGCACGGCGGCGCGCCTGGCGCGTAACGCAGGCGAGCGCATGAAGGTATTGGGTTGGATCGCTATCGCGCCGGCCCTGGCCAGCCTGATCGGGCCTCTGGGAACGGGACTGCTGATCGATCATTACGGTTTTCGCATTGCGTTTGCGGCCCTGGCGATACTGCCCCTCGGTACGCTGCTGCTATCGCAGTGGGTGCCGCGCGAACAGATGGCCGCCCCGGTATCGCGCGAGCAGCGACGCCCTGCATGGGATCTGCTGCGCGAGCCGTCGTTTCGCCGATTGTTATTCATCAACTGGCTGGTGTCGGCCAGCTGGGATGTGCATTCCTTCGCCTTGCCGATTCTGGGCAATGCCCGGGGCATGAGCGCCTCGGTGATCGGCGCGATCCTCGCCGCCTACGCCGTCACCTCGACACTGGTGCGGCTGCTGTTGATACCGCTACTGGCCAATCGTCTGTCGCAGCGCTCGATCATCTTGAGTGCCCTGCTGCTCACCGCAGCGGTGTACGCCATCTACCCCTGGCTCGGCCCCGCCTGGGCGATGGCCCTGGGAACCGCCACGCTGGGTGTTGCGCTGGGCACTATTCAGCCTGCGTTGATGACACAACTGCACCATGTGACCCCCAGTGCGCGTCACGGCGAAGGGCTGGCGGTGCGCTCGGTATTTATCAATTGTTCCGGAGCCTGCATGCCGCTGCTGTTCGGCGTGCTGGGCGCGGCGCTCGGTGCCGCATCGCTGTTCTGGTTGATGAGTGGCGTGCTGCTGGCTGGGAGCTGGCAGGCGCGTCGGCTAGGCGCTGCCGGGGGTTAGCCACAGTAGGCTGCAAAAAATCGTACGAAGTCGGTGCGAATAAACAATTTATAGGATTCTGTATAAAAACTATCAGTCTGACACTGGAATCATCCTGGTTCATGCACTAGCTTCTTAATTCGCCGAACGAGGCCGGGCTCGGTTTCGCTCCGGCGTAGAACAGCAGAACAGTGAAACATTGGAACAATAACAAGACACCCAGAGGTGCTTATGAACGAGTCAACGCTGCACGGCCTGCGTGTGGTCAGTCTGGGGTCGGGTATCGCGAGTGCTGCGGCGGGCTTGCAGCTGTACGAAGCGGGTGCCGAGGTGTTTCTGGTCGAACCGCCCGACAACCCGGCTCGGCGCGAGGAAGCGCTGTTCGCCGTGCTCAATCGGGGCAAGCGCAGTGTCACGCTGGATATCAACGTGCCGGATGGGCAGCAGCGGCTCGAACGGCTGCTGGCCGCGGCCGACGTGCTTATTCACGAATTCACTCCCAAGCAGGCCGCGACGCTGGGGCTCGACGATGCACAGCTGGCGCAGCGATTTCCTGCGTTGATCGTTTCGGCCATTACCGGCTGGCCGAAGAAGCATCCACTGGCTGGGGCAGTGCCACGTGAAACGCTGGTGATGGCACGCCTGGGCCTGCTCGACGAACAGCCGGGCCACCGCCCTGGGCCGGTCTTCGTGCGCATGCCCTTTGCCAATTGGCTGGCAAGCTGGCTGTGTGTGGTGGGCGTGATGGCGCGGTTGATCGCGCGTGATCGTGATGGCCGTGGCGGCGCCGCGCACACCAGTCTGGCTCAGGCCGCGCTGGTCCCGATGACCATGCACTGGAGCCGCGCGCAAACACCGACGCCGGTATTCGCCAAGGGGCTGGACAAGCACATTCCGATCCCGCTGCACCAGTGCGCCGACGGCCGCTGGATTCATGTGCATTACTCGCCGGATAAAGCCCCATTGATGGCCAATGCCATGGCAGAACTGGGCGAGGCGGAAGTCGCCCGGCTCAATGCGCAATGGCCGCCGAGCCACGTGGCGCCGAATTTCGGAGCCAACCGGGCCATCATCGCCACGCGGCCCGCTCATGAGTGGGTCGAGCATTTCTGGCAGCACGATGTTTCGGCGCAGATTGCCGCGCCCTTCGGCGACATCTATTTCGACGAGCAGGCGCGACTGAACGGGTATGTGGTCGAAGTGGAAGACGCCACGCTCGGCAAGACGCTGCAACCGGGACCAGCCTGGATGATCACCCCACCGGCACGCATCGGCCGTTCCGCACCTCAGCCCGGCGCGGACAATGACAGCGACTTTAAGGACTCGCCAACGCTGCGTCTGGTTCCGGGCACTGGGCGTCAGGGCGAGCCGTTGCCTCCTTTGCATGGTCTCAAGGTGCTCGACTTGGGCGCCTATCTGGCTGGGCCGTTCGCCTGCATGATGCTGGCCGATCTGGGCGCGGAGGTGATCAAGGTCGAGGCCCCGACCGGCGATGCCATGCGCCGACTGGAGCGCATTTTCAGTGGAACTCAGCGCGGCAAGCTGGGCGTCGCGCTAAAACTCGGCGATGAGCTGAGTCAACCGGCGGTCGAGGCGCTGGTGCGCTGGGCCGATGTGGTCCATCACAACATGCGCCTGCCGGCGGCGCGCAAGCTGAAGGTCGATTACGACAGTCTCAAGCGGATCAATCCG
This sequence comes from Pseudomonas sp. IC_126, assembly GCF_004331835.1. Taxonomy (NCBI): domain Bacteria; kingdom Pseudomonadati; phylum Pseudomonadota; class Gammaproteobacteria; order Pseudomonadales; family Pseudomonadaceae; genus Pseudomonas; species Pseudomonas sp. IC_126. The sequence continues at coordinate 24,647 of NZ_SJSS01000001.1, forward strand.
CAACTCATTTATTGCCACGTCAGCGCTTACGGACCCACCGGACCACGTGCCGATTGGCCCGGCTTCGACCAGTTGATGCAAGCCTCCTGCGGTTGGGAAGTGGAGCAGGGCGGTGCCGGCCAACCGCCGATGTGGCTGCGTTTTGGCGTTGGTGATTTCTTTGCGGGACTTTCTTCGTTGTACGTTCTGCTGTTGGGGCTTTACCAGCGCGCGCGGACCGGTGAAGGGCAGATGGTGAACGCGTCGTTGCTTGGCGCGACCTTGCTCACCATGAGCGAAGCGGTGGGCCGTGAGGACGGCAGGGTCACGCCCATCGCGCATCTGGACGCCAGCCAGACCGGCCTTTGCGACACGCACCGGCTGTATTGCTGCAATGACGGTTGGATCGCCGTGGCGGCGCTGGAGCCCGAAGAAGCGCAGCATTTCCGTGCGCTGGCCGGAGCGGACCCTGAAACGTATTTCGTCGGGCGGACACAGTCCGATGCGCTGTCATCCTTGAGCGCACAAGGCGTGCCCGCCGAAGCCGTTCTCGAGGCGCAGCTCGACCCCTTCCTCGACAACCCCGACCACGCCGCGGCTGGCTTGCATACCCACTATCAACATGCGGTGTACGGCGAGCTGCAACAGATTGGCGCGTTCTGGGATTTCGGTGATCTGCCGTTGTCGCTGGATCGTCCGCCGCCCGCCCTCGGCCAGCACAGCCGCGATGTACTCGGCGGGCTTGGCTTGGAAAACAGCGAACTGGAACGTCTGGCCGCGGCCGGTGTGGTTCGGCTGTAAGCAATTGATGCACAAAGGCGGCCCACTCCGGCTGAAGTCAACGATGAACCCGACCCGATCGTTCGATCGCGGGTTGGGTTGAACACACCGGAATAACGCATGAACGAATTGGATTTCAGCGGCAAAACGGTGCTGGTCGTCGGTGGCTCCAGCGGCATCGGTAACGGTATCGCGCAGAACTTCCGTCAACGCGGCGCCGAGGTGCACGTCTGGGGCACTCGTCCGAGCGCGCAGGATTACGCCGACTCGGCGGATTCGCATCTTGAAGGGCTGCACTACGCGCAGGTCGATGTCTCCAATGCCAACCTGATCGAGGCGGCGATCGTGCCGTTCACTCGACTCGACGTGCTGGTTCAGGCGCAAGGTACGGTGCTGTACGACCGTCAGGAATTTCTCACCGACGGCTTCAAGAAAGTAGTCGATATCAACCTCACCAGCCTGATGGTTTGCGCGCAGAAGTTCTTCGAACTGTTGAAGGAATCACGAGGCGCAATGCTCATCGTCAGCTCGGCCGCCGCCTTCCATTCGACCCGCGGCAATCCGGCCTACAACGCCTCCAAGACCGGCGCTTTCGGTTTGACGCGCACGCTCGGCGAGGCTTGGGCGCGTGAGGGAATCCGTGTCAACGGCATCGCGCCGGGCCTGGTGGAAACCAAGCTCACGCGCATCACCACGGAACACCCCAAACGTCTCGAAGGTGCGCTTCGTGGTATCCCGCTGGGCCGCCTCGGCACCCCGCAGGACATGGCCAACGTTGCGCTGTTCCTGGCTTCGCCGCTGGCTGGCTACATGCTGGGTCAGACCCTGTTGGTCGACGGCGGCATGCTGCTCGCTTGAGCGCCACTCATATTTTAGGAGCACGACATGGCCTGGGATTTCGAAACCGATTCGGACTTTCAAACGGAACTGGACTGGATCGACCGCTTCGTTCGCGAAGAGGTCGAGCCGCTGGAACATGTACTGGGCAGCCCCTGGAACATCCACGACCCTCTGTTCAAGCAACTGGTGCGTCCACTACAGGCGCAGGTCAAGGCGCGCAAACTCTGGGCCTGTCATCTTGGTCCGGAGCTGGGCGGGCCGGGATACGGCCAGGTACGCCTGGCCCTGATCAACGAAATTCTCGGCCGCGCACTGTTCGCGCCTATCGTGTTTGGCTGTCACGCGCCCGATTCGGGCAATGGCGAAATTCTCGCCCACTACGGCAGTGAGGAGCAGAAGCGCAAATACCTCAAGCCCTTGCTCGATAATGAGATCGTCTCCTGCTTCGCCATGACCGAGCCCCAGGGCGGCGCCGACCCCAGCGTGTTCACCACCGAGGCCGTACGCGACGGCGATGACTGGCTGATCAGCGGCGAGAAGTGGTTCGGCTCCAATGCACGCTATGCGGCGTTCTTCATCGTCATGGCGGTGACCGACAAGAGCGTATCGGTGCACAAGGGCACCACCATGTTCATCGTGCCGGCGAATGCGCAGGGCGTGACCATCGTGCGCAACGTCGGCATAGCGGATGATCCGGAGGCGACGCACGCCTACCTGCGTTTCGATAAGGTGCGGGCATCGTCCGCCGACCTGCTCGGCAAGCCCGGCGAAGCCTTCGTCGTCGCTCAAGTGCGACTCGGCGGTGGTCGCGTGCACCACGCCATGCGTGTGATCGGCCAGGCGCAGAGAGCGCTCGATGCGTTGTGCGAGCGCGCCCTGTCGCGCACCACGCAAGGTGGCCTGTTGGCCGAAAAACAAATGGTGCAGGAAAAGATTGCCGACTCCTGGATCGAACTGGAGCAGTTCCGGCTGCTGGTGATGCGCACCGCCTGGCGTATCGACAAGTACCAGGACTATCTGCGCGTGCGCAAAGACATCGCCGCGGTAAAGGCGGCGATGCCCAAGGTGCTGCATGACATTGCCGCCCGTGCGCTGCATGTGCATGGCTCGATCGGCGTATCCGAAGAGATGCCGTTCGCCGGGTACATCCTGCGCTCCTTCCAGATGGGGCTGGCGGACGGGCCGACCGAGGTGCACAAGGTGACGGTGGCCAAACAGCTGCTCCGCGACTATCAGCCAAGCGACAGCCTGTTTCCCAGCTACCATCGCCCGACTGCGACGGCGCTGGCGCGTGAAAAATATGCTGACGCGCTGGCGACGCTGGAACAAAGCGGAGAGCAGCGTTGAGCGGCGGGGCTGACTGGCATGAGCTGGTCGATCTCGACCGTTTGCGTGCCTGGATGGAAGAGCGGGAACTCGCATCCGGGCCGCTGGAAAATGCCGTGCGACTGACGGGTGGCACTCAAAACCTGTTGCTGCGCTTTCGGCGAGGCGAGCGTGAATTCGTGCTGCGTCGACCATCGGCGGCGCTACGGGAAGTAGGCGGCAAGACCATCTCCCGCGAAGCTCGCATGCTAAAAGCGCTGGCGGGCAGCCGGGTGCCGCATGCGGGCTTGGTCGCCGCCTGCGATGACGAGGCCGTTCTGGGCGCGAAGTTCTACCTGATGGAGCCGGTGGATGGCTTCAATCCCAATTCCGCGGCCGGCTTGCCGCTGCCCCATGCCGCCGACCGCGACATGCGTCGGCGCATGGGGCTGGCCATGGTCGATGCGCTGCTCTGCCTTCATGAGCTGGACTATCGAGCCATCGGCCTCGACGACTTCGGGCGCCCCGGCGGTTTCCATCAACGACAAGTCGCGCGCTGGCTGCATCAGCTCGAAAGCGTCGCCGGCTGTGCCGGTTGGCCGGGCGCAGGCAGCCTTCCTGGGCTCGACCGGCTGGCGCGCTGGCTGAATGACAACTGCCCGCAACGGTTCAGCCCCGGCATTCTGCATGGCGACTATCACCTGTCCAATATGATGTTCAGCCGCGAGGGGCCGGCGCTCAGCGCGATCGTCGATTGGGAGCTGGCCACCATTGGCGATCCTCTGCTTGATCTGGCCTGGCTGGTGGTGACATGGCCGGACGCCGGCGGCCATGGCGCCGGCACGATCGAGGTGCATCCCTGGGACGGCTTTCCCGCAGCGGATGAATTGGTGGCGCGCTACGTGGTGGGCAGCTCCCGAAGCTTCGAAGCCTTTACCTGGTATCTGGTACTGGCGGCTTTCAAGCTTGGCATTTTTCTCGAAGTCAGTTACGCCCGCGCCTGCGCGGGCAAGACATCTATGGAACACGGTAGAAAGCACCACGCCTCGGCGCTGCGGCTGTTCGAGAAGGCGTTAGAGCGTATTGGCTAGCTGTCCGAGCAAGCCGGCTTCGCGGAGCTAGCCAGCGTGAACCTTGGGTCGACTCAGCGAGGGTCGATTCGTTGCCAACACGGCGCTAAGCACGAAATCGATCGCGTAGCTGCGCCACGCTTTCAAGCCTGCGGGTGTGTTGGTATCGAATCCCGTTGCGGTGGAAGTGATGTGGCGACTGGTGAACCAGAGGGTGGTCAGTAACATGGAGGCCCCGCAGAACATGCGCGCGTCTACATCAGGCAGAAAATCTTCGCTTTCAACGCCGCGTTTGAGGATTCGTCCGATCAGCTCTATCAGCGGTGCGGCTATGGCACCGAAGCGATTCTGGTTGTACGTTCCATGCTCATGGAGGCGAAAGCTCTCCTGTGCGAGTGATCGCAACTCAGGATCCGCGCCGTATTGATCGAAAAGGTATTCCAGTAGAGCTGTCAGCGCCTGGCGTGGCGGCAACTGATCAAGGTCCATCGATAGCAAGTCTTTTATGATCTGCGCCGTGCTTTCGTCCAGCACGCTGGTGAACAGAGTCTCCTTATTGCTGAAGTATTGATAGATTAACTGGCGCGTGACGCCTGCCGCGGTGGCAATTTCCTCTAGCCTCGCACCAGCGAGGCCCTTTTCCGCAAAGATTCTGCGCGCCTCCACAAGTAGACGCTCCAGAGTGGCGCGTTTTCGGGAAAAGGCTTCGGTCTCGCGTGGCGGATGCATGGTGTCTCGACATCTTATTGGTAAGCATCTGAGCCTAAGCCATCTCGGCGAAGGCAGCCAGGCCAGTGAATGGTGCATACCGTTATGATTGAGGTCTGCCTGCCCTCAAAGTGGAATGTAGGCTCGATATCGAAATTTACTTTGGCTGCGCAGAATCGCATCCCGTGCGTTTCAGTCTGTGATCGCCTCCAGCCAAATCGCTTCGGCGGGGCAGGCAGCGGCGCCCTCGCGAGCGCCTTCTTCCAACTCCGGCGGCACGCGGTCGATGGTTAGATAGACAATACCGTCATCGTCTAGTTTGTAGATTTCCGGACAGACCGCAGCGCAGAGTCCGTAACCGCAGCAACGGCTGCGGTCGGCGATTACTTGGTATTGGGTTGTGTGCAGGCTCATGGTGTTTCTCCGGCCAGGTTTAATGACAGAGCGGAAGATTGGCGAAAATGAGGACGCCCCAGAGGCTTGCTCGTTTCCGTAACGCTGCCCATTTGCTCGGTTCAGGCATGATGTCCTCCCGTAGTGCAGCGATTTCCGGCGGGCGTTAGACAACGGTGGAGGGGCGGCCTTGCGGCCGCCTCGTTTACGTGGCCCGTCACGCGCTCAATCCCACAGCACATGGATGTCGCGGGTACCACGCAGCTGTCCACCGGAAATTCGGGGTGCTGGCTTGGATGGGTCCAGGCGCATGTTTGGAAACAGATCGAGCATCGCGTTGATCGCGCAGTTCAGCTCCACCTTGGCGACGAACTGCCCGATACACATATGCGGGCCGAAGCCGAAGCCGAATGACGGCTTTACTTTGCGGTCGATGTCAAACTCGTCCGGGTTCTCGAAGACGTCCTCGTCGCGGTTGCCGGATATGGTCATGCACTGAACCATGCCGCCTTTCGGCACGATGATCCCGCCAATTTCCACTTCCTTCGAGGTCTGGCGAACCTTGAAGGTCGAGATAGGCTCGTGGCGGATCCCCTCGTCGATGAGTTTGCCGATGAGGCTGCGGTCGTTGCGTATCCGCTCCACTAGTTCGGGACGTTGCATCAGGTTGGTCATGATGCAGCTGAACGTGCGAGTGGTGGTTTCCCCAGCTGCCGGGGTCAGCGAGCGGACGAATGTTGTGATCTCATGGTCGTCCAGTGAGCGGCCTTCGGCTTCGGCGTTGATCAGGCGACTGATCAGGTCTGTCTCTTGGGTGCCTTGGGCTCGCCGTGCAACGACGACCTCCTTGATTCCATCATAAAGGTGCTTGGCCGCCTGACCAGCCAGTGGTCCGTAGATCTTGGCTTTTTCCGGATCGATCTGGTTGCCCGCCACCATGGCTAACGCCCAAGTAGCGTACGTCTTGTATTTTTCCGTGTCGCTGGTTGGAAAGCCCATCAGGGCATACATGACGCGAATCGGGAAATCCAGTGCGAAGTCCATTAGATTGGCTCGCTTATCCGCCACCATCGGTTGCAAATAGTCTTCGCGGATAACCCGGTCGATTTCCGGACGCCACTTGTTGACCGTCTCAGGCATGAACACCGGTTGCAGCAGCGCCCGGGTCCGGCGGTGCTGCTCGCCGTCCATGGCAAGGATGATCAGGCCGTCGAAGAACGCGCCTAGCCCTTCGGCGATGAAACCATTGGTGTAGGTTTCGGCGTCGCGCATGATGGCCATGATCTCCTTGTGCTTGAACACTGTCACCGTCGCCTTGGCCGCTTTGGCGCCAGCGTTTGTCGGCACCTTCAAATAGGTATCGACGAAATCGCCCTTCATCACCGGTTCGTTATGGCGGTACTGGCGGCACAGCGCGTGAATGTCTACATCGGTGCCGAGGTATGTGTCGCTTACGGCGTGATAGGCCGCGACGATGTCGAGTTGTTCAAACTGGCTCATTGGCTTCGATTCCCGATTTGGTTTTGTTGTAGTTGTTCTCATACCTCGAACAGGCGACTTGGGCATGTGGCCGGCATCCAGGCAAGTTGGAGCCGGGTGGCATTCGTTTCCCGAGCGGCGATAACCGAGTCATTCGCGTGTCCGCTTTGGGCGTCTGTTCAGCAGAGCGCTCACCCTAACAGCGACAGCGATTTCTCGGGCGGGAAGCCGTTTACACGGCGTAAAGTCGTGGTGCCCAAACGCCTCAGGACAAGGGTGCGAATTCTCCTTGGTCCGCCGTTAGCGCGGCGTTGCGACTTGTCGATCCAAGGCCCCGTTGGGTACGGAGGCTTGGGTTTTCTCCAAGTATTTCGAGCAAGCAGCGCTGGTGCGCAAAAACTCAATACATGAAAGGTTCCCTACATTCCGTTTGACTTCGGGTTAAACGAAAAACCGTATGTAATGGCGATACGGCCGCAGCGTCCGATGTTGCTTACTAAGCTTCTGGATGAACTTCATTCACTCATGCCCGTTGCCGTTGCGCGAAACATGACGTGATCGCCAGGAAGCCGCCTTTATACGAAGGCCCATATAGTTTGGAGCACAGGCATGCAATTGAATAACAAGCGCGTCATCGTTACGGGTGGCGCACGAGGAATTGGCGCCGCGGTAGTCGCGGCTTTTGTAAACGAAGGCGCCCATGTGGCGAGTCTCGACTTAAGCGAAAGCGCCCCGCAGGAGGCAATCGAGGGCAATGGCTGGGCTCGTTCGCATATCTGCGATGTCTCGGATACGGAATCGGTAAAAAGGGCCTTTGCTTGGGCTGCCGCACAGTTGGGCGGGCTGGACGTATTGGTCAATGCTGCCGGAATTGCGCCCAACGCCACTGCAGATGAAATCACCCTGGATGAGTGGGAAAAAGTGTTCGCGGTGAATGCTCGCGGCACCTTTCTGACCAATCGCGCAGCCTACGAGCATATGCACCAAGGTGGCGGGAGGATCATCAACTTCGCCTCAGCCGCTGGCGTGGGCGGGCAGCCAGGCAAGGCACACTACGCTGCCAGCAAGGGCGCGGTCCTGGCATGGACGCGCACCGTCGCACGCGAGTGGGGTCCGCACGGCATTACCGTTAACGCCATCGCTCCGGCGATATGGACGCCGATGTATGACGCCACTCGCGCCAGCATGAGTGACGCACAGCTCGAGCAGCACGATGCATTCATGGCCAGTCTGATCCCGCTGGGAGGTCGGCTTGGCGATGCCGCGCAAGACTTGGCACCCGTTCTGGTTTTTCTTGCCGGCGAAGGTTCGCGCTTCGTAACAGGCCAGACTCTAATGATCGACGGCGGAATGTTAATGCTGAGTTAAGTCAGCGACCGGAGCACTAGTTGCCACGGAGCGGCTTTGACATTCAGGGGCATCCGCCCCGCCTTACCGGAGGTAACGACAATGAATAAGAACATGTTGATCTTTTGCGGTCTGGCTATCTGTCTGCCTGTAACGGCAATGGCTGATGGGCTCGATCTGGACAAGCAGCTGAACGGTCTCGACATCGAGACCGAGGTGGTTGGTTCCAGCGGAGGAGGGAGTGCTGGCACGGCCACTGCCAGCACAACGCAGATGCTGCAGATCACTAACAATGCCGATGTCAGCGTTATGTGCGAACTGCAGCCGGGACCGGCTGAAGCCCAAAGCGACGCGCCGCCACCCACCACCATAGAGCCGGGCGAACAGACCAGCCTCGCCGTGCCGGGTAAATACACCGGCGCACCGTTGCAAGCCAAGTTGGTCTGCGAGCCTCAATAAATTTGCAGTGATGCAGTGATAAAGAATCGCCGGGCATATGCCCGGCGACTTCGTTCTTCTGGCACCCCGTGCGGCCGCGCACTTTATAAGCACATCCCCGCGTGTAGCACTATCGTGCTACTTCAGGCCGCCGAGGAAGTCCATCTTGCCTAGCGACACGCCGCGGTGCCGCAGAATGTCGTAGGCGGTGACGACGTGGAAGAAAAAGTTCGGCAACGAAAATATCTGCAGGCTGCCCTGGCCGGTGAATGGAAGGTCGGCTCGCGGTGTGGCCAGCACTATTTCGCGGTCTTCGCTGCCGTTGAGATCCTCGGGGCGAACGCTTTCCAGAAGGGAGACGGTTTTGCTAATCCGCGAGCGCAGCTCGGCGAAGCTGCGATCTTCATCCTTTTGGAGTTCGGCAGGCTTGCCCGTGATGCCTGCGACAAACAGCAGTGGATGCAAGCATGCCATCTGAATCTGCTGGCTGAGGTTGAACATGTCATCGGTCAAACGGGCTTCAAGCAGGTCTTTCGGATCGGCGCCCGTTTCGTCCACATGGGCCTGCGCCTTGGCGAGGATGTCTGAAAGGTTGTTCAACAGGCGGGTGAAATAAAAAACAGATGACTGGTGCATAGTGAGCGCCATTGTTGTTCTCCTGTTAAGGCGTTCAATAGAAACGGTCGGCGTGGCTGTAGAGTCGCCCGGCGACCGCGCGGACATCAGCGTTGGGTGATACGGCTGACAATGGCCTCGGCATTCATCTGCCGCTCGGGTAACGCTTCCTTTGGAATCTTGAAGCCACCCTTCAGCCCGTCGTTGATCACGCCGTACATGCCCTTGTTGAAGTCGTAGATGACGTTCTTCACAGCGTATGGAATCTGCTTGTCATACAGCTGAACGCCACTCAGGAACATCGAGCGGTAGAGGTTTCCGTCCTGGTCCCAGGCGTCATACAGGCCTGCTCCAAAGGTGTCTTCGTCCAGGTAGTAGTGGCGCTTGCTGTACACGTGGCGCATGCCGGGCTTGAGTGTGGCTTCCACTACGTAGACGCGATGTAGCTCCCAGCGTTCGTACTTCGGATTGGCGTGATGATCGCTGAACTGGTCCATCTGGTCGGCTTCGAAGTTGAACTTGTACGCGTTGTAAGGAATGAACATTTCCCTCTTGCCCACCAGCTTGAAATCGAAGCGGTCCTGCATGCCAGCGAACATCTGCAACTCGTCGAACAACGTCACGCCACCCTGGCTCGCCACAGGCGTGTCATAGGCGAACTCAGGCGCGAGCTTGACGCGGCGCTGGCCTGGCGTGTAGCTCCAGGCGCGGCGTGGCTTCTTGGTCGGGTCCAGATAATCGCTGATACCTGTTACTTCGCCGGCTCGGCGCGCAGGCTGTTTGTTTAGAGAAAACACACGAGCATACATTTCCGGGTCACGATCATCGCGGTCTGTCTGGTAGTAGGGGAATTCCTCGAAAGTGGCCTGTTCGGCGGCCTTGGTGATGGTGCCGTTGCTGTCAATAACCCAGCTGTTGGAGGAGGTCGTAGTGGTAGCGGTCGGCCCGTTCTTGTAGCGCAGCAACTGGTTCCACATCACTTCGTTGCCGGTTTTCGGAATCGGAAACGGCAGGCCGCCGCGGCATGCCGGCTCGATGGAAAGCCCATCGTTATAGGTCTTGCATGCAGTGGCGTTACGCACAGTCGCTTCCATCACATTTTCCGGATACGCCGCAGTGCGATGGGTCGGATACACGTCCATGTACCAGGTTTCCGGATTCTTCTTGAGCAGGTGCTTCTGGCCATCGCTGAGCTTGTCGGCGTACTGGTCCGCGTTGGACGCATCAATACGGTACAGCGGCTTCTCGTCCCTGAACGGGTCGGCCCAGAAGCCACTGTCGGGCTTGAAGTCAGCAGGCGCGGTGGTCAGCCCGCCTTCATACGCTGGGATCGTGCCTTCGGCATTACCGGCCTTGGTCGCGCCAAAGAGGGTGAGTTCGTTGCCCAGTTGCTTGGCTTCTTCGGGGCTGACTGCGGCAATAGAAAACGTCGTGATGCCGCTGAGGGCGGCGCAAAGAGCGAGTTGGAGTTTCATCGTGGGGGTCAGTCTCCGTTTTTGGATTTATTAATGGAGCTTCTTCGAGCAGGAGCGATGCCGTGCATCAGGACCTACCCTAGCTGCTAACGACTTTTGCGGCTTGCGTACCGTTTTATCTCGGGTCAAACGAAACAGCGCCGAGTCGCTGGCTAATAAATGGTGGGGTTGTAGGCTGAGGTACAGCTGCCCGTGACACCGCAATAATTTTGAGTTGTTGCACGTTGTGGCGCCAGGCGACGCCTTGATTTCACGGACGACGAGACAGGTATTGATACTGATTCGACTCGCCATGCGGGCGAATCCCCGAAACCAGGAGCGACTGGTACTTCGCTGCTCTACCTTGGGTGAGCAGCTTTTTTTTGCCCGCGTATGCACTGATTAATCAGCCCGGGTGTTTTGTGAGGCGGTTTATCGAACTTCAATCGCGCTGGCTCGCGAGCGTGATCGACACCGATTCGGCAAAGCGCAGGGCATGTGGTTTGTCGATTTCCACCTCTGCGTAGCGCACCGCATTCGGCTCCATCACCAGATCCAACACTTCCTGTGTCAGGCGCTCGAGCAGCGCGAAGCGGTTCTCCTCAACGTGCCGGATTATCGCTTTGGTAATGGTGCGGTAGTTGAGAGCCTGTTCGATGTCGTTATCGCGTACCGCATCGTTTGCTGCATAAAGGATCGTCAAGTTGATCAACACGTCCTGCTTGTTGAGGATTTCGTCTTCCTTGATGCCGATGTAGGTACGCAGGCGCAGATTCTTGATGCGAATCCGTGCCATTCCCGGTTCCAGTCTCGGCATGTCAGCGGCCTCGAATGAGCTGCAGGAATTCTTGACGTGTGTTGTAGGAGTCGCGGAAACCGCCGAGCATCACCGATGAGGTCATCACCGAATTCTGCTTCTCCACACCACGCATCATCATGCACATATGTTGGGCTTCGATGACCACGCCCACGCCCGCGGCGCTGGTGACCTGCATGACCGCGTCCGCAATCTGCTTGGTCAGGTTTTCCTGGATCTGCAGGCGGCGGGCGTACATGTCGACGATCCGCGCCACTTTCGACAGGCCGAGCACCCTGCCTGTGGGAATGTAGGCGACATGCGCTTTGCCGATGAATGGCAGCATATGGTGTTCACACAGTGAATAGAGTTCGATGTCGCGGACGATCACCATCTCGTCGTTGTCCGACTCGAACAGTGCGCCGTTGACGATTTGCTCCAGGGTCTGGCCATAGCCATGACAGAGATATTGCATGGCCTTGGCCGCGCGCTTGGGCGTATCCAGCAGACCTTCTCGATTTGGATTCTCACCGACTCCTTCGATGATTCCGAGATAGTGTTGCATCATGTCTTCGTTCATAACCGCTTCCTTAACATTCGCCTCGATGGTCGTGGAGGCTATTAGCATTGAGGTGAAGCAACTGGTGATCGAGGGCGGCGACCGGTGGGGTATGGCTCAGGCCGATCGAGCCAGGCGCGGTGACTGCGAGCTGGAACACGACAGGCCGCCAACACCATCTGTGTCACCATCGTTATTAAATCCTCGAACGCATGGGCGTCGTTAGGTGAACACCAACTCGGTGCATCTTCGAGTATCGAAACCAGGCTGCGAGCGACGGCAGTTTGGTGGCCTGCCGCGGCATCCAGTGGGGCAGGTAGCAGCCGCAGAATGTTCTCCAGATGTTGGAGATGGGCCTGTCTAATTGTTTCGATCGAAGCACGTTGTTCGGCGTCCAGGCAACGCGACTCAAGACGAGCCAGCATTACTCGGTGTGGGTGTCTCAGGCTGTAACGAATGCGTAGTTCAACATAGGTGCGCAGCCGGGTCAGTCCATCCGCGTCGCTGGGATGTTTGGCTTCCAACAGATCCAACAAATCCGTTTCGTGCTCCTCGATCAGCTCGAAAAGCAACGTCTGCTTACTTTCGATATGGTTGTACAGCGAGCCGGCCTGCATGCCGAGAGCGTTAGCCAACTGGCGCAGGCTGACTGATTGGAAACCATGCTCGACGAACAACTGCAACGCGACGATCCGAAGTTGCTCGTGGGCCGTTGGAGTGCCGATCCGCGCTGGCCGATCCGCTTCGCCCTTGGCGAGATCAATCAGCGGTAACGGTCTGCCTGGCCGGCAAGCTGTACGTATGGAGCGGTTCACAGTCAGTCTCGCTGCAGTGTCAGTGCAACACCCTGTCCACCACCGATGCAAAGTGTGGCCAAGCCCTTTTTTGCATCACGGCTTATCATTTCGTGGAGCAGGGTAACCAGCACACGGCAACCGGATGCGCCGATAGGATGACCCAGGGCGATGGCGCCGCCATTGACGTTGACCTTGTCGCTGTTCCAGCCCAGCTCTTTGCCGACTGACAACGCTTGTGCGGCAAAGGCTTCGTTTGCTTCGATGAGCTCGATTTCTTCGAGTGTCCAGCCGGACTTGTCCAGGCACTTGCGAGTCGCACTGACCGGTCCAATCCCCATGATCGCCGGATCTACGCCAGAGCTGGCATAAACCTTGATGGTGGCCAGAATCGGTAGGCCAAGCGCTTTGGCCTTGGACGCGCTCATCAGCAGCACCGCTGCCGCACCATCGTTAAGCGTCGAGGCGTTGCCGGCTGTGACGCTGCCGTTCTTATCGAAGGCTGGCTTGAGTTTGGCCAGTGACTGGGTCGTGGTGTCTGTCCGGGGCTGCTCGTCGGTATCGAACAGCAGGGCATCGCCTTTGCGCTGCGGGATGGATACGGGTGTGATTTCCGCCTTGAAGCGACCACCCTCGATAGCGGCCGCCGCGCGCTGTTGGGATTGCGCGGCGAAGGCGTCCTGTTCCTCCCGGGTCAGTTTGTAGCAGGACACGAGGTTCTCTGCGGTGATACCCATGTGATAGTCATGAAAGGCGTCAAGCAATCCGTCCTGCAGCAGCGAGTCGGCCAGTTGGGCATGGCCCATGCGTAGGCCAGTGCGCGCCTTGGGTAATACATAAGGCGCGAGGCTCATGTTTTCCATGCCGCCGGCAATGACGATTTCGGCATCGCCGCAGCGTATTGCCTGGGCGGCCAAATGCACGGTTTTCAGGCCGGAGCCACAGAGCTTGTTCACTGTCATGGCTGGCACGCTATAGGGAAGGCCAGCATTGATCGCTGATTGCCGCGCGGGATTCTGCCCGCATCCAGCGGTAAGCACCTGGCCCATGATCACTTCGTCGACCGTGGCTGGGTCGATGCCGGTTTTCTCCAACAACGCGCGGATGACCGTGCTGCCCAGTTCCGTCGCGCTCACGTTGGCTAGCGCGCCTTGGAAAGCGCCGATTGCAGTGCGAGTTGCGGCAACGATTACAACGTCTTGCATGTTTTATCTCCTTGAACCCTGATGCCGCGGTGAAGCGACCCTGCAGGGAGAATAAAAAAGCACCCGCCGTCAAAAGGTAGGGGAGCAGAGCGTAACGGCGGACGCTTGGGTAATTGGCGCTGCATGTGGCAACGAGTGGCCTGCTGTATCTGTATTTCAACCGCTTCACTGACGCGCTGGAGCGCTAACCTCGACGCCTGTTTTGCGACAGCTTGTTCTTGCATTGAGCCAAACGAGTTCATGTTTGTGTTGTAAGTCGGCCGCAGGTCAGCCCATCGATTCGTTGTCACAAGGCACTCAGCCGCGCCCGCGCGACCCTCGATCCGTTGGGGCGGCCTAACAGATCGCTGATGCGTTGCCCAGCTGCGACCAGCGCATCCAGATCGATACCCGTCTCGATGCCCAGGCCGTTAAGCATGTAGAGCACATCCTCGCTGGCAACGTTGCCGCTGGCACCCTTGGCGTAAGGGCAGCCGCCGAGCCCGGCGACCGAGCTGTCGAATACGCAGAGGCCTTCCAGCAGGCTGGCATAGATATTAGCCAGCGCCTGACCATAGGTGTCGTGGAAGTGGCCGGCGAGCTTGTCGCGTGGCACCTCGCGGCTGACGGCCTCGATCAGTTGGCGGGTTTTACCCGGCGTGCCGGTGCCAATGGTGTCGCCCAGCGAGACCTCGTAGCAGCCCATGGCGAATAATTCGCGCGCGACGTGGGCGACGCGCTGTGGATCGATCTCGCCTTCGTAGGGACAACCCAGCACGCAGGACACATAGCCACGCACCTGAATGCCGTTTTCGCGCGCCGCTTCCATCAGCGGGGCGAAGCGCGCCAGGCTCTCGCCAATGGAGCAATTGATATTCTTTTGCGAGAACGCCTCGGACGCGGCGCCGAACACCGCGACTTCGTTGACACCGGCTTCGATGGCCGCTTCGAGGCCTTTCAGGTTCGGCGTCAGGGCCGCATAGGTCACGCCCGGCTTCTGCCTGATCTGCGCGAAAACCTCGGCCGAGCCGGCCATCTGTGGCACCCACTTGGGCGACACGAAACTGCCGACCTCGATGTACTGCAGGCCGGCGGCGCTGAGGTCGTCCACCAGCCGCACTTTGTCGGCGACGCTGATCGGCTGCTTTTCGTTCTGCAGGCCGTCGCGGGGGCCGACTTCCACCAGACGGACGTGTTTGGGCAGAGTCATGTGTCCTCCATGGGTGTCGCGATGTTTGCAGCGTCACCTGGGTTAGGGGTCAGATCGTGAGACCTTTTCATCGTGCCTGGTGGGCTGAAGCCCACCCTACAAGGCTAGTCTGTGGCGTGAGCCACCCATATAAGCGGGGTGCAGAATCTCAGCAGGGTAGGCCGGGCGGCGCTCCGCTTCAGCTCACCAATGCCATGCAGAAGTTTCCGCATCACGCCGTTTTCCATCCTGCGTCAGGCGTCTTCCAGCTCCAGCAATACCGCACCTTCGCTGACCATATCGCCTTCGGCATAAAACAGACCTTTGACCACGCCTGCCTGTTGCGCACGGATGCTGTGCTCCATCTTCATCGCTTCGAGCACGATGAGCGTGGCGCCGGCCTCGACGCTTTGCCCGGCCTCGACCAGCACCCGAACGATGCTGCCGTTCATGGGCGCGGTCAGGCCGCCGTGGTGCTGGTGGCTGGCCTCGACTTCAGCGATGGGGTCGAACGCGGTTACGGCGTGCAGCTCGCCATTGCATTCCAGATAGAGCGTGCGGCCCTGGCGGATGGCTTTCGGAAGATGAGTGATCTCGGCTTCGGTGCGACTGCTCACGTGTAACTGACGACTCTCGCCGTTGCACATCAGATGCACACTCGTTTGCGCTGGTAATCCGAAGCGGAGGCCATCGCGGCTAGCCCATGGTGAATGGCTGTCGTCGTTTCGGACTTTAGCCGGCTCGGTCTGCACGAACAGCTCGCCGGCCAGTTGCCAGAACGCGTCACTCAGCTCGCCGGGCGTGCGCATCAGCTCGGCTTCATGGCGCGGAATGAAACCGGTGTCCAGCTCTGCCGCCGCGAATGCGGGATGACCAATGACGCGACGCAGGAAGGCGAGGTTGGTACGCACGCCGCCCACGCTTGTCTCATCCAGCATGGCCAGCAACCGCAGGCGTGCTTCCTCGCGGTTCTCGCCCCAGGCGATCAGCTTGCCGAGCATCGGGTCGTAGAAAGGCGAGACCGTATCGCCTTCGGCGACACCGCTATCGACACGACGACCTGGGCCGGCATTGGATTCACGGTATAGGTCAAGCGTGCCGGTGGCGGGCAGGAAGTCGTTATCGGGGTCTTCGGCATACAGCCTCACCTCGATGGCGTGGCCATTGAGCGGTACCTGATCCTGGCTGATCGGCAGCGGTTCGCCACGCGCCACGCGAATCTGCCAGGCGACCAGATCGAGGCCGGTGATAGCTTCGGTGACAGGATGCTCGACCTGCAATCGTGTGTTCATTTCCATGAAGAAGAATTCGCCTCGGGCATCGAGCAGAAACTCCACCGTGCCGGCACCGACATAGCCAATAGCTTGCGCGGCCTTGACGGCCGCTTCGCCCATGGCGCGGCGCAGCTCGGCGGACAGGCCCGGCGCTGGTGCTTCCTCGACCACCTTCTGATGACGGCGCTGGATCGAACAGTCCCGCTCGTTGAGATACAGGCAATTGCCGTGCTGATCGGCGAATACCTGGATTTCCACGTGACGCGGTTTGAGCACGTACTTCTCGACCAGCATGCGCGAATCGCCGAACGACGACTGCGCTTCACGCTGGGCGGATTGCAGCGCTTCGGCGAGATCAGCTTCGCGCTCGACGACCTTCATCCCTTTGCCGCCGCCGCCTGCTGTGGCCTTGAGCAGTACCGGATAGCCGATCTTTTCCGCGGCGGTGCGGAAGGTTTCCACATCCTGCGCTTCGCCGTGATAGCCAGGCACCAGCGGCACACCGGCTTTTTCCATCAGCGCCTTGGCGGCGGATTTGCTGCCCATAGCGTCGATGGCCGAGGCGGGCGGGCCGAGGAAGATCAGCCCGGCGTCTTCGATGGCGCGGGCGAAATCGGCGTTTTCGGAGAGGAAGCCATAGCCGGGGTGAATCGCCTGGGCACCGCTGGCCTTGGCGGCGGCGATCAGCTTCTCGATCCGCAGATAGCTTTCCGCCGGCTTGGCGCCGCCAAGGTCGATGCGGATGTCGGCCTCGCGCGCATGCCGTGCGTCACGGTCGATGGCGCTGTGCACGGCAACGGTGGTCAGGCCCATGACCTTGGCGGTGCGCATCACGCGGCAGGCGATCTCACCGCGGTTGGCGATCAGAAGGGTGGTGATATGTTGTTTGCTCATGAATGCTGTTCCTGCCAGGCCGGCTGGCGTTTTTCGAGAAAAGCGCGCAGGCCTTCTTGGCCTTCCGGGCTGGTTCGCACGCTAGCGATGACACCTTCGGTATAGGTGCGCAATGAGGGTTTGAGCGCGCCACTGCCGACCTGATGCAGCAAGCTCTTGGTGGCTCGCATGGCCTGTGGGCCATTAAGCAGAAGGTTGCCGAGCCACCCATCTACTTTTTCATCGAGCTGGTCGCTCAAGCAGCTTTCGGCGAACAGCCCCAGCTCGCGGGCGCATTCACCACTAAAACGTTCGGCGGTGAGGGCGTAACGACGGGTGGCGCGTTCGCCAATCGCCTGGACGACGAACGGGCTGATCACGGCTGGTGCCAAGCCAATGCGTACCTCGGACAGCGACAGCTGGGCATCAGTCGTCCCGATGGCTATATCGCAGCAGGCAATAAGACCAACCGCGCCGCCAAAAGCCGCACCCTGAACAACGGCCAGCGTAGGTATTTTCAGGTGGTAGAGCTTGTGCATCAGCTCGCCAAGCTCATGGGCGTCGCGCACGTTGGCGTTGTAATCGAGGCGAGCGGAACCCTGCATCCACGCCAGATCAGCACCCGCCGAGAAATGCTTGCCGCGGCCGCGCACCAGCAGGAAGCGCAGCGATTTATCGCTCTGCACTTCATTGAGCGCCTGGATCAGTTCGCTGATCATCTCGGCGTTGAAGGCGTTGTTCTTTTCCGGGCGGTTCAGCCAGAGGGTGGCGAAGCCTCTGGCGGAGCGCTCGAGTTCAATGGTTTGAAAGGGGGACGTGCTCATATTGACTTCCTGCAGACGAAGGCCTGCGGCCCTTGGCTTGAGGCTGAAGGCGGGCGACAAGCCTCTAGCCTTCAGCACCGTTATCGGTTTTTCATTACATCCGGAACACGCCAAAGCGGGTCGGCTCAATCGGCGCATTGAGGGAGGCCGATAGCGCCAAGCCCAACACATCGCGGGTCTGCGCAGGGTCAATCACGCCGTCATCCCACAGCCGCGCGCTGGAATAATACGGATGGCCCTGATGCTCGTACTGCTCAAGAATCGGTTGTTTGAGCTGGGCTTCCTCTTCGGCAGAAAATGCTTGCCCGCTGCGTTCGGCCTGTTCGCGTTTGACCTGCGCCAGTACACCAGCGGCCTGTTGCGCGCCCATCACGCCAATCCGCGCGTTGGGCCACATCCACAAGAAACGCGGGTCATAGGCGCGGCCGCACATGCCGTAGTTACCCGCACCAAAGCTGCCACCGATAATCACCGTAAACTTGGGCACTTCAGCGCAGGCCACCGCGGTCACCAGCTTGGCGCCATGTTTGGCAATGCCGCCGGCCTCGTACTTCTGGCCGACCATGAAGCCAGTAATGTTCTGCAGGAATAGCAACGGGATGCCGCGCTGGCAGGCCAACTCGATGAAATGAGCACCTTTCTGCGCCGACTCAGCGAACAGGATGCCGTTGTTGGCCAGAATCGCGATGGGGTAGCCCTGGATGTGTGCGAAGCCGCAGACCAGCGTGCTGCCGTACAATGTCTTGAATTCATCGAATACCGAACCGTCGACGAGGCGGGCGATCACCTCGCGTACGTCGAATGGCTGCTTGGCATCGGCAGGGATGACGCCGTACAGCTCCTCGGCATCGAAAAGCGGCGCAATCGGCGCGCGACTGTTTACTTCACCAAGCTTGCGCCAGTTGAGATTGGCGATCGAACGACGGGCCAGGGCTAGGGCGTGCTCGTCGTTTTCGGCGTAGTGATCGGCGACGCCGGAGGTCTTGCAATGCACGTCGGCGCCGCCCAGATCTTCGGCCGTCACCACTTCACCGGTAGCGGCTTTAACCAGCGGCGGGCCGGCGAGAAAAATGGTCGCCTGGTTGCGCACCATGATGGCTTCGTCCGCCATCGCCGGTACGTAGGCACCACCGGCGGTACAGGAACCCATCACCACCGCAATCTGCGGAATGCCCATGGCGCTCATGTTGGCTTGGTTGAAGAAGATGCGGCCGAAGTGCTCGCGATCTGGAAAAACCTCGTCCTGGCGCGGCAGGTTGGCGCCGCCGGAATCCACCAGGTAAATGCACGGCAAGCGATTCTGCTGGGCGATGGTCTGCGCGCGCAGGTGCTTTTTCACGGTTAGCGGATAGTAGCTGCCGCCTTTTACCGTGGCGTCGTTGGCAATGATCATGCACTCGACGCCTTCGACCCGGCCGATGCCAGCCACCAATCCGGCGGCTGGCACCTCTTCGCCATAAACCTCGTGGGCGGCCAGCTGGCCGACTTCGAGAAATGGCGAGCCGGGGTCGAGCAAGCGGTTGATGCGTTCGCGGGGCAGCAATTTGCCGCGCGAGGTGTGGCGCAGCTGCGCCTTCTCGCCACCGCCTTCATGGACGCGACCGAGGAGGGCGCGCAGGTCATTGACCTGCGCGAGCATCGCCTTGCGGTTCGCGGCGAACTCAGGCGAACGGGTATTGATCTGGGTATGCAGGATGGCCATGGGAACCTACTCCGTAGGAGCCGCAAGCTTCAAGTTCGTAGGGTGGGCTTCAGCCCACCGCAGCACGGGGAGGTGGGCTGAAGCGGAAACGCCGCCTGGCCCACCCTACTTGCTTGCAGCCGCTGTTTATTTGGTTTCGTTGAACAGCTCGCGCCCGATCAACATCCGGCGGATTTCGCTGGTGCCGGCGCCGATTTCGTAGAGCTTGGCGTCACGCCACAGGCGTCCGACTGGGAATTCGTTGATGTAGCCGTTGCCGCCCAAGATCTGGATCGCTTCACCGGCAAGCCAGGTCGCCTTTTCAGCCGCATAAAGGATGACGCCGGCACAGTCCTTACGAACCTGGCGAACATGACCGCTGCCCTGCGCATCGAGGTGCTTGCCGACCGCGTACAGGTACGCGCGGCATGCCTGTTGGGTGGTGTACATGTCGGCGACCTTGCCCTGGATTAGCTGGAATTCGCCAATGCTTTGGCCGAACTGCTTGCGGTCGTGGATGTAAGGAATGACCACGTCCATCGCTGCCTGCATCAGGCCCAGCGGGCCTCCGCTGAGTACTGCGCGCTCGTAGTCGAGGCCGCTCATCAGCACCTTGACGCCTTCGCCGACGCCGCCAAGCACGTTCTCTTCCGGCACCTCGACATCCTGAAACACCAGTTCGCCAGTGTGCGAGCCGCGCATGCCGAGCTTGTCGAGCTTCTGCGCGACCGAGAATCCCGGAGCGCCTTTTTCTAGGATGAAAGCGGTCATGCCTTTGGGGCCGGCAGCCAGATCGGTTTTGGCGTAGACCACCAGCACATCGCAATCGGGGCCGTTGGTGATCCACATCTTGGTGCCGTTGAGCACGTAGCGGTCGCCTTTTTTATCGGCGCGCAGCTTCATCGAAACCACGTCCGAACCGGCGTTGGGCTCGCTCATGGCCAGCGCGCCGATGTGCTCGCCTGAAATCAGCTTGGGCAGAAATTTACGCTTTTGCGCCTCGCTGCCATTGCGGTTGATCTGGTTGACGCAAAGGTTGGAGTGGGCGCCGTACGACAAGCCGATGCCGCCAGCGGCGCGGGAGATTTCTTCCATGGCGATCATGTGCGCCAGGTAGCCCATGCCGGAGCCGCCGTATTCTTCCGCCACGGTCAGGCCAAGCAGGCCCATGTCGCCGAACTTGCGCCAGAGGTCCATCGGGAACTGGTCGGTGCGGTCCGCTTCCTCGGCACGCGGGGCGATTTCCTTGGCAGCGAATCCGGCAACGGAATCGCGCAGCATGTCGATTTCCTCACTGAGGAAGAAATTCAATCCGGGCAAGCCATTCATGGTCCAACTCTCCTGTTGTCATTATTAGTTTCATGGGCGACACCGCTGGCCTGCTCCAGTGCCAACCGGCAGCGTTGTGCCGCAATGTCCAGTTCTGCCTGCATTTTCTGGATGTCCAGCACCTGCTGCTTGAGCTGCTGGCGCCTGTCGGCAATTGTTTCCAGTAGCCGGCTCAGCTGCATGCTGTTGCCGCCGGCTGGGTCGTACATGCTGATCAATTCCTTGCATTCGGCCAGCGACAACCCAATGCGCTTGCCGCGCATGATCAGCTCGAGCGTCACCCTGTCGCGCTGCGAGTAGAGGCGCTTCTGACCGCGTCGCTCGGGCAGCAGCAAGCCCTGCTCCTCATAGAAGCGAATGGCACGAGTGGTCACCGTCATCTCGCGAGCCAGTTCGGAAATGCTGTAGATGTTGGGCATGTTCACTCGTGACCACCTCTCCTTCACGTTAACGTCCGTCTGGTGTCGGCGAAAAATGGCATTCGCCTGGGCCGTCCGGTTGTCACTAATTGTTGAGTCACCCGGCCTTCGCTTGAAGGCCGGCACCACATCAAAGCTGGACGGCGTCGATGCGTTTCGATGTACCGGTCTGGCTCGCGTCATAAAAACTCGAGCCGGTGCGCAGTTGCTCCAGTAGCAGCGCCTTCCTGCTCTCGGCGTGCGAGAGATAACGCTCCTTGACCGGGCCGTAACCGCGCACCGCATCTGGCAGCTCTGCCAGTTGCACCGCCAGATCGAGGTTGTCCGTAGCCACCTTGGCCAGGAGCTCGTCGAGCAGCGCTTCGTAGCTTTGCAGCCAGTGACGTTCGACCTTGCGTTCCTGGGTGTAGCCGAATGGATCGAGCCAGGTATTGCGCACGAACTTCAGCTTGGCCATCAGTTTGAAACCCTTGAGCATCCAGGGACCGTAGCTCTTCTTGGCCGGCTCGGTGCCGGGCTCGGCCTTGTTAAGCACCGGCGGTGCGAGGTGAAAGCGCAGGCTGTAATCGCCCTCGAACGTCGCCTCGATCTTTTTCAGGAAGTCGCCATTGGTGAACAGCCGCGCCACTTCGTACTCATCCTTGATCGCCAGGACCTTGAAGTAGTAATGGGCCACGGCTGCCGTGAGCGCGCCAGGCTGGCCGACAAGGGCCGTTTCCTTGGCGCTGAATTGCTCCACGCGATCCAGATAACGCTTTGCGAGTGCGGTGTTCTGGTAGTCGGTGAGGTAGCTGCTACGCCGTTCGATGGTCTCCTCCAGCGTCTGCGAGAGTTGCCGATCGCGGGTCTGGACCTTGCCGGACTCCAACTTGTACTGCACGCGAAGCAGATCGACCGCTGCGCGACGGCCCCAGACAAAAGCGTTGCGGTTGAATTCCACGGCCGTGCCGTTCAGTTCGATTGCCTGCATCAGGGCCGCTTCGCCCACCGGCAGCCAGCCCTTCTGATAGGCGTAACCCAGCATGAAAGTGTTGGTGGCGATCGAATCTCCCATCAGTGCGGTGGCGAGCTTGCTGGCGTCTATGAAGGTCGCCTGGCCGTCGCCTACCGCTTCGCGAATCTGTGCTGCCATGTCGCCGGTCTGGAAGTGCGGGTCCGGGTGCGCTTCAAGGTCGCCGCTCTCCGCCTGCATGGCAAAAGTACGGACGAAGGCGCTAGTGATGCTTTCTTCACTGTTGACCACCGCATGGGTCACACCCTGGCGCATCTTCGACAGCGTTTCGGTGTTGGCACTGACCACCAGATCGCAGCCAAGTAGCAGGCTGGCTTCGCCCTCGGCGATGCGCGGGGCGAAAAGCTGATCCTGCTGAGCGGCAATGCGGATATGCGACCACACCGCGCCACCTTTCTGCGCCATGCCGGCCATGTCGAGGTTCAGCGCGCCCTTGCCTTCGATGAAGGCGGCCATGCCGAGCAGGGCGCCGATAGTGACCACGCCAGTGCCGCCAACGCCAGTGATCAGGATGCTATAGGGCTCATCCAGCGTCAGCGGTGCGGGCTGTGGCAGGTCCCAGTGGTCCTCGGGCTTTTCCACCAATGCCTTGGGCTTGCGCAGCTTGCCGCCTTCGACTGTGACGAAGCTCGGGCAGAAGCCAGACAGGCAGGTGAAGTCCTTGTTGCAGGACGACTGGTCGATTTCCCGCTTGCGGCCGAATTCAGTTTCTACTGCAACCACGGACATGCAGTTGGATTTACTGCTGCAGTCGCCGCAGCCTTCACAGACGGCCTCGTTGATCACCACACGGCGCGCCGGGTCCGGGAATTTGCCGCGCTTGCGCCGGCGCCGTTTTTCGGCGGCACAGGTCTGGTCGTAGATGATCGCTGATACGCCATTGAATTCACGCAGCTCGTTCTGCACGTCGTCCATGCGGTCCCGGCGATACACCGGAACGCCGGGGGCGAGGTCCTTTACGTGTTCATATTTGTCCGTGTCTTCGCTGACCACCACGATATTAGTAACGCCTTCGGCGGCCAACTGGCGAGAGATCTGCGACACGCTGAGCGTACCGTCGACAGGCTGGCCGCCGGTCATCGCCACCGCGTCGTTGTAGAGGATTTTGTAGGTGATCGAAACCTTGGCAGCCACAGCCGCGCGGATCGCCAGCAGGCCGGAGTGGAAATAGGTGCCGTCGCCGAGATTGGCGAACACATGCCTGGTTTCGGTGAAGGGCGCCTGGCCAACCCAGGCGACGCCTTCGCCACCCATCTGGCTGAATGTCTGGGTTTGCGGGTAGATCCAGGCAGCCATGTAGTGACAACCGATTCCCGCCAGCGCTCGGCTGCCTTCTGGAACCTTGGTGGACGTGTTGTGCGGGCAACCGGAGCAGTAATGCGGCACGCGATCCATCAGGTTGACCAGATGGCCCTTGCTGCACAGTTGTGCTTCCAGGACGGCCAGGCGTACCTGCAACTCACCGCCCTGGTAGACCCGCAGAATCCGCCGCGCCAGCGCACGGGCGATTTGTGCGGGCGTCAGCTCTCCGATTGCCGGCAGCAGCCAGTCAGTATGTGGCCGCGCCCATTCGCCCTTGTCGTCGAACTTGCCGACGATGGCGGGGCGCACATCCTCGCGCCAGTTGTAGAGTTCTTCCTTGAGCTGGTACTCGATCATGTGGCGCTTTTCCTCCACCACCACGATTTCTTCCAGGCCCTCGGCGAACTGCCGCACGCCTTCGGCCTCGAGCGGCCAGATCATCCCTACCTTGTAGACACGCAGCCCAATTTGCTGAGCGAGTGCATCGTCGATGCCGAGAATCTTCAGCGCCTGACACACGTCCAGATACGACTTGCCAGAGGTGATGATGCCCAGGCGCGCCTTGGGCGAATCGATCACGATGCGGTCGAGGCGGTTGGCACGGGCATAGGCCAGAGCGGCGTAAACCTTGTGCTCGAACAGGCGCTTTTCCTGATCCAGTGGCGGGTCCGGCCAGCGGATGTTCATGCCACCTTCCGGCATTGGCACGTCGGGGATGATCGGCTGCACGCGCTGTGGATCGACGTCGACGATGGCGGCGCTTTCAACGGTGTCGGCGACTGCCTTGAGCGCAACCCAACAGCCGGAGAAGCGCGACATGGCCCAGCCATGCATGCCGTAGTCCAGGTATTCCTGCACGCCGGACGGCGCCAGCACTGGCATCATCACGGCCTTGAAGATGTGTTCGGTCTGGTGTGGCAGGGACGACGACTTGGCGCCGTGGTCGTCACCGGCGATTGCCAGCACACCGCCGAAACGCGAGGTGCCTGCGGCATTGGCGTGGCGGAACACATCGCCACAGCGATCCACGCCCGGACCCTTGCCGTACCAGATGCCGAAAACGCCGTCGTACTTGGCGCCTTCGAAAATGTTGACCTGCTGGGTACCCCACAGCGAAGTTGCCGCCAGGTCCTCATTGACGCCTGGCTGGAAGTGAACGTGGTGTTCCTTCAGATGGTCGCGAGCCTTCCATAGCGCCTGATCGAACCCGCCAAGGGGCGAGCCGCGATAGCCAGAGACGAAGCCTGCTGTATTAAGCCCGTTCTCAAGGTCGCGCTGGCGCTGCATCAACGGCAGACGCACCAGCGCCTGGATACCCGTCATCAGGACTTTGCCGGTCTGCTGGACGTACTTGTCGTCCAGCGATGGGGTTTTGCTCATGGCCAACCTCCAGATTGTTCTTGTCTATGCGGCACATGGCGGCATGGATTATTTGAACAGATTATCTGTTTACGTGTAAATATCGTAAAATGATAAAAACGGCTATCTGGTATTTGTTAAGCAGATACCTGGCTAGGTGAAGGTTGAGTGCATGAGGGTGCAAAAGGGGGGCGGGTGACCATTATCGGTCATGGAACGGGTGGTAGGCCTGCCAGGGTTTCGCGCTTACGACGAAACCCCAACAGATCCAAGGGTGACCGCCGTTGCGGCGAAAACCCGGTTTGTTACGACTTCGCCAGTTCCGCGGCGATCACCTGCTGAAGACGAGGATCTTCCGGGCTGACGTCGGGAGCGAAACGAGCCACTACCTGACCGTTGCGACCTATTACGAACTTCTCAAAGTTCCAGAGCACTTCCGGGGCGGCGTTGGTCTGGATGCCATAGCCGGCCAGGCGCTCTCGCATGGGACCTTCACCGGTAGCGTCCGGTTGGGCGACGGTCAGCTCGCGGTAGAGCGGGTGACGGTCATCGCCAGCCACCGAGATCTTGGCGAACAGAGGGAACTGCACATTGTAGGTCAGGGTACAAAATTCCTTGATTTCCTGATCGCTGCCCGGCTCCTGCTCCTTGAAATTGTTGGCGGGGAATGCGAGTACCTCCAATCCCTGCTCTCGCTTGTCCTCGTAGAGCTTTTCCAGGCCTTCGTATTGCGGTGTCAACCCGCATTTGGACGCCACGTTGACTACCAGCAATACCTTGCCCTTGTAGCGGTCCAGTGTAAGAGGCTGACCTTCATTGGATTGCACAGGAATATCGTAAATAGACGCCATGGTGTTTCCTTAGATTGTCGAAAAAAATTGAGCGTAGACGAAAAAACCGTGAAAAATCCGATTAACCATACAAATCGATAAAAAATGTTCATCCTTAGGCGTCAACCTCTCTCTTCGGGTTTAATAACGCAATCTTGGATCAGTAATTATTACTGGACAAATTATAAAAAAATGTTCAATTAGTGCTTGAATTGAGACTTCCAAACAAGACAGATAAAAGGAGATTTACATGCGTGCAGCCATTATTTCCGAGCGCAATGCCCTACCGGTAGTGGGTGAGTTCCGTGAGCCGGAACCGCAGGAGGGCTCGGTGCTGATCGATGTGGAGACTGCCGGCCTGGGTGGCTGGGACGTGCTTGGTGCCTATCGTCTCGGTGTCGAATACCCCTGTGTGATTCGCGGCGAAGGCGTCGGTCGCGCCGAGGACGGTCGCCGGGTTTATTTTGGTGAACGCTCCGTGCTGCCGTTCGGCGCCTGGGCCGAGCGTACGCTGGTGCCAGCCGCCGAGGTGTGGAGCGTACCGGACGATGTCGACGACAAGACCGCCATCACCATGGGAATTGCCGGTACCGGCGCCTTGGTGCCCCTGGAAAAAGCCGGGATTCAGAAAGGCGAGAAGGTGCTCGTGCTTGGCGCCACCGGTACGCTTGGGCAGATCGCGCTGCAACTTGCGCGGGGCATGGGGGCCGGCAGAGTGGTAGGCGCGGCGCGGTCGGAGCAAGCGCTGGCTCGGCTGAAGTCCCGTGGTATTGCCGATGAGGTGGTTACCCTGGGTGGCGCCGACGATGTCGCTGCGCTGAAAGACGCATCCGATGGCGGCTTCGATGTGGTCCTCGATCTGGTATGCGGCCAGCCGATGCTCAATGCACTGAAAGCCACCAAGTGGGGCGCACGCATCGTGACGGTGGGCACCGGGGCAGGGCGCCAGTTGAATCTGGATATTGCCGATCTGCTGTTTCGCTCGCTGTCGTGCATCGGTACCGGTCAGCGTCCGCCGGCGGATCGTGAGCAGATTTGGCTGCGCCTGCTGAAGATCGCCAGAGAGCAGGAACTCCAGATCGACTATGTCGACTACACGCTGGATCAGGCTGCCGAGGCATGGGCAGCGCAAGTGTCCGGTCCGCATGCGAAAATCACTGCGCGAATTCGCTACTGAGGCGGGCGCCCGCCTGGTCCGAGCGTTCATCCCGCCGCCCATGGCCCTGCAAGAGGGGCATGGGTGGCACGGATAGTCCTCCATTCCATTTTTGCAACATTTCAACTTGCCGGATAGCGCCGCAGATCCTTGTCGCGGATTCGTTGCGTCCGCCTGAGCGTCGCTGACGCTGCACGCCACGCGCTCAGCTAGCGGGTTGCTGGTGCTGCCCGGGGGTGGCCAGTCAAACATATCCGGCTTTCTGTTTGTTGTGGATTGCCGGCTCTGCTCCTACATTTTCCCCGCACCGGTGCGCGGCCACTGCTGCTGCGTTTTGTTGGCCGGAATCCCGGTGCGCGGGCGGTTTAGCCAATTTTGCGGGGGATATCACATGAAGAGAGCAAGCGTTGTTGATCCCGAACTGGCCATCATGGCGCAGGCATCGGAGTCTGAGTTGTCGCTGGAGAATCTGCCGGCGGCACGTGAGTTTCTGCTGGAAATGCTTGCTGTTCCGGCTCAGGCCCTGTCCTGCGCGACTGTTTCGGTCGAGGAGCGGCATATCCCTGGCGAAGGCTCTGCACCATCGGTGCGAGTCATCATCTACAGGCCAGCCTCGGTTGCGGCGGCCATGCCCGCCATCGTGGAAATTCACGGAGGTGGCTTTGTCATGGGAGTGCCGGAGCAGAACGACTGGCAAAACCGCCAACTGGCCGAGACCCTGGGCTGTGTCGTAGTGGCAGTGAATTACCGGCTCGCTCCTTGAAGCGAGCGGTATGGCCGCTGTCGAGGATTGCTACACAGTGCTGCGCTGGCTTTACCGTGACTCGGCGGCCATCGGTATCAATCCTCAACGTATTGCGGTGCTGGGCGACCGCGCTGGCGGTGGGATCGCAGCAGGCTTGGTATTGCTCGCGCGCGATCGCGGCGAGGTGCCTATTGCTTGCCAGGTGTTGACATACCCCATGCTGGATGACCGTACCGGGTCTACCGTTGATCCGGGCGAGTACAGCGGCGAATTTGGCTGGTCGCGGGCAGCTAACCGATTCGCTTGGCAGGCACGATTAGGGCATCCACCGGGCAGCCGTCCGCTATCGCCTTACCTGTCTCCGGCACATGCCACTGAGCTAGCCGGCCTGCCACCTACTTTTATTGGAGTCGGCGCACTGGATTTGTTCGCCCCGAAAAGTATGGCTTATGCCCAGTTGCTGATCAGCTCGGGAGTGCCGACCGAACTGCACGTCTACCCCGGAGCCGTGCACGGCTTCGACTGGGTCAGGGATGCTGCTGTTTCGCTGCAGTTCGCCCGTGACCGCATGGCGGCGGTGCGCAGATTATTGGCCTCGCAGGCCGCTGAAAAACGTAGGCGAGGCAGGCAAGACAAGGCAAAAACAGCCGAAGAAGCGGAGTTTAGGTGTTCTAAATGAGCATTCTGAGGCTGTTTTTAACGCCGTATTGCTAACGCAGGTAGTTTTTCAATAGCCTGCTAGAGAAACGAGACACTGCCACCGGGCATCGCATCTATTGCGAGCTGCGATGCCTTGGCCCAGCGGAGGCCTGCATGCGGGTCAGTTGGCGGCAGGCCAGGTGCCGTTGTTCATCAGACTATCGAATGCTTCTGTCATTTCGTTGGCCGGGCTCGGGTAGTCATGACGCACCCACCACAGCCATGACCCGATCAGCGCACCCACGAAGCAGCGCACCGCCACCTCGCCGCGCAATCCGGCGCACTCGTAGATGCCATGTTTGCGGTAGTGCTCGCGTACCTGAATCAGCAGTAGATTCTCCAGATGAGCAAGAATGATCGCTTGTGACGGGCTGTTGAAGAACGAGGTGGTCAGGGCTGCATGTCGCTCGGTGGCATTGAACAGCCATGCTGAAACGTCGAGCACGACCCGTTCCTCCCCAGCGACGTTGCAAACGCGAGTTGGCGGCAGGCCGATGCACTCATAACCGGCCACCAGCAAGTCTTCCTTGTCGCGAAAGTGCGCATAGAACGTAGAGCGTGCCACCCCGGTATGGCTGAGCAATTCCTGCACCGAGATTTCCCGGAAATCCTTTTCCAATGCCAACCGATACATGCCGTCCAGAAGCAGGTCACGGGTGCGCTGCGCGCGCGACGCGTGGCGCTTGCTGGCCATGTCGGCTTTGTCCGGTCGTTCTGGCAGGGCAGAGATTTGCTGGTTCATCCTGTACCTCTGCAAAACCTTTGTTAATCGTGGCGCCAGTTATGTATGAGCGTAGCTGACGGTGAGCAATGAGACTGGCACACGCGCTCCATACCGGACAAGGCTTGTCCGGCTGTCCGCTCGCGACAGCCATGTTTCAGCGGCGAAATCGAACAGATCACAAATAGTGTCCGTTGTGGATTCTCCAGCCGGGACCTACCTTTCCCTCCGTTCGCAAGCGCCGACGGAGAATAATAATGAATGTCGATCAAGCCGCACCCGTGCCCGATCATATCCCTGAACATTTGATTCGGGACTTCGATCTGTGGGCCGAGCTAACCGCCCAGGGAGAGAACGCTTACGCCTGGGCTGCCGAGTTGCACCAGAGCATGCCGCCCATTTTCTGGGTGCCCCGTTTGGGGTTTCTTCCCGGCGCCTGGATACCGCGCCGTTCCGAAGATCTACGACGCATCCTGCAGGATCCGGAAACGTTCAGCAGTGTCGGCTTGACCCCGTATCCCATGTTGCTCGGCGAGAGCTGGCGTCTTGCGCCGCTGGAGGTCGATCCACCCGATCACGCCAAATACCGCGCATTGCTCAACCCTCTGTTCACGCCTAAGAAAGTCGACGCGCTGGAACAGGATATCCGCGGGCTCGCGACCCAACTGATCGAAGCGGTCACTGACAAAGGCCGCTGCGATTTCAACGAAGATTTCGCCAAACCATTTCCGACCCTGATCTTCCTCAAACTGATGGGATGGCCGCTGGAAGAGCGCCCCCTGTTCCAGCACTGGACGCAGACGCTGATCAAGAGCTTCGACATGCAGGTTGTCACCGAAAATGCACGGGCGATCACCGGCTGGATTCGGGCCTATATCGCCGAGCGACGCAAAGACCCGGGCGACGATTTCACCAGCTATCTGCTGGCCAGCCAGATCGACGGGCGGCCGCTGACCGATGACGAGATGCTCGGTATCACCTTTCTGATTTTCATCGGCGGGCTGGATACCGTCACCTCCAGCATCGGATTGTTCTTCCGCCACTTGGCGCGCAACCCCGAGCAGCAGGCGCAGCTGCGCGCCAACCCCGAACTCATCCCGGATGCGGTGGAGGAGCTGCTGCGTTCCTATTCCATCGTCAACATGCGCCGCACCGTGACCCGCGATGTGCAGATTGGCGAGGCGACAATGAAGGCGGGCGACATCGTGCTTATCAGTACCGAGTTGGCCAACCTTGACCCGGAGGTATTCGACGATGCAGGCACGGTGGATTTCCAGCGCGGTGCAGGTAATGCACCGCACATGGCGTTCTCATATGGCGTTCACCGTTGTGTCGGCTCCCACCTGGCGCGCCGCGAGTTACGCATTGCCTTGGAGTTGTGGCTGAAGCTGATTCCGCCGTTTCGCATCGCCGCTGGCACCGAGCCGCTGTTCAACGCCTTCGGCGTATTCGGCATGGATGACCTGCACCTGGAGTGGGACCTGCCTGGCTCGAATGCAAGCATCAACACGAACCAGGCCGCTGAGGCGAGCGCATGAAGGTCGTCGTCGACAGCAAAGCCTGCGCCGGCCATGCCCGTTGCAACCACGTAGCGCCCGGCCTCTACGAACTGGATGAGAACGGTTACATCGCCAGCGCCGATTTCACGGTCGAAGCGGGCCAGGAGGGGCTTGCTCTACGCGGCGCGCGGGCCTGTCCGGAGCGGGCGATTCAGATACTCGAAGACGCGTCGGCAAGCACCTGCGCGAAAGGCCCGCGGGATAGAGCCGCCCGAGAAAATCTCGACATTCAACCCATTCAAACGACAGAAGAACAACAATGAGCCAATCCTACGATTACATCATTGTCGGTGCCGGCTCTGCCGGCTGTGTGATGGCCAACCGGTTGTCCGCCGACCCCAGCGTCTCGGTACTGCTCATCGAAAGCGGCCCCGACCATACCAGTCCATTGATCGCCATGCCGCGCGGGATCGGCAAATTGCTGATGGCCGGCAACCCGCATGTATGGGATTACCAGGCCTCGCGCGGTGAAGGCATGGCCACCGAATTGTGGCTCAAGGGTAAAGCCATCGGCGGCTCCAGTTCGGTCAACGGCATGGTCTACGTGCGCGGCGCGCCGGCCGATTACGATGGCTGGGAAGCGCAGGGTTGCTACGGCTGGGGTTGGGCGGACATTGGCCGACAGTTCGTCGCGCTGGAGGACCATCAGCTTGGCGCATCCCAGTGGCGTGGCGCTGGCGGCCCGCTCAAGGTCACCGTACATCCATCGGGCGATCCGCTATGCGAAGCCATCATCAACGCCGCCGGCTCGATAGGCACTGCGCGGGTTGCCGACACCAATCATGTGGATTCAGTCAGCAACGGTGGCTTCGGTTATCAGCCGCAGACCACCTGGAACGGGCAACGCTTCAGCGCGGCCAAGGCATTTCTCGATCCGGTGCGGGATCGTCCGAACCTGACCGTGATGACTGGCACGCACGTCCAGCGCATTGAGTTCCAGGAGCGTCGCGCGGTCGCCGTGCATATAGCAGGGAAGGGCGGCGAACAGTCGTTTGGCGTGCGCCGGGAAGTGGTGTTGTGCGCGGGCGCCATCGAGTCGCCAAAGCTGTTGCAGTTGTCCGGCATCGGGCCGGCAGAATTGTTGAAGCAGCATGGCATTGCGCTCGTGCAAGACTCACCGGACGTAGGTCGCAACCTGCGTGAGCACGTCTATATGGCGGTGCAGTATCGGGTTACCAGCGGCAGCCTGAATCATTGTTTCGCAGGCTTCGGCCTGCTGCGTTCGGTGGCGCAATATTTCTTCAGCAAGAAAGGCCCAATGACCCACGCCGCGCACGAAGCGGGCGGTTTCGTGAAGACCCGGCCGGGTCTGGATCGCCCGGATGCGCAGATCGGCGTCAGCCTGTATTCCATGGATGGCGACGGCAAGACGGTGATGATCGACAAGCATCCCGGCCTGACCATTGGCGGCTATTTCATGCATCCCCAGAGCCAGGGCGAAATCACCATTCAGTCGGCCGATCCAGCCGTGCCGCCGAAGATCGTAGCCAACTACCTAACCGCCGAGGCCGATCGGGTCGCCGCCATCTCGCTACTGCGCTGGATTCGCCGTCTGGCGGCCGAGCCGGCGCTCAAGCCGTTCATCGTTCAGGAGCTGACGCCGGGGCCGCAGGTGCAAAACGATGAGGAAATCCTCGCCGCGTTCCGCCGGTTCGGGCAGACCGCTTTTCATGTTTCCGGCACCTGTCGGATGGGCGCGGACAGCGATTCGGTGCTCGATCCCGAGCTGAGGGTGCGTGGGGTCGAGGGCGTCCGTGTCGTCGATACCTCGATCATGCCGAGCCTTGTCTCGGGCAACACCAATGCGCCGGCGATGGTCATTGCCATGCGCGCCGCCGAAATCATCACTGGCACCGTTGTCACTGGCATAACCAAAGGAGCTGTAGCGGCATGAGCATTCCATTTACGCAGCTGAACAAACTCTATATCGATGGCGCCTGGGCTTCGGCAAACGGTCCGACCGAAGCCGTGCTCAACCCCGCCACCGAGGAAGTGATCGGCCAAGCGCCGGTGGGCGATACCGCCAGTGCCGACGCCGCTATTGACGCCGCACGTCGTGCGTTCGATAGCGGCCCCTGGCCGTGGCTGAGCATGGCCGAGCGTGCCGGTTATATGCGCCGTATGCACAGTGCACTGGTGGCGCGCCGGGAGGAAATCGCCGCGCTGATCATCGCAGAGGTCGGCTGCGCGCAAGGTGTTACCTATGCGATGCAGGTCGATATGCCGCTGGCTCATGTGCTCAAAGCCATCGACCAGTCGCTGCACGACGCGACGCAGCAGATTCCTGTGGAAGCAACGCCCAATCCGTTCAACCCGGGCGGGCCGATGATCCTCGGCAGCGGCAGCATCAAGCGCGAACCGATCGGCGTGGTTTCAGGCATCACCGGCTATAACTTCCCGTTTTTGCTCAATCTGGCGAAGATCTTCCCGGCGCTGCTGGCGGGCAACCCGCTGGTGCTCAAGCCGTCACCGTTCACGCCTTACTCGGCACTGCTGTTCGGTGAAATCGCCGAGCAAATCGGTTTGCCCAAGGGCGTGCTCAATATTGTCACCGGCGGGGTCGAGGTCGGCAGCCTGCTGAGCAGCGATTCGCGCGTGGACATGGTGTCGTTCACCGGTTCCGAAGCCGTGGGCGTGAGCATCATGTCCCAAGCCGCGCTGACGCTGAAGCGCGTGCATCTGGAACTGGGCGGTAAATCTGCTTTGATCGTGCGGCCCGACGCCGACATCCAAGGCACGGCCCTGGGCGCCATTGCCGGTCTGACGGTCAATGCCGGGCAAGGCTGCGCTTTGCTTACGCGCTTCCTGGTGCACAACTCCATCCGGGAGCAGTTCGTGCAAGTGGCCAAGGCTGTGGCAAGCCAGATGAAGATTGGCAACCCGGCCGACCCGAGCGTGGCAATGGGTCCACTGATCCGTGAATCGCAGCGGGCCAAGGTCGAGCATTTTGTTGCCAGTGGCCGCGATTCGGGCGCCACGTTGGTATGCGGCGGCGGTCGCCCGCAGGGCTTGGACAAAGGCTTTTTCAGTGACATCACCCTGTTCGATGACGTGCGCAACGACATGACCATCGCCCAGGAGGAAATCTTCGGACCGGTGGGCGTGGTCATCGGTTTCGATACCGATGAAGAAGCCATCGCCATCGCCAACGATTCGCGCTATGGCCTCAATGGCGCGGTCGCCACGGCCGACGCCGCAGTTGCCTACCAGATGGCTCGGCGCATCCGCGCGGGCAGCGTTTATATCAACGGTGGCGGCGGCAAGATGCCCTATGCGCCAATCGGCGGCTTCAAGCGCTCGGGCATCGGCCGCGAATTCGGCCCGGATTGGCTGAAAGAGTTTACCCAGGAAAAATCCATCATTTATCCCATAGGGCGCTAACGCCTTCGATACCAAATGGCGCCGTCAATGGCGGCGCCAATGGGTTCTCGACGCCTGCATTTCGTCGAATTCACATGAAAAACGGCTGAAAAAAACAAAAACAAAAAGGTGGTTTGAATGAGAGAAGTGGCCAAACGGGGAGCGCTGAGCGCTACCCAAGCAATGACGACGCTGTTGATGCTGGGCGTTGCGGGAAACGCACTGGGTGCAGCCATAGAGCTGCCCAACCCCGATTTCCGCCTGCGCTGGGACAACACGGTCCGCTACACCCTCGGCATGCGTACAGAAGGGCAAGACAGCCGGGTCATGCGCAACCCGAGCTACGACGAATCCGACGGCAAATTTGACAAGGGCGATATCGTGACCAATCGCCTCGATCTGTTGAGCGAGATCGATTTTTCCTACCGCAGGGTTATGGGCGCGCGAGTAAGTGCATCGGCATGGTACGACCATGCCTACCGCGACGACGACGTTAAAAGTTATGTCCAGAACCCGGACAGCAGCTACGACGACAATCGTTATAGCTCGGAAGTGGACCGCTTCGTTCACGGCCCTTCGGGGGAAATCCTGGATGCCTTCGTATGGGGCAACTTCAGGCTCGGCGAGTCGCTGGTCAACGTCAAGGTGGGGCGGCATACCAACTTCTGGGGCGAGGGTCTGCTGTTCGGCGCGCATGCCATTTCCTATTCGCAGGCCCCGACAGACGGGGTCAAGGCAGTCACCAGTCCCGGTATCGAAATCAAGGAAGTCTTTCGTCCCATTGGGCAGGTATCGGCCAAGGCTCAGGTCACCGACAAGCTCTCCGTTGCGGGCCAGTATTTCTACGAATGGGATTACACCCGCATCCCTTATGGCGGTACGTACTTTGGCGCGGCCGACCCGTTTTTCGAAGGGCCGGATCGCCTGCCGGTTTTCGAGGGGTTTGCATTACGGCGCGAGAAATCCCGGTATGGTCGTGATACCGCCAACTGGGGCGTAATGGCCAAATACGACGCCCAAGCTATAGATTCCACGGTCGGCGTCTACTACCGCGAGTTCGACGACTACCAACCTTGGTTCGCGCCCGAAATCAGTACGACGAGTCCAAGCTATCGCCTGGCTTATGCGCGCGATGTAAAGCTGATCGGCGTTAGCTTCTCGAGGGTGCTCAATACGGTTTCGTTCGCTGGCGAGTTGTCCTACCGCAAAGACGGCGCCCTGAACGCCGTTGCCGTGGATGCGACCGATCACGAAGGCCCGCGCGGCGATTCGATCCACTTCATCGCTAATGCCGTGACGCTGATGTCGCCAAACTTCATTGCCAGAAGCGCCTCTCTGGTGGGTGAGTTCGCCTATAGCCACCTGCGCGACGTGACCAGCCATGAAGAGCTGTACCTCGGCGAAGGCAACGCTAACTGCATTGATCCGCGCATCGGCACGCCGGGCTCCGGCGACAAGTCGGACAATTGTTCGACGCGCAACTACTACGCCGTGGCCGTCAACTACACGCCTGAGTACCTGTCGGTGTTCCCGTCTTGGGATCTGCGTGTGCCAGTGACCGTCAACTACGGCATTCATGGCAATGCGGCCACGGCCGGTGGCGGCAACGAGGGCGCACTGACGTGGTCGGTCGGGGCGCAACTGACGTATGCGCAGCGTTACGAGTTCGGTTTGCGCTATGCCGATAGCGGGGCGCAATCCAAGACGCTGGCTGACGGTAGTGCCGGCGGCAACGGCCCGGTTGGCGGTACTGACCGTGGCTGGCTGGCCTTGACGTTCAAAACCTCCATCTAACAAATCCAAGAACGGAGAGCACTCGATGAAAAAGCAAATCGCCTTTGCCTGCGCCCTGATGAGCGCCGCCTTCAACAGTATGGCTGCGGTTACCGCCGAAGAGGCCCAGGAGCTGGGCAAGAGCCTGACGTCCTTCGGCGCGATCCAGGCCGGCAATGCCGATGGCAGCATTCCACCGTACGAGGGTGGGCTGCGCACTATCCCGGCCGGGCACAAACCCGACAGCGGCTTCTGGGTCGATCCCTTCAAGGGCGAAAAGCCCCTGTTCCGCATTGATGCGAGCAACGTCGAGCAGTACGCCGACAAGCTCAGCGAAGGGCAGAAGACCCTGATGAAAAAATACCCGGATACCTGGTACATGGATGTCTATCCGAGTCACCGCACCACCGCCTATCCGCAGGAAATCCTCGATGCGACGGTGCGCAACGCTACCGGTTGCACCACACAAAACGATGGTTTGGCTGTCGATCCGGTCTGCCGTGGCGGCCTGCCGTTTCCTATTCCGAAGACCGGCAATGAAGCCATGTGGAACCAGCAATTGCGCTATAAGATCGGCCCTGGCTATTCGACGACGTCCTCGTCCAACAGCTGGGTGGTGGATAGCAACGGCAGTGTCACCAAAACCGCCGAGTCCGTGACTTTCGAGGAAATGCCGTACTACCAGGTCGATCAGGCCGACCGCGACCCCACGATGTATGCCCGCGTATGGGCGATGGACACCTATCCCGCGCGCAGTGCCGGACAGCTGATCATTCTTGCCGATTACCTCGATCCGCAGACCAAACCGAGACGGGCCTGGAGCTATACGCCCGGCATGCGTCGCATCAAGCTGGCGCCGGAGTTCGCCTATGACACGCCGGTGCCGAACCAGGGTGGCGTGAACCTGTTCGACGAGCTGCAGATGTTCTCCGGCAGTCAGGACCGCTTCGACTACAAACTGGTGGGCAGGAAAGAAATGTACATTCCGTACAATGCCTACAAGTTCTATTTCGGTTGCGAACAACAAGAGCAGTTCATGAAAAACCACGCCAACCCGGCCTGCGAACGATGGGAGTTGCATCGTGTCTGGGAGGTCGAAGCCACACTCAAGCCAGGCCAGCGTCACGTCTACAGCAAGCGCACCTATTATCTAGATGAAGACACCTTCGGCATCGGTCTTTACGACGCCTGGGATCAGGCCGATGCACTGTATCGCTCGTTATTCCTCAGCGGCGTACAGATCTACGACAAGACCATTCCCTATAACGTGAAAAACGTCAGCTACGACTTCAACAAGAACATGTACGCGCTGGTCAACGATGCGCTGAAGGGCGGCTACAGGTTCCATGACAAACCCAAGTCCGAGCGTGACATGAACCCCGAAGCGATCGTTTCCATGGAGACCCAGCGCTGATTGATGAGAGCGTGGAGCGTCATCGTTTACGGCCCTTAGTGGGCCGTTTTTTTTGCCCAGCAAACGGCTTTGCCCACGCTGATCGTCCGTAGCGCTTGCAGGTAGGCGTGATGCGTTTCAGCGATATCGCTTTGCATTTGAGCGATAGCCGGTTTCGTTGTGTCGCCGTGAGTCGTCCCGTCTACTGAAGCAGCTGCCCCTGGCTAGAGGGGCGCGCAGGTCAGCTGACAATAAAAACAATGGGCGCGACGGAGAATGTGATGTTCAAGACCACGTTAATTGCCAATTCGGCGCTGAGCCTGGCGGCGGTTCTCGTCTGGGTCAGTCAGGCGCAGGCGGCCCAATACGATCTCGGCAACCCCGACCTCTCGATGCGTTGGGACAACACCTTGCGCTACAACCTGGGTATTCGTGCCGAAAGTCGTGATGACGCATTGGCCAACAACGCCACTTATGACGAATCCGACTCCAAGTTCGACCGCGGCGATGTGGTGACCAATCGCGTCGACCTGATGAGCGAATTCGAGTTGGCCTACAAGCGCTACCACGGTTTTCGCATCAGCGGCGCAGCCTGGTATGACCAGGCGTATTCCGATACCGATGTCGAAACCGGGTCGGGCGCGGTGTACTACCCAGGCGCGTTTCCCGGTGCGAGCGTTCCGAGCTATCGCGGTGGGGAATATTCGAGCCATACCAAGCGTTATCACCATGGCCCCAGCGGCGAACTGCTGGATGCCTTCGCGTTTACCCGCTTCTACGTAGGTGACGCCCCCGTCAGCGTGCGGGCCGGTCGGCATACGGTGTACTGGGGCAACGGACTCCTGATCGCGGGACATGCGTTGTCGTATTCCCAGGCACCGCTGGATGGCCGCAAGGCGCTCGCCAATCCGGGCACCGAAACACGGGAAATCTTCCTGCCGCTGGCTCAGGTTTCGGCCCAGGCACAGGTCACCGACCGACTATCCGTCGCCGGCCAATATTTCTTCGAGTGGGACAGTACCCGGGCGCCGGAAGGCGGGACCTATCTGGCCTCAGCCGATGTCGCCCTCGAAGGCCCGAATCAATTGCCGGTTGCACCGGGTTTCGCGCGTCCCATCGTCGATCCGCTGGAACCCGACGACAGCGGCAACTGGGGCGTAATGGCCAGTTACGGGCTGGACTTCATGCATTCCGAGGTCAGCGCCTACTACCGTGAATTCGATGACTACACGCCTTGGGGCCTACAGGTCGGGCCGGATTTCGCCCGATATGTGTACGCTGAAAACACCAAGCTTTACGGTCTGGGCTGGTCGATGGGGCCGGTGTTGGGCGGCGCTTCGGTAGGTATCGATCTTTCCTACCGCAAGGATGCGCCCTTGATATCCAGTGGCATCAGCTTGGCGGACAACCAGGGCGCGCGTGGCGACACCCTGCATATGGTGGTTAACGGGTTGTGGTTGTTGCCGCGCACGGACTATTTCGACACCGGCACGTTGATCGCCGAAATGGCTTACAGCCATCTGGACAAGGTCACCCATAACGAGAGTCTGTTCCGCGGCGAAGGCTACGGCGGCTGCGCAACGGGGCAGGACAAGGAATGGGGTTGCGCCACGCGCAACTATGTCGGCGCGGCGCTCAGCTTCACGCCGCAGTGGCTGGGTGTGTTCCCCGGATGGAACCTCTCCATGCCCATGAGCGTGGATTACGGCATCTCCGGCAACGCCGCGACAGGTGGCGGCAACGAAGGCCGCTACACCTACAAGGTCGGCGTGAAGGCGCTGTTCGACGAGCGCTACGACTTCACCCTGGCTTACATCGGCTATGGCAGCCAGCGCAACTACGACGATATCTCCGGCGTCGGCAAGACCGTCGTCGGCGGCAGCGGCGACATCGGCCTGTCTGACCGCAACTGGCTATCGCTCACATTCAGCACGGCATTCTGAGTAGATCACCACGCGTCGGCCTGCATGCAGGCCCGCCGCGAATCTGCGCGCTTTTCCGGTATTGCCGAGACTTTGCTCGACGGGCAGGCGCGCTTTCCAGGCGATGAAAAAAACAACGATGACTGGAGGTATACATGTTCTTCAACCGATCTGTGACCGGGTTGCTGGCCGTCATGAGCGCAGCGTCAGCATTCGCAGCGCCTTATACGCCCGCTGATCTTGGCAATGAGCTGACCCGATTCGGTGCGATAGCCGCAGGCAACGAAGCGGGCACAATCCCGCCCTATGACGGTGGTCTGAAAGTACCGGCAGGCCTGAAGCCCGGCGATGGTCAATGGCCGAATCCGTTCGAGGGCGAGACGCCCCGGCTTCGGGTAACGGCAGCCAACGCCGATGAATATGCCGAGCAGCTTTCATCGGGGCAGATGAAGTTGCTCAAGCAGTATCCCGACACCTATTACATGGACGTCTACCCGACGCACCGCACCGCGGCATTCCCGGAGGCATTTCTGGCGGCCACCGAGCGCAATGCGAAGAGCCCGGAATGCAAAACCATCAACGATGGCCTTTCGATCACCGAAGACTGTCGGGGTGGCTTGCCTTTTCCGCTGCCCGAAAGCGGTGAGCAGGTGATGTGGAACTACATCCTCAACTATCAGGGGGTCAACGGTTGGGATTGGAACCACAGCGCCTATGTCGTCAACCAGGGCCACGCCACGCTGACTAACACCAATCAATCCACCGGTGAAAAACCGTATTACCAGATTGGCGTGGACGGTCGTGACCCGGCGATGGCGCAGCGCATATGGTCGCGCGTCGTTGCACCAGCCCGTACCGCCGGGCAGGCATCGGGGTACTGGGATTACCTCGATCCGGTGAAAAGTTCGCGCTACGCCTGGAGCTACACCACCGGCCAGCGCCGAGTCCGTCAGGCGCCCGAATTCAATTACGACACGCCCAACTCGGCCTTTGGCGGCGTGGCGTTCTATGACGAGATTTTCCTGTTCTCGGGAAAGATGGATCGCTTCGACTGGAAGCTGGTCGGCAAGAAGGAAATGTTCATTCCCTACAGCAATTACAAGTTGAAGTGGGGCTGCGACATGGATACCAAACTAATGCCCAACCACATCAATCCTGACTGCGAGCGCTGGGAGCTGCACCGCGTCTGGGTGGTCGAGGCAACCCGCAAGGAGGGCGTTCGCCACGCGCAGAGCAAACGCCGCTACTACATCGACGAGGACACCTTTGGCGCAGCGGTTTACGACGCCTGGGACGACAGCGGCGAAATGTTCCGGGCCGGCTCCCAATACAACATCCAGGCCTACGGCATTCCCAACAATCCTCAGCAGGACGCCTACTCGCTGTACGACTTCACCCGCAGCCAGTACGGCATGTTCGGCAACGGCCCGACGCGCTATCGCGACAAACCGATCGCCGAGCGCGAAGCCAAACCACAAACCATAGCCGGCGGCCAGACGCGCTGAGCACCGCGCGGGGCGAGCGCCGTGGCCGTCGCTGAAAGCGGGGCAGGCGATCGCTGCCGCCGCTGGAGTTACGGGTGGCCTAGATGAATAAAGAAGAGGGGCGTTGTTGATGAGCAATCGACTGGAAAACAAAGTGGCGCTGATCACCGGCGCGGGCAGCGGCATCGGCCGCGCATGCGCTCAGATGTTTGCGAAGCAGGGCGCTCAGGTCGTGGTGACCGACCTCTACGCCGACGCGGCCGAGCGCGTCGCCGAAGACATCTACCAGGCGGGGGGCAAGGCGATAGGGATGAAGGCCGATGTGGGCCGCGAGGAGGATCTGGCCCAGATGGTCGAGGCGGCGATGACAACCTTCGGCCGTCTCGACGTGCTGTTCAACAACGCCGTGAACAAGAACCCCGACACCGCAAGAGACGTGGACTTCCTCAATTTCAACGAGGATCTGTTCCACGACAACATGCGCGTCAACGTCTTGGGCGGCGTGCTCGCCTGCAAACACGCGCTGCCGCACATGCTCGAGCAGGGGCAGGGCTCGATCATCTTCACCTCGTCCACCAGCTCGATTGCCGGTGAAGTTGCCCAGTTCAGCTATGGCGCTTCGAAGGCCGCAGTGAACTGGTACGTGCAAACGCTGGCGGCAACCTTCGGTAAGCGCGGCGTGCGCTGCAACGCAATCCTGCCGGGCGTGATTCGCACCGCCGCCCTCGATGGCTGGGCCAACGACAAGATGGTGCAGGGCTTTGTGGATATCCAGAACGTGCCGCGCCTCGGCCTGCCCGAAGACATCGGCGCGATGGCCGTTTACCTCGCCTCGGACGAATCGAGCTACGTCAACGGCGCGCTCATGCGAGTCGATGGCGGCATGAGCTGTACCACGCCGATGGTGCCGGTGGTACGCGCCTATCTCTGAGCATCACCCGTCCTCCGGCGGGAGACGTCATCACCTTTCCTGGGAAGCAAACATGGGCATACGACAAGAAACGTTTATCCGCGAATTCCTCGACGCCTGGGGCGACGGCACGGCCGAATCGCGCCCGCAGCTCGACAGGATCATTTCGATGATGGCCGAGGACGCCGTCTGGCAACTGTGGGTGCCGGGCGGGCCCGTCATTCGGGGGCGCGAGGCGCTCAGGCGCGAGATCGAACGGCAGATGAGCTACGTCACCCACAACAAATGCACGATCCGCCAGATCGTGTCTTCGGATGACGTGGTCATGACCGAGCGCGACGACTATGCCGTGTCCAGCGGCAAACCGATGCCGCATTCGATGGTGGCCGTCTACGAACTCGACGAGCAGGGCCTGATCAAGGCCTGGCGCGAATATCTCGATACCGCGGATCTGGCCAAGAAGCTCGGTGTATCGGTCGCCGACGTCGGCGGGCCGAGCCTTCAAGCGGCTGAGCGCTGAGCCCCATTATTGAGGAGTGTGGAATGGATACGGCAGTAAAAGAACAAGAAAGCGCCGCTGCAACCAGCGAAAGCAAGTTGAAGGCATTCGTCGAGCAGCTCACGGGTGGGCGGATCACGAACATGCAGCGGCTGGTTCGCTGGCGTCCGGCGTGGAATCTCGAAGTTGACATCGATGGCCAGGCGCTGTGCCTGCACCTGCGAGGCGAACGCGGCGGCGACGTCAGCCCCTTTCCTGACCTGCGCCGCGAAGCCGAGATACTCATGTTGCTTGGCCAGCAGGGCATTCCCGTGCCGCGGATTCACGGGTTCTGCGAAGACCCGCCGGCCATCGTCATGGAGCTGGTGCGCGGGACGCGCGATCTTTCAGCTGCCCGCAGCGACGAAGAACGGCGCGATCTGGCTCGCCAGTATGTGCGGGCCATGGCCGCCATGCACCAGTTGCCCGTCGAGCCCTTCGTGGCGCAGGGCATCGACCGGCCCCAGGGCGCCGAGGCCATCTCGCTGGCGGGGTTGGAAGCGTATTACCCGCTCTACGAACGCAACAAGACCCGACCGCAACCGCTGGTGGAATTCGCTCTCGGCTGGCTGCGCCGCAACGTACCCATGCACCGCACCGAGGCGCGGTTCGTGCAATACGACTCGGGCCAGTACCTGTTCGAGAACGGACAGTTGAACGCGCTCTATGATTTCGAGTTCGCGATGATCGGTGACCCGCTGGCCGACCTCGCCTCGGCGCGAATGCGCGACAACTATGAACCGCTGGGCGACACCTTCAGTGATCTTTATCGCTACTACCA
Organism: Pseudomonas sp. IC_126; assembly: GCF_004331835.1. Classification (NCBI taxonomy): domain Bacteria; kingdom Pseudomonadati; phylum Pseudomonadota; class Gammaproteobacteria; order Pseudomonadales; family Pseudomonadaceae; genus Pseudomonas; species Pseudomonas sp. IC_126. The sequence continues at coordinate 67,521 of NZ_SJSS01000001.1, forward strand.
GGACGTCACGGGCGAGCGGTCGGAGCCGGACGTGGTGCGCTTCCACACCGCCCTGTTTTCCACCGTGAGTGCCATGCAGTTTTCCTGCACGGTGGCGACGCCGCAACCGGGGGACCCGCACGATACCTACACCGAGTTCGACATCGCCTTGCGTCGTGTAGTGGTGCATGCGCTGGCCGAGGCGATGGGTGTTCTCCTGGAAACCCCGGCACTGGACATCGCCACGCAAGGGCCGAACACGGCATTGCTGATGATGCTCGAGGATGCCGTCGCGCAGGTGAAGGTGAGTGATGAGTTTCAGCAATCCAAGCTCAAGTCGGTGAGCAAGCTGGTCGAGTATCTCGTCAAGGGAGACGCCATGACGTTGCGATTACAGGAATTGGAACAGGCGGACGCCGAAGCGCTGCTCGGCCGCACATTCGACCATTACAGCGAGATCGACGCGGCATTGGAGGACTTCGTGCGCAGCGCCGGCCCGGAATATGACGAGCCCTTGTTGAAACTGTTCATGAAACAGATCGAGCGGCGCGTGCTGGTGTTCGGCGGCACCGCGATTGGTGGCTCGGCGAGCCATATCGATCTGCCACCGATCGAGCCCCGCTGAAACCGGCCATTCACAGCCGTAGCCAAGCCACCCGTTCAGTTAGAAAGGAAGTTGTTCCATGTCCGAGCAAAACACTCTCGCCTTCACGAAAAAATATGGCCCTTGGGCCGTCATCGCAGGTGCTTCCCACGGTGTTGGTGCCGCGCTTGCCGACCAGGTGGCTGCAAAGGGTCTGAACTGCGTGCTTGTTGCCCGGCGCGAAGATGCCCTGACCGACCTGAAGAACCAGCTTGTCGACCGCTATGGCGTCGAGGTGCTGGTCGTCACACTTGACCTGACGCTGGACGATGCCGCCGACCGGCTGGTGGCAGCGGTGGCGGACCGGGAAGTAGGGCTGCTGATCTATAACGCCGGCGGCGATCCATACATCACCCGCTTTCTCGACACGCCGGTTGAAGACTGGTGCAAATTGCTGCACCTCAATACCCGGACGATCATGCGCTGCTGCCATGCGTTCGGTGGCCGAATGGTTACGCGTGGCGCCGGTGGGGTCTTGCTGGTTGGCTCCCAGGCTGCGCTGGGTGGCGTGCGCAAGCTGGCTATGTACGCGGCCACCAAGTCTTTCGCCATGACGCTGGGCGAAGGGCTCTGGGCCGAATGGAAGGGGCAGGGCGTCGATGTGTTGAACCTGCTGATCGGCACGGTCGATACGCCAACCATGCGCGACGCGATGGTCAGGCAAGGAATCGCCGGCGCCCTGACCATGCAACTGGCCAAGGCCGAGGACATCGCTGCGATCGCGCTACGCGAGTTGCCCAACGGGCCGACGATTATCCATCCCGACGATCTGGCCGAGTCCCCCACCGGGTCGCATTCGGGGCAGGCGCGGCGCGAACACGTACAGCGGATCAGCGCAGAGTCTGCACTCTTTATCGGTGATTGAAACCGTGAGCGAGGGCGGCCGGTCGAGTCCGAGCGCGGCAGCAAACGCAGTGGGTTTTTCCATACACCAGGCAGAGTCCTAAACATGAAAACTTTCGACAATACGGAGTTCAAACGAGGCTGGCGGATTCTCATCCTTGCAATCGTCGGGGTAGCCACCAGCTCGAGTTCGCTGCTGCTGTACAGCTTCAGCTCGATGGTGATTCCGCTCGAAGAGGCGATGGGCTGGCCGCGCGCCGACCTCCAGGCTTCGATCACCGCGCTTTCGCTGGGGACCATCATTGCCGCGCAATTGGCCGGCTGGCTGAACCTGCGTTACGGCTTGCGGTTGGTCACGCTGATCTCCCTGGTGACGCTGGCACTCAGTATGTTCGCCTTGTCGCGTGCCTCGGGATCGATCTGGATGCTCTATCTGGGGTTTTTCCTGGTTCCGCTGGCCGGTTTGGGGACCCTGCAGGTGACCTGGTCGCATCTGGTCAATCTCTGGTTCGAGGAGAACCGAGGCTTTGCCCTGGCGATCATCCTGAGCGGCTCCGGGCTGGCGGCGATCATGCTGCCGCTCATCACGACCTGGGCGATCTCGCGCTGGGACTGGCGGGCGGGTTTCATTGCGCTGGGTGCGTTGCCGGTGCTACTGGCGTTGCCGCTGGCGCTGCGCTGGTTGTTGCCGGTGGCTAAGGGCTACGCGTCACACTCGATGCAGAGCGGCGCCGAGCGAAGCCATCCGGGAATGCTGCTGTGTGATGCGCTGCGTTCGTGGCGCTTCTGGATCTGCAATCTTTCGATGACGCTGGTGGTGTCCTGCGTGGTTGGCATGGTGACCAATATCATCCCGCTTTTGCGGGACAAGGGCATCGCGGCGGAGCAGGCCAGCCAGATCTTCAGCACCTTCGGGATATCGCTGATCCTTGGTCGCCTGGTGGTGGGTTACCTGATTGATCGATTGTGGGCACCTGGCGTTGCGGCTGTGGCCTTGCTGATGCCCGCCTTGGCCTGTCTGGTGTTTCTCTATGCCGATGCCAGCATCTGGTTGTTCGTTCTAGCCACCCTGCTGGTCGGCCTTGGCGCAGGTGCGGAATTCGACATCGCCGCGTTTCTGATCGCCCGCTATTTCGGTATGCGTGACTACGGCCGCCTGTTCGGCGTGCATCTGGGCCTGATCACTGCCGGGGCCGCTGCCGCGCCGTTGCTGTTCGGCGCCCTGTATGGCGCGAGTGGCAGCTATACCGGCCTGCTGGCCTTCTGCTGCATCTGCTTTACCGTGGGGCCATTGTTGCTGCTTGGATTAGGCGGCTATCCGGTGTTCGAGCGCGAGGCTGCGCCTGCACCGGTCTAGCTGACTTCCTGCTCATCAGGCCAGGCCTCGCGTTGGTCTGGTGAGCGCTGTCGACGGAACTCCTCGGGCGTCCAGCCGACCGCTTTTCGAAATGCCGCGGAAAAGGCGGCGGCGCTCTGGAACCCGGTCATGTAGGCAATCTGCTTGATCAACAGGGAAGGGTCGCCGAGCAGCCTCATCGCCCGGTTGACCCGTGCTTCGGCCGAGTACTGGCGCAGGGTCTTGCCGGTGGTGTTCTTGAAATAAACCGACAGTTTCCTTTCCGGTAAGGCACACAGATCGGCCAGCTTGCGCAGCGAAATATCGTTTGCATCGGCGTCCAGGGCTTCCCTCAAGTGCTGCAGCTGCCGGCGACTCAGCTTGCCGGGTTCGTCGTCATCGCGCTGTTTACCCAGAAATTCCTTGCGCAGTTCCAGCGCGATTCCGGTCATCAGGCATTCGATATGAAGCTCGCTGGCAAACCCGGGTGATGCAACCTCTTCGCCAAGCCTGCGCAGCGAGGCCTGCAGATAGCTGCTTTTGAGGTTCAACATGGCGTCCGTGATGCAGTATTCCCAGTCCCAGCGGTAAGCCGCGAGCGGCGCGATGGCAGCGGGGTCGAACAGGCAGATCACCGCTTTTTGCTGACAAGCCCGATGCTTGAAGTGAAAGTCGCTTCCCGGCGGGATGAAGATCGTCTGGCCGAGCGGCTGGCAGCTTCCCCGGTTGCCCGACAGGGTGCCACGATTTGACAACGGCGCGTTTTCGAGGGCTTCGGCCAGCAGCAGCCTGATCAGACAGTGATCAGTCAGGTGAATCAGCGCGGCTCCCGAGCTGGACCAATGTGCATGCTCGACGCGGACCTCGAAACCCTTGTTGGACAGGCCAGCTTCGGTGAAAAAATTGCCCGCATGGGGGGACTCGTATTCCCGATATTCGATGACATTCATGTCGCTTCCTTCAGCCGTTCTTATTGTTGATGCTGAGCTTTCCTGTCGCTGACAGACATGCCAGATGCAGGTTTACGAAATGAGGACCGTCTCCGAGTGTACTTTCAGATCAAGCTTGGCGATTGATAGCGTTCGGAGCCGGATTTGAAATTTTCATGGTCAAGGGCGCTAGCCACTCGCTGCGCCAGCCGCGCTAGTCGTGGCGGCACCTGCTGGTCAGCTTCTCAGACGGCGGATGTTTTACCCAGCTCAATATCGGATTCTCGTTTGTCCCGCAGTCAAAGCTGACCGATGGACAAGGGTGCAGGCTCGGCCTAGTTTTCCATACCGCAACGGCTGAAAAGCCTGCCCGACCCGATTTTGCGGACAACAGACAACGGAGAGAACCGTGAGTAACACGATCGAGGACAACAAGGCGCTGGTGCGTCGATATGTACAGGCCGTTATCGACGGCGACATGGATACCTTCGAGGCGTTGCAGCATCCGGATGTCAAATGGTGGACGTTGACCCGAGGCGACATGAGCCGCGAAGCGTTCAATACCGCGGTACGCAGCGGCCTGCTAAGTGCCGATAAGCGCTCGGTGGTAATCACCGGATTGACCGCTGAAGGCGATCGCGTCGCCTATGAAGCGCAGGGCGAGATGGTGTTTTCCGACCGCGTCTATCGCAACAGTTACCACAACCTGCTGGTGATCCGCGACGGCCTGATCGTCGAAGGCCGCGAATACATGGATACCAAGGCCTCCACCGAGGCGCGCCTTGCATAGCCGGCCATTTTCAAAACTGTAAATCGAACGAAGGCGGTCTGCCTGGCCAGGCAGACCGCCCCGTCTGGCGGCGTTTGGTGGCATGCGGTGTTGCGGCGAGCAGGCAACAGCCCCTTGCCCACTGCGCGAACGCCAGTACCGATAGCGCGCCCGTCCCCAGTCATCGCTTCAAGTTGCCGGCTCGGTTATCGCCCCATCCGTAACGGTGGCTGTCGCCACTTCCCCAGGAGCCGTGGGAAGGGTGGGGTAACGCCCCAACGTCAAAAGCAGCAGCGCACCGATACCAAAACTGACCATGCAGAACATCAGCATCGCGTGGTAGGAGCCGGTTGCCTCGAACAGCGCGCCGAAGAACGCCGGAGCCATGGTGCTGCCGATCGCACCAAAGCTCATCTGAAAGGCGAAAACCCGGCTGTAGTCGCGCAGCCCGAAATAGCGCGCGATCAGATACGACGCAATATCCATTTCGGCGCCGGCGCCCAGCCCGGCGAAGACACAGGCGAGCACCAACAGGGGAACATGTGCGCCAACCGTGCTGAACAAAAGGCAGCCGACGCCGGGAAGCAGCAAGACGAAAAAGGCCACCCCAGGCGCCCACACCCGGTCGATCAGATAGCCGATGAACAGCCGTCCGAAAATCAGCGACACGCCGAACGCACCGAACACCTTGGCCGCCTCGGTTGCTGAAAGGCCGCTGTCCTGCATCATCGGCACAGCGTTGATGATCATGCCCATCATGCCCATGATCGCGAGGAACAACGCGCAGTTGATGACCCAGAAGCGCCGCGAGTGCAACGCCTGGCGAAGCGAGAAGCCCGTCAGTCCGACGTCCGGCTGCGCAGGGAGAGATGATCGTTGTGTCGCCTGTTCCACGGCCCCTCGGGTGCTCAACCAGCGCAACGAAAGCGGCAAGGTCACCAGCAATGGCAACAGCGCCAAGCCCCAGAACCAGGCGCGCCAATCCCAGCGGATGATTGCCCAGCTCAGCAACGAGGGCAGCACCAGGGCGGCCAGGCCCGTGCCACACAGGATGATCGCCAGCGCCAGGCCGCGGTTCTTGTCGAACCAGAGGCAGGTCAGCTGCGTCCAGGTCACGTGTAGCGTGCCCACCCCGGCAAACGCCAGCAGACCAAAGCCCAGATTCAATTGCCACAAGTGGCCGGTGTTGAGGGCCATGGCGAAGTAGGCGAGCGGCAGCGCGATCAGCGAGCAAAGGGTCACGCGACGCGGCCCGTAGCGTTTGTTCAGCCAGCCGGCAACCTGAAAGGCGATGATGGAACTGCCGTACTGAAAGGCCGCCGCCGTCTGGATTTCGCCTCGCGACCAACCAAAGGCCTCCTGTAACGGCAGCACCAGCGTGCCGAACGCATAGATGGGCGCGACGGCGACCGAAGTGGCGATACCCAGCAGCGCCAGAAGCAGCACCCGCCATCCCTGGCGGAACTCTGTCCAGTCGATAGCCAGAGAGGTGTGGGGCTTAGCGGCGGAAACGGCCATGTGGCTTCCTCTTGTTGTTGTTATGGCGATACCCTCAGCCGGGCTTTCAAGCGCCCGGCGGGTCATGTCACAGCGTCAATTCAGCTGCTCAGCGCCTATCTGCGCGGCAGGCTCGATAGCCGGTTGCGGGACATCGTCCTGAGCCAGGGCCAGCCCGGCGAGATAGCCAAAGGTCAGGCTGAGCGTATTGTTCGCGCCGTTGCCCGGCGCGCGGCCCCGCCATAGCGAGTTCATGTCCAGACCCACCGCGTGCAGACCGGGAATCGGCTGGTCGTTCCCGTCCAGCACGCGCGCCTTGCCGTCTATGCGCAGGCCGACCGTGGTGGTGGAATCGCCGGGAAATATCTGCACGGCATAGAACGGCCCTTGCTGAATCGGCCCGAGGCAGGGATTGGGGGTGTGGTTGGGATCGCCCAGAGGCATATCGGCCTTGTCCCGTCCACGCCCGAAGTCATCATCCACACCCCGGGCGGCTTGCTGGTTGAAGCGCGCGACGGTGTCGGCGAGGTTGCCGGGATTGACACCGATACGCGCGGCAAGCGCATCGAGGGTCGGCTCGGTGAGGATATAGCCGGCGGCGATCAGCCCTTTCAGCCCAAAGCCGCCCGGGCGCACCAGGCCCAGGCCGTATTTCTTGATGAACGGGTGGTCGCATACAAGGTGCGCCGGCACAGAGCCGGTGCGGTGCATGGGCTCCACCAGGTTGGTCGCCGCCTCGTTACCGAAACGCCTACCGTCCCGGTTGACCGCAATGCAGCCTGGCTTGCCGCGATCCATATAAAGGTGCGGAAATTTGCGTATTCCGCCGTCGGGCTTCCTCAGCAGCGAGACCACCACCCAGCCGGCATTGCTCAGGTTTTCGCCATCGAAGCGGCCGCCAGCGTCGCGGGCTTGCTGCAAACCGTCGCCGGTATTGCCCTCCGGCACCAGCGACACATGGTGTTCGGCAAACGGAATGTACTGTTTGCGCATGTCCGGATTGGCGGAAAAACCGCCGGTGGCCAGCACGACGCCACGGCGTGTGCGAATTTCCATCAGCTTGCCGTCGCGCTCGACAACCACGCCTTTGATCGCCCCATGCTCGTGGATCAGGCTGCGCATGGGTGTGTCTTTCCACAGCTCCGCCCCGGCATCGATCGCCGAGCGCAGCAGCCGGGCGGCCATGGCATTGCCCATGGTCAGCCGCGTACCGCGCGAATAGCTCAGCCGATCCACGCCAAAGCGCACCGCCAACTTGGCGATGTGTTTGAACGAGGTGAACGACTTGGTGACCTTGGCGATGTGCGGCATGTCGCCAATGCCGAACATCATGCCGCCCGGCGCGTTGAATTCAGTCAGCGGGGGCCGTAATTGGTCGAAGTATTCGCCCAGCTCACGACCGTCATATTCCACCGGGCAAAGCAAACGGCCATCGGCGGAAAAGCCCTTGGCCTGCGGATGCCAGTCGGCAAAACCGCGCTGCACGGCGAAACGTACCGAGGTACGCGCGTGCAGGTAATCGACCATGCGCGGCGCGGCATCAAGAAAAGCCCGCAGCAGATCGGTACGCAGTGTCGGCCCCACCACTTCCTGAACGTAAGCGAAGGCTTGCTCTGGATCATCTTTCAAACCGGCCTCGGCCGCCTGGGTATTGCACGGCACCCAGATGCCGCCGCCAGAAAGCGCGGTGGTGCCGCCGAACAGCCCGGTCTTTTCTACCAGCAGTACGTCGAGGCCCTGGGTTGCGGCGACGATCGCGGCCGTCATGCCGCTGCCGCCAGAGCCGACGACGACTACGTCTTTTTCAACCACCGGATTGTCATTCATTCTTGTAGGTTCCGTTGTTTCTGAAACTGATCGAGATGAGGGTGCTGCCCCGTATGTCGGTTCAGTCCGATGTCTACCGGGTCTGTTCATACAGCTCGGCGAAATGTGGCTGGCAGCTGTTCTTGCCGCCGTTGATCTCGATGCATTCGCCAGTGATGTAGCCGGACTCGTCGGACGCGAGAAAGGCAGTCAGCGCCGCTATGTCTTCAGGCGTGCCGAGGCGCTTGGTCAGAACGTATTTGCTCGCAAAGGCAAGAATTTGCGGAGCCGTCGCCTCCATCGCAGGCGTGACGATCACCCCCGGTGCGATGGCGTTGCAGCGCACGCCTTGGCGACCGTATTGCGTCGCGATGTGGCGCGTCATATTGATGATCGCAGCCTTGCTGGTGCCGTAAGCGATTCGCACGAGGTCGCCCTTGGTGCCGGAGCCGGAGGCGGTGTTGATGATCGACCCGCCCCCCGCTTCGATCATGTGGGGAATGGCGAACCGGCAGGTCAGCATGTAGCCGGTCAGGTTCACGTCCAGGGTTTTGCGCCATACCTCCATGGGTATTTCCAGCAGACTGAGGTCCTGGCCGTGAGTCTGCGGGTCGGTGATCGCGGTGTTGTTGTGCAGAATGTCCAGCCGACCGAAGTGCTCGACCGTCTGGGTCACCATCGCCTCGATGCTGTCGGCATCGGCGGCATCGAACCGCAGCGCCAAGCCGTTGCCCTCCAGCGCATCGGCGGCGCGTTGCGCCGTTTCCAGATTGATATCGGCGCACACGACTTTCGCGCCTTCACGCGCCAGGCGCAACGCGGTCGCCGAGCCGATACCACCGCCGCCGCCGGTTACGATTGCCACTTTGCCTGCCAGACGTTGCATCCGTTTTATCTCCTGTCATTGTTGTTTTCGGGTGTGGCATGAAGCGCCTCGCGGATCGCAATAGCCGCGCCACGTATCGGCGAGGCCATGGCTACGCGCCAGACAAGCCCGGCGATACCAACGCGATCAGCGCTGCGTGTACTTGGACACGATGGCTTCCGGGTTCTGCGTGCTGTTGGACGGTGCCTCCTCCGCAAACTCCAGGCGTCCGGTCAGGAAGTCGTTGAGCACGCCATACATGTTTTTGTTGAAATCGAAGATCGCCAGCTTGGTCGCGTAGGGAATGTCTTTGTCATAGATCTGCACCCCGGCCATGTACACGGTCCGGTACAGATTGCCTTCCTGGTCCCAGGCGTCGTACAGGCCCGCGCCGAAGGTGTCCTCGTCCATGTAATAGCGCCGCTTGCTGTACACGTGGCGCTGGCCAGGCTTGAGCGTCGCCTCCACTACATAGACGCGGTGCAACTCCCAGCGCTCAACCGCCGGGTTAACGTGATTCTTCATGAACTGCTCGGGCGCTTCGATTCCGAAGTACCACTTGTAGGCGTTGTAGGGGATGTACATCTCCTGGCGTCCTATCAGCTTGAAATCGAAGCGATCCTGCTTGCCGGCAAACATTTGCAGCTCGTCGAACAGGGAAATGCCGCCCTGGCTCGCTACCGGCGTGTCATAGGCGAACTCCGGCGCCAACTTGACGCGGCGCTGACCTGGCGAATAGCTCCAGGCGCGACGCGGTTTCTCGGTCGGGTCCAGAAAATCGGAAATACCGGTCATCTCGCCCGCCCGGCGAGCCGGCTCGGTGTTGATCGACCAGGCACGGCCGTATACCTCCGGATCACGGTCCTCCAGATGCGTCTGATAGAACGGAAATTCCTCATAGGCGCGCTGTTGCGCCGTCTTGGTGATGTTGCCATTGGAGTCGACCACCCAGCTGGTGTGCTCGTCCAGGACGCCAGTCGGTCCGTTTTTGTAGCGCAACAACTGGTTCCACATCATCTCGTGGCCAGTCTTGGCGATGGGAAACGGCAGGCCGCCCCGGCATTCGGTTTCAAGCGATAAACCGTCGTTGAAGGTTGCACATTCGGTGGCGTTGCGAACCGTTGCCTTCAGCACGTTATCCGGATAGGCAGCGGTGCGATGGCTCGGGTACACATCCATGTACCAGGTGTCCGGATATTTTTTTAGCAGGGCTTGCTGCCCCGCGCTCAATTTGTCGGCGTACTGATCTACGTTTTGTGCGGTGATCCGGTACAGCGGTTTTTCATCCCGGAAAGGATCGGTCCAGGCTTTGCCGGGTTCGAAGTCCGCTGGAGCGGTCCGCAAACCGCCTTGGTAGGGCGGAATAGTGCCTTCGGCGTTTCCGGCTTTTATTGCCCCGAACAGGGTGAGCGTATTACCCAGTTTCTGCGCCTCTTCTGGCGAAACCGCAGCGCAGGCAAATGTGGAAATGCCGGTCAAGACAATGCTTAACGCGAATCGGGAAATCATGAGCAGTCTCCGCTTATTGGATTTATATGGAGCCGTAAGACGACGTGATGCATCGCCCCTCTAACTTAGCCAATACGCGTTTACATGCCGTTCATACCGTTTCACCCACGGTAAAACGAAAGCGGATATTTAGTGATGTTAAAAACGGCAGTTGGTCCTAACCTGAAGCCCGTCAGCCGAAACCACGAAGCGCCTGATGATTTGAAACCGGCGTTACGTTGAATTTAATAAGAACAAACGTTAAAGCCATGCCCATGTTTCCATTTTTCCCTTATTGCAAGCTGGTTCTTCAGGCGTCTGTATCTAAATTCGAACGGGTCCAGGCCTCTGCGTAACCCTCCGTTCAACGACTCAATAACAAGAGATAAAAGATGAAGACTTTTTCCAAGATCCCCGAGCGAGGCGATTTCGCCTATCAAACCCTGGTCGCGCCCTACAAGGTGACCGGCGAGTCGATGCATGGTGGCCGTGGCTTTTTCGGCTTGCAGTTGAGCAAGAGCATGCCGTTCGGCTCGGTTCGTGACGAAGAAGGACATATCTATTCGTTCACCCGTTCGGTCATGGCGCCAACCGGCACGCCGAACCCGACCAAATTCTTCTATCTGTCCACCCGCATCGACGGCAAGAACATCCGCATGGACCAGGCACGCATGGCGGAACGCGGCGTGACGCCGGCTCCGGCGTTGTCGCTGCAAGGCGATACCGTCCGCTGGACCAACCAGCCGGATGACGTCGGCCATCCATGGGAATTGACCGCCAACAGCGAAACCTTCACCTGGAAAGAGAACAACCTGTTCCAGCTCGAAGGCCGCCTGCTCGGCAACGGTATGCAGTGGTACTTGCCGGGCGTCGAGTGGGGCACCTTTTACGTTTCCCAGATCTGGGATGTCAGCGGCGTCTGCGAAGGGCGTCCGGTCAAGGGCGCCATCCTGCTCGACCAGGTGTACATGGCCGAGGGCGGCGCGATTCACTTCAAGAAAGACCTGGTGGTGAACAACAAGATGCACGTGCTGTGGTGGTCCTTTGCCACGGTCTACAAGGACGGCACCTACGATGTCGGCTCGTTCATGGTTGGCCATGACCACCTCGGCTACGCGATTTTCCAGAATGAAAAGGGCGAAGTGCGTACCACCACCGACATCGAATGCGTAACCAAGCACAAGGACGGGAGCTACTTTCTGGAGGCTGCCAAAATCACGCTGGACGGCCGTGAAGAATGGGAATTCCTGCCCGATCCGCGCGGCGAAATGATCGACTTCGTTGGCGGCTTTCCCGTCACAGCACAGCAGGAAGGCCGCTGGCGGCGAGTGGGTGATACTCGCGAGCCGGATCACTGGGTGGCCTGGGGTGAGTCGGACCGGCGCAATGGCGCGGCACGCAATGTCCCCGGCAGCGATATCAACTAATCGAGCAGCGGGCGAAGCGGCCTGCTGCGATGGCTGATTAAGCGGTACGAGTCAGCGGCTCGATTTGCCTGAAGTGGCGAGCGAGCCCAATGAACCAGGAGCGACTGGTGTTTCGCTGCTCAACCCCTCGGGGGCGAGCAGCTTTTTTTTTGCAGCAGTGCCCTGCTTACACACCACACCGACGCCATGTGGCGAAACGCTCCAGGGGCGAATTCGCAAGCAATCGCCCCGAACGCCATCGGGGGGAATGTGCTTAAGAGGGAAGGATCTGCTACGAACGGCCAGCCGGGCATCAGTCAGCGGTGAGATAACGGTCCCTGAGACTATTCAGGCCCGACGCATCCAGGCCGACACACGTCTCGATATAGGCGTCCATCGATCCATAGTGCTTGTCCACGCAGTCGTAGGCCGTTTGCAGGTACTCGGGGCGGGCATCCATGATCGCGTCGACCGCTTCGTCAGGACAGGGCTTGCCGATCATGTTGCTGACCAGCGTACTCATCAGCTCTCGCCGGACGTCGCTGGCGTCGACCATTCGGCGGGCCGACAGCTGATAGTCAGCGACAATGACTTCCCGCGCTACGCCGAGCGCGTGAAGAATAACCGCGACGGCAAAACCGGTGCGGTCCTTGCCCGCTGCGCAATGAACCAGCACGGGCACCTTACCCGTCTCGAACAACCCGAACAGTTTCGGCAGATGCGGCGCCAGCATGCCCGGCAGACGCCGGTATACCTCGAACATCATGGCCTCGGCGCCGGCAAGATCCGGGCTTTCAGTCAACAGGCTCGACACGCTTTTGTCGGCGCGCATGTCGCCGGTGACCTCAAGTGCCAGCTGCTCAAGTTCAACAGGCAGATTGTTGGGCGTCCGCTGGCGCTCACCCTCGCTGCGCAGGTCACATACGGTCTTTACGCCAAGGGTCCTGAGGGTTTCCCAGCCCTCGGCGGCAAGCATGTGCAGCTGGTCGGACCGTAGCAACGTATGCCCGGCGATGCGCCGGCCGTCATGGGCCGGCAAGCCTTTGAGACTACGAAAATTATCGGTGCCTGCTAACTGCAGATTCATCGGGGCTCTCATATCTGAATGCTCGAACGTTCGCCTAATGTGATCAAGCGGAGGCGAATCCCCGAAATTGCGTGAGGTCCAGATTGTCGGTCACCGGCGGTTTAAGGAAATAGCACACCTGAAGTTTGCCTGGTGAGAAACGGTAGGTTTCGATGCTTTCAATGGCCAGCCCGGTACCATTCAGGCAATTGCGATGATGAGCTGCAACGTCGTTGCCGTTGTAGATGGTCTCCACCACTTCCAGAGAGATGTCCGCATTGTGCTTGTCGAACATCTCTTCGAGGATAAACCAGCCATCACGCGTGTCAGTGCGCCCGGCATATTCGATGATCAGCGACTCAGGCGCTATTTCGCGATAGCAGTCAAGAAAGGCCTCGCGATCGTGGGCGTTCCATGCCGAGACCTGACCCTTCATAAAACGTTGGACGCTTTCAGCATTCAGTTGCGTCGTCATTTCGATTGCACTCCGTTTATTGTTTTTTGTTCGTACACAATGATCCAAACCATCAATCTTCCAGCAAATGCCGAAACTGCGGGAGAACCTGGCGCGCGCCCTCGCCCAGCTTCACGTGGCGGCGTGGCGCTTTGCCGGCGGTCAGCGTTTTCACGGTTTCGAAATCCTCCGCCGCGGCGAAGAATCGCTCCACCATGATGCGCCCGTCCTGGCCCCACTCATCGACATTGGCCAGCCATGCCTGCATGCCATACATGGGCCAGCGGCGAAATTGTTCCCAGGCGGCGTCCTGTCCAAGTACACCTTCGGCGCCCAGGCTGATCAGCTTCTCGCGGTAGACCTTGACCAGATCCCAGGCCGAAGCCCGCCGCTCCTCGATTGTCAGCGCCCCAAGCATGAAATAGGCAATATCGCGCCATGGCCGCCCCTTGCGCACAAGCTGCCAATCAAGCCAGACCCTCTCGCCGCTGTCGCGCAGAAAGCTGTTGCCCTGGTGAGAATCGCCATGGACCAGGCAGATAGGTGTCTCCTGCTCAAGTTCATAAGCGCGCAACTCGTCAAAGGCATGCCCAAACAGCTCCGGTGTTTCATACATCCACTTCGGCAGGATGGCCTTGTACTCAGGCTTGCGCAGGTTCAGCCGAATGTAGTCGTACATGCGTAAAAACTGATCGTAGTCGACCGGGTGATCCATGGACGTGGGCAGCCAGCTCTGTGCCTTGAGTTCAGAACTTCCCCACAGTGCCGCATGCAACATCGCCAGCGACTCCAGCCCCTGGGCCACGCCATCGACGCCGAGGTGATGGGTACTGTGACCGAACTGGCCTGGCGCCATTCCGAGGTCTTCCATCACGACGACGCCCCGACCGCCACCATCGCCATCCCAGTCGGAAAAATAGCTGTCCGGCACCGGCGTGTGCAGACGCTCGCGCATGAAGTGGTAGAAGCGCGCCTCCAACTCGCAGATCTCGCCGCTTTCGAACCCTTCCGACCAGTTGGATTTAAGGCAAACGTTGCGCGGAATGCCAGCGGCCAGGCCAACCTCGTTGAGGTCTAGCGCGAGCCGTAGCTTGGTGGTGTGCCCGTTACGCACCTCTACCTGCTCGAAATCATTCACCGCGATCCCGGGGTAGCGGTTCTGAAGCAGGCTCGTCAACCAATGGGGCGTAACGTCTTGCAGGTGACGCGGGAGCCTGCCCTGACGTGCAGGATAAGGGCGCGCCGTGCGCAACTCTTCGATACTGGTCATTGTTGTTTTTATCTCTGAAGGCGAAATATAAGCGGCTTCCTGTAGAAACCGTACGACAGCGGAAACGCACTTACTCACGTATTCGGCGTAAACCCGAGTGTTGACCAGGCGCGCTGCGTCAACAAGGCAAACACGCTCTCGATACGCTTGAGTTGTTTGACCGGCGGTCAAATGCGTGTTTGTTTTGGAGTCTCGAAATGCTCATCGGAAAATAGCCGTGGTGGATACTTGAGGGCGTTGGTCAATCGGACCTGCTCGAAGGCGCCGGGGCTATATCAAGTTTTACCAAACCGGAAACACTGGCGGTTGACTATTGGTAAAACAAAAAGACGGCTCGCGCATAGCCAACATGGCAACGTGTTGCATATATATAAACCGCCTGATGTCGTGGCAAAGGAGCGTTGAAGATGCAAACACAGACCCGCTCGAAGTCCGATAAACGTCAGACAATGAGCCGAATGCTTGCCGCCGCGCATCAGGAGTTTTGCAACAAGGGACTGGCCGGCGGGCGTATTGGCGAAATTGCCCGCAATGCTGGCGTTACCAAACAGCTGATCTTCCACTATTACGGATCGAAGGAAGGCCTGTTTGTCGCGGTGCTTGACGAAACCTCTGACAGACTCATGACCGGGTGGGTCGATTTCGATGTCGAGCAGCTGACCCCGACGCAAGCGCTTCGAGCCTTGCTCAACCACATCTTCGATCAATATCGCAACGACCCCTTGCTTGCCAGGTTGGCGCAGGAGGGCGTTCGCTATCACGATTACAATCAAACGCCGCGCAACCGCTTCCTGGAACTGGCACCGGCCCTGGTCGATAAGGTTGGCGGGATCGTTCAGCGAGGCATTGAATGCCGTAGTTTCAAGCCGGACACCCAGCCTCGGCTACTGCTTGCCACCGCGGCTCTCATCGCTACCGGCTGGTTTACCAACGCTTACTCCACCTCAGCGCTGGTCGGCCTCGATACTGCTTCCGAGGAAGGTATGGAAACCTGGCGCAAACACTGTGCCGATTTCATTCTGGCCAGCATCGTCGCGACGCATGGAAAAGAACCGCGCAGCCCTCGCGCCGATTGATCATCGCGTTCTGCCGGGTCTCGCGCAGGTCTCGTTAGGGGCGCTCGATTCATTGGAGCGCTCATGGTCATCTCACCGTTACGTCATAGAGCGTAACGTGGGCTGCGCTTATAACGCCTGCTCGACACCGTGACCGAATCTTGCGTTCGCTGTATGGTGCGCGACTAGCCTGAAGTGGTCGCACTGAGTTGGTGAAGGGTAACGGGATGGCGAAGGGCAAAGACATATCGATGCGCCAGCTGCGCTACTTCATGGCCGCGGCTGAGGCAGGGCAGCTTTCCCAGGCAGCGGTGAAGGTGCATGTATCGCAATCGGCCATTACCGCCGCCGTTCTGCAACTTGAACAGACATTGGGCGTTCGGTTGTTCGACCGGCTGCCTTACGGCGTCACCCTGACCGCAGAGGGGCATAAGTTCGCCCAGCATGCGGGCCATATTCTCGACACGCTGCAGGACGCGCTCAGCGAGCCGCTTTTTCTGAGCCATTCGATCCAAGGGGTGATTCGCGTCGGGGCTTCTTACACGGTGCTCGGCTATTTTCTGCCGTCGCTGCTGGCGCGGTTCAAGCGGAGCTATCCGCAGGTGGAAATCGATCTGGTCGATATGGATCGGCCTGTCATCGAAAACGCAATTGCTGCGGGACGGTTGGATATGGGGCTTTCCATCGTCTCCAATACCGAGAACCTGCAGCGTTTCGAGCATCAGGTGCTGATTCGCTCGCGACGCCAATTGTGGCTCGCCAGCGAACACCCGCTGATGCAAGCCTCGGTTATTACACTCGAAGACGTGGCGCGTCATCCTTACATTCTGCCCACTGTGGATGAAGGGGAGAGCTCCACGTATCGCTACTGGAGTTCTCGCAGTCTGGAGCCGAATGTGGCGTTCCGGACGTCTTCGATGGAAGGATTGCGAGGGCTGGTCGCCCATGGATTCGGCGTTACGATTCTCTCCGACATGCTTTATCGGGCCTGGTCGCTGGAAGGCAAGAAAATCGAGGCGCGGCCGTTGGTGGACGCTATCCCGCCCATGGAACTGGGCTTGATCTGGCGCCGCGAGACGGAGTTGCCGCAAACCGCTGAAGCGTTTCGCCAGTTCCTAATCATGGCGTGCGCATCCTGAGTGATCCGCATGTCGGCTCAACGCCAATATTGCTCAAATGCGGTCGCGATCAGATGGCCTTGCGCTCTGCCGGCCTGCGCAGCGATGGCGCGCCGCGCCGGATTCAGCGGATTTCTGCCCATCGCCGCTGCCGCTGCCCTGTCAGGGCCGATAACCTGAACGCGCGTCCCGGACTGCTCGAGTTTCGCCATTTGCTTGGCCAGCGTGCGGCCAGGAATTCCACGGTTCGCGCCAAGGGGCGACACAATGATCACCCCTGATGAACGCTCGGCCAGATCGGCATTGCTCGAGCTTCGGATTCCGCCGTCCATATATTGGCGTCCGCCGATGTTAACGGGCGGCCAGATACCGGGCACGGCGCAGCTTGCAGCAACCGCATCGGCCAATGCCACGCCGGAGTGCCGGTCGAAAATTCTGGTTTCGCCAGTCAGCACATCGACAGTGACAACGGCCATAGGCTTGGCTGGCCAGTCCTGTCGAGGATGCAGCCGGGCCGCAATGACTGACTGCCTGGCTTGTGCATTCCCGGCCTCGGCTCGTAGCGCCAGCTGACCGATTCGCTTGGTGCGCTCGGTGGGAGCATTCAGCTTTGGCAATACGGAAATTGCCAAAGGCAGTAATCGCAGCAGTCGTATTTGAGGCGCGAGTTCCTGAACCTGTTTCGATGCGTTGACCTGACGTTCGTACAGTTCCCAGAGATCGCTATCTTCGCGGATCTGCGCCGCGACGGTGGCGCCGGCTGATGTCCCAAGCATCTTGCCGCACTCACGGAGGTCGACGCCCATTTCGTCCAAGCCAAGCAGCAGGCCGGTCATCCAGGCGATACCGGTGATTCCGCCGCCACCTAAAACCAGGGAATGGTCGGTAAACATAGCTGTTTGTCCTTGGCATACAGGTAGGTGGGCATTACCAGAGCGTCATCAGAACATGCCATCACGCGGGTGATGTTCGGGTGACAGTGCGGATGTTCTGCCTCTGGCATCTATTCTTGTGAACATATATTGAGTATATGTCTATATTCTGCTGATGCGCATGTTCTAGTGCAGGCGTAATCAGAACCGAGAAATCCCTAAGGGGACCATCAAACAAGAAAAGGATTGGAATGCCATGCTGATCGATGTCCACGCTCATTTGTTGACCGAAGGAATGTTCAACCGCCACGAATTCTGGGGACCATTCATGAAGGTCCAGGGGCTTACGGTGGGGCACTTTGCGCTCGGTACCAAGCAGCCCGCCAAAGCGTCTTCGGATGAGGAAGCTCAGGCCAACCTCCTTGCCCGAATGACCCACGAAAGCCGACGCAAGCTGATGGCCGAGCGAGGCGTCGACAAACTCGTCATGTCCACCCCGTCCCATTGCTTTATGTACTGGGCGGGCGATTTCGCAAACGAATATGCGCGTGTCTGTAATGACGAATTGTCTGTGTTCTGTCGCAAGGACCCGGAGCATTTCGATTTCTGGTGCCACGCCAACCTGGCGGACCCGGAGGCGGCAGCGAAGGAAATCGATCGCGCCGTGCGTCAGCTGGGCGCACGCGGCGTCTGCGTAGGCGGGGCCAATTTCAATGGACTGCAGGCGTATGACGAGCAGCTATTCCCGGTTTGGGAGAAACTCTCTCAGCTCGACGTGCCGATCATGGTGCATGGCTTCAACCAGTCGATCTACTGGGGCGAAAAGCATACCGATGACAAGTTCGAAACCACCTCGATCATTGGCGATTGCGTCGATGAGACATTGTTCTTCTGGTATCTGATCTGCGGCGGCGCGTTGGACGCATTTCCCAATCTGAAAACCTACATCACCCACGCCGGCGGCATGGCAGTGTTTCAGCTCGGCCGGCTGAGCGAGCTCAACCGCGCCATGGCGCCGGACAGCCGAAACAAGCGGCCATTGATGGAATACATGCCCAACTTCTATTTCGATCTGGATGTGCACGCCCCAGGTCTGCGGCGCGGAGTAGTGGAAGTGGTCGGCGCGGATCGCCTGTTATACGGGACCAATTTCGGCGGCGCCTATGATCATGGTGACCTGACCCATGGCCTGGGTTTGTCCGAGGATGAACGTGAACGCATCCGCAGCGGCAATGCCATCGAGCTGCTCAAGCTGGACGTCTCCGTGCCGGTCGTCTAAGACAGCGGTGAGTCAGCGACGCGTCGCCGGCTCATCTGCCCCAGGGCAATGCCGAGCAGGATCAGCCCGCCTCCCACCGCGTGGTAGAGGTGCAGCGTCTCGCCGAGCAGCGTGATTGCCAGCATGGCCGTAAACAGCGGCACCAGATTCATCAGCGCGGCAGTTTTTTCCGCACCCAGCGAGACGAGCCCGCGCATCCATAACCCGGGCGCCATGGCAGAGGCGAACAGGCCGGCGAAGAGCACCAATGGCAGATTGTCGTTGGTCAACTCAGCCGAAGGCGCCAGTAGAAAAGGCGGCACCAGAACCAACGTACCGCAAAGTATTTGCACATACAGCGACACCCACGTGGGCAATGGAATCTGCCATCGCTTGACCAGAACGCAATAAAGCGCATAAGACAGCGACGCCATCAGCATCATGAACTCGCCTTTGCCCATGCCTTGGCGAAAGAGCGCAGCCAGGTCGCCGGTGCTGATCAACCAGGCCAATCCGAGAAAGGATATGAGCGCGCCGGCAAGCGTCCCCGCCGTGGGCCTGGCGCGTAACAGCGCAATGGCCAGCAGGACCGTCAGCATGGGCATGGTTGCCAGAATCAGACCCATGGACGTAGCGGTGACGCTGTAAGCAGCGAAATAGGCCAGTGACTGGTACAGCGACATGCCAAGGCAACCTAGAGCGAACAATTTTGCAAGATGTGTCCGAATAGTTCGCCGAACGTTCCAGGCCTTCGTCAACACGAAGGGTGTTATCACAACGGCTGCAACGAGCCAGCGGTAGAACGAAATGGCTGCAGGATCTATCAGACCTACGGCCATTCGATTCACCACGGTGCTGGCAGCCCATATCAGTGTGGCAAGAATCGGCAACAACAGGTTCATCAAACCTGGCATGGAGAAGTCCTGAGAATGTCAGCGCCCAGCGACGCCAGCAAATGCTCGTGCCGCGGTACCAAATAACGAGATTAGCCGTCGTGAAATCGGCGACGGACCGCACTATCACTTGGCGGCGTTTCGTTCCTTGATGGCGGCGGCGAAATCGCGCTTGAGGGTAGGGAAGTATGCAATCTGTCCACCCATGCCGCCGGCGATATCGATCGATGCGGCACTGATGAAGCTCGCATATTCACTGGACAGGAACAGCACCATACCGGACACGTCCTCGGGTTTACCGTAGCGGCCAACTGGTACCACTTTCAGGACCATTTCGTCGAATTCCTCGCGGCTCACGCCGGGGCCCATTTCCTTGTAGTGACGGTCCCACTGGCCGGTATCGATCCAGCCCATGTTCAGGCTGTTCACCAGGATGTTTTCCTTAGCCAGCGACATTCCCAGCGACTTGGACAGCGCGACGCAGGATGCGCGGTTGATCACCGATGGGATGCCGTCGGGTGTGGGAATAGTCCCGGCCAGCGCGTTGATCTCGACGATGCGCCCCCAGTTCTGCTTGCGCATATGCGGCACCACGGCCTGAACGAAACGGAAATGTCCCATCTGCAGAACATTGGCATGTTCGAGAATCGCCTCCGGGGTAAGGGTATCGATATTGCCGCTGCGACCCTGGCCGGCATTGTTCACCAGTACATCCACGCCGCCCCAGCTTTCGGCTACTTCATCAACGAAGCGCCTCACTCCCTCTGTGTCGGTTACATCGACGGCGCGCGCAATCACGCTAGCGGCCCTGCCAGCAAGCTCGCGACCAGCTGTTTCTACGGCTTCCAAGGATCTTGCACAGATTGCAACGCGAGCGCCTTCGGCGGCAAAGGCACGTGCGATGGCCAAGCCGATGCCCCTGGAAGCACCCGTGACGATGACGCGTTTGTTGCTCAAATCGATGTTCATTTGAATACCTGCCTCTGCGTTGGCCGCTACGTTGGCCGCCTGTGGACGGCTGAAACGGCGCTGGGCTTGCCGCGTCGGCCGATGGAAAAAATCCTGTCACGAAGAAAAGTGAACGAATTTATGATAAATGTCTATATTCGAGTTCATGGGTTTGGCTGACAGCATGGTTTGTGGTGATGAAATTCTATATGAAGAATCTGAATCTCAATGTGGAATATCTTGTAAATATCCGCTAGGGTTGCCCTAAGCATCGGGGGTTGGTCAGCCCATGCTGTTTATACGCACAGCGATCGCAACGGTTTCGCCAGGCGTAGGAAGGCTTCTCAGGTTGAACACGTTTCGGTGTAACCCACTGAAAATAAAAATAAAAGGATCACAACGATGAAAGAATGCCGCCGCTTCAGAACTCAGCCCTCGCAGCTAACCCGCATCGCCCTGGCGGTCGCTGTGCTCGGTGGCGCAGGAAGCGCTACCGCGATCGAGATTGATTTAGGTAATCCTGATTACCGTCTGCGTTTTGACAACACTGTCCGATACAACCTGGGCGTTAGGATGGAAAGCCAGGATGACCGGATCATGAACACCCCGACGACAGATGAGTCGGATGGGAAGTTCGACAGAGGCGATATCGTGACAAATCGTGTCGATCTGCTCACAGAGGTCGATTTTGCATATAAGTATCTCTGGGGCGCTCGCGTAAGCGCGGCAGCCTGGTACGACGACGCTTACAAAGACGGCACTGTCGAAAGCAACGTTCCTGGCTACTCGACAAGTTATAACGGCAACAAATACAGCTCGGAAGTCGATCGCTATGTTCATGGCCCTTCCGGCGAGATCCTCGACGCCTTTATCTGGACGAATTTCAACATTGGACCGGTGCCAGTTAACCTTAAGGTGGGTCGGCATACCAACTACTGGGGTGAGGGCCTATTGTTCGGTGCGCATGCCGTGTCTTATTCGCAGGCACCTAGCGACGGTGTGAAGGCCGTTACTAGTCCTGGCATCGAGACGAAAGAAGTGTTCTTGCCGGTGGGACAGGTTTCGATCAAGGCCCAGCTGACCGATACCCTTTCGGTAGCGGTGCAGCAATTCTTCGAGTGGGACAACACTCGCATGCCCTATGGCGGTACCTATTTCGGACCAGCAGATCCTTTCTTCGAAGGGCCAGATCGCTTCCCGCTTGCTCCGGGCTTCAATCTTGAAAAGCGAAGCACCAAGCGCGGGCGCGACACTGCTAACTGGGGCGTGATGGGTAAGCTCAACCTGGAACAGATCGAGTCCACGGTCGGCGCCTATTATCGCGAGTTCGATGACTATCAGCCTTGGCTCGCCCCCGAGCTGGTCGCTGCTCCCGATGGCTATTACCGGCTCGTCCATCCTCGAGATGTGAAGCTGGCGGGACTGAGCTTTTCCCGTGTCTTTAACTCCGTAGCGGTGGGCATGGATCTCTCCTATCGCAAAAACGGTGCATTGAACGCTACAGGCGTAAGTCCTGTTGACGAAGAAGGCCCTCGTGGTAACACCATTCACTTCGTAGCCAACGCGGTATATGGCGTTCCACGTAACTTCATCGCGAACAACGCGACCCTGGTTGGCGAATTTGCCTACAGCCATCTGGACAAGGTGACCAAGCACGAAGAGCTCTACAAGGGTGATGGCTACGCTGGGTGCCGTGACGCCAGAAGTTCAGCTCTTCCGGGAGGTAAAGAAGACGGCTGCTCGACTGATGACTACTACGCTGTCGCTGTGAACTATACCCCTCAATACCTTTCGATCTTCCCTTCTTGGGATCTTGAGGTTCCGCTGACCGTCAACTATGGCATCAGCGGTAATGCCGCAAGCGCGGGTGGCGGAAGCGAAGGTGCTCTGGCATGGTCTGTAGGCGCAAAAATGACCTACATCCAGCGCCATGAATTCAGCCTGCGTTACGCAGATACTTCCGCTCAGGAAAAAAATCTGCTTAACGGTGGGGTTGGCGGCAACGGTGCGGTGGGTACAACCGACCGCGGTTGGCTTGCGTTCACTTATAAAACTTCCTTCTAAAACATATAAAAAGGGGAATTCAATGAAGCTCCAAGTCGCTCTTGGTCTGATGCTCAGCGGTATTTCTTCACTATCGATGGCTGCGGTCTCTGCCGAGGAAGCTGCAAAATTGGGCGATACAC
The DNA here is from genome assembly GCF_004331835.1 of Pseudomonas sp. IC_126. Classification (NCBI taxonomy): domain Bacteria; kingdom Pseudomonadati; phylum Pseudomonadota; class Gammaproteobacteria; order Pseudomonadales; family Pseudomonadaceae; genus Pseudomonas; species Pseudomonas sp. IC_126. The sequence continues at coordinate 90,202 of NZ_SJSS01000001.1, forward strand.
TCACTCGCGTTGGCGCCATCGCAGCAGGTAACGAAGCAGGCACCATCCCCGCCTATGAAGGCGGTCTGCGTACTGCGCCGCCGGGCTTCGAGCCCGACAGTGGTGTATGGGTCGATCCCTTCGCTAACGAAAAGCCCCTGTTTCGTATTACTGCTGAAAACATGGCTGAACACGCCGACAAGCTAAGTGATGGTCAGAAAGAGGTGCTCAAGCGCAACCCTGACTATTACATGGATATTTACCCGACACATCGCACAGCTGCATACCCGGAAGAGGTGCTGCAGGCCACGGTGCGTAATGCGACCGAATGCGAAACCAAGAAGGACGGTTTGGCCGTAGAGACCGACTGCCGGGGCGGTATTCCATTTCCGATCCCCCAGACCGGCAATGAGGTGATGTGGAATCAATTGCTTCGCTACAACGACGGCAAATTCGGAACCACGACGTCTTCCTCAAACACCTGGGTTGTGGACAGTAACGGCGGCGTAACCAAAACCGCCACACAATCAACGTTTGTCGAGCGTCCTTATTACCAGACCGATGTCGAAGGCCGTGATCCAGAAATGGCGTATCGGGTTTACTCGCTGACCAAGGCTCCTGCCCGAAAGGCCGGTGAGCTGACCGGCCTCAACGACTACCTTGACCCAACCGTCAAACCCCGTCGGGCCTGGAGTTATACGCCGGGACAACGCCGTGTGAAGCTAGCCCCAGAGTTTGCCTACGACACCCCGGTCGCGAGCATGGGCGGTCTCGAGCTATTCGATGAATTGTTTATGTTCTCCGGCGTCCAGGACCGTTTCGATTTCAAACTTGTAGGCAAAAAGGAGATGTACATCCCCTACAACACCTACAAGTTCTACTTCGACTGCGACGATCAACTTAAAGACTCGCATCCTAACCCTGCCTGTGAGCGTTGGGAGTTACACCGGGTATGGGAAGTCGAGGCGACTTTGAAGCCCGGTATGCGCCACGTTTACAGTAAGCGCACCTACTATCTCGACGAAGATACTTATGGTGCGGGCCTGTACGACGCATGGGATCAAAGCGGTCAGCTCTATCGCGCAATGATGCTTGGTGGTGTTCAGTTCTACGACCATGACATCCCCTATATCGTCAAACACTCTATATATGACTTCAATAAAGGCATGTACGGCGTAATCAACGATGGCTTGGATGGTGGTTATCGAGTTCTGACCGAGCCGCGTTCCGAGCGTTCGTTAAATCCGGAAGCGATTGTAATGAGGGAAACCCAGCGCTGATTAGTTGCGGGTCTGCATGTGCGCTTGCATATGCAGGTCTGCCGATCGGGTTTCGTTCCTAGGTCTGCAAGCGATGTTGAGTTATGTCGGCAGGCATCGTACGCATTCTGATTACGCTGGTTGAGGATAAAAAATAATGATATTCCCGGTCCCGCTTGCCACGCCAAATGCTTCTCCGGCGACCATTACCCGGTTATCCGGGAAATGGCTAGGCGTGATGTTGTTTGTTCTGCTGGTGCCATTTGGTGTGGAGGCGTCTGTTGCGGCGGAGGGTATCGATCCCTTGCGAGAACCGTCGAAGCCGATCAGCGCTTCGGTGCCGCTCCTCGGTATGGATCGAGCGGGTGATGTGCTTGTTGGCGTCGGGTTGCACGGCATGATCAAGCGCTCCACCGATGGCGGGACGACCTGGCAGCAAGTGCAGAGCCCTGTTTCCACGGACTTGGTCCAGGTGCGCTTTCGTGACCCTATGAACGGATGGGCCGTCGGTCACGATTCTGTGCTGCTGAATACCACCGATGGTGGTCTGACCTGGTCCGTTCAACTCGACGGTCGCACGGTGCTTGCGCGTCTCAACGCGTTCTACGGTGAGCGTGCGGAACGTGGCATCGAGGGCGCTGCAGACATGCTCCAAGAAGTGGAGTTTGCCATGAACACGTCGGCGACGCCCGATGTGCTGGCGTCACCGTTTCTCGACGTCATGTTCAATGAGGACAAGGTTGGCTACGTCATTGGTGCGTTCGGGATGATCCTGAGAAGTACCGATGATGGTGCGACCTGGGATCCTTGGATCGAGCAAACCGACAATACCCGCCGTATGCACCTGTATGGCCTGGACGAACGCGACGGCGTTTTCTACATCGCTGGAGAGCAGGGCTTGCTCATGCGCCTGAATCTCCAGACTCAACAGTTCACAACGATCGAAACGCCCTATAACGGTACTTACTTCGGTGTGCGCGCGCTTCCCGACCTGCTTCTGGCCTACGGCCTGCGTGGCAACCTATATGCGAGCAGGGACGATGGGGGGCAATGGCAGCAGATAGACACCGGCCTTAACGCAAGTCTGATCAGCGCGGTGGATTCAGGGCAGCAACTGATCATGGTTAGCCAGAGCGGCGCGATGATCGCGCTCGACAAAGAAAGTTTGAGCGTCACACCCCTGCAGACCTCACGCGTGGGCGAAGTGTTCGCGGCCAGTGGTACCGGACGAGATGGCGAAATGGTCGTGACTTTTTTCTCGGGTGCAAAACTCGTCGAGATAGCCAAGGCGAACTAATAACGCGGCATGCTTAGTGAGAACAAGAAAATGGTAGATCAAAAGTACAATAGTGGAATGCCCGTAGTTCCGGATGTTCGCGATTTCGACAAGTCGTCCGGCGGGTTTTTCGAGCGTGTTATTTTCAATAACCGCGTACTTGTGCTCGTGGTCTGCCTGCTGGCCACCGTTGTACTTGGTTACTTCGCTGCTCGCATAGACGTAAATGCCAGCTTCGAAAGAATGATTCCGAGCAGCAGTCCCTATATCAAGAACTACTTCGCATATAAGGATCAGCTCCCTGGTTTGGGCAACAGCATTCGTATCGTTGTGGAAAACAAGCAGGGCGATATCTATGACCCGGAATACCTGAAGGTTCTGCAGGAAGTAAACGATACGCTGTATCTCATCCCTGGAGTCGACCGCTCCTGGATGAAATCGCTGTGGATGCCGATTGTCCGTTGGAAGGAAGTCACCGAGGATGGAATCAGTGGCGGTGCGGTAATGCCTTCCGACTATGACGGCAGCGAGACGTCGATAACGAAACTACGGCGCAACATTTCTCGTGCCGGAATCATCGGGAATCTGGTCGCCAATGATGGACAGTCGAGCATGATTGTCGCCCCGTTGCTCGACTCGCATCCTCAGACCGGAGAGCCGCTCAATTACGGTGAATTCTCCGACCAGTTGGAAGAGAAGATCCGCTCCTTCGAAAGCGACAAGATCAGCATTCATATCGTCGGTTTCAGTAAGTTGGTCGGCGATTTGATCGACGGGCTGTACAGCGTGATGGTTTTCTTTGCCATCTCCGTCCTGATCGCCGGGATCTTCGTCTACTTTTACATGCGTTGTCTGCGCAGCACGATTTTGTTGATCGGCGTAGCGGTGGCCGGGGTCGTATGGCTTCTCGGTCTAATGCAGCTGCTTGGATATGATCTCGATCCGTATTCGATCCTGGTACCGTTTCTGATCTTCGCCATTGGTGTCTCCCATGGCACGCAGAAGATGAACGGTATTCTTCAAGACATTGGCCGCGGTACGCATAAGTATGTGGCGGCGCGCTATACCTTCCGCCGTCTCTTTCTCACCGGACTTACCGCACTACTGTGCAACATTGTCGGTTTCGCGGTACTGGTGATCATCGACATTCCGGTAATCCGCGATCTGGCGATAACCACCAGCATCGGTGTTGCGGTACTGATATTTACCAAACTACTGCTGATACCCGTCGCGCTGTCCTATATCGGCGTGAGCAAAAAAGCGGCGTTGATCGCTCTCGAGAAAGAGCGTGCCGGAGCCGAAAACCGCAACTGGCTTGGTCATATCTGGCACGGCCTGGACCGTTTCACCGAGCGGCGCTGGGCGATTGCGGTGATTTCGCTATCGGTTGTCGTCACTGTCATCTGCAGCATCGTCATGCTCGACCTCAAGATCGGTGATCTGGATCCAGGTGCGCCAGAGCTACGCGCCGACTCGCGCTACAACCAGGACAACGCTTACATCACCAGCCACTATGGTCTGTCCAGCGACCAGTTCGTCGTGATCATGAAAACCGATCCGGACAGCTGTCGGTTGTACCAGACGCTGCAGACCATGGACCGGCTTGCATGGCAACTGCGTCAGACTCCTGGCGTGCAGACCACTAGTTCGCTTGCCGAGTCGACTCGTTTCGTGACCTCAGGCATGGCTGAAGGCAGCGGCAAGTGGCTGACTATCAGCCGCGACCAGGCCATCACCAACGCGTCGGTCGATGCCGCGATGATTTCTTCGCCAGGCATCACCAACCAGCAGTGCTCGGTTACACCGCTGATCGCCTATCTCACCGATCACAAGGCGGACACGTTGCGTCGCGTGATGGGGGTGGTCGAGGCCTTTGCCGCCGAATACAACACCACGGCTGACTCAGAACGTCCGGTCGAGTTTCTCTTGGCCGCAGGCAACGCGGGTATCGAAGCGGCGACCAACATCGAGGTGGAGAAAGGCATCATCACCATGTACCTGGCGGTATATGGCGCTACTGCTTTGCTCTGTCTGCTGACGTTCCGCAGCATTCGCGCCACCATCGTCGCGCTCATTCCTTTGATCATGACCACCATCATCTGCAAGGCCTTGATGGTCTGGCTCGGTATCGGCCTGAAAGTGGCAACCCTGCCGGTTATTGCGGTTGGCGTGGGAGTAGGCGTGGATTACGCACTCTATTTGCTCAGTGTGCAGCTCGCCGTACAGGAGCGGGGCGGGTCGCTGGCAGTGGCCTACCGCCGCTCTCTGGACTTTACCGGCCGAGTGGTCGCTCTGATCGGCTTGACCATGGCGGCTGGAGTGATTACATGGGCCTGGTCACCCATCAAATTTCAGGCTGACATGGGCATTTTGCTGACCTTCATGTTCTTGTGGAACATGCTCGGCGCCCTAGTGCTGATCCCGGCTCTGTCGCATTTCCTGCTGAACCCAAAAACCACTTCGGCCTCACCGGAATCGCCAGCCATGCTTGATACGCCGGTTGAACAGGCTATCCAGAAAAAAAAACTAACTGACGCGGCTGCCGCTCATTGATCGGACGCGCCCGGTTGGCGCTTCCACTGACTGTAAAGCCAAGCCCAGAGCTATGGCGCGCTATTGAAGGGAGAGGGTTATGTTCGAGTTGTTGATGAGTGCCGACATGATGGTTCCGGATCCGGACGGGATGACGGAAAAGCTGGTGGATAAGCTCGGCATCTTCAAGCATGAGCGCTGGCGCCAGGCGTTCGATAACCATCCGTACATTGCGCATTTTTTGCGCGTACACAAGTCACTGGCAGTTTCACCTACCCGTATCGAGCCGCAGTGGCATCTGGATCGTCCAAATCCAGGCGACCCGCTGTTTCATGATTTTTTGGAAAGCCTGAAGGACTACCAGGGCCACCATCGGCCCATGATCACTCACTCGATTGTGCTCGCGCTGCATGGCGACAAGTTCGATGCTCTGGTCAGCAAGTTGATGCGCCGCCGCCTGCCGTTTCGTATGGCCCAGCGCACGCCGGAAATGCCGTTCGACCGTCTGTGGTTGGGCGCTACGCCGGAGAAGCCCTATTACGAGCCATCCGTCGACGGCGGCCTGTGCATTGAAATCATGCCCACCGAGCCGTTGCAGATGCCTCCGGAAACCTATGCAACGCCGCCGGCGCAGCCGCGTGAGCAGAAGCCGGGCGACATGGTACGTGTTACCGCGCGAGGCTTTCTGGTGCGCGATCTCGATGAAACGCTGCGCAAGCTTTCCACCAACCTTGACTGGGAGCCGTCCTGCCCGGTGGAGAATATTGCAAGTGAAGGCTACCGCCGTGCGCGCATGGGCTTTACGGTCGCCAATAGCGCCACGCTGGACGTGCTCGAGGCAACTTACTGGAATACCGACGCCGGGCATTATGTAAACAACTGGGGGCCGGGCCCGTATTACATCCGCATCGGTGTCAATGACCTGGTTGCCAAAGCTGAAGATTTGCGCGCTCGCGGTACGGCCTTCGAGTGGATCGAGTCGTCCGAAGCTGTAGGTGGCAAGTCGCTGATCAAGATCGATCCGCAAGAGTTGGATGGCCAAGTGTTCGAGTTCGAGGAGTGCTCCGTATGAGCGCCGAAGAAAATCAGCAGGCACCGCTGGTTATCAACGAGTCAGTCAGGATCGAGCGCGGCGCTTCGGTCGGCTGGGTGGTATTGACTCGGCCAGGCCAAATCAATGCGATCAATGACAGCACCCGTCAGGGGGTTCCTCAGGCGCTTCAATTGCTCGACAACGACCCACAGGTGCGGGTCATTGTCATCCGCGGTGAAGGCGAGCGTGGATTTTGCGCTGGCGCCGACATCAAGGAGCGTCGTGGTGAAGAAACCTCCCTGCAGGTGCGCCAGCGGATGGAGCGTTCGCGCTGGATCGAATCGCTCGATGGGATCGCCAAGCCGGTCATCGCTGCTATCCAGGGTTACTGCATGGGTGGCGGACTGGAGTTTGCATTGGCTTGCGATATTCGATTCGCCGCTCCCAATGCGATTTTCGCATTGCCGGAAACCGGCCTTGGGCTGATTCCCGGCGGTGGGGGTACTCAACGGCTTTCGCGGGTCGTGGCGCCGGGGCGCGCCCTCGATATGTTGCTGACGGGCGACCGCATGAATGCGGACCAGGCATTGCAGATCGGCTTGGTCAGTCGCCTGGCCGCCGACAACGCGACTCTGGTCGAGGAGGTCAGGGTTTTTGCCGAGCGCATCGCCAGCAAGCCACCCGCTGCTTCGGCGTTCGTCAAGCAGGCAGCCCGGGCTGCGCTGGAGCTGGATCTCAAGAGCGGACTCAATCTCGAACTCGACCTGTTTGCGCTGTTAGCGCCGACGAAGGACGTGCGCGAAGCAGCGCAAGCCTTCAGTGAACGGCGTGAGCCGCGCTTCATAGGCGAGTAGATTGGCATTGCTTCCAATAAAATAAGGAATAACAGATGAGCATGGGCAAGCTGGCAGGGCGGGTTGCGATCGTCACCGGTGGTGGCAACGGGCTGGGCGCCGAATGTGCTCGGGTGCTGGCGGAGCATGGTGCGTCTGTCGCGGTAGTAGATGTCGACGGCGACTCTGCCAACCGGGTGGCAGAGTCGATATCAGCGCAAGGCAGGCCAGCTCATGGCTTTCGTACCGATGTGTCGTCCGAGGAAGACGTCATGGCGATGATCGCCCAGGTAACGGAGACATTTGGTCGGATCGACGTGCTGCACAACAATGCGGCCGTGCTGAACGCCGACCAACGCCAGCGGGACCGTGATCTAGCCAACCTGGATATGGAAGCGTTCGACCGCGCCATAGCGGTTAATCTGCGTGGCGCCGTGCTCTGCACCAAATATGTCATTCCGGTGATGCTGGAGCAGGGCAAAGGCTCGATCATTTTTGCCACCTCTGGATTGGGGATGCAGGGCGACATGTCGCTGACTGGCTATGCGACCTCCAAAGCGGCGCTGATGATGCTTCCGCGCCTGGTCGCGTCCCAGTACGGGAAGAAAGGGATTCGTGGCAATGCAGTGCAGATCGGCCTCGCACCACAGCATGAAATGCCAGCGCCATTATTGGAGATAATGCGCGACAACCACTGCACAGCCGAACTGGGTACGCCAAGGCAGATTGCCGATGTGGTTGCGTTCCTGGCTTCGGACGAGTCTTCGTTCGTGACCGGTACCACGCTCGTCGCAGATGGTGGATTCAGTAGCCACACCCCGTCTCTCGTGGCCATGCGTGCCCTATTTGAAAAAATGGGTCGCACAGGCATGTAAGTAATGCCGGTCGGCCCGGCCCGCGAAAGCGGAGCCGGACGCCCACCTTTAGTTGCCAACCTCATACCTGGTTCGCATGCAAGCTTCGCTCCTACCGGTATGCGCGGCACGTTGCGGCAGGTACGCACACTGCCGCTTTGGTAGGAGCGAGCTTGCTCGCGAAACGGGGGCAGGCGCGCCTTCGGCTTTTTATAGGACGCTCGGTTCGCCCTTACGCTCTACTGAAAACGCGCCCCGCATTACTGCTCCGCCCGGACTATGCAAGTGTTTTACCGTCGGTAAAACGGATGCCGGGCTGCCCGGTGGCGTTTATTGCTAGGGTGCTGCTCAGCGCCAAGACAGGGGCAACAGACAAAACCCTTAACCGTCTCCTGCAAAGCGATTTCTCTGGCTTTTGCCGGATCGGTTAATTGCGCTCGCGTTACCTAGTGTTGCGGCTCTGAACCGAACTCTTGCAAGCGGATTGCAGCGGCTTTTGCGTTGGGCAAATGTTGTTGAAGTCCGATAGGACCAACAAAGAATGAATAATAAAAATACAGATTTCGACGTAATCATTGTCGGCGGCGGCACGAACGGCTTGTCAGCGGGCTGCTATCTGGGGCTGGAAGGCAAGAAGGTATTGGTGCTTGAAGCCCTGGACAAAGTCGGCGGCATGGCTTCCTCGGGATACCTGATCCCCGAGGCGCCCCAGCATCTCGTCCATCCCTGTGCGCTGGACATGATGTCGATGCGGGTTCACGCCCATGTTCCGAAGGAACTTGATCTCGAGCGGCACGGTTTCAAGTCGATAGAGCTGGCACCGGGCTATGTCTACCTGCATCCGGATGGCACGTCGCTGATCTTCTGGCGAGACCGTAACAAAACCGCTGCGGAAATCAGGCGTTACAGCGAGGCTGACGCAGCGGCTTTTCTCAAGCTGATGGATGTCATCGACATGTTCCTGGACATTGCGTTGCCGATGATGCGCGCGGACCCAGCCGAACTGAATCTGAAGGCCAAATTCCAAGTCATAGCTTCGGCGTTGAAGAACCGCAAACTCAAACCAGAACTGATGGCGCTGATGACCGGCTCGGCCCACCAAGCCGCCCGTGAACGCTTTGAGCATCCCGTGACCATATCCGCGATGTGCGCGCTGACCGGCCTAGCTGGTGACATTAGCGCCGACGGCGGCGGCATCTATTACGCGTTGCTTGGCTTCCTCCATCGCTTTGGCGTCGGCCGCGTTTTGGGTGGCATGCAGCAACTGAGCAACGCCATGCAGGCCCGGCTTGAAGAGCTCGGTGGCCAAGTATTGGTCAGCGCATCGGTCGCTGAGATCGTCTCTGTTGGTGGGCTGGTCAAGGGCGTACGCCTGGCCGACGGCCGCGAATTCACAGCGCGTGCGGTGATTGCCGGCTGTCATCCTAAAGTGGCGCTGGAAATGGTCAGCACGGGTGAGATTCCGTCCTACCTGTTGACGCGTATCGCAATGGCTCCGGCCAACGCCAAAGGCTCCGGCCCGCTGAAAGTGGACGTTGCCTTGAGCGGGCAAATATCTGTGCCTCGGTTTGAGGCTGTCAGGGGTGACGATGTCGACCTGCGCAAGACCTGCCTATTGATAGGAACCGAGGAGGCTGTGCTGGAAAACTTCGCCGCGTGCATGCGGGGTGAAGTGCCGACGCTTCCCTACATCACCATGGCAGCTCCCAGCGCGGCGGATCCGTCCCAGGCACCCGCCGGTCAGGACGTTTTATACATTTATCCGCCAGTGATGCCGGTCAATCCCGTGGAAGGTTGGGACGCGATCAGAGAGCGTGTGGCCGATCAGGTTATCGATCAGGCTTCAGAGTATGTCGAGGGGCTCAAGGGTCAGATCATCGGCCGGCGAATCGAGGCCGCACCTGACTTCACCGCGCGTTTGAATACCGTGAATGGCTGCGTCGTACATATCGATACCACCACCATGCGCTCCAGCACCATGCGCCCAGCCCATGGGCTGGGCGGTAATACCTTGCCGGTAGCGGGACTGTACCTTGGCAGCGCCGGCATCCACCCGGGCGGGGGTGTGAACGGCATGGCCGGGCGCCTGGCTGCCAAACGCGTCGCCAAGTACCTGGCCAAGGCCGGTAAATAGCGAAGCTATCTCGTCGATCAGGCCGCGCGTCTAAACGCGTATGCCGGTTTCGCTGGATCGCTCTATCGGGGCGCCTGATCTTCACAGCCAGGCGCAACCGAGATACTCGCCAAGATGAAATCCGCCGAATGCTGTCTCCAGATCGCCATACCGTCGGGTGAGGCGGTATCCAGGCCGGTCAGGGTCGACATCGAATAGCGATTGGTGAACCAGCCGGTGGTGACCAGCGCCGCTGTGGCAAGAAGCAGCCGTGGATTGATTTCCTTCTTGAAATCTCCCGTGGCGGCGCCGCGCTGGAGGATGTCATCGAGTTTGGCAATCAGCCCCGGAGCCATTTCAAGGAATCGGTTGCGCGGTGTCTCGTGGGCATGGTGGTAACGGATGCCCTCCAGTGCCAGCGCGCCGAGGAGCGGGTCGTGGCAGTACTGGTCGAAAAATCGGTTGAGCATCGCTCGCAGCGCAGAGGGCGGCGTCAACTGCTCAATTTCGAGGGCTACCAACTCGGACATGATGCTTTCAGACGACTCATCGAGCACCGCGACGAACAGGTTCTCCTTGGAGCCGTAGTAGTGATAGACCAGTTGCTTGGTGACACCGGCCTCCTGCGCAATGTTCTCCACTCTTGCGCCGCCAAGTCCTTTGCTGCCGAACTCGTTACGCGCCGCAGCGAGCAGTTTGTTCATCGTATTGCGCTTGCCTGACTCGGCCGGCTCCGAACTCTTCACGTTCTTGTTCTCCTTATCGTGACGCTGCCAGAGGATGGGCGTTCGTTTGACTATGGGTCAAACGAATCGAAGGACGTATCGCGGCGAAGGCGCCTACCATCGATTTTAGTGTTCATCCCATGGCTCGGCTTGATGCTGACTTGGGTGAGCGACTAGCCGCCTGGCTTCCGAATCGGACAGTTTTGGTGCGGTGAACAATAAAAACAAGAGACGCGTCATGCTATTCGAACCCCATCCGACCAGTGTTGACCGGAGCCTTCGAAAATCCAGGCACATTGGTGACAGCAAAAGCACATCAGTACGGTTTGCATGCTCGCGATCAGCTTGGCGATTTGCGCATCGCCCCAGGCAAACCTCTGCTTGTGATCAGCGGTGCGCAGCTGCGTGGCGTTTCTTCGATTCCGGTGATCTGGGACTGACCACCTCGGCTATGCGTGTACTTCAGCCACAACAATAAAAAGAGGAACTCATGAGAACCTTCAAGACCATTCCAGAACGCGGCGACTTCGGCTTTCAGCAGTTGGTGGGGCCGCACAAGGTGACCGGTGCCGCGATGGCCGGTACTCGCGGTTTTTTCGGGCTGCAACTGAGCAAAAGCTCGCCATTCGGCTCTGTCCGTGACGAAGAGGGCAATATCTATTCCTTTGTCCGCTCGCTGATGACGCCAAACGGTACGCCGAACCCAACCAAGTTCTTCTACCTGAACAACCATGTGGACGGTAAGAACCTGCGCATGGATTTCGACAAGATGGCGCTGCAGGCTCTGACGCCCATGCCGGTCCAAACCCTGGAAGGCGACACCGTGCGTTGGACGAACCAGCCCGCAGAGCAAGGCAATCACTGGGAAATCACCGCCAACAGTGAACGACTGACCTGGAAGGAAGACGGGCTGTTTCAGCTCGAAGGCCGTTTGCTTACTGGGTTGCAGTGGTATCTGCCGGGCGTGGAGTGGGGCACTTTCTACGTTTCGCAGCTGTGGGATGTGGCTGGCGTGGTCGAGGGCCGGCCGGTGAAAGGCGCCATTGCGCTAGATCAGTTCTACATGGCTGAAGGCGGCGCCATTCACTACAAGAAAGACCTGGTAGTGAACAACAACAAGCACGTCATCTGGTGGTCCTTTGTCACCGTATACAAGGACGGCAGCTGGGATGCTGGCTCGTTCATGGTCGGTCACGACCACCTCGGCTACGCGATTTTCAACAACGAGAAAGGTGAGGTGCGCGTTACCACCGATATCGAAGGCCAGACCGAGCACAAGGACGGCAGCTATTTCCTCAAGTCCGCGAAGATCGTCATCGAGGGCAAAGAGGAATGGGAATTCCTGCCGGACGAGAAGGGCGAAATGATCGACTTCGTTGGCGGTTTTCCGGTTACCGCGCAGCAGGAAGGGCGCTGGCGTCGGGTTGGCGATGCCCGCGAGCCATCGCACTGGCTTGGGTGGGGCGAGTCGGATCGACGCAACGGCTCGGCGCGTAACGTCCCTGGCGCGGATCTCTGATAGCGAACAGGGTATCCGCGGCGCTGAAGCGTCGCGGATTGCGCGAGAACAACAATAATGAGGAACGACGATGAAATTTCGCGATAAAGTGGTGCTGATCACCGGCGCCGGCCGCGGCATGGGGCGCGCCATTGCCCTGGAATACGCCAAGCAGGGCGCCAAGGTCGTGGTGTCGGCTCGGACTGCGAGATATGGCGAAGAAACCGTCGAGCAGATCAACGCGCTGGGCGGCAGTGCCTGCCTGGTGGGTGGCGACATTTCGGATCGGTTGGCGATCAAATCGATGGTTGAGGGCGGCGTAGAAGCATTCGGCTCGCTGGATATCGTGGTGCATTGCGCGGCTGACGCCCCTCATGGGCTCATCGCCGAGATGACTGACGACAGCATCGACCGTCTCGTGCGCAGCAATGTTCAGTCCCTGTTCTGGCTGGCGAAGGATGCCGCGCCGCATCTTTCCAAGGCGAAGGATAAAGGCCGCCTCATTTTCATTTCCTCCGGCGAAGCCAATCGCAAATACACACCGATGCTGATCGGTTATGGCTCAAGCAAGGCGTTCATGAACGCCTTTGCGCGCGGTCTAGCGGTGGAGTTCGGGCCGTTGAACATCCTGGTCAACGTAGTCGAGCCCGGCCTGATCGGCACCGACCGGATGACCGAAGCGCTGGGCGAAGAGTTGCCCCACAAACTGGCCGAACACTTTCCGGTGGCGCGCCTCGGGCAGTCCCTGGACATCGCCAACGCCGTGCTCTTTTTGACCTCTAATGAAGCCTCCTACATCACCGGCACTTCGCTGCTAGTCGACGGCGGCGCAACCATGGTCTCACTGCCGATCGATGAAATACTCAAGGGGCACTAACCAAGTCATCCATTCATCGCCCGCTAAGTGCGCCAGGAGTCTCGTCATGACATCGACAAGCGAAACAAGTGAATTCAAGCAGGGCTGGCGCATCGTGCTGCTCGGTCTGGTAGGCATCTGCACCAGCATCACCGCTGCGCTGCTCTATGGCTTCGGCACTATGGTCATCCCGCTGGAACAGGCCTTTGGCTGGAGCCGGGGCGATCTGCAGGCATCGATCACATTCCTGTTTGCCGGAGTCGCCATTTCCACACAATTGGTTGGCCCGCTGTACCGGCGCTTCGGGCTTCGACGGGTCGCCATCATTTCCATCGTGCTGCAAATCATCGGCTATTTCGCGATTACCCAAATCGAGGGTTCGATCGGCTGGTTGTACCTGGCTTTTTTCCTGATGCCGATCGTGTGTGCGGGGACTATCGCGATCACCTGGACTCAGCTGGTCAATCTGTGGTTTGAGCGGAACCGGGGGCTGGCGTTGGCCGTCATTCTTTGTGGGACAGGGCTGATGGCAATGGTCCTGCCACCCTTGCTGGCGCGGCTCATTGCGGAGTACGGCTGGCAGGCGGGCTTTTTCGCGCTGGGTGCTATGCCGCTGTTAGCGACCTTGCCGCTGTCGCTGCTGTGGTTGCGCTTGCCCTCGGAGACTACGGCCCGAAATCAGACTGCAGAGAAGAAAAGCACTGAACTGTCCGGTATGTCATACAAGCAAGCCCTGCGTTCCGGCACCTATTGGGGCTTCAACGTCGCATTGATTCTGTCGGTATCGCTTACGGTCGGTATGGTCACCAATATGGTGCCAATGCTGCAAAGCACAGGCTTGAGCGCGCAGATGGCTGCTCAGGTATTCAGCACCTTTGGCATCGCAATCATCGTTGGGCGGCTGCTGGTAGGGTATCTGCTGGACCGCTATTCGCCATCGCTCGTGGCCGCGATCAGCTTGGCCTTGCCGGCGGTTGGCTGCGCCATCTTTCTGTTTTCCAATGGCCAGAACGTACCGTTGTTGGTGCTGGCCACGGTGACCATCGGGGCGAGCGCCGGAGCCGAGTTCGACCTGGCGGCGTTCCTGATGGCACGCTATTTCGGGCTCAAGGACTACGCCCGCATATTCGGCCTGCACTTGGGGCTGATCACCATTGTCTCCGGCATGGTGCCAATGCTTTTTGGTTACCTGTTCGAGCTCTATGGCGGTTACTCCGCTGTGCTGACGAGCTGCCTGGTTTTCGCGATCGTTGGCCCGTCGATTTTGCTCTGGCTGAGGATGGAGCCGGCATACCGCGCCCGCCAGCAGCAAACCGCCTGAAGCGACTGCCCGAGCTTGAACCATTATCGGCGGGTAAAACTGCCCTTCATCGAGACGAGGAAATCAAATGAGTGACGAGGCAAAACAAGCTATCGAACACTTCCTGCATGGCCAGGTGGAGTGCTGGAACAATGGCGACAAGGAAGGTTTTTTCGAACATTACCGCAGTGTGACTCGTAGCGGTCTGAGCATTGAATTCGTCGGACGACCGCTGCCGACAGATTCCTGGGAAATCCTCGAAGGCATGTGGGCGCAGCAACAGCCTCGCTGCCGCATCGAAGTCAGGGAAACCATCATCAACGGTGAAGAGGCCGCGTGCTACCACTACAACGCGATGCGTGACGGCAATGGTGGTATCGAAACCATTGAGCTCTACCGCTTCGACGGCGGCAGGCTGTGGGTGCGTTATTTCATCAAAAACTGAATAGGTCGGGGGCGCTCTGGGCGACGTTGCTCTGTCTTGGGCCCCGTGCCTTGCTCCGGCCCGATACTGAAGCGCTGCCTCCTGCGGCGCCTTCTGACAAGGAGACTCGGATGGACTTCAATCTTCGCGGAAAAGTTGCGTTGGTCACGGGCGGCGCAACAGGGATAGGGTTTGCCGCTGCAGTAGCCCTGGCGAAAGAAGGTGCCAGGGTCGTGGTTTCCGGCAGGCGCCTCGACGTAGGGGAGAAAGCCGTAGCCTCCATCAGGGAAGACGACGGCGAGGCGATTTTCGTCCAGGCTGACGTCAGCCAGACAGCCGATGTAGAAGCGCTGGTTACACGCGCTGTGGAGCAGTGGGGGCGCCTGGATTTTCTGATCAATAACGCCGGCATAGAAGGGTCACCTTTCGTGACTATCGCCGACTATTCCGAGCAGGAGTGGGACAGCGTCATTGCGGTCAATCTGAAAGGCACCTGGCTTTGCATGAAATATGCGATCCCGTTTCTGCTCAAGCAGGAGGGCGCGACCATCGTCAATATTTCCTCGGTTGGTGGAGTCAATGGCGGCTCGTTGGGCGCTGCCTATCACGCCAGCAAGCACGGCATTCTCGGTATTACTCGCTGTGCGGCCATCGAATATGGCGCCAAGGGTCTGCGCGTCAATGCGGTTGCACCGGGTGTGTTCGGTACCGAGATGTCCGACCGGTTGTTTCCAGGAGACGGTAAATACGATGCCGTGGCGCAGACCAATCCGATGAAGCGCTGGGGTCGCCTGGATGAAGTGGCTGGCACCATCGTCTGGTTATGCTCGTCGAGTGCGGGCTATGTCAATGGACACACGCTCGCTGTCGACGGTGGCTTTCTGATTCAGTGAGATCGGGTGGCTCAGCGCGCCAGTAGTGGCTGGCTCTGGTGCCGCCTGCGAAGGGACACCACCAGCATGAAACCGATGCCGGAAAGTAGCGACGAAATAAGGAAAACGTGGCCAAGGCCCAGACTGGCTGCTGCCAGACCCATCAAGGGGCCTGCCAACCCGACCGCCAGATCGAAGAACAGCGAAAGCGCGCTTAATGCGGAGTTGCGATTGGCGTCTGGCGTACGCGCCAGGGTTTCTACGGCAAGTCCGGGGTAAACCCAGGACACGCCCATGCCAGTCAGCGAGGCTCCGAAAATCGCTATCTCGGGTGAGGGGGCCAGCCAGACGAGCAACAGTCCGAGGCCCTGTACCAACAGGCACACTGTCACCACTGGATAGCCACCGAAACGCACCACTACGTTGGGCGTGACAAGCCTGGCGACGATGAAAGCGGCGCCGAAGCCGGTCAGACACCAGGCGGCATTGGCCCAGCCGAGGCTGTCGAAATACAAAGCTATGAAGGCGGTCAGACTGCCAAAGCCGGCCGAACTGCACGCCAATGCCAAACCGTTGGGCACCACCGACCAGAATACGTCGAAAAAGGGCAGCCGTTCGCCGCGCACCAGTGGCGCTGAACGCCTGACCATCGCAAGAACAAACGACAACAGACCGAGCAAGACGATGCACAGGCCGATGCTGGCCAGACTGAACTGATCGCTGATCAGCACGCCCAATGGCGCACCGACGGCGATACCGCCATAAGCGGCAATGCCGTTCCAGGACATCACCCGTGCGGTATGCACCTTGCCATGCAAGCCGATAGCCCAAGTACAGCAGGGCGTGGAAATCATGGCTGAAGCGATGCCCTGAATTATGCGTGCGCCAATCAGGATCGAGACGCTGAGCCAGGGCGAGGCGTACATGACAATCGCCAGCGTGGTCAGTACGCCGCAAAGCGCAAGGCCAGCCAGCCCGACGATGACAGCCCATTTCGCGCCGAAACGATCGGCCAGCACTCCGGCCAAAGGTCGTGACAGCAGGGTCGACACGTACTGCGTGCCGATGACGATGCCTGCCCAGACAGTGCCAAATCCAAGGTCATTGAGAACGAAGCCGGGCAACACGGCCAGCGGCAATCCATTGGCCACATAAGACATAAAGTTGAAGCAGACAATGAAGATGATCGACAACGTGAGCCGCGGGGGGGTTGTGGTTCCGGTATCCAAAGCGGCTAGCTCCTGAGGTGTACGACGCTGGCCTTTACCCCGAGAGGAAGGAGAGGTGCCCAGTGAACCTGCCGGTTCGCTGGATCATGCGTGCTCCGTTTCGGCTAGGAAGTGCCGTCGGATGAAGCGGACAAGTCACGCCATTGCTCGATTTCTTCTTTTACCTTGTCGAGCTTGCTGGTGATCGCTTGGTAGGCGTCGGACCCCGCGACGTAGCGCAGCGGCGGTTTTTCCGCGCTTGCCAGCTGCACAAGCGCTTCACCCAGCTTGGCGGGGTCGCCTGTCTGGCGATGGTTATTGGCGGCTGAGCCTGCCTTGATCTTCGCGGTAAACGTTGCGTAGTCCTCAAGCTCATTGGCGCCGAAAGCGGCAGAGCTTGGGTCGAGAAAATCCGTACGGAACACGCCTGGCTCAACCAACGTGACCTTGATGCCGAATTGGCTGACTTCCTGAGCCAGCGACTCGGAAAATCCTTCCACGGCAAATTTGGAGGCGCAGTACAACGCGGCGCCGCCCATGGCTACCACGCCGGCTACCGACGAGACATTGAAAATATGGCCGCTGCGCTGCTTGCGCATGATCGGCAAGACAGCTCGGCATAGGTTGAACACGCCAAACACATTGGTTGCGAACTGTCGCTCGGCATCGCTGGGCGTATTTTCTTCGAATGGCGCGAGTTGCCCATAGCCTGCGTTGTTGACCAGCACATCGATGCGTCCGAAACGTGTAATGGCAGCCTCGACTGCCGCTATCGCTTGGTCTTCCCGGGTAACGTCGAGCTCCACGGCAAGCGTTTGTCCGGGGGCTTGCGCGACGAACTTATCCAGCTGTTCTAGCCGGCGGGCGCTGACCACTACGTTATCGCCAGCGGCGAGCGCTGCCTGAGCAATCGCCGCGCCGAGGCCGCGAGAAGCCCCGGTAATGAACCAGGTTCTGCTCATTTCATGTTCCTTGAAGTGGTGGTCAGTGCCTGAGCGCCTTCCCGGTTCAGTCGCGATTGGCTGCTTCCCAGGCTTTCAGATCGAAGCCCCCGGCAGCTGCTGTCTGTGGGGTGAGCTTGGGCGGGCGGGCAAGAACCTTGCGTGCCGCCATGTGATCGCCCATGCGATTACAGGATTCCACCGCGACCAGATGCTGATTGCGGAAACACAGCACCGATACTTCACGCGACTCGACCGAGCCTAGAACTACAGTACTGTCGTAACCGGTCGAGAGCCCGGCGATCTGCAACTTGAGGTTGCCCTGATCTGTCCAGAACCACGGCAAGGCGGAGTAGGGCGCAGGCTTGCCCATCAGCCGCGCCGCAATGCAGCGGCCCTGATCGACGGCGTTCTGCACCGATTCAAGACGGGTCGGCTGCTCGTCGTTGTACAGGCAAGGGAAGCAAGCGGCATCGCCAAGGGCGGAAATCTGCGGATCCACGGTAAGCAGGCTGACGTCGACCTTGATGCCGTTTTCGATCTGCAGACCTGCTTCGGTCGCCAGTTGCACGTTGGGGATCACGCCGATGCCGAAAACCACGAGGTCGGCCGGCAGCGTACGGCCATCGGAGGTTTCCACGGCGCATACCCGCCCGTTGTCGCCAATGACGCGCGCGAGACCCTGGCGAAAGTCGAAATGGACGCCCCAATGTTCATGCGCATCCCTGAATACCTCCGACATTTCCCGCGACAGCGCGCGGGCCATGGGGCGGTCACCCAGTTCCAGCACATGCACGGTAGCGCCAAGCGCTGCTGCGACTGCTGCGAATTCGAGGCCGATAAAGCCGGCGCCCACTACAACGACATTCCGCGCTTCCTTTACCAGGGGTGCCAGCACATCGGCATCGGCCTTGGCCTTGATGCCGAAAACACCCTGCAGCTCGGCGCCCGGAACGGTCAGCGGTCGATTGTGCGCGCCGGTGGCAAGCACCAGATGGTCATACGTGGCGACGGCGCCGGAAGCGAGCAATACCCTGCGGTTCAAGCGGTCTATGGCCGTGGCCTGATCATGTAGTAGCTCAATACGCTGGGTCTCGAAGAATTCGGCAGGACGGAACAGCAGGCTCGTTTCACTGATCTTGCCGAGCAGGTAGGCCTTGGACAGAGGCGGCCGTTGATAGGGCAGGCCAGGCTCATCGCCGATCAGGGTGATTTTCCCGTCATAGCCTTCCTGACGCAGCGAAGCAGCTACCTGAAATCCGGCATGGCCGGCACCGATGATCACTACCGAGGCGAGTGACATAGGACCTCCTAGAATTACGCCAGCGGTCGGCGCTTAGAATTGTGACTCGGGCAGGTGTATGACCAACCCGTCCATGGCTTCGCTGATCACCAGCTGACAGGTCAACCGGCTGTTGTCGCGGCGCTCGAACGCATAGTCCAGCATGTCCGACTCCATGCCTTCGGCGGCAGGCAGTCTGTCCATCCACGCTTCTTCGACATAGGCGTGGCAGGTCGCGCATGCGCAGGCGCCGCCGCAGTCCGCCGGGATTCCGGGAACCGAGGCAAAGGTTGCGGCTTGCATCACCGACTGGCCGATGTCACCGCTAACCTGATGTTGCGTGCCGTTGTGTTCGATAAAGGTCAAGGTAGGCATGGTCTGCTCCGTTTTTATTTTGGGTCAGGGATGGGCCAGCATGGGAGACGCGGCAAAGCGCGGTGTTCGCCCCAATGTAAGCAGCAACAGCGGGCCAACGACGCAACAGGCCGCTGAATAGAGCAGCATGGCGTTGTAATTTCCGGTGGTGCTCAGCATGTAGGCGAACAGCAACGGGGCGAGCGCCGAGGCCACGGTGTTCAAGCCCTGATGCACGCCGAACAGCCGGCCGTATTCGCGCAGACCGAAAAAGCGCGCGATCAGAAATGCGGCTATATCGAACTCCGCCCCGGCGCCAAATCCCACCAGAACCGCCGCCAACAGCAGTGAAGAAAACTCTCCTGTCCCGCTGAGATAGATCGCACATCCGATGGCTGGAAGCGCCAGGCTGATGGCCGATATTCCGGGCGGCCACACACGGTCGAGCAAGTAGCCGATCAGCATGCGACCGAAAATGAGAGAAAAGCCAAAGCCGCTGAAGATAAGGTTGGCATCGCCTGCCGACAGTCCTCTGGATTGCAGCATCGGGACTGTGCTGGTGACCATGCCCACTATCGAGGAAATCACCAGGCCGAGCGCCAGGTTGCAGGTCCAGAACTTTCGCGAGGTCATGCCTTCGCGGAAGGACATACCGGGCAGTTTCTGTAGATCGGCCTCTCTACTGTCCGACTGGGCCCCGGCAACGCCTGGAACCTTAAACCACAGCAGGATGAGCGGAAGCAGTACCAGCAGATTGAGCAAAGCCAGAATCACGAACGCGGCGCGCCAGTCCCATTGGCCAATCCCCCAAGCCATTAAGGGAGGAATAGTTGCAGCCGTGATGCCTGTGCCGGACAACCCGATCGCCAATGCAAGACCACGGTTGCGGTCGTACCAGAGGCTGAGCAGTTGGGTCCAGGTGACTGCCAGCGCACCCATACCAAGAATGGGTAGCACGGCGAAAGCGAAATACAGCGACCAGATAGACCCGCTCAGTAACGTCGTTGCCAGGTAACCGAGGGAGAGCAGCAGCAGGGAAACGACGGTGACCCGCTTCATGCCGTAGCGAAGGTTGAACCAGCCGACCAGCTGCAGCGAAATGACAGCGCCACCGAACAGGAAGGTGATGCTTGCTTGAAGCTCACTCTTGCTCCAGCCAAAGGCCTCGCCCAGCGGTACGACGAGGGTGCCGAAGCCATAGAGAAGTGCCGCGTTGATACTGATGGCGACGCCCGCCACGGCGAGAATCAGAATTTTCCAGCTCTGGCGAAACTCGAGGGTATCGATCGCCGCTTCGCTCTTCGAAGGGGTCATGGTTGGCTTCCTTATAGATTTTGTTGAGCCAAGCGAAACGCATCGCGAAATTGATTTAATTCTGATGGTGAAATTAAATACTGATACGAGAATAAGTCGTTTCTGCCGGTCTTGTCTAGCTATCACGAGCCGAACATATATCAGCACCGCCCAGTGGACGCGATGCTACCAGTGGCCGCTTGACAGGGAGGCGCCTGGCTCTGGTATCCGTAGGCAGCTCCTTTTACCTTACCGACTTGCATTCTACCGGCAGATAATTCTGGCCGACTCGCTGGCTTGCCGTGCTGGGGGCTGGTCTATTTAGTCGCCTAGAGTGCTGTTCGCCAGGCTCGGTGCGGAGCTCAAGTGCGCATGGTATTGAGTCTAAAAAAATAATGTACAAAAAATTGATAAGTGTTCATTATCGGCTGTAGCTGAACCTGATAAGGAGACAAAAATGAGTTCAGAAAAAGCGCAATTCAAAGTGGTCGCCGACCGTAGCCGCTGCTGTGGATATGGTCTGTGCGCGTCCGTCTGCCCGAGCATCTACAAGCTTGATGCCGATGGCCTTGTGTATCTTGATAGCGACCTCGTTCCCCCAGAGCTCGAAGAAGAAGCTCGCGAGGGCGCAGCCGCTTGCCCCGCCGAAGCAATTTGGCTCGAAGAAATCAAATGAACGACGAATCGGCCTAAGCGCTGGCAATAAGGCTAGGCGGATCGGAGTATCGGGAGGACAGAATGGCAGGTCGCTTACAGAACAAGGTTGCGCTGATCACCGGTACTGGCGGTGGGCAGGGCAGGGCAGCTGCGCTGCGTTTCGCTCAGGAAGGCGCCATTGTGGTGGGTTGTGACTTCAATGGGCCGGCGCACGAGGAAACCGCTGCGCTGATGCAGGAGCAGGGTTTGCGCTTATATGGCATGGCTCCGCTGGATCTTGGCGATCACGAACAGGCCAAGGCCTGGATCGACGCCGCCGTGGCCGAGCATGGTCGCATCGACATCCTTTATAACAACGCTTCGGCCGCGCGTTTTGGTGCGGTTAGCGAGATGTCAATCGAGGACTGGCACTACACCATCCGTAATGAGTTGGATCTGCTGTTCTACACCACCAAATACGCTTGGCATCATCTTGCCGAGCAGCGTGGCGTGATTATCAATATTTCATCCACTGCAGCGTGGGGCGGCTCCAAGGTCGCCGGCATCTCGGCGCATTCGGCTGCCAAGGGTGCGGTGGTGTCCTTTACCCGCCAGCTCGCGGTGGAAGGTGCGCCGGTTGGCATACGTGCTGTCAGCCTCAGCCCCGGATTCGTTGCGACGCCCGGTACCCGAGCATTTCTGGAGAATCCGGAAGCGCGTGCAGCGTTGCTAGATGGCGTGCTGATGGACCGTCCCGGTGAGCCTGAAGAGGTGGTCGCCATGGCGCTGTTTGTGGCTTCCAGCGAGGCCTCGTTCATTACCGGGTCGGATTTCGTCATAGACGGCGGGTTGCTCGCAATCTAGCAGCGCTCGTGCGGGCGCCGGTGGCGTCCGTGAACCTAGAACAACAAAGAGGTGAATTCTCGTGGATATCATCGGCATCGGTTACATGGGCTTCGAAACCACCAAACTCGATGAGTGGCGTGACTATGGCCCAAACGTCATGGGCTTCGGAATCGGCCGCAGCCCCGAGAGCGACCCCGATTCGCTTTATTTCAAGATCGACGATCGCCGCCATCGTTTTGCCTTCCACCCCGGTAAGGTCGACCGTCTCGCCTATATAGGCTGGGAAGCGATAGGACGGATGGCTTTTGAGGATGCGTTGAAGAAATTCACCGCTGCAGGCGTCGAGTTCACCCGCGGTGATGCGGAGCTGTGCGAAAAGCGCGGCGTGCGCGAGCTGATCCGTTTTCGCGATCCGGTCGGCTATCAGCATGAACTTTTCTACGCACAAAAATGGACGCCACGCTCCTTCATGCCGGGGCGCTGCCATGGTGGCTTCGTTGCCAACGAGCGCGGTGCTGGGCACGTCGTGGTGATCACGCCGGAATACGGCCCCGAACTCGAGAATTTCCTGATCAACGTGATGGGCTTCAGCTGGTATGGCGCAGGCGCTGGCAAGGGTCGCACCGGCTTTTTCCGTTCCAAGCTGAACCATCACACCAGCCATGACATCGCATATGGTTTCGGGCCGGGGCGTATGGGTGTACAGCATGTCGGCATCGTTGTCAGCAGCATCCGCGACGTTGGCGAGACCTACGACATCGTGCGTAAACGTGAGCTGCCAATGATGATGACGCTCGGCCAGCATACCCAGGACCCGCACGTGTCCTTCTACCATTTCACGCCTTCGGGCTTCGCCATCGAGACCATTGCCGAGATCGAGCCGTGGCAGGGCGATCCGTTCGAACTCAATCCAGAAGTATTGAGCGTGTGGGGGCATGAAATGGTTGGCCCCATCCTCGGGCCGAGCGTGAAAACGCCTGAAGAGATACTCGATCCGGAATATTTGGCCAGCAAGCGCTGAGATGCGCATCGCGCGCGTGGAAGTTGCCGGCGAGGCCTTTTGGGCCTTGCTGGATGCCAATAGCGTTCGCCTGCGGGCCATTCGGGCGCCTTTTAGCGAATGGGCACCGTCGCTTGGCGAGCAAGGGGAAGCGGCGCTGGGCCTCGACGCTGATTGGATTCCTCTAGCAGCGTGCCGCCTGCTACCGCCACTTCAGCCTGGTGGGCGGATTTTCGGCGTTGGCCTCAACTATCTGAGCCATCTCGAGCGGCTAGGTAGCAAAGCACCGGCACATACCCTGGCGTATTTGATTCCGGAATCAGCTCTGGTTGGCGCGGGTGAAGACATTCAGTTTCCAGCCGTGACGGGTGAGCTCGACTATGAAGTCGAGCTGGTCGCCGTGGTCGCCCGTCCTCTACTGGACGAGCCGCAGGCGAGCGCGTGCTTGATTGGCTATACGGTTGGCAACGATATCAGCGCACGGGATGCGGGCCGACAGATCGGGCGTCTCGACCTGCTTACGCAAAAAGCCATGGATCGCACCACGCCGATTGGCCCTTGGATAGTCACGCTCGATGAGCTTGGTGGCCCCGGTCAGCCGGCACTGAATCTGCAACTGAGCGTCAATGGTCAACAGCGTCAGCAGGACAACACCATAAACATGATTTTCCCGGTGGACGAGCTGCTCAATTACCTCGATGCACGGATAACGCTTCGCCCAGGGGATATGGTTTTTACCGGCTCGACGCATGGCGTGGCGCTCGAAACGGGCAACTTTCTCAAGCCCGGCGATGTGATCGATGCTCGGATCGAGGGTGTTGGTCGATTGTGCAACCGCGTCGGTGATCGGCGCGAGCTACATTCTGCACGCAAGGTAGGCCGGCTTGGGCTGCCTGCGGGTGATGACGTTAAAGGCTAAGTGGCGCCAATCGTTCGCAACCTTGTGTGTAAAGGAGCAGCATGAAAGAGGGATCACCCTGGGTTCCGTTCCGTCACCGAGTATTCCGAGGCCTCTGGTTTGCTGCTGCTGTTGTAAACCTGGCTATCTGGATGCAAACGGTCGGTGCGGCCTGGATCATGACGACGCTGTCGTCGTCACCGCTGATGGTCTCGCTGGTACAAACGGCGATGACGCTTCCGGTCTTTTTGTTCGGCCTGCCAGGTGGAGTTATTGCCGATCTGGTGGATCGTCGGCGCTGGCTGATCGTCACGCAGACGGCCATGCTCGGCGCTGCTGCAGTCTTATGCCTGCTTGCTTATACGGACTCGCTTGGGGCCTGGACTTTGCTCCTGCTCACCTTTGTTCTAGGCACTGGTAGCGCTTTGGGAATGTCCGCCTGGATGGTGACCATCGTCGATGTGCTGCCGCGAAGTGAGGTTCCGGCCGCGGTATCGCTGAATGGCATCGCGACCAATGCGGCTCGGGCATTGGGGCCCGCGATTGCGGGTGTCTTGATCGCTTACTGGAATGCTGCTTCGGTCTTTTTGGTCATTGCGCTGTGCATGACAGCCGTGATTTTGTTCATTCTCACCTTGAAATCAAGCCGCCAGATTCATGATCTGCCACCTGAAACCTTCAGCGGCGGTATGCGCAGCGGTTTGCGTTATATCCGGCACTCGTCTGTCCTGTTCAATGCGTTGAAGCAGGTGTTCGTTTTCACCAGTTGCGCCAGCGCGTTATGGGCACTGATGCCTCTGGTAGCCAAGGACGAGCTCGGCATGGACGCTGGCGGCTATGGCTTGCTCATGGCGTTCATGGGCGGAGGGGCGGTGGTGGCCGCTCTCAATCTCACGAAGCTGTATCGCCGGTTTACGTTGCGCACACTCATTGCGACAGGCGCGACCGCTTTTGCAGCGGCAACGCTAGCTGCTGCGCTGACGCATAACCGGTACGTCGTCTGCGCGATGCTGATGTTCGCTGGCATGGGCTGGATGGCGGTAAATGCGACCATCTCTACGGTCGTGCAAACATACGCAGCGAACTGGGTGCGCGCCCGGGTCGCCTCGGTGTATCTGCTGATGCTGATGGGCGCCATGGCGCTGGGCGGCGCACTGTGGGGCGCGTTGGCGGAGTATGTAGGGCTCAATAACGCGCTCATCATATCTGCCGCGACCATTTTGCTGGGGCTTCTCATCACCCGTAACGGCACGATCGAGTTGGGTAACGAAGCTGATTTCGCCGAAGCGCAGCAGACCGACAAGCTAATGTTGGCCCGCGACGTTTCTCATTCCGATGGCCCGGTCTCTGTGGAGATCAGCTACCGAGTCAATGATGCTGAGCGCGACATTTTCATCCGCACGGCCTATACAGTCGGCCAATCAAGGCGACGAAACGGGGCGCAGAACTGGCGGCTTTATCGTGATCTGGGTGAAGCGAATCTCTACGTCGAACGTTTCATCGTCGAATCCTGGCTCGAATATTTGCGCCAGCGAGCTAGAGTTACCAGAGCTGACGAGTCGAGAGAAAATCGCTTGCAGCGATTCCGATGTGACACGCAGGCAACGCGCCGTTACATCTACCAAGCCCCTTCGGCAAGCGATCAGTAATTACCGCTTAGCAATCCGTATACTGAATTATTTGCGGTGTTTAATTCTCAGTATAGAATGCAGATCTAAAGCGAAGCATGAGTTAGGGATTTGCATGAATAACAACGAAGTTCTAGACCTCGGTGAGCATCAAAAGGCCAACGGTGCCGTCCTTGTCAAGCCGGTGGCCAATGCGATTCGTATCTTGCGACATCTGAGTCAAGTCGGTACGCCTGAGCGCTCCGTTGATATCGCGCGCCAGCTTTCAATCAATCCAAGCACATGCTTCAACATCCTGCGCACACTGGTTGCTGAAGACGTGGTGGATTTCAATCTCATGTCAAAGCGCTATTCGGCGGGGATAGGGCTGGCACGTCTCGTTGAGCAGTTGGTCACCCAGGGGCAGCGGGTGCAGCTGGCGAAGCCGCTACTACAGAGTCTGGCTGCGAGGCAGAGCATCACTGTCACGTTATGGCGACGCCTGGGTGCGGACCGCATTGTGATCGTCAGTTCCGCCGCGAGCCCCACGGACGTACGAATCGATATGGCCGAAGGGCAGCGTCTGCCGATGCTGATGGGTGCTAGCGGTAGGTTGTTCGCGACGCAGATTGATCTCGACAGTGACGATATACGTGCGACCTACGACAGTATCCGCTGGGCTCGGCCGTTGCCTTTCGATATGTACCGGGAAGAAGTGCGCGAGGCTCAGAAGCGGGGCTGGGCAACAGACGATGGCCATTTTTCCGTGGGCATTCTTGCTGTTGCCGCGCCTGTCTTTTCGCCCGGCGGCAGCATCGACTTTACGGTTTCGGCAGTGATGTTCCGCGGTCAGCGTGATGAGGAGGGCATCGCCGAATTGGGCGATGCCCTCGTCGAATTCTGCAGCGAACTGGCCAGCGTCCTCTTCTAACAATTACTCCCGAACCAGCAAAAGGCTGCCGCCCAATGGGCCGCCTCCGGCCGCCACTGCACAGACTCGGTTCTCCGTAGTCTGCCGCCCCTCGGCTCGCCCCCATAGCTGCAGGCAGGCTTCATGCACATAGCCCAGGCCGTGGGTGCGGCCACCGGAAAGCTGGCCACCATTAGTATTGATAGGTAGCTCGCCGTCCAGCGCGATACGCTGACCACCCTCGACGAACGCGCCGCTTCCGCCGGTCGGGCAGAGCCCCAGGGCCTCCAGCCAGATCATGGTGAGGATGGAAAAGCCGTCGTATAGCTGCGCGGAGTCCACATCTTGGGGGCGATAGTCGGTGCGGTCCCACATCATCCGACCTACGTCGAAAGCCGCCATCTGGGTGAGTGAGATCTGATCCCACGACCACGGCTGATTCAATGCCGCGCCAATGGATTCGATACGAATCGGCGTATTGCGTGTGTCGCGCGCGGTATCTCGCCGCGACAGTACGATTGCGGTGGATGCATCGCAATGTACGTCGCAATCGAACATACGCAGTGGAGTCGAGATCATCCGCGATGCCATGTAGTCGTCCATGGTCATCGGCGTTCGATAAAGTGCCTTTGGATTACGCATCGCATTTCGGCGACAGGTCAGGGCTATCTGAGCCAGCTGTTCGGGTCGTGTGCCGTACTCATGAAAATGGCGCTGCGCATAGAGCGCCATTAGGTTGATGCCGGACATTACGTTGAACGGCGTGAACCATTGCCACGCGAAGCTGCTGTCGCGGCCCTGAGTCTTGTTGGTGAGCGCGCCAGCCTGCTTGTTCGACATGCGGGCCGATGCTTCGGTGATGGTGCGAAATACCAGCACGTGTTTGCACAGGCCTGCTTCGATGGCCATGGCTGCGTTGATCACGCCGGCAAGCGGGCCGGGGCCTTCATAGCCTGCACCGAACCAGTTTACGTTCAGGCCCAGTGTGCTTTTGAGCGCGCTGGGGCCAACGGGAGAAAAGGGGTCGCCGTTGTTGTTGTCCCCCGGCCAGCACGCGACGCCGTCTATGTCGCTACGCTCCAGGCCTGCGTCGGTAATGGCTTCCAGGCAGGCGTCAAGCGTCAGGCGCATTGCTGACAGCGAAGATGGGCGACCGATTTCGGACTGTCCGATGCCGGTGATGGCTACTTGTTTATCGTATCGACGATCGAACATTCATTGATCCCTTTCGAACATGGGCAGCCAGACATCCTCGACGTTCAGGAAGCTGACTCGGACCGGCATGTCGATATGCACCTGTTGCGGATCCATGCCGATAACGTTACTGACGAAGCGCAGACCCGACTGCTCGACCAACTCAATGATCGCTACGACGTACGGCACGTCGAGTTCGGCGGTCCATGGCTGGTAGTTAAGCGTGTAGCTCACCACTGTGCCTTTACCGGAGACTGAGCGTGGGCCGACCTCGAAGCTGGCACAGCGAGGACATATGGGACCGGGAGGATGAAAGAACTGAGAACATGCTTCGCAATGGTGAATCAGCAGTTCGCCTCGCTTGCCGCCCTGCCAGAAGGCGAGGGTATCGGCGTTCAGCGCGGGTAGTTTTCTAGGCATCGACATTCCATCCAGGTGCGCATCTTTCAGTTACGTTATCATTTGTACATAAAATCGAAAAGTGTCATATTTCGTTTCGAGTTGGCACTGCTCCGAGCGGTGCGTCGTAGAAAAAAAACAAGAGGCTTTCAGTATGTCCCAGTCTTTGCAGGACAAGACCATTGTCGTCACAGGCGGCTTCGGCGTGCTTGGTAGAACCCTTGGCGATCTGCTTCTGGCCCGAGGTGCCCGAGTAGCGCTACTTGACCGCGCCGAGCTGTCCGGCTCATTCCCTGAAGCTGCACAACTGCATGCCATCGGCGGCGTTGACCTGACGTCCGTCGACGCGGCAGCGGAGGCATTGAACAGGGTAGTCGAGCATTTCGGGCGCATCGATGGATTGGTCAACGTAGCCGGCGGTTTCGCCTGGGAAACGCTTGAATCCGGAAGCCTCGACACCTGGGATCGCATGTATCAAATGAACGTGCGCACTGCGGTAGTGGCCTCCCAGGCGGCGCTGCCCCATCTCACTGCAACCGGCGCGGGGCGGATCGTCAATGTCGGCGCGTTGGCCGCACTCAAGGCTGGCATGGGCATGGGCGCCTATGCGGCGTCAAAGGCTGGCGTGGTTCGCCTTACCGAAGCGCTGGCAGAGGAGGTCAAGGACCGGGGCGTCACTGTCAATGCCGTACTGCCGAGTATCATCGATACGCCGACTAATCGCGCCGACATGCCGGACGCCGATCCGGGCCGCTGGGTATCGCCAACAGCACTGGCATCGGTAATCGCGTTTCTTCTGTCGGACGAAGCGGCCGCTGTAACCGGCGCCTGCCTGCCTGTGAGTGGTCGCGTATGAGGCTCGTAACCTATACCGATAGCGCTGGCTTC
Source organism: Pseudomonas sp. IC_126 (assembly GCF_004331835.1). Lineage (NCBI taxonomy): Bacteria > Pseudomonadati > Pseudomonadota > Gammaproteobacteria > Pseudomonadales > Pseudomonadaceae > Pseudomonas > Pseudomonas sp. IC_126. The sequence goes on from NZ_SJSS01000001.1 coordinate 119,212, forward strand.
GAGCGCGCCGGGGCATTGATCGAAAATGATGGGCTGATTGTCGACCTGCAGACTGCCTATCGCAGTATGCAAGGTCGTGAGAGCCCCGAATTCGCCAGCGTTCTGACGTTGATCGAAGGCGGCGAACAGGCCCTCGAACAAGCTCGGACGCTGGTAGCCAAGGCGCCCTCCGCAGCTGTCATCGAACGCGCCACCGTCAAGCTGCGCGCGCCGATCCAGCCACCGCCGCAGATGCGTGACTGTTCATGCTTCGAGCTGCACTTGAAACAGAGTTTCGCCGCCGCCAGACGAGCGCGTGCCCTACGTACGCCGGACCCGGAAGCGACACTGAAAGCGATGAACACGGGTGCCGATGACCGGGTAATCGAGACCTTCAATCGACAGCCGATCTATTACAAATGCAACCGCTTTGCGGTAGTCGGTATCGACGATGAGTTTCAGTGGCCGAGCTTTAGCAAGGCACTGGATTTCGAACTGGAATTCGGCTGCTACATCGGTAAGCGGGGCAAGGACATAAGCCGTGACGCAGCCCGCTCGCATATTGTCGGCTACACCATTTTCAACGACATGAGCGCGCGCGACGCCCAGGCGAAAGAAATGTCCGGAATGCTCGGCCCTGCCAAGAGCAAGGATTTCGACACGGCCAATATCATGGGGCCCTGCCTGGTCACCTCTGATGAACTAGGCGATCCCTATGATCTGGACATGGTGGCGCGGGTGAATGGCGAAGAATGGGGGCGCGGTAACACGCGAGACATGCGCTGGCAGTTCGAAGATGTCATCGCTCATGTTTCACGTTCGGAAACCCTGTATCCCGGCGAATTTCTCGGTTCTGGCACCGTGGGCAATGGTTGCGGGTTGGAGCAGTTGCGTTATCTCAAGCCAGGAGACTTGGTGGAGCTGGAAGTGCAGGGCATCGGCGTGCTGCGAACCCGTGTCGGCACCGCCACGAACGACGCCTGAGGCAGTGGCCTGTTTGGCCAGTTGGCCTGGCTCAGAACCTCAAGCTAGCCATGCCGGTTTATTTCAGCAGCAAGATGTCACATAAAGAACATGGGCATCTAGTATACATATTAGTGAAAAGTGTCTTATATTCAGCTTGTCTCAATCGCCCTCGGCGGCTATGCCCTATAAACAGGAGGCAATCATGCTAACAACAACGAGCCCCGTATTGTCCGACGGAACCAAGGTCTCGGATCTTATCTACCCAGCGACACGTGAAGTACAGATGCGCGTCCTGAGCGACCGGGAAATCTATGAGCTGGAGATGGAAAAGATCTTCGGCAAGATCTGGGTCCTGCTCGGCCACGAATCTGAAATCCCTAACTCCGGCGATTTCATCGTGCGCGACATGGGCTCGGATTCGGTGATTGCCGCCCGCGGTAAAGAGGGTGAGGTTTTCGTTTCGCTTAATGTTTGCCCGCATCGAGGCATGCGCATCAGTACCGCCGATTGCGGTAATACACAGATTCATAAGTGCATCTACCACGGTTGGGCGTTCCGGCCCAACGGTGACTTCATCGGCTCGCCAGTCGAGCGCGAATGCATGCACGGCAAGATGATGGCCAAGGAAGAATTGGGTCTGAAGAAGGCTCGGGTGACGCTTTATGGCGGTCTGATCTTCGCAACCTGGAACGTCGACGGTCCTTCTTTCGATGAGTTCCTGGGCGATGCCAAATGGTATTACGACATGCTCTTCTGCCGCAGCGACAAGGGCATGGAGGTATTGGGCCCGCCGCAGCGGTTCATCGTGAACGCCAACTGGAAAACCGCTGGCGAACAGTCGGCTGCCGATGGCTTCCATACCCTGACCTTGCACCGCTGGCTGGGTGAAGTAGGCAACTACGCGAAGAAAGGTGAAGGCGAGGGCGAGGGTGCCGACCTTAGTCCGGAAATGATCGGCGTCGAGATCAGCTCTCCCCACGGCCATGCACTGCGTTGTATCGATCTGGCGCGCAAGATCAAGCGCCTGACAGGTCTGGACCCGGCGACCTTGTCGGTCGAGGAAAAACTGAACGCGCTGCCTCCTGCAGGTATGACGCGTGACATGGTCGAGCAGTTGGCGCGTAACCTCAGTGAAGATCAGCTCAAGGTGCTGACCAGTATGCCGCCGCAGGTAGGAGGCATGTTCCCGAACATTCTGTTTGGCTTCGTTTATATCCCGCAGCCGGATGGCAGCGTGGTCGGCTCCATGACGCTGCACGCCTATGTGCCTCAAGGTCCGGACAAGCTTGAGTTCGTCAACTGGATATTCGCCGAGAAGGATGCGCCACCAGAGCTTCGTGAAAAGATGCTCAAGCAGACCATCCAGCTGTTTGGGACATCCGGCATGGTCGAGCAGGACGACTCCGATACTTGGCCACACATGACGCACGCCGCCAAGGGCGCGATGGGTCGCAAGAGTACGCTCAAATATCAAGCCTGTTTCGAAACCGGCGCGCCGGAAGGGTGGCCAGGCCCAGGTATCGTCAATGAGGGCTTCACCAAAGACGATACCCAGTGGCACTGGTGGCAGTACTGGCACGAACTGATGACCGCTTCGGACGAAAAGTAGGCCCTCGCTGGCCTGGGTCACGACAAAAAAGATAACGGAGATTTCCATGGCAGAAGTTCAACAACGCGGCGAGGACCAGATCCAGCCGGGCTCTCCGGTCGGTATCAAGCGTGTGCCGGTCGGAGAAAATATTTACAACCAGGCCGTGACCTTCCTCTATGAGGAAGCAACGCTACTGGATCAAATTCGTTTGCAGGAATGGGCAGCACGGCTTGATACCGATCTGATCTATACCGTGCCGCTGCGGCATACCCGCACCCAGTCCGAGCTGTCGGTGAGCATTGTGCGTAGCGTGCAGCATTACCACGATGACTATCGGTCGATCATGGGGCGTGTGCTGCGTCTCTCCGGCAAGAGCGCTTGGGCGGAAGACCCGCCATCGCGTACGCGGCGGTTGGTGACGAATGTGTTCGTCGAGGAAACCGCCACCCCTGATGAGTATGTAGTGACTAGTTATCTGCTGCTGACGCGCAGCCGGTTCAAGGACCATCACGTCGACATCATCAGTGGCGAGCGTCGCGACGTGCTGCGTATGCACGAAGATGGCTTCAAGTTGGCGCGTCGCGAAGTCATTATCGACCAGGCCGTTCTGGGCACTCCAAACCTCGCTGTATTCCTCTGATGATGAGCCCGCATCTCTTTCGGGATGCGGGCCGTCTCATTGCAAAAGCTCGTCCTTCCCTATGACCCACGGCTGTTCAGCCAATCCTGATCACTCGCGCACAGTTTTTCTTGCGACGATCCGAAATCCCACGTCGATCCCTTCACCCGTATGGCCTGTTCCGCCCGTTCGGGTTGCTGGCTATAGCAGAGGCCGCTCGGGACTGCATGTGTCTGCCTATCCAGGTCACGTTCTCTTCCCAGCGAAATGAGCGTGCAGCGGCGCAGTATCAACGCAGCCTCCGCTTCCTCTTCCGATAAAGTTTGCAACGCCCAGCGCGCCATCCCCTCGCGTAGATTGACTCCGGCATAAGATTTGGGCGCCTCGATAAGCGAACCATTTACGGACCAGTCCAGGCTCCAGTCTCGATCTCGCGTTAACCTCGCGGTTGTTCGATTGTCGACCCGGCCAGGAATTTCGATATCGTAACGACGCCTGCGACTCTGACGGGCTGCTGCAGCAATCGCCAGTCCCGCGAGATCGAGGAGATGCGTGCACTGGTGCTTTGCGTCCGTCTGGCGCGTTACCGAATGAGCGACCCGGTTGATCCGCATGCCGACCAGGCGCTCAAGGGGCTCGCTTGCCTGCAGGCAAGCGGTGTAGGGGTACCGTATCGCCTCGCCACCGACAGCAATCAGTGCGCCAGCTTGGTATTTCGCCCATACGCGAAAGTGGTGAAAGTCATCTTCGAGAGCTGCGCGAACTTCACCTTCGCCGTGTTCTTCGCTGGTCACTATGTCCACTCGGCGGCGAAACGTACTCATCTAGTTATCCTTTTTGCTGAATAATGCCCGATGACGCGGATAGGAGTATATTTGAACACTATAATAAAAACTGTCTATCTAAAACAAAAAAGGAGAGGCTATGAAATTGCTACGAGAGCGTGTGGCGCTTATCACTGGCGCGGGTGGCGGTATAGGTCGAGGGGTAGCGTTGAGCTTCGCCAAGGCGGGCGCTGCGGTGGTAGTTGCAGAGCTGGACGAACAAAGCGGTAGAGCCGTTGCGCAAGAGCTGAAAGCGTTGGGCGCCAGGGCGCTGTTTGTGAAGACCGATGTTTCCAGCAAGGAAGACATCGAGGCGGCCATTCAGGCTGCCGTGGATGAATTCGGTGGGCTCGATGTCCTGGTGAACAATGCGTTTGCGCCTACACCCAACGTCCTGCTTGAAGATAAGACCGATGAGATGCTGACCAAAACGCTCAACTCCACAGTATGGGCAGCCTGGTGGGCGATGAAGGCTGCGCTGCCTCATATGAAGGCACGTGGCGGCGGAAAGATAGTTAACTTCTACTCCATCGACACCGAGATCGGTGCGTGGCTGCATGGCGATTACAACACCGCTAAATCAGCCATTGTCGGCCTGACCCGCAGCGCTGCGTCGGAATGGGGGCGGTTCAACATTTGCGTTAATGCCGTAGCGCCCACAGCCATGGGCGCGACTTTCCACAAACTGGCGGCGGAAAACCCCGGGTTCGCGGAAATGTCGGCCTCAATGCGGCCATTGGGGCGCTGTGGCGATCCGGAGGAGGACATCGGCCCGGTGGTTGTCTTTCTGGCCTCGGAGATGGCGCGTTTCATTACTGGCGAGACCATTCACGTGGATGGCGGCCTGCATTTACCGGGCTATAACTCACGCCCTAAAGACGTTCCCGTTCGGGAGTACTGAAACAATTGTGGGCGCAGCCCTCGCTGCGCCCACATGCCAATTCCGATTCCTTAGCCCGCAATGCATGGTTGCTTCGCGAGGTAGGGAAGGGGCTGTGCCTGTGCCCAGCCCCTCGCAGCGGGCTTAGCGCTTATCTACCTTGATATCCGTATCTTCCAAGTCCCATGTCGAGGCTGTTTTACCTTCGTCCCGAAGGAGGTATTTCAACACTCGCCCCTGCGGGTTTTTCGGCAGCGTCTTGCGGAATTCGATGTACCGTGGCAGCGCGTAGTAAGGCACCGAGTCGGTAGCCCACTTGAACAGCTCTTCTGGCTGAAGCGTCGCGTCATCGTGCAATACCGCGGTGACCTTTACGTCGTCTTCGCCCTTGTCCGACGGAACGGCGTGTACCGCAACTTCGGAAATGCCTGGGTGCACGGCGAAGGCGGCCTCCATCTCGAAGCTGGAAATGTTCTCGCCACGCCTGCGCAGGTAGTCCTTTTTCCGGTCGACGAAATAGAAGAAGCCGTCGTCATCGAACTTGCCGATGTCGCCCGTGTGGAACCACATGTTGCGCATCAGCTTCAGGGTGTCCTCCGGACGCTGCCAATAGCCTTGGAACATGATGTCCGGACGCAGCGGGCGCACCACAATCTCACCGGATGTGTTCGCCGGTACCTCACGGTCTTCATCATCGACAATACGTACATCGAAGTCCGGGATACGCTTGCCTGACGAGCCAGGCGCCGCATATTCGCCACCTGCAAGCGATGTAATCACGCAGGCCTCGGTGAGACCGTAGCCATTACCGCCTACCAGCTTGGTGCCGAAGCGCTCACGCCATATTTTCTTGGTCTCCTCGGTATATGGATTGCCGCGAGCCGTATGGATCTGGCCATAACACCGCTTCATCGCGTCGTTTTCAGGCGCCTTTGCCAGCAGCCCGCCCATGCCACCGAGAATCGACGCAATGGTGGCGCCGGAGCGTTCGACCTCCTGCCAAAAGTTGGAAACGGAGAAGCGCGGCAGTATCGCTGCTCGCGCGCCCACCAAGATGCTGGCAATAATCGACACGCAAAGGGCATTCATATGAAACAGCGGCAGCGGCGTGATGGTTACGTCGTTCTCGTTCGCAGGTCCGGCCCGCAATTGCAGGCGCGCCAGGTTGCACATGAAGTTGTAGCTGATCATGCAGCCTTTCGATGGTCCCGTGGTTCCTGAGGTGTAGATGAGGCAGGAGAGATCGGATGGCTGAGGCTTGGTCTCGAAAGGCGTTTCGTCATGGCCGCGGAACTCATCCAGCGAAGCGACCGAAATGGCGCATTCAGGGAGCGATTCCAGCTGGCCACGGTAAAGAATGCTCTGCACCTCAGGCAATTTCGACGCAAGCGGCACTATACGATCGAGATAGGCCGCCTCGCAGATCACCACCTTGGTATTGGTGTCGGCTATCTGGTGGCGCAAAAACTCACCCTTCAAGGCAGTATTGATCGGTACGCTGACGGCACGAAGCTTGTTGATCGCGAGCCATGTCACGACGGCGTCGATGTTGTTGTCCAGCATCGTCAATACCGTTTCGCCTGCCTTCACACCTAGCGAAGCGAGCGAATGAGCCATTTTGGTAGAAAGTAAATCAGTTTCACCGTATGTGTATAAATCACCGCTAAAATCAAGCAGTACCTTGTCTGGATGCCGCGCTACAGCGCGCTCAAGTGCTGCGATGACAGTGTCTCTTTCGCCTACTGCCCAGGTGTCTGTATTTCCCGTGCCGCTCATGGCTCTTCTCCTTGTGGGGCGCCGCCAGTCGCTGGGTCGCCTGATGTTATTTTGAAGGGAGAATTCGATTCTAAATACAAATTCATAGAATGTCTTTAGGCAAAAGTTGAACAAATCTAGATTATGTTGCCTATTTCCTATGCTAGTGTTGCGTATCTTTCTTGTTATGAGCCCCTGCACCCATGCCAAAGCGCGCAAATCAGCTTGCTGAAGCAGTGTCACCTCCGCCGAAAAAAAAGGCCGCACCCCGTGTGAAACCTGTGAGTACTGTCAAGAAAACCGTTCGTCAGGGCATTGGCGTTTCATCTTCTGGCGCCAAGGTAAAACCCAACCGCCGGTCGGAAGAGACCATTTCCAATATCCTCGTGGCCACCGAAGAAGTAGTGCTGCGATCAGGTGCTGATCGCATTTCGATCCTTGATGTGTGCCAGGTCGCCGGTGTTTCCCGTGGGACGTTCTATCGATACTTCTCGTCGCAAGACGACCTGCTCGATACCTTCTCCAGACACAAGCGCGACAGTTTCCATACATCGCTGACCCAGGCGTTGGGAGATATCGCCGATCCGGATGCGCGGCTCAACGCGCTTATCGTCTATTTGGACAATTACCTCGAGCAAAGTCGCGCGCAGCGCCTGCTGACGGTCGCGCCTGAATATGCGCTGGGGTTCTTCCGCCGAATTTTCCATGACTCCATTGTTCGTTTCCAAGATGTGCTCGACATCGTTTTCGACGAGTGGGACGAGCGACTTGGCGTCAGGCTTGATCGCGAATTGATCAGCGAACTGATCATCCGCTATGTGATGAGCGAGACGCTGGTGTCCGAGTCGGCGAACCGTCGCATGCTTCCCGTTCGTGTGAAGAAGCTGATCGCGGCCCTGACAATCGGATCGACCTCGCGCTCGCGCCGCTAGTCCGTCACTACCCGCTACACCTAAAGCAGAGCTCTCCTCCCGAGGGTTCTGCTTTTTTTTGCGCGCCATTTTTTCAGCCGAAATGCGAACGGAACCGCGATTCGAGCGCTTTTACGTTCCTGTGTGGTGATGGCTTCCGCAGGGAGGCGCTCTAGAACACTGCTTCCGGCGTAGCTATAAAAATAAATTGAACAGTTTTTTGATTTATGACCAGATTAATTTTATGATCTGTCCATGGGGCTTGCACGCTGCCGTTCAGGGGCAGTAGACCCCGGTTATACGGCGCAGCTGCACTGCGCTACACATAATTTTAAAAAGTGCCAATTTCTGAGGTAACCGGACATGCTTATTGATCTTCACGCCCACGCGCCACACCCTGATTACTACGACCAGCATCCCCATTGGGGGCCGGCTTTTGAGTCGCAGCCCGATGGCGATATCAAGTTGCGTGTTGGTGAGTGGATTCTTTCTCTAGGCGCACCAGAACGTAAGAAAGCCCTGCGCGAGGCCCATGCCCGCGGCGAGACCTTGAACGTCGAAGAGTACATGGCCAAATGGCGCGACCCGAGCAACCGCCTCGCGGCTATGGATGCGGCGGGGCAGGATGCTCAGGTTCTGTCCGTTCCAAGCCATTGCTACATGTATTGGACCGAAGCCGAGTTCGCTGTCCCGTTCGCTCGCAAGGTCAACGACGTGATGGCTGAGTATTGCTCGGCAGCGCCCAACCGGCTGATGTTCTGGGCGCACGCTCCGCTGAACGTACCCCTTGAAGCGGCCAAGGAAATCCGCCGTGCCTGCAACGAACTGGGAGCGAAAGGCCTGAGCGCCGGTGGCTCTAACTTCGGCGGGCTGGAATATGACTCGCCAGAGCTTGATCCGGTCTGGGAAGCGTTGTGCGAAGTGGACCTGCCGATTTTCGTTCACGGATACAACCAGTCCGTGACCTGGGGCAAGGACGCCAATACCGATAGGTATGAAACGACCGCGATCCTCGGCATGAATTACGACGAAACCAAATGCCTGTGGTACCTCATTAACGGCGGAGTGCTCGATCGCTTCCCGAAACTGAAGATTTACATCACCCACGGTGGCGGCTTCGTTCCTTATCAGCTGGGTCGGCTTGCCCAGACCAACCCGAACCTAGACGTTTTCCACAACAAAAAGCCATTCCTAGATTACCTGCCCAACTTCTATTTCGACGTGGAGCTGCACGAGCTTCCCATGCGTCAGGCCATGGTCGATGTCATCGGCGCGGATCGGGTTCTTTATGGATCGAACTTCGGCGGCAGCGACGCAGTCCGTCACGATCTGACCGAGGGGCTTCGCCTGTCGGACGAAGACCTGCAGAAAATTCGCTGGAAGAACGCCTGCGAACTGCTGCGCCTCGATCCCGCTAAAGTCGGCAAGGTTGGTGTCTGATGAAACTGGCGCGTTGTTCCCATAAAGATGGCGAACCCTTCTGGGCGGTAGTCGACATCCAGCAGGATGAAGTCACACCCATCGTCGGCCTGTTTTCCGAGTGGGCTCCCGCCATAGCCCAAGGCAAGGGGATCAGTGCGTTGCGTTTCCTGGGGCGGCCAGTGCCGCTTTCCCAGGTTCGCCTGTTACCGCCAATCGAGCCCGTAAATCGAGTGGTTGTCGCTGGGGCGAATTACACCAAGCACCTCGCCGAGGATTTTGGCCTCAGCGCACCGGCGCAGCCTGTGGCCTTTCTCAAGGCCTACGGCGCACTCATCGGAGCCCACGATCCGATTCGCTTTCCGCCGCTGACAGAAAAGCTCGATCACGAGGTCGAGCTGGTGGTGGTCATTGGCAGCAGCGAGATCGACCTGGCTGACCCCTTGGGTTGCGTCCTCGGATATACCGTTGGCAATGATGTAAGCGCCCGCGACCTGCAGCTCAGCGGTCCGCCGGGCATCGGAATGGATCTATTCGCTGCCAAAAGCCAGGACAAGACCACCGGACTTGGTCCGTGGATCGTCACCAAGGATGAATTCCCGGCGGGGTCTCCAGCTCTCAGGTTGACTTTGAAAGTAAACGGCGAAACCCGCCAGGACAGCTATACCAGCGAAATGACCTGGAATGTTGGTGAGTTGATCAGTTTCGTCCAACAGCGCTCCAGTTTTGCTTGCGGTGACGTGTTGTTCACGGGGTCGCCGGCCGGAGTCGGGATGGGAACTGGCGTGTATTTAAACCCTGGCGATGTGGTCGAGGCGACCGTGGAAGGCATAGGTACGCTACGTAACGTAGTTGGCGAAAAGCCCAGCGTCTAAATCGAGAGCGAATTAAATGACTAATAAAGAAGACAAAATTGTAGTGGTTGGTGCCGGCTTGATGGGTACCGGCATTGCGCATGCATTCGCCAGTTCGGGATTCGCCACCTTGTTGGTGGATACTCACGCCGAGTCGCTCACTCGTGCCAAAGGCAACATCGAAAACATCCTCAGCACCGGCGTCAAGCTGGGAAAGATTACCGATGAGGTCGCCCAATCTTCGCTGGCGAATTTGATTACCTGTGGTGATTTGAGCGAGGCGGCGCTTGGCGCCAACTGGCTGGTGGAAACCGTTTCCGAACAACTGGCCGTGAAGAAAGCCGTTCTAGGTCAGGCTGCGCCTCTGCTGGCACCGAACGCGATCATTGCGACCAATACTTCAGCGCTGAGCGTCACCGAAATTGCCGCATCGGTGCCCGGCTTTGCCGACCGGGTCGTTGGCATGCATTTCTTCAATCCAGTGCACAAGATGAAGTTGGTCGAACTGGTGCGCGGCCTAGCCACCACTGACGAGGTCGTCGTGCGTACCAAGGCGCTGTGCGATGCGATCGGCAAGACTTCGATCACCGTCAACGAGTCGCCCGGCCTTACTACCAGCCGCATGTCCGCTCTACTTGGTAACGAAGCCATGTACATGCTGCAGGAAGGCACGGCGACGGCCGAAGATATCGACACTGCGCTGCGCATGGGTTTCAACCATCCGATGGGGCCGCTGGAGCTCGGCGATCTGACAGGTTGGGATACTCGCTTGTCGGTGCTGCGGTACTTGCACCAGACACTGGGAGAGAAATTTCGACCCTGTCCGCTGATCATCAAGATGGTTGCCGCCGGACGTCTGGGTCGCAAGACGGGGCATGGCGTCTATCGTTACGAGGACGGCAACCGAGTGCCGGGCTCCGGCCTAAAGGCGAGTGCGCTATGAAAGACATCGTAATTGTTGATGCGGTGCGGACGCCGGTCGGTCGTTTTCGTGGAAGTCTTGCGGGCGTGCGAGCCGACCATCTGGGTTCGCTGGTCATCGGCAAGCTGCTCGAGCGTGTCGACCTATCGCCATCGCAGGTCGACGATGTGATTTTCGGCTGTGTTACGCAGATCGGTGAGCAATCAGCAAACATCGCCCGCACCGCGCTTCTTGGCGCTGGCTGGCCGGTGACGATTCCGGGGCTGACACTCGACCGCAAGTGTGGCTCGGGCGAAGCTGCGGTGCATGCTGCGGCAGGCGCTATCGCGTCTGGTATGGCTGATGTCATCGTTGCAGGCGGCGCGGAAAACATGAGCCGCGTGCCCATGGGTAGCAATCGTGAAATCCACGGCGAAGCCTTTGGTTGGATGGCGGCAGAGCGTTACGAGCTGACGAGCCAGGGCGAGGCCTCCGAGCGGATGGCTGACAAATGGTCACTCAGTCGCGAAGCGTTGGACGACTACGCTTTCGAAAGTCATCAGCGTGCCGCGAAGGCAGCTGATGCGGGTTATTTCGATAGCCAGATCGTTCCGGTACCGGTCGAGTCGTTGCGTGAGCACGCGCTGACCGAACCAGCAGCTGATCTGGCGGCGGACGAAACCATCCGTCGCGATACCTCGAGGGAAAAGCTCTCGACGCTGAAAACCAGTTTCCGCCCTGAGAACGGGCGGGTCACTGCAGGTAATTCCTCGCAGATATCCGATGGCGCCGCTGCGCTGCTGTTGATGTCCGCGGACACCGCCAAGCAGCTGGGCCTCAAGGCTCGCGCGCGCATCCGCGCCTTCGCGACCGTAGGTGCAGACCCAACGCTGATGTTGACCGGCCCTATCGAGGCGACCAAGAAGGTGCTGGGCAAGGCTGGTTTGTCCATCGGCGACATCGACCTTTTCGAGGTCAACGAAGCCTTCGCGTCGGTACCGCTTGCCTGGATGCAGGAAACCGGTGTGCCGCATGACAAGCTCAACGTCAACGGCGGAGCCATTGCGTTGGGTCACCCGCTGGGTGCCAGTGGCGCGCGGCTGATGACTACGCTGCTCAATGAACTTGAGCGGCGGGGCGCCCGCTATGGCCTGCAGGCGATCTGTTGCGCTGGCGGCCTGGGTACTGCAACGATTATCGAGCGGCTCGACTGATCTTCCGACAGTGAGGTAGCGGTTATGGCGCGCGTGTCTTTCGTTCCGCTGGATGAAATGCCGAAAGAGTTACGTAGCGCCGTTGCGCGCGGCCAGCAAAGTCGGATGCTGAGCTCGCCCAGACCTGTTCAGGTCTGGGCGCATCGGCCCGGTGCAGCATTAGCCTGGCTTGGTTTGCTGGAAAGCCTGCATCAGGACAGCCTGCTCGATGAGCGCCTGCGTGAATTGGTGCGCCTGAAAATCGCCAGCATCACCACCTGCCAAGCGTGCCAACTCGCTCGTAAATCCGACCACGTGACGGAAGATGACATCGCCTGCCTTTCTTCAAATAGCGATCGTTTCGAACCGTCTGAACGAGCTGCTTTGATCTTCGCTGAATTGTTCGCCAGCGATTACATGGCCATCAGCGACGAACACTATGCGCGTCTCGCCGAGTTCTTCTCCGAGGCTCAAGTGGTCGAGCTGAACATGTACTGCGCGCTGATGCTGGCGGGCGGTCGGATGACCTATGTGCAGCAGGCGTATTGAGCGGGTCGACGCCCTGCATGGATGTGGAGCAGACCGTCCGATAAATTTGATCGAAATGTAAAAAGCCGTTCAATAAGTGCGCAGTTGGGCCTAGTATCTCGCCCATGCAGGCAGTTTTTAGACGCAATGGCGTATGCCTGAACAATAACAAGGAGAAGAACAATGTCTACACAGGCGCGGGACAATCTGGGCAAGGCGTTCGCGGACGTCGCCAGCAACTATCGTGGAAGCGATGTGGACCTTCATGCGGTATACCGCGAGATGCGCATGAATTCGCCGGTTCTTGAAGAGAACTTCATGGCGCGTCTGGGGGTGCCGAGCATCGCCGGCCTGGACGCCAACCGTCCTACGTTCACCTTGTTCAAATACAACGATGTCATGGCAGTAATGCGCGATGCCAGCAACTTCACCAGTGGTTTTATCGCTGAAGGCCTGGGCGCTTTTTTTGACGGGCTGATCCTCACTGCGATGGATGGAGACGCGCACAAGAACATTCGCAACCTGCTGCAGCCGGTGTTCATGCCTGAAACTGTCAACCGCTGGAAAGAAACCAAGATCGATCGGGTTATTCGCGAGGAATACATCAAGCCGCTGGTGCCGAGCAAAGGCGGCGATCTGATGGACTTTGCCCTGTATTTTCCGATTCGGGTTATCTATTCCCTGATCGGCTTTCCTGAGGATCGTCCGGACGAGATCGAACAATATGCTGCCTGGGCGCTGGCGATCCTTGCCGGCCCGCAAGTTGATCCTGAAAAAGCCGCCGCCGCGCGTGGTGCCGCGATGGAAGCTGCCAAAGCGCTCTATGACGTCGTAAAGGTTGTCGTAGCCGAGCGCCGCGCAACCGGTGCCGAAGGGGATGACCTGATCAGTCGGTTGATCCGAGCCGAGTATGAAGGCCGTTCGCTTGATGATCATGAAATCGCGACCTTTGTGCGTTCGTTGCTGCCGGCCGCCAGCGAAACCACTACGCGCACATTCGGTACGTTAATGACATTGTTGCTCGAGAACCCTGAGGTATTGGAGCGGGTGCGCAACGATCGCAGCCTGGTCTCCAAGGCCATCGACGAAGCCGTACGTCTGGAGCCTGTCGCCACCTTTAAGGTGCGCCAGGCTGCAAAGGATATGGAAATCCGCGGTGTGCAGATTCCCAAGGGCGCTATGGTGCAGTGCATCGTCACCTCGGCGAACCGTGATGAGGATGCCTTCGAGCACGGTGACGTATTCGACATCGACAGACGACCGAAACCCTCGTTCGGCTTTGGTTTCGGGCCGCATATGTGCATCGGGCAATTCGTCGCGAAGACGGAACTCAACTGCGCGCTAAACGCGATTCTCGACCTTATGCCGAATATCCGCCTGGATCCTTCCAAGCCTGCACCAGAGATTATCGGCGCCCAGTTGCGCGGACCGCACTATCTCCACGTCCTCTGGGATTGAGGCATCGGCTTACTGCCCTCACGCCACGTCCAGCCCTTTCCTGCCCCGCAGGGAAGGGCGCCTGCCCTTGTTGTTTTTCCCTCGTTGAATTTTGCGGTGCTTGGTACCGGTAAATGAATGTGTTCGCTCTCAAGATTGGATTTGAACACAATCGAAATATGTGTTTAATTTGATCGCAACGTGTTCTATGCTTTGGACACAACAACAAACCCATTTGCGAAGGGGAAGAACAATGAAGGTTGAAGATCTCATTCTCGTCAGCGTTGATGACCATGCCATCGAGCCACCAAACGCCTTTGCTCGCCACATGCCTGAGCGCTTCAAAGGGCGCGAGCCTCATGTCGTCAAACGCGGCGACCGCGATGTATGGGTTTTCGAAGAGCAGGCCACCGGCTACATGGGCCTGAACTCGGTAGTTGGCCGACCGAAGGAAGAGTACGGCATGGAGCCGTTGGGTTATGACCAGATGCGTCGCGGTACCTGGAGCGTGGCTGATCGTGTCGACGACATGAACGCCAACGGCGTGCTCGGCTCGCTGTGCTTCCCGACGTTCCCAGGTTTTGCCGGTCAGCGTTTCCAGAATCATCCGGATCGCGCCGTGTCCCTGGCCGCGATCCAGGCCTACAACGACTGGCATCTGCACGACTGGTGCAACGCTGCGCCGGGCCGCTTCATTCCGCTGATGCTGGTGCCATGGTGGGACATGCAGGCCGCTGCCGCCGAGGTTACGCGCCTGGCGAAACAGGGTGTGCATGCGCTGTCACTGTCGGACAATCCGGCGATCCACGGCTACCCGTCGATCCACAGCGATTACTGGGATCCGCTCTGGCAGGCCTGCTCGGACAATAACGTCGTGATCTGCTGCCACATCGGTACTGGTGTAAAGGCCAACCATGCCTCCGACCTTTCGCCAATCGATGCCTGGATCACGTCCATGCCTATTTCCATCGCCAACTCCGCGGCCGATTGGATCTGGGCACCGATGTGGAAGAAATTCCCCAACCTGCGCATGGCGCTGTCTGAAGGCAGCATCGGCTGGATTCCTTATCTGCTCGAGCGCGCCGATTTCACCCACCGTCACCACAACGCGTGGACCAACTCGAACTTCGGCGGGCAGATGCCCAGCGACATCTTCCACAAGCATTTCATCACCTGCTTCATCGAGGATAACTTCGGTCTGCAGAACCTGAAATTCATGAACGAAGACATGGTTACCTGGGAAAGCGACTACCCGCACTCGGATTGCACCTGGCCGAACTCGCCGGAGTCCGCATGGGAAGGGCTGCAGCACCTGTCCAAGGAAACCATCGACAAGGTCACCCATCTCAATGCCATGCGTGAGTTCTCCTTCGATCCATTCTCCATTCATGGACGCGAGAACTGCACCGTAGGCGAGCTTCGCAAGAAAGCGACGCACGTCAAGATCGAGCCCGCATTGGGGCTCGGCGGCGCCGACCACGGTCGCAATGACGGCAAGCCGGTCACGTCGGGGGACATCAACGCGATGTTCGAGAAGGCTGATGCCGGAACTGCTCTCTAACAGGCCGTAAAAAGTAGCGGCAAGGCGCGGCAATTCCCCGTTGGGGCAGGTTCATTTGCGATAGGTACTAACGCCTCGCGAGTGCGCCTGCCCTGGGGCTAGTTCTAGAGCCTTGCGCCCAGTTGATGAGCGTGCACATGTCTATCACTCAGTTCAGTTACAGCAGAATTCCCGCCGAGGCCGAGTCCCTTCGGGCGGAGGTGCGGGAGTTTCTAAAAAGCAATCTTGCCGACTATCCGGCGACAGCCAGAGCGCAGTCCTGGATGGGTTTCGATGCTGCCTTCAGTCGCAAGCTAGGCGCCCAGGGCTGGGTTGGCATGGCGTTGCCCGAGCAGTACGGCGGCGCCGCGGCAGGTCCGTTTGCGCGTTACGTGATCATCGAAGAGCTGCTCGCAGCCGGCGCGCCGGTTTCGGCGCATTGGATTGCTGACCGGCAGAGCGGACCGCTGATCAACCGATTCGGCACCGAGGCGCAGAGAGAGCGCTATTTGCCGCCGATTTGCCGTGGTGAGAGTTATTTCTGCATCGGCATGAGCGAACCGAACTCCGGCTCCGATCTTGCCTCGATCAAGACCTCAGCTGTGCGTAATGACGCCGGCTGGCTGCTCAATGGGCAGAAGGTCTGGACGACCAACGCGCAGCACTCGCACTACATGATCGCCTTGGTGCGCACCGGTGAAAAACAAGCGGCGCGTCACGAAGGCATGTCGCAGTTCATCGTCGATCTTAAGTTGCCGGGCATCACCATTCGGCCGATCCGCGATCTTGCTGGCGGCGAGCATTTCAATGAGGTGTTCTTCGACAATGTGCAACTCGATGCAGACGCGCTGATTGGAACCGAGGGCAAGGGCTGGGATCAGGTAACGGCCGAATTGGCTTTCGAGCGCAGCGGGCCGGAGCGTTTTCTCAGCTGTATAGAGCTGCTCAAGACGTTGATCGCCGGGATGGGCACCGCGCCGGACGCTTTGCAAAGCCGCGAAATTGGGCGACTGACCGCGAAGCTGCTGACGTTGCGCAACATGTCGCTGGCAGTGACCGCACAATTGGCTGCCGGCGAACATCCAGCCTGGGCTGCGTCATGCGTGAAAGATCTGGGTAACCAGTTCGAACAGGAAATACCCGAGATCGCCCAATTGCTGCTCGAGGCTGAGCCTCGCCAGAACGGCGGTAGCGAGCATGCGCAGGTTCTTGCCTACCTGACTCAAATGGCACCGTCTTTCTCACTGCGCGGAGGCACCCGCGAAATTCTGCGCGGGATCATCGCGCGCGGATTGGGGTTGCGATAATCATGCGAGAACTATTCGAATCGACGATCGAGCGCCTGCTCGCCGATCTGGCGACACCGGAATACGTACAAGGCTGCGAAGGTGGTGAGTGGCCTGCGCAGCTTTGGGCTGCGGTGGAAGAGTCCGGATTTGCGCTGGCTGCTGTTTCAGAATCCCTTGGCGGAGCACAAGCGGGATGGGGTGATGTGTATGTCTTGGCGCGCGCTGCTGGACGGTACGCCGCGCCTGTGCCGCTGGGCGAAGCGCTATTGGCTAACTGGTTGCTGGGTAAGGCCGGGCTTGAGCCGAGGACCGCGGCCATAAGTTTTTCAGCCAATGCGCAGCTGAGCCTGAATGGCGGGGTGGTACACGGCACCGTGCGAGACGTGCCGTGGGGCCGTCATGTCGAGTCGCTGGTCGCTATAGCCGACGTGGGTAGCGAGACGCCCAGCGTCGTGTTGCTGTCGGTAGCCAGCGCGGCCGGTCAGACACTGATCCTGAACGTCGCGGGCGAGCCTCGCGATTCCCTGCATTTCAACAAAGCCCAGGTACTGGCTTGCGCTCCGTTGCCTGACGAGCTGTCCGCCGATGTGCTGTTTTTGGGTGGCGCCATGCTGCGCTCGGCGCAGATCGCAGGTGCCTTGCATACGCTGCTGGACATGACATCGGGCTACGCCACTGAGCGCTCACAGTTCGGGCGGCCAATCGGCGCATTCCAGGCCGTTCAACAGCAGCTTGCGGTGTTCGCCGAACAGACGGCAGCCGCGAACGTCGCTGCCGAGGCAGCCTTTGCTGAGTCGGATGCCGCACTTGCGGGGGTGACCATTGCAGCTGCGAAGGTCAGCTGTGCCGAGGCGGCCAGCGCTGGCGCAGGCATTGCCCATTCGGTGCACGGTGCCATCGGCTTTACCCAGGAATATTCGCTGCATCTGTTTTCCCGCCGGCTGTGGGCGTGGCGCAGCGAGTTCGGCTCGGCCAGCGTCTGGAGCCAGCGCATCGGCCAGTTGGTCTGCTCATCAGGTGGTGGAGGCTATTGGCCGCTGATCACTGGCCATGCCAGCCAGTCGCTATCAACCCCTGCGGAGAAACCGCTATGAGTACATTCCTGCAAATCGAGCGTGATGGCGGCATCGTCACCGTTCGCATGAACCATCCCGAAACCCGCAATGCATTGACATCCCCCGAGCAGATCCAGGAGTTCGTCGATCTCTGTGCCCAGTTGCGCAGCGACCGCACCGCGCGGGTAATGGTGTTGACCGGTAATGGCAGTGCATTCTGCGCCGGTGGCAACGTGAAGGACATGCGCGACCGCGCGGGTATCTTCGCCGGTTCGCCGTATGAGCTGCGCAACACCTATCGTGACGGTATTCAAAGGATCCCGCTCGCGTTGTATGAGCTGGACATTCCCATAATCGCTGCGGTCAACGGCCCGGCGATCGGTGCGGGCCTCGATTTGGCTTGTATGTGCGACATCCGTCTGGCTGCGAGCTCGGCACTCTTTGCTGAAAGTTTCGTGCGCTTGGGCATCGTGCCGGGAGATGGCGGCGCCTGGTTGCTGCCGCGAATCATCGGAATCCCCAAGGCCAGCCTGATGGCGTTCACCGGCGACACCATCAATGCTGCGAAAGCATTGGAGTGGGGTTTGGTGGAGCAAGTCTGCACACATGAAACGCTGCAGGCGGAAGCGCAGGCGTTGGCTCAGCAAATCGCCGCCAATCCTGGGCATGCGCTACGGCTGTGCAAGCGCCTGTTGCGCGAAGGCCAACATATGCGACTCGACTCATTGCTGGAGCTGTCCGCGGCGTACCAGTCTTTGGCGCATCACACCGAAGATCATCAGGAAGCGGTGGCTGCCTTCGTCGAGAAGCGTAACCCTGACTACCTGGATCGCTGATCAGCGCCGTTTGCAGAAGCAACGAAGAATTTAGGAGTAGTAATGATGCGTGGCGTTTTCCGCGAAGATCACAATATGTTCCGCGAAATGGCCCGGCGTTTCGTCGATCGCGAAATCGTGCCGAACCTGCATGAGTGGGAAAAGAACGGCATTGTGCCCAAGGAGGTCTGGCTCAAGGCCGGCGAATTGGGGCTGCTCTGTTCGACCGTTCCTGAAGAGTACGGTGGCTCCGGTGGCGACTTCGGCCACTCCGCCGTCATGATCGAGGAGCTTGCGCGGGCCAATGCGACCGCCGTCGGGTTCACCACTCATTCGGAAATAGTCGCGCCTTATATCGTTGCTTATGGCAGTGAAGAGCAGAAACAGAAGTGGCTTCCCCGGATGGTCAGCGGTGAGCTGATTGGGGTCATCGCCATGAGCGAGCCGGGCATCGGCAGCGATCTGCGTTCGATGCGCACCTCGGCCCGGCATGATGGCGATGACTACATCGTTTCCGGACAAAAAACCTTCATTACCAACGGTAGCAATGCTGGGCTGATAGTCACGGCAACCAAGCTCGATCCAGCCGCTAAAGAGCTGACGCTGATCTGTATCGAAGAAGAGCGCGAGGGCTTTTCAAAAGGGCGGCGGCTGGAAAAGATCGGCCTTAAAGGCCAGGATACCGCTGAGCTGTTTTTCGATGAGGTGCGAGTCCCGGCCGCTAATCGCTTGGGCGAAGAAGGCATGGGTTTTAAGTACCTCACCCATCAGCTTGCCTGGGAGCGGCTGATTATTGCGATCCGCGCAGCGCAGTCAATTGAAACCTTGTTGCAGGAAACCATTGATTACACGCGCGAGCGCAAAGTATTCGGCAAGCCGGTGCTGGAGTTCCAAAACACTCGCTTCAAGCTGGCGGAGGCCAAGGCGCAGGCGACCATGCTGCGTGTATTCGTTGATGATTGCCTGGAAAAGGTCATGCGTGGCGAGCTTACACCCGACGTCGCAGCAATGGCGAAATTGCTGGGCTCCGAAATGCAGGGCAAATTGCTCGACGAGTTCCTTCAGCTTCATGGCGGCTATGGGTTCATGAGCGAATATAAGATTAGCCGTGCCTGGGTCGATGCCCGAGTGGCGCGTATATATGGCGGCACCTCGGAAATCATGAAAGAAATTATTGGCCGCGCTTTGTGACATTTCCAAAATGCCAGCCAGCGGGAGCTAGGAGAATGACACCCATGGGCTTCTATCGAGTCTTTCTTGCTTTGTGCCTGAGTGCGGTTTCGTTGCTGAGCGTTGCCCTGCCCGTCAGTCAGGCGGACGACTATAGCGCTGAGGCCGAACGCGCCAGTGCGCTGTTGGGCAAAGCCGTGACGGCTTACCAGGCGGAAGGCGACAAAGCGTTGGCCAAGTTCAGCCGACAAGGCGACTACATCGATGGTGAGCTCTACATCTATGTTGTCGATACTTCGGGGGTGATGCTCGCCAGTGGTGGCCCTTCAGCGACGCTGATTGGCAAGCAGGTTACCAATGTTCTGGACGAGGATCTGAAGGCTGCGTTCGAAGCCGCATTAAAAGCGCCTGAAGACGGTACGGTTCGCAGCGCGGATTACCGCTGGTGGAACTGGCAGCATGGCAAGGTCGAACGCAAGCAGGTGTTCTATCAGCGAGTTGGCGACCGCATCATCTCAGTCGGCTACTACATGCCTCGTTCCAGCAGTGAAGCGGCAGAAAAGTTGCTCGAGAAAGTCGCCAGCGAAGTAAAAGCCGATCCGAAGACGACTTTCGACCGAATCAACAGGCACGACAAGGCGCTGAGTCAGGATGACCTGTACGCATTCGTGGTTGATTTGAACACTCAGAAGTTTATTGCTCATGGCTTCATACGCCGCTTGGTAGGCACCGATTTCCAGGCGTTACGCTCTGCCGACGGCCAGCCGATAGGGAAGCAGATGCTGCGGGCTATGGCGCAGGGCGATACCGGGGAAGTCTCATATATATGGCGCAACCCTGTAACCGGCCAAACCGAGTATAAGAAGACCCTTTTAAGAAAGGTCGATGGTTATGCCGTCGCGGTCGGTTCGTATGAGAAATCAATGAAACTGGATTAATGGCCGACCGGCGTAGGACAGGGTGCTAAAGGAGGGTGTATCGATGACCGACCTAGTATTGCTTCATGGCGGGCAACACGGGTCTTGGTGCTGGAAGTTTTTGGTCGATGCGGTCAAGCAGCGCGAGGCCTTGTTCGAGCGGGTCATCTGCCTTGATATGCCTGGTTGCGGCACGAAGCGTGGGCGGGATGTAACGACGCTGACCCTGGGCGACATTGTCAAAGAACTCAACGATGAGTTGAGAGCTGCGAACGTTCGCGACGCGGTGCTGCTTGGCCACTCGATTGCAGGTGTTTTGCTGCCAATGATGGTCCTCGAAGATCAGTCGCTCTACTCGGGGCTTGTCTACCTCGCAACTGCGATACCGGCCGAAGGTCAATCGATCATACAACTGCTCGGTTCATCCTTGCATGGCCAGAATTCGGAAGAGGTTGGTTGGCCGCTGAATCCTCTTACTACCCCGCCAGCTGACATGCAGAAAGCAATGTTTGGTGCTGATATGAGCGAAGCGCAGCTTACCTGGTTGCTGGGTGAGGCAGCCGCTGACGTCACGCCTCCTGCAGTAGCCATCCAGCCAGCGGCCCGAAACGGCTACGCAAATAACGTACCTTCGGTTTACATCCTGACCTCCAGGGATGGCATTTTGCCGCCCGAATGGCAGCGCAGATTCGCTGAAAGATTAGGCTGTGAGGACCTCATCGAAATCGATACGCCACATGAACCGTTTGTAACTCACCCTGAATTGCTGGGCGCTACGCTGGCTGAATGGATGATGGGCCGATGATCTTGATTATGGCGCAGCACCGTTATTGCTGGCCCGCTTAGCCGCGATCAGCTCAAGCGGCGAGGATTAGTTATACGCTTATTCTAATAATGCCTAAAAAAGCTCCGAGCGGTAGTGGCGCTAGGGCCAGCTAAAGCCTATCTTGAGACTTGGACATTCACCCTCGCACAGAATAAAAGGGGCATGAGCCATGAAAATGTTGCGTCTTGCGATGTTTAGCACTTTCTGCTTTTTTGTCACTTCATCTCAGGTAGACCACCATGCGCATCCTACCGTTGAGGCGACGGCGGATGGCGGATGTTCGAATGGGCACCCATGCTCTTATGCGCTACCACCTGTATCCCTTTCAGGCCTATTTTTCTAGTATTCAGTATTCCCTGCGCTATGGCGCATCCATCTCTCTCCTAAGCCCATCGGTGTAATAGCCGATCGGGTTCGGCTTAGGATGGCCATTTATTCAGACAGACCGGAGCAGATTTCCGTTGCCCAATTGGTCTGCGGCATGGGGAGCGCTACAGCCGATTTGCTTGAACACGGCAAGCAAATATGTTCCTGGCGCCGGCAGTGGAGTGGTATGGCGTAGCGATGCTAAGCGCGCACAATCTTGCCTTTCTAGCTGTTGCGCCCTTCCCCTTTCACGCTAGCTTACGATGAGCCATGCATGAGGCGCCTCAGACAGCGCGACGGGCCGTGGCATCTATAACCACGAGCAGCCTCACTCCGATATGACACCGTTTCCCCCTTACGATAAGGGATAGGCAAACGGTTATGTTTATGACTAACAGCAACGACAAAAGGGGTGAGCTATTGGGTCAGGAGCGGCGGCGCCGCTGGAGCCCAGAGCAAAAGCTGGCGATGGTTCGCGAGAGCCTTGAGCCAGGAACCAGCGTTTCGGTGGTGGCCCGGCGCAACGGCGTCAATGCCAATCAACTATTTCACTGGCGCAAGCTTTACCAGGACGGAAGTTTGTCGGCGGTCAGCGCCGGTGAAGCCGTGGTGCCTGCGTCCGAATTGAGCGATGCGCTCAGGCAGATTCGTGAGCTACAGCGGATGCTGGGCAAGAAGACGATGGAAGCCGAAGTCCTCAAAGAGGCCGTGGAGATCGCCCGCTCGCGAAAATGGATTGCGCACTCACCCTTGTTGCCGGGGGACGGTCAGTGAAACTGGTCAGTGAATGTCTCGGTGTGGCGCGCTCGCAATTAACGGTTCGACTCAAACAATCGGTATCGCCCAAAGTACGGCGACGCAGGCCGATGAACGATACGGAGCTCGTCGCTGAAATCCAGCAACAAGTCAGCGAACTGCCCAGCTACGGTTACCGTCGTGTTTGGGGATTGCTGCGCCGCGCACGTGAAAAGCAGTCGCTGCCCGCGATCAACGTAAAACGGGTTTACCGAGTCATGCGTGATCACAACCTGCTGCTTGAACGGCGCATCAAACAGCCCGGCGTACCGCGCCGGCATGAAGGCCGTATCGCCGTTAACACCAGCGACACGCGCTGGTGCTCGGATGGCTTCGAATTCCGCTGCGACGACGGTGCGAAACTGAGCGTGACATTTGCCTTGGACTGCTGTGATCGCGAAGCCATCGGCTGGGTGGCCAGCCCGACCGGCTACAGCGGCGATGACATACGCGACTTGATGCTGGAAAGCGTGGAGAAGCGTTTTGGCGACCTACTGCCGACCACACCGGTGCAATGGCTAAGCGATAACGGTTCGGCCTACATCGCTGAACAGACGCGCCTGTTTGCTCGACAGATTGGCCTACAGCCAGTGACCACGCCGGTACGCAGCCCGCAGAGCAACGGCATGGCAGAGAGCTTCGTTAAGACAATCAAGCGCGACTACGTGGCGCACATGCCCAAGCCGGATCGAGAGACAGCCTTGCGCAACCTGACGATCGCCTTTGAGCATTACAACGAGCAGCATCCGCACAGCGCCTTGAAATACCGCTCGCCGACGGAATTCAGGCGCTTGGCCGCAGCATCAATTTAGCGGGGAGTTGGTGTCCGGTTTGGTAGGGGCAAGTTCAGAACAAACCTTCCAATCCTTACCAAGGAGGGTGGTGTCCAATTAGTTAAGCGGACACTTGATTTAGCACTTGCAAGCGGATCCTATGCGTCAATTGAAATTCAATACAAGGCCGTTCAAATATCGGTCGTCCGTAAATGTCTACTGCTTTGTAGCGTCCGAGAGAATTGGTCAAGGATGCTAAAGATGGCTAAAATTCCCGGCGATTGATTATGTGTCGCTAGAGCCGTCACCCTTCGAATAGCTCCATTCCCCCGTGCATATGAGACCCTAGCGGAGTGACGGTAAATGCGACGGTAAACCTATATCGATCCAAATTTAGTCTCTTTAACCATGCGGGTTTAGGCGATCTATTGATGATTGAGTGGGAATGATCGGCACTTGGCAAATACTAGCTGCCTAGTAGCGTGAAATAACACTAAGCCCGCGTAAGCGGGCTTTTTTATGCTTGGGCTCGGTGCTGATCGCTCTGTGAGCGTTATCCGGACTTGCCAGCGGCTACCCGGGAATGTGGAGTCGCGCGCCGGCCACGTGGAGAACGCTTGCTTGGCAACTGCCTCCAACGTCTCGCGGCTGAACCCAGCCTTTGATGTTGAAAACTACAACCGGCAATGGCAGGTCAATGTCATGAGGGCCGGTCGCCATCTCCCGTGCGGCGGCGCCCGAACTGACTGATGGTGGTCGAATCATCTTATCTTCATCGGCTCTCGGCTCGGGACCAATGTGGCCTTTTCGGGGGACCGCCGACTATGCCGGGACCAAGGCAGCGCTCGTTGGATACGCAAACGGGGCTGCACGGGATTTCGATCCTCGCAATATCTCGGTGAACGTCGTTCAGCCGAGCATCATGCCCACGGATATGGCTGCGCAAGTCGTCGGTGCCCCGACAATCCGGGACGCCATCCTGGACATGCACCCGATCCGGCGCATTGCCACGCTGGAAGAGGTCGCCTAGACCGTCTGCTTCCTCGCCGGCCCATCTGGGGGCTACATCACCGGTGAGACGATCAATGTCCCCGGTGGTGTGGCGATCTGAACAGCGGAATAAAACGAAAAGCCAATCGGGTAAAAATACTCCTGATCAAGTTTTATGGATTTTTCATCATCAATAGTTTCTGGTGGCGTGCAGAATACATCTCACCGGACAACACCAGCCGGCCACCCAACTGAACAGGAACTACCACCATGGCCATCGATAAAATCCTCTACACCGCCACTGCTACTGCCACAGGTGGCCGCGAAGGCCGCGCCACTTCCTCCGACAGCGTGCTCGACGTGCAACTGTCTACGCCGCGCGAGCTGGGCGGCGCAGGCGGCGCCGGAACCAACCCCGAGCAACTGTTCGCCGCCGGGTATTCGGCCTGCTTCCTCGGCGCGCTCAAGTTCGTCGCCGGCAAGCAGAAAGTCGCACTGCCCGCGAGCACCAACGTTACCGGCAAAGTCGGCATCGGCCAGATCCCCACTGGTTTCGGCATCGAAGCCGAACTGACCATCTCCGCACCCGGCATCGACCGCGAGGTGCTGCAAGCGCTAGTCGACCAGGCCCACATCGTCTGCCCGTACTCCAACGCGACGCGCGGAAACATCGACGTGACGCTGCTCATCGCCGACTGATTGCACAACCACTTCCATCCTTTCGATCGAACACTGGAGATATCGTCATGAACACCACCACCCGCACCTTTGCTGCCAGCATGCTCGCAATCACCTTGCAGGCCGGTGTCACCGCCAATGCCGCGCAGCCAGAAACACCGGCGCAGATCGCCGCCAGCGCCACCGTGGACGGCAACTACATCGTCACCGCCGACGGCGTGCGCCTGTACTACAAGGACTGGGGCCCGAAAGACGGCCCGGTCGTCACCTTCAGCCACGGCTGGCCGCTGAGCTCGGACAGCTGGGAATCGCAGATGATCTTCCTCGCCGACCAGGGCTACCGAGTGGTTGCTCACGACCGCCGCGGTCATGGCCGCTCCAGTCAGCCCTGGGACGGCAATGACATGGATCACTACGCCGACGACCTGGCGGCTGTGATCAACGCCCTCGACCTCAACGACATCACCGCAGTCGGCTTTTCCACGGGCGGCGGCGAAGTGGCGCGCTACATCGGCCGCCACGGTACCGGCAAGATCAAGAAGGCCGCGCTGATCAGTGCCGTACCGCCGCTGATGCTGCAAACTGCCGACAACCCGGGTGGCCTGCCGCTGGAAGTCTTCGACGGCATCCGCAAGGGCTCGCTGGAAAACCGCTCGCAGCTCTACCTCGACATCGCATCCGGCCCGTTCTACGGCTTCAATCGACCGGACGCCAAGGTTTCGCAAGGGCTGATCGACAGCTGGTGGGCACAGGGCATGCAGGCTGGCCACAAGAATACCTACGACTCCATCGCCGCGTTCTCGGCCACGGACTTCCGCGAGGATCTGAAGAAATTCGACGTACCGACGTTGGTGATCCATGGTGACGACGACCAGATCGTGCCGCTCGATATCTCCGGAAAGGCGTCCGCCGCGCAGATCGAAGGAGCGAAGCTGATCGTCTATCCTGGCGCTCCCCATGGTCTGACCGATACCCACAAGGATCGCTTCAACCAGGATCTGCTGAACTTTCTCAAAGATTGAATGAACGGCCTTACTGCGCCGACGGTGGATGAATATGGTTGATCGACTTGCAGCACTGATGACGCATTTTCCGGTGAGCGCGCAGGTGTTCAATGCGGGTGCACTGTGCGGCATCAACACGCTGCAAAGCGATGGCGTACATGGACAGTTGCACCTGGTGCGCAGCGGTGCGGTGGAAGTGTGGTACGGCAGGGAGCAGCTGCAGGTCGAACGACCGAGCCTGTTGCTGTTCCCGCGGCCGCTGACGCATCGCTTCGTCACCGACCCCGAGCGCGGTGCGGACATGGTTTGCGCCAACCTGTCATTCGATAGCGGCGCAGGCAATCCCATCGCATCAGCACTGCCGGATGTCGTCTGCCTGCCGCTGGCAGCCATTGACGGCGCCGAACCGGTGCTGGGGTTACTGTTCGAAGAGGCCTTCCAGCAGCGCTGCGGGCGCGTCGCGTTGATCGAGCGTCTGTTCGAGGTGGTGATGATTCAGGTGTTGCGCCAGCTGATGGAAAGCGGCGAAGTGCACGGAGGGCTGCTGTCCGGGTTGTCGCATCCGCGCTTGCGCAACGCGCTGGTGGCGATGCACGAAGCGCCGGCACAGGAGTGGACGCTGGACGAGCTGGCGAATGTCGCCGGCATGTCGCGCAGCGTGTTCGCCACGGCGTTCCGCGAGACGGTCGGCACTACACCTGGGCAGTATCTGCAAGGTTGGCGCGTGCGATTGGCCCAGAAGGCCTTGCGGCGCGGACGTTCCTTGAAGGTGATCGCGATCGAAGTTGGCTATGGCAGCGAAGCCGCGCTCTCCCGCGCGTTCAAGGCGCAATCGGGGCAATCCCCTCGGCAGTGGAAAGCCAGTCATCCGCAGTGACCAAGGCCTGGAGGTACCAGCATCGGACGTGCCTCGCGTGCCTTTATCTGGCCTGCTTCGTCAGCGGGCCGTAATAACAAAGGAAGACTTCAATGCCAATGCATGTAGTGACGCCAACCATCTACTCAACCGCGCTCTCCCGAATGGCAGGGCTGGAGGTAATGCTCAAGATTGAAAGTGTGCAGCCAAGTGGCTCCTTCAAACTACGGGGTGTCGGGCACGCCTGCGAAACCCTGCTGCGCAGCGGCGCTACGCACTTTATTTCCTCTTCCGGCGGTAATGCAGGTTACGCAGTCGCCTATGCGGGGCGACAGCTTGGGGTAGGGGTCACGGTGGTGGTCCCCGAAACCACCACGCTGAAAGCCAAGGAGCTGATCCAAAGCGAGGGCGCCAGGGTTATCGTTCACGGCAGCTCCTGGCAGGAGGCCAACGCCCATGCCCAGTCACTCCTTGATACGGGCGCGGTGTTCATCCATCCGTTCGATCATCCACTTTTGTGGGAAGGGCATGCCTCGATGATCGATGAGCTCACGAAGCAGTGCGCCAAACCCGACGTGATCATTTGCTCTGTCGGGGGCGGTGGACTGCTGGCCGGAGTCGGCGAAGGGTTGCTACGAGCGGGCTGGGGTGACGTCGGCATCCTGGCAGTCGAGACCGAGGGTGCAGCCTCGTATGCGGCTGCGCTGAAGCATGGCTACCCGGTTGAGATTCCAGCCATTCACAGTCGTGCAACTTCCCTGGGCGCGAGAATGGTGTGTAAGCGCTCCGTTGAGCTGGCCAGTGAACTATCCATCAAGAGCCTGGTTTTATCGGATAGCGAAGCGTTTCAGGGCAGCGCAGACCTGCTGGACGCACATCGCCTGCTGACGGAGCCGGCCTGTGGCGTGTCGATCGCCAGCTTGTCCAGGGTGAAGGACTGCTTTCCGCAGGCGCGCCGCGTCGTGGTGATTGTGTGTGGAGGTATCGGTACAAGCGCAGAGCAGTTGCGAGATAAGTTGCAAGTGAATCGCGAGGCCAGCGCTGGCTGAGCCCACCGCAGGCCGGAGTTCTTCGTTTTGCAGCTGGTCCATTCACGGGCTGAGTGAGTGTCTGCTCGCGCTGCGCTGGGCGAAGTGAGCTTCGGGTACGCGGCCTATCGCCTGCCAGCGAACCTCAGCGACGCTTCGATTCCGCAGCTCTGGTGATGCGCAACGCATCGACAACCAGGGAAAAAGCCGGCGATGGTTGCCTACGGCTTGGGTAGTAGAGGTAGTAGCCGTCGAACGGTTCGCACCAGTCTTCCAGTACCCGTATGAGCCGGCCCTCTTCGAGGTGTGGGATGAACTCCTCCTCGGGCAGAAAGGCGATGCCCAGCCCCGCCAAGGCGGCATCCACCATAATGGGTGAAGTGTTGAAAACCAGTTGGCCGTCCACGCGCACATTCAGTTGTTGGCCGCGCCGCTCGAATTCCCAAACATACAGGCCGCCCGAAGACTGCCTGCGCATGTTGATGCAATTGTGATTCACCAGATCACGCGGGCTCTTGGGCCTGGGATGAGTGGCGAAATAAGCCGGTGAAGCCACGGCAGCCATACGCAGCTTGGGTCCGATGGGGACGGCGATCATGTCCTTGTCGATGGCCTCACCCAGGCGCACGCCGGCATCGAAACGATCCGCCGCGATGTCACGGAAGCCATAGCTCACATCGAACTCCACCTTGATATCCGGATAGTCGAGCAGCAGTGGCGTGAGCTTGGGTAGCAGCGTGGTGCGCAGGACGTGATCGCCACAGGTGATGCGCACCGTGCCGGCGGGCTTGTCGCGCAGTTCCGTCAGGTCATCCAATTCCGCCTCGATCTCATCGAAACGATGACCGATGGCCTGCAGCAGGCGCTCGCCCGCCACCGTCGGTGAGACGCTGCGTGTGGTGCGGGTGAGCAGCCGTATCTCCAGTCGGGTTTCAAGACCGCTGATGGCCTGGCTCAGCGCTGACTGGGTGACGCCGAGCACCGCGGCGGCACGGGTGAAACTGCCTTCACGGGCCACGGTCACGAATGACAGCAGATCATTGAGGTTTCGTTTCATCATGGCGGCAGTACTCGCGGGGCATTGATTAGTGGCGCTTATATGCTCATTAAGAATCCATTAGATAGTAAGGGTGACTCATTTAGGTAAGAATTTGACACCTGAATCCCTCCAAACCTTCTGCACCTGACGCGTTCCCATGCGCAGCAGGACAGCAAGAGAACTTCATGCCTTCCAATACATCCGACGCTCCTGCTGGCAACACGCAGCATCAGGGCGACTCAGAAAACCATCCGGCTTCTTGGGGTGGCGTATTCGCCATGACCTTGTGCGTGTTCGCGCTGATCGCCTCGGAGTTCATGCCCGTCAGCCTGCTGACACCCATCGCCAGCGAGCTACGTATCACCGAGGGCATGGCCGGGCAGGGCATCGCGATTTCCGGTGCCTTCGCCGTGGTGACCAGCCTGTTCATTTCCGTGCTGGCCGGCAGCATGAACCGCAAGGCGTTGCTGCTGGTGCTGACTGGGGTGATGGGGCTATCCGGTGCGATCATCGGGCTGGCACCGAACTATTTCACCTATATGGTGGGCCGTGCGTTGATCGGCATCGTCGTCGGCGGGTTCTGGTCGATGTCGGCAGCCACCGCCATGCGGTTGGTGCCAGCCAGTGAGGTACCTCGTGCACTGGCCATATTCAACAGCGGTAACGCGCTGGCGATGGTCCTAGCCGCGCCGCTGGGTGCCTACCTGGGGTCGATCATCGGCTGGCGTGGCGCTTTTTTCTGCCTGGTGCCGGTGGCGCTGATTGCCCTGGTCTGGCAGTGGTTCAGCCTGCCCTCCATGCCGGTCGAGGCGCGCCCAGCCGGTTCGACCCATGCTTTCAGCGCGCTTGCTCTGCTGCGCAGGCGGGTCGTGGTCATCGGCATGTTGGCGGTCGGCTGCTTCTTTATGGGGCAGTTCACCCTGTTCACCTATGTGAGACCGTTTCTGGAAACAGTGACGCAAGTGGACGTGGGTACGCTGTCGTTGATTCTGCTGGTGATGGGCATCGCGGGCTTTATCGGTACCACTCTCATCAGTGCGGTGCTCAGGCGCGGGTTCTACCAGACGTTAATCGGCATACCGCTGTTGATGGCCGCCATTGCTATAGCCTTGGCCGTCTTTGGCAACTGGACAGCTGCCGCCGTGGCGCTGTTGGGGTTCTGGGGGCTGATCGCCACGGCAGCTCCGGTGGGTTGGTGGGCTTGGGTCCCCATGACCTTTCCCAAGGACGCCGAAGCCGGCGGTGGCCTCATGGTTGCGGTGATTCAACTGTCCATCGCGCTGGGTTCGACCGTGGGCGGCCTGCTGTTCGACATGAGCGGCTACCAGAGCACCTTCGTGGCGAGCGCCGTGCTGCTGTTGATCGCAGCGTTCCTGACGTTGCTGATTTCGCGTTCGTGAGCGGTGAGTAGGATGCGGCGATCACTCATAAACAAAGATGCAGGCCTGGGTTCAGTTTTGCACGTGAGGCTTGGCCATGAGAGTGCGTCAGCTGGGAGCATTGCGTGCATAACGATGAGTCTGCGTTCGGCGGAGTAGGGAATGTGCTTATGCAACAGCTACCCACCGTGATCGTATTGGCCGCCGGGCGAGGCGAGCGTTTTGTGCAATCCGGCGGGACGACGCACAAGCTCGATGCGCCGCTGGGGGGCGTGCCGGTGTTGCAGCGGGTGCTGTGTACCGTTGCATTGTCGGGTCTGCCCTGGCATCTGGTGCGACCTGAAGAGGGCGAAGCCTCAGAGGTTGCGGGAATGGGCGACTCCATCGCGCGCGGGGTTCGGGCGACAGCCGATGCCGCTGGCTGGCTTATCCTGCCTGGCGACCTGCCGTTGCTTGATGTGAACAGCCTGCTGCAGGTGGCTCGGGAACTGGCGACGCATGCTGTGGTATTGCCGCTGTATCAGCAGCAACAGGGGCATCCGGTCGGGTTCGACCAAGAATGCTTTGCTGCGTTGAGCACGCTCTGTGGCGATAGGGGCGCCGCTGCCGTGGTACGTGCGCATCGGCAGGCCGGAACGGCGCAGATACTGCACCTGGATGATCCGGGCATCGTCACCGATATCGACACACTGGACGATCTGGCGTGGGCCGAAAAACTGCTCGCCACAGGCAATCATTGATGGGAAATCTGTATGGAAAGTATTGATGTCCAAGTGCTGCGCACCGCACGCGACTGGTGCGCCGCCGGGCAGCGGCTGATGCTTGTGACGGTGGTCCGAACCTGGGGCTCGTCGCCGCGCCCGGTGGGCTCGATGATGGCGATGCGAGAGGATGGTCGCTGCGTAGGCTCGGTTTCCGGCGGCTGTATCGAGGACGATCTGATTCACCGCTATACGCGCGCTTTCGGTGAGGGCGAAATTCCATGGAGCACACCCAGGCTGGAGCGCTACGGCGTCACGGCGGACGAGGCGCATCGCTTCGGATTGCCCTGTGGCGGTACGCTGGAATTGTTGCTGGAAAGTGATCCCGATCTGGCCAGGCTCGATGCGCTGGTACGGCAGCTGGAGGCTGGAACCCTCGTCCAACGCAAGGTCGATTGTGCGACCGGCGCGGTGACGTTGACACCGGTGACGGCGCCCGAGGCGCTGCATTTCGATGGCACTAGCCTGATCTGCACCCTGGGGCCGCAATACCGCATGCTGCTGATCGGTGCCGGCGCGCTGGCCGAATACCTGGCCACGATGGCGTTGTTCAATGATTTCGCGGTGACGGTTTGCGATCCGCGTGAGGAATACCTGGGCAGTTGGTCCGTGCCAGGAGTACAGCTCGACAGGCAAATGCCCGACGATGCGGTGCGGGCGCTGCAGCCGGATACGCGTACCTGCATCGTGGCACTGAGTCACGACCCCAAACTCGACGACCTGGCCCTGCTGGCGGCGCTGCACAGCCCGGCCTTCTATGTCGGGGCCATTGGCTCGCGGCGCAATACCGACAGCCGCAGGCAGCGCTTCATCGAGCACTTCGGCGAGACCGAGCAATCCCTGGCGCATCTGCATGCACCCGTCGGCATCTACATCGGCAGCAAGACGCCCGCCGAGATCGCGGTGAGCGTGATGGCCGAGGTACTGGCGGTGAAGAATGGCGTCGAGCTGCCACGGACCCTCTCCGTGGCCAATGCAAAATTGCGGATTGATGCCCAGTTAGAGACATAAAGGTGCATGGCGGCAGCCGGCCTTGATTCGACTTTCATTTTGTAGGGACAAACCATGAGCTTCACTCTCACGATCAACGGAAAGCAGCATAGTGCCGACGTCGACAGCGATACGCCCTTGTTGTGGGTGCTGCGTGACGTGCTGGGCCTGACAGGGACCAAATATGGCTGCGGCGCGGCGCTGTGCGGGGCTTGTACCGTGCATGTGGACGGCGCGGCCATTCGCTCCTGCGTCACGCCGGTCGAAGACGCTGTTGGCAAAACCATCACGACGATCGAGGGCGTGACCGCATCGGAGGAGGGGCAGGCGCTCCAGCAAGCCTGGCTGGACGTGGACGTGGTGCAGTGTGGCTATTGCCAGCCTGGGCAGATCATGTCGGCAGCGGCGTTACTGGCGCAGACCCCTTCGCCAACTGATGAGCAGATTCGCAACGGCATGGCCGGCAATATCTGTCGCTGTGGAACCTACGAGCGGATCCATACGGCGGTCAAGCAGGCGTCACACCTCGTTCAAGCCAATGCAAAGGAGGCGTGAGATGCGCACGGACACTTCTCTTTCCGGTCCGGCGGGCCTGTCGCGGCGTACTTTTCTCAAGGCGGCGGGGGTGGGCGGCGCGTTGCTGCTGAGCGTCGAAGTGCCGTTGGCGGTTGCCAAGGCTCTGGAGACAATCAGCCCGGCCAACGCCACCTTCAACGCCTTTGTGCGCATCGACACCGATAACAGCGTGACCCTAGTAATGCCCCGTGTCGAGATGGGCCAGGGCACCTACACATCACTGTCCATGCTGATTGCCGAAGAACTGGAAGTCGACCCAGCCAATGTGCACCTAGAGCATGCGGCGGCTGACGATCTGCTCTACGCCCCCGCTCCAGGCGGGCAGCAGATCACCGGCGGCTCCGATTCGGTACGCACGGCCTGGTTGCCGATGCGTGAGGCCGGCTCCGCCGCCCGCATGATGCTGGTGGCCGCTGCGGCAAACGCCTGGGGCGTGCCGGTGGAGGCCTGCATTGCCCGAGACGGCAGCGTCGTGCATGAACCCACCGGTAGGCAATTGCGTTACGGCGCGCTGGCCGCAGAAGCAGCCAAGTTGCCGGTGCCCGAGCAGATAGCCCTTAAAGACCCAAAACAGTTCCGCCTGATCGGCAGCGACCTGAAGCGGCTGGACGGCCCGGCAAAGGTCGATGGCAGTGCGCAATTCGGGATAGACGTCAAACTGCCGGGCCTGCGCGTGGTCGCGGTGGCTGCCAGCCCATTCTTCGGCGGACGGGTGAAAAGCCTGGAACAGGACAGGGCGCTGGCCGTGCGCGGCGTGCGCCAAGTAGTACGGCTCGATGATGTGGTGGCCATCGTGGCCGATCACATGGCCGCTGCCCAAAAAGGCTTGGCCGCGGCCCAGGTGCAGTGGGAAGAGGGGCCAGCCGGTGGTTATTCGACCCAGACCATGCTGGACGAGCTGGCGGCGGCATCGCGGCAGGAGGGGGTGACGGCTCGCCAGGAGGGCGATGTGGCGCAGGTACGTGCTGCCGCCGAGGCCAAGGGGCACCGCACCTTCGAGGCGGTCTACCAGCAGCCATTGCTGGCTCATGCCACGATGGAGCCGATGAACTGCACCGTGCATTTAGGCCCTGAAAGCTGCGAAATCTGGCTGGGCACCCAGGTGCCGACGCGCGCGCAGGCGGCGGCTGCGCAAGTGGCGGGCCTGCCCGTGGAGAAGGTGCAAGTACATAACCAGTATCTGGGTGGTGGTTTCGGGCGGCGGCTTGAGGTCGACTACGTGATCCAGGCGGTGCGTATCGCCCGTGAAGTCGACGGCCCGATCAAGGTGATCTGGAGCCGCGAGGAAGATATGCAGCACAGCGCCTATCGGCCCTACCACTACAATCGCCTGAGCGCCACGCTCGACGAGCAGGGGCGTCCGCTGGCCTGGCATCACCGCGTTACCGGCTCATCGATCATGGCCCGCTTCGCGCCTGGTGCCTTTACCGATGGCATTGATGTCGACGCCATCCGTGATGCGGCAGGCCCTTATGAATTTCGCAACCTGCTGGTTCAGTTCGTACGCCAAGAGCCACCCGAGGGGCTGCTGACCAGTTGGTGGCGCGGCGTGGGGCATATGCAGAACGCCATTCCGGTGGAGTGCTTTATCGACGAGCTGGCGCAGGCGGCGGGTGAGGATGCGATTGCCTACCGCAAGCCGTTGCTCCAGGCTCATCCCCGTGCGTTGCGGGTGCTGGAGGCGGTGGCTGAAAAGGCCGGCTGGGACAGCCCTCTGCCGGATGGGCGTGGACGCGGCATAGCGCTGACCTTCGCGTTCCAGACTTATGCCGCGCAGGTCGTGGAAGTCAGTCTCGATTCCGACGGCAAGGTGCGCACCGAGCGCGTGGTCACGGTGGTCGACTGCGGTCGAGTGGTATCGCCAGCGACCGTGGAAGCACAGGTGCAGGGTGGAACCCTGTTCGGCCTGTCTGCAGCGCTGTTCGGCAACATCACGATCAAGGGCGGGCGCATCGAGCAATCCAACTTCCATGATTACCGCGTGCTGCGCATGAACGAAACCCCGGTGATGGAGACGCATATCCTGCCCAGTACCGAAGCGCCAACCGGTATCGGCGAGATTTCCACGGTGCTCATCACCCCTGCGTTGCTCAATGCCGTTCACGACGCTACAGGCCAGCGCGTCCGCAAGCTGCCTCTCTCCTCAAGCGGTATCGGATTGGCATAAAAGGCTGTTCCTCCGCATTGAGATCGCCGCAGATTGAGCCTCGAGGAGCCGGTACGGCAAGGGTGACGGACGACCAGGGTATTACTGAACGCTAATGCTCCCTTTCATCCCCGCTTCGAGGTGGCCGGCAATCAGGCAGGCGAAGTCCAGCGTAGCGGGCTGGCCGAAATGCCACAGCAGGTCGCCCTGCTGACCGGCTTCTAGCGCGACGGCGTTGGGTTCGTCGTGGGGCATGTCCGGCATGGTGCGCATCTGTTCGGCATGCGCCTGCAGTTCGGCGAGCGTGCCGATGACCATCTCATGCGGCAGCTGACCATTGTTTTTTACCCGAAAGCGCACAGTCTCGCCGGCCTCGACCGCCAGGTGCGCGGGCTCGAAACGCATCCGGTCATCCATGCTGACATCTACCGTACGGCTGATGCGTGCCGGATCGCCGGCATGCCCGGTCGATGTGTGTTCGGGCCGGTCAGGTGTCGAGTGATCGTGGCCGTGAGCATGGTTGCCGTCGGCCTGGGATAGGGCAGGCAGGCTGCCGAGCAGGAGAGAAAACAGCAGTCCACTCAAAGATCGGTAACGCATGAAAACGCCTCGTAGGAATGTTGGTCGATCAAGCGCGACAGCATAGCGCCCCGGGGCTCGCAATGAATCCCCAAGCGCTGGACGGGACATCATGTCGCGCCGCAAGCGACGGCCGTATGGAAACTCGGCTCGCGGATTCGGCTAGCAAGTGAGAAAATCTCTCATCTTTTTTGCAGACGTGGCAACTCATGTCCTTCACCCGCAGACAAATCCTTGCCGGCTTGGCCGGTCTCGGCGTCGTCGGCCTCGGTGCCGGTGGTGCCCGCTATTGGCTGGGGCGACCTGCCGAGGTCACCACGCACGATTACGAACTGATCGCCGCGCCGCTGGATGTCGAACTGGTACCTGGCCATACCACGCCCGCCTGGGCTTATGGCGGGCAGGCGCCGGGCTTTGAGTTGCGCGCGCGACAGGGTGATTGGCTGCGAGTGCGCTTCATCAATCAGTTGCCGGAGCCGACTACCATCCATTGGCACGGCATCCGTCTGCCTTTGAACATGGATGGGGTTCCCTATGTGTCGCAGTTGCCCGTTCTGCCGGGCGAGTCGTTCGATTATCTGTTTCAGGTGCATGATGCAGGCAGCTTTTGGTACCACCCGCACACCACCAGCGCCGAGCAGCTGGGACGCGGGCTGGTTGGGCCGCTGATCGTCGAGGAGCGCGAACCGAGTGGTTTTCGCCATGAGCGCACCTTGAGCCTGAAGAGCTGGCATGTGGACAAGCAGGGCGCCTTCACTGATTTCAGCGTACCGCGCGAAGCCGCCCGCGGCGGCACACCGGGCGTACTCTCGAGCGTCAATGGCGAGCATGCGCCGACGCTTGAACTACCCGCCGGGCAGGTGGTGCGCTTGCGCATTCTCAACCTCGATAACACCCTGACCTATCGACTGAATCTCTCCGGTGGCGAGGCACGTATCTATGCGCTCGATGGCAATCCGATCAAGCCGCGTCCGTTCGGCAAGGATTATTGGCTGGGGCCGGGCATGCGCGTCGACCTGGCGTTGAAGGTGCCGCCTGCAGGAGAGCAGCTTTCGCTGCGCAACGGGCCTCTGCGGCTGGCGACTCTCGCATCGATCAACACTGGCGAGATCGAAGGAGAGTGGCCCGCTCCGCTTCCGCCCAACCCGATTGCCGAGCCGGACCTGCAGCAGGCCGAAACTCTGCGCTTCAATTTCGAGTGGGCCGGTACGCTATCCAGCGATGCAGGACAGGGCGATGCGTTCACCTTCTGGCAGGTCAACGGCCAGGCCTGGGATATCAATGACAAGACATGTGCGGATCGGCCCATTGCGAGCCTGAAACGCAACGGCCATTACATCCTCGAATTACGCAATCTCAGCCAATATCAGCACCCGATCCATCTGCACGGCATGACCTTCAAGGTCATCTCATCCAATCGTAAGAAGATCGAACCCTGGTTCACCGACACCTACCTGTTGGGCAAGAACGAAACCGCCCGCGTCGCGCTGGTGGCCGATAATCCGGGCGTCTGGATGTTCCACTGCCATGTGATTGACCATATGGAGACGGGGCTGATGGCGGCAATCGAGGTGGTATAGACGTAGCTTGGCGTGTGAAGCCTAGCAGGCTGTAGACTTTAGCCAGCTCTCAGCTCTTAATCCGAATCATGAAAAAAACACAAATCATTGACCGCTCACGCGACGAGCATTTCATGCGCGAGGCGCTTGCGCTGGCAGCACAGGGCGCTGCTCTGGGCGAGGTGCCGGTAGGCGCGGTGCTGGTGCAAGACGGGCAGGTCATCGGGCGGGGTTTCAACTGTCCGATATCCCGGCACGATCCCAGTGCTCATGCCGAGATGGTGGCGATCCGCGACGCGGCGTTACAGGTACAGAACTATCGTCTGCCAGGCAGTACGCTGTACGTGACGCTGGAGCCCTGCAGCATGTGCGCCGGACTGATCGTGCACTCGCGCATTCAGCGCGTAGTGTACGGCGCTACGGAGCCCAAGGCTGGCGTCGCGATCAGCCGCGGCCAGTTCTTTTCTCAGGATTTTCTCAACCATCGGGTGCTGGTCGAGGGTGGCGTGATGGCAGAGCAATGCAGTGAAGCGCTGAGCGAGTTCTTCCGGATGCGCCGGCTCAAGGCGCGTGGCGGTGACGCCGTGACGTCGCTGGACGGCTAAACGGCACGGTCAAATGCCGCTGCTATATCGACGCACGCCCGCTTCCGGCAGCTTTTCATGAGCCGCGACGCTGCCCTGCGCGGGAAACACCACCAGATGATCGGCAGCGATGCCGATACCGACTTCCTGGCCGGTCGGGTAGTCGGCGTGGCTGGGAAAGATGCCTTCGAGCTGGTTGCCGGTGGGTAATTGCAGACGGTACAGGGTGGAGGCGCCGAGAAAGGTCTTGCCGACGATAAGTGCCTTGAGCGTACTCTGCGGTGAATAAACGATGTCATCCGGGCGCAGCAGGACATCCACCGAGCTGCCGGCAGGCATGGTGTAGGCGCGATTGCCGCGTATGACGCCGAGTTCGGTCTGGACCGTTTCCGGGTCGACCAGCTGGCCGCGAATAAAGTAGCCCTGGCCGATGAAGCTCGCAACGAAGGGCGTCAGCGGCTCGTGATAAAGGTTGTACGGTGTGTCCCACTGTTCCAAGCGCCCATCCTTGAATACCCCGACCTGATCGCTGACGGCGAACGCTTCTTCCTGGTCATGCGTGACGAGTATGGCGCTGGTGCCCCGTGCCTTGAGGATTTCCCGTACCTCATGACTCAGGCGGCGCCGAAGGTCGCCGTCGAGGTTGGAAAAGGGTTCGTCGAGTAGTAACAGCTCCGGCTCGGGTGCGAGTGCGCGGGCCAAGGCGACGCGCTGCTGCTGGCCACCGGACAGTTCGTGCGGGTAGCGCTTGCCGAGCGGTGCTAGATGCACCAGATCGAGCATTTCGCGAACGATACGTGTGTGGTGTGGATGCTTGCGGATGCCGAACGCGATGTTCTCGGCAACGGTCAGGTGCGGGAACAGAGCGTAATCCTGGAACACCATGCCGATCCGGCGTTTTTCCGGCGCGAGCGTGAAGCCTTGTCGCGAAATGACGGCGTCGCCCAGTTGGATCTCGCCTTCGTTGACATGTTCGAAACCGGCGATAGCCCGTAGCGTGGTGGTTTTGCCGCAGCCGGATGGCCCTAGCAGGCAGCCGATGTCACCGCGATTGAGGTGCAGGTTGAGGTTCTGCACGACGCTCTGGCCGCCATAGCCGCAGTCCAAATTGCGAAGGTGCAGAAGCGGTTGAGAACTCATGCGTGGTGATAGGCCGGCTCGACAAGAAATTCAAGCAGCGCCTTCTGGGCGTGCAAGCGATTCTCGGCCTGGCTCCAAGCTACCGAGCGAGGGTCGTCGAGCAGGTCGTGGCTGATTTCTTCGCCACGATGGGCGGGCAGGCAGTGCATGAACAGTACGTCGTCGGCGGCGACGTCGAGCAAGGCACGGTTGACCTGATAGGGGCGGAAGGTGGCGATACGGGCGGCCACTTCGTCTTCCTGTCCCATCGAAGCCCAGACATCGGTACTGATCAGATGAGCGCCTGCGGCGGCCTCACGTGGATCGCGGACCAGCTGGACGCGATCACCGGCCCGTGTCAGCAGCTCGGCTTCAGGCTCGTAGCCTTCCGGGCAGGCGATACGCAGTTGGAAATCGAACTGGATGGCCGCTTCCATATAAGAGTTGCACATATTATTGCCGTCGCCGATCCAGGCTACCGTCTTGCCGGCGATGCTGCCGCGCTGTTCGTGGAAGGTCTGCATATCGGCCAGTAACTGGCAGGGATGCAGATCGTCGGACAGCCCGTTGATGACCGGTACCGTTGAGTGAGCGGCGAATTCGGTGAGCGTGGCATGGGCGAAGGTGCGAATCATCACAGCATCGAGCATGCTGGACATGACGATGGCCGAATCGCTGACCGGTTCGCCGCGACCCAGCTGCGTATCGCGCGGTGAAAGAAAGATCGCCTGGCCGCCGAGTTGAATCATGCCGGCCTCGAAGGACAATCGGGTCCGTGTCGAGGCCTTCTCGAAGATCATCCCCAAGACGCGGTTTTTCAGCGGCTCGAACAGAATGCCGCGCTGGCGCAGATCCTTCAGCTCGATGCCGCGACGGACCAGGCCGAGTAGCTCCTGGGGCGTGCAGTCCATCAGTGAGAGAAAGTGTCTTGCGCTCATATCAACTACCTTTATTGCCGCAGTCGAGGCCGGAGAGTTTTCTACGGAAAAGAGAAGGCCTACGACAGGGGTCGCACGGGAAGCGACGAAACGGGAAAGGCGCGATCTTATCCAGAAAGCCTTCGCGGGCGCAAATCGGCCTGGGCGCGCCAGAAATACGGGCTACAAGCGAGCGGTCGCAAGCGATTGGGGAGAAAAGCCGAGCCCGCGACTCGGCTTTTATGGCGCTGTTCTGTACAATGCGCGCCAACCGTGACTAGCCGAGGTGCCCCATGGATATCATCGAAACCATCAAAGAGCAGATCGAAAAGAACCCGGTGCTGCTGTACATGAAAGGCTCGCCCAACGCGCCGCAGTGCGGCTTTTCCGCCCGCGCGACACAGGCCGTTATGGGCTGCGGCGAGAAGTTCGCTTACGTCGACATCCTGCAGAATCCAGAAATTCGCGCCAACTTGCCGAAGTACGCCAACTGGCCGACCTTCCCGCAGCTGTGGGTCGATGGCGAGCTGGTCGGTGGTAGCGACATCATTCTGGAAATGTTCGAGAAAGGTGAGCTGCAGCCGCTGATCAAGCAGGCTGTGGAAAAAGCCGGCGCCTGATCGCGACGCGTTGTCAAAACCCGCCAAACGGCGGGTTTTTTTGTGGCTGCAACTCTGTATTTCGCGGCGCTGGAAGCTTCGGTATCCGCCACCGGACGCGCTCATCGTGGCTTGCACCAAAAACGAAAACGGGAGCCGATGGCTCCCGTTTTTACAGCAGAAGGATGGTTACTCGTCCATTTGAGACTGCAGGTAATTTTCCATACCGACCTTGTCGATCAGGCTCAGCTGGGTTTCCAGCCAGTCGATGTGCTCTTCCTCTGACTCAAGGATGTCTTCAAGCAATTCGCGGCTACCGTAGTCTCCGACACTTTCGCAGTAAGCGATGGCGACCTTGAGATCTTGCACGCCGCCCTGTTCCAGCTTGAGGTCGCAATCGAGCATTTCACGGGTATTTTCGCCGATCAGCAGCTTGCCCAGGTCCTGCAGGTTGGGCAGGCCTTCTAGAAAGAGGATGCGCTTGATCAGCTTGTCCGCATGCTTCATCTCGTCGATGGATTCTTCGTACTCGTGCTTGCCGAGCTTGCCCAGACCCCAGTCTTCGTACATGCGGGCATGCAAAAAGTACTGGTTGATAGCGACCAGTTCGTTGCCGAGAATTTTGTTCAGGTGCTGGATGACTAGCTTGTCGCCTTTCATGTCGGTGTCCTGCGTCGAATCATGTGCGTATTGCGCGCAGTCTGGCCACGAAGATAGGTCCTGTCAAACCTAAGTCATTGAATGTTAAAGGGTAAACCGGAATAAGAATAAGTCTGTTCCGCGACTCGATGGCAACGTCTTGATTTGCAGGCAGAAAAAAGCCGGGCATGTGCCCGGCTCGGGAAAACTATTTTGTATCAGGCGGGTGCGAAGCCGACCGGATAGGCGAGGGGGGCGTTGGCGCTCTGGATATCGCTCAAGGTCTCGCGGACGACCTGCTTGGCGACGCAGGCGCATTTCCCGCATTGAGTCGCTACGCCCGTAGCTTCACGCACTTCACGATAGCTGCAGCAACCTTCATAGATGGCGTCACGGATCTGACCGTCGGTTACACCTTGGCAAAGACAGACGTACATAAAAATACCCGTTGAGCCTGTTTGATGTCGGCGATGCTAAACAGAATGAGAATGATTGTCAAAGCATCTCGGCCGAGCGGTTTTTCACCCAAACGGTCAGCTTTCGCCTCCCCGATTGCAGGACATTGGCATGGCGAGTCGCTAAAATTGCGAAGTTCTTCGCGCTTTAGAATCCGGGTCGATCGACCGGGTAGGCGCTAGGCCGGTGCCAGCATGCAGTTAAGCGTCCCAACCCTCATCGTCGCCGACATCTATGTGATGCTGCTGGTGGCGCTTTTGATGTTCCTGGCCTGGCGTAGCGGCCGTCGCGAGCCGACGCTCGGTTATCTCTGCCTGACGCTTTTTCTCGGTGTCGTCTCCACGGCGCTGGGCGCGCTGCGCAACATGGGCATCGACTGGATGCCTATCGTCTTGGGTAACTCGCTGCTGGTGTTGGCGCTGGCCTTCAACTGGACGGCAATGCGCGTGTTCGCCGGTCGCGAGCCGCACTGGCAAGGGATCGTTGCTGCTCCACTGATCTGGGCGGGTCTCTGTCTGTTTCCGGCCTTCTTCGATGCGGATGCGCTGCGGTTGCGGATCGCTACGCTGTCGCTGTTCACCATCATTTATATAGGCCTGGCCATGGCGGAACTGTGGCGTAGCCGGCAGGTGATCCAGGTTTCCCTGCACCCGGCCCTGGTGCTGATGGCGATGCATATCGCGGTCTATACCTTGCGCATCCCATTCGATCATGGCCGTCCCTTCGAGGCGTCCGGGCAGCTCAACTTCTTCGCTCTGGTGATCTTCGAAACCATGCTCTACGCAGTGGGCATCGCCTTCGTGACTCTGGCTATGGTGCGCGAGCGAGCCGAGTTGGAGTACCGCCAGGCGTCGCTCAGCGATCCGTTGACCGGAATCGGCAATCGGCGGGCCTTCGTCGAGCATGGCGAGCGGCTGTTGCTGCGTTGTCGCGACTCTGGACAGCAGGTGACGTTGCTGCTCTGCGACCTGGATCAGTTCAAGCGCCTCAATGACACCTTTGGCCACAAGGCCGGCGACCATGCGCTGATCAGCTTTTGTCAGGTGATGAAGTCGCGCATGCGCCGGCAGGATGTCTTCGGACGAATAGGCGGTGAAGAATTCGCCTGCCTGCTGGCGGATGCCGATGCCCGGGTCGCCCGCGACGTGGCCGAGCGCATCCGCAGCGAGTTCGCCAACCTGCCATTCAGTCAGTCTGGCATCCTTAGTGTCAGCATTGGCGTGAGTGATACGGCGCGTGCCGGCTACAGCCTGGACCGCCTAATGGGCGAAGCAGATCGGGCCCTTTATGAGGCCAAGGCGGCGGGGCGTAATTGTGTCCGGGTGGCCATTTAACAGGCCGCTGAAAAACTACCTGCGTTGGCAGTACTGCGTTAAAAACAGGCTCGGCGAGCCGCTTGCGGCTAACGCGCTTTAGCGCGGCCCGGAGGGCGAACGAAGTGGGTATTGCTCACCTAGACCACTAGACTCCGTGTCTCTCGTCTGTCTGATTCGCTACGCTCACCCTTCGGGCCAGCCTGCGGCTGTTACTCCCGTTGGTCGTTGCGCCTTGTCTTGCCTGCCTCGCCTACGTTTTCAACGGCCTGTTAAGCCAGCAGCCTGCCGCCGCGGTTTGCTAGACTGCGCCCCTTTTTCCAGGTGACGCTCCCATGGCCCTGCAAGCGACTCCCTATAAGGTCGAACTCAACCTGACCGATCTCGATCGCGGCGTTTACGAAAACCTGCGCTTCACCGTGGCGCGCCATCCGTCCGAAACCGAGGAGCGCCTGGGTATCCGGCTGATCGCCTATGCGCTGTGGTACGGCGAGCAGCTGGCCTTCGGCCGAGGGCTTTCCGATGTGGACGAGCCGGCGCTATGGGAAAAGAGCCTGGATGGCCGCGTGTTGCACTGGATTGAAGTCGGCCAGCCGGATGCCGAACGCCTGACCTGGTGCTCCCGGCGTGCCGAGCGTGTCAGTCTGGTGGCCTACGGCAACCTGCGGGTCTGGCAAGGCAAGGTGGTCGATGCGGTGAAGGGATTGAAGAACCTGTCCATCGCCGCCATCGAGTCGGACAGCCTCGCCGAGCTGGTCAAGGATCTGCCGCGCAGTATTCAGTGGGGCGTGATGATCAGTGACGGCACGCTGTTCATCACCGACGAGCGCGGCCAGTTCGAAGTTTCCCTGCAATGGCTGCTCGGCGAGCGTTGAGTTCTCCTGTCCCTTCGATTTGTTGACCGAAAAATGCGTATAGAACACCGTTCATTGCCTGCGACTCTGCCTGACCTGGGCGACCTGCCTCCGCTACTGACGCGCCTGTACGCGGCGCGCGGCGTTCAGTCGGTGGCCGAACTGGATAAGGGTCTGGCGCGGCTGATTCCCTATGGCCAACTGAAGGGCATCGATGCGGCCGTGTCGCTATTGGCCGAGGCGCTTGAGCAGCGTCAGCGTATTCTGTTCGTCGGCGATTTCGATGCGGACGGCGCCACCGCCAGTACCGTCGGTGTGCTGGGTTTGCGTCAGCTTGGCGCCGCCCATGTGGATTATCTCGTCCCCAATCGCTTCGAATATGGCTACGGCCTGACGCCTGAAATCGTTGCCGTGGCGCTCGAACGTCAGCCCGACCTGCTGGTGACGGTGGACAACGGCATCTCCAGCGTGGACGGCGTGGCTGCGGCCAAGGCCGCAGGGCTCAAGGTGCTGGTGACCGACCATCACCTGCCGGGGCACGAGCTACCGACGGCTGATGCCATCGTCAATCCCAACCAGCCGGAATGCGCGTTCCCCAGCAAGTGCATCGCTGGCGTCGGGGTGATCTTCTACGTGCTGTTGGCTCTACGCGCGGCGCTGCGTGAAAAGGGCTGGTTCAACCGCAATGGTTGGGCCGAGCCGAACCTGGCCGAGCTGCTGGATCTGGTGGCGCTGGGCAGCGTCGCCGACGTGGTCCCTTTGGATGCGAACAACCGCATCCTGGTGCATCAAGGTTTGGCACGGATTCGCGCGGGGCGGGCGCGCCCCGGCTTGCGTGCGATCCTCGAAGTCGCCGGACGTGACCACAAGCGCATCACTTCAACCGATCTTGGTTTCATCCTCGGCCCACGGCTGAACGCGGCGGGGCGCCTGGACGACATGGCGCTGGGCATCGAATGCCTGCTCT
This sequence comes from Pseudomonas sp. IC_126, assembly GCF_004331835.1. Classification (NCBI taxonomy): domain Bacteria; kingdom Pseudomonadati; phylum Pseudomonadota; class Gammaproteobacteria; order Pseudomonadales; family Pseudomonadaceae; genus Pseudomonas; species Pseudomonas sp. IC_126. The sequence goes on from NZ_SJSS01000001.1 coordinate 163,648, forward strand.
GTGAAGACGAAGCACTGGCGCGCGACATGGCCGTACAGCTCGACCAGCTCAACCAGGATCGCAAGGGCATCGAGCAGGGCATGCAGCGCGAGGCGCTGGCGCAGCTCAAGGATCTGCCGCTCGAGGACATGCCGTTCGGCCTTTGCTTGTTCGAGCCGGATTGGCACCAGGGCGTCATCGGCATCCTCGCTTCGCGTCTGAAGGAGCGCTATCACCGCCCGACGATCGCCTTTGCCGATGCCGGGGAGGGGATTCTGAAAGGATCGGCACGCTCGGTGCCGGGCTTCCATATTCGCGATGCGCTGGATGCAGTCGCAGCGCGCCATCCTGGTCTGATCAGCAAGTTCGGCGGCCATGCGATGGCGGCCGGTCTGTCGTTGCCGCAAGCCAACTTCGACACCTTTGCGGCGGCGTTCGATGCCGAGGTTCGGCGCCAGTTGTGCGAGGACGACCTCACCGGTCGATTGCTGACCGATGGTCAGCTCAGCATCGAAGAATTTCATCTGGAGCTGGCCAAGGCGCTACGTAATGCGGGGCCCTGGGGGCAGCATTTCCCCGAGCCGGTATTCCATGGGGTGTTTCAGTTGGTGCAACAGCGCCTGGTCGGCGAAAAGCACCTGAAGTTGGTGCTCAAGAGCGAATGCGGCTCTCTGACCCTAGATGGCATCGCCTTTAATATCGACCGGGACATCTGGCCCAACCCCAACGTGCACTGGGCGGATCTGGCTTACAAGCTGGACGTCAACGAATTTCGCGGGCGCGAAAGCGTGCAGTTGTTGGTCGCTCATATCGCGGCGCGTTGAGTATTGCGTTTTGATGCGTGGGCATCCGCCGCCTGGGTGTCGTGACGACCTTTTCCCCTCACCCTAGCCCTCTCCCTCAGGGGACTGGTCCGAGTTCGCATGGCCTATAGCGTTGGACCGAACGAGGGCAGTAAGGCAGCCGCATAAATTGCCCTCACGCGAAACGATCGCTCCAGCATAATCAGGCTAGGCACGCAGCCGCTCGAAACAACACCGATCTAACTCTCGCCCCACCGGGGAGAGGGCTGGGGCGATGGAGCGTGGCAACCCACTACGCAGAGCCCACGCCAAACACGCATGCGCTTCTAGCCCGCAGCCACATCCAGTCCACCATTAACCCCGCAACACGCCGTCACCGATTCATTCACCAAGCGCAGCCGTGACCAGGCAAGATCGTCGAAACAGTCTGTACTGAGGGATGTCCAACCCGCATCCAACGCAGTCGAGGTTTCCATGACACAGCTTTTCCAACCACTCACTCTGCGCCAGTTGACGTTGCCCAACCGCATTGCTGTTTCGCCCATGTGCCAGTACTCGGCCAAGGCCGGTATGGCCAACGACTGGCATCTGGTGCATCTGGGCAGCCGGGCGGTAGGCGGTGCGGGCCTGGTCATCATCGAGGCGACCGCCGTTACCGCCGACGGGCGTATTTCGCCGGAAGATCTCGGCATCTGGTCTGACGACCATGTCGAGCCGCTGCGCCGAATCACGCGCTTCCTCCATGCTCAAGGCTCGGTTGCCGGGATTCAGTTGGCCCATGCCGGGCGCAAGGCGAGCACCTGGCAGCCTTGGCTGGGGCGGCACGGCAGCGTTCCGATCGCTGCTGGCGGCTGGACGCCGGTCGGCCCGTCCACCATTGCCTTCGATCCGGAGCATGCTGTGCCTACTGCGCTGGACGAGGCGGGGATCAAAGATGTCATTCAGGCCTTCGTGCGCGCCGCCGAACGCGCGCTGGCGGCGGGCTTCAAGGTCGCCGAAGTGCATGCTGCCCATGGCTATCTGCTGCATCAGTTCCTGTCGCCTTTGTCCAACCAGCGCCAGGATGGCTACGGCGGCTCGTTCGACAACCGCATTAGACTGCTACTGGAAGTGACTCAGGCGGTGAGGGGCGTGTGGCCGGAAGAGTTGCCATTGTTCGTCCGGCTGTCGGCGACCGACTGGGTGCAGGACGGCTGGAACGCCGAAGAAACCGTCGAACTGGCCCGTCGCCTCAAAGCCATAGGCGTGGATCTGATCGACGTGTCTTCTGGCGGCACCGCCGTCAATGCCGAGATTCCAGTTGGGCCCGGTTACCAGACGCAGTTCGCCGAACAGGTCCGGCGCGAGGCGGGTATCGCCACCGGTACCGTCGGGATGATCACCGAGGCGGTCCAGGCCGAACACATTCTGCGCACTGGGCAGGCCGATTTGATCCTGCTGGCCCGCGAGCTGTTACGCGATCCGTATTGGCCGCTGCATGCCGCCGAAGATCTGCGTGATAACTCAGTGCCATGGCCTGCGCAATACGTGCGCGCCGCCCATCGAAATACGCCGATTCGGCAGGTTCCCGATTCGCTCGATTGAATCCGGTTCATTTCTTTTTTGCAGGAGACACTCATGAAAACCAGCGGTTTGCTCGATCAGTTGCTTAAGTCCGGTCAGGATCTACTGCAGAAACAGCAGGGGTCGGTTTCGCGGCAATCGAATCCCCCAGGCGGCGGTTCGCTCGGCGGCATTCTCTCGGGAGCGGGTGGTTCCCTCGGTGGGATTCTAGGTGGCGGCGGTGGCGGGCGTGGCGCGATGGCGGCCGGAGCGCTCGGGATGTTGCTGGGAAGCAAGAGTGGGCGCCGCATGGGTGGTAAGGCAGTCACCTATGGCGGCTTGGCCGCACTCGGCATGCTGGCCTACAAGGCCTATGGCAACTGGCAGGCGCAGCAGGCCGGCGCGGCGCGAACGAGCACTATGCAGGCCGAACCGAAGACGGTCGATCGGCTGCCGCCCGAACAGGTGGAAGAGCACAGTCGAGGCATCCTCCGAGCGCTGGTCGCGGCGGCCAAGGCTGACGGTCATGTCGACGATCAGGAGCGCAAGATGATCGAGGCAGAGTTCGCACAGCTGACCGGCGACCCGGAGCTGCAGCACTGGCTCGAAGCGGAGCTGAACAAGCCGCTGGATCCAGTCGAGATCGCCGCTGCCGCCACCACGCCGGAAATGGCCTCGGAAATGTATCTGGCCAGTGTGCTGATGGTCGACGAAGAGCACTTCATGGAACGCGCCTACCTGGACGAACTGGCCCGTCAGCTCAAGCTCGACGCAGGATTGAAAGCCGAACTGGAAAGCCAGGTGCGCGGCGTCTCGGCCTAATGTCGGTCAGGGGGCCTGATTATGGCCCCACCATTTTTGGCTTTTCAACCGAGCTTGACATTCATCGCGCCAGCGATCCCGCACGGGCTGTCAGCCGCAGTCTGCTGCGCTATAATCGTCGGCTTTTCAAAACGTCCGCTTGAGAGCTGCCTATCTATGGAAATCAACCCGATCCTCAACAGCATCAAGGACCTGTCCGACCGCACCCAGTCAATTCGGGGGTATCTTTGACTACGACCAAAAGCATGATCGTCTCGTCGAAGTAAACCGCGAACTCGAAGACCCTAACGTCTGGAACAACCCTGAGTACGCCCAGAATCTGGGCCGTGAGCGCGCCACCCTGGCACTGATCGTCGAAACCATCGACGACCTCACAAGCAGTCTGGCCGACTCCCGTGACCTGCTCGACATGGCCGTCGAAGAAGACGACCAAGGTGCGGTAGACGACGTCGCCGCCGAGCTGGACCGTCTGCGCGGCATCCTCGAAGGGCTGGAATTCCGCCGCATGTTCAGCGGCGACATGGACCCCAACAACGCCTACCTCGATATCCAGGCCGGCTCCGGCGGTACCGAGGCTCAGGACTGGGCCAACATGCTGCTGCGCATGTACCTGCGCTGGGTCGACAAGCACGGCTTCGACGCGACCATCATGGAGCTGTCCGAGGGCGAAGTCGCCGGCATCAAGGGCGCCACGCTGCACATCAAGGGCGAATATGCCTTCGGTTGGCTACGCACCGAGATCGGCGTGCACCGCCTGGTGCGCAAGAGCCCGTTCGACTCCGGTAATCGCCGTCACACCTCGTTCACGGCTGTGTTCGTTTCGCCGGAAATCGATGACAACATCGAGATCGAGATCAACCCGGCGGACCTGCGCATCGACACCTACCGTTCATCCGGTGCCGGCGGTCAGCACGTCAACACCACCGACTCGGCAGTGCGCATCACCCACGTGCCGACCAACACCGTGGTCAGCTGCCAGAACGAACGTTCCCAGCACGCCAACAAGGACACCGCCATGAAAATGCTGCGGGCCAAGCTGTACGAGCAGGAGATGCAGAAGCGCAACGCCGCCTCCCAGGCGCTGGAAGACACCAAGTCGGACATCGGCTGGGGCCACCAGATTCGTTCTTACGTGCTCGATGCTTCGCGGATCAAGGACCTGCGTACCGGAATAGAACGCAGCGACTGCGACAAGGTGCTGGACGGGGATATTGACGAGTACCTCGAAGCCAGTCTGAAACAAGGGCTGTAAGGCAGAACATTCGATGGCCACGGACCTTCCCGACGCGGGAGCGTCTGGCCGAAGCGATTCCGGAGCGTAGGGTGGGCTTCAGCCCACCGGAACGGGCAATACTGGTGGGCTGAAGCGGAACGCCGCCCGGCCCACCCTACGTCCTCCAGCCCCACCTACGAGATCACCCATTTCGATTCACCATTACGCGCCAGGCATTTGAAACTATGAGCGAACAACCGCTGAACCAGCACGCCATCCAAGAGGAAGAAAACAGCCTGATCCTTCAGCGCAAGGAAAAACTGGCCGCCGAGCGCGCCAAGGGCAATGTCTTCCCCAACGACTTCCGTCGCGACAGCTATTGCAACGACTTGCAGCTGAAGTACGCGGATAAGACCAAGGAAGAGCTGGCAGAAGCGGCGATCCCGGTAAAAGTCGCCGGTCGCATCATGCTCAACCGCGGCGCCTTCATGGTGCTGCAGGACATGAGCGGGCGCATCCAGGTCTACGTCAACCGCAAGACACTGCCACCCGAGACCCTGGAAGCTATCAAACACTGGGACCTGGGCGACATCATCGCCGCCGAGGGCACCCTGGCGCGTTCGGGCAAGGGTGACCTCTATGTCGAAATGACCGACGTGCGGTTGCTGACCAAGTCGCTGCGTCCGCTACCGGACAAACACCACGGCTTGACCGACACCGAGCAGCGCTACCGCCAGCGCTACGTCGACCTGATCGTCAACGAAGAAACCCGCCACACCTTCCGCGTGCGTTCGCAAGTGATCGGCCACATCCGCAAGTTCCTCAACGAGCGCGGCTTCCTGGAAGTCGAGACGCCGATGCTGCAGACCATTCCTGGCGGCGCTGCGGCCAAGCCGTTCGAGACTCATCACAACGCGCTGGACCTGCCGATGTTCCTGCGCATCGCGCCGGAGCTCTACCTCAAGCGTTTAGTGGTGGGCGGCTTCGAGCGCGTCTTTGAGATCAACCGTAACTTCCGTAACGAAGGCGTTTCGACCCGGCACAATCCCGAGTTCACCATGCTTGAGTTCTACCAGGCCTACGCCGACTACGAAGACAACATGGATCTCACCGAAGAGCTGTTCCGCGAACTGGCGCAGCTGGTTCTGGGCACCACCGACGTCCCTTACGGCGACAAGGTGTTCCACTTCGGCGAGCCGTTTGTGCGGCTTTCGGTGTTCGATTCGATCCTGAAATACAACCCGGACATCAGCGCCGCCGACCTGCAGGACATCGATACCGCGCGCGCCATCGCCAAGAAGGCCGGCGCCAAGGTGTTGGGCTTCGAGGGGCTGGGCAAGCTGCAGGTGATGATTTTCGAGGAACTGGTCGAGCACAAGCTGGAGCAGCCACACTTCATCACTCGCTATCCGTTCGAAGTGTCGCCACTGGCCCGGCGCAGCGACGACGATCCGAGCGTCACCGACCGCTTCGAGCTGTTCATCGGAGGCCGCGAAATCGCCAACGCCTATTCCGAGCTGAATGACGCCGAGGACCAGGCCGAGCGCTTCCATGCGCAGGTGCGTGATAAGGACGCCGGCGACGACGAAGCCATGCATTTCGACGCTGACTTCGTCCGCGCGCTGGAATACGGCATGCCGCCGACCGCCGGCGAGGGCATCGGCATTGACCGCCTGGTGATGCTGCTGACCAACTCGCCGTCGATCCGCGACGTGATCCTGTTCCCGCACATGCGTCCCGAGGTCTGACCTCGGCTGTTCCCGCTCGGTGAGTTTCGCCGAGCGGGTGCTGTTCCGCTGTATGTATCTGGCGGTCGCCCCGGAACCGGAAATGCACCGCACCGAACGCCAACCCTCCGCATCACTGCAGTTGCCGCATGGCGTCTGCATCTATCGCCACCGGCTCGATGGCTTCAGATCGGTCACCGCCTGCCGACAGCTTTATATCGCTGGCGAGGCTGTTCGCGAACCGGACACGGATCGCGAGGGTCCGCTGATGTATAGTTTGAAGGCTACGGATCACTGACGAGGTACGGATGAATACCCGTAACAATCTCGATGAGTACCAGAGCACGGTTCGTGCGTTGTCCGACCGCATCGTCGAGGCACAAACCCCTGTGCGGGTGCTCGATGCGGTGAAGTGGGACGAGAATGTCCGTCAGGGCTTTTTCGCCGCAGGGGGGCGCGAGCTGCCCAAGGTCGATCGCGCCTATTACGAAGGCCGACCACTGGCCTTTGATTCCAGCGCCAAGAAGGAAGAGTTCCAGAACATCGAGCGTGACATCACCCGTCAGCTGGGTCAGTTCAACCCAGTCGGGCAGATCATGCGCCGCATGTGCAAGGAATACCGCATGGTGATCCGCATGCTCGAAGCGCGCGGTACTGCCGACTTCGGTCTGATCTCCCAGGAACTCTACGGCGCCGCTTCGGATGCCTTCCATGCCGGCGACCCGACCTTATCCGACCTCGGCCTGATGCTTTCCGATTACCTGAATAACATCGCCGACCGGGGTGATCTCAAGGACGAAGCCAAGACGCTGGACGCCCCGCAGGCGGTGGAGATGCTACAGCGGCGGTTGGACCTGGTATTCGGCGAAGGCGAGGGCGTGATCCGCGTGTTCGAGTCCGACGGCATCCTCGCCGATGCCGCAGCCGGCGCCGACTACATCAAGATCCGCAGCGATGCGATGTTCAACGAGCGCGACGTGCGTGCGCTGGAGGTGCACGAAGGCCTTGTGCATGTGGGCACCACGCTCAACGGGCAGAACCAGCCGATCTGCACCTTCCTTGCGAAGGGCCCGCCGTCTTCTACCGTGACGCAGGAAGGCCTGGCGATTCTGATGGAAGTCATCGCCTTCGCCTCCTACCCGACGCGTCTGCGTAAGCTGACCAACCGCACCCGCGCCATCCACATGGCCGAGGAGGGCGCGGACTTCCTCGACGTGTTCGCCTTCTTCCGCGACCAGGGCTACGCCGAGGACGAGTGCTACAGCAACGCCAGCCGGGTTTTCCGCGGCTCGCTCCCGAATGGTTTGCCCTTTACCAAGGACCTGTCCTATCTGAAGGGTTTCATCATGATCTACAACTACATTCAGCTTGCGGTGCGCAAAGGTCGGTTGGAGCAGATTCCGCTGTTGTTCTGCGGCAAGACCACCCTGGAAGACATGCGCACCCTGCGCCAGTTGGTGGACGAGGGCATGGTGGTACCGCCCAAGTACCTGCCTCAGCAGTTCCAGGATTTGAACGCGCTGTCGGCCTGGATGTGCTTTTCCAACTTCCTCAACCACCTGAGCCTGGACCGGATCGAAGCGGATTACGCCAACATCATCTGAGCGACGCGCATGAAAAAGCCGGAGCATCTGCTCCGGCTTTTTTGTTCATCGGCCCTGTATCAGAACAGCGTGTTCGGCAGATAAGTCGCGATCTGGGGAAAAGCCATGATCAGGCCCATGCCGATGATGTTGACGATCACGAAAGGAATCACCGACCAGTAGATGTCCTTCATGGTGATACCGGGCGGGACGATGCCTTTGAGGTAGAACAGGTTGAACCCGAACGGCGGCGTCATGTAGCCGATTTCCATATTGATCACGAACAGCACGCCGAACCAGATCGGATCGAAGCCTAGCGACGCGATGATCGGTAGGAACACCGGCAGGGTGATCAGCATGATACCCACCGGATCGAGCAGCATGCCCATGACGAAGACGATGGCCATCATGAAGATGACGATCGCCCAGCGCCCGCCCGGAAGATCCATCATCAAGCCTTCGATCAACGACTGCGCGCCCATGCCCTGATAGGCCGAGCTGAAGGCGTGGGCCGCGAACAGAATCCACGCGATCATACCTGTCAGCTTGAAGGTGCGGATAGCCGCTTCCTGAAGCACTGGCCAGTCGAGCTTGCGATACAGCGCCGCGGAGATCAGCGCACCGAGCACGCCCATCGCCGCCGCCTCGGTCGGTGTGGTCACGCCGCCGATGATCGATCCGAGCACCATTACCACGATCCCGATCGGCAGCAGCACGGCGCGTACGGCACGGAATTTTTCCGGCCAGCTGCCGCGTTCTTCCTTTGGCAAGGCGGGTGCGAGGTGGGGTTGCAGGAATGAACGTACCAGCACGTAGGTTACCGTCAGAGCGACTAGCAGCAGCCCCGGCAGCACGCCGGCAGCGAACATCTTGCCGACCGATTGGCCGCTGATCATGGCGTAGAGGATCATCATGATGCTCGGCGGAATCAAGATGCCCCAGCCGCCGCCGGTGTTGATGCAACCCAACACCATGCGCTTGTCGTAGCCGCGCTCGAGCATTGCCGGCAGTGCAATGGTGCCCATCGCCACCACCGCGGCGCCGCTGATGCCAACCATGGCACCGAACACCGCGCAGATGCCCAGCGTGCCGATCGCCAGCCCGCCGCGCATGCCACCGCACCACAGGTGCATCATGCGGTAGAGGTCGCGCGCCACGCCTGTTCGTTCCAGCAGCATGGCCATGAAGACGAACAACGGGATGGCCACCAGGGTGAAGCTTTCCATCGTGCCCCACATCTGCGAGGCGACCATATAGAAGGCGTCTGCGCCCCAGGTGAAGTACAGAAACAGCACCGAGACGCCACCCAGCACGAAGGCCAGCGGCAGACCGAGCACGAGGAAAAATATCAGGGTGAGAAAGAACAGCAGCGTCGTGACTTCGATGCTCATTGGGCATCCTCCGCGTGCTTGGTGTCGCTGGCCGGTTCGCGGCCCAGGGCGATGAGGATGTCTTGCAACAGCTTGGCGATGCCCTGCAACAACAGCAGCAACGTACCGAGGGGAATCATGGCCTTGATCGGCCAGATCGGCGGGTTCCACGCCGAGTAGGAGGTCTCCATGCTCTGGATCGACTCCCATGCCATGGAGCTGCCGAAATACAACAGCGCGGCCATGAACAGGAAGAACATGCTGGAGGTGAAAATGTCGATCCAAGCGCGAGTGCGTGGGCCGAACGATGAATACAACAGGTCCACGTTTACGTGGTCACGGTGCACCATCACGTAGCCGCCCGATAACACCACATAAGCACCGAAGAGCATCTGCCCCAATTCGTTGGTCCAGGAAGTCGGACTCGTGAATAGATAGCGCATGAACACTTCGAGCAGCAGTAGCGCGAAGATGAGGAAAATCAGGTAGGCCACCCGGCGGCCGATGAATTCGTTGAGCCAGGTGATGCCGTTGATGTAGGCATGGATCAGGCGCATGACGAGCCCCACGAGCAAGGATTAAGCAAATCATTCGCCCGGCGTGGAAGGCCGCGTCGGGCGAATAATCAGACGAGGGGTTTACAGATAACCGAGATCACCAAGGAAAGACTTGAGCATTTGCAGGGCTTCTGCGGCCTTGTCGCTGCGCTTGCCTTCTTCTTCCCAAGACTTCTGTGCCACCTCTCTCAGGCGCTTCTGCACATCGTCAGGCAGCGTGTTGACCTGAACACCCTGTTCGCTGATCGCTTTTCTCAGTGCGATCTGCTCTTGATACAAATACTCGTTGGTGCGGTACCAGAACTGCTCGTCTAGGACCTGCTTAACCACTTCCTGATCGCGCGCGGACAGCTTGTCCAGCGCCTTCTGGCTGACGATGATCACATCGGTGCCAGCGATGTTGAGGGCGGGCCTGACGTGATGTTTCGCCACCTCGTAGAAGCTCATGCTCGCCGCACCTTGCACCGCGCCCCAGTGGGCACCGTCGACCACGCCGGTATCAAGGGCCGGATACAGCTCGCCGCCTGGCAGGTAAGTTGTCGAAGCGCCGGCATCGTCGAGGAATTTCTGCAACGCGCCGGAGGAGCGAATCTTCAGTTTGGTGAAATCCTCCCAGCTGTTGATCGGCTTCTTTACCACCATCTCTGTCGGGTAGACCTTGTCGGTCGACCAGTAAACGCCATGCTGAGCCGCTTCTTCACGAAGCATGTCCTCGAAGCCCATGTGCTTATGGAAGTAGGCGGTTTCCCAGACATTCTGGAAGGCGAAGGGCAGGCCCGAGGCGATGCCGGCGAGGCTGATTTTGTCTTGCGCGTAGCCCGGCGAAATGGTGCCCATCTGCAGGATGCCGCGGCTGACCGCGTTGAAGGTCTCCTGCGGCTTGAACAGAGCGCCGGACTCGAACAGCTGCAACTGCAGACGGCCTTCGGTGCGTCTTTCAATTTCATTTTTCAGACGCACTAGGCTGTCTTCGAAAGAGCTACTGGCGCTCGGCCAATGTGATTGAACGCGCCACTTCGTCACGTCTTGCGCCGCAGCCATTTGCGGGAGAGCGATGGCGGCGGCTAACGCCACCAAGCTGGCCGGAAGGAGTTTTCTGAGCAGGGGCATGGATGTCATAACGCGTCCTCTTGTTGTAATTGGCTGACGGCCATTTGTATTGCGCTTATGTCTTTATGTTCCGCAGAGCAAAACTTGTTTTTACAAAAGTAATCGGAAAACTAGCATAGCGCACGGCATTTTCAACCGCTGGCAGAACGCTATCCGTGCACTTTTTGTTTCTGATGATCACCGACCCTGTCGGCTATCAAGTCTCATGGCACTTCGATATTGACTTTAGACGCCTGTGGTTGTGACTCATCATAATTTTGCTCAATGGAACTAGATTTCGAATTGACGCGTTGTTTCTGGCATGCCAGCTTCAAAAAGAGACAGGCTGTTGAAAATCAGTCGACAGGATTCGCTATGCGATTCAGTGCGGGAGGCTTTGTCGATCGCAGGCACAACAACAAGAAGGAAACGGCGATGTATGAACTGACCGGTAAAGCGCTACAGCTCCATGAACAGCTCACGGCTTTCATGGACGAGTATGTCTATCCAAACGAGCATCTTTTCCACGAGCAGACGGCTTCCGCCGAAAATCGTTGGGCGCCACCGCCGATTCTTGAAGAACTCAAAGCCAAGGCTCGCGCAGAGGGGCTGTGGAACCTGTTCCTGCCGGAGAGCGAATTCGGTGCCGGGCTGACCAATTTCGAGTACGCCCACCTGTGCGAAATTATGGGTCGCTCGCACGGCGCCGCCGAGATATTCAACTGCTCGGCCCCTGACACCGGGAATATGGAGGTGCTGACGCGCTATGGCACGCCGGAGCAGCAGGAACAGTGGCTGAAGCCGCTGCTCAATGGCGAGATACGTTCCTGCTTCTCCATGACCGAACCTGACGTGGCATCGTCCGATGCCACCAACATCGCCTGCGAGATTCGCCGCGAAGGCGACGAGTACGTGATCAACGGGCACAAGTGGTGGTCGTCCGGCGCGATGGCAACCACCTGCAAGATCGCCATCGTCATGGGCAAGACCGATCCCTCAGCCGAGCGCCATCGCCAGCAGTCGATGATTCTCGTGCCGCTGGACACGCCTGGCGTGGAAATCACCCGGGCGCTCCACGTGTTTGGCTACGACCACGCCCCTCATGGTCATGCAGAGATCCATTACAACAACGTTCGCGTCCCGGCCAGCAACATGCTTCTAGGTGAAGGCGGTGGCTTCGAGATCGCCCAGGGCCGTCTCGGTCCAGGCCGCATCCACCATTGCATGCGCACCATCGGTGTAGCCGAGCGAGCCTTGCAGGCCATGTGCGAGCGCGTTCATTCCCGCGTGGCATTCGGCAAGCGGCTGGCCGACTTCGACTCTATCCGCAAGGACATCGCCCGCTCGCGCATCGAGATCGAGCAGACCCGCCTGCTGACTTTGAAGGCCGCGCGCATGATGGACACCGTGGGCAACAAGGTGGCGCGGCAGGAAATCGCCATGATCAAGGCGGCCGCACCGAGCATGGCGCTGCGGGTGCTGGATCGCGCGATCCAGGTACATGGTGCCAAGGGCGTCTGCCAGGACAGCTTTCTGGCGGCGGCCTGGGCCCACCAGCGCACGCTGCGGCTGGCTGATGGCCCGGACGAGGTGCATCTGGACACCATCGCCAAGCTTGAACTGCAGAACTATTCCAGCAAGCGCTGAGCTTCCGACAAAACCAATAAGAAGGACGCAGTCACATGAATAATCCGTTATTCGATCTGTCCGGAAAGGTGGCGTTGATCACCGGTTCCACCCGTGGCATCGGTCGCTCCATTGCCGAAGAGATGGCCCGTTGCGGCGCGAAAGTCGTCATTTCCAGCCGCAAGGCCGATGCCTGCGAGGCGGTGGCCGCCGAGCTCAAAGCCGCTGGTCATGAGGCCATTGCGGTGCCTTGCCACGTTGGCCGTAAGGAAGATTTGCAGCGGTTGGTCGACACCACCTTGCAAACCTGGGGGCGCATTGACGTGCTGGTCTGCAACGCGGCCACCAATCCGGTCTACGGTCCGACCAGTGAGCTGACTGATGATGCCTGGGACAAGATCATGGACACCAACGTCAAGGGCACCTTCTGGTTATCCAATATGGTGCTGCCGCAAATGGCCGAACGTGGCGAGGGCGCGGTGATCATGCTCTCCAGCATCGCCGGGTTGCGAGGCAATACCGTGATCGGCACCTATGGCGTGTCCAAGGCGGCCGAAGCGGCGCTGGCGCGCAATCTGGCTGCCGAGTGGGGTCCGAAGGGCATCCGCGTCAACGCCATCGCGCCGGGGCTGGTGCGTACCGATTTCGCCAAGGCATTGCTCGACGATCCGGAGCGGGTTCGTCGGGCGGCCGAGAAAACCCCGCTGCGCCGTATCGGCGAGCCGGTGGATATCGCCGGGCTCGCGGTCTTTCTCGCGGCGCCTGCCAGTGCCTATATCACTGGTCAGGTAATCGTCGCGGATGGTGGCGAAACCGCATGCTGAGGGGCCGGTAATGAGCGAACCCGAACTGATCGAGGTCCTGCCGGCCCATCGTTTCGATGAGGACGCGCTGGCTCGGTATCTGCGCCTGCATTTGCCGGAGATGGGTAAAGAACTGAGCATCCGCCAGTTCCAGGGCGGCCAGTCCAACCCCACCTATCTATTGGAAAGCGGCGGGCGTCGTTATGTGCTGCGCAAGAAGCCGCCGGGGAAGGTGTTGCCCTCGGCACACATGGTCGAACGTGAGTACAAGGTAATCCGCGTGCTATCCGAGCATACCCGTGTGCCGGTGCCGCGCGTGCATCTGCTGTGCGAGGACGACAGCATCATCGGTACCGCCTTCTACGTCATGGATCACGTGGCGGGGCGGATCTTCAGTCATCCGGCGCTGGAAGGGGTGGTCACCGAAGAGCGGCAGTCGATCCACCTCGCAGCTGTCGATACGCTGGCCGAGCTGCATCAGGTCGATGTCGAGGCGGTTGGGCTTGGCGATTTCGGCAAGGCTCAGGGCTATTTTGCCCGCCAAGTGAAGCGTTGGTCCGGCCAGTACCAAGCTTCCCGCACCGGCGACATGCCAGCGATGGAGCAGCTGATGCGATGGCTGTCGGAGCAGGTGCCGCAGCGCGACGAGTCCGCCATCGCCCACGGCGACTACCGCCTCGGTAATCTGATCTTCGAACCTGGAGCACCAAAGGTCGCGGCGATTCTCGACTGGGAGCTGTCCACCGTCGGTCACCCCTTGGCCGATCTCGCTTATTTCTGCTTGCCCTATCACCTGCCAGCCGGTGTGGATGGCTTGCGTGGACTGGTCGGCACCGACCTACATGCGCAAGGTGTGCCGTCTGAGCAGCAAGTACTGGAACGTTATTGCCAACAAAGCGGACGCGCCGATGTCGCGCAGTGGCATGTCTTCGTGGCGTTTTCGCTGTTCCGTCTCGCGGCGATTCTGCAAGGCGTTTACGCCCGTGCGCTGCAGGGCAATGCCAGCAATGCCGATGCGCTGCAGGTCGGCCAGCGCGCCGGTTTGCTTGCAGAAGCTGGCTGGCGCATCGCCCAGCGCGGCGACAGGGGAGAATCGGTATGAGCGATCCATTGCTGCGCCGCGTCCTGCTGACCAACGACGACGGCATCGCCGCGCCGGGGCTGGCCTTGCTCGAACGGATCGCCGCGCAACTGGCCGAGGAGGTCTGGGTCGTCGCGCCCGAGCACGACCAGAGCGGCACCGGCCAAGGCATCTCTGTGCATTCGCCGCTGCGGGTGTATCGCCACGGCGAGCGGCGCTTCGCCGTTTCTGGCACACCGTCCGACTGCGTGATGTTCGCCATGGCCGAGTGGCTGCAGGATTCGCCGCCCGATCTGGTGCTCTCTGGCGTCAACAGCGGGGCGAATATTGGCGACTCGGTGCCTTACTCAGGAACCATCGGTGCGGTGCTTAGCGCTGATCTGCTGGGGTTGCCGGCCATCGGCCTGAGCCAGGCCTTTCTTGATCGCACAGATATCGATTGGTCCTGTGTCAAAACCTACGCTGAAACCACGATCCGCGAACTCTGGATGCGCCGCGCGGAAGGCGGCTGTTGTTGGAACGTCAACTTTCCCGCCTGCTCGGCCGACGCGGTCAGCCATATGCGGATGACCCAACAGTCGCGCGGCTCAATTACCAAGCCGCGCCTGCAGGCCGGCCGGGACGGTCGAGGTCTGCCGTATTGGTGGCTTGGCTTCGAGCATTCCTCCTCGCACATCGTTGCGCCTGAGGCGGACGTCACGGCGCTGCGCGAGAAACGCATCGCCATCACACCCTTGCGCGACACCCAGGGCTGGCTCGACTGGGGCGAAGAACGGGCCATGGCCGAACTGGCCTCTAATATGGATTCAGGAGTTCTGTAATGTTCACTCGTCATCACGCAGTCTGGCCCGAGGATCTGCCCAAACACCTGACGGTGCCGGAAACCAGCCTGTTCGCCAATCTGGAGATCTCCGCCCGGCGCTTCCCGGACAAGACGGCCATCGTCTATTACGACACCCTGATTACCTACACCGAACTGCTGCATGAAGTAGAGGCGCTGGCCGGCTACCTGCATAACCTGGGCGTCGCCAAGGGCGATCGGGTGCTGCTGTATATGCAGAACTCGCCGCAGTTCACCATCGCGTATTACGCGATCCTGCGTGCGGACGCCGTGGTGGTGCCGGTCAACCCGATGAACCACAGCGCCGAGCTTGAGCACTACCTGCACGATACCGGCGCGAGCGTCTGCATCTGCGGCCAGGAGTTGACCGGCTTCATCGCGCCGCTGGCTGGCACCGCGCAGCTGCGTCAGGTGATCGTCGCGGCCTATTCGCAGTACGTCCGACAACCCACCGATCTGGCGCTGCCGGCAGAGGTGCAGGCAGCGCCGACCACGCCGGATTTCGCCGGTGGCGTCAGCTGGAGCGAGGCCCTGAGCGCGGGTCATGCGCCGGGCCCGCACACCGCCGGCCCGGACGATCTGTGCGTGTTCCCCTACAGCTCCGGCACCACCGGCGCACCGAAGGGCTGCATGCACACCCATCGCTCGGCCATGGCGACCATCATTCATCGCGTGGTCTGGACCAACAGCACCAGCGAATCGGTGATTCTCGCAACGTTGCCGTATTTCCATGTCACCGGTATGCAGGGCGCCATGAGCGGGCCGATCTACAACGGCGGCACCGCGGTGATCATGACCCGCTGGGATCGCAAGGTGGCGGCGAAACTGATCGAGCGCCACGCGGTAACCGGCTGGGTCAATATCGCGACCATGGCCATCGACTTTCTCGCCGATCCGGATCTCGAACAGTACGACCTGTCCAGCCTGGTCAGCGTCGGCGGCGGCGGGGCGGCGATGCCCAAGGCGGTGGAGGAGAAGCTGCACCGGCTTACCGGTCTGCGCTATATCGAGGGCTACGGTCTGTCCGAAACCATTGCCGCCACCCACATCAACCCGGTGGCGAAGCCCAAGGCGCAGTGCCTCGGCATTCCGGTATTCGACGTGGATAGCCGGGTTATTGACCTGACTACGCAACGTGAACTCGGCCCCAACGAGGTAGGTGAGATCGTCAGTCACGGTCCGCAGGTGTTCGTCGGTTACTGGAACCGGCCAGAAGAGACCGAACGTGCCTTCATTGAGCTGGACGGTAAGCGTTTCTTCCGTACCGGGGACATGGGCTACTACGACGAGGACGGCTATTTTTTCATGGTCGATCGCGTCAAGCGCATGATCAACGCGTCGGGTTTCAAGGTCTGGCCGTCAGAGGTCGAAAGCTTGATGTACCGTCATCCGGCGATCCAGGAATGCTGCGTCATCTCGCGCCCCGACCCGAAGCGCGGCGAGACGGTGAAGGCCTGCGTTGTGCTGCGTGACGGTCAGGCCGGGCTGGTCAGTGAACAGGACGTCATCGACTGGTGCAAGGCGGAGATGGCGGCCTACAAGGCACCGGTCTACGTCGAGTTCGTCGCGTCGCTGCCGCGCTCGTCCACCGGCAAGCTGATGTGGCGCGCCTTGCAGGAAGAAGAAAATCGCAAGCACGCGAGTGCGCAGGAGGCCTGACCGCACAGTCCCGGCTGCGAGTCATGCCGATGCGCTTTCGAATCCAATGGAGAAGACCTTATGCAAGAACCAACTTCGACGAATCGGGACGCGGAATGGCAGGTGCGCAAGGACCTCGCCGCAGCTTATCGGCTGGTGGCTCACTTCGGCTGGGACGACCTCGTTTTCACTCACCTGTCTGCGCGCGTGCCGGGGCCAGACCATCATTTCCTGATCAACCCGTACGGCCTGCTGTTTCAGGAAATCACCGCCTCGTCGCTGGTGAAGGTCGATAGCGACGGACAGATCGTCCAGAGCGGCAGCCTGCACCGGGTCAATCCGGCTGGCTTCACCATTCACAGCGCTATCCATATGGGCCGTGAGGATGCCGGCGCGGTCATGCATCTGCATGCCGCCGACGGCACGGCGGTCTCGGCGCACCGCGATGGCCTACTGCCGCTGAGCCAGACAGCGATGCTTTGCCTGGATCACATCAGCTACCACGACTACGAGGGTGTGGCACTGGACCTGAGCGAGCGCGAACGGCTGATCCGCGATCTTGGCGACAAGCAGATGATGATCCTGCGCAACCATGGCGTGCTTACGGCGGGGAGCACCGTCGCCGAAGCCTTCACTTACCTGTATTTCCTGATGAAGGCTTGCGAGATTCAGGTGCGTGCACAATCCTGCGGGCCGACCTATCAGCCATCCACCGCTGCCATCGAGACCACTCGCCAGCAATCGGCCGAACTGGGCAAAGCCGCCAAGCTGACCTGGCCGGCGCTGTTGCGCTTGCTGGAAGCCAACGGTCACGTCTACGCGATATAGCATCCGCGGCAGATGGCACCCTTTCCAATAATTTTGAGGCAGAGCGTCCGTGAAAATCCTCTTCGTTGCCGCAGATCCCAAGCCCGAGCGCTGGACCAACCTGATTAAGCAGCATCTTCCAGACGCTGAGATTCAGGTTTGGCATCCGGATAGCCCGGGTTACGGTGCCGACTACGCCATCGTTTGGCATCCGCCGGCGGCGTTGTTCGACAAGGAACCGCAGCTCAAGGCCGTCTTCAATCTCGGCGCCGGGGTGGATGCGCTGGTGCGCGTGCCGAACCTGCCGCGCGACATTCCCGTGGTGCGCCTGGAAGACGCCGGCATGTCGGTGCAAATGGCTGAATATGTTGCGTATCACGTCATCGGCATCAGCCGTGACATGGACGCCTACCGCGAGCAGCAAGCCGCAGGGCAGTGGAAACTGCGCCGGCCGATCGAGCGCAGCGAATGGCCGGTTGGCGTGCTCGGGCTCGGCCAAATCGGCCAGCGCGTCGCCCGCACCTTGGCCGGGCTGGACTATCCCGTGTGCGGCTGGGCGCGCTCCAAGTACGACATCGAGGGCGTGCGCAGCTTCGCCGGCGAGGCCGAACTGGACAGCTTTCTGGGCGAAACCCGTGTGCTGATCAATACGCTGCCGCTGACCGACAGTACTCGCGACTTAATCGACTACTCGCTGCTCGCGAAGCTGAGGCCTGATGCCGTGGTGATCAACGTCGGTCGCGGCGAGCATCTTGTGGATCAGGATCTCTGCCGCGCCATCGAAGAAGGCCGCGTTGCCCGCGCGGTGCTCGACGTGTTCCGTGAAGAACCGCTACCGACGACACATCCGTTCTGGCACATGCCGCTGGTGACCATCACCCCGCATGTCTCGGCGCGGACCCTGCGCGAAGCGACCATTGCGCAGATCGCCAGCAAAATCGCTGCGCTGGAGCAGGGGCAGGCCATCAGCGGTGTCATCGATATTCAGCGCGGTTACTGAGCGAGCGGCAGACGGACCTGCCAAGACAGCGCTCTGCGCCCGATCGCGGTGCTTTCACCCAAGGCTGGGAATTTTGCGACAATGCCGCCTCTTTGATCAGGCGAGCCCGTCCATGTCCGAACGTAACCCCATCCCGCTGATCCTCACCGCGATCGGCAGCGTCATCGGTACCGTCGCGGTGCTGTCTTACTATGGCTACGTGCATATGGCCAAGCCGGAGGACGCCCTGCTGCTAGCCGACTACACCATGCTCAAGACCATTCCCGGCGAAGACTATCGCGTCTCGCTGAAGCCGGCGGCTCAGGTGGCCGAATGCATCGACGGCGTTCTGGTGCTTTTCGACACCGAGCAGAAGGGGCTGACCGGTGTGCTGGTAGACAACCGCAAGCGTGCGATCCGCTGCATGGGGCAGCAGGTGCCGATGAGCGAGGCACCGGCAGCCCAGCAGTGATGCTTGGCGATGCGTTCGGTAAAGTCTTGAGCGAACAGTGCCAGCTTCGAAACAGGTGACGAGTCGCTTGAGCCCGGCTACATATATGTATGAGCGGCACACTTGGAAGGCATTCTGGGCGCATTGGCCGCACACGGCTTAGCGCTTGATGGCGGAGTGGGGCGAAGCTTAGACGTATCAGCAGCCTGAAGCCCGCCACGAGGGCGGGCGTACAGTCAGGCAAAAGGGGATCATTCCATGGACGAACGTGGCGCGACGCGCTGGTTGTCATTGGAAATCGTCACCTCTACGCGGCGATTCATCGCCCGGCCTGAGGTCGAGCCATTGCTTGCCACCGGATACTCTTCACCATAACCAACCGTCTGGATGCGCTGTGGATCGACGCCCGCATGGGTCAGGGCGCGTTGAACGGATTGGGCACGTCGCTCGGAGAGCTGCTGGTTGTAGCTGGCAGCGCCGGTGCTGTCGGTGTAGCCCTCGACCACGACCTTGCGCTCCGGGTTGTCGTTGAGGAATTCGGCGAGCTTCTGCACACCGCGCATGCCGGACTGCTTGAGTTCCGCCTTGTCGAGGTCGAACAGCACATCACCGAAAGTTACCAAGGTGCCGCGTTCGGTCTGCTTGGCTTGTAGATCCTGCTGCAACTTGCGGATTTCTTCCTGCTGGCGCTGGAGCTGCTGCTCGCGCGATTCGAGGCGGGCTTCGGCGCGTTTGGCGGAGGCTTTCTCGATTTCCTGCTCGGCGGTACGCAGAGCGATGGTCTGCTCGGCTAGCTCGATTCGACGCTGGGTCAGATAGGCGAGCTGATCCACCTTTTCTTCGTCCGCATCGTTCAGGTAGGCCTGGTTGGCCTTCTCCAGCATTTTGCCGGCGTCTTCGGTTTCCAGCGCTGCCAGGGTGGCGGAACGGGCGTCCGCCTGTAGCTGCGAATACTGTCCGCGCGCCTGTTCGAGGTTCTGGTTGGGTTGCGAGGAGCAGGCGGCCAAGCCGATGGTCATGGCCAACACGGTAGGGAGCGTCAGTAATTTATTCATAACGAATCATCCTGTCTTGAAGGTGTGGGAATGAGGGTGATCACTGGGTGCCGCGCATGCTTTCTTCGCGCAGCTCCTGGATACCCCGGTTGGCGTCCTCCACAGCCTTCTGCGCCTTGGCGGCCTGGGCCTTGCGCTCGGCGACGCGTGCATCCCACTCGGCTTGCTGGGCCAGTTTGCGCGCTTGGTCGTAGTTTTCCTTCTGCATGGCCAGTTCGGCCTGCTTCCATTTTTCCTGCGCGTTGCGCATTTCAACGGCGGCGTATTCGGTGCCACCTGCGCTCACGGCGCTACGCACCGCGGATTCGGTCACGGCGAACTGTTCGTTCGGTGGATTGCCGGCACAACCAACCAGCAGCAGACCGCCTAATGCAACGGCTGCCAGCTTGGGTAACTGAGATCGCAATAGAGGGCTTTCGATGGTGTTCATTTTCATGGCCAGTCTCCAGTTGAAGATCAGGGAACAGTGCCCGCAGCGGCCCTTAGTCAAGGGTCCGCCAATCACGACGGGCATGTTTTTGTGAGGCCAGCGGCGCTTAATCGTTCCAGCGCATATGCAAACGAAACCTCTGGATAGGGCTGTTCAGCAGCTTTTCAGTGTGGTCGACAAGGGGCGACGCGCAGCTGAGCGTCGCCTCTTCGCAGGCTTGTGAACGGGTTTGCCGCTGAGTAACGGTGCCATCTGAGCAGCGTTAGGAATGCTCCGGTTGTTCGGCGAGCAAGCGCTCGAGATGCTTGCGCGACAGGGCAAGGAAACGCGGTGTCGGGCCAATGTCCTCGTAGATCGGATCACCTTGCTCATCGGTGGCAATGACCTTGGCGCCCTGTTGATAGGGAAGGCTCGTCTCGATGGCTTCGAGCGCGGCGCCGACCAATTCGCCAAGCAGCTCTTCGGTACTGCGCTTGGGGTACATCTCCGCCAAGGCAGCCAGCCGTGCGGCACTCTCGACGTCCAGGGAAATGCTGTACTGCGTGCTGCTCATGCGGCCAGTGGCACTGCTTTCCCACTCACGGACCAGTTCTGAGATTTTCATTGACTCCATCCTTAGCCCGCCGTGGCGAGCGATATCTGCGTGGAGTGCGAGCGGCCGTCGAACTGGCATTTTTCGCTACGCCTTGTCTTCGACGGATACGCTGGGCACTCTGTTTGGAGGGTTCTAACAGGTAGCCGTTCAGCAATCGGTCGCATATCGAAAGGCGCTTTCGGTGATGCGACCCGGGAGACAGGAACATGGCGAAGATCGACGCGCGACTGCGCGAAAACGTTCATCTGCTCGGCGAGCTGCTGGGCAATACCATTCGCGAGCAGCACGGCGATGCCTTCTTCGACAAGATCGAACGCATCCGCAAAGGTGCCAAAGGTGCGCGCCGTGGGTCGACCGACGATGCTCGGTTGCTGCAGGAAACCCTTGACGGGCTGGCTGACGATGAATTGCTGCCAATGACCCGCGCCTTCAACCAGTTCCTCAATCTAGCCAACATCGCCGAGCAGTATCACCAGATCCGCCGACGCCGCCCCGGCGAGCCGGCGCCGTTCGAATCCGGTGTGTTGAGTGGGTTGCTCGAGCGGCTCAAGGGCGAGGGCTTCGCTCAGGAGTTCGTGGCGCGACAAGTGGGCCGGCTGGATATCGAGCTGGTGCTGACTGCCCACCCGACCGAGGTGTCGCGGCGCACCCTGATCCAGAAGTACGACGCCATCGCCGCACAACTGGCGGCGCGTGACCACACCGACCTCGGCCAGGCGGAACTGGCGCAGATCGAGCTGCGTCTGCAGCGATTGATCGCCGAGGCCTGGCATACCGAGGAAATCCGCCGCAGCCGACCGACTCCAGTGGAGGAGGCCAAGTGGGGCTTCGCCGTCATCGAAAACTCGCTCTGGCAGGCGCTGCCCAATGTGCTGCGACAAACCGATCAGGCGCTGTGCCACAGCACCGGCTTGCACCTGCCGTTGGACGCCGCGCCGATCCGTTTCGCCTCCTGGATGGGCGGCGATCGCGACGGCAATCCCAACGTGACGGCGAAGGTGACCCGCGAGGTGCTGGTGCTGGCGCGCTGGGTGGCGGCTGATCTGTTCCTGCGCGATATCGAGGGGTTGATCACCGCGCTGTCGATGCAGACCGCCAGCGAAGAGCTGCTGCGTCACAGCGGCGAGTCGGCCGAGCCCTATCGCGCACTGCTCAAGCGGCTGCGCGGACGATTGCAGGCGACGCGCGAGTGGGCAGGTTGCGCTGATCAGCCGTCGCCTGCGGTACTGCAGGACAATCGCGAGCTGCGCGAGCCGCTGGAACTTTGCTACCACTCGTTGCATGCGTGCGGCATGGGTGTGATCGCTGACGGCGCTTTGCTCGATACGCTACGTCGGGTTGCCGCGTTCGGGTTGTTTCTGGTGCGCCTCGACATCCGTCAGGATTCGGCTCGGCACGTCGCGGCCTTGGCGGAAATTACCGATTACCTGGGCGTAGGTCATTACGACCAGTGGGACGAGCAGCAGCGCCTGGATTTCCTCCAGCGCGAGTTGACCAACCGCCGTCCGTTGCTGCCTCCACATTTTCAGCCTTCGGAGGAGACCGCCGAAGTGCTGGCGACCTGTCGCGTGGTAGCGCAGGCGCCAGGTGCGTCGCTCGGCTCCTATGTCATCTCCATGGCTCGCGGCGCGTCGGATGTGCTGGCGGTTCAGTTGTTGTTGAAAGAGGCCGGCCTGCAACGGCCGATGCGCGTCGTACCGCTGTTCGAGACGCTCGATGACCTGAACAATGCCGGCCCTACCATCGATCAGCTGTTGGGTCTGCCAGGTTATCGCCAGCGCTTGCATGGCCCGCAGGAAGTGATGATCGGCTATTCGGATTCGGCCAAGGACGCCGGAACCACAGCGGCGGCCTGGGCGCAGTACCGCGCGCAGGAACGCCTCGTCGACATCTGCCGCGAGCATCAGGTCGAGTTGCTGCTGTTCCATGGCCGTGGAGGCACGGTTGGCCGTGGCGGCGGGCCGGCTCATGCGGCGATCCTGTCCCAGCCGCCCGGGTCGGTGGCGGGGCGCTTCCGCACTACCGAGCAGGGCGAGATGATCCGTTTCAAGTTCGGGCTACCGGATATCGCCGAGCAAAATCTCAGCCTGTATCTGGCTGCGGTCCTGGAAGCGACCCTGCTGCCACCGCCGATGCCCGAGCCGGATTGGCGCGAAACCATGGATCAGCTGGCTGCTGCAGGCGTCGAGGCCTATCGCGGCGTGGTACGCGATCATGCGCAATTCGTCGACTACTTCCGCCAGGCCACGCCCGAGCAGGAATTGGGTCGGCTACCACTGGGCAGCCGACCGTCGAAGCGTCGAGAAGGCGGAATCGAGAGCTTGCGTGCGATTCCGTGGATATTCGCCTGGACCCAGACGCGCCTGATGTTGCCCGCCTGGTTGGGCTGGGAGCACGCGCTAGAGACCGCGCTGGAGCGTGACGAAGGCGATCGGCTGAGGCTGATGCGCCAGCGTTGGCCGTTTTTCAGCACGCGCATCGATATGCTTGAGATGGTCTTGGCCAAGACAGATGCGGAAATCGCCAGTCGCTACGACGAGCGGTTGGTCGAGGCGCAGTTACAGTCGCTGGGTCGCGATTTGCGTGACAGATTGTCGCAGGCTGTGGCGGCTATACAGCGTGTGACTGGCCAGTCCGAGCTGCTTGCGCACAGTCCTGCGACCCTCGAAGCCTTCAGTCTGCGCAACACTTATCTCGATCCTCTGCATCTGATGCAGATCGAATTGCTGGCCCGTGCGCGACAGCAACAGACCCCGGCGGAAAGCCCGCTGGAGCAAGCTCTGTTGGTTAGCGTCGCAGGCATTGCAGCGGGATTGCGTAACACCGGATAGTTTCATTCGGGACGGTCGGTCTTATGTCGTTTCGTGCCGATGGCGACGGTTTTCCGTCTCCATCGGCCGGAGCGAAGGTCGCCAGGGGCAGGCCATGGGCGCCGCTTGTCTGCGTTCTGTGCGCTGTGTATCGTGTTCAACCTTTTGTCGCATGGCGACAGACCAGAATCTTTGATTCGCCAGCGGCAGGGTTGCGGTCGTTCGACCGCTGGCGGTATCCCTTTGCAAACTTGAGGACTCATCCATCATGCGCGTAATTCTGCTGGGAGCACCCGGTGCCGGGAAAGGCACACAGGCCCGCTTCATTACCGAGAAGTTCGCCATCCCGCAAATTTCCACCGGTGACATGTTGCGTGCAGCGGTCAAAGCGGGCTCGCCGCTGGGCCTGCAGGTCAAGGACGTGATGGACAGTGGTGGTCTGGTGTCCGATGAGATCATCATCGCGCTCATCCAGGAGCGTCTGCAGCAGTCCGATTGTGCCAACGGCTTCCTCTTCGATGGCTTCCCGCGCACCATTCCGCAAGCCGAAGCGCTGCGTGATGCCGGCGTGAAGCTGGACCACGTGCTGGAAATCGCGGTGGATGATGAAGAAATCGTCGGTCGCCTGTCCGGTCGTCGCGTGCATCCGGCTTCGGGTCGTATCTACCACACTGAGCACAACCCGCCGAAGGTGGCTGGCGTCGACGACGTCACCGGTGAAGAACTGGTTCACCGCAAGGACGATCTGGAAGAAACCGTCCGCCACCGCCTGAGCCTCTACCACTCGCAGACCAAGCCGCTGGTGGCGTTCTACCAGAACCTCGAAGCCGCTGAAGGCACGCCCAAGTGCAGCCGCGTCGAAGGTGTCGGCTCGGTGGAAGAGATCACTGCCAAGGTGCTGGCTGCGCTCAGCTGATCTAGCCAGGCAAACCGAACGGCCCGCTTGCGGGCCGTTTTCGTTCGTATCGCATTCACGCCGAGCCGAGTTGTCCATAAGGAATCTGGCATGGCGCAGCTGCTACAATCGCCGCCTTTTTTCGACTGACCGGAACTGCCGATGACCACGCTGTTGGCCCTGGATACCGCCACTGAAGCCTGCTCCGTTGCGTTGCTGCATGACGGCCGCGTGCTGAGCCATTACGAGGTGATCCCGCGGCTGCATGCGCAACGGCTGCTGCCCATGATCCAGACGCTGCTGGCTGAGGCGGGGATTGCCTTGTCGGCCGTCGATGCGCTGGCGTTCGGTCGTGGCCCCGGCGCCTTTACCGGCGTGCGGATCGCGGTTGGCGTGGTTCAGGGGCTGGCGTTCGCGCTGGAGCGTCCGGTACTGCCGATTTCGACACTCGCTACGATCGCTCAGCGTGCGTATCGCGAGCATGGCGCCGAGCAGGTGGCGGTCGCCATCGATGCGCGCATGGATGAAGTTTATTGGGGCTGTTATCGCGCCCATGAAGGCGAGATGCAGCTGGCCGGGATTGAAGCCGTACTGCCTCCGGAACAAGTCGGTTTGCCGCGTGATGGCTCCGGTAACTGGTTCGGCGCCGGCACGGGCTGGCGCTATGCCGAGCGCCTTGCCGTACAACCCGCGGCGGTCGATGCCACGCTGCTGCCGCATGCAGAAGATTTGCTGCACCTGGCCAGTTTCGGCTGGCAGCGCGGGGAAGCGGTGGAGGCCGATCAGGCCCAGCCGATCTACTTGCGTGACAACGTCGCGACGCCAAAGGCTGCGCGGTGACGGACGGCGTTGCCAATCCCGAGGCGGCTCGCTAGAGTCGACTCACTTCGTACAGGTGAATGATGCGCCTCAACGGTCTCGCCCCTTCTGCTTATCCCATCGAGTACGTTCCCCAGCGGGAAAGCGTGCCGGTGCCTTATCGCGAGAGCGAAAAGGCGGTTGAGCAGGCGCGTCGATCCAGCATTTCCCCGGCTGAGCAGGCCGACAGCACCTACGAACACCTCGCACGCCGCCCGCAAAACGAGCCTACCGACTACATTTCGGCCGTCCCCGGCGATTTCATGCCGTCGCGCTTCGAAGCCATGATGGAGCGTCCGTTGACCAGTCGTGCCACCCAGGCGTTGCAGAGCTATGGCACCACTGCGAGCTTCAGTGCCGATCTCGACGCGCACGAAGTACTCGGCCTGGATCTCTACGCCTAAGGCGTCGCGCATCGCGTGGATCTTCCCTATTTTCTCGGCTGCCCTTCCTGGAACGAGCCTCCCTGGCGTGGATCGCTTTATTCCCCGGGATTGCCTGCGACCGAATTCCTCGCGCGTTATTGCTCGGTGTTCAACACCGTGGAAGGCAACACGACGCTTTATGCCTGGCCGTCGGAGCAAAAGATCGAGCGCTGGGCGGCGCTGATGCCTGAAAGCTTTCGCTTCTGCGCCAAGCTGCCGCGTGAAATCAGCCAGGCGCCGAATCTGCATGATGTGCTGGACCTGGTCCTGTCGTTCCGCGCGCTGCTAGCACCGTTGGGCCAGCGAGTCGCTCCGTTCTGGTTGCAACTGCCGGCCACGTTTGGCCCGGCTCGCCTCGGTGAGCTGGCGCACGTGATCGATACCCTGGACCGACCGCTGGCGGTGGAAGTGCGCCACACCGCCTTCTTCGCCAAGGGCGAGGAGGAACGCGCGCTGAATCGGTTGCTGCACGGGCGGGGCGTGGAGCGTATCTGCATGGACACCCGTGCGCTGTTCAGCTGCCGGTCACGCGATCCAGCATTGCTGCATGCGCAAAGCAAGAAGCCACGGCTGCCGGTGCGGCCCGCGGCGTTCAGCCAGTTCCCGCAGGTACGCTTTGTCGGACATCCGGAGCTGGAGGCGAACGATCCCTTTCTCACGCCTTGGCTGGACAAGGTGGCGGGTTGGATCGAGGCGGGCAAGCAGCCCCATGTCTATCTGCATACTCCGGATAACCGTCTGGCGCCGGATCTGGCCATGCGCTTCCATGATCAGCTCGCGCGGCGCTTGCCAGGTCTGCCGCCGCTGGCAGTGCCTGCGATGCAGAGCGAGTCGCAGCTGTCGCTGCTTGGCGACTGAGGCGGCGCTGCGTGACGAAGCCGCCCTGCAACCTTGAATCGCTCGCGTTGCCAAAGCCAGCATGACGTTTGGCCGCTTCTTCCTATTGCTTCTGCTCGCGCTCGCCGGGTTCGTTTACGCGGTGTGGCGCGGTCACGTCGACGTTCCGTCGAAGTGGAATCCCTGGGCACCGCTGGATATTCGCGAGACGCCGAACCTGTTGACGCCCTACAAGCTGCAGCGCCTGCAGAGCGACCGCGCGCTTTGCGAACAGGCGCTGACCACCTCCGATCTGGATTACGTGGCAGTTCCTGACAGCACGCCGCAACCTGGCTGTCCGGTGGAAAACGCCGTGCGCGTCACCGGCTCGGCGGTGCGCTTCAATGGCGCGTTTCTCGCGACCTGCCCGCTGGCCGCGGCCTATGCGCTGTTCGAGCGGCATGGACTGCAGCCAGCGGCGCAGCAGGTATTTGGCGAGCCGGTGGTGCGTGTCGACCACTTCGGCAGCTTTGCCTGCCGCAATATCGCGCGTAGCAACAGGCGCAGCCAGCACGCGTCCGCCAACGCGCTGGATCTGGCCGGGTTCAGATTGCAGGACGGCACACGCATAACCGTCGCGCGCGACTGGAACGGCGACGACGACAAGGCGCGCTTCCTTCGCCAAGTAAAGGCAGCTGCCTGCGATGCGTTCAAGATCACCCTGAGCCCCGAATACAACGCAGCGCATCACGATCATTTTCATGTCGATATGGGCGGTTTCGGCATGTGCCGCTGAGGCGTGTCGGCATCGCCTCTGGCAAAATGCGGCGTTTCTGTCTTCCGAGCTCCGTATGACTGCCTCATCCCCGTTGGTCCGTGTCGAAGCCCTTGCCCCCGAGTTCGTCGAGCAGGCGCACGCTTGGGCGTCGCGGTTGGACTTGCCGACGCAAGCGGACGAGGCGGAATTCGCCCTGCAGCTGGGCGAGGACGGTTTGCAATTGCAGCTGCTCGGCTCGCAGGCGCCGGGGCCGGTGCGAGTGGATTTCGTCGAAGGCGGCGCCGCGCATCGTCGGCAATTCGGTGGTGGCAGCGGACAGATGATTGCCAAGGCGGTCGGGATTCAGCCCGGCATTCGGCCCAGCGTGCTGGATGCGACCGCCGGGCTCGGGCGCGACGCCTTCGTGTTGGCGACGCTGGGCTGCGAAATGGTGCTGTTCGAGCGTCAACCATTGATCGCTGCACTGCTGGAGGATGGTTTGGCGCGCGCGGAGGAAGACGCCGAGGTGCGTCCGATCGTCACGCGCATGCGCCTGCTTCATGGCAACGCCATCGATTTGATGAGGCAGTGGAAGGATGAGCCACCCCAGGTCATTTATCTTGACCCGATGTTTCCGCACCGGGAAAAGAGCGCGCTGGTGAAAAAGGAAATGCGCCTGTTTCGGCCCTTCGTCGGTGACGACCTGGACGCCGGCTCGCTGCTGGAACAGGCGTTGGCGCTGGCCAGCCACCGCGTGGTGGTGAAGCGGCCGCGCAAGGCGCCCGCAATAGATGGCCCCAAGCCGGGCTACAGCCTGGAAGGCAAGTCCAGCCGTTACGACATCTACCCGAAGAAGAAGCTGTCCGCCGGTCAGTGATCGCTCAACGAGCACGCTGACTGTACGTACTTCAGCACTCCGCTACGACCCTCTCCCTTGAGCCTGCGCGCGTCGCTGGCAGCGTGCCGCCGTGCCGAAAACGCATCGGTCGAGCTTCCGATGCCGTTGCGTTGGCCTTGCTTAATATCGCCAACGGTGGCATTGCTAGTCCTGACCGTTGCAGCTGAACGGTGGTTTACCAGATCGCGTTGAAGGGAGAGCAATATATGCAAATCCAGGTACATAGCGATAAACACATCGAAGGAAGCGCTCGTCTCGTAGGCTGGGTCAGTGGCGCTGTTGCCGACAAGCTGGATCGATTCGACGACGACGTCACCCGCGTCGTGGTGCACCTGAACGACGAAAACGGCGCCAAGGCCGGCGCGCAGGACAAGCGCTGCCAGATGGAGGCCCGGCCGAAAGGCCAGCAGCCGATTTCCGTCACGCACAAGGCGGCTTCGCTGGAATTGGCCGTCGATGGCGCCGTCGACAAGCTCAACAACGCCCTCAAGCATCAATTCGGCAAACTGCGCAGCAAACGCGCAACGGCGCCGACGCCCATCGAAGGCGAAACCCTCGAAGTACAGGACAGGGATGCGTTGCTGGAGGCGGACTTTCTTGCCGACGAGCAACTGCGTACCTCCTGAAACCAGCCGTGCCATGTGAATTTGGCATAGCCCGATCGCATGGCCGCCATCGAAACAGCAGGCATCGCTCCGCGATGCCTGCTCCTTGCCTCAGTTACCGCTCGGTCCACCTGATCCTATTCGGCAATAGCGCGACCACCGGGCCTATCGATCTCCTGTGCCTGTGCTATACCCATTGAAGGTATCGCACGAGGACCGCCGACGACCGGCGCGCTAAGCTCGTGGCGGACCTTGACGAGAGGGGGGCAATTGGCGCGTGGCGGCATCGCTTAGGAATTGCCACGGCCATCAGTCAGGAGGTGGCACCATGACCATGATGCAATGCGAATACCGCGATCACATCATTACCGCCGAGGTAATGGAGCACCCCGGCACGCCGACGCCCTGGGCGGGCGGTTGCCGAATCACCAACCCGCAAGGACAGACCAGCCGGCGCATGGCGCTCCCGGTCGGGCACGCCTTCATGGCGGAACTCGATAAAGCGCAGCGGGCGTCCATTGCCCATGGCAAGTGGCTTGTGGATCAATCCCTGAACCAAGGCAGACAGTTGTTCGATAAGGTGGCTTGAATTCGTGACGGGCCTCGCTTTCGGCTAGGCCCGTTCTTTTTCTTCCTGCTTGTTCCCGACGTTTCATCTGTTGAACTGTTGCTTGCTCGAATGCCTCTACTGAAAGCATCGCCTGCCCCGATAGGCAGCAAAACGATCAGGCAGAGGAGCCGTTTGATGGAACTTCCCAACAAAGACATGCGCACCTTGTTCGAGCAGCTGGGCCTGCCGTCAGACCCGGCCAGCATCGATGATTTCATCGCCAGCCACGCCCCGCTACCCAACCACATGAAATTGACCGAAGCGCCATTCTGGAGCGACGCGCAGCGTGCATTCCTGACGGAAGAATGGATAGACGACGCTGAGTGGGTACCGATCGTCGATGAGCTCAACGCTCGACTGCACGAAGAGCAGAAGCAGCCCTGATGGGCCTGCGGGCGGCGGCGTAAACAGCCTCACGGTTTTGTTGCAGCACCCCGTTCACCTAAAGAAGCGCCCATCCTAGACTTGTCCAGGAGCCGTCATGACTGATGAACGCAACACACTCACGACCCGTCAGGGCCATCCCGTCAGCGATAACCAGAGCCTGCGCAGCGTCGGCGAGCGCGGCCCGGCGACGCTGGAAAATTATCAATTCATCGAGAAGATCACTCACTTCGACCGCGAGCGAATCCCCGAGCGCGTCGTGCACGCGCGCGGTACCGCGGCGCATGGATGGTTCGAGCCCTATGGCAAGATCGGCGACGAGCCGGCCAGCAAATATACGCGCGCCAAGGTGCTGACCAAGGCGGGCGCGCGTACTCCGGTCTTCCTGCGTTTTTCCACCGTGATCGGTGGAAAGGAGTCACCGGAAACCGCCCGTGACCCGCGCGGCTTCGCCATCAAGTTCTACACCGAGGACGGCAACTGGGACCTGGTGGGCAACAACCTCAAGGTGTTCTTCATCCGCGATGCGATCAAGTTTCCGGACATGATCCATGCCTTCAAGCCCGATCCCGTGTCCAACCGCCAGGAAGCCTGGCGCTTCTACGATTTCGTTCAGCACCATCCCGAAGCGCTGCACATGGTGACCTGGGTCAAAAGTCCCTGGGGCATCCCTGCCGACTACCGGCACATGCAGGGCTCGAGTGTGAATACCTACAAAATGGTCAACGATAAGGGTGAGGCGGTGCTCTGCAAGTTCTCCTTCGAGCCCAAGCTCGGCGTGAAGAACCTCACCTCCCAGCAGGCTGCTGAAATCCAGATGAAAGATGTCGGCCACGCCACCCGCGACCTCTACGACGCCATCGAGCGCGGCGAATTTCCCGAGTGGGAAATGTGCGTACAGATCATGTCCGATGATCCGCACGATGAGCTCGACTTCGACCCGCTGGACGACACAAAGCGCTGGCCCGAGGACCAGTTCCCGCTGCTACCGGTCGGGCGGTTGGTGCTCGATCGCAACCCGTCGAACGTCTTCGCCGAAACCGAGCAGGCCGCCTTCGGTACCGGCGTCCTGGTGGACGGCATCGATTTTTCGGATGACAAGATGCTGCAAGGTCGGACCTTGTCCTATTCCGATACCCAGCGCTACCGCGTCGGCGCGAATTATCTGCAGCTGCCGATCAACGCGCCCAAATGCCCGTACGCCACCAACCAGCGCGACGGGCAGATGGCGCATTTCGTCGATGGCGGCGGTAATCCCCACATCAATTACGAACCCAGCTCTGTCGGTGGACTCAAGGAAGCGCCCAAGGCTACGCAGGATTATCACCAATGGGTCGAAGGGCATCTGGGGCGCTATCAGACGACCAAGGCTGCCGCGGATTATCACCAGGCCGGCGAGCGTTACCGCAGTTTCGAGGGCTGGGAGCGCGATGACCTGATCGCCAACATAACCGCCGACCTCAAGGAATGCCCTGAGGAAATCTGTCTGCGCATGATCTGGCACTTCTGGCATTGCGACCCGGATTACGGCCAGCGCTTGGCGGAGGGCGTCGGTGTGGACATCGAAAAGGCCAAGGCGTTGCCGCCCTTGGAAGGACGTGCCGCGCCGGGCGAAAACCTGGCGGGGCCGACCTACAGCAGCGGCGAACACGAAAGCTGAGCCGCCTCCAGGCTTCCGTCTGGCGCAATTGCGCCAGACGGAATGGCGCCGCTGTGACTGAGAAGGGCTGCGGCGTGGTATGCCCGTATAGCGTGATTCATTAAAATCCTGCTCCCCGCGCGATTGTGCGCAACCGTTCATAGGACAGCCATGAGTTCCGAGCAACCACTCGATATCGACGCGCGTTATGCCTGCGCCAAAGCCCTTGCTCTCGAGGCGGCACAGCTGGGAATGGAGTACTACCGCAAGCGCGACGCGCTGACGGTCGAGCACAAGGGAAATGACCTGCAGGATGTCGTGAGCATCGCTGACAAGCAGATCGAAGACTTCATTCGCGGCAGGTTGACCGAGCGTTTTCCCGAGGACGGTTTTCTCGGCGAGGAGAGCGGGTCCGCCGATCTTGGCGCTCGCTGCGTGTGGGTGATCGATCCCATCGATGGCACCGCCTGCTTCGTCAATGGTTTGCACAACTGGTGCGTGTCAATTGGTCTGCTGATCGACGGCGAACCGCACCTGGGCGCCATCGCCGATCCCAATCACGACGAGCTGTTTCATGGCTGCCTGGGCCGAGGCGCCTTCGTCAACGACATGCCCCTAAAAGCGAGCAGCGCCACGCATGTGGGCCAAGGCGTGACCGCCACCGGGACTTTTCACCCGCGAGGCAAGGAGCACTTCATTCCCTTCCTCGAAAAGCTGCTGGCTGCGGGCGGCATGTTCTTTCGCAATGGCTCTGGTGCGCTGATGACCGCTTACGTAGCGGCGGGCCGCCTGCTCGGTTATTACGAGACCGAGCTCAAGAGCTGGGATTGCGTGGCCGGGCTGGTGATGGTCAAGGAAGCGGGTGGACGAGGGAACGACTTCTTCCGCAACGACGGACTGCTGCTTGGCAATCCTTACCTCGTCGCCTGCCCCGGCGTCTATCCGCAACTGGCCGAGATGATCGGGCCATCATTGGACGATTGAGGTTTCGGATGCAGGAGCGTCCGGGTTGCGTTCCCACGCTGGCGCGTGGGAACGAACTCTTCATCAGGTGCGCAGTTCGGGCGGTACGGTGCCGCCGTGTTCCGCGAGCTTGTGCATCACGGCGCGATGCAGCCACATGTTCATCTGCGCCGAGTCGGCCATCTTGTCCGGCGGGCAACCCAGCTCGGTAGCGAGTTCCTTGCGCGACTCCAGGCTGCTGTCCAGGCCCAGCAGCTTGAGCAGGTCGACAATGGAGGTGCGCCAGTTCAGCTGCTCCGGAAAATTCGCCGCCATGCCGTCGAGCTTCGCCGGGACATCCACAACGTTGTTAGGTCCGCCGACCGTACCGGCGGTGCCAGCCATACCCGTTGCCGATGCGCTGGCCCCGGGCGGTGTGGTGGTTGCGTTGTTGGCTGTCGTCGGGCGGTTGGAGTCGACAACCGTGTCAGTGGCATGCTGGTTGACGCCCGAATCTGGTGCGGCAGGCTTGTGCGCTTCGTTGCTGACGCCGCCCAAGCCCAGTTTGTCTTTGATCTTGTCGAACAGACCCATTTCATCATCCTCGGTTGGTGTAGGTGCTGTTTGGACCATCGTCTCGGTCAAGTCATTCGGTTCCGCAGGTCGGAAGCGGTGCCCGCCGAGCTCAGTGCAAAAACGACCATGCCGCCAGAAAGCCCGGCGGCATGATCGAGAACGGCTGGTGAGCTCGACACAGCGGAATTGCGAACTGTTTTTTTGTGCGCCTGTTGGTAGCCGTTGTGGTTAGAACACCAACATGAACAAACCGATCACCACCAACAGACCGATCAGAAAAATGATGCCGATTGTGCTGCCCAGAAACTTCAGCATGAGGATGACTCCTGTTGCAGTGGGTACATTATTTCCGACTGGGGTGAGCTGTGATCGTTCAGCACTGGTGCGCCAGCGGTATGCCGGTCCGGCTTCAGAGATGCTTCCAGATCAGCTGCAAACCAGCGAGCGCCATGCCGATGCGGGCGATCCGGTAGAACCAGGTGTGATCGATGCGCTTGTGCAGCCAAAGCCCGGCCCAGACGCCGAACGGCACGATGGGCGCGAGCGCCAGGCTCAGTAGCAGGTTCTCGCGGTTGAACTGGCCGAGTGCGGCGTAGGGAATCAGCTTGATCGCATTGGTCATCAGAAAGAACAGGTTGATGGTCGCGACGTAGCGCAGCTTGTCCAGTTGCTGCGGTAGCAGATGCATCAGGATCGGCGGTCCGCCCGCATGCGCGACGAAGCTGGTGAAGCCGGCAACCGACGAAAGCAGGGTGCCGCGCCCGCGTTGCAGTGGGCGGGGCTTGTCGTTGTTAGTGATCAGCCCGAGCGCCACGAAACCCACAGCGATGAACCCCATCATCAGGCCGATCATCCGTTCGTCGAGCATGCCGAAGGTGAGCGAGCCGAGGGCGATGCCGATCAGCGCGCCGGGCAGCATGACCTTGAGATTGGGCACGTCCCATTTGCCGAAATAGGCCTTCAGACCCACCACGTCAGCCAGACAGAGAATCGGCAGCATTACAGCCGCCGCCTGTTTCGGTGAGATAGCGAGCGCCAGCAGCGGCACGGCGATCCCGCCCAGAGCGCCTCCAAAGCCACCCTTGGACAGCCCGGTGAGAAAGATCGCAGGCAGCGCGAACAGCAGAAAATCGGACAGGGTCATGGCTGGGTGTGGTTCGGATTCGATGAATGCGGTTACTTGGCGTTCGGTTTTGCCGGGCTGATGATCGCATGTTTGCTGACCTGTTTCGCTTGCTCGCCTGGATCGCTCTCGGCTGACTGTGGTCAGCAGACTAACGACCCCGTGTCAGGCTCCGCGTTGTCGGGGCAAGACCAAAACCGGAGCGAAGTGTTGCCATGACAGCCTCCAGATCGCCATCAATCATCCCAGCTCGAAAGCATCGAGCGCTGACCCAGGTGTTATGGGCAGGGCCATTGCTGCTGCTCACTGCGCTGTTCGCGGGCGAGATAAGCGCTGATGAACCGGATGCCCTGATTGGCTTGATCAACGCTTTCCGCGATACCGAACAGACATGCGACGGTGCCAAAGGCTCCGCGGTAGGGCCGCTTGCCCCCGCTGATGCCTTGGCGGTGGCTCCAGCGACCAGCGGGGCGCAGCTGCAACGTGCGTTGCAGGCGTCCGGCTATCGTCCGGCGAAACTACAAGCGGTCTCGATATCCGGTCCTGCGAGCACGCAGGCCGCCATGGATGCGCTCAGGCAACGCTATTGCAGCGCGCTGCGTAGCGAAGAGTTCGCGGAAATCGGTGTCTCCAGGCAGGGGAGTACCTGGCAGGTGCTGCTTGCCAAGCCTTTGCTATCGCCGGATCTAGGTGACTGGCGGGAAGCAGGGAAGAAGATTCTGAAACAAGTCAACGAAGCCCGCGCGCAAGCGCGAACCTGTGGCAGCCAGACATTCGAGGCGGTGCCGGCATTGCGCTGGGATGATCGGCTGGCCGAGGCTGCGCTGGCCCACAGTCGCGATATGGCCAATCAGGACTTCTTCAGCCATCGGGCGGCGAATGGCAGCCAGGTCAGCGATCGAGCCAACCGCGCCGGCTACGCGTGGAGCCGGGTCGGTGAAAACATTGCGGCAGGCCAAGGCTCGGTGGAGCAGGCCGTGGCCGGCTGGCTGGCCAGCCCCGGACACTGTCGCAATATCATGCGGGCGGACTTCACTGAGATGGGCGCCGCATATGCGACGAATCCGGACAGCGCTGCCATCAGTTACTGGACCCAAGTCTTCGGCACGCCGCGTTGAGATATCGGCAGGCTATTGCAGGCCCTCAAGCCAGTTATGCGCCTCGGTGCTCTGGTGCGCATCGAATGCCTTGATCGTCAGGCCAGGGATCAGCGCGCCTTCGATCTCGCTGGCCTTGCGCACCCACTCTCTAGAACTGACCACGGCGCAGCGGTCGAAGCGACGGATGAAACGAAACAGCTGCGGAATCCGTGACAGCTCGACACCGACGGCGCCCAGCGTCGGCATGTCGAAGTCGCCGATGCGATAGAGCATCTGGCCATGGGTGATGCCTTCTGATTTGCGCATCAGCTCATCGAGCGCGAAGCGCATTTCATTGCTGTCGAGCTTGCCGGAAAAATCGACGTCGATGCGTTTGTCGCCTATGCGCGTTACGTGGAACATCACATCGCTCCCCTCAGGGTGGATGAAAGTAGCTCTTTCTGAGCATAGCCCGTGGCTGTAATGCCGCCATCGAAACGGTCCGCGCCGGTGATCACGGGCGTGGTTTCGCGGTGGTCGCGGATCGAAACCATGCAATAAGGCGCTGAGCCAGATCGACAGTGCGGTGCAGAGCATGTGCGGCTTGAATAGCCTGGCCGGACGCTTCCGCCACGAAGCTTGACGCATGTGGCAACGTCGGCACGTTGCCCGCGGGCAAGACCTGACGATCGATTGGACGTTGCAGAGAAAGGCTGTGGAGAGCTGGAGGAGGGAGCCCCCACGCCGCAGCGCGGGGGCGCAGGATCAATCCTGACGGCTGGTGACTTCCAGCAGGTGATAGCCGAATTGGGTCTTCACCGGACCCTGCACGACATTCAGCGGGGCGCTGAATACGACGGTGTCAAATTCTTTGACCATCTGGCCTGGGCCGAACGAGCCCAGGTCGCCGCCCTGACGGCTGGATGGGCAGGTGGAATTGTCCTTGGCAACCTGAGCGAAATCGGCGCCGCCTTCGATGGCAGCTTTCAGTTCGTTGCACTTGTCTTCGGTGGGAACCAGGATGTGGCGGGCAGTGGCTCGGGCCATGGGGAGTTACTCCGTCTTGAGAAGGAGCTGAGCCTACCGCAATCGGCGGTGATTCGAAATGCTGCGGCCATCAGGCCGCATTCATATCCGTTGCCTTCGCTGGCGCAGGCCGGGCGTCCAGATAGTGGCGCAATCGGGCAAGCTCGTCAGTCGTGAACGACAGGCCGAGCTTGGTGCGGCGCCAGAGAATGTCGTCCGCGCAGGTTGCCCATTCCTGCTGGTGCAGATATTCAACTTCCAGCGTGTAGAGGTCCTGGCCCAGCAGTTCGCCCAGCTCAGTGACTGAGCGAGCCTCGCCAAGCATTTTCCAGACGCGACTGCCGTAAAGATTCGCCCATCGCCGAGCCAGGTCTAAGTCGATGCCTTCGATCCTGGCGACCAACTTTTCGACCAATGCTTGCGGCGAGTCCATGCCTTCGCCACCGGGAAGGCTGGCCTTCGCTGTCCAGCGCTCGCCCATTTGCGGAAAGAACGGCGCAAGGTGCTCCATCGCCGATTCGGCCAGTTTGCGGTAGGTCGTCAGCTTGCCGCCGAACACCGAAAGCAACGGCGCCTGCTTCTGCTCGGCTTCCAGCGACAGGGTGTAATCGCGGGTAACGACCGAGGGATTGTCGGACTCGTCGTCGCACAGTGGGCGAACGCCGGCAAAGGTGTGCAGGATGTCCTTGGGTTCCAATTGCTTGCGGAAGTGCGCATTGGCCACGCCCAGCAGGTAGGCGATTTCTTCTTCGCTGATGCTGACCGTGGCCGGATCGCCGTGATACTCGCGATCGGTGGTGCCGATCATGGTGTAGCGACCCATGTACGGGATGGCGAACACGATGCGCCGATCCTCGTTCTGCATGATGTACGCCTGCTCGCCTTCGTACAGCTTGGGCACGATGACGTGGCTGCCCTGAATCAGACGAATGCCGTAAGGCGAGCGCTGCTGCAGGTTCTCGCCGATGAACTGCGCGACCCAAGGGCCCGCCGCGTTGACCAGTGCCTTGGCGCGCAGCGAGAAGCGCGTACCGTTCTGGCGCTGTAGCTCGACATGCCAGATACCGCCGGCACGTTTGGCGCTCAGGCAGCGGGTGCGGGTATGGATGTGCGCGCCTTTTTCGCGCGCCGCCATGGCGTTGAGCACTACCAGTCGTGCATCGTCGACCCAACAATCGGAATATTCGAAACCGCGCCGTATCGCCGGTTTCAGCGGGCTTTCATCGCCGAAGCGCAGGCCGCGCGAGGCGGGAAGTTGTTCCCGCTTGCCGAGGTTGTCATAAAGAAACAGCCCGGCTCGAATCATCCAGGCGGGCCGCAGATGCGGGCGATGGGGCAGGACGAAACGCATCGGCTTGACGATATGCGGCGCCTTGCGCAGCAGCACCTCGCGTTCGGCCAGTGCCTCGCGTACCAGGCGGAACTCATAATGTTCGAGATAACGCAGGCCGCCGTGGATCAGCTTGCTGCTGGCCGATGATGTATGGCTGGCAAGATCGTCGCGTTCGCACAGGAAAACCGACAGCCCGCGCCCAGCCGCATCGGCGGCGATCCCGACGCCGTTGATTCCTCCGCCGATAACGGCGATGTCATAGAGCTCGGAGACGGGGCGGTCGGTGTCGGTCACGGTGTTCTCCTAAAAACGAATATCTATTTTCGAATGTGAACATCGTAGCGTAGAAGAGTTCTTCTCTCCAGATAGAATGTTCACTTTTTATATCAAAAGAAAATAAACGAACAGAAGTGAGCTGCTTGTTGGGGCTGAGGTTGTACTGATCGAGTTGTGCTTTTTTCTTGGTGGGCTGAAGCCCACCCTACGCCGACCTGCGCCAGCTGTGGGTGAGCCGGGCGGCGTTCCGCTTCAGCCCACCAGGCTCAGGCGTCCGGCCTTGGCTAAACGACGATCAACCAGTGACTTCCAGCTTCACGTCATGGCGCGCGAGCAGTTCGACAAAGGCTTCCGGCGGCTGGGCCTCGGTGAACAGCACATCGATTTGCTCCAGCGAACCGAGGCGGGTCATCGCATTGCGGCCGAATTTGCTCGAATCCGCAGCGAGGAAGATCTTGCGGGCATTGTTGATGATGGCCTGGGAAACACGGACTTCCTGGTAGTCGAAGTCCAGCAAGGTGCCGTCCTCGTCGATGCCGCTGATGCCGATCAGGGCGAAGTCCACCTTGAACTGGCTGATGAAATCCGCCGTTGCCTGGCCAACGACGCCGCCGTCGCTGCGCACGTTACCGCCCGCGATCAGGACGTCGAAGTCTTCCTTGGGGCTGAGGATGCTCGCCACATGCAGGTTGTTGGTGATGACCTTGAGGTCGCGATGATTCAGAAGCGCGTGGGCGATGGCTTCGGTGGTGGTGCCGATGTTGATGAACAGCGAAGCTTGATCGGGAATGTGCGCGGCCATGGCATCGGCGATACGGCGCTTCTCGTCGCGCATCTGGCGGGCGCGCTGGGTGTAGGCGGTGTTCTGCACGCTCGAATCGTGAGCGGCGCCGCCATGGTAGCGGCGTAGCAGGCCGGCTTCGCCGAGCTGGTTGATATCGCGGCGGATGGTCTGCGGCGTCACCGCGAACTGCTGCGCCAGCTCTTCGATGCTGACGTAGCCGCGTTCGCGCACCAGTTCGAGAATGCTCTGCTGTCGTGGGGCCAGACTCATGGAGGCTTCCTTCTTATCGATATGCCGGAAGCATGCCGCAGTCTGGTCTCCGATTAAAGAATTGTTCGTTTGTGAATAGCGGCGCCGGCGCGGAAACGAATCCGGGCCGGGCGCCGTCGAGTGGCAATGCCGGTTTGATTTAGTCCTCTGCCCAGTCTCGAGTGCGGTCTACGGCCTTCTTCCAACCCTTGTAAAGTGCCTCGCGCTGCTCGTTATCGCAGGCCGGTTCGAAGACCCGCTCGATGGTGGCCTTGCTGCGTAGCTCATCGAGGCTGCTCCAGAAGCCGGTCGCCAGGCCCGCCAGGTAGGCAGCGCCGAGGGCGGTGGTTTCCTTCATTTGCGGGCGTTCGACATGGGTCCCGAGCAGGTCGGCCTGGAACTGCATGAGGAAGTTGTTGGCTACCGCGCCGCCGTCCACACGCAGCGAGCGCAGACGTTCACCGGCGTCCTGCTGCATGGCATCGAGGACATCGCGGGTCTGGTAGGCGATGGATTCCAGCGCGGCACGGATGAGGTGGTCGACCTTCACACCGCGCGTCAGCCCGAACAATGCGCCACGGGCGCGAGGGTCCCAGTAGGGCGCGCCGAGGCCGGTGAAGGCAGGCACCAGATAGACGCCATTGCTGTCCTTGACCTTGGTGGCGAAGTATTCGGAATCCAGCGAATCATTAATCACCTTCAGCTCGTCGCGCAGCCACTGCACAGTGGAGCCGCCGTTGAAGATGGCGCCTTCCAATGCGTAATTGACCTCGCCCTTCGGGCCGCAGGCAATGGTGGTAAGCAGGCCGTGCTCGGACTGTACGGCTTTGGTTCCGGTGTTCATCAACAGAAAGCAGCCGGTGCCGTAAGTGTTCTTGGCCTGGCCCGGCTCGACGCACATCTGCCCGAACAGCGCCGCCTGCTGATCGCCCGCGATACCGGCAATCGGGATGCCGGTGCTCTGGCCGGAGCCGAGATAGGCATGACCATAGATCTCGGAGGAGGAGCGCACCTCGGGCAGCATTTCGCGCGGGATATCCAGCGCCTCCAGCATGACCGGGTCCCAGTCCAGCTTGTGGATGTCGAACAGCATGGTGCGCGATGCGTTGGTGTAATCGGTGACGTGGGCCTTGCCCTGGGTCATCTTCCAGATCAGCCAGCAATCGACGGTGCCGAACAGCAGCTCACCACGCCGCGCACGTTCGCGACTGCCCTCGACGTGATCCAGGATCCACTTGATCTTGGTGCCGGAGAAATAGGGATCGATGACCAGGCCGGTGGTTTTGCGGATGTGCTCCTGCATGCCGTCACGCTTGAGCTGATCGCAGATCGGCGTGCTCTGGCGGCTCTGCCAGACGATGGCGTTATAGATGGGCCTGCCGGTGAGCTTGTCCCAGACGATGGTGGTTTCGCGCTGGTTGGTGATGCCGATGGCCGCCACTTGCTCGTTGGTGATGCCGGCCTGAGCCAAGGCTTCGACGAAGACGCCGCTCTGGGTGGCCCAGATTTCCATCGGGTCATGCTCGACCCAGCTCGGCTGCGGGTAGATCTGCGCGAACTCGCGCTGAGCGATAGTGACCACGTTAGCGTTGCGGTCCAGCACGATGGCACGGGAACTGGTGGTGCCCTGGTCGAGGGCGACGATGAATTGCTTGTCGTTCGGGTTGCTCATGATGTCGATTCCTTAACGAGCTTCTTGGGCAGTGGCATCGTGTTTGCTGTAACGCTTGGCTTCGTGATCTGGCTCAGGTGCAGCACAAGCGCCCGAGCCCAGATTCGGGAGATGCTTGCAGATCAGTGCCTTGTAGCCTGCGGCGCCGATGCAGGCGCCCAGCACCGGAGCGATCAGCGGGACCAGAAAGTAGGGAATGTCCCGCCCGCCAGTGAAGGCAACCTCGCCCCAGCCGGCAAAGAAAGTCATCAGCTTCGGTCCGAAATCCCGTGCCGGGTTCATAGCAAAGCCGGTTAACGGGCCCATCGCGCCGCCGATCACCGCGATCAGCAGGCCGATCAGCAGCGGAGCCAGCGGGCCGCGGGGCAGGCCATTACCATCGTCGGTCAGCGCCATGATCATTCCCAGCAGAATAGCGGTAATCACCACTTCCACCAGAAACGCCTGGCCGATGGACAGGGACGCGTGAGGGTAGGTGGAGAACACCGAAGCGAGTTCAAGGCTGGCGAGGCTGCCGCGCGTCATCTGCTGGGCTTGTTCGAAATCGAAAAACAGGCTGCTGTAAAGTCCGTAAACCAACGCAGCGGCGCAGAATGCGCCTGCCGTCTGGGCGAGGATGTACGCGGGCACCTTGTTGCGCTCGAAGGTGCCGAACAGCCAGAGCGCGATGGACACGGCAGGGTTCAGGTGAGCGCCCGACACGCCAGCGGCCAGGTACACCCCCATGCTGACGCCGATGCCCCAGATTACGCTTATTTCCCAAAGACCTAGGTCAGCTCCGCCAAGCTTCAGCGCAGCGACGCAGCCGGTGCCAAAGAAGATCAATAGAGCGGTGCCGAGGAATTCGGCGATGCATTGCCCCCGTAGCGTCGGGGTGGACGGGTTACTCATGCGCAGAACCTCTTCTGGAGACTGTTGTTTTTATAATCCGAATACTGCGTGGGTTCGAAAATGTTCGGAAGCGAAAACTTAAAGTCAAATTCTGGCGCTGTCAAAGTAAAAACTTGAACATTTCATAGAAAAGGTAGCGAACGGAGCGGTAGATCCGTTGTCGCCATCAGCCGGCGCAGGCTAGGCAGCGGCAAAGTGCGAAGAAGTGCGGAACGTCAACGCCGAGTGGCCTCAGCGCGGCGCAACGCTGATGCACCATCGCATGGAGAGCTACCAGAAGAGTTTTCTCACAGGCAAAGCCGCCTCTCGTAACGGACGTTCAGCCAAGCGAACTGTGGGGTACTGGCCGTGCGCAGAGCGCACCCTACGGATGTACGAGACCCTGTAGGGTGCGCTCCGCGCAGCAAGGCCCTGATGGCATACCGGCAGTGCAATCGCCTCTGACAATCACATGCTAGAGCTTGGCAACGCTCAGCGTTGCAGTCTGGCCAACGTCGCCGGATCTGCCTCGCCGCCATAGAAAGCGTCCAGGACCTGACGATAGATGGTCCGCTCAGGTGCGACGGCGCTGAACAGCGTCATGCTCGAACGTAGCTTCAGGTCATCGGGCGAGCCGAGTATCTGCCGCGCCGGACGATCGGTGTGCTGCA
Source organism: Pseudomonas sp. IC_126 (assembly GCF_004331835.1). NCBI lineage: Bacteria > Pseudomonadati > Pseudomonadota > Gammaproteobacteria > Pseudomonadales > Pseudomonadaceae > Pseudomonas > Pseudomonas sp. IC_126. The sequence goes on from NZ_SJSS01000001.1 coordinate 205,937, forward strand.
GCATCGCCTGCGCGCATTCCTCCAGCCGTGCTCCCAGCAGCGGATGCTGCAGATAGACGAGCGCCTCGTCTGTGCTGGAAATGGCGTAGCGTCGCGCCATGTCGCTATGGCCGAGCCCGGCGATCTGCGGAAAAACGAACCACATCCAATGGCTGTGTTTACGGCCGGCTTTCAATTCCGCCAGCGCGCGATCGTAGATGCCGTCTTGGGCGACGACGAATCGTTTCATGTCGTAAGTATCGTGCATGGGTGCCTCCGCACGCTGCGTCCATCGTTCATATGAGACAGCCCCGGACTCGATGATTCGCTTCTTCTGACGTGGCTGTTTACGCGTTGTTTACACCTGCCTGACGCCCGCTGACCGAGCGGCGGTGTTTGATAGCTGTGGGCAACGAGCCCACTCGTAGAAAGGAGAAAGCCATGTTCAGTCGCATACTCAAGATCGGTCTGCTTACCGGCTGCCTGATCACAGCCAGTGCCGCTTCAGCAGCTGATCGCAACGTTGTGGTTCCCGTATTGGCGGGTGCGGCAGTCGGGGCGGTTCTGGTCGCGGTGCTATCGAACGATTCCGATGACCGTCACAGCCATCGGCATTCTCGCCGTTATCAGCATCAGCCGAAGCCTCATGTTCATCACCATCGGCATGCGCCCCGTGCAATGAAGTACCGGCCGAAACGCGTCGAGTACGTCATGGTCCCAGTGGAGCGTCGAGATTGGCGCAGAGGACATCGTTAACAGCCAAAGCAAAGAAGCGGGCACCCTACAACTCATAAACCATTGAGCTGATGGGGCGCCCGCCTGGCCGTGAATCGCTACGTTTTTACCTGCTTTGGAGTGCGCCGTTTGGCGTATGGCTGCTCTTTAGCTCGCTGTTCCTGAAAGCAGTTCTGACACAAACGAAATTGTCGCTCGGCCATTGGCATGGCCTTGCCGCACTGCTTGCAGTTTCGGGTTTCGCCTGAGAGGCGGCGGCGGTCCGAACTGCGCGGCTTGCGTTGGCGGGACAGCTCGCGGGTGATCGCGCCGTTTAGCAGGCTGCGGTGCTGTTCGGCCTGTTCCAGCGCCGGGAAGTGCGCCGGCAGCGTTCGCGCCAGGTGCAGGTAGGTTTCGATGACATGCAGCGAGCTTTCCAATGTCGCCAGATCGGCATCGATGATCAGCCGCGGCAGTGGGACTTCCTTGTCCTGCGCAACCTTCTTCAGCCATTGCTGGGCGAAGATGCTGGCGGGGCTGTCAAGGCCGCCGCGGATCGGCGTACAGGCGAAAATCCAGCGCAGCGGTAAGTCGATGGTCGGATCGTCGATCAGCTTGATCCACTCGGCCAGCTCGTCCGGCAGCACCGAGATGAATTCCTCGCCATAGTTGATGTTGCGATTGAAGGTCAACCAGGCACGCAGCAGGCTGGGCTCTTCCATCAGCTCGGCGATGGCCTGCAGATGTTCGATCGATGGTCGTACCTGGAATTGCGACAAATCCACCGGCAGGTCGGCGCTATGGAATAGACGCTTGATTGATTGCAGGGTCTGCACATCGAGCGCAGTGATGAGGCCGCTGTCGTGATGGCCGAAACGCCCGGCGCGCCCGCCGATCTGCTTGACCTCTTGCACCTTCAGCTGACGGTTCTGGATACCGTCGTATTTTTCATCGGTGTAGAAACACAGCGTGTGCGCCGGCAGGTTCAGCCCCATGCCCACGGCATCGGTGGCGACCATGATGTCCGCCTCGCCTTCACGAAACCGTCGTGCCTGCTCGCGGCGCACTTCCGGCGACAGCGCGCCGTAAACCACCGAGACGCTCTTGCCGGTCATCTCCAGCATGGCCTTGAGTTCCAATACCGTCTTGCGGCTGAAGGCGACCAGCATCGAGCCTTCGTCGAGCTGCTTGAGCGTGGTCGAGCGACGCGCCACTTCCACCGGCGACAGACGCTTGGTGCGCTTGACCACCAATTCGTCATCGCACAGGTCGCAGAGCGTTTTCAGCGAGGGTTGGATCAGCTCCGGACCAGTCATGATCAGCTCTGGCGTATAGGCGCTGACCAGTGCATCGACCCAGGCCCAGCCGCGCTGCGAGTCGGCCATCATCTGCACTTCATCGATGACCACCACATCCCAGGGCTGATGGCGGAAGCGGGCGAACTCTTCGACCGTGCAGCAGTAATGCGTGGCGCCTTCGCGGATGATTTCCTCTTCGCCCGTGACCAGCGAGCAAGGCACGCCCATGGACTCGATGCGTTCCTGGTTTTCCAGCGCCATCAGCCGTAGTGGCGAAAGATAGATGGCGTGCTCGACGCCGGTCATCGCCTCGATGGCCTGGTGCGTCTTGCCGCTGTTGGTCGGGCCGAGCAGGGCGGTCCACGTACGGGTGATCCGCCGCGCCGCGTAGAGCTTGTGGTAGTGCACGAAGCGCGGGTTGTTCTCCAGCAGCACGGCGAAGGCCATCTTCTCCTTGTGGTCCTGGCGGGCGAAGCGGATGGTCCGGCGAAGTTTCTTCGGCTCCATCATGAACACTTCGGTCAGGCGCTTCTCGCCCAGCAGCTGCAGGTCGAAGTCGCCGGCTTCCTCGATCATCATCTCGAACTTGGCCAGCAGATCCTGACGATCCTGCGCCTTCAGTTCGGCCACGTCCTGTTCGCTTAGCACTTGACCTTGGCCACCGGGAATGCGCCGCTGCAGGTCCAGCGCGACGTCGCCGTGGCGCAGTTCCACGACATAACGCAGTTCGTGCTTCACCTCGTTGAGGATATCGACGGCCTTGGCGGCGAAGTCATCGAGCCGGGAGAGTTTTGTCGGCAAGCGATCCAGAACGCGCGTCTTCTGCTCGTCGCTCATGCTGGCGAAGGGGCGCTCCAGCACATGCAGACGGTCCCGGACCCGTGCTTCGATGGCGTCGTCCACGTTGGCTTCGAATTCGTCGATGGAGGTGCTGTCAGGGATGCGTAGCGCGAGCTCGGGTTCCAGCAGGTTCTGTAGCGGACCGCAGTCGAGCGTTTTCTCGGCGCCGAAGATGTCGACGTTGCAGCTGTAGTCGTTCAGATCGCGATTGAGCAATCGGCCGATCAGGCTCTGGGGATCGGCACTCTCGACGTTGGCATCGACCGCCGGCTCGTCCAGTCCGAGCCAGAACAACCGCGCCGCGCGCCCGATCTCGGGCGGTTGATGGCCGATATAGGTGCTGAACCAATTGTCCTGATGGTTCTTCTTCGGCATGAAGTCGGGATGGCGCTCCGAGGCCCATGTCAGGAAGCGCTGCAGTCGCTCCAGCTTGAGGGAGTTGCGGTGTTTGACTTCGGCCTTGCGCATGATCGACGCCTCTCTGATCAGTTCAGCTGCCCCCATTATGGACAACCCGATGGGGACTTCCGATCAATTGCTCTGCATTCGCGTGGATCTCAATTCAACGGTCAGCAACGCAAGCGGATCTGCATGGAATTGCGGCAGTGTGCTTTTGCTTCTTGTGGGACTTCGGGGCGAAGCTTTGGCTTTTGCGCTGGCTGAGGGCACGCTTTCGCCGCGAGGGCGCGCCTCCTACGAAAGCGGATCGGCATGGGTCTGTGGAGTGCGCTTTGCTTTGTGGGAGGCCCGCCCTCGGGGCGAGGCTTCGGCTTTTGCGTTGGCTGAAAATACGGTTCGCCGCGAGGTCGCGCCTCCTATGAAAGCGGATCGGCATGGGTCTGTGGAGTGCGCTTTGCTTTGTGGGAGGCCCGTCCTCGGGGCGAGGCTTTGGCTTTTGCGTTGGCTGAAAATACGGTTCGCCGCGAGGGCGCGCCTTCTACGAAAGCGGATCGGCATGGGCCTGTGAAGTGCGCTTTGCTTTGTGGGAGGCCCGCCTTCGGGGCGAAGCTTTGGCTTTTGCGCTGGCTGAGGGCACGCTTTCGCCGCGAGGTCGCGCCTCCTACGAAAGCGGATCGGCGTGGGGCTGTGGCAGTGCGCATTGCTTTTTGTGGGAGGCCCGCCTCGGGGGGAAGCTTTTGGGTTGAGCCGCGCGGGAGCGGCGGAACCATCAGCCATCACTCGGTTTTGTTTAGCAGCACTCGGGTAATGGCTTCGCCCACGCGCTCGAAGGCCGCTCCGGCTTCCTTGGCTTCGTCCAGGGCCTCGGCGCAGGCCACGATGATGACGGTTTTCTCCTGCTTTTCCGCCAGGGGTTCGATCACGCCTACATGGCAGGCGCGTTCCAGTTGCGTGCCGGTCTTCTGGATGAAGGGCACATCGCTGGGCAGGCCGGCTTCGAGGCGGTAGGCGTCATACCGATCCAACTTCATGTCCTTGAACAGCAGATCCCGGCTGGACTCGGAAAGCAGATCGCCTTCGACCAGTTTCTCCAGCAGCGTGCCGTAGGCTTCCAGCGTGCTGGAATTCAGGTTGCGCGCGTAATAGCGCTCATAAGCCTGCTCCATGCTGTCGGCCTTCAGCTCGCTTTCGGAGAGCGACAGGGCGTTGGCGACCGCCTCGTAGCGCGGCTCGCTGAAGGGCGCCGATGCAAGCTTCACCAGTTCGATGTTGTCCAGTTCATGCGCACCGGGATGCAGCTCGCCATAGACGTCCCGCCGCACCTGAGTGAAGTCGGTGATGCGTTCAAAGCCCTTGCCGCCCATGTTCTTGCGTGTGCGCTCGTTCAGCTCATCCTCGCCAATGAGCCGGATCAGCATGTTGGCGGCCGTGTTGTCGCTTTCGATGAGCATTTCGTTCAGCAGCGCGCGCAGCGAATATTCGACGCCGTCGTCCTGCCAGACCAGATCGCCGGAGCCGTCGACCTTGTCGGTGGCTTGCAGGCTCATCTGCTCGTCGAGGCTCTGCTCGCCTTCGTCGACGCTCTGCAGGACCGCGATGGCGATCGGCACCTTGACCGCCGAACCCAGGTACCAGAAGCGGTCCGCCTCGTAGTCGAGTGCCTCGCCGTCACCTAGGTGTTTGATGTAAACGCCGAGATTGCCTGGGCTCTGTTCGTCGATCTGGCGAATGTCCTGCTCCAGCGCGTTGCGCCAGGACTCCGAATAGGCCTGTTCCTTATACGCCCAGAGCGCCAGCCCGAGGCCTACCAAGGCCGGTAGGGCGAGCAATTTTCCGGTGCGCGCGAGCGGGGCTGGTTTCATAGGCGAAGCACTCCAGAGGCGGTTATCGCTTCGCCCGCGCCGCGCAACGCGCGTTCGGCCTTGGCGGTGGATGCAGCACCGCGCACGCAGGCGATCACAACGATACGTCCGGCGGGGTCGGCTATGCGGAACGGTGGCGGCGCGATCACGCCGGCATCGCAGATACGGGCGAGCTGAGTGCCCGTCTTGTGCGCATAGCCGACCGTCGGTGGCAATCCGGCCTTGATGCGCTGGGCTCCGGTGGCCACGCGATTCATCACGCTGAGCAGGTATTCGGTGCTGGCTTGGCTCAGCGCCTTGCCTTCCACTACTGCGGACAAGAGATCGCCATAGGCTTGCAACGTGCCCGAATTGAAGGGCGTCGCGTAATAACGTTCATAGGCCTCGCGCAGCGGGATTTTGGTGAACGCGCTCTGCTGGACGCCGAGCAGGCTGGCCAGAAGCGAGAGGCGTCCGGCTTCGCTGCGCTGCGCTTTGAGCGAAAGGAAATCCCTGCCGGAGAGCAGGCGGGCAGAGGGGTGTAGTTCCCCGTAGATCAACCTGCGCACACCCGCCAGGGTGGTGATCGGGCCGAGGCCTTCCGGCACCAGTTCGCGGGTCACGGCATTGACCGCGTCGAGGCCGACCAGGCGGATGAGCATGTCGCTTGCGGTGTTATCGCTGTGGATCAGCATCTGGTCCATCAGGTAACGGACGCTGAGCGAGGTTCCCGGTGCGTGTCGTTTGGTCGGTCCGGCGCCGTCGACGTAGTCCGACTCCAGCAAGCGCACGGTGCTATCCAGGCTCAGGGTGTCCTGATCGATGCGACGCATGACGGCAATGGCCACCGGGACCTTGACCGTGGACGCAAGGTACCAGGCTTCCTCGCCGTGGTAGGAGGCCGACACGCCGGTATCCAGATCCTTGAGGTAGATGCCCAGCTCGCCCGAGGTGCTCGCATCGACCTTGGCGATGTGTTCGAGGAAGTTTTCCGTCCAGCTGAAACCGTCCTGCGCCACCGCCCGCAGTGGCGATGCAAGCAGGACCATTGCCATCAGCAAGGGCGTTGCGATACCTGTTCGTAGCTGGGGCTTGGCTCGGAACAACACGGTTAGCGGACCTCTCTGCCGGTTATTGGTCATGGTTGGACCTGCATCGCTCCGGCCCGTGCCCGACGCATACGTGACGAAATATTGATCTTTCGGATGACGGCGTTGTGCGACGTGCCGTGTCGCCTATCCAATCCGGCTGCGGCGCGAATGCTCAGCGGATATCGAACGACTGCCTGCAACGGAACGTCCTATTTGCGGACGGCAAGTGGTCGCCGCATAGCAGGAGCAACGCATGGAGCAAGTCAGCAGGGAAAAATTCATCGGGCTCGAGTGGTTGCGATTCTCGCTCGGCATATACCTGGTGTTCTTTCATACGATCCATGTGTATCCCGAGGAACAGCGGCCCTGGTGGCTGTCGGACCTGACCGGGGTGGGGTTCTTCGCGACCAGCAGTTTCTTTGTGCTGTCGGGCTTCTTGCTGGCCCATGTCTATTGTCAGCAAGGACAGCTGCGCGAACCGGGGCGCAGCTTCCTCAGCCGGCGTTTCGCCAATCTCTATCCGTTACACCTGTTTTCACTGGGATTGACGGCGGTGGTGTTGTTCATCATCGCCAAACTCGGTATCCCGCCGGACGACGTCAAGGCGACCCTGCGTTTCGTGGTTTACGACACCAACGAGGATTTGGGCGAGGCGTCCAGAGAGACCCTTGAGCACTTCATGGGCAATGGCGAGCTGTTGCTCAATTTCGTCCTGCAGCTGTTCATGCTGCAGGCATGGAATCCTTACTACCTGACCTTCAATCCACCGTTGTGGTCGATTTCCACGCTGTTCTTCTTTTATCTGACGTTCCCTTTGCTGGCGCCGCGGCTGATGCGGTTGCGGCACAAGGCACTCTGGCTCGCGGTCATCGCGGCGATCTACCTGATCCCGCCGCTCTGGGTGATTCAGCAGCAGGAATATGGTGTTCCCTATACCGGCATGCTGCACCGCATGCCCTTGCTGCGCCTGCCGGAATTTCTCGCCGGCATCTTGTTGTATGGGGTGTTCCGCGAAATGCAGAGTCAAGGACGCGTGCCGAGGCCGGGCAGTCGTTTGGCGCTGGCAGGCTTCGTGCTGGCCTGCTTCATCGCCGCCATTTGGCTGCTGAAGGGAGAAAAGCTCTGGTACTTCCTGCTGCACAACGGGCTGCTGCTGCCCTCGCAATTGGCGCTGGTCTACCTCTTTGCGCTGATCGCCACGCCAGGCAGCGCCCGCCTGAATCGCTGGTCGCAGCGTCTAGGAACGGCATCGCTGCCGCTGTTCGTGCTGCATGTACCGGCGTTCATCCTGTTTTCTCGTTCGGAAAAACTGCTGGGCGTCGCTTCGTCCAGCTGCTTCGAGACCTGGGCCGATTGCGCCGTCCGGGCCGGAGAACAACAGCTGTCACTGCTGTTCTATCCGCTCTACTTGATCTTGACGGTGGTGCTCTGCGTCTGGGCTCAGGAGCATGCCGTGGTGCCGGCACGCAAATGGTTGCTCAAGCGGTTGCCGGTCCAGTCGGGCACGCGATCGGCACGCTAGGGTCGATTAGCGCCGGGAGGATCAAGCCGGCATGCGCGATGGTCATCTGTAAGAGCCAACATTCGGCGGGACCCTCACAGTGAAGGACTTCGACACCTCCATATTTCTCGGCACGGCGGGCTGGAGCCTGCCGCGCGAGCAGTGGCCAGCATTCCCGGACGAGGGCACGCACCTGCAGCGCTACGCCAATCGTTTTCCAGCGGTGGAAATCAATAGCTCCTTCTATCGCCCCCATCGACCCGCCACCTACGCCAAGTGGGCCGAAAGCGTACCGGCAGCGTTTCGCTTCTGCGTGAAGCTGCCCAAGCAGATCACCCACGAGCGGCGGCTGATCGCTTGCGAAGAACCGCTCGAACGTTTCCTGCACGAGTGCGGCCATCTGGGCGAGAAATTGGGCTGCCTGCTTGTGCAATTACCGCCTTCGCTGGCCTATGACTCTGCGAGCGCCGGTACTTTTTTCGCTGCATTGAGAGCCCGCCACGACGGGCCGGTGGCCATCGAGCCTCGCCATCGTAGCTGGCTCGATGCCGAGTCGCTGCTGCAGCAGGCGCAGATCGCCCGCGTCGCTGCCGATCCCACGGCCTTTGCCGAAGCGGCCGAGCCGGGCGGCTGGGCGGGGTTTCGCTATTACCGGCTGCACGGCTCGCCGCGCATCTACCATTCCTCATACGCTGCCGATTGGCTCGATTCGCTGGCCGACCGCCTAGCCGATCAGCCGGACGGCGTTGCTAATTGGTGCATCTTCGACAACACGGCCAGTGGGGCAGCGACGGCCAATGCGCTGGCGCTGCAGGGGCGCCTCCCCAGCAACGGGCTCCAACGACACAAACCGAAACGGTCCTGAAGTAGGGCCGGCCTGTACAGTGGGTTTTTTCCGCTACTGTTGAAAAGTCGTCTCACTTCGCAGGTAGAAACCCATGAAAAAGACGTGCATTGCCCTGGCGCTGGCCGGGATGGTCGGCGTTGCCGAAGCCGCTGTGGTGGTCAAGCCCCATGCCTATGAAATCGACGGCGAAGCCTTCGAGGGCTTGCTGGTTTACGACGATGCGGTGACCACGCCGCGCCCCGGTTTGGTGATGGTGCCGAACTGGCTCGGGGTGACCGAACGATCGGCGGAGAAAGCCGCGCGCGCCGCAGGGGAGAAATACGTGGTGTTCATGGCGGATCTGTATGGCAAGGCGGTACGGCCATCGAATCCGGATGAAGCCAAGGCGGCCGCTACCTCGGTACGCGGTGATCGCGCGCTGATGCGCAAGCGCGCCCAGGCTGCGGTCGATGCGTTCAAATCACAGCAGGACGTAGCGCTGGATACCAGCAAGATGGCGGCGATCGGTTTCTGCTTTGGTGGCGGCGCAGTGCTGGAACTGGCCCGCTCTGGTGCCGATCTGGACGCCTTCGTCTCCTTCCACGGCAACCTGGACACGCCTAACCCCGATGACGCCAAGCAGATCAAGGCACCTGTGCTGGTTTTGCACGGTGCCGATGATCCGGCTGTGCCGAAGGAGCAAGTCGATGGCTTCGTCGCCGAGATGCAAGCCACCGATGCCGACTGGCAAATGGTCAGCTATGGCAACGCCGTGCATTCGTTTACCGACCCCTATGCCAAGGTGCCGGGCCGCAACGAGTACAACCCGTTGGTGGCGAAGCGCGCTTTCGAGGCCATGAACGACCTGCTCGATGAGGTGTTCATGGCGCAATGAGCGTGATGCACTTTCGGCGGCGCGTTACCGCGGAATGATCCGCACCCGCCCGGCCGTGTTGTCACGACGCTCGGCCTTTTCGTTTTCGGCGCGGCCTGGAATCGAGCCATCGTCCGCGCCGCGGTCCGGTGTGGCCATTCCATTCAGCTCGCGTTCGTCGACGCTGATGGATGTGGCGTCCGGGTAGCCAGTCGTCAGGGTTTCGGTGCTGGCCGTGACGGGCGTCGTGTCATCGTCGCCCCAGCCGGCACTGCGCTCGTCGATATCGATCGCACCGTTTCGCTCCATCAGCTGCTCGACCATCGATATCTGGCCTTCGTCGTCCAGCGTGACGGTGACAATGGTCGAACCACGACGAGCCGCCTCTGGGTAGCGACCGGCGTGCTTGCTCGAATCGTCGCCGAAGACTTTCTGGAAGAAGCTGCCAATTTTGTCGGCGACCGTGGCGTCCTCGTCCGGTTCATCGCCGACGACTTCCACCCGGCTGCTGTCGACCGTGGCGGGGTTGAAGGATGCGGATATCTGGATGTCGTCGCTGGAAACGCCCTTGCTCAGAAGTTCGGCTTTGACATGCTCGGCTTCGGCGTAGCGGTCGAAGGCGGCAATGAGAATCTGAGTCATGATTTCACCTCGGTTCGTGCGGCTGCGTTCGATATGGCGAACCTCAGCCGTTCACCACTTTGCCGCCATTGATGTGAATGGTCTGGCCGCTGACATAGGACGAGTCTTCGCATGCAAGATAAACGTAAGCCGGGCCCAGTTCAGAAGGCTGGCCGCAACGGCCCATGGGCATCTGGCTGCCGAAGCCTTCGAGCATCTCGGGATCGTGCTTGCCGATGGTGGCCGGTTGCAGCGGCGTCCAGATCGGGCCGGGAGCGATCTGGTTGACGCGAATGTCGCGCTCGATCAACTGCTGCGACAGGGCTCGGGTGAATCCGTCGATGGCGCCTTTCGTCGCGGTGTAGTCGACCAGCATCGGATTGCCGATGAAGGAATTGATCGAAGTTGTGTTGATGATCGACGCGCCGGCTTTCAGGTGGGGCAGGGCGGCACGGGTGAGATAGAAGTAGCCGTGAATGTTGGTGGCGAAGGTCTTCTCCCACTGCTCGTCGGTGATGTCCTCGAGCCGCGTCTGTACCTCCTGGCGCCCGGCGTTGTTCACCAGCACGTCCAGTCGGCCAAAGGCTTCGATCGTCTGTCTTACCGCATCGTTGCAGTAGCGGCTGTCGCGGATATCACCGGGCAGGGTGATGCAGCGCTGCCCTTCGGCTTCCACCATGTGCTTGGCTGCTGCGGCGTCCTCGTGTTCGTCGAGGTACATGATCGCTACGTCAGCGCCCTCGCGCGCGAAGTGCAGCGCCGCCGCGCGGCCAATGCCACTGTCGCCTCCACTGATCAGCGCCACCTTGCCGGCCAGCTTGCCGCTGCCTTTGTAGCTGTCACGGATGAACTCGGCTGGCGGCTGCATCTCGCTCTCCAATCCGGGCTGGCGGTCCTGCTTCTGTGCGGGGATCTTCGGGTAAGCCATACCTTCTCCGGTGTGAATGGGTTCTGTAGGTACGGCTGATGGCGGGCAGGAAAGTTTCGGCTGGATGCCGAGTGGTACGCGCATGGCCAGTGATTGAAAAAAGTTTCGTCTAGGACAAGTAGGGTGCGCTCCGCGCACCAGATACACCGAAGCCCGGCGGTGCGCGAAGCGCACCCTACATTCCAATCAGCGATGATGCCGCTCCGTTCGGTGCCACCTTGGCCACGTAGGGTGCGCTCCGCGCACCGGATACACCGAAGCCGGCGGTGCGCGAAGCGCGCCCTACGAAACCCAGACCGAGGGCGCTTGGCCATCAGCAAACAGTGTCCTATAGTGCCGCCCGCCAAGGATGGCCGCCGGACCCCAACGTAGGGCCGGTCCAGGTCGTCCACGCCTACCACCTGCAAGGGATTGAACATGAAAGCCAAGCAACTCCTGGCGCTGCCGCTGATGGCTGCGCTGCTGTCCGCCTGTTCCGCCACCACCTCGCTGCGTTCCAGCGATCCGAGCCTCAGCGTCAAGATCAATGACGATGCACCGCTGGTGCTGAAAAACCCGGTCAGCAAAACCTACAAAACCACCAGCTTCGGCCAGTACCGCTTCCGCGCCACGCAGGATGGCATGGAGCCCATGTACGGGCTGATTCCGCTCAAGTTCAACGGTGGCTATCTGGCCGCTGACATCCTCTTCTTCGCCCCGGCTGCGTTCTACAACCTGCGCGAGGTTTATCCCTTCTACGAGTTCGATGTGGCGCAGGGTGTCGTGCGTTACAAGAAGAACGAGAGCGACGAGTGGATCAACTACAAGCCCACCGCCGCGGAAGCGGAGCGCGCGCAGGCGTATTTCGCCGAGTGATACGCGTATCGAACGGCCTCGAACGTTCAAGGCCGGGCGAGCCTTTGGCGACGCTAGCGAGCCGCGGCTGCGGCCGCTCGTCGCAGATGGTTTTTGCGGCCTGACATCGGCACGGCGCGGGCGTAGAATCCGCGCCGCTCCGACTGTCCTGTTTCGTATCTCAATCGTTTCCGCTGCCGCCCGCACTTCTTCGAAGCTCGCGGGCCGGGTGCGTTGTGGTGATCGAGCACGACCGTCACCCCTGAATTCTCTCTCGTCACGCTGTGGTGTGCCTTTTTCAAAAAGGCTATGTCTGTTGCCAATTGGTTTGGGAAGGCTCCGAGCCTTGTAGGGTGGGCTTTAGCCCACGCTGACCGCGTTGGTGGGCTGAAGCGGAACGTCGCTCGGGCCTTTGCGCCAACAGACATAGCTTTTCAAAAAGGCGCGTTGCGGTTGCCGATTGGTCGCATCAAGACATCGCCCACATGAACGAATCGCAACACTCCCACGCCGGGAGCTGGCTCAGTGTCATCGCACTGGCGCTGGCCGCCTTCATTTTCAACACCACCGAGTTCGTCCCGGTCGCGTTGCTCAGCGACATCGGGGGTTCGTTCGACATGCCGCCGTCCCAGGTCGGTCTGATGCTGACCATTTACGCGTGGGTGGTGGCACTGATGTCGCTGCCGATGATGCTGCTGACGCGCAACGTCGAACGCCGCAGGCTGCTGATCGTCGTCTTCGCGGTATTTATCGGCAGCCATCTGGTGTCCAGCGTGGCGTCGAGCTTCAGCATGCTGATGATCAGCCGTATTGGTATCGCGCTTTCGCACGCGGTGTTCTGGTCGATCACTGCATCACTGGCCGTGCGTGTTGCGCCACAAGGCAAGCAGGCACAGGCGCTGGGCCTGTTGGCCACCGGCAGCGCACTGGCGATGGTGCTGGGCATTCCGCTTGGCCGTGTGGTGGGTGAAGCGCTGGGCTGGCGCACGACGTTCCTCTCGATTGGCGTGATCGCGGCGCTGGTGGCGCTCTGCCTGGCGCGGACGCTGCCGCTGCTGCCGAGCCAGAATTCCGGTTCGCTGCGCAGCTTGCCGGTGCTGTTCAAGCGCCCGGCGCTGGTCGCGGCTTATGTACTGACCGCTCTGGTGATCACCGCGCAGTTCACCGCTTATACCTATATCGAACCCTTCGCGCAGAACATCGCACACTTGAGCGGTGACATGACGACGGTATTGCTGTTGCTGTTCGGCGGCGCCGGCATTCTTGGTTCGTTCCTGTTCAGTCGCTACAGCGGCCGTTATCCGAGGGGCTTTCTGGTCGCCGCGATCTCAGCGATGGCGACGTGTTTGCTGCTGTTACTGCCGGCTTCACGCGACAGTTCGCTGCTGGGCGCGCTGGTGGTGGTCTGGGGGATCGCCGGGATGTGCTTTGGCCTGGCATTGCAGGCGAAGGTGCTGAATCTAGCGTCCGATGCGACCGACGTCGCCATGGCCATGTTCTCTGGCATCTATAACGTCGGAATCGGCGGCGGCGCGCTGCTCGGCAGCCTGGTTACCGTCCATCTGGGCCTGAGCAATGTGGGCATTGTCGGTGGGTTGCTGGCGTCGAGTGGTGTCGTGCTGTGCTGCTTGGCGACCTATCGTTTCGCCAGGCCGGTAGAAAAGGCTGCGCTCTGATCGCATGAACGAGGCGGATGAAGGCATCCGCCCCATCACAGCTGAGGACTAATTCAGCTCCTTCGCGAAGCGTCCGACAGCGTTCACCACCTGCTTGGCACCGTCCTGAATCTCAACGATCACCGCGCCGGCCTGATTGGCCAGTGACAGGCCTTGGGCGGCCTGCCCTCGGCTGCTGGCCATTTCTCGTACGGCCTCATCTACCAATGACTGGTTCTTCTGCACCACGCTGACGATCTCTTCCGTGGCTGCGCTGGTGCGGCCTGCCAGCTGGCGAACCTCATCGGCGACCACCGCGAAACCGCGACCCTGTTCCCCGGCGCGTGCCGCTTCGATGGCCGCGTTGAGCGCCAGCAGGTTGGTCTGGGCAGCGATGCCGCTGATGGTCTGCACGATCGAGCTGATAAGCAGCGATTGCTGGCCCAGGGCCTCGATGCCCTGCGTGGCCGATTCCACTTGCTCGGCGATGCGCTGCATCGTCGCGACCGTGTCCTTGACCACCACGGCACCGCGCTCGGCACTGGTGTCGGTCTGCCTGGACACGTCATAGGCGATGCCGGCCGCCCCCCGAACATCCTCTTCGCGGGCAATCTGGTCGGTGATCACGCTGGCGAACTTGACCACTTTGCACAGCTTGCCCTCAGTGTCGTGTACCGGGTTGTAGCTCGCCTCGAGCCAGACGTCGCGGCCCTGGCTGTCGACCCGCTTGAAGCGGTCGGCAACGAACTCGCCGCGGTTGAGCGTCTGCCAGAAGGCCTTGTACTGCTGCGATCCGGCCTCGCTTGCAGTGCAGAACTGGCTGTGATGCTTGCCCACGACTTGCTTGAGCGAGTAACCCATCGCCTGCAGGAACTGATCGTTGGCGGTAATTACGGTGCCGTCCAGATTGAACTGGATGACCGCGGTGGAGCGAAGAAGCGCGTTGATGAACGCTTCGTTCTCCTTCGCCACCTGCAACTCCTTGGTCACTTCACGGGCAATGCCGCGAATGTTCAGCAGGGTGCCGTGTTCGTTCCCGATGGGATACCAATCGACATGCAACCACGCAAGGCTGCCGTCGGCGCGCAGGTAGCGGTAGTCATCGCTGATGGGGGTCATTTTGGCTATCGCGGCGCGGAAGTTATGAAAGCACGGCAAATCTTTCACGTAAGGCGGCACGATGTCTGCCATCGCGCGACCCTTCAGTTGCTCGACGTTGTAACCGAGCGTGCGAGCGAACCTTTGGTTCAGAGCGGCAATACGAAAATCAGGGTCGAGGGTGATCGACGCCATCGTGCTTTCCATCTGCTCATGGAGCTGACGCAGCAGCGACAGCTCCGCCCTTTGTTCTTGGAGTTGTTTTTTTAGATAGCCGTTGAACATGGAAGCACCATGGTGGATTGACGTGCATCTCTATCGGCACGCCATGGCGATTCTTAACGCGCACCGGCACCGATGGCTTTAATTTTTACTGTGATCTCTCGATCTTGGTTGAAACGAACGCTGACCAGACACACAGGCGGGCCATTACCGTCACCGGATGTCGACCGTGACCCCAAGCGCTACAGCACGCTGGCCGAAATGTCTGAAGCTGAGCGGTGCTCTGAGAACTCCCGGAATGCGACCAGATGCGGCGCTTCGGGGGCGCCCCGTCCGATTCAGTCGACCCTTTCGAGGCGCACCCGGATGATGCCGGACCGCGTATTGCCGATGCGCTCGAAGGCCGCTTTCGACAAGTCGATGATTCGCCCACGCACGAAGGGGCCGCGGTCATTGATGCGCACGACCACGCTCTTGCCGTTGCGAGTATTGGTGACCCGGACGTTCGTGCCGAAGGGCAGCGTGCGGTGGGCGGCGGTGAGAGCCGTCTGATCGAAGCGCTCGCCGCTGGCGGTCAGCTTGTTGTGGTGCTGGTTGCCATAGTACGAGGCCTTTCCCGAACCAATGTGCTCGCCTGCGGCAGACTGAGGGGATGGGCTCGTGGCGGGCCCTCTGAGCGGGGACGTCGAGCAGCCGGCAAGCGCGGCGGCGAGTGATACGGCGATGATCCAGCGGTGAAGCATGTTCGATCCTTGTCTGCATATGAGCGGGCACGCGAATCGCATTGCCGCGCTGCCGGGGCATATCTCGCCATCCGCTGCGCTTGCCGCGGAGGTTGAACAGCAGACAACCATATTGCCGGAAGTTCAGACCTCGATGCGCCGTCGTTGCCGGAGGGCCTGATCAGGCGCGCGGCTTGCTGCGAATAGTCTTCATCAGGTCGTCCGGCGTGATATGCCCGACCACGCTGGCGGCGCTGCCCGGCTGCGGCAGGTTGAGAATGTTGCCTTTGATCTTGCCGATCACGTGCATCTCGCAAGGCTTGCAATCGAATTTCAAAGTCAGCACCTCGTCACCATGCACCAGCTGCATCGGGGCGACCTTGGTGCGAACGCCGGTGACGCCCTTGGCCTGTTTCGGGCATAGGTTGAAAGAGAAACGCAGGCAGTGCTTGGTGATCATCACCGGCACTTCACCGGTTTCCTCATGGGCCTCGTAGGCCGCGTCGATCAGTTGCACACCGTAGCGGTGATAGAACGCGCGGGCGTTCGCGTTGTAGACGTTGGCGAGAAAGGACAGGTGAGAATCGGGATAAACCGGAGGCGGCACGCTGACGGCCTTGCGGCTGCCCAGCGGACGAATCGCTTCACGGGCCTCGGTCAGCGCCTCGATGGCTTCGCGGCGCAGGGCCTTGAGTTGCGAGTTGGGGATGAAGAACGCCTGCGGCGCATCTACGTCCACTTCTTCGGCGTGGTAGATCGTCGTGCCCAGCTGGCTCAGCAGGTCGGCGATCTGACCGGGCACCTGCTCAGGCTTCTTCGCTTCGCCAAACGGACCGGCCAGCGAGACGGTGGCATAGGCGCCTTCTTCGCTGGTGACGTGGAGTTCGAGCTCATCGGCACGCAGTTTGGCCAGCCAACGCACACCAACGCGGCGTTCGGCGGAGGTTTTCAGTAGCGCGTTTTGCCAGTTGTGGTCCAGGTTGCGATTGAGCGGATGGTTCGGCCGCAGCTGGCGCAGGTCGGCGGGCATTTCGTTGGGTTCGACACGGTATTGCCAGAAAGCCTGGCCGTCCTCTTCGAACTGCTTAATAGGCTCGACCACGCTGGCGCGAAAGCCCACCACTTCGCGTTTGACCAGCACGTTCAGGCCGTCACCGTTGGACAGCGGCTCGCGGGTCTGGACGGTGAGGTCGTGCTTGCCGACCTTGAGCACTTCGCCCACGGCCAGGCCGGTAAAGGTCGGCGAGTCGAAAGCGCCGATGTCGATCTTGCGGTCGGTGACGAAGTAGTCAGTGCTGCCACGATGAAAGGTCTTGTCCGGGTCCGGCAGGAAGAAGTGGTCGGTGCGGCCGCTGGAGGCGCGGGCCAGGTCGGTGCGGTCTTCGAGAATCTCGTCGAGGCGCTGGCGGTAGTAAGCAGTGATGTTCTTCACGTAGCTCACATCCTTGTAACGCCCTTCGATCTTGAACGAGCGCACGCCGGCATCGACCAACGCGCGCAGGTTGGCGCTCTGGTTGTTGTCCTTCATCGAAAGCAGGTGCTTGTCGAAGGCGACTACGCGGCCCTGGTCGTCTTTCAGGGTGTAGGGCAGGCGGCACGCCTGGGAGCAGTCGCCGCGGTTGGCGCTGCGCCCGTTCTGCGCGTGAGAAATATTGCACTGCCCGGAAAACGCCACGCACAGCGCGCCATGGATGAAGAACTCGATGGCGGCGTCGGTTTCATCAGCGATTGCGCGGATTTCCTGCAGGTTCAATTCTCGTGCAAGGACGAGCTGCGAGAAGCCGGCCTTGTCGAGGAACTTGGCCCGCTCCAGGGTGCGGATATCGGTCTGGGTGCTGGCGTGCAGCTCGATCGGCGGGATGTCCATTTCCATCACGCCCATGTCCTGCACGATCAGCGCATCGACGCCGATTTCGTACAGCTGCCAGATCAGCGCGCGCGCCGCTTCCAGCTCATCGTCATGAAGAATTGTGTTGATGGTGACGAACACCCGCGCATGGAACAGGTGAGCGAAGGTCACCAGCCCGGCAATGTCCGCCACGCTGTTCTCGGCGTTGTGCCGCGCGCCGAAACTCGGCCCGCCGATGTACACCGCATCGGCGCCATGCAGGATGGCCTCCTTGGCAATGGACACATCCCGCGCGGGGCTGAGCAGTTCGAGGTGATGCTGGGGTAGGGACATGAGCGCGGACCGGCTGCGAATCGAAAGTCGCGCATTGTAAGGGCTTACGGCCGGTTTGGGTTTGGCCGCTGGGCGTTTTCGAGAGGTTGACGCGGGAGATCGCGCCGGACGTTACCGCACGTTCGGTACGTATCGCGAATTGTGCCGTTCTTCAGGATCGGCGGTAGCCTGGGCGGACAGGCCAAGAGATGCTACCGGTGCCACAGACAATTACTCCCGTGGCGGCTGTCCCCGTTCCTCCAGTTGCCCTCGTAAAGCCTGGACTTCGGTGGTCAATTTTTCTACCTGCTCAAGCAGGTTGTGCAGCACGGCTCGGTCCGCTTCCTGCTGTTCGATGTTTTCATCATGCTTGTCGGCGATAAACAGCGAGCCGATATACGCGGCGAAGCTGCCAAACAGGCCAACCCCGGACACCATCAGCAGCACCGCCACGATACGGCCTTGGGTCGTGACCGGGTAGTAGTCGCCATAACCGACGGTCGTGACGGTCACGAAGGCCCACCAGAGCGCTTCTTCCGGCGTATTGATAGCGCTTTGCGGGTTAGGCGCCTCGACCAGCAACATAGTGATGGCACCGAATGCCACGAGTAGCAACGTGGCCGTAGCGGCGGACACGACGATGCTTTCTGCACGGTTGCGAAACAGCAGGCGCCAGATCATTTGGGTCGACTTGATCGCACGCAGCGCACGCAACACCTGCACGGCGCGCACCATCTTGAACGCTTGCAGTCCGCCCGCCGGTACGCTGGCCAAAAGGTCGATCCAGCCCCAGCGCATGAAGCGCCATTTATCCTCCGCGAGTTGCAGACGTCTAGCAAAGTCGATGAAAAAGAACAGGCAGACAATGTTGTCTATGTAACTGAGCAACTCAGATACGTCGGGCGGCAGGTCGAACAGGACGTCGGCGATCAATGCGCCCAACACGTAAATCGAGAGCACGAGAATGAGCAGTTGGAAGGGCGATACGGCACGCTGGGTCATGACGGGCACAGAATAGACGTGAGATGGCCGGCAGCTTAAGGCAAGAGACCGCCACGTTACACAGCGCATCTGCTTCGTTGAAAGAGGTCATGAACGCAGGCGCGTCGGGACTCGCGGTCTGAGGACGAGGCTAAAGGCGAACGTAATGCTCGTATTCACGCCTGCGAGAGCGCCGGTAGCCTTAGCCGAGGCAGGGCAGGAAATCACAGCAGTGCCCCAACGGCCCAAAGCAGAGTGCCCATCGCCGGCAACCCAGTCGCCAAGCGAGGGGCGTAGGGGATCAGCAGGAGCAAGGCGAAGCCGGCGAGGGAGATCAGGCCGAACCAGCCAACCAGCGCCATGCCGCCCGGCCAGACGCGGGTTGCGGTATACACGGCAAGGCCGAGCAGCAGGCCTCCCGCCGGAAAGCAGAGGCGACGCAGTTGAGCGGGAACGCGAGGATTGACCAACTGCTTCCAGTGACGCTCCTTGCCCAGGCAGAAGCCGAGCATGCCGGCGTAGGCCAACAAAAGACTGGCGAGCAGGGCTGATGAACCGTTCATGACGAGACTCCCGGAACTGGGCGAGCGAGCTGGGGTTGGCGAGCTTTTCTCGCGGCGACGATCGTAGGGATTTTCCAGGCGGTCCAGCCGGACAGCAGGCCCATCGCAAACACGGCCGCGAGGACAGACAACCGGATGCCGTCCAGCGCCATGTTGGCTGTCATCAGGTCCAGCAGCGGCAGGGTCATCGCCAACGCCGCGGCGGCGAAGAGCTGCTCGCGCCATGCCTGCAATGGCTTGCGTACCCAGGCATGCAGCCAGCTCAAGGCCCAGATACTGAAGAACAGCCGCAACTCCCAATCCTGCCGATTGGCCAACTCAGCTGGCAGCAGGCGATTACTCCACAAGAGCGCGACGCAGGCCAGCGAAAGTCCGGCCACCACGGCTACGTTGAGGCTCTCCACCATCCGCAGAAACTGCACGTTGGCCTTGGCCTGTTTGCGCTGCTTGACCGCATAGAGCACAAGCCCTGTTGCGATCATGGCGCAGCTGACTAGGCCGCAGATGAAATACAGCCAGCGCATCGGGTAACCGCCAAACTGGGCGAAATGCAGACCCGCCATCACGCGTTGGGTCAGCTGACTGGCACGCGACGGCTCCGGCGCCTGGATCAGCTCACCGGTAACGCCGTTGAAGACCATGCCTTCGCCCTTCGTCAGCTCCATGCGATTGCCCAGCACCGGCCGCGCGGTGACCTGAGCATTGGCTCGGCCAGGGTTGCTCACGGCCAGGCCACCGATCATGCCTGCACCGTAGTGCGCCTCGGCACGGCTGACGATCTCGCCCAGCGCCAGCATAGGCGCTGCTGGTGCCTGGACGGGTTTGCTGCCGCGACCTTCACCGCGCGGCGCTTCGGCAGCACGGACTGGCTGCGCCTCGCGGAAGTAAGCCTGACGATCGCCGTCGTACAGGGCATCGACCGCAGCAGGCATGTAGATCAGGAAGAAGATCACCAGTCCGGTGTAGGTGATCATCAGGTGGAACGGCAGCAGCAGGACGGCGCTGGCGTTATGGCCGTCGAGCCACGAGCGCTGCCCCTTGGCCGGGCGGAAGGTGAAGAATTCCTTGAAGATCTTTTTGTGGATGACGATCCCGCTGATCAGCGCCACCAGCATGGCCATCGCCGCGAACCCGACTACCCAGATGCCGAGAAGCCGCGGCATATGCAGCGTGTAGTGGAAATGGAAGAAGAAGTTGCCGCCTATGGTTTCCCGCGCCTCGATCGGCTCGCCCGTGAGCGGGTCCAACTGCGTGCCACCGGCACCGCGCCGCCGCTCCCCGACCGACACGCCGAGGTCCGGCGAGCGCTCGGTCGGCAGGCTGATGTTCCAGTTCGTCTCATCGGGATGGCGCTCCATTAACCAGCGTTGCGCGACATTGGCGGCAGCGGCGGGGGACTGGCCCCGATCAGTCAGCTCCGGCTGCATCCACCAGCTGATTTCCTTGTCGAACACCGCCAGGGTCCCGGTCAGGAAAATGGCGAACAGCACCCAGCCGAGCAGCAGCCCGCACCAGGTGTGCAGCCAGGACATGGATTGCGTGACGGTCTTGTGCTTCATCCGAGGCGCTCCACCAGCTGTGGCCAGAAGCCGATGACCGCCAAGGGCGCCGCCAACGCTAGCACCGCCCAGGCACGCCATGCGCTGCGGCAGCCAAACGCCCAGAGAATGATCGCCGTATAAATAATGAAGGCTGCCAGCGTCGCGACTACCACCGCATCGGATTTTGCCAAGGGAAGCAGGCGCGCCAGTGCCGCCGTGCAACAGTAGGTGAACACGTAGCCGCCCAGCACGGCCGCGAGGGTTCGCGATACTACCGGCCAAGGTTGTGAAGGGGCTTTCATCGGTGCGTTCTCTTCATGTTGGAACAGGACGTGGAGGTGGAGTGGGGCGAGGTGTACGGACCGAAACGAACGCTCCGGTGTGTCGCGCCATGGTTGTTCATGAGTTGCCGGTCGGCTGGTGAATGGCTGTTCCGCAGTCCTCCACAACGTTCAACTTCAGTTGGCTCCGTTCGATCCAGGCCTTCAGCTTGTTCACTTGCTCAGTGCAGCTGAGGCCATCCTGACGTTGGGGATGGATATGGCCCTGCCACATCAGCATCTGTAGCGCTTGCGATAGCGTGCCGAGCTTTTCGGTAAAGGCTGGCAACTGTCTTAGCTCGGCAAAAGTGGCGGGTCGTTCGGCTAGCTTTTCCAGCAGAGGAGAAAAGATGTCGCCGGGGCCTTGGATTTCCCCGATTGGCGTTTGGAAAGACAGCGCGCCTGAGCGTGGCGCTTGGGGCATAAGCTGAAACCGAAGCGCATCGACCTGCTGTAGAACGTCCTGCTGGTTCAGGCGTACTGGAGCACGCTGAAACAGATCGCTGCGCTGATGCTGATTCCTGGCTAGGTCCTTGACCGTTTCCCTTAGTGCTGGCGAGGCCAGCTTTGCGAGAAGCGGCTGTACGGCACCCGGTACGGACAGGCTGTCCAGATTGTCGAAGGCGTTGGCACTGCCTAGATAGGTGACGCCGGCCTGTGCCACCGATTGATGAACATCGGTCGAGTGCTGTGGAGTCCAATGGTCGGTCAGGAAATCGTGGGCGAGATAAGAAGCAGGTTTCTGCTTGAGTGACTTTATCTTTTCGCTCAGGTTGGGCTGGTCTATGAAAGTGCCGGCGACGTCCAGCTCACAGACGAAATCCAGCGCAGCTTGAAGGTTCTGCTCCGAGGAACCCGGTAACTGTCGAGCCAGGTCGTTCAGCAGCTTCTGCACCGGCATCATTTGAGTCGCGCCTGGGTGGCACATGTAGTGCAGATAGAACAACCCTTTGGGTTTGAGCGACTTCGCTACCAATTGCAGGATGCTTTTCTGCTGGCTTTCCGCGATCCATGACCAGACGCCATGGCTGACGATGAAGTCGAAGAACAGGTTGTTGCTCTGGGTAAACTGGGCGAAATCAGCCTGGACGAAACGGATGTTTTTGACGTCCATTGCTGCCGCGGCCGAGCGCGCGATGTGCAGCGCTTTGTCGTTGGCATCAACACCTACGAACTGCCCCTGCGGGTTCGTTATTGCGGCAATGAGTAGGTTGATACCCATACCGCAGCCCAATTCACAGTAGGAGTAAGGCTTGGAAATGTCGGGCGCCGCCGAGCCGAGGAATTGAACCAGACTGGTCAGCCAGACAGGTTGGATTTCCTTATAAAAGTGCGGCGGGTAGGCCACATCCATCACATAGCCATCGTTTCTAGTCATGTTGCTTGGCCTCTTGTCCGACCGACCGGAGCGGGTCCGATTGCGCCTCGTGCGCAATCCATACACACGAACGCTCCCTGACGGATAGAGCCGCCAGGGAGCATCGTTTCATCCGATCAGAACGCTTGGGTCACCGAGAAGATGAAGCGTCGGCCGTCCAGGTTGTAGGCGTAATCCCCATCGGTGGAAACTTCCTTGTTGCCGATGTTGTAGACGCCCGCTTTCAGGCTCAGGTCGTCCGTTGCTCTGAACGCCACGCCGACGTCCACGAAGCTGTAGGCCGGATAGCGAATGCCATTGGTACTGGAACCGCTGGTACCGGTCTGCCAACGGCCGGAGGTCTTGCCGCGATAGTTGTACTGAGTCCAGGCATTGAGCCGGTCGGTGGCCTGCCAGTCCAATGAGGCGTTGAACATGTGCTTGGCTATATCGTTGAGCGGCTCGCCTTTGAAGTCGCCGGATTTCTGCTCGGTCTCGGTATAGGTGTAGCTGTGGCGGTAATTCAGGTTGTCGAGCAGGCGATAGTCCAGGGTCCACTCGATGCCGCGCAGTTCCGCCTCGTCCACGTTCTCGTAGGCGGTGTAGCCGAACGGGTGAGCAGGATAATCCGTGCCGTTGTAATTACAGGGCTCGTTCTGCAGGCAGACTCGGCCGGTACGGTTGATCTTGTCCTCGTAGTCGATCACGTAGGCCGTCAGGGTGGTGAGCAGGCCTAGGTCCTGATCTTCGTAGGCGATGCCGATCTCGCGGTTTACGCTGGTTTCCGGCGTTAGATCGGGGTTGCCGATGATCACGCCGCCCATGGACGTGGAGCCAAAATCGGTGGCGCTGGAGCGCAGGTCAGGCGCCTTGTAGCCAGTGGTGACACCACCCTTAATGGTGAAGCTTTCGTTCAGGTGGTAGACGCCATAGACCTTTGGACTGAACTGACCACCGAATGCCTGGTTGTCGTCGTAGCGTCCGCTCAGGGTCAGGATGAAATCTTCGGTCAGATTCCAGTTGTCCTCGAGGAAGATGGAGTTCTGATAACGATCCATCTCAACCGTGGCATTTGCATCTGCAACTACCGGCTCTCGCAAGCCATTGGAGTTGTGCTCCAGGTTTTCGTATTTGTGGGTCAAGCCGCCCGTGATGGCATGAGCGCCGAGGAAGTAGGTCGCCTGCGTGTTGGCCGTGATGACCTCGTAGTCGATGCCTTTGCCGGTCTCGGCGTTTGCGGTGGTCGGGTTTTCCGAGTGGTCGTAGTTGATGTACGACTTCAGCAGAAGGTTGTCGTAGTTCCCTTCATGGTCGATGAAGTAGTTACGCTTGATTGACTCGCTGTATGTCGGCTCTATGTCGACGCCTGCCTCGGTTTGCTCGGCGAGACTTCTGCCCGGATTATGCCAACGCTCCTGCTTGGTGTAGGTGTGCCCTATCGTCAGCGCGTTCTGGTCGTTCAAATTCCAGGAAAGCTTCGCGCCGGCATTGCGCTTTTCATACTTGGGATCGGTGGCCGCGCTGTCGCCCCCGCCGACGAAGTTGCTTTCCTCCTGGTCGTGGAGCGCCCCGGTCAGCTGCAGGCCCAGGACGTCCTCAATCAGCGGTACGTTCAGATAGGCGCTGGTCTGGACGGTATCTTCGTTGAGCTTGTTGCCGCTGCCGGGCGTGGTGTATTCGGCGGTGATGCTGCCGGTCAACTCGTTGGATACTTTCTTGGTGATGATGTTGATCACGCCGCCCATGGCATCGGAGCCATAGAGAGCGGACGCCGGGCCACGAATGACCTCGATTCGCTCAATCGACTCGAGCGGAGGAAGGAAGTTGATCGGCGTACCGGCCTGTGATCCCCTCTCGGAAAAGGCATCGTTGCCTTGGGCCGGGCGGCCATCGATAAGGAAGAGGGTGTAGGCCGAAGTCATGCCACGGACCATGATCGATTGCTCGACGCCACCGCCGGAAATCTGCACACCGGCAACGTTCTTCAGCGCATCGGTGATATCCGTGTAGGAGCGCTTCTTCAGTTCTTCTGCGGTAATGACAGAGATGGTAGCCGGAGCATCCTTGATGTTCTGCTCGAAGCCCGAGGCGGAAACTACAACCGAATCCAGTTCCAATCGCTCTTGTGCGGAGGCCGAGCACGCCAACGAGGCCAGCGCGGCGGCGATGAGGGTTTTCTGGAACGTGGGACGTGGCGTTGTGATGAACGGGCTTTTGACGATGGGCATGTCTTTATCTCTGGTTGTTCGAATATCCCCCGGCCCGTAATTGCAGGGCGTGCCTAACGTGCCTGGATCAACGGCAGGGCTGGGCTGTGGGAACGGATAACTAAGCGTGCGTCAGCCTGCGCAGATGTGGTCGAGTTGCGCAAGCACACGAATGCTAGTCATTCTCAACTGAGAGTAAAGCGCATTTACAATCTATACATCTTGCAAAACAAAATTCACTCGCAGGCCTGGATGGATGTTTTCCGCCCAGATGCGGCCGCCTTGCAGTGTCACCATGCCGCGCGCGATGGCGAGACCCAGGCCGAAGCCATCGCCACCCGGCCGGGCGGCACTCAGGCGAGAGAACGGGCGGAACATCACGTCTAGCTGATCCTGCCGTACGCCGGGGCCTTGATCGTCGATGCAAAGACGCCAGTGGGCCTCTTCGCGGCAGGCGGTCAAGCGTACGGTGCCGTCGGCTGGAGAATGTCGGATGGCATTGCGCAGGACATTCTCCATCGCTTGGGCCAAGGCGTTGAGGTTGCCGAAAACCTGGCAGTCTTCTGGGATATCGCTGTGAAGGCGCGCTCTAGGCCATCCGGATTCGAAGCAGGCGTCCTCGCAGATCAGGTTCCACAGGGACTCGACATCGACAGCTTCTCGCTCGAGCTGCGGCTGCTCGCTATCGAGCCAGGCCAGCTCCAGCGTGTCGTCGACGAGGCGCTGCATGCCTGAGACTTCTCGCTCCACGCGCTCGCGCAGTACCGCTTGAGGCAGGTCGCTTTCGCAGGCGACCCGAAGTCGGCTCAATGGCGTTCGCAATTCGTGGGACAGGTCGCGCAATAGCTGTTGCTGCTGGCGGATCGAGTCGTGCAAGCGCCGGGTCAGATATTCGAGCGAGCGGCCGAGCTCTCCCAGCTCGTCGTTGCGGCGGGTTAGCGCGAGCGGCAGCAGTGAGCTCAGGCGGCTGCCGCGCAATGTATTGGCTTGCCGGCGCAGCTGGTCGAGGGGGGATATGAGGAGCCGGTAGAGCAGCCAGCCGAACAGGACCGACAACACCACGGGGGGCAGGTACACGATAAGGACGATCAGCAGGGCCTGGTGAGGCCAGGGACTGAGGCGTTCGGGCAGTTGCATGACCAACTGGTCGCCGCTTCCGTTGAAGGGGATGGCGATCATTGGACGCGGTCCGGCGCGCCGGCTCATGGGACTATCGTATGGTCGGGCGAAGCGCAGCAGGCTGCGCTCCCGCTCATCCAGTTCACGGTCGCCAAGCGACTGATGATGACGATCCACGACCAGCGCCAGCCCAGGCTCGTCCTGCTGCAAGGCGGCGATCCAGCTATCCACCGCGGCGGGGCCTCGGCGGGCCGCAACATGAGCCTGCTTAGCGTAGCCGTCCAGGGTTTCCAGTGCTTGCGCTGACAAGAAGGAGCTGTGGTACGCAACCTTCTGATCGACATAACCGCTGACCCAGATCATCGACAGGCAAAACCCGGCGACCAGTATCACCAGACGCCAGAACAGCGAATGACGGTTGGGCATCAGTCGGCCTGCAGTTCCAGCACGTAACCCTTGCCCCATACCGACTCCAGACGCAATGCCGTGACCTGCTCGCGCGCCAGTTTGCGGCGGATGTTGCTGATGTGCATGTCCAGGCTGCGATCATGCTGCGAGTAACCGCGGCGCAGCGTCTGCTGGTACAGGAAGGGTTTGCTCAGCACCTCGCCAGCCGCGTCGTGAAGTACCTTCAACAACCGGTACTCGGTGCCGGTCAAGCCGACCCAACGTCCCTCGTAACGCAGGTCGCAACGCTGGTCGTCGAAGCGCATCGACTCATCGTTCGCCGCCGGCTGCACGATGCGCTCGTACGCCACACGGCGCAGGATCGCGGCGATGCGCACCTGCAACTCCTCGATGCTGAACGGCTTGGGCAGGTAGTCGTCGGCACCGCTATCGAAGCCCTGGATGCGATGCTCTTCATTGCCCAGCGCGGACATCATCAGCACGGGTGTACGGCGCTGCGCCCGCAACCGGGTCAGTAATTCCATGCCACTGAGTTCCGGCAGCATCACGTCGAGCAGGATCAAGTCGTAAGCCGACTCGCTGGCCAAGGTCAGGCCGGTCAACCCGTCATCGGCGAGCGTGACCTGAAAGCCACGGCTTTCCAGGGATGTTTTCAGGTGGGTGCCGAGAACCGGGTCGTCTTCGATTGCAAGAATCTGTCGGGCTGCGGAAGAGAGCATTACGAAGAAATCCGGTGCAAATAAGAATGATTATAGATTGGTGGCATGCCGACGAGGCAATAGGCTCAGCTACAGCTGAGGACAGGTTGCGCCGGTATGCGGTCGCTGGCGGCTCGACTTGAGACGCACTTTCGCAACTTCTTCAACCTGCTCGACAACGATGGCCGTACACCTGGCGATCGGGTGGAGCTGGCGGGTCACAGCGGCACCCGGATAGGGCAAAACATCGCTGCAGCGATGGACCGAAGAGCAAGGTGGTCGAAGGCTGGCTAGCCAGCTCAGCATTACGCCGATGTGATGAACTCGCGACTCAGCGAGCCAGGCGCTGCCTATGCGGTCGATCCGCAAAGCGATGCGGGATTATTGGGAGTGTTTGGCAGGCAGTGATGTGCAAAGCGACTCGGGGGCTGAGCCGACCTGCGCTACCTGTCGCGCTGAGTCGAACTCAGAACCACTTGCGGGGCCATCCTTGGCCCGGCAGCGTCCATTAGCGGCGTTGCCTGATCAGATCAGATCCTTGCTTGCCGCCTCTTCCAGATTGCTCTTCGTGAGCTCGGTCAATAGCGCATCGGCCGACTCGTTGAATGGCAAAGCGAAGATCAGGAATAAATGCATCCAGGTCGTCAGCGTTTCCTGCTTCTGTACCCGGCCAAGCTTCTTGCCGTCACCATCGCGGAACATCATGTCCATGATCAGGGTGTTGTCGAAGGTGCCTGGAACCAGGAATAAGGTGGCGCCGGTTAACACCGCTAGTCCGAGATTGGCGGTTTCCTGATTGCGCAGCGTCACCGTGACATAGAGATCCGAGGCCTCCTGTACGGTGCTGACTCGGGAGAAGCGCCCGCTGTCGGTAAACGACTGTTTGACGAGGTTTTCCAGCTTGGCAATGTCGGGATTGCTCGCCGTGGGCGTGCCGTTCACCGAGTACTCGGTCTGAACCTTGATATATGCGGTCGGTTTTGTCTGAGCCGATTCGGCGAGTGGCCATTGTTCAACGTCAGGCAAGGTGTTGTGGGAGTACGTCATGCAACCCTGCAAGGTCAGGGATGCGGTAATGGCGAGAAGGGCTATCAACGCTTTCATGTGGGCGTCCTTGTCAGTGTGCAAGTTGCTGAGTGGCGTCATGCAGCAGCTGTTCGACTAACTCGGTCAGCTGCCGCGAGCCCAACGATGTATTGAAGTAGTCGTAATCCCACAGACCGGTGTTCTGATTGCGTGCCAGCGTCTTCTGAGAAAGCGCCACCTGCTTACCGGCGGCGTCGACGATCTTCAGCTCGGCTGCGAGGTCATATTTGTCCACGTAGATGGGGCCGTTGACCCAGATCCATACGGTCAGCGTCAGCAGCGCTCCCGGAAAGTAGCCGGGATGCGGCGTGCGCTTGCCCTTGAGCGAGGTGAAATTGAATTGCAGCTGGACGTCTTGCTCGTCCAGCGTAGCGGGGAAGCTGATCATGCGTTCGAAGTATTCGCCGCGCTCGATGTGCTGGGTAATCTGCGCGGTCAGCGTATTGCTGATGTTTCGGCGCTGGGTTTCGTTCAGCCTTGTGTCGGAAACCTCCACGTCCTTGAGCATCGCGCCGGCAGGCACCGAGTGTTCGAGGACTTGCGCAGGCAGCCCGATAGGCCCGGATGGGGTAAAGGAGACGCAGCCGGTCAGCGCCAGCCCCATCAGCGCAGCGGCCAGGTATTTCAACTTGATCATGAAGCATCCTTGAGATTTGCAGAAAGTGTTGGCTTGCCGTGGATGATCGTCGGCGCTCTCTGTGGAGTGATCCTTTAGCCATCCTTGGGCGCGGCGGAGTTTAGCGTCATATTGCCATCACCTATGCTGGCTAGTTCTCCGTCTGCGGTACTGGTTCTCATTGTTGGGATCATCGCCGACATACGGTTTAGTGCGGCTGGAGGGGAATCCAGGTACGTGGTTACGAGTACATGGAGAGGACTCGCACATCTATCAGCTCTGTTGGCGCTCGCCGCGAACATTGGTGCAGCTCGCGTACTCCAATGGATGACCACTCTGGTCTTTTCATCGTGATGAGGACCGCTGAAATGATCGATCCAAACGACCCGCTCAAGGATGGCCTGACTCCGCGGGACTTTGATGAATATGGCGACGTTCCCGAGTCGGGAGAAAACACCGAGCCGGAAGCTGGCACTGATCCGAAGGACGAACCGAATCCCGGCGAAAGCCCGCTCGGATGAACCTCCGCAACGGAAATCGACGGTCTGTTCCAGGCGAGCTGCTGGACAATTCGATCCCCACGGCCTAAAAAGGCGCGCGCAGCGAGGCGTGCGCTTTAGGCATGCATGTGATTGATCGAAAGGCAGGTGGATCGTGAAAAAGAAAAAGCCCGTGGACCCCGTCCGGCAGGCAGAAAAGAACCATGCGCACCGGATTGGCTGGGCGATCGCGCTGGCGGGAATCGTGGTGGGCTTCGTGCTGGTAATGATGAAGCAAGCGTGACAGCTTGCGTGGTTTCGCGCTGTTGGCCATAACCACTACGCATAGACGTCAGCTGATGGTCAGCGAGGCGCCAGCGTCATGGGCTGGTATGGCGTACCGGCTTCTCGGTCATCATCAACAGCACAGGCAAGGGTTTAGCAGCCGCCGAATGCTCTGCTGACCCTTCGATCGTTAACGCATTGCCAGTAATGGCGATGACGGTAGCCAATAGCAACAGCACCCATATTCGCGGCGGCACCAGTTGCACGCGCATCCGAGCGGTGCTCCATCCATGGTCAAATGCCGGGTCCGCTCGCCTGATGGTTTCGCTCGCTTGGGTAGCAACTTCATCGTTCGACACGTGCTGTCCGATAGCCATGGTGATTCCTCCGAAACCCTGTCCGGCGAGGCTTCCATTAGGGTCTGTTCCTGTTTCGTCGCTAGCCGCGGTGCCGCGCCAAATCTTGCCAGGCAAGGCGCGGGACGCAGGTAATGGTGGTTCCCTTGCCAAGTCCCGCAACGCCGCATGGCGAGATTTGCCGCGCAACCCTTCGGGCCGGGCCTGTTTTTTGCGCGATGCGGCGTTTCTCGTCGCTCATTTGGAACGACCAAACTTCACTCCTCGGCCTTGCCTCGCGCAAAAACAGGCTCCGGCGCGGCCGCGTACGAAACGGGAACAGACCCTAAGCATCGGTCCGTCCCTGCAGGTGTGCTGGCGACTGTAGCGGAGTGCCACATTGCCATCAATCAATTCAACGGTTGATGCGGTGGTTGCGCCGGGCGTTTGATGCCAGGGCAACCGCATGTGTTCGAATCGGCATCGATCGTTGTCCTAAGCGCTCGCAACGGTTGGAGCCTTTCGACATTGGCCGGCGCTCGTCGGTCGCCAATAATCCCACTAGAAGTCCCCTGAGTGGTGCTGAACAGCGAGACGACGACTGTCAAACGGCACACTGGTCCCTTCTGGCTGTTTCGGCCATGCACTCGAACGACGAGCCGAGGCGACGATGACTGAACTCACCCTGTACCACTGCGTTAGCGCCCGCTCTTTTCGTGTGTTGTGGGCGCTGGAAGAACTCGGGCTGGATTACCGGCTAGTAACGATGGCGTTTCCGCCTCGTCTGCATGACAAAGCGTTCTTTGATATCAACCCGCTGGGCACGGTCCCTGCGCTTGTTGATGGCAATGGCGTGTTAACCGAGTCGGCGGCTATCTGCGAGTACCTCAGTCAGGTGTATGGCGGTGGTGCGTTGTCGGTAAATAAAGGCGAGGCCGATTATGGTCAGTACCTGAACTGGCTAAGCGCGGCCGATGCGACGCTGACTTTTCCTCAAACACTGATCCTCCGTTACGCCTACTTCGAACCCTCCGAGCGACGGCAACCCCAGGTTGTCGAGGACTACACGCGTTGGTTCCTGGGCCGCTTGCGTGGAGTTGAAAACGCCCTGCAGGCAGGTAATCAATACCTCTGTCAGAACAGATTCAGTAACGCCGACATCGCTGTCGGCTACGCGCTGATGTTGGCTGACTTCCTCGGACTAAGACCGCAGTTTCAACCGCTCACCGAGGCGTTTTGGCAGCGATTGCAGGAGAGGGCTGCCTTCGTCAGTGCGCTGGGTGCGGAAAATCGGGATGCACGTTCTCATGGCATCGACCCGCTGCCCACGCCATTGATTCGTTGCTAACGCAGAATCGACTGCTGGTATTCCTGCGCCGGCACATCCGCGTGACCGACGATCTTTACGAGGGGCGTTTTCTGGTGCGCCTGCACGGCGGATCTGGTATTCGCCGTGGACAGCGTGCCGGCCCGTGTTCGCCATTGCCCAGGGTCCGTTTATCGTCTATACCTCGAACATCTTCGCCATTCTCGGGTTGCGCGCGCTCTACTTCGCGTTCGCGGCCCTGATGCACCGTTTCGTGTATCTGAAGTACGCACTCGCAATCGTGCTGATCTTCATCGGCGGCAAGATATTCCTGCATGGCTTTTTCAAGGTGCCGACGTTGTTGCCGCTCAGCGTGACGCTTTGGTGCTGGCCGGCGGTGTACTGCTGTCGCTGCTCAAGACGCGTGCCAGGTCGGGCAGCTGATAGTGGTTTGATACGCAAGGGTTCGCCTGGACGCTACCCGTTCCAGAATGCGTGAACCATTGCAAACTCAGCCTGGTTCAGGTGCACAGTACAGGCGTCATTGGGCGGTCAGGTCTAGGAGCTTATCCATGCGCATCGAGTCATCGCTTGTACGTCTCGCCTTGTCGGTGCTGGGGCTGGTATACGCTGGTGCTGCCAGTGCTGCCGAGGAGGCCCGGCTCGTTGAGTCGATCAACCTCTATCGCGCCGAAGTGCGTCTAATGACTCCGCGATTCAGCGAGCTGGGGGCAGCCTTTGCGGTCGATCTGCAGCGCGATGGCGGCATCTACTGGACGGCCCTGTTCAGGGCGCTTTGATGTGATGGGAAGGAAGCGTCCTTCTGCACCGTCGATGTCTTCATTCCCGGTGATGCGCAGAAGGTCATAGGATAGAAAGCAAGAAATGCACAACGATTCATCCAGGGTGCCTTTGTTCGCGTACTTATGTCTCGGTTTGTCGATGTGCATGGTGGGCAGCAATATCGGCATAGGAAAACTGATCGTCACTGAACTGCCGGTGTTTCTGTTTGCGGCGATGCGCTTCTTGATTGCAAGTATCGTTCTGCTTCCGGGGATGTTCCGCCATCATTTCGTCAAGGCCTGGACAGGCCTGCGTGGCGGGGTTTATTCCTTCAGTCCTTTTTTGGGTGTTTCCTGTTTAGCTTGTTGATGCTTTATGGCGTCATTTACACCACTGCCACGAGTGCTGGAATCATTACCAGCGCTCTTCCGTCGCTCATTGCGTTATTGGCATGGCTATGGCTTCGCGAGCGCCTCAGCCGTCATGCAATAGTGGCTGTTGTTTTTGCCGCGGTAGGAATAGCCGTGCTGAACCTGCAGGATGCGGATCTTTCTGGAAAGAGCAATGTGCTGGGCAATTTATTGGTCCTGGGAGCCGTTTTAGCCGAGGCGTTATTTGCAGTCTTCTCGCGGCGCTTATCTCTTACGGTGCATCCGTGGAGCATGGCCTTTGGCGTAAATATCGTAGGCTTCTTTCTGTTTGCTCCTTTGGCTGTTGTGCAAGCTATGAACTTTGCTTGGGCTGGGCCTGGATGGGAACTTTGGGGCTGGGTTGTCTTTTATTCACTTACCGCAAGCGTATTGTCCTTTCTGCTCTGGTATAGAGGCGTTTCACAGGTGCCCGCTAATATTGCAGGCCTGTTCACGGGTTTGATGCCACTCAGCGCGGCGCTGGTTGGTTTTCTTGTTCTGGGAGAATTATTGTCGTTCGGACATCTCGTGGGGATGGGTATGGTGATAATGGCGATACTCTTGGGTGCCAAACGGCCCGGCTAAAACAAAGGGCTATCAATTGAGTACCGGTGTGCCAGACGCCATGTCCGCTCTTCGTTTTTCAGAGGCACTAGCGCCGAATCGTCAGCCCGATCAGGCGCGAGACCACCAGCGCGATGTACATCACTCCTGCGAATTGCTCGAGCATCACCAGCGCCCGCGCCATCGGCGTGATCGGCAGAATGTCACCAATGCCGACGCCCGAGAGGATGGAAAAGCTTAGAAACAGCAACTCCAGCCAGGTGCGCGGCGCTTCGGGATCAAGCAACGCGGTAAAGCTGCCCGGCAGCAACAATTGGCAGACCATGAAACTGTAGGCGAAGGCCCAGGCCAGCAGCGTAAAGGTGGCTCCAACCGCGAACAGCTCATCGGTAGTGGCGCGCTGATCTTCCATCATGTAGGCGATCAGACTGGCCGCTGCATAGAAATAGAAAGCCGCCTCCAGCGCGGCCAGCGTCAGACTCAACTCCGGCCCGCCGCGCACCTCACCGATGATGGTCAGCACCAGAATGCACGCCGCCAGCGTGAAGGCCACCCACTGGATCAGCGGACTGCGCCGCACCATACGCAACGCCGCCACCAGCACTACGATACCGAACGTCCCCATGATCGCCCGACCGCGCGGCAACTCGTCGAGAAAGGGATACAGCACGATGCCCAGTAACTGGATGAGCAGCAGGCTGGCAGATGGGTAACGAAGCAGAAACGATTGTTGGGCGTTCATTGGAGGCGATCATCGAGAGGGGGTTGAAGCGTACTGTTCCGGTAGCGTGCCTGGCCACTGCCTGGCGCCGTTGTTCATCAAAATATCCGAGAGCGTCAGGCGCTTGCGGGCGTCAAGGGCTTGTTCGTGCGCAACCAGCTGTTTGGAGGGATTATTCCGTAGCGTCGTGCTTGCTGCTGGGGTCGGTAGCGCGGCCAATGCGCCACCGCGGCCAGACAGAGGGCTTACCGCTTACCCGATGAAGAATAGGGCGATGCAGCAGGCGAGTCCCAGCGCCCAGAGCACCGACCTCACGTTAGCCCAATCGGCAAGATAAGCGCCGATATAGCCGACTCTGGCCGCGACGAAGGCAACGGCAAGGCCATCAATCAGCGGCTGTGAGGCTTGCTGGTGCTCGGCCACCAGAACGCCGGCGATGAAAATAGGCAGCGCTTCGAAGCTATTCAACTGCGCAGCGTTTGCTCGAGCCTGCCATCCCTCCAGACTGGCCAACCATTGACGTGGACTGTGATTGTCGAAGCCACCGTCGCGGCGCGGTTTACCTAGGCCTTTCGACTTGGCGATCCATGCGCAGGCAAGGGGAAGAAGGCAGGCAACAAGGATGCAGGCTTCGGCAATGGTCATGTAGTTACACCTGAACAGGGGAAAGAGCGTGGCTAGGGCGTTCGGCGGCTTGGAGAGCCGGTCGATCCAGGCTAGCTCAGGCGTTGTCAGGCGTTAGATTTTTTCAGCAGCAGGTGCGATCCACGTAAGTTTTATTACCGTTTCGGTTTATGTAGAAGCAGCCACCCCGTGGCCCCTGCTGCAAGTTCGCTCCGCTTGGGCCGCACGAGGCGGCTTCGGCGACTTGGCTGGTGCCGGAAGGCGCAAGAGCAAAAAGAGCCAGCGCAAGAGCTGCGCCGGTTATGAACGGTATCGCGCGGATTCTTGGTTTCATCTAGCCATCCTTGTTGTGATGGCTACGTGATATCACTTAAACGCGACAAAGTGAATTTCAGTTTCCGTACCGCGAGCATCGCCGTACTGCTCGATGCGTCTATTTCGGCTGGCCGGTTCCTTTGAATTAAGGAAGGCCAGCCTACTGAGGACAGCCACAAGGGCTCGCCTCCGTGATCCGGCTCGCCTGAGAAGGCTTCCTTTGACGCCTTCACTCAGGGGATGAGTCTGCTCGCACGCAGATCGGCGAAGACCTTGAAGAAGGCCTCGTCACTCGCCTGGTAATCGAGGAACCCGAGTTTGCGGCTTTTCGACATGTCCGTTACGACCTCGATCGGACGACCGAGGTCCGCATCGGTGTGCCACGGCGAAATGAGCTTGCCGATATCCGGCTCGGCGAGGTTGAACTGTTTCGCCATGTCTGCCCAGGTCTCGGCGTCGTTCGCCATCTGCTGTTCCAGCGGTGCGGGTTGGCCGTCGAAGGGCGCCGCTTCGATGTTGAACCACTCGGCGATGCGCGACCACATCCACTTCCAGCGGAACACATCGCCGTTGACGATGTTGAAGGCTTGGTTGGCCGCCGCAGGCGTTGTCGAGGCCCAGCGCAGATGCCTGGCAAGCTGACCCGCGTCGGTCATGTCGGTCAGGCTGTTCCACTGCACTTCCGAGCCCGGAAAGCGGAAAGGTCGGCCGGTAAAACGGCAGATGGAAGCATGGACAGCCAGCGTGGTCGCCATGTTCATCGCGTTGCCGACGGCAATACCGGTCACGGTGTGGGGCCGGTGAACGCTCCAGTTGAAACCGTCGCGGGCTACCGCGGCGAACACCTCGTCTTCCTGTGCGTAGTAGAAGTTCTCTACGTCCAGCCGTCCCTGTTCTTCACGGAAGGGTGTTTGTGGCAGCGAGCCCTTGCCGTAGGCTTCGAACGGACCCAGGTAATGCTTGAGGCCCGTCACCAGTGCGACATGGCGAACCGAGCCAGCCGGACGCAAGGCTTCGAGTAGATTACGCACCATCTGCGCGTTGACGCGGATATTCTCCGCTTCGCTGACCTGGCGCGCCCAGGTCGTCAGGAACACGTGCGTGGGTGCAAGACCGCTCAGCGCCGAGCCCAGCGACGAAATATCCAGCAGGTCCGCGCTTATCGGCGTGATACCCGCCTCGGCGTTGGGGCGGCGCGCCAGCCCGGCGACCGCCCACCCTTCGTTGGCCAGCAGGCGCGAAACCGCCGAGCCGACGATTCCACTCGCCCCGACCACCAGCGCTTGATTTGTCATGTTCAGTCCCTCACACAATGAAACAGGCCTGCACCTTAACCACTCGAAAATGCCGATCCAAGTCGGCACCAAATGGTAACCATCACCCATGAACACGGGCTCTGACGAAGAACAATGGCGTGAAGACTGCGCCCCGCGGCGCGTGCTGGAAATCTTCTCGACCAAATGGACCAGCATGATTCTGCATACGCTTCATGCGCGACATGACGGCATTGCCCGCAGTGGGGCGCTGCATCGGAGCGTGCCGGGTGTTTCGAAAAAGATGCTGATTCAGACGCTGCGGGAGCTGGAGGAGAGCGGGCTGATCGAGCGGCACACCCTCGATTCGGTGCCTCCCGCGGTGAGCTATGCGCTGTCGCCGCTGGGCAAACTCATGGTGCAGCCAATCGAGTTGATCTACGAGTGGGCCAGGCAAAACTCCGCGGCGCTGGATCAGCTGCAGCCGCGGCGGACCTCGCGCAGGCGTGGGAGCGAGCAAGCCGTGAGCGGCGAGCTGACACCGCCACGGCTGTAAGCATTCATTCTTCGCTGCATGTGAAACCCGAAGGCGGGCTCAGTCGAGTACCACCGCGTGCCCCGCGAGCGGGTTGATGTGGCCTTTTATCAGCGACTCGGCCAAGGCTTGCGCGGCTTCCAGGCCGGCGTGCTCGTTCACCTGCATCCAGGGCTGCCGCGCATCCCCAACTCGGGCGATAAAGGCCAGCTGCGCCTCGTTGAAACGACGGGTGACCTCGGTAGCGCCCCAGTCAGCATTGCGTTTCTTGATCTGGTAGGGCGCGAAATAAGGCTGTGGCGGCGGGCCGGCCAGCGTCTGGTCGAGCTCGGCATAGTCCTGGTTCTGGGCCGATCCGGCAT
Organism: Pseudomonas sp. IC_126; assembly: GCF_004331835.1. Lineage (NCBI taxonomy): Bacteria > Pseudomonadati > Pseudomonadota > Gammaproteobacteria > Pseudomonadales > Pseudomonadaceae > Pseudomonas > Pseudomonas sp. IC_126. The sequence continues at coordinate 242,409 of NZ_SJSS01000001.1, forward strand.
AGCAGTCATGCACCAGGGTGCCTTTGAAATGTGCGTGGATCTGTTGGCGAAGCCCGGTGCTGCCGGAGAAGTCCACGTAGAGCGTTGGCACGCTTGGGTCCAGCGAGCCGAGCTGGTCGTAGCCCAGCGTCTGGCGATAGCAGCCCAGCCCTTGCACGAAGTCGGAATTGGTGGGGGAGGTCAGTCCAACCAGCCTCACCGTTGGGTTGTCCTGCAGGCAGAACGCCGTGCCGTACGCCGTCTTGCTCGATGCGCTGGATATCACGATCTGCCGCGCGCCGAAGAAGCCGTTGTCCTCCAAGAAATCGGCCAGCATGAACGAGGTGATGAACAGCGGCCGCAACAGCATCTGGTAATTCTCGCTCTCGGCACGGTAGGCGGCATCGGTGCTGATGCGCTGGTACTGGTTATACGCCGAGGTCAGCGCGAGACGATGTTCGGCGCCGTCGTAGAAGCCGCGTTCGCTGACCCGCACCGGCTGCATGACGAGGTGGCTGGCGATCGGCCAGAAGCCATAGAAGCGTTCGCCCTTGGCCAGTCCCTCGACCGTACTTTCGACGACCTCGGCAAACCCCCACGCGGGCATGTGGAACCACTCGGCATCGCCGGTCGGGAAAAAGTCCCAGTAGCGCAGGTGCGGGGTTTCGCCGAAGGCCGCGTAGGTGACATTGTTCGTGGTCAGCGCCAGTCGGCTGATTTGCAATAGGGCCTCGCCGGCCTTCAGTTCCGGCATCGGCTGGGTCTGAATGCGGGTTTGCTCCATGCTTCGCTTGTTGTTTTGCAGCTGGTGGATGACGCTCATCGATGGCACCTTGGGGACATATTGAGATGGCATCGACTGTAGCCCTTTCGTTTTACCGCCGGGTTCGGATTTCATGAGCACACGATTGCCGAGCGCCAAGCCGCTCAAACGGCCTATCCAGGCGCGCGCCAAGTTCACGGTTCAGGCGATTTATGACAGCTATGTTCGGATCTGGCAGCGCGATGGCTGGTCTCGACTGACGACCCGCGCCGTTGCGCTTGAAGCCGGCGTTGCCATCGGCACCTTGTACGACTACTTCCCTAGCAAGCAGGCGCTGCACTCGGGCTACGTGCGGTATTGCATTGAGCAGTTGCTCGGGGCGATCGACGAGCATGCAGTGAAGCCCGCTGCGATCGGCTGGCCGGTGCGAATCCAGCGGTTGGTGCGATTGCTCGTCGGCGTCGAACCGCATCTGCCCTGGTTTCATCCGGACATGCTAGAACTTGAAGCGCTGGTTGCAGAGCCCAAACATCAGCGTCGGGTTTATGAAGACTTACTGAGCGCCTGGCATCGCGTTATCGACGCGGCGACCGATCTGCCTGTACGCGCGGATACAGCCACCCTGGAGGCGCTGCATCTGTCGGTCTGGGGTGGGCGCCGCTACGCCATGCTGGTGCAGCTCGAGCCGGAGCGTATCAACGAGTGGGCCGGCTGCATGGAGCAGCTGTGCCTGCGCACGCTTGCTGGACCGGACGGGCAAGCCTGAACGCAGCCGGCTATCGCCGACATGTTCGGTGAGCTAAGTGATTTGTTGGGGTTGGCGTCCGAACTCGGGGCCGGAGCGGGTGTTGTTGCCTTTCGCCAGCCGGTCGTAAAGCACCACGTTAACGGTCGCTGCGAGGTTCATGCAGCCATTGGTGGGGATGTAGACGACGTCCTCGCACCAGTCACGAATTTCCTTGCTGAGCGAGCCATCTTCGGCGCCGAAAATGTACAGCGCTCGATCAGGATGCGTGTATTCAGGCAGGGCACGCGCACCCTCGACCAGCTCAACCGCCACCGGCACACAGCCGAGCGGCAAGATCTTGCGCAAGTCATCGATATTGATCAGCGGAATGTCCTGATGGACCTTTTTGGTGTCGGTGATGAAATCCTTCGCGCGGTCATAGCGGGTGCCGGTATAGAACACCGAGGCGGCGCCATAGCAGCCCGCCGCGCGCATGATCGCTCCCACATTGGACGGCGATTTCGGGTTGCTCAGGCCGATGCAGGCATATCGTTTGTTGCTCACAGTGTGCTGCTCTCGCGATAAACGGCGAGTATACGGGCATGTCTCGTTCGCGGCTCGCTGCCTGGGTTACGGCATGAGCTGATGTAACGATGCCCTTTCCATTCGATGTGAGCAGGTGAGTCGTCGCGGTCAAAGCACTATTGGCGGGACGCTCAGGCAGTTCAGGGTTGGAAAAACGCCGCCTTGCACGCATTCATCAGGCAGTTTCACAAGCGCCCGATGCCGTGCATCGGGCGCTTCACGTGCCTGACAGCGCAGAAGCCGTTCGGCTATAGGCCTACTAACGCTGGGTTACCGTCGCGCTGTTGTTCATCCCGTTCTGCATGATTGTCGCGGTGTCCGTGCCGCTGCCAGTGCCCCCCTGTCCTTGGGTCAAAGAGGCGTAGTTGCCGATGCCTGTCTGACCGATGATGCCCATGTCACCGGAATCCCCAGCGCTCATTTGGGATGCTTCGATAATGTTATCCGAGCCGTTTTGCGCCAGGTCAAGGGAGTTGGCGTCGCCACTCTGGACGATGTCGATGCTGTTGTAGTCTCCAATCGAAGTACCGGTAATGCTGCCGTTACTTCCGCCTTGACGCGCTTTCAGCTCGTTGCCCGTGCCGGTCTGGGTAAAGTCGAATGAGCCCTCGGCCATGGCTATCCTGATGTCAGCCTTGTTTCGCATCCCGTCCTGAGACAAGTACAGATCGCTACTTGAGTCGTAACTTCCGTCATATTGGCTGACGTTCGCCTCGTTATGCTCCCCAGTCTGGCTGATGACGGTGTTAGCCGCCGAATACGCGCCTTGTAAGAGCTCCACGCTGTTTGCCAGGCCGGTTTGGTTGATCTGAGCCATTACATGCCCGGTTTGGCTAACGTACGCTTGGTTGCCTATACCATCCTGCGTCGCTTCGAGGCTATCCAGAATGTAGGTCTGCGTCAGCGTGACCAGATTTTCCTGGCCCAATTGAGTGATCCTGGCGTCGTTGTAGTCGCCGTCTATTTGTGAAACATATGCCTCGTTATCGACCCCGTATTGATAGACGTACGCCGTTACCCCGCCTTCGGACCGCTGAACGATGCTTTGCAGGTTGCCTTCGCCTTCCTGGTGAGACCGAACCCATGTCCCAAATCCTTCCTGGGTGGTCGTCAAATGGTTCGCAACGCCTTGCTGTGTCGCTTCGACCGACACGTTGGTGCCGGCTTGAGTGACGGTTGCTTCGTTTGAATCGCCGTTCTGAGTCAGTTCCGTCCAGAGATAGGTGCCGCCTAACTGAGTGACCTCTGCGGTGTTGTTGTTTCCGTTTTGCTCAATGGAAGCCGTTTGATCAACAGCCTGAGCCTGCCCGGCTAAGACAAGGGACACGGCGGCAGCGAGAAGGGAGCGCATGAACATTTTCAGAATCCTTTGAGTCGTGGGAAGTCGGATTCTTGAGGATTGACCAGAGAAGGAAATAGGCTGAACGACTGGTTATCTAAGGGTGTATTAACCGATTGTCGGAATTCGGGCTGTTTTACCGCCCGCGATGAAGGGCGATTTCCATACAGCCCGGATATGATGCGCGCCCCTCAACGTTCCAGCTCAAACTCAGGGCCACCATGCTCGCCATTTATACCGACCTGTCGGGTTACTACGATCTGATGTGTGCCGATATCGACTATCGGGCGCAAAGCCACTGTATCCAACGGCTCCAGCAATTGTTCGGTAATGCGGGAAAGAGGCATCTGGACTTGGCCTGCGGAACCGGGCCGCATGTGCGCCATTTCATCGATGCGGGCTATGAAAGCAGCGGGCTAGATATCAACCAGCCCATGTTGGACAGAGCGTCTATTCGCTGCCCGGAAGCACAGTTCTCCTTACAGGACATGTGTGGCTTCACGGTGGAAAGGCCGGCCGACCTGATCACCTGTTTTCTGTATTCCATCCACTACAGCGCAGGAATCGAGCGGTTGAAAGCCTGTATAGCCAGCGTGCATGCCGCACTGGCCGACGATGGGCTCTTCTGCTTCAACGCCGTCGACAAGCACACCATCGACAATGATTCATTCGTATCGCACACCGCTAGTCACCCAGACGGCGTGTTCAACTTCAGTTCCGGTTGGTACTACGTCGGCGCTGGCGAGCAGCAGTCGCTAAAGCTACGCATTGAAAAAATGATCGCCCATGAAAGCCAGGTATGGCTCGACGAACACCGCATGGTGGCCGTGAGTTTTGGGGAATTGATCGAGCTGTTAAAGCCGTACTTCGATGTTCATGTGCTTGAGCACGATTACGAAAAGATCGTTCCTTGGAACGGGACTTCAGGGAACGCGATATTTGCCTGTGTGAAGATTTGATGCACGGCGCAACATGGCGCGCGGATGGAGTGATTAGGACGTCTCGGCCCCTTGTACCCCATGCAAGTGCGCTATCAGACTGCGCTACGCCCAACATACATCTAACGTCAGTATCCGGCATTCATCGGTGACTGACTCGCTACTGACCTCGCGGATTGGCTCGTCTTGTCGGCGCATCGGCATTACGTAGCGCGGATCGCAACGATTTCTTCAGGTTGATCAATGCAAGCGCTTAGCTGGAGAGTATGTCTGGACTAAATGCTGCGCCTGTTCGGCCAACTTATCCAGCAGGCCATCGCGCTCTTTCTCCGCGTCGCTCATGGCTTTTTCACCGTGTTGTTTCACGAGATAGCTATGAATCTGCCGGACTTCCTTGGAGTGAAAGATTGGCTCCAGGTCCTGCACCGCCAACACGCCGTTTGAAGCCTGGCTCCGAGTATTCATCATCACCTGCGGGCCGCGCGCCGCCAGTGGCAGAAAGCCCAGCGCTTCGAAGTACGGCACCTTGCCGGCCACGCACGCCACTTCCGCATGGGGATAGCGCGCCACCATCTCTTCGACCATGGCCCTACCGATGCCCTGCCGACGATGGCTGGCTTGCACCGCCAGATAGACCAGCGCACAAGCTTCGGGGTCGTCTACGTAGGGTAGGTACAGCGCAAAACCGAGCAGGCGCGCCGGATCGTCGGCATCCAGCGCCACGATCAGTTTGGGTTTGCCCGCCTGCGCGCCATCCATGCTGTCGAGATAGCGATGCACCTCGAAACCCACCACGTATTGATACAGCTGATACAGCGGGTTACTGGGCGTGAGCGATACCGGGCTGATGTCGCCGAGGTAGTCCACCACCATCTGCAGCACCTGGCTTTTCATCGATTCCGGTGGCGGGGTGTCCAGGTGGGCGAGGGTGAACATGGGCGAGGTGGCTCCGGGGCGGTATGGCAAAGAACGCATTGTACCGATCGATGCGCACCGAGCGGGTTGGAGGGGGCTTTGCCGCAGTCGAGCCGTGCAATGTGGCGTGAAAGTGGTTTTCCTAGTGACGCATGTCCAGCGTGACCTTGGCGGGCTCGTCAACGGTCACTTCGAACGCGCTGTCTTCGAAAGACGGCGGGCCCATCACCTTGGGATTATTGGACAGCCCGTAGCCCTCGCTGGGGAACATGCCGAAGCGTCGATCCAGCTCACCGTTGTCGTTCTCGTCATGGTAGGCCAGCACCGCGTAGCGTCCGGGCGGCACATCGTTGAATACCAGCGTTACGGCACCTTTTTCAGCCTTGGCCTTCTGCGCGGCGAAAGCCTGGTCGTCCTTGCGGAAGGTTTTCGGGTCGGCGTACACCGCCACGGCAACCTGGCCATTGTCATGCCCAAGGCCATTGAGTGTGACGCTTAGCTCTTGAGCGTGCGCCAAGGGCGCTAGCAGGACGAGGGCCAGGATTGGAAGGGCTTTCATTTCTGAACTCCTAAAATCGAGCGTGACGGAGTCGCTCAGGGGTGCGTTGATCAGCCTGCGGCGTGGATGTCGATCGTCGCATATTCAAGTAGTTAGCGAAGCGCTGTTCATCGTGGTTCCGAGCCCTTTCCACGCGTCATTTCTAGGACTATCTCGCTTACTTGAGGAAGCATGTGTAAGCACCCGTCAAATAGATGCGTTCAGTTTCCGGTGAGTTTTAGCAGGCCAAACACCATGCTCAGCCAAGCCCAGCTGACCCAACCCCACAGCCGCCATTTCACCCGCTCAGCCCGGTAGCATCGATGTGTTCAATTTCGGTGAATTTGGGTAGCCCAACTTCCAAAAGCGTCCCCGCGCGGAGCGTGGGGACGCGCATAAGCTATCACGACGAATCAGATGAGCAGGGTCCAGCAACTGTTACGCTACGCTTTTAATTGAATCTTCGTGGCGTATCTATTCGCATGCCATCCAAATGACAGGTTTAGCATTAAATAATAGAACAAAGTTACTGCTGTCATGATGGCTAACCACGTCAGTGTAGAAAGTCTGGGAAGAAACCTCGTTATTTCGATAAGCCCTTGTGGGCCTAATGCAACGAAAAACAATATTGCAACGCCAGTGGCCGATATGGCAGCTGACGATAATAGGCAGCCTAATATCAATTTGTTTTTTTCTGACTTATTTGGGGCTCTTTTGTTGATTGAGACAAATTGATTGGAGGTAGTCATAGATGCGCCCATAAGCATTGCTATGTTTGCTCCGGAGCCGAAGTCAATGTCGAAGCCGTGCGCGAGCACGTTAAAAAATAGCATTAATGCTGCATTAAGTAACGCAAACAATCCTACATAGTTAATAACTGATACTTCGTTTTTCAATATCATGGAACGTCCTTGTATTTCATTGTTGAATTGATAAGCGAGCAATGCAGCTTTTGTAAGTCCAGTTGCGAGGCAACCAACTGGAGTGTGGTGATGCTGGCGTGTCGCATTCAATCTGCCGTGAGCTTGAGTAGGCCGACTGCCAAAAGTAGCCAAGTCATACCGGCGAAGCATAGCCACCAGGCTATTATCATTCGGCGCTTAATGAAGCGGGGCAACCTACGGACTTCGCTCTCCAAAAGGTCTCCACGGTTTATGTGACCTGTCGGGAACAAGGCTACAGCTGCCAAGCTGCTAGTTAAAACAAAGCGGGAGTAGAGACCGCTATCACCCCAAAGCATTCTCTGCCTTAGCACATATTCGCTGTTTGGGAATGTGTTGAGAATAGTGTCGAGATTTCGGTATGCCATGACAATAATAATGAGCATGCCTGAGAAGCCGATTACGAACGGGGCCAAAAGAAAAGATATTTGGATATCCAGGGGCCAAGTTTCAAACCACGTATTGAAGTTCAAGGTTGGCTCCTCTCATATATTTTCTCACCCGCCAGTTCGCCAGCCCACGCACCGCCAGCACCCCCAGCAACCGAAGCCCCGCCGACCACAACCAGCCCACAGACAAAGCCGCCTATTCCGCCTGAAGCGACCCCGATTGCAACGCAAATCGAGCCTGCGGCAGGACTAGCTAGAGCCACGGCTAGGGCTCCACCACCCAGCGCCCCAGTAAAACTTCCCGACTCGGTAAGTCGTATCTTCTGACACGCCTGGGTTTCGCCTGCTTGGCACACCTCTTGGACTTTCAAAGCGGAGGCCGTACCGCCCAAGGCAATACCAACATAGGTGCCGTTCTTAAGGTACTTGGCCGCCTTGGCAATCGCATCCATATGGGTGGCGTAGCCGGGAATCTGGCCCGGTGCGCCGCCTTTGCTCCAGTGGTGCACCAGACTGCGGGTGGAAATGCCGAGGTCTTGGCGCAGCGTAGGATAGCTGCCCAGGCCCAACTGCTTGCCGAGGAAGGTTGCTTTCAACTGGTTGTCGAGTTGGCGGTACAGCTGTTGGCGCGAAGCGAAGAACTGCGGACTTTGCAGGTGGCCATGCGTGGCGAACTCGCGCTGGTGCACGAATTCGATATCGCGCAGCGTGCCATCGATCTGCTTCAAACCCTTGCTTAGCATGTCGGTGCCAAGCCCTAGCGACTGGCTGGCGCCACCGACCATCAAGGCGATTTCGGCCTGATGCTTCGCCATGAAATCCGCCTCGCTCTCGCTCAGCGGTTCTAAAGCCGTGCGCACTTTGGCGGCGGCCGCCATCAGGTCGGCTTCTTCGCGCAGGCAAGCGGTCGGGTTGATCAGGTTACCCAAGACGAACATTTCGCCGGCCTTGAAGCCCTTCGCGAAGGTGGGGTTTAGCGCCTTGATGCGGCTGACCAAGTGGTTGTGGGGCGCATCGGCAAACAACTTGGCGAGCACCTGCTCGCCGGACATGCTGCGCGGCACGATGTAGAAGCCCGGCGGCTGGGCCTCGGGGAGCTTGAGCATGTCAGGCGATGGCCAATCCAAAAGCTCAGGGGCGGTTTCAACTGTCTGCTTCCAGGCGGCAAAGGAGGCGCCGCCGTTACCGGGTTTGGTCTTCGGCATCTCTGCCTGGCGGCCCCAGCCACTATCAGGCCCCCAACCGGAGTCGCGGTTGCCGGTGCTGTCCGCCTTCCAGCCGGTGTCAAGGTCCCAGCCGTGATCGGACGGGTAGGCCGGGTCTTTGAGGTTGTCCATCCCCATGAAAATCTTCCCTGTAATGTTGAATCGGGCCGCAGTCTATCTGCTCAAGGCCTCGACCCACTGGCGCTTGTTCACGAAACCTGTGCCTGAACGACGCCAGCGGCGTGTTGGGTGACGAACGACTTGGGACTAGCCTCAAGTTCAGCCTGAAGCTTTGCCACCAGCGCATCGACCTCTCGTTGCGCCTGTGCCACTGAGGCTGCCAACACCTCGCCACCGGTTTCCTGACCTTCAATCGCGATCTGGTGGATGCGGGTAATCCCGATGAAGTTGAGCGCCGTCACCAGGTTCGGCTCCAGGTGGTTCATATGCGCCATTTCCCCGCCGGGACCAAAGCCAATGCCGCCCCTGGCGGAGAGAATGACCGCGTGCCGTGGCCGGTCAGCCAGCAGGGGTACGTAGGGATCGGGTAGTTTGGTTTCGTCGACCTCAACCGTCCGGCCTGGGCGCACGATCTGATCGATCCAGGCCTTGAGCGCGGCGGGCATGCCGAAGTTGTAGAGCGGCGTCCCGATGACCAGCACATCCGCCGCGATCAACTCGTCGACCAACCGGTCGCTTTCGGCCAGCGTCTCTTTCATCCAGGGCTCACGACGTTCTTCCGGCGTGAAGGATGAGGCGATCCAGTCATGACTGGTGAAAGAGGGCGGGTTCTGGCCGATGTCCCGGTAAGTAATGCTGTCCTGCGCGCGGCGGGACTGCCACTGGCTGACAAAGCGGTGGGTAAGGTTACGGCTGTGGGAACCGTGCTCGTCCTTGCCAGCGAGACCGGGGCGGGCGCTAGCATCGAGGTGCAAAAGGTGCGTCATGGTGAGTCTCCTCTGTGACTGAATTCATCTGTCATTCGCGGTAGGCCCAGACTAGGTCTAGCCTCTACGGGCGACAAACGACCATTTCTTTAGGCTACAGATGAGGAAAACTCAGCCATGGCGCACCGAAGATTGCCTTCGCTTTCCGCCCTGCGGGCCTTCGAAGCGGCCGCCCGCCATGAGAGCGCCAAGCAGGCCGCCGAGGAGTTGAACGTTACCGCTACGGCGATCAGCCACCAGATTCGCTCGCTGGAAGAATCGCTCGGCGTGGCATTGTTTGTGCGAAAGCCACGCAAGCTGGAACTCACCGCTCAAGGGCACGAGCTGCACCAGGTGCTGGAAACCGCGTTCGACTCCATCGCCACGACCGTCGACCGCCTCAGCGCGGGGCCCTGTCGGCAGGCGATCACCCTCAGCACCACACCGGCCATTGCCGTGCGCTGGCTGGTGCCCTGGGTCTGCATGCTGCGCGATTCCCATCCCGATATCGACCTGCGCTTCCACACCTCGCACGAGCCGGTGGCGCTGGATGGCATTACTGCCGATATCGCCATCCGCTACGGCGATGGCCGCTGGCCCGGGCTGGTGGCAGAGAAGCTGTTCGATAACACGTTCGTTCCGGCCTGCAGCCCGCTGCTTGGCTTGCATGATGTGGCCGAGCTGCCCAAGCACTCGTTGATCCACTTCCAAGCCCAGCGCGCCTTATCCGCCCCGATTCACTGGGCGTCATGGCAGAAAATGGCCAACGTGCCGGGGCTGGACGTCAGCGCCGGGCTGGTCTTCTCCGACGAGACCCACGCCATTTCAGCCGCCGTTGGCGGGCAGGGCGTGGCGTTGATGAGTCGTCAGTTGATCGAGGACGAATTGAGGGAAGGGCGGGTGGTTCAGCCGTTTGGGCCGGTGATGGAGGGGAAGCCATTTCACCTCGTGTATCCGGAGAGCCGTCGAGATGACCCGACGGTTCGTGCGGTGAGGGATTGGGTGATGGCGGTGCCGGGTGGGTTGTGTGCGCTATAGATTGGCGGGAAAAGATTCCTTTCCATTCGTACCGCTGACATTGTCCGAGCTGCTTCGCGACAATGGTTCTGCCCTGCTGGGTAAGTTGCTTTTCCCATGAACTAAGGCGGTTGGTGGCACTGTTTCGATGCGATAGTCTTTAGCTGGAAATATTGTTGTTGTACCGTCCAGATACAAAGCTAGATGCGTTTTGGATGCGATGATCAAAAAGCCCAGGGCGATCTGCTTATCGTTGTCATATATGGCCACACAGCGTTCGCTCAGTTTTTTCGCGCTAGTACAGTCATGCTCATACAAATGATCTGTTTTTTATATGCTAGTTCTGCTGATTTTACCCCAACAAGAGCTGGCACTAGTAAAAGTAGATTTGCTATAAATGGTATAGAGAATATTGCTATAACGGTAAATCCCTAGATAAGTGTTATCGAAAGAGGTACTTTAATTAGTCGCCTCTCTTCTAGAAAAGTACTCGTCTTCTTCGCAAGTTTTGATTTTGGGATAAGGTTGAGTAGCGCCATCTCGGCAACGAACAAAACTGCGAGCGCAAATGTCAAAATTAGTATTTCTGGGTCCGTCGCTACGTTTATCCAGTTCAGGCCCGATTGGAGTAGCGCGCTATATGCGTTGAACATGTAATCGGTTGGGCTTTGAGGAAAGAGGTTGCTAGCTACGCCGTAGAGGTTGAGGATTGTGTCGCTATATATGGCCCCCGTTAAATACAAAAACGAATAAGCTAGGGCGCCAAGTGCGGGTGTAAATATGAACCAAAGTACCTTGCTGGTGCGTGGCGGGGTGTTTTCTACAGGATGTTGTTCGTCCATGAATGCCTACCTTATGTTGATTGCGCCCGCATTCTATCGAAATCACGTATTGAAAAACGTTCTCAAGATCATTGCCTCGTTTTCGATAGTGCCGCAGCGGTTTAACGTGCCGACTGCTGCATTGGTTCCGCCCTACTGGGCGGGTCCCTTTGGCAGCCGCCCCAAAAGGAACCAAAAGCCCTTGCCCCTGCATACGGCCCTGCGCTTCGCTCCGGGTTCGTTCGCTCCATCGCCGTTCCAGGGGCCCGCCGCGAAGGGCCATCTATGGCCCATCGCGGCTCTCGCGGCATCCATGCTGCTCAACCCCTTCCACGACGATTCCACTCACCCTACTGAAAGGGGCGGTTGGTGTCGCCTGATAACTCCTGCAAAAGCCCCACATAAGCGAAGCTTGACCTTCAGGCGACTTGGACTCCGATCCCCGTCAGGAGGCCGAGTGGAGGTGTTGCGTAGGGGGACGCGAGGCATGGACGCCGAGCGAGGAGCGAAGGGACAGGGACGTCCCTTCGTGACGGTCCCCGGAGCAGCACCGGAGCGAGGGGAGTCTGGCTGCAGGCCAGACCCGGATGTCGGGGTGACCTTCTCTCTGGTTACTTTCTCTGGCCAAACAAGAGAGAGTGGCTCGCCGTGCATGGCGAAACCTGTTGGTGGGCCAGGGAAAGTGCGGCGCAAATGTGGGCAGGTTGGGGCCAGGAAAATAAATTTGTCCCCCTTTTTGTACTGCACCTGAGAGTCCGTTTGGACTTCAGGTTATTTCGCTACTGCGCTATCGTCTCCGGTCGCTTCGCCATTAGGCGGCTGTTTCGCTACGCTATATGTGAAGTCTTCGCTTAAGTCCCGTGATAAATGGCTTTTCAATAGCTCAATTTTTAGCTTGATTCGCTCTCGAAACTTCGAATCATCCGAGACATCTAGCCCTTGCGTCGAGGAAAAAACCGTATCTTTGGCGATAACAAGTAGTCTCGCTAGCGTGAGTCGATCTCTATGGATTTCTATCGCTCGAGAAAGCAGAAAGAACGCTATTTTGGCTGATGCTCCTATCGCTAGCATAAGAATTAATGTGAACGGGAGGCGTGTAATAAGAGTTGCTGCCACATCGCCTAGTGAGGTCGGAGGACGGGATAGAATCGACTCGGCGCTTGAGAAAAGCCGCCCTGCCGAAAGGATGATTGCTGTTAGAGGAAGAAGGCTTAGGAAAAAATACAGTGCAACTTGATTTTTACCTTCTTTCACGAAGTCTTTGTATTCGTCTGAAATCAAGCTTCGGTCGTTTGTTATTTGGTCTAAGTCATGCTTATGTTCCGCAATTTTCTTTGTTAGTGCTGCGGAGCTGGCCTTTAGCAAGGTTACATTGTTCTCGATATTCGAAAGGTTGCTATTGGCTTGTCTGATAGAAGATTCTAAAGATTCAAGTTCAGCTTTCGCGTTTGCTACATTTGCCTTGGATGCCGTAAGTTCAGCTTCGGATTCAGCATAAGCTTGTTTGGTGTCTTCGGTCCGCTCTTCTAGCGCCTCTTTTTTTGATGTCGCTAGCGCGCATTCTGACTCGATTGACGCGAGTTCGTTACGAGTGTTTTCAACGTACGCATCAATGTTTGCCTTAAGCTCAAGTGATTCGCTAGCGCACGCAGCAACCTTTTCGAACGTATTGAGATCGAAGCCATTAATATTAATTTTGCTCAGCGTCGAATTGTTTATTAGACCGCTGCTGGATTGGATTTCAAATGAGGTGCAAAGCGAGTTGAACCAAACGAAACAGAACGTCTGTTTCTGATCGATCGTAAGGCTTTTCTCGATAACGGTTCCGGCGACAGTCGTGGCGCGGCACTTTAATTGCGCCTTCAGTGTCTTCGGGTCGCTGGTAGTGAAGCTGATGTATCTGATCCAGACGGGAGTTGTGCTGAGATAGCGCTTTGCTTTACGGTCCAGCTTTAACGGTTCGCCACCGCTTAATAGCTTGCCAAATTTCCCGCTCCCTTTGAAAAAGCTATTTGTCCAAGTCGCTTCTTCCGGAAGCGCATCCTGAAGGTCTTTAAATGCTTCTTCGATACTTTCTAGTTGGCCCAAGTTTCTGATTCCTTTCTGTGTTTGATTATAGACCTCGCCTTCCGGCGGGCATTTTGATCGGTTACGTCAATCCCTGCTCAACGCCTCCCCGGTCTGACTCAATTATCCGCGCCTCGAAGGAGTTCCTCTCCTTCTTCAAATCCATAATCGCCCATCCATGGGTAGGGATTAGCCGTACCTGGATATTCATCCCAAAGGTGTGGGTTTTCAATCTTGATCTGGTTGATCACCTCGATGCTGAAGTTCAGATGCATGGACTCGTCGCAGGATGTATTGGAACTGCTCGGTGGTGTCGGTCATCATACCGCTGCGACCCATGTAGAGAATTTGAGTGGTGCCGCAGTAGCATCGGAGGAATAAAACGGCGAAGCCCTTTACTATCATTATCCTGGCTGGTCGCTGTTATGTTAAAGCGTTAGTTAAATATTGCTTGCTGACTGAAGGAGCACGGACTCTGGGAATACGACTTCAGTTTGCCCATCTTTGCTGATTTTATAACTGGAGTGCCCTTCTTCTGCACAAATCTTTATACACCAGCCCCGGATAAGATGCTCGTGTTTTAAGTCAATGCAATTTTTTGTGCAGTAATCTGACACGGTCAAATGATCTAGGCCATAATGCGATATCGCTTGGGTCGTTGATATTTTTTCACTAAGTTCATTAAGTCTACGCTCCGTGTGCTCGAAACGTGCCTTTGTTTCTCGCTCAAGACGTTCGCGCTCCTCAATTTCTTCTAGTAACAGCATTACTGCCTTTTTGACCTCAGAGCCTTGGGTGACGGCTGGAGGCGGGTATGTCCCAAATTTTTGTATTGATGGAAGAACTTCATGGAATACCCAGCGCTGGAATTTTTTGCAAGCTGGGCTATTGTCGCGGAGTATGATTCTAAACAACCCGGGCTGTGTTACGAATTGCGAGTCTTGTGGGTTGGATACTTCTATATCAGGTAAGGAGTACTTCTCGTCGCTGTCAAGTGCATCAAGTAGTCCTTTTGTGAGCCCACCAAGCCCTACTTTTTTCCCATCTTTAGCGAGTTCAGTATTTTGCTCAGCCAGAATTTGTACTACATCGGATAAGCAGAACATTACTTCGTTGTTTCTGTATAAGGTCCTGATTTCACGGCCGCTATCTGGATACGCCAAGATAAGATTTGTTTCGTTCATGGCTGCCTCGTATTATTAATAAAAAGCCCCGCATTAGGCGGGGCTTCAACTCGCTACCCCAAATATTAATTTCAGGTAAGGCGCTCTTGGTTTCTCGGTGAGTAAGCTGATCAATCCCAGCTCAAAGCCCCACCCGTCTGATACTCAATAACCCGGGTCTCAAAGAAGTTCTTCTCTTTCTTGAGGTCCATGATCTCGCTCATCCACGGGAACGGGTTCGTCGTACCTGGGTACTCTTCCTTCAAACCAATCTGCGTCAGGCGACGGTTGGCGATGAATTTGAGGTAGTCCTCCATCATCGAGGCGTTCATGCCGAGGACGCCGCGGGGCATGGTGTCGCGGGCGTATTCGATTTCCAGCTGCGTACCCTGAAGGATCATCTGGGTCGCTTCGTCCTTCATGGCGGCGTCCCACAGGTGTGGGTTTTCGATCTTGATCTGGTTGATCACGTCGATGCCGAAGTTCAGGTGCATGGACTCGTCGCGCAGGATGTATTGGAACTGCTCGGCGGTGCCGGTCATCTTGTTGCGGCGGCCCATGGACAGGATCTGGGTGAAGCCGCAGTAGAAGAAGATGCCTTCGAGTACGCAGTAGTAGGCGATGAGGTTGCGCAGGAACTCTTTGTCGGTCTCGACGGTGCCGGTGGTGAACTCGGGGTTGGAGATCGAGCGGGTGTACTTGAGGCCCCAGGAGGCTTTCTTCGCGACGCTTGGGATCTCGTGGTACATGTTGAAGATCTCGCCTTCATCCATGCCCAGTGATTCGATGCAGTACTGGTAGGCGTGGGTGTGGATCGCCTCTTCGAAGGCCTGGCGCAGGATGTACTGGCGGCACTCGGGGTTAGTGATCAGGCGGTACACGGCCAGGACGAGGTTGTTGGCAACCAGGCTGTCGGCGGTGGAGAAGAAGCCGAGGTTGCGCATGACGATGCGGCGTTCGTCTTCGCTGAGGCCGTCCTTGCTCTTCCACAGAGCGATGTCGGCGTTCATGTTCACTTCCTGCGGCATCCAGTGGTTGGCGCAACCATCCAGATACTTCTGCCAGGCCCAGTCGTACTTGAAGGGGACGAGCTGGTTGAGGTCAGCGCGGGCGTTGATCATCTGCTTGTCGCCGACGTGAACGCGGGCGGAGGCGCCTTCGAGGTCGTCCAGGCCTTCCTGGATGTCGAGGTCGTCCAGGGCCTTCTTGGCGCGGGCGATGGCAGCGGAGTCGTTAGCGGCCACGGCGCGGGCTTCTTCAACGGAGCCGGCGGCGTCCTGGTCGAGTTTTGCGGGGGCTTCGGTTGCTGCGGCAGCGGCTTGGGGGGCAGCTGCGGGCGCGGCGGTGGTGGTTTCTTCTTCGTCGAATTCGTCCCAGCTCAGCATGGGGGCTCCTGCTTCAGTGGCCGGGAAACCGACCATTAGTTGAAAGATGTGCGGTTAGCACGCTTGGCTCATATCTCTGGCTGAGGGATCTCGTCGTGAGAAAACGCGGGAAGAGGTGATTAATTACCTCTTCCCGCGACCCTCTTATTTAGACTTCTTGATCGTTTCTACCACGTGAGTTTTCGGGTTTTTCCGAGCTTTCTCAGTTGTGGTGAAACGCCCATTGCCAGCGTCGCGGCCAATCTTTTGGCCGCTAGACTTCTTAGCCATGGCGTTCTCCTATTGGATGAGCGTCTCTTGACACTAGTCCGTTCAGATGGCGATCATGCGCCCGCGTTTGGATCTGAAAGGATCTAGCCTCCCATAGAGCGAAGCTCTTGCACCTGGGAGATCGAGCCCGAACACAGTTACAGCTGTGCTCGGGCTTTTTTCTGTCTACATTTTGCCGCCGTCGCCTAGTACTTCTAGATGGGGTGAAACGGCGGCGCTGGTCGGCGCCGCTCGCAAATCCGATCCTTACTGACATGCCTCGCAATCCGGCTCATCAATTGCGCAGGCTTTTGGTACCGGTGCCGGTCCGGCGGACATTTCCGGGGCTGGCGCGGCCTTGGCCGGGGCGGCGCTGTTGCCGCTGTTGCCACCGCTGGACACGGCGTTGAGCTTGCCGGTGTTGACGGTGGACTTCTCGGTGCTGGTCGCGGCCAGGGCACGGAGGTAGTAGGTGGTTTTCAGGCCACGGTACCAGGCCATGCGGTAGGTCACGTCAAGCTTCTTGCCCGAGGCGCCGGCGATGTAGAGGTTCAGCGACTGCGCCTGGTCGATCCACTTCTGGCGGCGGCTGGCGGCGTCGACGATCCATTTGGTTTCCACTTCGAAGGCGGTCGCGTAGAGGTCTTTCAACTCCTGCGGGATGCGCTCGATCTGCTGCACCGAACCGTCGTAGTACTTGAGGTCGTTGATCATGACCGCGTCCCACAGACCGCGTGCCTTGAGGTCGCGAACCAGGTAGGGGTTGATCACGGTGAATTCGCCCGAGAGGTTCGATTTCACGTACAGGTTCTGGTAGGTCGGCTCGATGGACTGCGACACGCCGGTGATGTTGGCGATGGTCGCGGTCGGCGCGATGGCCATGATGTTCGAGTTACGAATGCCGTTCTTGACGCGGGCACGGACCGGGGCCCAGTCCAGGGACTCGGTCAGGTCGACGTCGATGTACTTCTGGCCACGCGCCTCGATGAGGATCTGCTGCGAGTCCAGCGGCAGGATGCCCTGGCTCCACAACGAACCCTGGAAGGTTTCGTAGGCGCCGCGCTCGTCGGCCAGGTCGCAGGAGGCCTGGATGGCGAAGTAGCTGACCGCTTCCATGGATTTGTCGGCGAAGTCGATGGCGGCGTCGGAACCGTAGGGGATGTGCTGCAGGTACAGCGCGTCCTGGAAGCCCATGATGCCCAGGCCCACCGGGCGGTGCTTGAAGTTGGAGTTCTTCGCCTGCGGCACCGAGTAGTAGTTGATGTCGATGACGTTATCGAGCATCCGCACGGCGGTGCGCACGGTGCGCTCCAGCTTGGCAGTGTCGAGCTTGCCGTCGACGATGTGGCGCGGCAGGTTGATCGAGCCCAGGTTGCAGACGGCGATTTCGTCCTTGTTGGTGTTCAGCGTGATCTCGGTGCAGAGGTTGGAGCTGTGCACCACGCCGACGTGCTGCTGCGGGCTGCGCAGGTTGCACGGGTCCTTGAAGGTCAGCCATGGGTGGCCGGTTTCGAACAGCATGGAGAGCATCTTGCGCCACAGGTCTTTGGCCTGCAGGGTCTTGTAGTTCTTGATCTTGCCGTATTCGATCAGGGCTTCGTAGTACTCGTAGCGCTCCTCGAAGGCTTTGCCGGTGAGGTCGTGCAGGTCCGGTACTTCGCTCGGCGAGAACAGGGTCCACTTGCCGTCGTCGAAGACGCGCTTCATGAACAGGTCCGGAATCCAGTTGGCGGTGTTCATGTCGTGGGTGCGGCGACGATCGTCACCGGTGTTCTTGCGCAGCTCGAGGAATTCCTCGATGTCCAGGTGCCAGGTTTCGAGATACGCGCAGACCGCGCCCTTGCGCTTGCCGCCCTGGTTGACCGCGACGGCGGTGTCGTTGACCACTTTCAGGAAGGGCACGACGCCTTGGGATTTGCCGTTGGTGCCTTTGATGTAAGCGCCCAGAGCGCGGACCGGGGTCCAGTCGTTGCCGAGGCCGCCGGCAAACTTGGAGAGCAGGGCGTTATCGCGGATGGCGTCGTAGATACCACCCAGGTCGTCCGGCACGGTGGTCAGGTAGCAGGAGGACAGCTGCGGACGCAGGGTGCCGGCGTTGAACAGGGTCGGCGTGGAGGCCATGTAGTCGAAGGACGACAGCAGGTTGTAGAACTCGATGGCACGGGCTTCGCGGTTTTCTTCCTCGATGGCCAGGCCCATGGCGACGCGCATGAAGAAGATCTGCGGCAGCTCGAAACGCACGCCATCCTTGTGGATGAAGTAGCGGTCGTAGAGGGTCTGCAGGCCGAGGTAGGTGAACTGCTGGTCTTGCTCGTGGTTGATCGCGGCGCCCAGCTTGGCCAGGTCGTATTCCTTCAGGCGCGGGTCGAGCAGTTCGAACTGCACGCCTTTTTCGACGTAGGCGGGCAGGGCCTTGGCGTAGAGGTCAGCCATTTCGTGGTGCGTGGCGGATTCGGCGACTTCTAGGAAGCTCAGGGCTTCGGCGCGCAGGGTGTCCATCAGCAGACGGGCGGTGACGTAGGAGTAGTTCGGCTCACGCTCGACCAGGGTGCGGGCGGTCATCACCAGGGCGGTGTTGACGTCGGTCTGCTCAACGCCGTCGTAGAGGTTCTTCAGGGTTTCTTTCTGGATCAGCGCGCCATCGACTTCTTCGAGGCCTTCGCAGGCTTCGGTGATGATGGTGTTCAGGCGTCCCAGGTCCAGCGGCGCCATGCTGCCATCGGCACGCTTTATGCGGATGCTCGGGTGGGCTTCGACTGGGGCGTCGACCGCGCCGCGCTTGCGCTCCTGGCTACGCGACTCGCGATAGATCACGTAGTCGCGGGCGACTTTCTGCTCGCCGGAACGCATCAGGGCCAGTTCGACCTGGTCCTGGATTTCTTCGATATGGATGGTGCCGCCGGAGGGCATGCGGCGCTTGAAGGTGGCGGTGACCTGCTCGGTCAGGCGCTGCACGGTGTCATGGATGCGCGACGAGGCGGCGGCGTTGCCGCCTTCCACTGCGAGAAACGCTTTGGTGATGGCGACGGTGATCTTGTCATCGGTGTAGGGGACGACTGTACCGTTGCGCTTGATCACGCGCAGCTGGCCCGGCGCAGTGGCGGCCAGGTCCAGCGTGCCGTCGGCGTGTGGGTTCTCGCGAATGGACTCGTTCTGCATGGGGTCTCCGGATTCTCTCTGTCTCTAACGCGTTAGGTGTCAGGCCTGCTTTATGAGCGGCCTTTTCTCGAACTGAGTGTCTCGAATTACATGTTTCGTATTGCATGAACCATGCCCCGGCGAACCGGCCCATGGGTGACTCAAACTGGAAACGATCCGGCACCAGGGGTGGCGAATCGAATGTGCCGAAGCATAGTCAGACGTTGTGAAGTTCACAACCTCAAAACACAACATGTAGTGTGATGCGTTTGGCGCATGCGCTACCGCTGGGTTTGAGCAAAATCAACGTTGGACGCGGCAGCATCGCGATCTGCGGCGGCGATCTATCGCGCCAGGTGCGGGCGCGAGCCGGGTACAAAACAGAGCGAATTATTTAGCTTGCTTTTTTCGGCGTTTGTGTTTGTTTGTCTTTTAACACCCAATATATGGGGTTAAGAGCGCCTGGTGCGACACGATAGTGGGGGTTCAGGCACAGCGCAAGGCGCCCAAAATGAACAACCTGTGGATAAGATGTGGGTGAGCTGTGCGCGATCGAGGCGCAGCCCGCGCCGTTTCGGGGCTACGCAAGGTTCGGATGAAATGCGTGCTCAAGCGGTCTTTTCAGATGCCTGGCGCTGCTGAGCGCAAACACTATATGTGGTGTTTTGTCAAAGGCGGACTTATTGCGTTTAGCGGCCTGCGAGGCGGGTAATTTGACGGAGCGGGCGTGAATACTGGCCTTTTGCCTTGGGCTCTGTGGGCAGAAGACTGCTGCGAAGTAGCCGCTACCACACGTGTAGCGTTCATCGCTGATCGGAGCCCGGCCAAACGAGGGCGTTTTCATGGGAGTGGCTATGCGCGGATCAGGCAGTCAAGCGGAGCACGTCTGCGGCTGCCATCTGCAAGTGCCCTGACGCTACAATGCCGGCCGGTGTCTGGGGAGGGCGCGTTGGTGGATCAAGAGTCTTGGAACATCCTGATTGTCGAAGATGACCAGCGGTTGGCCGAGCTGACCCGCGACTATCTTGAGGGTAACGGCTTGCGGGTTTCCATCGAAGGGGATGGCGCCCTGGCGGCCGGACGCATCATCGATGAACGCCCCGACCTGGTGGTACTCGACCTGATGCTGCCCGGCGAAGACGGCTTTTCCATTTGCCGCAAAGTGCGCCATCGCTATGACGGCCCGATCCTGATGCTCACCGCCCGTGCCGATGATCTCGATCAGGTGCTCGGTCTGGAGATCGGTGCGGATGATTACGTCTGCAAGCCGGTGCGTCCGCGGCTGTTGCTGGCCCGGATTCGTGCATTGCTGCGCCGACGCGAAGGCGTGGAAGTAGCTGCGGCGGCCAGCAGCAAACGGCTGCAATATGGCCCTCTGGTCGTGGACAGCGCGCTGCGCGAGGCCTGGTTGCGAGGCGAGGGCA
The DNA here is from genome assembly GCF_004331835.1 of Pseudomonas sp. IC_126. Classification (NCBI taxonomy): domain Bacteria; kingdom Pseudomonadati; phylum Pseudomonadota; class Gammaproteobacteria; order Pseudomonadales; family Pseudomonadaceae; genus Pseudomonas; species Pseudomonas sp. IC_126. Next base: position 262,918 of record NZ_SJSS01000001.1, read on the forward strand.
TCGAACTGACCGGTGCCGAGTTCGATCTGCTCTGGCTGCTGACCTCCAATCCCGGGCGGATCATGTCCCGCGAACAGATCTTCGCCGAATTGCGTGGCATCGAATACGACGGGCAGGATCGTTCCATAGACGTGCGTATTTCGCGCATTCGTCCGAAGATCGGCGATGACCCCGATCACCCACGTCTAATCAAAACGGTTCGCGGCAAGGGCTATCTGTTCGTATCCGAAGCGGCTGAAGCGCTGCAGTGAACTCGATTTTCCTGCGCATCTACGGCGGCGTTCTCGCCGTGCTGGTGCTCGTCGGGCTGCTGGGCGTCGGTGGCGTAAGTCTGCTCAACGAGGCGCGCGCCGACCGGCACCGCGAGATGCTCGCCAGCGGGACCTTTCGCCTGATGGCGCACAACATGAGCGGCATGACGCCCATCGAACGGCGCCAGGCAGCCAATCTCTGGGGGCGCCTGCTGGGAATTCCGCTGCGAGTTCGTACCTTGGAAGACGTCAGCCTGGAGAGCCGCCTGGAAGCCCGGCTCCTGCGCGGACAGGTGCTGGTGGAGCAAATGCGCCCGCACAGCGTGACGGTCTATTCGCTGGTCAGCGCCGAGGATCGCCTGGTGCTGACCGGTGAGGTGGAGCAGCTCAGCGAGCAGCTCGCTCGCGCGACCATTTATCTGCTGATCGACGAGCTGATCCGCTACCCCGAAGCTGAACAACCTCAGCGTCTCGCCGAACTGAAGAAGGCGCGCGGCTTCGGCTACGAGTTGCGGCTGCTGACCCGTGACAATGCCAGCCTCGATGACGATCAACGCCGCCGGCTGGACGAAGGCGACACCGTAATGGCCTTGGTCCGTGGCGGCGAGGCCGTTCGGGTCTTCGCCGCCATTTCCGGAACGCCCTGGATCATGGCGTTGGGGCCGTTGCACCCGATGAACCCTTACCCGCCGCAATTGCTGGTGCTGATCGGCGTGCTGGGGCTGTCGCTGATCGGGCTGACGGTCTATTTGCTGGTGCGCCAACTGGAACGGCGACTGCGTGAAGTGGAAAGCGCCGCCTCGCGCATCGCTGGAGGGAATCTGGAGGCACGTGTGCCGGGTGCCGGGACGGATTCGGTCGGGCGACTGGCGAAGGCGTTCAACGGCATGGCCAGCCATCTGCAGCGCCTCTTGGCCGTGCAGCGGGAAATGGTCAGCGCGGTGGCCCATGAGCTGCGCACGCCGGTCGCGCGGCTGCGTTTCGGCTTGGAGATGGCCGGTTCGGCACCGACCGCGGATGCTCGGGCGCGGTATCTCGCGGACATGGACGGCGATATCGACGACCTCGATCGTCTGGTGGACGAAATGCTGGTCTATACGCGTCTCGAGCGCGGGTCGCCTGATCTCACCTTCCAATCGGTCGATCTGAGCGCTCTGGTCGATCAAGTGATCGGAGAGCTGGCGCCGCTTCGGCCTGACGTTCTGGTCGAGCGCGGACCGTGTGTGACGGCTGAGGATGGCAGCAGTGTCGCCGAGGCCGAGTTTCATTATCTGCGTCGCGCCTTGAGCAACCTGATCACCAACGCCATGCGCCACGCGGCAACGCGGGTTCAGGTGAGCTTCATCATTGACGCCCAGCGCGCACATCTGGTGGTTGACGACGACGGTCCGGGCGTGCCGGAAGAGGCCTGGGAGAAGATATTCGCGCCGTTCATGCGTCTGGACGACAGCCGCACACGTGCTTCCGGCGGGCATGGGTTGGGGTTATCCATCGTCCGGCGAATTTCATACTGGCACGGCGGCCGCTCGCAGATCGGGCATAGCGAATTGGGCGGCGCGCGCTTCAGCCTGGTCTGGCCGCGCAGGCGGCCGGATTAGCAGAGCGCTGCGCTGAGGTGATCAATGCGTTCGCGGGACGGGCATCGCTCCGCTTAATTTCACTCGGGCCGGGTATTTCACGCCGCTGGACGAACACGTTCGTCCCTACAGTTGGATCATGCGCATCGTTGGTTTTTGTAGGGTCGAATTTATTCGATCAAGCTCGATAGGAAGGGTCTCGCTGCGCTCGATGCCATCCTACGAGGCCGGGATGCTGACCAGGCTCAGCAGGTAGTCTTCGAACTGCACGAACTGGCCTTCAAGCTCGGCGCCGGCCTTCCATTCATCCGAGAGATCGCTTAGCAGGCGCAGGCGGGCGTGACCGTCGGCGTCGTGGCGGATGAGCTCGGCTTCCTGAAAGTAGAAGCGCGTTTTAACCAGCGGATAGAGCGCCTTGAACAGGCTCTCTTTAAGGGAAAAGGTCAGCGTCACGCGTAGCGCCCGCTGTGAGTCGTCCAGCGCTGCGTAGCCTTCCAGTTCACGCGGCGTAAGGATCTCTCCGGCCAAACGGTCGGCGCGGGTGACCGGCAGCAGTTTTTCCACATCAAGCCCGAGCCCCCGCCAGTGATCGCTTCGCGCTGCGACCACTGCGGCCCAGCCGGCGCCATGGGTTATGGAGCCCACCACGCCGGTCGGCCAGCAAGGCGATCGATCTTCGCCGACAGCGGGAATGCCCGGCACGCCGGTGACCCTGCGCAAGGCCTCGTAGGCACAGATGCGGCCGGCGAGAAATTCGGTCCGGCGTTTGCTCACCGCGGCCATCGCCGGGAGGCCCCAGCGGTTGAAGTCCTCGGGATCGAGCAGCTCGGGGTCGAAGCGGGTGCTGAGCAGGTGCACGCCGGGGAGGGGGTGCGGGAGTGGCCAATGTTCGCTCAGCGGGGAGCAGCAGGCGGGATGTTGGGGCGGGCAGTTCATGGGCGTTAGTGTGCCTCAAGCGTCGATACGAGCGCAGTGCCGACGCGTCATGCTCGTGGCTCGGTCGGTCGCGCGAGGATCATAGGCGCCGCTTCGATGATCTGCCGCGACAGGTTTTCCATCCGTGGCGACTGCACCTTCCAAGTGTGCCAGTACAGCGGAATATCCAGCGGCGCCTCCGCAGCCAGATCGACTACTTCACTTTGCGCCAGCGCATCGTGCAGCAGCAGTTCCGGAACCATACCGTAGCCCAGGCCGTAGCGGATCGCGCTGAAGTGGGGCTCGGCGCCGGGCACGTAATGGCAGGGATAGGCGCGTTCCGGCAAGCCCAGTTGGCGCAGCAGGAAAGATGAAGAAAGGCGGTCCTTGCGCGTATAGGCGACCACGGGTGCCTTGCGCGCGGCGTTGCGATTCAGCCCGTTGGGAAAGTACCGCAGGCAAAACTCGCGGGACGCCACCAGGCGATAGCGCATGCTGCCCAGCGGGCTAGCCGTGCAGCCGCGCATCGGTTTGGGTTCGGTGCTGATGCAGCCGATCGCCAGGCCGGTTTCCAACAGATTGTAGGTGTGATCCTGATCTTCGATGGTCAGGTCCAGCAGCACGCGCTCGCGGATCAGCACCTCGGCCAGCGCCGGGAAGAACCAGGTTCCGAGGCTGTCGGAATTGAGCGCGGCGACCACCATTAGCGGCGCGTCGCTGCGCTCGTCCAGGTCCGCAAGCAGGTCGGCTTCGAGCATGCTGGCGCGCTTGAGGTACTGCAGCAATCGCTGGCCGGTCTCGGTGGGGCGGCACGGTCGGCTGCGCACCACCAATGCATTGCCCAGTGCGCTTTCCAGAGCGCGAACCCGCTGTGAAATCGCCGGTGGTGTCAGGTGTAGGCGCAGCGCAGCCTGTTCGAAACTGCCGGTCTTGATGACCGCTCGGAAGGCTTCGGTCTGCTTCGGATCAAGATTCAAGTTGTGGCTCTCTGATTAAGTAAATATTTGTATAGCCTACTTTTACTTAGCCATGCCAATTAAGTTCGCGTCTGCCCCATAATTGCGCATCTTCTGCCTGTCCCGCCCTGTTGGAGTTGCCCCGTGACGCTGTTGCATATCATCTATCTGGTCGCCATCACTGCTGAAGCCATGTCCGGTGCGATCATGGGCATGCGTCGCGGCATGGACCTGTTCGGTATTTGCGTGCTGGGCACGGTGACGGCGCTGGGCGGCGGCACGGCGCGCGACGTACTGCTCGGGCACTATCCGATCGGCTGGATCGCCAATCCCGAATACCTCGGCTTCACGGTCGGCGCGGCCATCGTCACGGCGATGGTTGCACGGCACATGCATCACCTGCGGCAGGTATTCCTGTTGGTCGACGGCCTGGGTCTGGTGGCTTTCACGGTGATCGGTTGCGGTGTGGCGATGGAAATGGATGTGCATGTGTCGATTGTCGTGCTGGCTGGTGTGATCACTGGCGTATTCGGCGGGCTGTTGCGCGACATCCTCTGCAACGAAGTGCCGATGGTGCTGCAGCGCGAGCTGTACGCCACGGTGGCGTTGTTCACGGGTGTGCTCTACGTCGGCCTGCTGTGGCTGGGTATCAGCAACTCCATCTCCTCGGTTGCCGCGCTCTGTGCCGGCTTCCTGTTCCGCGTCATGGCGATGACCTTCCAGTGGAAACTTCCCGATTTCCAGGGCCGCGACATCCGCGGTCTGGATTGATGGCGGGCTGATCCGGTGAACGCCGCACGCTCCGTCGCCAGACGGCTCTGGTAGGCAGATTCCCTTACGGCGAGCCGCTACACTAGCGGCCTTGCGATAGAGGGGATGGAACCGTGCTGAGAGACCTGGGAATCAAGAGTCGTGTGCTGGCGCTGATACTGCTGCCTAGCACGGTGCTAGCCGTTGCGCTTGGCGTCTACTTCACCTTGATGCAGCTGTCGGAAATGCGCCACCAGCTCGACGAGCGCGGGCAGCTCATCGCCCGGCAGCTGGCGCCACTGGCAGCGCCGGCCATGGCGCAGGGATATGGCAAGCGGCTGCAGCGGATCCTCAATCAGGTCCTGGACCAGCCCGACGTCCGCGCCGTATCGATCCTCGATACCGAGCGCAACCTGCTGGCCCACGCCGGGCCGAACATGGTCACCCCATCACCACCGACCGACCCCGAGGCCCTGACCCAGGTCAGCAGCATCGACACCACGCGCATTCTCCTGCCGGTCCTCGGTAAACATCTGAATCTCGCTGAAGACAATCCCAGCAACGACCTCCGTCAGATCGGCTGGCTGGAGCTCGAACTGTCGCACCAAGGCACCTTGCTACGCGGTTATCGCAGCCTCTTTACCAGCCTGCTGCTGATTGGGGCGGGGCTGATCGTCACCGCGCTGCTGGCGCTGCGCATGAGCACCGCGATCAGTAAGCCGCTGCACAAGGTCAAGGTGGCCGTGGCGCAGCTCAAGGACGGTTATCTGGAGACTCGGCTGCCAGCGCTCGGCAGTCACGAAATGGACGAGGTCGCGGCGGGCATCAATCGCATGGCCGAGGCGCTGCTCAGCGCCCGCGAAGAGTTGCAGCAGAGCATCGACCAGGCCACCGAGGACGTGCAGCAGAACCTCGAAACCATCGAAATCCAGAACATCGAACTGGATCTGGCGCGCAAAGAGGCGTTGGAGGCCAGCCGGATCAAGTCCGAATTCCTGGCCAACATGAGCCACGAGATCCGCACGCCGCTCAACGGCATCCTCGGCTTCACTCATCTGCTGCAGAAAAGCGACCTTACCCCGCGTCAGCAGGACTACCTGTCGACTATCGAGAAGTCCGCCGACAGCTTGCTGGGCATCATCAACGAGATCCTCGATTTCTCGAAGATCGAGGCCGGCAAGCTGGTGCTCGACAGTGTTCCGTTCAACCTACGCGATTTGATCGAGGACACCCTGACCATCCTCGGCCCGGCGGCACATGCCAAGCAGCTGGAGCTGGTCAGCCTGGTCTATCGCGACACGCCGCTATCACTGGTAGGCGATCCGCTGCGGCTCAAGCAGGTGCTGACCAATCTGGTCAGCAACGCCATCAAATTCACCAACGAAGGCACCGTGGTCGTACGCGCCATGGTCGAGGACGAGCGCTCCGATCGCGCGCAGCTTCGCATCAGCGTGCAGGACACCGGTATCGGCCTGACCGATCAGGACCTGCGCGCGCTGTTTCAGGCCTTCAGCCAGGCGGATAACTCGCTCTCGCGCCAACCGGGCGGCACGGGCCTCGGGCTGGTGATTTCTAAACGTCTGATCGAGCAGATGGGTGGTGAAATCGGGGTCGACAGCATTCCGGAGGAGGGCTCCGAATTCTGGATCAGCCTGAGCCTGCCCAAGGCCCGCGACGACATCGAAGATTTGCCTCGCGCCGCGCTGCTGGGCCGCAAGATCGGCGTGCTGGAGCAGCACCCACTGGCACGCCAGGCCTTGCAGCATCAACTGGAAAGCTGCGGCCTGGACGTGTTGCCGTTCGATTCCCTGGACCAGCTGCAAGCGGCGGTGGCTGCCGCGCAAACGAGTGAAACGCCCATCGAAATCGCCGTGCTTGGCGTGACTCATCGCGAGATCGCGCCTCAGCAACTCTGCCAGCGGTTGTGGGAATTCGAAGGGCTGGGCTGCAAATGCATCGTGCTCTGCCCGACCAGCGAGCAGGCGCAGTATCACGAAGCCCTGCCCGAATCCCATACGCATACCCAGCTGCAAAGCAAACCGTCCTGCACGCGCAAACTGCAGCGGGTCCTGCTCGATCTGCTGCGTCCGCAACAGCCATTGGTCGAGAGCCTGGCGATGCCCGAGACGCGTCCGCCGCGCGTGCTCTGTGTCGATGACAACCCGGCCAACCTGCTGCTGCTCGAAACCCTGCTGACCGACATGGGCGGCGAGGCCGAGGCGGTCAGCAGTGGCCGGGAAGCGCTTGAAGTGGTCAAGCGTCAGCCGTTCGATCTGGTGTTCATGGACGTGCAGATGCCCGGCATGGATGGGCGCCAGACCACCGAGGCGATTCGACGGTGGGAGGAGGACAGCGGCCAGCCACCGATCCCGATCATCGCGCTGACCGCCCACGCGCTATCCAATGAAAAGCGCTCGCTTCTGCAGAGCGGCCTGGACGATTACCTGACCAAGCCCATCAGCGAACGCCAGCTGGCTCAGGTGATATTGAAGTGGACCGGCTTGCCGCTGTCGCGCAGCTTTCTCGCCGCGCCTGCCGATATGGCGGTAGCGGATAACAACCTGAAGGTACTGGATGCCGAAGAAGGCTTGCGTCTGGCAGCCGGCAAGGCCGATCTGGCGGCCGACATGATGAGCATGCTGTTGGCATCGCTGGAAGACGATCGCCGGGCAATCAGGACGGCGCGTGATGTGAACGACCGACAGGCGATGATCGACCGCGTGCACCGATTGCATGGCGCTACGCGCTATTGCGGCGTGCCCCAATTACGCGCGGCCTGCGAGCGCAGCGAAACGCTGCTGAAACAGAACCACCCAAGCGCCGCGCATGCGCTGGATGAACTGGATAGCGCCATCGAGCGGCTGGAGCACGCTGCCCGAGTTGTCTAGCGCAACGCCGTTCACGTAGGCCCATTCGCCCCGAGGTCGGGCCTCCCACAAAAAGCAGCAGGTGCGCGCACCGAGCCGCTGTAGGGCGCGCGCCCTGCGAATGCGGGGCGTGGGTCTGCGCGAAGGACCGGCGGGTGCCCGATCAATCCAACGTCTACAGACTAAGGCTTGCCGTCCGCTCGAGATCATTCGCAAAAGCGGCAGGCGCGCGCACCGAGCCGCTGTAGGAGGCGCGCCCTCGCGGCGAATGCAGGGCGTGGACCTGCGCGAAGGTCCGGCGGGTGCCCCGATCAATCCAACGTCTACAGACCAAGGCTTGCTGCCCGCTCGGGATCATTCGCCCCTCCCACAAAAGCGGCAGGCGCGCATTGACCCTCTGTAGGAGGCGCGCCCTCGCGGCGAAGCAGGCCGCAGGCCTGCCCCAAGCCAAGACGCACGCGTTGTCAGCCATCACTCGCCCATCACCACACCTTCACGCCGCGGATCGGCGCCGCCGAACCAGCCGCTGTCGGTACGCTGGATGGCCTGCAGGCCGCTGGTCATGTCTGTCTCATTGACCTCATGGCCGCGTGCTTCCAATGACTCCACCGTGCTGGCCGGGAAGCGTCCGGCTTCGAGTACCGTCGGGCCGTTGAAGCTGCCGAAGTTCGGCAGGTCGATTGCCCGTTGCGCATCCAACCCCCAGCCGTACATGCCCAGCAGGGTTTTCGCCGTGAAGTGAATGATGGCCGCACCGCCAGGCGAACCGACGCTGGCGAGCACACGGTCGCCTGCGGCATCGAACACCAGCGTCGGACTCATGCTCGAACGGGGACGCTTGTTCGGCTCGACCCGGTTGGCTACCGGCTTGCCCTGGGAATCCCGCGGCTCGAACGCGAAGTCGGTGAGTTCGTTGTTCAGCAGATAGCCGCCGGGCAGGCCGGTGCCGCCGTCATTGAGCAGACGTGAGCCGAAGGCCTGCTCGATGCTGGTGGTCATCGCCAGCGCATTGCCCTGGTCGTCGACGATGCTGATGTGGCTGGTGCCGTATTCCGGCTGCTCGGGCTGAGGCGCGAACGAGACGGGCACCGCTCCCGGTTCGCCTGCTTGCGCAGTCCCCATGCTGCGCTTGCCGATCAGTTCGGCGCGCTGTTTGAGGTACTTGGGCGCGAGCATGCTGTTCCACGTCCGCCCCGGTACCGGTGCGAAATCGGGGTCGGCGATGTATTTGGCGCGATCCGCGTAGGCCAGGCGCGCGGCTTCGGTGTAGCGGTGCAGGAACTCCGCCGAAGGCACGCCCTGGTCCAGCGCTGGTAGCGGCGACAACTGCTCCAGAATCCCGAGGATCTGCATCTGGGTGATATGCCCGGATGACGGCGGTGGAAAGCCACACACCTGATAGCGCTGCTGCCAGAGGTTGCACAGCGGATCGCGTTGGCGCGGTTCGTAGACCTCCAGGTCACTCAAGGTCATTGCTCCGGCGTTCTGGTGCTCGTTCACCTGGCGCACCAGCGCCTGGGCGTTGGCGCCGCGATAGAAGGCATCGCTGCCGTTCTCGGCGATATTGCTCAGCAGCTCGGCGAGCGCCGGGTTGCGCAGGCGATGCCCAACAGGCCAGGGCGAGCCGTCCGGCTGGTAGTAGAAGGCGGCGGCGGGCGGGTTGTCGCGAAGCGCCGGGTCGCTCTCAAGCAAACGGTGCAGTCGCGGGCTGATTTCGAAACCGTCCTCGGCGAGCCGGATGGCCGGTTGCAGCAGCTCTCGCCAAGGCAGCTTGCCGTATTGCTGATGCGCCTGTTCGAGCATCTTTACGATGCCCGGGACGCCCACCGAGCGGCCTCCGACCACCGCCTGCTGAAAATCCATGGGTGTGCCATCGGGCTTCAAGAACAGCGCTTCGTCGACAGCAGCCGGTGCGGTCTCGCGACCGTCCAGCGCGATCACGTTCTCGCCATCCCAATGCAGCAGAAAGGCGCCGCCACCGATGCCGCTGGATTGCGGCTCGACCAGCGTCAGTACCATCTGCACGGTCACTGCAGCATCCATCGCGCTGCCTCCCGCCTTGAGAATCTGGTAGCCCGCCTCGGTCGCTAGCGGGTTGGCAGCGGCCACGGCAAAGCGTTCGGTGGCCCAACCGGGTTTGGCGGTGTAGCCGCTGGCGCCTTCGGGTGCAGGTGGCGTCTGGCTGGATGAGCCGTCCGGGCTGGAACAGGCAGTCAGGCTGGCGAGTAAAAAGGTGAAGACCAGTGCGGCAGGTCCGACGGGCATGAGTGAGTTCCTTAAGGAAGGGCGATAGGTATAGAGCTAGACCACTGACAACTATCTGCCAAGCTTGATCGCTGCGTTTCGCGCATTGCGGTATGCGCTGGCCAAGCCGGGCGGTCTGCCCGTGTCCGGTGGTTGTCGGTATCATGTGCGCCTTCCAAATGCCGCTCGGTTCATCGACGCCATGACAATTCAGTACCCGACCATTGCCGATTGCGTCGGCAACACCCCCCTGGTTCGCCTGCAGCGGCTGCCCGGCGAAACCACCAACACCATCCTGGTCAAGCTCGAAGGCAACAACCCGGCGGGCTCGGTGAAAGATCGCCCCGCATTGTCGATGATTGCGCGCGCCGAAGCGCGCGGTGATATCAAACCCGGCGATACCCTGATCGAAGCCACCTCCGGCAATACCGGCATCGCCTTAGCCATGGCGGCAGCGATCAAGGGTTACAAGTTCATCCTGATCATGCCGGACAACTCCAGCGCCGAGCGCAAGGCGGCGATGACGGCCTACGGCGCCGAGCTTATTCTGGTGAGCAAAGAACAGGGCATGGAAGGTGCCCGCGACCTGGCAGTGAAGATGGCCGCCGAAGGCCGTGGCAAGGTGCTCGATCAGTTCGCCAATGGCGACAACCCCGAAGCGCACTACAGCAGCACCGGCCCCGAACTCTGGCAGCAGACCGGCGGCGGCATCACCCATTTCGTCAGTTCCATGGGCACGACCGGCACCATCATGGGCGTGTCGCGCTACCTCAAGGAGCAGAACCAGGCCGTCCAGATCATCGGACTGCAGCCCATGGAAGGCGCGGCGATCCCCGGGATTCGACGCTGGCCGCAAGAGTACCTGCCGAAGATTTATCAGGCCGAGCGCGTCGACCGTGTCGTCGACATGTCCCAGGCGGAGGCTGAAGACGTCATGCGGCGCCTGGCCCGCGAAGAGGGCATCTTCTGCGGCGTTTCCTCAGGCGGTGCGGTGGCGGCTGCGCTGCGTCTGTCGCAGGAAGTTGAGAACGCGGTAATTGTCGCGATCATCTGTGACCGTGGCGACCGCTACCTGTCGACGGGTGTTTATGACCAGCCCAACTGATCGGTTCGTGCGCGCTCGGAGCGGTATTCGCTGATGGCCAAACGCAGCGGAGGCTTGCGCTTCCAGCCCAGTGGTGGCGAGAAGAAGCCACAGATCCCGACCGGCAAGAAGCAGCGGCTGAATATTCAGCGCCTGGCCAACGACGGCCGCGGTATTGGCTTCGTTGACGGCCGCACCTGGTTCGTCGAAGGCGCCTTGCCCGACGAAGAGGTCGAGGGGCGTGTGTTGGCGGCGCGCAGTCAGATAGTCGAAGCCCGTACCGAGCGGGTGCTGAGCGCCAGCTCCCGCCGTCGCTTAGAACCGTGCCCTCATGCACGGGTTTGCGGTGGCTGCAACCTGCAACACCTGGGCGCGACTGATCAGCTCGAACTCAAGCAGCGCAGTCTCGCCGAGCAGCTATCGCGGCTGGCCGGCATCGAACCTCAGGTCTGGGCGACACCGCTGAGCGGGCCCGAATTCAGCTATCGTCGCCGCGCCCGGCTGGCGGTGCGCTGGGACAACAAGGCTAGACGACTGGACGTTGGCTTTCGCGCCAGCGCCAGTCAGGACATCGTTTCCATTCGTGAATGCCACGTGCTGGTACAGCCTTTGCAGTCAATGCTGCCGGCGTTGCTGGCGGTGTTACATGAGCTGGATAAACCGCAGGCCATCGGTCACGTGGAGTTGTTTAGCGGTACCGCCGAAGCGGTGCTGGTGCGTCATACCGTAGCGTTGGTCGAGACCGATCTGCAGCGGCTGTCGGCTTTTGCCAAAGCACATGGCGTGCAGCTCTGGTTGCAGGGCGAAGGCCAGCCGCAGCCGCTGGAACATACGTATGCGTTGGGCTACCGATTGCCGGCCTGGGATCTGGAGTTGGCCTGGCGGCCGGGCGATTTCGTTCAGGTCAACGCGCCGGTGAACGAGGCGATGGTGGCGCAGGCGTTGGAATGGCTGGCGCCGGAAGCGGGTGAGCGGGTGCTGGATCTGTTCTGCGGACTGGGCAACTTCGCCTTGCCGCTGGCACGTGAGGGCGCGCAGGTGGTGGCGGTGGAAGGCGTCGAAGAGATGGTCGAGCGCGCTCGCACCAATGCGGCGCACAACGGTCTGGTCAATGCGCACTTTTATCAGGCGGACCTGTCGAAGCCGCTTGTCGAAGCGCAGTGGGCCAAAGAAGGTTTCGCGGCCGTGTTGCTGGACCCGCCGCGTGACGGCGCGTTCGAGATCGTTCGGCAAATGACGACTTTAGGCGCGCGGCGCGTGGTTTATGTTTCGTGCAACCCAGCGACGCTGGCACGCGATGCCGCCGAGCTGGTTCGCCAAGGCTATCAGCTCAAGCGAGCCGGCGTGCTGGACATGTTTCCGCAAACGGCGCACGTCGAGGCCATGGCGCTCTTCGAGCGTTCGACATAGCAGCAGACTTTTGACAGGCAAACGGCCTGTGGTTCAACCGACCGACTCCCAGAAAGTCGGCGTATTCGACGCAAATACTGCGTAGAGGGAAGGTAAATAGATGGTCCAGGTCAGAGCGCTTCAGCCGATCAATACCGACGGCAGCATCAACCTCGAAGGCTGGCTCGATCATGTGCTCGGGTTGGACCCGGCACTCGACCGCGACGCACTCAAGCAGGCCTGCGAATTCGCTCGAGCGGCGGAGCAGCAGGCCAATGCGGCACAGAATCTGTGGAGCGAAGGCACCTCCAGTTACCTGACCGGTCTGGAAATCGCAGAGATACTTGCCGATCTCAAGCTCGATCAGGACAGCCTGGTGGCCGCGGTGATCTACCGCGGCGTGCGTGAAGGCAAGATTCAGCTGGCGGAGGTGCATCAGCAGTTCGGCCCGGTGGTGGCCAAGCTGATCGAGGGCGTGCTGCGTATGGCCGCTATCAGCGCCAGCCTCAACCCGCGCGAGTCGCTGGTACTTGGCACTCAGACTCAGGTGGAAAACCTGCGCAAGATGCTGGTGGCCATGGTCGACGACGTGCGCGTCGCGCTGATCAAACTGGCCGAGCGGACCTGCGCCATCCGCGCGGTGAAGAATGCCGACGATGACAAGCGCCATCGTGTCGCCCGCGAAGTCTTCGACATCTATGCTCCGCTGGCGCATCGTCTGGGCATCGGACATATCAAATGGGAGCTGGAGGACCTGTCCTTCCGCTATCTCGAGCCTGAGCAGTACAAGCAGATCGCCCAGTTGCTGCATGAGCGCCGCCTGGATCGCGAGCAGTACATCGACAACGTGGTTCAGCAGTTGCAAGACGAACTGAACGCCGCCGGTATCAATCCGGAAATCGATGGCCGCGCCAAACACATCTATTCCATCTGGCGGAAGATGCAGAAGAAGGGCCTGCAATTCAGCCAGATCTACGACGTTCGTGCCGTGCGGGTGCTGGTGCCAGAAATTCGTGACTGCTACACCGCGCTCGGTATCGTGCATACCCTGTGGCGGCATATTCCCAAGGAGTTCGACGACTACATCGCCAACCCTAAGGAGAACGGCTACCGCTCACTGCACACCGCGGTACTCGGTCCGGAGGGCAAGGTGCTGGAAGTGCAGATCCGTACCGTGGCCATGCATGAGGAGGCGGAATTGGGGGTTTGCGCCCACTGGCGCTACAAGGGCACCGACGTCAACTCCAGCTCCAACCACTACGAAGAAAAAATCGCCTGGCTGCGGCAGGTACTCGAATGGCATGAGGAACTGGGCGATATCGGCGGTCTGGCCGATCAGTTGCGGGTGGATATCGAGCCGGATCGGGTCTATGTCTTCACGCCGGACGGTCATGCCATCGACCTGCCCAAGGGTGCCACGCCGCTGGATTTCGCTTATCGCGTACACACCGAGATCGGCCACAACTGCCGCGGCGCCAAGATCAACGGGCGCATCGTGCCGCTCAACTACAGCCTGCAGACCGGCGAGCAGGTGGAAATCATTACCAGCAAGCACGGCTCGCCAAGCCGCGACTGGCTGAACCCCAACCTGGGCTACATCACCACCTCGCGCTCGCGGGCGAAGATCGTCCACTGGTTCAAACTGCAGGCCCGCGATCAGAACGTGGCCGCCGGCAAGGCGCTGCTGGAGCGTGAACTGGGCCGCCTCGACCTGCCGCCGGTGGATTTCGACAAGGTGGCAGAGAAGGCCAATCTGAAGAGCGCCGAAGACATGTTCGCTGCGCTCGGCGCCGGCGACCTGCGCCTGGCTCAGTTGGTCAATCACGCGCAGCAACTGGTGGAGCCGGATGGCCACGCCGCCGATCAGCTCGAACTCATCCCGCGCCGTCCCGCCAGCACCAAGCCCGGTAAGCGCGGCGACGTGCAGATCCAGGGCGTCGGCAACTTGCTGACGCAGATGGCCGGCTGCTGCCAGCCGCTGCCGGGCGACCCCATCGTCGGCTACATCACGGTCGGTCGTGGAGTCAGCATTCACCGTCAGGATTGCGCCTCGGTGCTGCAACTGTCCGGGCGCGAGCCGGAGCGGATCATCCAGGTCAGCTGGGGTCCGATCCCGGAGAAAACCTACCCGGTGGACATCATCATTCGCGCCTACGACCGCGCCGGCCTGCTGCGCGATGTCTCGCAGGTGCTGCTGAACGAGCGAATCAACGTACTGGCCGTCAACACCCGCTCGAACAAGGAAGACAGCACGGCGCTGATGACGCTGACCATAGAAATTCCAGGGCTGGGTGCGCTGGGGCGGTTGCTGGGACGGGTATCGCAACTGCCGAATATTATCGAGGCGAAGCGCCAAAGAGCCTCCTGATCCGTTCCGAGCTGCTGCGCTCGATCTGGCGTTGTTGAAGGCCTACCGAAAAATGCTCATTGGCAGACGCCAACTCCGCTTTTTCGGTAGGCCTTCGCCTAGCCAGCTCTTCGCTCGCGACGCTCGGTGCTGAGCAACCGGTGAAAAGCCAAGTCTTTTTGAGGACACCATGTACCAACTCCCCGATCTCCTGCATCTGATGGCCCGCCTGCGTGATCCGCAACACGGTTGCCCCTGGGACCTGCAGCAGGATTACGCCAGCATCGTGCCGCACACGCTCGAAGAAGCTTATGAGGTGGCCGATGCCATCGAGAGCGGCGATTTCGATCATCTGCCCGGCGAACTGGGCGATCTGCTGTTTCAGGTCGTCTACTACAGCCAGTTGGGGAAGGAGGAGGAGCGGTTCGAGTTCGCCACGGTGGTCGATGCCATTACCCGCAAGCTGATCCGCCGCCATCCTCATGTGTTTCCCGACGGTGACCTCTATGGCTCCCCCGAGTTGCCACGGCTCGATGAGACGGCGATCAAGCAGCGCTGGGAAGAAATCAAGGCCGAGGAGCGCGCCGAGAAAGCGGCCGCGCCGGAGCAGCTTTCACTGCTCGATGACGTGCCCAGCGCGCTACCCGCCTTGAGCCGTGCCGCCAAGCTGCAAAAGCGTGCTGCTCAGGTTGGTTTCGACTGGCCCGATGCCTTGCCGGTGGTGGACAAGGTGCGTGAGGAATTGGACGAAATGCTCGAAGCCATGAGCGAGAACGATCCAGAAGCCGTCGCCGAGGAAATTGGCGACCTGCTGTTCGTCACGGTCAATCTGGCGCGTCATCTGAAGGTAGATCCGGAAAACGCCTTGCGCGCCGCCAATCGCAAATTCGAACGGCGCTTTCGGTTCATCGAGCAAGCCTTGCGGGATACCGGTCGGCCCATCGAGAATTGCGACCTGCAAGAGCTGGATGCGCTTTGGGGCGAGGCCAAAAAAGCCGAGCAGGCATCAAGCTGCGGTTGATAGCCGGAGCGTAATCACGGATGTTGTCTACGCCACGAACCTCCGCTCGGTGGATCCAGTAAATCCACCTTTACGTCTAATTTGAACTTCACGACTAAACGAGCCGACACATGAGTCTTTCCCTTCGCGACCAGCTGCTCAAAGCAGGGCTGGTCAATGAGAAACAGGCCAAGCAGGCCGGCAAGCAACAGCAGAAACAGCAGCGCCTGGTAAAGAAAGGCCAGGCCGAACAGGACAATTCCCAGCGTGAGGCGGCACTCAAGGCTCAAGCCGAGAAACAGGCGCGCGACCAGGAACTGAACCGTCAGCAGCAGCAAAAGGCCGAGCAGAAGGCGCGTACCGCGCAGATCAAGCAGCTGATCGAAACCAGCCGCCTGCCCAAGCTGACGACCGAGGATTACTACAACTTCGTCGACGACAAGAAGGTCAAGCGCCTGTCGGTGAACAAGCTGATGCGTGACAAGTTGTCCAGCGGTTCGCTGGCCATCGTCCGCCATGGCGGCGGTTACGAGGTGATCCCGCGCGAGGCGGCGCTAAAGATTCAGGAGCGCGATCCGCGCCGTATCGTTCAGCTCAACACCCAGACTGAAGCGCCGGATGCGGACGATCCGTACGCCGCCTACCAGATCCCCGACGATTTGATGTGGTAACGCGCTGCTGAATGACGTACCGCGACCGGTTATTGCCAGCCCGACAGAAGGATGGATTTCTGCCAGCCGCAAAGCCTCTACTGCTGTAGAAGCATCCGGACGTTCCGGTTACAGCAGGAGGACAGCGACATGGAAAACATCTTCGAATTGGACGACACGCTCAGCTGGCAGGCCAACGGTGTACCGGGTGATCCGGAAGAGCCCGGCGTGCCGGATCTGCCGAGCGAACCCGGTGAGCCAACCATTCCAGACCAGCCGCCCCCCGCGCCAGTGGCCTGAGGTGGTCAGCGCCGGCTAGGGTGCATCCGCAAAATCCTGAGCTTGGGCGAGCAGGTCGATGACCTGCTCGTCACTGGTCTGCGTGAAATCACCATAGTGACGTCCTACACCAACGAACGGCTCGGGCATGGCCAGGCACACCAGCTCGTCGACCTCCGTTTTCAGCATTTCGACTTCCTCGCGCGGACCCACCGGAATTGCGAGCACGATCCGGCTGGGATTCGCCTGTTTCAATCCCTTCAATGCGGCTCTCACAGTCGCACCCGTTGCGACGCCGTCATCGATCACGATGACGCAACGACCGCCCAATAGCGGGGCGGGCCGTCCACCGCAATAGCGTTGCCGACGCCGTTCCAGCTCGGCCAGCTGACGTTCCATTTCGTCATCGAACCAGTTCGGTGGCGGTGCGATCTGGTTGAACAACTCCTGATTGATGACCCATTTCGGCTCGGCGCCATCGATCACCGCGCCGAGCGCCAGCTCTTCGTTGCCCGGTGCGCCGATCTTGCGCACCAGCACCAGGTCGAGACGCGCCTTGAGGCGGCGTGCCACTTCGAAAGCAACGGGCACGCCGCCACGCGGCAACGCAAGTACCACCGGGTTCGCGTCGGCCAGGTGTTGCAGGGCCTCGGCCAGCTCCTGGCCGGCATGGGCACGGTCGCGAAACAGATAGGAATCAGGAATGAACGCACGCATGACTCACTCTCCGAACGGGTAGGTATCCGGAACGATTTCGTCGTCGATCTGTTGCGGGCCTATCGGCGTCACCGCACGGGTCTGTTCCAGCCAGATCAAAGCGTCGAACTGTTCCGACAGTATGGCCTGGAAATAATGACTCTGCCGTTCGGTAGCCGGGCGGTAGATGACGCCGATAGCCCGTTCCAGACGCGGTTTGGCCAACGTCTCGCGCAGTTGCGCGTTGTCGCGCCAGTTGGTCAGCGACGCAGCGATGCCGGTACGCAGAAACAATTGCTCCCAGCTGTCCGGACGAGACGGGCGAACCTGCTTGATCTGCATCGGCTCGTCCCAGTTGTCCGCCGCCGCCACCTCGCCACGGTCCGTGGCCATGCCGATCAATACCGCATCGCTACCGAAAGCAGTACGGCACAGCTCGCCGATATTGAACTCACCGCCCCAGCCCATCGAGGTCGCTGCGGCGTTGCCGATATGCGAGTTGTGCGCCCAGACGATGGCCTTGGCGTCATCGCCGCGGTGGTCCAGCAGCGCGCGTAGGGTGTCGAACATATGCCGGTCACGCAGATTCCAGGAGTTCACCGAACCTTGATACATGGCCCGGTAGTACTGTTCCGCCGCGAGCACGACGCGGGCATTCTGCTCGGCATTGAAGAAGCTGCTGCCGTCCTTTTCCAGGTATTCCAGACGTTGATCGAGCAGCGCGCTCAATTGCTCTACCACCGCGTCTTCACAGGACGGCTGACCAAGCATGACGTTGTGACCGTAGATCGCCGGCTCTTCGTGCCAAGGGCTGAGGCAACCGTAGCGATCCCGCGCGGCGCTGGCGGCCTGCGGGTCGACGCGATCGAGGTAGTCGAGCACTTCACGGATCGAAGAGCCGAGGCTGTAGACGTCAAGGCCACGAAACTCGACCCGTTGTTTGGGCGCCAGGGCCTCGTTGTGGCCGCGCAGCCAACGAGCGAAATCAGCGACCTCCTGGTTGCGCCACATCCAGGTCGGGAAGCGCTTGAAGCCTTCCTCGACCCAGGTCGGCGGCTGCAGATGGCGCACGTAGCGGTCGATTTTCGCCGCATCCGGCCAGTCCGCTTCGGCAGAGATGATGGTGAAACCGTGACGCTCTACCAGCCGTCGGGTAATGGCCGCTCGGGCACGGTAAAACTCCGACGTGCCGTGACTGGCCTCGCCGATCAATACCACTCGGGCATCGGCGAATTGATCGAATTGGTCGGCGAACGCCTGATCGTCGATTGCCGGTAGCGGGATCGCGTGCTGGCGCAGCAGCTCGACGAGTTGCTCTTCGGTCATTTCTGTAGTTCTTGAGCGTGATCGAATCATGGTTTCGTCTCCGGCTATCTATCGATGACCGGCGCTCGATGGCCCTGTTCAGACCGTTCGGCAGGTCGTCCGAACAAGCATGAGCGGCAGAACTGAACACGAAGGGCTAGGCTCTAAACAAAGCAACGCCCATTTCGGCGAGCAATGCCGAAGGCGCTACGAATAAAGGGGGCATTCATGACGACCTGGATCATCGCGTACAGCAAAGACGGTAATACCTCCATCCTCCGTACCGAATCCGAGCATCAGCCGGACATCGACGAGGCCGTAGAACTGGTTACCCGCAAGGCGGAACAGGATTATGCCGGTGAGGAAGACGCCTATGAGCATGATCCGGATATCGAGGAGACACCCGCCACACGCTTGGCCGAACGCTTCGGTATTACCGTGACCGGTATTTCCGAGGCCTGAATCCCGGGCTCAAGCCACCCGCCACACACAGTCATCCCCAACCACGAACAGACGCCGGCCCGGGTCGGCGTCGACCTCCATCATGCCGGTGAAGCTGCCGAAGGCCGGCATCAGACTCACCCGCTCGCCGATGCAGTAGCAGGGCAGGCGCAACGACTGGCGTCCGCGCCCGTTGAGGCGGAACGCCGGATGCAGATGGCCGGCCAGCACGTGATGGGTGGGGTGCGGGTCGGGTTCGTGTTGCAGGGCGAACGGGCCGAGTAGCAGGGGTTCGGGAACCACGGTCATGCCGAGGGTGGCAGGCGGATCGCCGGCTCGGCGGTCATGGTTGCCACGGATCAGGGTGATGGCGAGCGCTGGGTGTTTGGTACGCCATGCGTGCAGTTGCCCGAGGGTGGCTGGCGTCTGCGATTCCGGTGCGTGAAGAAAGTCGCCCAGGAAAATCAGCTGCTCGCACCGATAGCGGGCCAGTAGCGCATCCAGTCGCTGCAGATTGGCTTGAGTTGTGCCGTGCGGCACCGGCTGACCGAGGCGTCGATACGCGGCGGCCTTACCAAAGTGGATATCGGCGATCAGCAGCGCGCGCTGTTCCGGCCAGTAGATAGCCTTGTCGGCAAGCAGCCAGAGTTCGGTCTGTTCCAGTTCGATGGAGAGATGCGGGGTCATGCGGGGTAGTGTATCGCGGGGGTGCGATTCTTCTCAGTGCCCAGTTGGAGGCGCGATCTCAAGCGAGGCTTCTCAAAGAATCGGGGCGCACCTGCCGCGTTTGTTGGATGCCCGCCCTCGAGGCAAAGCGTTTGATCGTTCGGCGCTTTGCGTGGGAACGCACCCGTGACGCTCTCGCGTCTATGAACTGGCTCCGTGTGGAAGATCCTCAACCGGAGCGTTTTGCCTTCTTCAGCCTCGGCGTACCGTCCTTAGCCACGCGCGGTTTGCGCTTTGGGCTGGTTTCACGTTCGACGGCGATGTTGGCATTCGCCTCGGGCTGATAGCCGCCAGGTCCCGCCGCCTTGTCCAATTCGGCCACCATCCGCCGAATACGATCGGCCAGTTTTTCCGTGCTCATGCTTTCGCGGAATCGTTCGACCATCAGTGGGAAGGCCAATGGTGTGGTGCGTTTGACCACATGAACATCCAGCTGGCGTTGCTGCAGCCGGCTCAAGGTCTGTTCCAGCCGTTCGACCTCCAGCTCCTGGCGCAACACTTCTTCCTCGGCCTGGGTCAGCAGCAAGTTGGCCGGGTCATACTGGCGGAACACATCGAAGAACAGGCCGCTGGACGCCTGCAACTGGCGGGCGCTCTTTTGCGCACCGGGGTAGCCGGAGAACACCAGCCCGGCAATCCGGGCGATTTCGCGAAACCGTCGGCGCGCCAGCTCGCCCGCGTTGAGGCTGGCGAGCACGTCATGCAGCAGATTCTGTTGACTGAACAAGATCGGCGTCAGCCAGTGCAGCCAATCCACTTCAGTGGCCGAGAGCAGTTCCAAGCCGTAATCGTTGACGGCGATGGAGAATGTCAGCGGCTGTCGCTGGCCCATGCGCCAGGCCAACAGGCTGGCGAGGCCGAGGTGCACGTGGCGGCCAGCGAAGGGGTAGAGAAATAAGTGCCAGCCTTCACGGGATTTCATTACCTCCGCCAGTAGCGTGGTTTCGGTCGGCAGCGCCGACCAATCCAGCTGCACGCGCAGCAGGGGCTCGACCAGGCGCATCTCCGGACTAGCGAACTGGCCGCGCGAGGCGGCACCGAGTTGCTCGACCACCGCATCGGCGAGTTCGCTGGACAGTGGCATACGCCCGCCATTCCAGCGCGGCACCGCGGCTTTCTTGCCCGTGGCGCGGCTGACGTAGACGGTCATGTTCTCGACCCGTACCAGCTCCAGCAGGCGACCGCCGAACAGAAAGTTGTCACCCGGTCGCAGACGGGCAATGAAGCCTTCTTCGATGGTGCCCAGCGAGCGCCCGCTGCCACCCTTGGCCCAGAATTTCACCGTCAGGCTGGCATCGCTGACGATGGTGCCGATGCTCATGCGATGGCGCAGAGCGACGCGTTTGCTCGGTACTTTCCACAGGCCGGTTTCGTCCGGCTCGACGCGTTGATAATCCGGGTAGGCCGTCAGCGAATGCCCGCCGTGGCGGACGAACGCCAGCGCCCATTGCCACTGGTCTTCGTCCAGATTGCGGTACGACCAGGCCTGGCGGACTTCGGCGAGTAACTCGTCCGGTCGAAAACCGCCGCCCAAGGCCATGCTGACCAAGTGCTGGACCAGCACGTCGAGAGGCCGATGCGGCGCGCTGCGGGCCTCGATACGGCGCTCGGCAATGGCGACCTGAGCGGCGGCGGCTTCGACCACTTCCACGCTGTGCGTCGGCACCAGCGTGACCCTGGACGTCCGACCCGGGGCGTGGCCGGAACGCCCGGCGCGCTGCATCAGTCGCGCCACGCCTTTTGGAGAACCGATCTGCAGCACACGCTCGACCGGCAGGAAGTCGACGCCGAGGTCCAGGCTCGACGTGCAGACCACCGCCTTCAGCGCACCTTGCTTAAGGCCCAGTTCCACCCAGTCGCGCACCTCGCGCGCCAGCGAGCCATGGTGAAGGGCGATCAGCCCGGCCCAGTCCGGCCGCGCCTCGAGGATGGCCTGATACCAGAGTTCGGATTGCGACCGGGTATTGGTAAAGACCAGCGAAGTGGCCGCCGATTCGATCTCCTCGACCACCTGCGGCAGCATGCGCAGGCCCAGATGGCCGGCCCAGGGAAAGCGCTCGATGCTCGGCGGCAACAGCGTGTCGACGCGCAGTTGCTTGTCGATCCTGCCTTGCACCAACCGACCCGTGCCCGGATGCAGCAGCACCTCCAGCGCATGCGGTTGATTCCCCAGCGTGGCCGAAAGGCCCCAGACCATCAGCTCTGGCATCCAGCTGCGGAGCCGGGCCAACGCCAGTTGCAGCTGGACGCCGCGCTTGTTGCCCAGCAGCTCGTGCCATTCGTCCACGATCACCATGCGCAGATGGGCGAAAGCCTGCCGCGCGTCAGCGCGGGTCAGCAGCAGTGTCAGGCTTTCCGGCGTGGTAACCAGCGCACTGGGCAGCCGACGATTCTGCCGAGCGCGCTCGGCGCCGGCAGTATCGCCGGTGCGCAGGCCAATGATCCAATTGATGCCGAGCTCGTCGAGCGGAGCCTGTAGGGCCCGTGCGGTATCGGCCGCCAGCGCGCGCATGGGGGTAATCCAGAGGACGGTGAGCGGGGCGGGTTTATCGGATGGTCTGGGCTGGGCGTGTGATTCGCTCGCCGGCAGGGCTTGTACAGGCGCAAAGCGGTTCAGTGCGCCTAGCCAGACGGCGTAGGTCTTGCCCGAACCGGTGGTGGCGTGGAGCAGACCGGATTCGCCGTTCTGCACGGCTTGCCAGACGTCCTGCTGGAATGGGAAGGGCTGCCAGCCACGGCTGGCGAACCAGATCTCGGCGAGATTGCCGGTTTGCGATGGTGGAGCCTTGCTCATGTGCCATACCGTTGGGTGAAACGGTGCCCGTAGGCGCGATTGCTGCTTGCGATTGGGTCAGCGACCAGATGTGTCGCGGCCGCTCAGGTCAGCACCGCGTTGCATTCGCCGTTCGCTGCACTGACCCTGTTCGAAAGCACCAATTGCTCTGACAGCGTATGAGCTCACTCTATCTTGGAGGCGAGGTGTGCCGGTGGAACGCAGCGGCATCCGGCTCGCCGAAGCGGGCTTGGTTTTGGCAGAACGCCAATCGATACCGCGTCCTTCAGATCGCCACCAGCCCGCGCACCCCTTCGGCCTCCATCGTCTCGCCCCGGCCCTGCTGGATGATTTCGCCGCGGCTCATCACCAGATACTGGTCGGCCAGTTCAGCTGCGAAGTCGTAGAACTGCTCGACTAGCAGAATCGCCATGTCGCCGCGAGCGGCCAGCTTCTTGATTACTGCACCGATCTCCTTGATCACCGAGGGCTGGATGCCTTCGGTAGGCTCGTCGAGGATCAGCAGGCGCGGCTTGCTCGCCAGGGCACGGCCGATGGCCAGCTGTTGCTGCTGGCCGCCGGAGAGGTCGCCACCGCGACGGTGCTTCATTTCCTTCAGTACCGGGAACAACTCGTAGATTAATTCCGGCACTTCCTTCGCCTCCTTCGCGCTGAAACGCGACAGGCCCATCAGCAGATTTTCCTCGACTGTTAGCCGGCCAAAGATCTCACGGCCTTGGGGCACATAGGCGATGCCCGCGTGCACCCGCTGGTGCGGCTTGAAGCCGGTGATCGGCTTGCCTTCCCAGTTCACCGCGCCTTCCTTGGCCGGGATCAGACCCATCAGGCATTTGAGCAGCGTGGTCTTGCCGACCCCGTTGCGCCCGAGCAGGCAGGTGACTTCGCCGATCTTCGCGTCGAACGACAGGCCGCGCAGGATATGGCTGCCGCCGTAGTACTGATGCAGTTGCTGGACTTGCAGCATTTTCAGACACTCGATGTTTTAGGAATGGTGGGCCGTGTTCGCGAGCTTGCTTGCGAAGCGGGGTTAACGTCCGAGATACACCTCGATCACTCGTTCATCGTTCTGCACCTGTTGCAGCGAGCCTTCAGCCAACACCTGGCCTTGGTGCAGCACGGTGACGTGATCGGCGATGGTGTCGACGAAGCCCATGTCGTGCTCGACCACCATCAGCGAGTGTTTGCGCGCCAGGCTCTTGAACAGCTCAGCGGTGAACTCGGTTTCGGCGTCGGTCATGCCGGCGACCGGCTCGTCGAGCAAGAGCAGTTGCGGGTCTTGCATCAGCAGCATGCCGATTTCCAGGAACTGCTTCTGACCGTGGGACAGCAGGCCGGCCGGGCGATAGCGCGAGTTGTTCAGGCGGATGGTCGCGAGCACCTCGTCGATTCGGTCCTTTTGCTCGCCGTTGAGCTTTGCCTTCAGGCTGGCCCATACGGATTTGTCGGTTTTCTGCGCCAGCTCCAGGTTCTCGAAGACGCTGAGCGCTTCGAACACCGTCGGCTTCTGGAACTTACGACCGATGCCCGACTGGGCGATTTCCACTTCGCTCATGCGGGTCAGATCGAGGGTGTCGCCGAAGTAGGCGGTGCCGCTGTCCGGGCGCGTCTTACCGGTGATCACGTCCATCATCGTGGTCTTGCCGGCGCCGTTGGGGCCTATGATGCAGCGCAGTTCGCCGACGCCGATGTACAGGCTGAGGTTGGTCAGCGCCTTGAAGCCGTCGAAGCTGACGTTGATGTCTTCCAGGCTGAGGATGGTCCCGTGGCGGACATCCAGCCCGTCGCCCTTCACGCGGCCGAGGCCGATGGCGTCGCGGCCGCTGCCGCTGGCGTCGAGTGGATCGATGAGTTCGGGTACGGCTACCGTTTTCATTGTTCGCCTCTCCTACGGAGTAACCCAATCACGCCCTTGGGTAGATACAGCGTGACGATGATGAACAGCGCGCCCAGGGCGAACAGCCAATACTCGGGGAATGCCACGGTGAACCAGCTCTTCATGCCGTTGACGATGCCGGCGCCGAGCAGCGGCCCGATCAGCGTGCCGCGTCCGCCGAGCGCCACCCACACGGCCGCCTCGATGGATTGGGTTGGGGCCATTTCGCTGGGATTGATGATGCCCACCTGCGGCACGTAGAGCGCGCCGGCCAAGCCGCAAAGCACGGCGGACAGCGTCCAGATGAACAGCTTGTAGCCGCGCGGATCGTAGCCGCAGAACATCAGGCGGTTTTCCGCGTCGCGCAGCGCCGTCAGCACCCGGCCGAACTTGCTGCGCGCCAGTTGCCAGCCGAGCAGCAGGCTGCCAGCGAGCAGGGCGACGGTGGCGAAGAACAGCGTGGCGCGGGTGGCGGGGGCTGAGATCGAGAAACCGAGAATGGTCTTGAAGTCGGTGAAACCGTTGTTACCGCCAAAGCCGGTTTCGTTGCGGAAGAACAGCAGCATGCCGGCGAAGGTCAGCGCCTGGGTCATGATCGAGAAATACACGCCCTTGATCCGCGACCGAAAGGCGAAGAAGCCGAACACGAAGGCCAGCAGCCCCGGTGCCAACACCACCAGGCACATCGACCAGAGGAAGCTTGAGGTGCCGTACCAATACCAGGGCAGCTCGGTCCAGGCGAGGAAGCTCATGAATGCGGGCAGCCCGTCGCCGGCGCTTTCGCGCATCAGGTACATGCCCATGGCGTAGCCGCCGAGGGCGAAGAACAGGCCGTGGCCGAGCGACAACAGGCCCGCATAGCCCCAGACCAGGTCCAACGCTAGGGCGACGATGGCGTAGCAGAGGATCTTGCCGACCAGCGTCAGGGTGTAGGCCGAGACATGGAAGGCATTGTCCGCGGGTAGCAGGTGCAGCAGCGGCATTGCCAGCAGGATGGCGAGCACCACACCGAGGGCGACGGCGGTGAGTTTCGGGCCGGCTTTCTGCGCGGCCGTCAGGGTAAGGGGCTGGTTCATGGATGTGCGCCTCGGGCAGGGGATACGGACACCTTTGTGGTGTCGATCTGTAGGGGCGAATTCATTCGCCCGCGCTTCAGCGAGAGCTGGCTCAATCGATCACCCTCCCTTTCAGCGCAAACAACCCCTGCGGGCGCTTCTGGATGAACAGGATGATCAGCGCGAGGATCAGGATCTTGCCGAGCACGGCGCCGATCTGCGGTTCGAGAATCTTGTTGGCGATACCCAGCCCAAAGGCGGCAAAGATGCTGCCGGCGAGTTGACCCACGCCGCCGAGAACCACGACAAGGAAGGAGTCGATGATGTAGCCCTGACCCAGGTCCGGGCCGACGTTGCCGATCTGGCTCAGCGCCACGCCGCCGAGCCCGGCGATGCCGGAGCCCAGCCCGAAGGCCATCATGTCGATGCGCCCGGTGGGCACGCCGCAGCAGGCGGCCATGTTGCGATTCTGCGTCACGGCGCGCACGTTCAGGCCGAGGCGGGTCTTGTTCAGCAACAGCCAGGTCAGCAGCACCACGAACAGCGCGAAGGCGATGATCACCATGCGGTTGTAGGGCAGCACCAGATTCGGCAGCACTTGGAGCCCGCCAGACAGCCAGCCGGGATTGGCGACCTCCACGTTCTGCGCGCCGAACAGCACGCGCACCAGCTGAATCAGGATCAGGCTGATACCCCAGGTTGCGAGCAGGGTTTCCAGCGGACGGCCATAGAGGTGACGGATCACGGTGCGCTCCAGCGCCATGCCGACCGCGGCGGTGACGAAGAAGGCCACCGGCAGCGCCACCAGCGGATAAAACGCCAATGCTTCCGGCGTGAGTCGGGCCATCAGTACCTGCACCATGTAAGTGGAGTAGGCACCGAGCATCAGCATCTCGCCGTGGGCCATGTTGATCACGCCGAGCAGGCCAAAGGTGATGGCGAGGCCCAGCGCAGCAAGCAAGAGAATCGAACCCAGCGACAAACCGCTGAAGGCCTGGCCGAGCAGTTCGCCGATCAGCAGCTTGCGTTTGACCTGCGCCAGACTGGTCTCGGCGGCCTTGCGCACGCCGGGGTTGGTTTCGGCTTCATCGGCCAGTAGGTTTTCCAGGCGAACCCGGGCCAGCGGCGCGCCTGTTTCGCCAAGCAGGCGGACGGCAGCCAGGCGTACGGCGGGGTCTGTAGCGCTCAGCTGCAGATTGGCCAGGGTCAGGGTGAGGGCTTCGCGCACGGCCGGGTCGTCTTCGGCTTCGAGGCGCTGTTGCAGGAGCGGCAGCTGTTCCGGCTGGCCGCTGCGCTGTAGGCGCTTGGCAGCGCTGAGGCGTTGCGAGGGATCGTCGGAAAACAGCTTGTGGCTGGCGAGTGCGGTGTTGAGCAAGCCGCGCAAACGGTTGTTCAGGCGCAGCTTCTTCGGCGTGCCGACTGGCGCGGCGTCGCCTTCGAGGGCGCGGTAGTCACCATTCTCCTCGATAAAAGGCGTCTTGTTCTTGTCGATCACCACGCGGCTGGCGCGCAGGGCTTCGATTAGCTCCAAACGCTCGGGTATGGGCGCGACGGCCCAGCTTTTCAGCAGCTTGGCCTGTTTGGCCGGGCTGGCCTTGGCGTAATCGGCTGCGTCTCCGGCGTGCGCTGCCCAGGGCAGGGCCAGCAGGAGCAGTAGAGTAATTCGATACAGGGCAGTGTTCATCTATGCATTTCCCAGGGGCGCTACGTGCTCTCTTGACGGAGCTGGCGGCTGTCGTAGGTGAATGAGCTGCAGTGTCGTAGGGTGGGCTTCAGCCCACCGATGACGTTACTGGTGGGCTGAAGCCCACCCTACGGACTGTGCGACATCTGCTGGTGGGCTGAAGCGGAGCGCCGCCCGGCCCACCCTACAAAAGCCGTATGGGCGCCAATCAGTTCGACTTCACCGCGTAGTCCGGCTTCTTGTCGTTACCGGGGATGTACGGGCTCCACGGCTGAGCGCGGAGCGGGCTTTCGGTCTCCCAGACCACCGAGAACTGCCCATCATCTTGGACTTCGCCGATCATCACCGGCTTGTGCAGGTGATGGTTCTTCTCGTCCATGGTCAGGGTGTAGCCGCTCGGTGCTTCGAAGGTCTGGCCGGCTAGCGCGTCGCGCACCTTGCCGACGTCGGTGGTGCCGGCTTTCTCGACCGCCTGCGCCCACATATGAATGCCCACGTAGGTGGCTTCCATCGGGTCGTTGGTCACGGCCTTGTCTGCGCCCGGCAGGCCTTTTTCCTTGGCGTAGGCCTTCCACTTGCTGACGAACTGCTCGTTGACCGGATTCTCCACCGACTGGAAGTAGTTCCAGGCGGCCAGGTGACCGACCAGCGGCTTGGTGTCGATGCCGCGCAGTTCTTCTTCGCCGACCGAGAAGGCTACGACCGGAACGTCGGTGGCTTCCAGGCCCTGGTTGGCCAGTTCCTTGTAGAAGGGCACGTTGGAGTCGCCGTTGATGGTCGATACCACGGCGGTCTTGCCGCCTGCGGAGAACTTCTTGATGTTGGCGACGATGGTCTGGTAATCGCTGTGGCCGAAGGGTGTGTAAACCTCTTCGATGCTCGATTCCGGCACGCCCTTGCTGATCAGGAAGGCGCGCAGAATCTTGTTGGTGGTCCGCGGGTAGACGTAGTCGGTGCCCAGCAGGAAGAAACGTTCGGCGCTGCCGCCGTCCTCGCTCATCAGATACTCGACCGCCGGAATGGCTTGCTGGTTTGGCGCGGCGCCGGTGTAGAAAACGTTAGGCGAGAGCTCTTCGCCTTCGTACTGAACGGGGTAGAACAGCAGACCGTCGAGTTCTTCATAGACCGGCAGCACGGATTTGCGCGACACAGAGGTCCAGCAGCCGAAGGTCACCGCGACCTTGTCTTGGGTCAGCAACTGACGGCCCTTCTCTGCGAACAGCGGCCAGTTGGATGCGGGGTCGACCACAACCGGCTCGAGCTGCTTGCCGAGCACGCCGCCCTTGGCGTTGATCTCGTCGATGGTCATCAGTGCCATGTCTTTCAGGGATGTTTCCGAAATGGCCATGGTGCCGGACAGCGAATGCAGGATGCCGACCTTGATGGTCTCGGCGGCCTGCAGGGTGAACGGGAACAGGCCGCTGAGCATCAGGGCACTGGCGGCAAGGGTGGACTTCAGTAGGGGACGGCGTTTCATGGTGGGCGGCTCCTTGGCTGTCCATGCGCAACTATGGGTGGGTCCTTGGGGACGTGGAGCGCTATCGCAGCATCCGTGCCAGCTTTGCGGGAGCCGCCTGGGGCGGGGCTTTGCCGCCGTTTTCACCATGCGCCGCAATTGTGCGGCGCGGCGGTGTGGTGCGAAAAAGGGGCGGCGGGGATGTGATGAAGCGGTGCTTTGCACGCTCGTGGTGCGAAGGCCAGAGGCTGGTTTGCTCTTTGCTCAGCTGACCAGCAGCCAGGCGCCAGCCAGTGCCGAGGCGGCGCCAGCGACCCGGATGAGTGGGGCAGCGGCTTGCGGCAGGCTGCGCGCCAGCACGTAACCGACCGCATGCAACGCAGCCGTGGCGGCGATGAAACCGGCTGCATACCCCCAGGGGCTGGCCAGTTCCGGTAGTTCCAGGCCATGGGCCATCCCGTGGCTGAGCGCGAACAGTGCGGTCAGGCCTGCCGCGAGCGACAGCGGTGGGCGCACCGCCAGAGCAACCAGCAGGCCGAGTGCCAGGACCGAGCCTGCGATACCGGTTTCCATGAATGGCCACTGGACGCCGGCGAAGCCGAGCAGGCCGCCGATCAGCATGGTGGCGACGAAGGTCAGCGGCAGTGCCAGCCGCGCAGTGCCTTGTTGCTGCGAAGCCCACAGGCCGACGGCAAGCATTGCCAGCAGATGATCGAGACCCAAAATCGGGTGGGCGATGCCGGACATCACGCCGGCATGGTCATGCCCCGGATGGGCGAAGGCCAGTGCTGGGCTGAGCAGTAAGGCGGAAGCGAAGAAGAATGTTCTGTGCAGGTTCATGCGATTACCTCTGGTTGTGTATGGCGGTCTCGAATCGTCGAGGTCTGATGCGGTTTGCCGATGAGCCCGCTTGCTCAGGGGTGTTTTCCGCGTGGCCTTAGGGCAGTACGCGAGCAGGGACTCGGCGCTCCTGCGGGGATGTGTCCGGTCAGACGCTGGCAAGCATGCCCTGTCGTTCGATGAAGGCGATGATCTCGTCCAGACCCTGGCCAACCTTCTGGTTGCTAAAGACGAAGGGCTTGTCGCCGCGCATCTTGCGCGTGTCGCGGTCCATGACCTCCAGCGAGGCGCCGACCATCGGCGCCAGGTCGATCTTGTTGATCACCAGCAGGTCGGACTTGCAGATGCCTGGCCCGCCCTTGCGCGGCAGCTTGTCGCCGGCCGACACGTCGATCACATAAATCGTCAGGTCCGACAGTTCGGGGCTGAAGGTGGCCGACAGGTTGTCGCCGCCGGATTCCACGATGATCAGATCCAGCCCCGGAAAGCGCCGGTTGAGCTGCTCGACGGCCTCGAGGTTGATCGAAGCATCCTCGCGGATCGCCGTGTGCGGGCAGCCGCCGGTTTCCACGCCGATGATGCGTTCCGGCGCGAGGGCTTCGTTGCGCACCAGAAACTGGGCGTCTTCCTGGGTATAGATGTCGTTGGTGACCACGGCCAAGTTGTAGCGCTCGCGCAGGGCCAAGCACAGGGCGAGGGTCAGCGCGGTCTTGCCGGAGCCGACCGGGCCGCCGATGCCGACCCGCAAGGGTTGGGTGTTCATGGTGATTTCCTCTGTTGCGGTAATGGGATGACTGCGTGCCGATGCTGTAGCGCTCATGAGCGAAACAGACGGCTGTACTGGCGCTCATGGGCCATGCTCGCCAGCGCCAGGCCGAAGGGGGCGCTGCCCCAGTGCTTGGGATCGATCTCGCGCGCGGCGAGCTGGGCCTGCTCTAGCGCTGGCAGCAACTCGGAAGTCAGCCGTTGGGCAGCCTGTTGGCCCAGCGGCAGGGTTTTCATCAACACCGCCAATTGGTTTTCCAGCCAGCCCCAGAGCCAGGCGCTGAGCGCATCTTCGGGCGATATGCCCCAGGCACGTGCGGCCAGCGCCCAGCCCAGGGCAAGGCCGGGTTCGTCGATGCGTGCAAACAGGACGCGGGCAGGTTCGTCCAGTTCCGGCAGGTTGCTCAGCAGTTGCTTGAGCGAGTAGCCCATTTGCCGGCTTTCCAAGCGCAGCTCCCGGGTTTCGCGGCTGGCGCGATGACGTGCGGCCAGGCGCTCCAGTTCGCACCAGTCTTCGGCGGCGGCTGCCTCGCAATGGGCTAGCAGCAGCGGCATTTCGAAGCGCGCCAGATTGAGCTGCATCTGGTCGCCGAGCCAGCATCGGGCACTGGCCTCGTCCTGTACCAATCCTTGCTCCACTGCCATTTCCAGGCCCTGCGAATAGCTGTAGCCGCCGATCGGCAGCTGGGGGCTGGCCAACCGCAGCAGCGCGAACGCAGCCGGATTCACCTGCGCGCGCCGAACTGGTGCAGCCGCGGCGCGTAACTGAATTCGGCTTCGCCAGCGTGGGAATGATGGTGGCCGCCGCCGTAGGCGCCGTGTTCCGGCTGGAAGGGCGCTTCGATGGGTTCGACGCTGGCGCCCAGTTGCAGCAGCATGTCCTTGAGCACGTAGTCGTCGAGCAAGCGCAGCCAGCCATCTCCGACTTGAAGGGCTACATGGCGATTGCCCAGGTGGTAGGCAGCCCGGGTCAGTTCGAAGCTGCTGGCGCAGGTTACGTGGAGCAGCTGTTCGGCGCGGGCACGCACGATGACGATGCGGCCGTCCTGGGCCTGCAGGCATTCACCGTCATGCAGTGGCGGCTGGCCGCGCTCCAGAAACAGCCCAACGTCCTCGCCATCGGTGGTAAAGCAGCGCAGCCGCGATTTGCTGCGAGCCTCGTAGGTGAGTTCCAGCTCGGCGTTGCCGTTGGCCTGCGTGGTGGTGCGTCGATGGATGACCAGCATGGTGCAGTTCCGCTTGTGTGATGACCAAGCAGAGCAAGGCCCTTGCCAACCTTCCTAATAGACGTGTCGTGCGGGCTGCGGTGGCCGGTGTGCCTGAAAATGGAGCTTGATCTGGTGTCGTCGTGGTGCGCTGAAGAGCTTCGCGCATCACATTGGTGCGCTGCCGTTGCGGCAGTAAGGACCATCACTTGCGATTGCATAGTGATTAATGCCGATCGCGAAGATGTGACCGATCCGTGCGGAGGCGCGCTTAGCGAATCGGCTGTCGGGGGGATGCAACCGAACGAACCGATTTTTGTGATCGGTCCGTTCGGATCCGCTCCCTTTACGGCATCACAGCGGGTGCTACACCTGAAGCCACTGGGTGTTTACGCATCAGCAGGTAATGCACAAATCCTCCAAATAGCGCGCCGAGCAACCATGCAAAGCCCGACAGGCTTTCCAGTCCGGGCGTCCATACCGATGCGACCGAAAACAGCGAGCTGATGCCGAATGCGATGATCGCCTTTCGATTCCAGCCTGCGCTGAAGTAGTAGGTCGAACCCGGTTCGGCCGAGAACAGTTCCTGCACGTTCAACTGCTGACGGCGGATCAGGTAGTAGTCAGCGACGAGGATGCCGTACAGCGGCGCCAGCACGGCGCCCAGCGTGTCGACGAATGCGGCGATACCAACGGCGCTGATGAACGATACCCAGAGTGCGCCGATGAAGAAGGCGATGACCGCGGTGATGAAACCGCCGGTGCGGGCACTGATGCGGGCGGGCGCGAGGTTGGCGATGTCGTAGGCTGGCGGGATGAAGTTGGCGACCAGATTGATGCCCACCGTGGCGACGAAGAAGGTCAGCGCCGCAATCAGGGTCAGGCCGACGTTGTCGATCCGCGCGACGATATCGGTCGGGTTGGTCAGCGTCTCGCCGAATACCACCACGGTGCCGGCAGTAATCACCAAAGCGATCATGGAGAAGATTGCAAGGCTCACCGGAAGCCCCAGGAAATTGCCGATGCGCATCTGCCGCTCGTTTTTTACGAAGCGGGCAAAGTCCCCGTAATTGATCACCACGGCCGCGAAGTAGGCCACCATGGTTCCGACCACCGCAGCAAATGCGGCTATGGGGCCGCCGGTATAGCTGCCGGTGCCGCTGAAAATGCTGCCAAGCGCGCCGACGAGACCCGGCCCGGCCTTGAAGCAGATGGCGACCATCATGGCGATCATCACGAGATAGACCAGCGGGCCAGCCCAGTTGAGAAATCGTGTGACCCAATCCACGCCGCGCACGAACAACGCCACCTGGAATACGCAGACGATCACATAGGCCATCCAGTCGATTGAGGTCAGGCCCAGCAGCGTT
Source organism: Pseudomonas sp. IC_126 (assembly GCF_004331835.1). Lineage (NCBI taxonomy): Bacteria > Pseudomonadati > Pseudomonadota > Gammaproteobacteria > Pseudomonadales > Pseudomonadaceae > Pseudomonas > Pseudomonas sp. IC_126. Next base: position 295,437 of record NZ_SJSS01000001.1, read on the forward strand.
GCCTCCGAGCCGGGGCCCGCTAGTGTGCGAATCAGCAGCGCCACGGCGGTTGAGGCGAAGTAGGTCTGCACGCCGTACCAGAAGATCGCCACGATGCCGCGCACCACGGCTGGGAAATTTGCCCCGCGTACGCCCATGCTGGCGCGTGCCATGACCGGGAATGGGATGCCGTACTTGACGCTGGGTTTGCCGGTCAACTGCACCAGCCCCATGACGATGAACCCCGCCAGTACGATTCCCGCAAGCACCGCCCAGCCGTTCAGGCCATAGCTGATGAACAGGGTAGCGGCGAGGGTATAGCCGAACAGGCTTTGAATGTCGTTGGACCAGACGTTGAATATTTCGAACCAGCCCCATTTGCGCTGCCCGGGGGGCAAGGGCGCAAGGTCGGCGTTGTGCAGGCTGGTATCGATCCGCTTGATATTGAAATCGTCGTGGTTCATGGCGTGCGCTCTGTATGCAAGACAAGGTGGCATAGGTGTATGCAGTTCTTGTTCCGCGTACGGCTCAGCCCGCGAGTATCGAGCAATGTCGACCGATTGGCTCTTGCTTGATGATAGGAGCTTAGACCGTCCGGCACGTTTCGCTACGCGCTTTGTATACAAGCGACAAATGAAGAACTGGGGCGGTCGGTCGCGAATCGCCTCTTGTAATGCACCGATAGCTCGCAAGAAAACCGCGCGATGCCCTGGTGGTGTTGAAGTGGGATTCTCTCGGCGTGGCGTGGCGTGGCGTGGCGTGGCGTTGAGATGAGCTGAGCTGAGCGCCAATGGCGGGTTAAAAACCCGCCCTACGGTGTGCCGCGTCTAGCGCATATGTCGAATGTCGCCATGAGCGGTGGGCGGAAATGTTTCCGCCGTGGTGCTGCACGTTGGGTCAGAACAGGAAATACCGCTGCGCCATCGGCAATACCTCCGCGGGCTCGCACCAAAGCAGCTGGCCGTCTGCCTTCACTTGGTAGTTCTGCGGGTCGACGTCGATCTGTGGCGTGTAATCGTTATGGATCAGATCCTTCTTCTGCACCGCCCGGCACCCCTTCACCACGCCGATTTTTTTCTTCAGCCCGAGCTGCTCGGGCACGCCGGCCTCGGCTGCGGCCTGGCTGATGAAGGTGAAGCTCGATGCGTGTAGTGAGCCGCCGTAGCTGCCGAACATGGGCCGGTAGTGAACCGGCTGCGGGGTCGGGATCGAGGCGTTGGCATCGCCCATCAGGCTGGCAGCGATGACGCCGCCCTTGAGGATGAGGGTCGGTTTGACGCCGAAGAATGCCGGCCGCCAGAGCACCAGGTCGGCCCATTTGCCAGCTTCGATGGAGCCGACTTCGTGGCTGATGCCGTGGGTGATTGCCGGGTTGATGGTGTATTTGGCGATGTAGCGCCTGACACGAAAGTTGTCATTGTCCGGCCCGTCGCCCGGTAAGGCGCCGCGCTGTTTCTTCATCTTGTCGGCGGTTTGCCAGGTGCGGGTGATGACTTCGCCGACGCGGCCCATGGCCTGGCTGTCGGAGCTGATCATCGAGAAGGCGCCGAGGTCGTGGAGGATGTCTTCGGCGGCGATGGTCTCGCGGCGGATGCGTGACTCGGCGAACGCCACGTCCTCAGCGATGCTCGGGTCCAGGTGATGGCAGACCATGAGCATGTCCAGATGCTCGTCGATGGTATTGCGGGTAAACGGCCGGGTCGGGTTGGTCGAGCTGGGCAGCACGTTGGGGAAACCGCAAGCCTTGATGATGTCTGGTGCATGACCGCCACCCGCGCCTTCGGTGTGGTAGGTGTGAATGGTGCGGCCCTTGAACGCGCCGAGCGTTGTCTCGACGAAGCCGGATTCATTCAGCGTGTCGGTATGGATCGCTACCTGAATGTCGTACTGGTCGGCCACGCTCAGGCAATTGTCGATGGCCGCCGGCGTGGTCCCCCAGTCTTCATGCAGCTTGAGGCCGATGGCGCCAGCCTGGATCTGTTCGATCAGCGGCTCGGGCAGCGAGACATTGCCCTTGCCGGTGAAGCCAATATTCATCGGGAAGGCCTCGGCGGCCTGGAGCATGCGCGCCATGTGCCATGGGCCGGGTGTCACGGTGGTGGCGTAAGTGCCGGTGGCCGGGCCCGTGCCGCCGCCGATCATGGTAGTGGTGCCGCTCATGAGGGCTTCTTCGATCTGCTGCGGGCAGATGAAGTGGATATGACTGTCGATGCCGCCCGCGGTGAGGATCATGCCTTCACCAGCGATGACTTCGGTGGCTCCGCCGATAGCGATGGTCACGCCGGGCTGAATATCCGGGTTTCCAGCCTTGCCGATGGCGGCGATACGCCCGTCCTTGAGGCCGACGTCGGCCTTGACGATGCCCCAGTGATCGACGATCAGCGCATTGGTGATCACCGTATCGACCACGTCGGCAGCGCACAGCTGGCTCTGGCCCATGCCGTCGCGGATGACCTTGCCACCGCCGAATTTCACCTCATCGCCGTAGACGGTGAAGTCCTTTTCCACTTCGATCCACAGCTCGGTATCGGCCAGGCGCACCTTGTCGCCAATGGTGGGGCCGAACATGTCGGCGTAGGCTTGGCGGGAGATTTTCATCCTCGTTCCTCGGATTCAGGCTGCAAGCGTCAAGCTGCAAGCCTCAAGTAAAAATGAAAGCCGGACTGCTCTCTTGCAGCTTGCGGCTGCGCTCTAGAGCGCCCCCATCACCCGCCCGGCAAAACCGAACACTCGGCGATCACCGGCCAGATCGACCAGCTCTACCTCGCGGCTCTGGCCGGGCTCGAAGCGTACTGCCGTACCTGCGGGGATGTGCAAGCGCATTCCTCGCGCGGCGGCGCGGTCGAAAGTGAGGGCGTCGTTGGCTTCGAAGAAGTGATAGTGCGAGCCGATCTGGATGGGGCGGTCGCCGCTGTTGGCCACGCTCAGGGTCAGGGTGTGGCGGCCGGCATTGAGCTCAATGTCGCCGTTCTGAATTCGGTATTCGCCAGGGATCATGACAATCACTCCGTAATTTAGCGGTACGTTTGGACAGAAGTCGGAAGCGAAAGCCGCTGGGAATCGCTCTGGTTTGCAGTGTTAGATTTATGGCTGCTGTCAGGCGATCGGTTGATGGACCGTGACCAGCTTGGTGCCGTCAGGGAACGTCGCTTCTACCTGGATTTCCGGAATCATTTCCGGCACGCCTTCCATCACTTGCTCGCGGCTGAGCAGAGTGGTGCCGTAATGCATCAGCTCGGCGACCGTCCGGCCATCACGGGCGCCTTCGAGCAATGCCGCAGAAATGTAGGCCATTGCCTCCGGGTAGTTGAGCTTCACGCCGCGTGCCAGGCGGCGCTCCGCGACCAGGCCAGCGGTGAAGATCAGCAGCTTGTCTTTCTCTCTAGGGGTGAGGTCCATTGGTGCTCCATTCGTAGGGTGGATGTCTTCGTTCACATCCACCGGTTTTCGGCGGGAATCGCTACGTGCTCCAGATTCTCGGCGGTACGACCTCACGCCCCAGCAGCTCCGGGCGCAGCAGGCGCCACAGCTCGATCAGCCAGGCACGGGCGTGCAGCGCTTCGCGGGCCAGGCAGCGGCCGACGATCAGCCCCGGCAGTTGTGTCAGGTCGCCGCGAACCCGGTTCGGTAGTTCGCGGCAGCGCTCCATCAAACCCGCGTCGATTTCTCCCGTGGCGATCAGGGTGGCGAACACCGGTTGGCCATCGAAACCGATTGGCGAATCCAGCAAACCGTCACCGCCGATAACGCGCTGGCATTCGTGCCAGAGCAGTTCGCCGTCACGACGGATATCCAGTTGCGCCTGAAAATGCCCAGCGTCGAAACGTTCGCTCGCAGCGGGGCGGCCCAGAGCGACCATGTCCCAGTAGAACAGCCTGGCGTCACCTTCCAGTTCGATAGCCGTAGACAACTCGGCCTGCGCAGCGGAGTAGACGATGGTCTCCTGCGGCAGCCATTCGAGCGTGGCGCCGGCTTCGACATGCAGTGCCAATTGCTGGAACGCCGGGGCGGCGGCGCGATACCACTTGGCTGCACCGGGACTGGTCAGCTGTGCCCAGGCGTCGGCGCCGACCGTGGCGCTGATGTCCAAGCGATCACCGCCGGCAATCCCGCCTGGTGGGTGCACGATGATGTGCTGGCAGACTTCAGTGCCTTCGGCATACAGATGCTTCTGCACCCGCAGCGGACCGCTGTGGCGTCGGTACACCGGGCGCGTCGTCTCGCCGATACGTGCATAGCCGAGTTCCAGTTCGGCGTGCCAGTGAGGAGTAAACAGGGAAGTCAGCGCAGTCATTGCCGAATGGTTCATCGATAGTTGAACCGTCACTCAGCAATAGTCGTGCCTTGGTAGAGCGCCAGACCGTTACGCCTTGCTCATAGCTAGGGCTCGATGCTTTGGAAACCAATGCTTGCACCGGTTTGGTGCTTGAAGCGTGCAATTTCTTTATTGCGCCCGATTGTGGTGCGGCCGAATAAATTCGGCCCTACAACGACGGGAGTGAGACTGCGGTTGTGCTTGTAGGGCCGAACTTGTTCGGCCGTGGGGGCAGGCTAGAACGGTCATCCCAACAATTCCTTGAGCGTCTCCAGCGTATCCGCCTCATCCACTGGTTTGTCATGACGCCAGCGCAGCATCCTTGGGAAGCGCACGGCGATGCCGCTTTTGTGTCGGCTGCTGGCGGCGATGCCTTCGAAGCCCAGCTCGAACACCAGCGTCGGTGTCACGCTGCGTACCGGGCCGAACTTCTCCACGGTGGTCTTGCGCACGATGGCGTCCACCTTGCGCATCTCCTCGTCGGTCAGGCCGGAATAGGCCTTGGCGAAGGGCACCAGCTTGCGTTCGGGATCACCCGGCTCGCCGTCCCACACGGCGAAGGTGAAATCGGTATAGAGGCTGGCGCGGCGGCCGTGGCCGCGCTGGGCATAGATCAACACTGCATCGACCGAGTAGGGGTCGATCTTCCATTTCCACCAGAGGCCCACATCTTTTGTGCGACCGACGCCATATTGCGCGGCGCGGGCCTTGATCATCATGCCCTCGACGCCTAGGGCGCGGGAGGCCTCGCGCTGGCGGGCCAGGTCCTGCCAGTCGGCGCCCGTGACCAGTGACGACAGCATCAGCCGTGGGTTAGGGCATTGTGCGACCACCGCTTCGAGCTGCCGCCGGCGCTCGCGGTGCGGTCGTTGCCGCCAATCCTCGCCCTGCCATTCCAGCAGGTCATAGGCGAGGATGGAAACGGGCGCATCCTGCAGCACCTTGGCGGTGAGGTTCTTGCGACCAATGCGCTGCTGCAGCAGGGCGAAGGGTTGTACGCCGAATCCTTCAGGCGTGGGCGCTGCGGCATCAAGGCCCGGTAGCGCAGTGGTTGGATGCTCGGGCGGATGTTTCCAGACCAGGATCTCGCCATCGATCACCGTTCCGTCCGGTAGACAGCCGGCCAGCTCGCACAGCTCGGGAAAGCGCTCGCTGACCAGTTCCTCACCGCGCGACCAGATCCAGATCTGCCCGTCGCGCTTGACCAGCTGGGCGCGGATGCCATCCCACTTCCATTCAACGAACCAATTCTCCGGCGCGCCCAGCAGCGTGTCGAAGTCTTCCGTCGGCGCTTGCAGCGGGTGTGCAAGAAAGAACGGGTAAGGCTGGCCGCCGCGCTGGGCATGTTCGTGTTCCGATTCGTCGGCGATCAGCGCCAGGTAGCCTTCGGCGCTAGGACGGTGTGACAGATCGGTGTAACCGACCAGGCGCTGCGCCACGCGTTTCGGGTCGAGATCGGCCAGCGCGACAAGTGCTCGCGTGACCAGCAGCTTCGATACCCCGACGCGAAAAGCCCCAGTGATCAGCTTGATGCACACCATCAGGCTGATCCGATCAAGTTGTGACCAGAGCGCCGGCAAACGCTCGGCCAATATCTCGGGCGGCAGGCCCCGCAGCGGCAACAGCTTGTCCTGCATCCACACCGCCAAGCCTTCGTTCGAACTGTGCTCGGCTTCGGGCATCAGCAGCGAGATGGTCTCGGCCATGTCACCGACGGCTTGGTAGCTTTCCTCGAACAACCAATCCGGTAAACCGGACGCTTGCATGGCCGTATCGCGCAGCACGCGGGTCGGCACCAGCTGGCGAGGTCGGCCCCCGGACAGGAAGTAGACCGCCCAGGCGGCGTCGGCGGGATCTGCTTCGCGGAAGTAGTCGCGCATTGCAGCAAGCTTGGCGTTGCTGGATGTGGTCGCGTCGAGGCGGCTGTACAGGGTGGCGAATGCTTTCATTTCGTACCACCGTCATGTCCCGGCGCAGCCTGTTCGTGAGCAAACTCGCTCTTACAATTCCGCGAGGTTGAGCGCCGGATCATTCGGCCTCCTGTGTGGCTGCGTCGTCCTCTTCGCCGTATTCGGTCTCGAAGGCTTGGGCGTCGAGGCCGCGCATCTCGCGCAGGTAGCGCACCAGTACTGGCACCGAGCCGTGGGTCACCATGACTCGCTCCGCGCCGGTCTGTTCGATGGCCCATAGCAGACCGGGCCAGTCGGCATGGTCGGAGAGCACGAAGCCACGGTCGACGCCACGACGCCGACGGGTGCCGCGCAGCATCATCCAGCCGCTGGCGAAGGCGTCGGCATAGTCGCCGAAGCGGCGCATCCAGGTGCTACCGCCGGCCGAAGGCGGGGCCAAGATGATTGCCTGTCTCAGGCGTGGATCGCCTTTCTTCAGGTCGCCGGCGTACAGCGTTGGCGGCAGATACACCCCGGCGTCGCGATAGACCCGGTTCAGTGGCTCGACCGCGCCATGCACCACCACGCTGCCGATACTTTCATCGAGGCCATGGAGAATCCGTTGCGCCTTGCCGAAGGCGTAACAGAACAACACGCTGGCGCGCCCAGCGGCGGCATTGGCGCGCCACCAGTCGTTGATGCCGCGAAACACTTCGGTTTGCGCGGGCCAGCGATAGATGGGCAGGCCGAAGGTGGATTCGGTGATGAAGGTATGACAGCGCACCGGCTCGAAGGGCGCGCAGGTGCCGTCCGGTTCTACCTTGTAGTCGCCCGAGGCGACCCAAACTTCGCCGCGGTATTCCAGGCGAATCTGTGCCGAGCCGAGCACATGGCCGGCGGGATGGAAGCTGAGCGTTACGCCGTGATGGTTGATGGTTTCGCCGTAGCCCAGCGTCTGCAGTGGCATGTCGGCGGCGATACGCGAGCGCAGGATGCCTTCGCTGTCGCTGGAAGCCAGGTAGTGACCCATGCCCCAGCGCGCATGATCGCCGTGGGCGTGGGTGATGACGGCGCGTTCAACGGGACGCCAGGGATCGATGTAGAAATCACCGGGAGGGCAGTAGAGGCCTTCGGGGCGGGCGACGACTAGGTCCATGAGTACAGGCACTGTGAGGGCTTGTAGTCTTGGAGCCTGCCGGAGCGGCGGGAGTTCGGCTGGCTGGTGGAGTAGGGTGGGCCGGGCGGCGTTCCGCGTCAGCCCACCAATTCTCCCAGCCAACTACCTGGTGGGCTGAAACGTAGCGCAGCCCGTCCGATGTGGCGCGTTACTCCACCAACTTCAGATGCGAGGTATCTGGAACGGGGGCATCGCTGGCGCGGCGGCGTTCGCTCATGTCACTGCCCACCGGGGCCAGGCTGAACTGCGATAGATTCAGTGTCGGCGGAGGGGTTGTAGGGCGGGCATCCTGCAGATCGACGCCGACCGGCGCGATACCGAAATCCGGGGCCTCGACATCGACGAAAGCAGCCATGTATTCATCGCGAGGTGCGACCTTCAGCGGCTTAGGCGCGGTCGTGGATGCCTGCGGTGCGGGCGGCTCCTCGGCAGGCGGCGGTGCCAGTTCGATTTCCTCGACGGCGACCGGCATCGGCCTGACTTCGACCTGCGCGCCGGCGCGCTCCAAAGCCTGGCGATACTTCTCCACGGCGGCGAAATCCAGGTTCTGCTTGATGACCATGCGCCGCCCGGAGAACAACTGCGCGATGCGCTGGGCGTCGGCCTGGAACAACTTGCTCAGGTTGGCTTCGACCTGCTCGAGCCGTGCGCCAGGGAGCAACTGGCCGGAAAACGCGATTTCATAGAGGCTCATCGGCATGTCCTTGTCTGGTTCGATGGCGGTTTACAGTTAGTGGTGGAAAGCTTGGACTAAAAGCAGGTCGTCATCCAGCTTGGGTGTGTAGGGAATATTGATGTGTACTGCCTTCTCGCAATGGCCGATCTCCTGCATCCACGCAGCCGTCTCCGGTGACGGAGACGGAGACGGCTCTGAGGTCGGTGCTCATCGGAAGTCGCAGTCCAACGGCTTGGCTTTCTGCTTTCACCTTTCCAACGGTGCCAGCAGCGCCTCGATATCGCTCTCCTGTAGCGTCCAGTCGGCTTCGCCGCTGCCTTGCAGTACGCCGGCCGCCAGCTCGGCCTTGCGGGCCTGCAGTTGCTGGATCTTTTCCTCCACCGTGCCGCGGGCGATGAGTTTGTAGACGAACACGGGCTTGTCCTGGCCGATGCGGTAGGCGCGGTCGGTGGCCTGGTTTTCGACGGCCGGGTTCCACCAGGGATCGTAATGGATCACGGTATCGGCGGCGGTGAGGTTGAGCCCGGTGCCGCCGGCCTTGAGACTGATCAGGAACACCGGCACCTCGCCGCTCTGGAAGCGCTGCACCGGGGTGCGACGGTCGCGGGTGTCGCCGGTGATCTGCACGTAATCGATGCCGCGCTGCTGCAAGCTTTCCTCGATCAGCGCCAGCATCGATGTGAACTGCGAAAACAGCAGCACGCGGCGGCCTTCTGCGAGCAGTTCCTGGATCATCTCCATCAGACTGTCCAGCTTGCCTGAGCTGCCGCCGCGAATCGCGCGCGCCGTTTCACCCTTGACCAGGCGCAGGTCGCAGCAGACCTGGCGTAGCTTGAGCAGGGCGTCGAGAACGATGATCTGGCTGCGCGCCAGCCCCTTGCGGTCGATCTCGTCGCGTACCTTGCGATCCATGGCCAGCCGCACCGTCTCGTAGAGGTCGCGTTGCGCCGGGGTCAGCTCTACCCAATGCAATATCTCGGTCTTGGGCGGCAGCTCGTGCGCCACCTCTTCCTTGTGCCGGCGCAGCAGGAAGGGGCGGATGCGGCCGATCAGGTGTTGCAGCCGCACGGGGTCGCCGTGTTTCTCGATGGGTGTGCGATAGGTGCGGTTGAATTCCTTGGCGTTGCCCAGCCAGCCGGGCATGAGGAAGTGGAACAGCGACCAAAGCTCGCTGAGGTTGTTTTCCAGTGGGGTGCCGCTCAGGCATAGGCGTTGTCGCGCCTGCAGCTGGCCAGCGGCCTGGGCGGCTTTGCTGCCGGCGTTCTTGATGCTCTGCGCCTCGTCCAAGACCAGCACATGCAGCGGCTGTTCGGCCAGGTGCTCGATATCGCGCGGCAGCAAGGCATAGGTGGTCAATAGCAGGTCGTATTCGGCCAGCTCGTCGAAGTGTTTTTGCCGGGTCGGGCCGTGCAGGGTGAGCACCCGAAGATCGGGAGTAAAGCGCGCCGCCTCGTCCTGCCAGTTTGGAATCAGGCTGGTGGGCATCACCACAAGGGCGGGGCGGTCGAGGCGGCCGGCTTGTTTTTCCATAAGCAGATGGGCCAGGGTCTGCAGGGTTTTGCCCAGACCCATGTCGTCGCCAAGAATGCCGCCTACCTCCAATTCGCGCAGCGTCTGCATCCAGCACAATCCCTGCAGCTGATAGGGCCGCAGCTCGGCGTTCAGTCCTGCGGGCGGCGGGCAAGGGCGCTGACGGTAGTCGCGCAGGCGTTGGGCGAAATCGCGTAGGCGTTCGCCGCCGTGCCACTCCAGCGGGAGCGCGTCGAGCTGGGCCAGACGCGCGGCGTCGGCCTGTTCCAAGCGCAGGCTGTCGCTCATGGCCAAGGGCTGTTGCAGATACAGATCGCCGAGGGTCGCGAGAATCGGTTTGAGCCGACCGAAGGGCAGCAACACTTGAAGTGGATGACCGTCGTCGCGGCGCGCGAGGGTGATGCGCAGCATCTCATCATCGCGACGCTGGGCCAGTTGTTCCGGGGCCAGCAGCGCCGGCGTCTTGCGGATCACATCCAACAGCACCGGCAGCAGGCTGATGCGTTCGCCTTCGACGACGATGCCCAGTTCCAGCTCGAACCAGCTGTGTTCCGGCGATTCATCGACCTCGGCGTACCATTGCTCGACCCGCGCCAGGTCGTAGGCGAAGCCCGGCTGGATGACGATCTCCCAACCTTCGTCGCGCAGCTGCGACAGGTGCTGCTGAACGAACTGCAGCCAGGCGGCCTCGTTGGGCAGCTCGTACATCTCTGCCGAGTCCTTGGGCAATGCCTGACTCTGGCGCAGGGCGGGGCGCAGGCCGAATTGCTGCAGGCGCTGGCGCAGTGCCTGTTCGGCTTTGGGCTGGCGGGCAATGCTGAGGATGCCCTGGTCACCGACCTGGCGTATGCGTTCGTCAGCCTTGCTCTTTCCATGGGCCGCCGTGCGGTCATAGACGAAGCTGAGGCCGGCGCGGTGCTGCTGTTCATTGACCATGCGCCCGCTGCCGGGGTGGTAGTTCATGAACTGATGGCTACCCAGCGCCAGGCGTGGTCGGGGCGACAGGTCGTCGATACGTTTTTCCTGCGGTTTGCTCGGTGCGGGTAGCTTGGGGGCGATATCGTTCAGCGAGAGGCTGAATAATGTGGCCTGCGCGGCAGGCACTTCGGGCAGCTTGAGCAGATGCCGGGCCAGCGCATCGCCGAGGCCGTGAGCGATCACACCCAACTCGTTCTTCGCCTCGTCCAGGTAGTAGAGAGGGTCGATGGCTTCGATCAATTCGACATCCTCCGGAACGAGGCTGGCGTATAGGGTTCCGTTGCGATTGGTGCGCCATTGCAGCTGTGCCTCGCGGCAGAGGCCAGGTTGCAAGGCGGGCCGGTCGAAACTCAAGAAGGCGCGCCCGCTTTCAAGCACGAGCCGCAGCGCCTCGCCGCCATTCGGGCCTTCCAGCTGGAACGTGTTGCTGCCGCCTGCGCACAGGTTCAGCAGGGCGGCGATGCGCAAATCGATCGGCAGCATGAAGCGTGGTTGCCGGAAGCTCGCCTCGCGCATTGCGAAATAGAGCTGAGGAGTGCTGAAGCTGCCATCCTTGAGTTGCCGCACTTTATATACGGTGACGGTGAGATCTGGTTCGAGCAGATAGTGCAGGCAGTGCTGCGCTGGCGCCGTCGGTACCTCGCTGAGGGCCTGAGGCAGGTGTGAAAGCCAGGCTTGCAGCGCGCCGTGCAAACCGTCTTGGGAATCGCTCACTGGAGCGGTGGATCGTGGCTGTTGCTGTTGTCGCTCCAGCTCATACAGCACGGCCGCCGCGTGTTTGCAGGCCCAGCCCACCGGACAGGTGCAGAGGCAGTGCAGCTCGCCGCGCGGGCCGAGGGTCAGGGTTTGCCGGTAGCTATTACTCCCCGAGCCCTGGCAACTCGCCGCGACCCGCTGCGCCGACTGCTCGATGATCCGCACCCGTCCTTCGGCGGCGTATTGCTCACCACGGCTCAAGGCCAGTGGTGAGAAATAGGTCGTCCAGGGTTCGGGAAGGTGATCGAAAAAAGTCTCGGACATGGCTCAGGTGCAAGGAGGGATAGTCGGCACAACGGCGAATGGTCTCACTGACCAGCCGCCGGTGTCAGACGTTCGAGCAGGGCTTCCAGCGTATTGAAACGTTCTTCCGGTCGTTCCATGGGCACCTGGAATTTGAACACCGTCGCGCCTTCGAACTTGTAGCGCTTGGGCTGCGTCTGGATCAGTTTGATCAGCGCCATCGGATCGACCGGTGTATCGGCGGCGAATTCGATGCGTCCGCCCTGGGGCCCAGCGTCGATCTTGGTGATGCCGAGCTTTTCGGCCTGCAGCTTGAGCAGCGTCAGGCGGATCAGGTGCTTGGCCGGGTCCGGCAGCAGGCCGAAGCGATCGATCATCTCCACCTGCAGCTCGTTCAGGCCGTCCTCGTCGGCGGCGTTGGCGATGCGCTTGTAGAGGATCAGGCGCGCATGCACGTCCGGCAGGTAGTCCTCGGGGATCAGCGACGGGATGCGCAGGTTGATCTCCGGACCGCCGCCCAGTGGCTGGTCCAGGTTCGGCTGTTCGCCCTTCTGGATGGCCTTGACCGCGCGTTCGAGCATTTCCATATAGAGGGTGAAACCCACCGCCTGGATCTGCCCGCTCTGGCCGTCGCCGAGCAGCTCGCCGGCGCCGCGGATTTCCAGGTCGTGGGTGGCCAGCACGAAACCGGCACCCAGATCCTGGGAGTTGGCGATGGCTTCCAGGCGCTTTTCCGCGTCTGGCGTCATCTGCTTGCGCGGCGGGGTGAGCAGATAGGCGTAGGCCTGGTGGTGACTGCGGCCGACGCGGCCACGCAGCTGGTGCAGCTGGGCCAGGCCGAACTTGTCGGCGCGCTCGATGATGATGGTGTTGGCACTGGGCACGTCGATGCCGGTCTCGATGATGGTCGAGGCCACCAGCACGTTGAAGCGCTTGTGGTAGAAGTCGCCCATCACCTGTTCCAACTCGCGCTCGCGCATCTGCCCGTGGCCGATACCGATGCGCGCCTCGGGCACCAGTTCGGCGAGGTCGGCGGCGCACTTCTCGATGGTCTTCACGTCGTTGTGCAGGTAGTAGACCTGACCACCGCGCAGCAGCTCGCGCAGCAGGGCTTCCTTGATGGTCGGGTTGTTGGCCTCCATGACGAAGGTGCGCACCGACAACCGGCGCGCCGGCGGCGTGGCGATGATCGACAGGTCGCGCATGCCGGCGACGGCCATGTTCAGCGTGCGCGGGATCGGCGTGGCGGTGAGGGTGAGGATGTCCACCTCGCTGCGCAGCGCCTTCAGCTGTTCCTTCTGGCGCACGCCGAAACGGTGTTCCTCGTCGATGATCACCAGGCCCAGGTTGGTGAACTTGACGTCGTCCTGCAGCAGCTTGTGGGTGCCGATGAGGATGTCCACCTTGCCTTCGGCGAGCTGGTCCACTGCGCCCTGGATTTCCTTGGCGGATTTGAAGCGGCTCATTACCTCGACCTTCACCGGCCAGTCGGCGAAGCGGTCGCGGAAACTGTTGTAGTGCTGCTGGGCGAGCAATGTAGTGGGCACCAGTACGGCGACCTGGCGGCCACTGTGGACGGCAATGAATGCGGCGCGCATGGCCACTTCGGTCTTGCCGAAGCCGACGTCGCCGCAGATCAGCCGGTCCATGGGCTTGGGCGCAAGCATGTCGCTGCGCACGGCTTCGATGGCGGCCTGCTGGTCCGGGGTTTCCTCGAAGGGGAAGCCGGCGCTGAAGGTGTCGTAGTCCAGCTGCGGGTCCTGGAAGGCATAACCTTCGCGGGCGGCGCGGCGGGCGTAGATGTCGAGCAGCTCGGCGGCGACGTCGCGGACCTGCTCGGCGGCCTTGCGCTTGGCCTTCTGCCAGGTTTCCGAACCCAGCCGATGCAGCGGTGCCAGGGCGTCGTCGCTGCCGGTATAACGGGCGATCAGGTGCAGGCTGGCGACGGGCACGTAGAGCTTGGCTTCCTCGGCGTACTGCAGCTGGAGGAACTCGGCCGACTGGCCTTCGATCTCCAGGGTGATCAGGCCCTGGTAGCGGCCCACGCCGTGGTCGATATGCACCACCGGCGCGCCTTCGTGCAGCTCGGTGAGATTCTTGATGACGTTCTCGCCGGCATCGCGAGTCTTCTCGCGACGGCGGCGCTGCATGATGCGCTGGCCGAACAGCGGGCTTTCGGCGATCAGTGCCAGTTGCGGCTGTTGCAGCAGCAGGCCCTCGTCCAGCGGCGCGATGCTGATCGCCAGGCGTTCCTTGCTCTTAAGGAATGCCGGCCAGCCCTCAACTTCCTGCGGGCGCAGTTTCAGCCGGGCCAGCAGTTCCAGCAGCACCTCGCGGCGCCCAGCGGATTCGGCGGTGAACAGTACACGGCCAAGGAATTCATCGAGAAAGCGCCGCAGCGCCCCCAGCGGCTCGCTGGCCTTGGCTTCAATGGCCAGCTCCGGCAGCGGACTGGCCGGGAAGCGTTCGCGGCCGATTCCGGTTTCCACGTCTTCCTGGCTGGCCACCACGCGTGGCCATAGCTTCAAACGGGCGAAGCAATCCTCTACCGGCATGAACAACTCGGCAGGTGGCAGCAGAGGCCGTTCGGGATCGACGCGGCGGTCTTCGTAGCGGTTGCGTACGTCCTTCCAGAAGTTCTCGGCGGCCTGCTCGATGCCAGGCAGAGAAAACACTTGGGTGTCCTCGGGCAGGTAATCGAACAGCGTCGAGGTTTCGTCGAAGAACAGCGGCAGGTAGTACTCGATGCCCGCCGGGGTGATGCCGGTGGACAGGTCCTGGTAGACCGGGCAGCGCCGGAAATCCACGTCGAAGCGTTCACGGAAGCGCGCGCGGAAACCGGTGACCGCTTCCTTTTTCACTGGAAACTCGCGGGCCGGCAGCAGGCGCACCGAATCCACCTTTTCGATGGAGCGTTGGTTTTCCGGGTCGAAGGTCCGCAGCGTTTCGATCTCGTCGTCGAACAGGTCGATGCGATAGGGCAGTGCGCTACCCATGGGGTAGAGGTCGATCAGCGCGCCGCGCACGGCGAATTCGCCATGCTCGTACACCGTATCCACGCAGCGGTAGCCCGCCGCTTCCAGCCGCGAGCGCATCTGTTCGACGTCGAGCTTCTGGCCGACATCCAGCACAAGGCTGGAACCCAGCAGGAAGCGCTTGGGTGCGAGGCGGTGTAGCGCGGTGGTGATCGGAACTACCAGTACGCCGTGGGTCAGTTCAGGCAGCTGATAGAGCGCCGCGATGCGCTGGGAGATGATGTCCTGGTGCGGCGAGAACACATCGTAGGGCAGCGTTTCCCAGTCGGGAAAATGCAAGACCGGCAAGCTCGGCGCGAAGAATGCCAGTTCTTCCTTGAGGCGCTCGGCGCTCTGGCTGTCGGCGGTGAGAAGAAGGGTGAAGCATTCTGCGCGGCTGGCGGATTCGGCGATGGCCAGGCTTAGCGCGGCTCCGGGAAGGTTGCCCCAGGTTTGCTTGCCGCTGGCGGCAGGCATGGGCGGAAGGCGCAATACGGACACGAGTGGACGTGACTCCGGTCGAAAAATGGACCGCCCGGATTGTAACTATCCGAGCGGGACGCTGTCAGTGTTTCCGCTGCACAGATTGCCGGCGCTAGGGTGCGCCGGCATAATGTAGCCCTTTTTCTCAGCCCCTACATGTTGGAAGGAACTGCCCGTGACTCAGAAGCCCGACCAGTGTCTTGGTGAATGGATTGATCGAGAAGCCCTCGCCGAAGCGATGATTCCGCTGATTGGTCAGCTGTATCGTAACAATAACGTGGTGACTTCCATCTATGGCCGCGGGTTGATCAACCGTTCGGTCATCGCATTGCTCAAAGCGCATCGTTTCGCTCGTCACCGCCAGGCTGACGAAGCCGAACTCTGTGTCAACGAAACCCATCAGATCCTCACGACCATGAGCAGCATGGACCTGGGCGCCGCCTCGGTGGACCTGGGCAAACTGGTGGGCAAGTTCAAGGCCGAAGGCAACGGCCGTAGCCTCGACCAGTTCGTGCGTGATGAGCTGGCCGAAGTTGCCGGCAAGCGCAACACCTCGGGTCTGCATAAAGGCACCGACGTCGTCCTGTATGGCTTTGGCCGTATCGGCCGCCTACTGGCGCGCATCCTGATCGAAAAGACCGGCGCTGGCGACGGCCTGCGCCTGCGCGCCATCGTCGTGCGCAAGGGTGCCGAGAACGACCTGGTCAAGCGCGCCAGCCTGCTGCGCCGCGATTCGGTGCATGGTCCGTTCGATGGCACCATTCATATTGATGCCGAGAACAACACCATCACCGCTAACGGCAACCTGATCCAGGTGATCTATGCCAAGGACCCGAAAGAGGTCGATTACACGCAGTACGGTATCGAAAATGCCTTGCTGGTGGACAACACGGGTGTCTGGCGTGACGCTGCGGGCCTGGGCCAGCACCTCCAGTGCCCAGGCGTTGCCCGCGTAGTGCTGACTGCACCGGGCAAGGGCGAGCTGAAGAACATCGTGCATGGCATCAACCATGGCGAGATCACCGATGACGACAAGATCGTCTCCGCCGCGTCCTGCACCACCAACGCCATCGTGCCGGTGCTCAAGGCGGTCAACGACCAGTACGGTATCGTCAACGGTCACGTCGAGACCGTGCACTCTTACACCAACGACCAGAATCTGATCGACAATTTCCATAAAGGCAGTCGTCGTGGTCGTAGTGCCGCGCTGAACATGGTCATCACGGAGACCGGCGCTGCAACTGCGGCGGCCAAGGCGCTTCCGGTGCTGAAGGGCAAGCTGACTGGCAATGCTATCCGCGTTCCGACGCCGAACGTCTCTATGGCGATCCTGAATCTGAATCTGGAAAAGGCCACCAACCGCGACGAGATCAACGAATACTTGCGCCAGATGGCCATGCATTCGGATTTGCAGAAGCAGATCGACTTCGTCAATTCACAAGAAGTGGTTTCCACGGATTTCGTCGGCTCGCGCCATGCCGGCGTTGTAGATGCCGAGGCAACCATCTGTAGCGACAACCGCGTCGTGCTGTATGTCTGGTATGACAATGAATTCGGCTACAGCTGCCAGGTAGTGCGCGTCATGGAAGATATGGCAGGAGTCAATCCGCCAGCCTTCCCGCGCTGAGTCTGCGCAGATAATGAACGGGAGCTTCGGCTCCCGTTTTTCATTTTGACCGTAAACAGATTTCCGCCGTATCAAGCCATGTAGCGGCTCGCGTCAATAGTTGGTTACAAGACGCGCTTGTCCGCAGTCAAAAAATTGAAAGCTCTTGGGTGGCCAGTCTTGGTCCGCGACCTCTATAATCGGGCGGATTTCTACTTGGGACCTGCGGCATGGCGTCGCGCTGATAAATCATCAGTGCGTGTCGTGCAATTCGACTTTGAGCTAGGTCGCAGGCTCGTAAAAAAGCCTTCAATCAGTGGTTAGCGAACCGATGATCAATATAAAACGTGGGCTCGATTTGCCCATTGCAGGTGCGCCGGCGCAGCGTATCGAGGCTGCAAGGCCCGTTCGAAGCGTCGCGGTTTTGGGATTTGACTACCCGGGCATGAAACCGACCATGGACGTTCAGGTGGGTGATCGGGTCAAGTTGGGGCAGGTTCTGTTCTCGGACAAAAAGACGCCTGGAGTCGTTTTCACGGCGCCTGGCGCCGGCGTTGTCAGTGCAGTTCATCGTGGTGAGAAGCGTGTCCTTCAGTCGGTGGTCATCGACTTGGAGGGAACGGACGAAGTGACGTTCAGCCAGTACGGTGCAGCCGAACTCGAAGGGCTCAGCGATGCGCAGGTTCGTGAGAATCTCCAGCAGTCGGGCCTCTGGGCTGCCCTGCGCACGCGTCCGTACAGTAAAGTGCCGGCGATCGATGCCGTGCCCAATTCCATTTTCGTCACGGCAATCGACACCCATCCGTTGGCAGCCGATCCAGCGATCATAATTGCTGAACGTGCGGCTGATTTCGAAGCTGGCCTCAAGGTTCTCGGCAATCTGGGCAAGCTGTTTCTTTGCAAGACGGATGGCGCCTCGCTGCCAGGCGAGCAGCTCGCCAAGGTCCAGACCGAGAGTTTTGCCGGTCCGCATCCTGCGGGTCTCGCTGGTACGCATATCCACTTTCTTGATCCCGTCAGCGCCAGTAAAAGCGTCTGGACCATCGGCTATCAAGATGTCATCGCCATAGGTGCGCTATTTACGAGCGGTCGCCTGTCGGTCGAGCGAGTGGTATCGCTTGCCGGTCCTGTAGTTGAACAACCGCGCCTGGTGCGCACGCGTCTGGGCGCCAACCTCGATGAACTGACTGCAGGCGAACTGCAGCTGGGAGCCAATCGCGTCGTTTCCGGTTCGTTGCTTGGCGGTCGTACCGCCCATGGCGCCTTCGCCTATCTCGGTCGCTACCATCAGCAGGTTTCCTGCCTGCGCGAGGGCAAGGAGCGCGAGATGCTGCATTACATGCGTCTGGGACGAACCAAGCACTCGGTGCTCAATATCTTCATTTCCAAGCTCAACGCCGGAAAAAAATTCGCGTTCTCTACTTCCACCAACGGCAGCCCGCGCGCGATGGTGCCGGTTGGCAACTACGAGGAAGTGATGCCGCTCGATATCCTGCCGACTCAATTGTTGCGCTCGCTGATCGTAGGCGACACCGAAGTGGCGCAGAAGCTTGGCTGCCTGGAACTCGACGAAGAGGATCTGGCGCTGTGCAGCTATGTCTGCGCCGGCAAATACGAATACGGCCCGATCCTGCGGGACAATCTGACCCGCATCGAGAAGGAGGGGTAAGGCATGGGCATTCGCGCATTCCTCGACAAGATCGAGCATCATTTTGAAAAGGGCGGCAAGTACGAGAAGTGGTACGCACTGTACGAAGCCGCCGATACCTTCCTCTATCGTCCGGGCAGCGTCACCAAGACCACTGCGCACGTGCGCGACGGCATCGACCTCAAGCGGATGATGATCACCGTCTGGATGTGCACCTTCCCGGCGATGTTCTTCGGCATGTGGAACGTGGGTTATCAGGCCAACCTGATCTTCGCGCAGAGCCCCGATCTGCTGGCTGCGCAGGAAGGCTGGCGCTTCGCGCTGATCGGCGCTCTGGCCGGCTTCGATCCGACCAGCTTGTGGGATAACTTCATCCAAGGGGCGGCCTACTTCCTGCCGATCTACGCGGTGACCTTCATCGTCGGCGGTTTCTGGGAAGTGCTGTTCGCATCCATTCGCAAACATGAGGTCAACGAAGGCTTCTTCGTCACTTCGGTGCTGTTCGCATTGATTCTGCCGCCGAGCATCCCGCTGTGGCAGGTGGCGCTGGGCATCAGCTTCGGCGTAGTGATCGGCAAGGAAATCTTCGGCGGCACCGGCAAGAACTTCCTTAACCCGGCTTTGACCGCTCGTGCTTTCCTATTCTTCGCCTATCCGGCGCAGATGTCCGGTGACGCGGTGTGGACATCCGTGGATGGTTTCTCTGGTGCGACCGCACTCAGCCTCGGCTTCGTCGGCGGTATCGAGAATATCATCGGCAACGGCATCACTTGGATGGATGCATTCATCGGCACCGTGCATGGCTCGGTCGGAGAAACCAGCACGTTGGCGATCTTCATCGGCGGCGCGGTGCTGCTGCTGACCAAGATTGCCTCTTGGCGCATCGTTTCCGGCGTGATGATTGGCATGATTGTGCTGAGCTACCTGTTCAACCTGATCGGTTCCGACACCAATCCGCTGTTCGGCATGCCTTGGTACTGGCATATGGTGGTGGGCGGTTTCGCCTTCGGTCTGATTTTCATGGCGACCGATCCGGTTTCGGCCTCCATGACCAATACCGGAAAGTGGGTATTCGGCATCCTCATTGGTGTGATGGTCGTGCTGATCCGCGTGGTCAACCCTGCCTTCCCGGAAGGCATGATGCTGGCGATTCTGTTCGCCAACCTGTGTGCACCGCTGATTGACCATTTTGTCATTCAGGCCAATATCAAGCGGAGGCTGGCACGTAATGTCTAGTCAGAAAGAATCAACCGTTCGTACGCTGACGGTAGCCCTGTTGGTCTGCCTGGTGTGCTCCATTTTCGTTGCGGGCGCCGCTGTGGCACTGCGCCCGACGCAGCTGGAAAATCGCTTGCTGGACAAACAGCGCAGCATTCTGGCCATCGCCGGCCTGGGTGAGGCTGGAATGTCCGGCAACCAGATCAAGCAGCTGTTCAACGAGCGTATCGTTGCCCGCCTGGTCGATCTGGAAACTGGCAAGTTCAGCGATGAATTCGATGCCACGACTTTCGATCCGCTGGTTGCTGCCAAGGATCCAGCTTTGTCCGAAGCGCTACCGAGCGACGAGGACATCGCCTCGATCAAGCGCCGCGAGCGTTACAGCACCGTTTATATCGTTGAAGGGGAGAGTGCGGGCGAGATCGATACGCTGATTCTGCCTGTTCGTGGCTACGGCCTGTGGTCAACTCTCTACGGCTTTATGGCCGTCGAAGGCGATCTAGACACCATTGCCGGCTTTGGTTTCTACCAGCATGGCGAAACTCCCGGCCTGGGTGGTGAGGTCGATAATCCGATATGGCGCGGTCAGTGGCCCGGCAAGGAGCTGTTCGATGACAACGGCAACCTTGCTGTGCAAATCGTCAAGGGCAGCGTGGATCCGCAGAGCCCGAAGGCGAATCACCAAGTCGATGGCCTGGCAGGTGCAACGCTGACCAGCAACGGTGTAAACAACCTGCTGCACTTCTGGCTAGGCGAGAATGGCTTCGGCACCTTTATCGCTAATCTGCGCGCAGGGGAGGCATGAGTATGTCGCAACCTACAATCAAGCAAGTCCTGTTCGATCCGATTTTCAACAACAACCCCATCGGCCTGCAGATTCTCGGAATCTGCTCGGCGCTGGCGGTTACTTCCAACCTCAATACTGCGTTAGTGATGTCTGTCGCGCTGACGCTTGTGGTTGCGTTCTCCAACCTGTTCATCTCGATGATCCGAAGCCAGATCCCGAGCTCGATCCGCATGATCGTGCAAATGGTGATTATTGCCTCGCTGGTGATCCTGGTTGATCAGGTGCTCAAGGCTTATGCATTCTCGCTATCAAAGCAGTTGTCGGTCTTTGTCGGTCTGATCATCACCAACTGCATCGTGATGGGACGTGCCGAGGCGTTCGCCATGCAGAACCCGCCGATGTTGTCGTTCTTCGACGGATTGGGTAACGGTCTGGGCTACAGCGCGATGCTGATCGCGCTTGGCATCATTCGCGAGCTGTTCGGTGCGGGCAAGTTGATGGGCTATACCATCTTCCCTGTGGTCAACGACGGTGGCTGGTATCTACCAAACGGTATGATGCTGCTTCCTCCTTCGGCGTTCTTCCTGATCGGTCTATTCATTTGGGGCATCCGTGCCTGGAAGAGGGAGCAGGTCGAGAAGCCGTCCTTCAAGATGGCGCCGCAAGTCTCTAACAAGGAGGCTTACTAATGGAGCATTACATCAGCCTGTTCGTCCGTGCCGTGTTCATCGAGAACATGGCCCTGGCGTTCTTCCTCGGCATGTGTACCTTCATCGCGATCTCGAAGAAGGTGGAAACGGCGATTGGCTTGGGTATTGCGGTTATCGTGGTCCAAGCCATCACCGTGCCGGCCAACAACCTGATCTACACCTATCTGCTCAAGGCGGGTGCGCTGTCGTGGGCCGGTTTGCCTGAAGTGGACCTGAGCTTCCTCGGCCTGCTCAGCTACATCGGCGTGATCGCGGCCATCGTTCAGATTCTCGAGATGACCCTCGATAAGTACGTGCCCAGCCTCTATAACGCGCTGGGTGTGTTCCTGCCACTGATCACCGTGAACTGCGCCATCATGGGCGGCACCTTGTTCATGGTCGAGCGTGATTACAACCTGGCGGAAAGTACTGTCTATGGCGTTGGTTCGGGCTTGTCCTGGGCGTTGGCCATCGCTTTGCTGGCGGGCATCCGCGAGAAGCTGAAGTACAGTGATGTACCGGATGGTCTGCAGGGTCTGGGCATCACCTTCATCACCATCGGCCTGATGTCGCTGGGCTTCATGTCATTCTCTGGCGTACAGCTCTAAGGACGGGATGAACAGATGAGTTACGAAATTTTCCTCGCCATCGGTATGTTCACCGCCATCGTGCTTGCGCTGGTGGTGATCATCCTGGCGGCGCGCGCCAAGCTGGTTTCCAGCGGCGATATCAACATCGAGATCAACGGCGAACGCACCATTACCGTGCCCGCCGGCGGCAAGCTGTTGCAGACCCTTGCGTCGAACAATATCTTCCTCTCGTCCGCCTGTGGTGGTGGCGGCACCTGCGCGCAGTGCAAGTGCATCGTCGAGAGCGGTGGTGGCGAGATGCTGCCCACCGAAGAGTCGCACTTTACCCGTCGCGAGGCAGGGGAGGGCTGGCGTCTGTCCTGCCAGACTCCGGTCAAGGCAGACATGAAGATCGAGGTGCCGGAAGAAGTCTTCGGCGTGAAGAAGTGGGAATGCACGGTGGAGTCCAACCCCAACGTAGCCACGTTCATCAAGGAGTTGACCCTTAAGCTGCCCGAAGGCGAGAACGTTGACTTTCGTGCCGGCGGTTACGTGCAGCTGGAGTGCCCACCGCACACGGTGGCCTACAAGGATTTCGATATTCAAGAGGAGTATCGCGGCGACTGGGACAAGTTCAACCAGTGGAAATACGTTTCCAAGGTTGAGGAAACGGTGATTCGCGCTTATTCCATGGCCAACTATCCCGAAGAAGTCGGCCTTGTGAAATTCAATATCCGCATCGCTTCGCCGCCTCCGGGTAAGGATCACTTGCCACCGGGGCAGATGTCGTCGTGGGTATTCAATCTCAAGCCGGGTGACAAGGTCACCGTTTACGGGCCCTTCGGTGAGTTTTTCGCCAAGGATACCGATGCCGAAATGGTCTTCATCGGCGGCGGCGCCGGTATGGCACCGATGCGTTCGCACATCTTCGATCAGCTCAAGCGTTTGAAGTCCAAGCGCAAGATGACCTTCTGGTATGGCGCACGCTCCATGCGCGAAGCGTTCTACGTCGAGGAGTACGATCAGCTGCAGGCCGAGAATGAAAACTTCGAGTGGCACTTGGCTCTATCCGATCCTCAGCCTGAAGATAACTGGGAAGGCCCGACCGGCTTCATTCACAACGTGCTGTTTGAGAACTATCTGAAGGATCATCCGGCGCCGGAAGATTGCGAGTTCTACATGTGCGGCCCACCGATGATGAATGCCTCGGTCATTAAGATGCTTACCGACATGGGCGTGGAACCGGAGAATATCCTGCTCGACGACTTCGGCGGCTAGCATGACCCACGCGTTATTGCAGCCCGTCATCGTTGCCGCCTTGGCGGCAGCCCTGACGGGCTGTCTTTTTCAGGACAAAGTGGAAAGCTTCGGCGGCCCGACCATGGGCAGCACCTATTCGGTGAAGTACGTGGCGGGCGACCAGGCCGCCAACAAGGCACAGCTACAGCGTGACACCGAGTCGATACTGGCGGAGATCGACAAGCAACTGTCGACCTATCGCTCTGATTCGGATATCGAAGTTTTCAATGCCTTGCCTGCCGGTGAATGCATGGCCATGCCGAGCGGCGTGCGCGAGTTGGTCATGGCAGGACAGCGGCTTTCGGAGGAAAGCGACGGTGCTCTAGATCTCACCATCGAGCCGCTGCTCAACCTCTGGGGCTTTGGTCCTCAGGGACGAGGCGAGCGGGTTCCGTCGGCGGAAGAGATCGCCAGGGTTCGACAGGATGTCGGCCAGCAGCATCTGCGGGTCGAAGGCGAGCAACTTTGCAAGATCAGGGCCGTGCAGGTCGATTTCAACAGCATCGCCGCAGGCTACGCGGTGGATCAGGTGGCGGGAACGCTCGAGGCATCTGGCGTTAGCAGCTATCTGGTAGAAATCACTGGTGAGCTCAAGGCTCGAGGCCGTAAGCCGGACGGTGCGCCTTGGCGCATCGCTATCGAAGCGCCGCATGATGATGAGCGCGTCGCTCAACGGATCATCGAGCTGGATGGCTATGCCGTTTCCACCTCCGGCGACTATCGCAACTATTTCGAGCGTGACGGCAAACGTTATTCCCACACGCTCGATCCGCAGACCGGTTTCCCTATCGATCATCACCTGGCAGCTGTAACGGTTGTCGATCCCTCGACATTGCGGGCCGATGGCTTGTCTACTGTGCTCATGGTGTTGGGTCCCGACCGGGGGTTAGCGTATGCGGCAGAGCGTAAAATCGCAGCGCTCTTCGTCATTCGCGAAGGGCGGAAATTCGTAAGCAGAAGTACCGAGGCGTTCGATGAACTGTTCGGTGCGGGAGTAGAGCAATGACTTGGTTAATTGTTTTTCTCGTCATGTTGTTGGTCGTGTTCGGCATGTCCATCGGTGTGATCATGGGGCGCAAGCCCATTGCTGGTTCCTGTGGCGGTATCGCCAACCTTGGCATCGAGAAGGAGTGCTCGATCTGCGGCGGAAGCCGCGAGAAATGCGAGGAGGTCAACAAGGAGACGAGCCAGGGTGCAGAAGCGGATCTCGCATACGACGCGACCAGACGCTGACAGTGGGCGTTGATCGGACTGCCGGCTTCAGCCATCGGACTCCAAGGTGCTGGGTTTCGCGTCGATGCCGCACGGATTCTCGGCGCATGACTCAAGGCACCGATGCGCAAGCGATCTTGCTGGTCGACCAATTCGTTAAAGCAGCAGGGTTCCTGCTGCGTGTTCAGGGGGGAATATGGCTGTCTACAATTACGATGTAGTGGTATTGGGCTCGGGGCCAGCCGGCGAAGGCGCGGCGATGAACGCGGTCAAAGCGGGGCGCAAGGTAGCCGTAATCGATAGCAGACCGCACGTCGGTGGCAACTCTACCCATCTGGGTACCATCCCTTCCAAAGCGCTGCGCCATTCGGTGCGGCAGATCATGCAATACAACACCAATCCGTTGTTTCGCCAGATTGGCGAGCCGCGCTGGTTTTCGTTCCCCGATGTACTGAAGAGTGCTGAGAGCGTAATCGCCAAGCAGGTGACTTCGCGCACCGGCTATTACGCACGTAACCGCATCGACATCTTCTTCGGCACCGCGAGTTTCGCTGATGAGCAAACGGTGGAAGTCGTCAGTGCCAACGGCATGGTGGAAAAGCTGGTGGCCGGCCAGTTCATCATCGCCACCGGTTCGCGCCCTTATCGTCCCTCCGACGTCGACTTCTCGCACCCGCGCGTCTACGACAGCGACACCATTCTGACCCTGAGCCATACACCGCGCCGGCTGATTATTTATGGCGCCGGCGTGATCGGATCCGAGTATGCGTCGATTTTCAGTGGACTGGGTGTGCTGGTCGACCTGATCGACAATCGCGATCAGTTGCTGAGCTTCCTCGACGATGAAATCTCCGATGCGCTCAGCTATCACCTGCGCAACAACAACGTGCTGATCCGCCATAACGAGGAGTACGAGCGCGTTGAGGGTGTTGACAATGGTGTCATCCTGCACCTCAAGTCAGGTAAGAAGATCAAGGCAGATGCCTTCCTTTGGTGCAATGGGCGGACCGGTAACACCGACAAGCTTGCGTTGGAAAACATTGGTCTGAAGGTCAACAGCCGCGGGCAGATAAAAGTAGACGAGCATTACCGTACCGACGTGGGCAACATCTACGCGGCTGGAGACGTGATCGGCTGGCCCTCGCTGGCCAGTGCTGCGTATGACCAGGGGCGTTCGGCCGCTGGCAGCATCGTCGAGAACGACAGCTGGCGCTTCGTTGATGACGTGCCGACCGGCATCTACACCATTCCGGAGATCAGTTCGATCGGTAAGAACGAGCGTGAACTCACCGAGGCGAAGGTCCCCTACGAAGTGGGCAAAGCGTTCTTCAAAGGAATGGCGCGGGCGCAGATCTCAGCCGAACCGGTCGGTATGCTGAAAATACTCTTCCATCGCGAGACGCTGGCGGTGCTTGGCGTGCATTGCTTTGGCTATCAGGCTTCGGAAATCGTCCACATCGGCCAGGCGATCATGAATCAGCCGGGTGAGGCGAATACGATCAAGTACTTCATCAACACCACGTTCAATTACCCGACCATGGCCGAAGCCTATCGCGTCGCTGCATTTGACGGACTAAACCGGCTTTTTTGAGCGGCTCCGACCGGTGGCCTGAGCCGGTCGGAGAGGTTACCCGAAATTGGCGCTGGCCAAATCGGGAGAGTTTTTGATCAGGTAGAAGCAGCTGGAAGGTGGACGGTGGAAGTAAAAGCAGGAAGAGCGCTTGACGGTTTTTCTGCGCCAAGCACACCAGCTTATCGCTTGGCCAGTGTTTCAACCGCCAAACCGGGAAAGTCGGTAATCAGGCTGTCCACACCAAAATCGGCGAGCCGGCGCATCAGCGCCGGTTCGTTCACCGTCCAGACCGATACGTGCACGCCTTGCTGGCGAGCTTTCGCGATCCGCTCGGGTGTGCATAGCGTCCATTTCAGTGCCAGCAGATCGCAGTCGTATTGCTTGGCCACTTTCAGCGGGTCGAGCCAGGCGTATTCGGCCACCAGACCGCAAGAGATTTCCGGCGTCAGTCGCTTCAGCGCCCGCAACACTTCCCGCGATCCGGACGTGACCGTGATTCGATCAAGCAGGCCGTGACGTTCGGCCAGCTCGCGGATCGCCAGCACCGAGCGTGCGGCACGGACTCTGGAGGCGCTTTTGACTTCCAGCTGCCAGTGGTCGAACGCGCATTTCTCGAACAGCTCCGACAGGCGCGGAATAGGGCAGGGGTGTTTCCAGCCAGGCCCACCCTGGCGTGCATCGTAATGAGTCAGTTCTTCGGCGTCGTGCTCCACGACCTTGCCGCGCTGCCCGGTGGTGCGCTTGAGCGTCGGGTCATGGATGACCATCAGTTCGCCGTCTTTGGACAGATGCAGATCCAGTTCGCAGCGACGCACGCCATGGTCGAGGCACTGCTGGAAACTGACCAAGGTATTTTCCGGGGCTTCGCCCTTAGCGCCTCGATGTCCGTAGATCAGAGTCACGGTTGTATGCCTCGCTGTAGCGGCGTGATGCGTTGATGATGCTGGACGCTGTTGATGACCCGATTGCCCTCGAAGTAGACGGAAAATTCACGGTAATCCCAGCGCGTGATGGGCGGCTGGCCCACGGCAGGGTGTTCCTCGTCGGCGAGACCGAAGCGGTCCAGTACCAGATTCTTGGAGTCGCCCCGAATGGGCATGGCTAGCTCGGCAGAGCCCTGATGGCCAACGGGAATACGGATGATGTCGGCATGTGCCGGGATGCAGAGTGCGATTGTCAGGAAAGGGATCACTAACCGAGGCATTTCAAGTTCCTTGCAGGCTCTCACGGGCCAGGCGTCGTTCAGTCGCCTGTTTCTGAAGGATATGTCGAGCGAGCAGTTGCCGTTGTGCATCAGTCAGCGCTTCGAAGGACGTACCGATTGCAAACCGATTCTCGTCGAGTGCCTGGCAGCTGGCGATGCGTGCGGTGAGCAACATACCCAGGCCCTGCGGCATCAGCACCAGCTTGAGCATCCAGGCCGAACCCTCTTCGAGAGGCTGATCGTTTACGAAGCTGATGCCGCCTTCCGACAGCACGACCGTGCGCGCTGGGGCGAGATTTTTCACCAAGTCTTGCGCCAGTGCCTGGCCGATCAGGTCGATGCGTTTGTTTTGTACCTTCAGATAGTTGGCCAGTGTGCGGTTGCCCTCGGCTATCTGACGTAGGAGATGTTGCGCTTCGAAGTCGAGTTGGTGCAGCTCGCCAAGCAGGTCGAACAGCTGGTTTGCGCCGCTGTCCTTGACTGTTGCTGGGTGTTCCAGCGACAGGATTTCCAGTGCGATCACGTCCTCGATACGGTAGTATTCGCGGCGATCTTCAGTATCTTCTATGGGCATGTCGTTCCCTGGGCTGCAGTGATGGTTTGAGTGTATCAGGCCGCCTGGCAACGTCATTCAGCTTGTTATTTCCGCCAGCGAAAGCGAACCCATCGATTTATGTTCAGACCGCTGTCCGTATATATCGGGGCGCGTTACACACGCGCCAGACGTCGCAGCCTCTTCGTCTCCTTCATATCCTTCACCTCCATGATCGGGCTCGCGCTGGGTGTGCTGGTCATGATCGTCGTGCTGTCGGTGATGAATGGTTTCGACCATGAGATGCGCACCCGTGTGCTGGGCATGGTTCCGCACGCCACGGTCGAAAGCGCGACGCCGATCGACGACTGGCAAACGCTGGGTCAGCGACTCGAGCAGCATCCGCAAGTCGAGGCGGTAGCGCCGTTCATCCAGATGCAGGGTCTGCTGACCAATCGTGGCCAGGTCACCAAGATTCTCATCAATGCGGTGGACCCGGCACTCGAGCCGGATGTATCCATCATCGGTCAGTTCTTCCGTCAAGGGTCGCTGGATAGTTTGCAGCCAGGCGAGTTCGGCATCGTCATCGGCGACAGGGCTGCGGCCAAGCTCGGCGTCGGCGTCGGCGACAAGGTCACCTTCGTCGCGCCGGAAGTGTCGGTCACTCCGGCTGGCGTTTTCCCGCGCATGAAGCGTTTTACCGTGCGCGGCATCTTTCATGTCGGGGCGGGTGAGATCGATGGCTACGTGGCGATGGCCAATATTTCCGATCTCGCACGGCTGCATCGATGGAAGCCGGATCAGGTTCAAGGGCTGCGCCTGCGTTTCGCCGATCTGTTCCAGGCTCCGCGTATCGCCTGGGAGCTGGCCGGCCAATTGGGCGACGACTTCTATTCCCGCGATTGGACCCGCACGCACGGCAATCTCTATCAGGCGATACGCATGGAAAAGGCCATGATCGGCCTCTTGTTGTTGCTCATCGTCGCGGTAGCCGCCTTCAATATCATTTCCACGCTGGTCATGGTCGTGACGGACAAGCGTGGCGACATCGCCATCCTGCGTACGCTCGGCGCGACGCCCCGTCAGATCATGGCGATCTTCATGGTTCAAGGCACGGTAATCGGCGTTGTCGGTACCTTGGTAGGTGCCTTGCTCGGCATCTTCGCCGCGCTCAATGTCAGCAGTTGGATCGCAGCGCTGGAGCGCTTGATCGGGCACAAGTTTCTCAGTGCCGAGGTGTATTTCATCGATTACCTGCCGTCTCGGCTGATGGCTGCCGACGTGGTGCAGGTCTGTATCGCGGCGCTCGTCCTGAGCTTTTTCGCCACCCTGTACCCGGCTTGGCGAGCGGCCCGTACCCAACCGGCCGAGGCGTTACGTTATGAGTGAGCTGGTTATGAACGAAAGGTCTTCGAACGACCGCGCGGTACTGAGTTGCCGCAACCTGGGCAAGCGCTACGAGGAAGGCCCGGAGTCGGTCAGCGTGCTGTCCGGATTGCAGCTGGAGCTTTTTCCGGGAGAACGGGTCGCTATCGTCGGCAGTTCCGGGTCGGGCAAGAGTACATTACTGAACCTGCTCGGAGGCCTCGACACGCCTAGCGAAGGCAGCGTCTGGCTGGCCGGCGAAGAACTCTCGGCATTGAGCGAAAAGGATCGCGGGTTGCTGCGTAACCGCGCGCTGGGCTTCGTTTATCAGTTCCACCATCTGTTACCGGAGTTCACTGCGCTGGAGAATGTATGCATGCCGCTGCTGATCGGCAGGGTGCCGATACCCGAAGCGCGCACGCGGGCCACCGAACTGTTGCAACGGGTCGGGCTTGGCCACCGGTTGGCTCACAAGCCTTCGGAGCTGTCGGGAGGCGAACGCCAGCGTGTGGCGATCGCTCGTGCCTTGGCCAATCGCCCGGCATTGGTGCTACTCGACGAGCCCACTGGCAACCTGGATCACCATACTGCGCAGGGTATTCAGGACCTGATGCTGGAGCTGAGCAGCTCGTTGCGCACAGCCTTTCTTGTCGTGACCCACGACCCGCAACTGGCGGGGCAGATGGATCACATACTGCGTCTGGAAGACGGTCGGCTGGTGGCTGATTGATGTTCAGGCCGCTCAGCATCTTCATTGGCAGTCGTTACACGCGGGCCAAGCGTCGTAACCACTTCATCTCGTTCATCTCCCTGACGTCCATGATCGGCCTCTCGCTGGGTGTGCTGGCGATGATCATGGTGCTTTCGGTCATGAACGGTTTTCAGCGCGAGATGAGCAATCGCATTCTCGGAATGGTCCCGCATGCCGTTATCGCAGGCGACGGACAGCCAGTGGATGATTGGCAAGCGTTGGCTGACCAGGTAATGGCGCATCCTGAAGTGCTCGGCGCCGCGCCGATTACACAGCTCGAAGGCATGCTTTCCTTCAAAGGGGCCATGCAGCCTATCGAGATCAAGGGTATCGATCCGCAGACGGAAGGGGAGGTATCGATCCTCGGCTCGAAAATGATGGCTGGCAGGCTCGACGACCTCAAGCCGGGCGAGTCCGGGGTCATTCTCGGTTTGATGACCGCGCGTCGATTCGGCCTGAAACTGGGCGACAAGCTCACGCTGATCGTGCCGGAGCTCAGCGATACGCCCGGAGGTGTCACGCCGCGCATGCAGCGCCTGAATGTGGTAGGAGTGTTCAAGGTCGGTGCCGAGCTGGACGGCAGTCTGGCCATGATTCATCGGGCCGATGCGGCGCGGATGCTCCGTTGGCAGCCTGATCAAGTCGAAGGCGTGAGGGTCAGGCTGGCGGATCTGTACCGTGCGCCTGAAACGACGGCTGAGATCATTGCCAGGCTCGATGGGGACTATCGCGGCGAGGATTGGTCGCTGACCCAGGGCAGTCTGTTCAGTGCGATGAAGATGGAAAAAACCATGATCGGCCTGCTGCTTCTGCTGATCGTGGCGGTTGCCGCGTTCAATATCATCGCGACCTTGATCATGGTAGTCGCCGATAAGCGTGCCGACATCGCGATTCTGCGTACCCTGGGCGCAACGCCCCGTCAGATCATGGCGATCTTCATGGTGCAGGGCAGCATCATCGGCCTGACCGGTACACTAATAGGTACTGTTCTAGGAATCCTTGGCGCGTTGAACGTCAGCGCTCTAGTGGCCTGGCTGGAAAAGGTATCGGGACAGCATATCTTTAGCTCCGATGTGTATTTCATCAGCACGTTGCCGTCCGAATTGCGGTTCGAAGACGTCGTCTTGGTGACGCTTGCGGCACTTGTGCTGAGTTTTCTTGCAACGCTCTATCCCGCCTGGCGCGCTGCACAGACACAGCCCGCCGAAGCACTGCGCTACGAGTAGTGCTGCACGTTGGCAATGCCGTATCGAACCGGCCCTGTTGCGGGCCGATCAATCACTACGGCGGTAAAAGACATTGATCCGTTGAGCGTTGCGCTCAACCGTCGAGCCCGTCTGTGGCTGTAATCAATTCAATGTCGGTGCGCCTTGGCTCGCCATGCTCGTGTATTCAACGGCCTGCCAGCCGTAGGAAATGGGTAAAGGTCAGCGGCGATTCTGCTGGCGTTTGCGCCAGCTGCGGCCAACCCACCAGCGCCAATATGCCTGGGTGGCAACGTAGCCCAATACCGATAGCACTATAGCGACGACGAAGGAGCCTAGATAAAGCGGTTGCCAATGGCTATTGAGCATCTGGCGCACCCAGGCGAGGCTCAATTCCACCGGCATTGGCGAGGCCGGAGTATCCATAAGCCAGGCACCAATCTTGTAGTTGCAATAGAAAATCGGCGGCATGGTCAGAGGATTGGTCAGCCATACCAGGCCTATGGCAATTGGCAGGTTGGCTCTGGCGGGCACTGCGCAAACTGCGGCGACGAGCATCTGCATGGGCATGGGGATCATGGCCCAGAACAGGCCGATAGCCATCGCCCTGGAAACGGAATGCCGGTTGAGGTGCAGCAGGTTGGGATCGTGAATCAGCGCGCCAAGAAAGCGCAGGGACTTGTCCTCTTTTATGCGATCCGGGTGCGGCATGTAGCGTTTGAAAAAGCGACGCGGCATGGCGTTTCTCTGGCAGGCGTAAGCACGGCGATTATGCCTGAAACGAGACCCGGCACTGCTAGAGTTTGTGACATTAGGTATACACTGCACCGGCCGACAGGATGTCGAGCTTCGTAGTAGACCACCCGATTATTCGGGTCGCGTTTATTGTTTTGGAAGGGAATCCGGGAGATGTAATGCGTGCAGCGATGCTGGCGCTGGCGGCAGGCCTCCTACTGCTGCGCTTTCTACCGCAGTTACCACCAATGTGGGCGCTGCCCCTCATATTCATAACAGGCCTGGCATTGCTGCCGTTGCGCGTTTGGCCGGGCGCTTTTTTCTGCTTTGGGTTTGGCTGGGCCTGCCTGAGTGCTCATTGGGCGCTGGATGATCGCTTGCCGGTAGACCTCGACGGGCGCACCTTCTGGATGGAAGGACGCGTTACCGGACTGCCGGACATCAGTGATGGCGTGGTGCGGTTCGAACTGGTGGATATTTCGTCGCGCCATGCCGGGCTGCCTTCGCGGGTGCGGTTAGCCTGGTACGGTGGGCCGACATTGCAGGCTGGCGAGCGCTGGCGGCTCGCAGCCAAACTGAAACGACCGCGTGGTCTGGTCAATCCGAACTCGTTCGATTACGAGGCCTGGCTTTTGGCGCAGCGGATCGGTGCCAGCGGCACGATCAAGGCCGGCGAGCGCGTGTCGCTCGCGCAAGGAAACCAGTCGTGGCGCGATCGGCTGCGCCAACGCTTGTTGGCAGTCGATGCGCAGGGGCGCTCGGGCGCAATCGCAGCGCTGGTGGTTGGTGACGACAGTGGTTTGTCTACGTCCGACTGGCGGATACTTCAAGACACCGGAACCGTGCATTTGATGGTGATCTCGGGACAGCATGTAGGGATGCTGGCCGGTCTGCTTTATGGCCTGGTCGCGCTGATGGCGCGCTGGGGTATCTGGCCACCACGGGTCGCCTGGCTACCTTGGGCGTGTGGCTTCGCTTTGGTAGGTGCGCTTGGATACGGCTGGTTGGCGGGCTTCGAAGTGCCGGTGCAACGCGCTTGCATGATGGTCGCGCTGGTGCTTCTGTGGCGCTTGCGCTTTCGACATCTCGGTGTCTGGCTGCCTCTGTTGATCGCGCTCGATGGTGTCCTGCTACTGGATCCGTTGGTAAGCCTGCAACCGGGGTTCTGGCTGTCGTTCCTGGCGGTGACATTACTCGTCCTGATTTTTCGTGGTCGGCTCGGCAGCTGGGTCTGGTGGCGGGCGTTGGGTCGCGCTCAATGGGGTATGGCGTTCGGCTTGTTACCAGTATTGCTTGCGTTGGGCTTGCCGGTAAGCCTGAGCGGTCCGATCGCCAATCTGTTTGCCGTGCCGCTGGTCAGTGCGCTGATCGTACCCTTGTCATTATTAGGCACCTCGCTGTTGTGGCTACCGGATGTCGGCGAGCTGCTGCTATGGCTGGCTGGCGGACTGCTGGCGTTTCTGTTCGATGCGCTGCAATGGCTCGCTGGGTGGCAACCGGCATGGCTGTCAACGTCCTTGCCGCTGTGGAGTTGGTTGCTAGTTGCGCTGGGCATGCTGTTGATCTTGTCGCCTTCCGGAGTGCCGTTCCGGGCGCTGGGGTGGGTGTTCTTCGCGCCGTTGCTATTCCCACCGACGAACGAACCCGCGGTGGGCGAAGCGGAAGTGTGGGTATTCGATGTCGGTCAGGGGCTGGCGGTACTTGTGCGTACGCGTGAGCATGCCTTGCTATATGACGCGGGGCCGCGTTACGGGGACTTCGATATCGGCGAGCGTGTTGTGTTTCCTTCGCTAAGGGCGTTGGGGCTGGCCGATCTCGATCTGCTGATCCTCAGCCATGCTGATAGTGATCATTCGGGAGGCGCCGAGGCAATTCAGCGATTGTTACCGGCAGCACGGGTACTTAGCGGCGAACCGGAGCGACTACCTGCTACGTTGGGCGCCGAGTGGTGCCGTTCAGGAGATCGTTGGGAGTGGGATCAGGTCAGTTTCACGCTTTGGCAATGGCCAGAAAGCAAAAATAGCAACCAGTCTTCTTGCGTACTGTTGGTTGAAGCGGCTGGCGAGCGGCTGTTACTCACCGGGGACATCGATGCGGCAGCGGAACAGGCGCTGATAGCGAGCGATATGCCACTCGAGGTGCGATGGCTGCTGGTGCCGCACCACGGTAGTCGCAGCTCGTCTTCCGCAGCGTTCATCGAGGCGGCGAGTGCTGAGGGGGCGCTGGTCTCGCGCAGTCTTCACAATGCTTTCGGCCATCCACACCCGGACGTCGTGCAGCGTCTGCAAGCATCCAATACGCAGCTTTACGACACCGCCGAGCAGGGTGCCATACGAATCCTTCTTGGACGTTTCGAATCCGCGCAGGGATTGCGCGCCGAACGGCGATTCTGGCGGGAAAAATGAGAACCGAGGCCGTCGGCTGCCTATCGACCCTATGCTAGAGTGGCGCCACTTTTTCGAGGGGGATTCATCTCGTGTGGGAGCTGGTTAAAGCGGGCGGCTGGATAATGCTGCCAATCATTTTCTGTTCCATCGCTGCCGCTGGTATCGTCGCCGAAAGGCTGTGGACGCTACGGCCTGCTCGCGTGACCCCGCCGCATCTGCTCGGCCAGGTGTGGAAATGGATCAAGGACAAGAAGCTCAGTAATCAGAAGCTCAAGGAGTTGCGCGCCGATTCGCCGCTAGGCGAGATTCTGGCAGCAGGCCTGGCCAACTCAAAACATGGCCGGGAGATCATGAAAGAGTGCATCGAGGAGGCTGCGGCGCGTGTCGTCCATGACCTTGAGCGTTACCTCAATGCACTGGGCACCATCGCCGGGATCGCGCCACTGCTCGGGTTGCTGGGTACAGTGCTTGGGATGATCGAGATTTTCAGTGCCTTCATGGGCTCCGGCATGGCCAACGCACCGTTGCTCGCAGCGGGCATTTCCAAGGCGTTGATCACCACTGCAGCAGGTCTGATGGTCGGCATCCCGGCATTGTTTTTCCATCGTTTCCTGCTACGCCGCGTCGAAGAACTGGTGGTCGGTATGGAGCAGGAAGCGATCAAGCTGGTCGAGGTCGTACAGGGTGACCGTGACGTCGATCTGGGTGAGGGCAAGGCGTGAAATTTCGACGCAAGGCGCGGGAAAACGTCGATATCGGCCTGGCACCGCTGATCGATGTAGTGTTTATCCTGCTGCTGTTCTTCGTGGTGACGACAACCTTCACCCGTGAAACTCAACTCCAGGTTGATCTGCCTGAAGCGGCCACCGGTACGCCACCACAGCAAGCCGAGACAAAGCGGCTGGAAGTGGTCATCGATGTCGAAGGCAAATTCACACTCAATGGCAAGACCTTGATCAAGCATGACCTGAGCACGCTCATGGCAGCACTCAGCAAGGAGTCGGAGGGCGACACCAATCTGCCGATGGTGATCAGCGCCGACGGTAAGACTCCACACCAGGCGGTCATCACGGCCATGGATGCGGCGGGCAAATTGGGCTTTGCACAGCTGCGCATCACTACCGTCGAGGCCCAGCCGGAACCCTGATGTCCTTTACCGAACGTCTACAGCGAGCCTGGTATGAAGGGCACCCGGCGCTGGCCTTGCTCGCCCCCTTGGAGGCGCTCTATCGGCGGGTGGTCGTCGCCAAACGACAGAAATTTCTCAGTGGCTCGACCGACCGTTATCGGGCTCCGGTACCTGTGGTGGTGGTGGGCAATATCACCGTTGGTGGAACTGGCAAGACGCCCCTAATTCTCTGGCTCATCGAGCATTGTCGCCAGCGCGGCCTCAAGGTCGGCGTGGTCAGTCGGGGTTACGGCGCCACGCCACCGGCCCATCCGTGGCGGGTAATGCCCGAGCAGACGGCGGCCGAGGCGGGCGACGAGCCGCTACTGATCGCGCAACGGACAGGCGTGCCGGTGATGATCGATCCGGATCGCGCCCGTGCGATTCGCGAGCTGCTCAAGCTCGAATCACTCGACCTGATTCTTTCCGACGATGGTTTACAGCACTACCGGCTTGCACGTGATCTTGAGTTGGTGCTTATCGATACCGCC
The DNA here is from genome assembly GCF_004331835.1 of Pseudomonas sp. IC_126. Classification (NCBI taxonomy): domain Bacteria; kingdom Pseudomonadati; phylum Pseudomonadota; class Gammaproteobacteria; order Pseudomonadales; family Pseudomonadaceae; genus Pseudomonas; species Pseudomonas sp. IC_126. The sequence continues at coordinate 330,916 of NZ_SJSS01000001.1, forward strand.
CGCGGGCTCGGCAACCGTCGCTGCCTGCCCGCTGGCCCATTGCGTGAGCCTGTGGAGCGGCTGGAGTCGGTCGATGCGGTGCTTTTCAATGGAGCGCTGGCCGACAGTTCCGCCGGTTTCGCCTTCGCCTTGCAGCCATCACGTTTGGTCGAGTTGGTCAGTGGACAGAGCTGGCCGCTCGATCATTTCCCACCGGGCCAGCAGCTGCATGCGGTCGCCGGAATCGGCAATCCGCAGCGTTTCTTCACCACGCTCGAGGCGCTACACTGGCGACCGATTCCGCACCCCTTCGCCGATCACGCTCGTTATAGCCTGGAGCAGCTGAGTTTCTGCCCCGAGCTTCCCTTGGTGATGACGGAAAAGGATGCGGTCAAATGCCGGGCATTCGCGTTGCCGGGTTGGTGCTATCTGCAGGTACAGGCCGAGCCTTCGGCGGCGTTCGTAACCTGGTTCGATGCCCAGCTGGACCGATTGCTGCCCGAACACCCCTAAGCCGCTCGACTTGCCTGGTGCGGTCGATCCAAGGACTGCGCATGGATACCAAACTGCTCGATATTCTCGCCTGCCCCCTCTGCAAGGGACCGCTGAAGCTGGCCGACGACAAGTCCGAACTGATCTGCAAGGCTGACGGCATGGCCTTTCCTGTGCGAGACGGGATACCGGTGATGCTGGAGAGTGAAGCCCGCACCCTCGAAGTGGATGAGCGTCTGGACAAATGAGTAGCGCCTATACCGTTGTGATCCCGGCGCGTTACGCGTCCAGCCGCTTGCCTGGCAAACCGCTACAAGACATCGCAGGCAAACCGATGATCCGTCACGTCTGGGAACAGGCTTGCAAGAGTGGTGCGCAACGGGTGGTGGTGGCGACCGATGATCCGCGCATTTTGAAAGCCTGCGAAAACTTTGGTGCGGACGCCGTGCTGACCCGGGTCGAGCACAACTCGGGGACGGATCGCCTTGCCGAAGTAGCGGAAAAGCTGGGCCTCGCGGCAGATGCGATAGTGGTCAATGTGCAAGGCGACGAGCCGTTGATTCCCCCTTCGGTGATCGATCAGGTCGCATTCAACCTGGCCGCGCATCCCGAAGCGGCAATCGCTACCCTTGCCGAGCCGATCAGTGATTCTCAGGCGCTGTTCAATCCGAACGTGGTCAAAGTGCTCAGCGATATCAATGGCTTGGCGCTGACGTTCAGCCGTGCACCACTGCCTTGGGCGCGGGACGAATTTGCACAGGACCGGAATGCTTTGCCGTCCGGCGTTCCATATCGCCGACATATCGGTATCTATGCTTACCGGGCCGGGTTCCTGGCTGACTTCGTAGCTTGGGGCCCCTGCTGGCTGGAGAATACTGAGTGTCTTGAGCAGCTGCGTGCCCTCTGGCACGGCCAGCGTATTCACGTAGCCGATGCGGTCGAGGCGCCTCCGGCAGGGGTCGACACCGCCGAGGATCTCGAGCGCGTCCGTAAGTTGCTCGGAGCCTGAAGGTGAAGGTTCTGTTCGTTTGCATGGGAAATATCTGCCGTTCCCCCACAGCTGAGGCCGTGTTTCGCAAGTGTGTTCAGGATGCTCAGCTGGATGATCGAATCAGCATCGATTCGGCCGGAACCGGTGACTGGCATGTTGGCAAGGGGCCGGATCAGCGATCTTGCCTGGCCGCCGCCAAGCGAGGCTACGACCTCAGTGCGCTGAGAGCGCGGCAGGTGGTAGAGGACGACTTCCGGCGCTTCGATCTGATATTGGCCATGGATCATGACAACCTGGAGCGATTGCAGGCGCTGCGACCGTCGGATTCACACGGTGAGCTTGATCTGTTTCTGCGCCGCTACAAGCTGGGCGAGGACGTAGTGCCCGATCCGTATTTTGGTGGCGACGAGGGCTTCGAGCGGGTGCTTGAGTTGGTGGAGAAAGCATCCGCGGCGCTGCTCGACGAAATCCGGGGGCGTCTGTGAGTCTTCTCATCGAACAGAATCGCTCGCTTAAACCATTCAATACCTTCGCCGTCGAGGCGCGCGCGACGCGCTTTGCCGAGGCGCATGACGATCAAGAGGTCATCGAAGCCCTCGCAGAGGCTCGGCGTCTCGGCGTTCGACCGTGGGTGCTCGGCGGCGGCAGCAACTTGGTGCTGACCGGGGATGTGGATGCACTGGTGCTGCGTATGGCCAGCAGAGGCATTCGGATTATCGAGGATGACGGAGAGCGGGTGGTGATCGAGGCGGAGGCCGGAGAACCCTGGCATCCCTTCGTGCTGCACAGTCTGGCGTGCGGCCTGTGCGGGCTGGAAAATCTCAGTCTGATTCCAGGCACCGTCGGCGCCGTGCCCATTCAGAATGTCGGAGCGTACGGCGTCGAGATCAAGGATGTCTTCGCGGGGCTGACGGCATTGGATCGGGAAACCGGGGAGCTCGTTGAGTTTAGTCTGCAGGCGTGCGAATTCGGTTATCGCGACAGCGTGTTCAAGCGCCAGCTCGAGCGCTACATCATTCTGCGGGTGCGCTTCGCGTTGCAGCGCACACCGAATCTCAAGCTCGAATACGGACCGCTTCGGCATTGGTTGCAACAGCATGCTATCGAGTCCCCGACGCCGACGGATGTAAGCCGTGCAATCTGTTCGATTCGCAGCGAGAAACTGCCCGATCCGAGAGTCTTGGGCAACGCCGGCAGCTTCTTCAAGAACCCCTTGGTGTTTCAGGCGGCAGCTGACACCTTGCGCGAGCGCTTTCCGGACCTCGTCGCGTTTGCGCAGGGGGATGGGCAGGTCAAGCTTGCGGCTGGTTGGCTGATCGAACGGGCCGGCTGGAAAGGTTATCGGGAAGGTGATGCTGGCGTGCATAAACTGCAGGCGCTAGTTCTCGTCAACTACGGTGAGGCCACCGGGCGGCAGATTCTGGAGCTTGCTCGGCGCATTCAGAGGGATATTGGCGAGCGTTTCGGTGTGCAGCTGGAAATAGAGCCGAACGTTATCTAGCCGACCTGCTGAAGCCCGCTGCTTTCCGGTTGAGTTGACTGCCAAGGATTGAACGAAAAAGGGATGCAGAAGCATCCCTTTGTCCTTGTTATCGGTAGCGACTCAGCGCTCCAGATACTGCAGCTTGTCTTTCACACCGTCCCATTCTTCGGCGTCAGGCAGCGAGTCCTTCTTCTCGGTGATGTTCGGCCAGACTTCGGCCAGATCGGCGTTCAGCTCAATGTATTCCTGCTGGTCTTCCGGCACCTCGTCTTCGGAGAAAATCGCCTGCGCTGGGCACTCCGGCTCGCAGAGCGCGCAATCGATGCACTCGTCCGGGTGAATGACCAGGAAGTTCGGGCCTTCGTAGAAACAGTCCACCGGACAGACTTCTACGCAATCGGTGTACTTGCACTTGATGCAGTTGTCGGTGACGACGAAGGTCATTTCTATTATCTCCTCAGGCGTTTCGGGTGGCGTTGCAGTGATGCCCCCGGTTCGGCAGGCTCAGCGGCACCAGGCAAATGCCGCTCATGTCCAAAAATGCGCGCGATTCTAGCAGCTTTTTGCGGCCCGTCAGATTTGCGTTTTCAGCTTGTATAGCAGCTCCAGCGCCTGACGCGGGGTCAGGTCATCGGGCTGGACCTTGCCCAGCGCCTCGATGACCGGGTGCGGCAGGCTGGCGAACAGGTCGTTCTGCAGCGGCGGCGCGGGTTGGCCGGGCTCTATTTTCGGCATTTCGTGGGACAGGCTGGTGGTTTCCAGGCGCGACAGATGGTCGCGGGCGCGCTGGATCACTTCGCCCGGCACGCCGGCCAGTTGTGCCACCGCCAGGCCGTAGCTCTGGCTGGCCGGGCCGGGCAATACATGGTGCAGGAAGACGATGCGCTCGTTGTGCTCGGTGGCCGACAGGTGCACGTTGGCCACCACCGGCTCGCTTTCCGGCAGCACGGTCAGCTCGAAATAGTGGGTGGCGAACAGCGTGAACGCACGCAGCTTGGCCAGGTGTTCGGCGGCGGCCCAGGCCAGCGACAGGCCGTCGAAGGTGCTGGTGCCACGGCCCACTTCATCCATCAGCACCAAGCTGCGGTCGCTGGCGTTATGCAGGATGTTGGCGGTTTCGCTCATCTCCACCATGAAAGTGGAGCGACCGCCGGCCAGGTCATCGGAAGAGCCGATACGGGTGAAGATGCGGTCCACCAGCGACAGCTCGCAAGCCTTGGCCGGGACGAAGCTGCCGATCTGTGCCAACAGCACGATCAAGGCGGTCTGGCGCATGTAGGTGGATTTACCACCCATGTTCGGCCCGGTGATCACCAGCATGCGGGTGTCGTCGTCGAGTCCCAGGTCATTGGCGACGAAGGGCGTCTGCAGGACCTGTTCCACTACCGGATGGCGACCCTGTTCGATGCGCAGGCAGGGCTGCTCGACGAAGCGCGGACGATTCAGGTCCAGCGTCAGCGCGCGCTCGGCGAGGTTGCTCAGTACATCTAGTTCGGCCAGCGCGGCGGCGGAGTCCTGCAGCGGCGCCAGATGGCCGATCAGCAGTTCCAGCAATTCCTCGTAGAGCTGTTTTTCACGGGTCAGGGCACGGCTCTTGGCCGATAGCGCCTTGTCTTCGAATTCCTTGAGTTCCGGCGTGATGAAGCGCTCGGCGCCCTTGAGCGTCTGTCGGCGGATGTAATCGGCGGGCGCGGATTCGGCCTGCTTGCTCGGTAGTTCAATGAAATAGCCGTGCACGCGGTTGTAGCCGACCTTGAGGTTGGCCAAGCCCGTGCGTGCCTTCTCACGGGTTTCCAGGTCCATCAAGTACTGGCCGGCGTTTTCGGAGAGCGATTGCAGCTCGTCCAATTCAGCGTCGTAACCGGTCTTGAGCACGCCGCCGTCGCGGATCACTGCCGGCGGGTTGTCGATGACCGCCTTGGCCAGCAGCTCGGCCAGTTTCGGGTAGGTGCGGATGCTCGCGGCCAGTTCGATCAGGTGTGGTGCGACCAGCTCCTGCATGCCCGCTTGTAGTTGTGGCAGGGCGGCCAGAGCGTCGCGCAGCCTTGCCAGGTCGCGCGGCCGAGCGTTGCGCAGGCCGATGCGGGCAAGGATGCGTTCCAGGTCTCCGATGTCCTTGAGCTGCGGCTGGATCTGCTCGAAGCGGTAGTGCTCCAGCAGGCAGGTGATCGAGTCCTGGCGCGCTTCCAATACCTGGTGGTCGCGCAAGGGACGATTCAGCCAGCGGCTCAAAAGACGGCTGCCCATGGCGGTCTGGCAGCGATCGACCACCGATTGCAGGGTGTTGTCGCGACCACCGCCGAGGTTGATATCCAGCTCCAGATTGCGCCGGGTGGCACCGTCGAGCACCACGCTGTCGTCGAGACGCTCATGGCGCAGGCTGCGCAGATGGTGCAGGGCGGTACGCTGGGTTTCCTTGGCATAGGTCAGCAGGCAGCCGGCGGCACCGATGGCCAGGGTCAGCTTTTCGCAGCCGAAGCCTTTCAGGTCCTGGGTCGCGAACTGCTGGCAGAGGCCCTTGAAGGCGCTGTCGCGGTCGAAATCCCAGGGCGCGCGACGGCGCACGCCACGGCGTCTTTCCAACGGCAGGCCTGCGGGCCAGTCATCGGGGATCATCAGTTCGGCGGGGTTCAACCGCTCCACTTCGGCCAGCAGGGTTTCCCAGCCGCCGAATTCCTGCACCGTGAAGCGACCACTGGTGATGTCCAGCACCGAGAGTCCGAACAACCTCTCATCGCCGACGACAGCGGCCAGCAGATTGTCGCGATGTTCATCGAGCAGCGCCTCGTCGCTCACCGTGCCAGGGGTGATGATGCGCACCACCTGGCGTTCTACCGGTCCCTTGCTGGTGGCCGGATCGCCGATTTGCTCACAGATCACCACCGACTCGCCGAGCTTCACCAGGCGGCTGAGATAGCCCTCGGCAGAATGAAAGGGAATCCCGGCCATGGGGATGGCATTACCGCCCGACTGGCCACGCGCGGTGAGGGTGATATCCAATAGTTTGGCAGCCTTCTTGGCATCCTCGTAGAACAGCTCATAGAAGTCGCCCATGCGGTAGAACATCAGCTGATCAGGATGCTCGCGCTTGAGCTTCCAATATTGCTGCATCATGGGCGTATGTTTGGAAAGATCCTGAATATCTTTTTTCATCAATGGCTTAGAGCTGTTCGAGTGTGTGCGGTGAGGCAGAATTGAGGCCAAGCAGTTCGGGTTGAATTCGCGCCGAATGGTTCGAAGTTCGCGGCTCGTCCTTTTGGCGGACGCAAGGTTATCACGGCCAGCAGGCTGGGCTAGCGCGCGGTCGGAAGCGAATGCCGACGGGAGACGTCGGGCTGATCCTGACTGGCGGTCTGCACGATCCATCGCTGTGCCGCTCGAATGACAGGAGGCCACAGGCGGCCTCGTTGGAGGTGGATGATGCAAGACCAACGCGACCCTAACGATCCCGATTCGTCTGCGCAGCTGCCCGGTGACCCGGAAGGCGCTGGCATCGACGACGCACCCATGTCGGATCCGGACAACGGCGAGCTGACCGACGAGGACGTCGAGCTGTTCGAGGACGATCCAGACATTCCGACGGTCTGAAAAGCTTCCGCTTGAAGATAATCAGCCCCGCTTCGGCGGGGCTGTTTTTATTATCCGGAACAGCTTTGGACTGCGTGCTGATTCCAGTTGGCCGACGAGGAGACCGGCTGTACGGCGCCTTTGGCTGAGGTAGGCTGTGGTCTTTTCGTTGCTCTGAGGACATCGCGATGAACCCGACTGAAGCACTCGCCGACGAACTGGGTCGCGCGCTGCAGCTTGCCAGTGCACAGGTCACCACTGCCGAGTCCTGTACCGGCGGCGGCATCGCCGAAGCCATTACTCGCATCGCTGGCAGTTCGGCCTGGTTCGAGGCGGGTTTCGTTACTTACTCCAACGTGCAAAAGGCACGTCAGCTAGGCGTGCCAGCCGATCTGTTCGCCCAGGTCGGTGCAGTCAGTCGGGAGGTTGTAGAAGCGATGGTGCGTGGTGCGCTGCATGCCAGCGGAGCGCATTACGGCGTCGCCGTTAGCGGTATTGCGGGCCCAGGTGGTGGTTCGCCGGAGAAACCGGTTGGCACCGTGTGGCTGGCTTGGGCGGCAGGTGACCAGATCGTTGCCAAGCGCTTCCAGTTCGACGGCGACCGGCAGGCCATACGTGAGCAGAGCGTGGACGCCGCGCTCGTCGGATTGATCCGGCTCGCGGCGGGAGAAAAATCGGTTTAGGGCTAGGCGCTTTATTTTGCCTATGCTCTAATACTGTCTACTTATACAGTTGTCGTGGCCTCTGGCCCTCTTGATCAAGTGAGGATTGTAATGGACGAGAACAAGAAGCGCGCCTTGGCCGCCGCCTTGGGCCAGATCGAAAAGCAGTTCGGTAAAGGTGCGGTCATGCGTATGGGCGATCACGATCGCCAGGCTATTCCTTCTATCTCTACCGGCTCGCTGGGCCTGGATATCGCACTGGGCATTGGCGGTCTGCCGAAAGGCCGTATCGTCGAGATCTATGGTCCCGAGTCCTCAGGCAAGACCACCATGACGCTGTCGGTGATTGCCGAGGCGCAGAAGGCGGGTGCTACCTGCGCCTTCGTCGATGCCGAGCATGCATTGGATCCCGATTACGCCGGCAAGCTCGGTGTCAACGTCGATGACTTGTTGGTCTCTCAGCCGGACACCGGCGAGCAGGCGCTGGAAATCACCGACATGTTGGTGCGCTCCAATGCCGTCGACGTGATCATCGTCGACTCGGTGGCGGCGCTGGTACCCAAGGCGGAAATCGAAGGTGAAATGGGCGATACCCACGTAGGTCTGCAGGCGCGTCTGATGTCTCAGGCGCTGCGCAAGATCACGGGCAACATCAAGAATGCTAACTGCCTGGTCATCTTCATCAACCAGATCCGCATGAAGATCGGTGTGATGTTCGGTAGCCCGGAAACGACCACTGGCGGTAACGCGCTGAAGTTTTACGCCTCGGTACGCCTGGATATCCGTCGTACCGGTGCAGTGAAGGAAGGCGACGAGGTGGTTGGCAGCGAAACGCGCGTCAAGGTCGTCAAGAACAAGGTGGCGCCGCCGTTCCGCCAGGCCGAGTTCCAGATCCTCTACGGCAAGGGCATCTACCGCAATGGCGAGGTCATTGATCTCGGTGTGCAGCAGGGCCTGGTTGAAAAGTCCGGTGCCTGGTATGCCTACAAGGGCAATAAGATCGGTCAGGGTAAGGCCAACGCCGCTAAATACCTGGAAGAAAATCCGGAAATTGGCCGCGAGATCGAACAACAGATCCGCGACAAATTGCTGGTAGTCGCACCGAACACCAAGGCCAACCCGGTGGCTGAAGATCTGGCCGAAGCCGATATCTGATCTATATGCCGGTTGTGCTCGATAATCCCGCCGCCGTGCGGCGGGCAGCCATGGATCTTCTGGCCCGTCGCGAACATGGGCGCATCGAGCTCAGCCGCAAGCTGCGCACGCGCGGCGCGCTGCCCGAACTCATCGAGCCGGCGCTGGATCGATTGAGCGCGGAGGGGCTGCTCAGCGAAACACGCTATCTGGAAAGCTTCGTCCGCATGCGCGCAAACGCGGGGTACGGCCCCTTGCGTATCCGTGAGGAGCTGGCCCAGCGAGGGTTGGCCCTTGACGATATCGAGCAGGCGTTGCGTGACAGCGGCTTCGATTGGGGCGCGCAGTTACATGAGGTCTGGATGCGCAAATTCGCCGGCGAGCTGCCGAGCGATCAGCGGCAACGCGCTCGACAGGGCCGATTCCTCAGTTACCGCGGTTACCCTCTGGATATGATAGGCCGGCTTTTGCAGCGCGGATCGCTCGATAGTTGAGGCGCGGCTAATTCCTTTCGCAGCATATGTCCGGGTCTGGGTGGTGGATAGACAGCCTATCCGTGTTTCAGTCGTTCACTCAGGCGAAACTGCCCAGTTCTGCCGCTCATTGATGAAGTCGGTCAGCTCGCGTAAGCGACCGTGATCGCGGCCATTGAATACAAAGCTCAGTCGCGGCAACTGTCGCAACTCCGGCTCATCCAGTTCCATCGCGCAACATGGCTGCTGTTCGAAGCAACCCTTCAGGCAAAGATCTGCGAATTCGGTGTTCAGAGCGTCCAGCGCAGCGCCGGTCAGCTGGTGGTTCAAGCGCATGACGAAGCGGTCTTTCCACCAGCGGCTCGAATGGAAGTTGCTGTAGAACTTGTCAATTTCTACGGCGGCGTCTTCGGCGTTATCAACCAGCCGCATCAGGCGCATATCGGTAGGCAGTATGTAGCGATTGCCTTCAAGTTGGCGGCGCATGAAGTCCAGCGCGTCCTTCCAGAAGGAGCCGCCGGGCTCGTCCAGCAGAACGACAGGGACCAATGGGCTTTTTCCCGTCTGTATCAGCGTCAGTATTTCCAATGTTTCGTCCAGCGTGCCGAAACCACCGGGGCACAGGACCAAGGCATCGGCTTCCTTGATGAAGAACAGCTTGCGCACGAAAAAGAAGTGGAAGGACAGCAAATGCTCAGTACCGTCCACCGTGGGGTTGGCGCGTTGCTCGAAGGGTAGGGTGATATTCAGCCCGAGGCTGTTGTCTGTACCGGCGCCCTCATGGGCAGCCGCCATGATGCCACCGCCGGCTCCAGTAATGACCATCAGGTCGTAGCGCGCCAGGGTTTCACCCAGTTCGCGTGCCAGCGCATACAGCGGATGCTCGACGGGCGTACGTGCCGAGCCGAACACCGTGACCTTGCGGCGCCGTTTGAACGGTTCGAGTCGGCTGAAGGCATGCTCCATTTCGCGCATGGTCTGCAGCATTATCTTGGCATCCCAACGGCTTCGATCCGCTTGCGCCATGCGCATAACGGTGATCAGCATTTCGCGGTAAAGGGGGAGGTTCGGGCTGTCTGCCGGTACAACCGAGGCTACCAAGTCATCAACCCTTTTCGACAGCCCGGCACCGCTGGTCGCGAAATGTTGTGATAAGTCGTCGTTCGGTTCGAAAGGCATACTACGTCTCCCTTGCATTCCTGCGGCGTTGCTCTAGGCCGCCTTGCGCGAGGGGTTCGCGCGGTGTGCTTAAGCTTGCCAGTAATCTTTGGAACAGACCAAGATTGGGCGATGCTTTGTGCCTTTGATGTTAACGGTAGCCCATCGCGGAGATCGATATCAGCCGCGTGCTTGCTTGGTGCTGCGAACCGCCTTGTTCATCGAATAAAGACATAGCAGTAACAAGCAAGCGAGCACGATTTTTTTGCCAGGCGGCAGGGCAGCATGCAGTTGCCCTTTTAAGGAGCTTTCAGCAATTTAGGGGCTTTCAGCAATCGCTAGCACGGTACCTTTCGGTTGTGATCGGCTTCTTGTTTTCGAATTCGCTGAATTCGAAGCGCAACACCGCGCCCTGATCCATCAGCTGACGTAGGCCATCATTGCTGCAAACACTTGCAGCCAGCTGCGTGCGGACCTGCTCGGGATTGTCACGCATCTGCGCGGCATGGCGGGGCTGGACGCTCAAATGGTTGACCAGCTCATTGCCGTCGACGCTGTACCCTTCGTCGAGGAGGTCGGAGTTGATTGCCCGCGGTGTTCCGACGCTGCTTTCGCTCGCAACTTTCTCGAGTAACGGGCCGAGTGCCGGATCCTGTGCCGTGGCGGCGTGAGCGAAGGGTAGGGCGAGGCAGAGCGTGAATAGAGTGGTCAGACGGTGCATGGTGATCTCCTGGTGACTGCCGTCGTTCGACCGGTCTCCGCCGGCACGGTTCAGCTGCTGCCATGGTTTCCGGCCAGGCTGCTAAACTGCCGCCCCGCCCAGACAGATCGAAACGCTCATGCCACATGCTGTAGCCCGTTTGCGCGAAGCGCGCCTGGCCCGTAGCGCCAAGCCTTTCGTCGCGCGTGGATCGCGTACGTCGCGCTGTCCGCATTGTCGTGTCGCTAGTAGCCATTGCCTATGCGACTGGCTTCCGCAAGTGGCGGCGAACAGTGCAATGTGTCTGATCATGCATGACATCGAGCCTCTGAAACCGAGCAATACCGGCTGGCTGATCGCCGATATCGTCGCCGATACCTACGCCTTCACCTGGCAGCGGGTCGGGGTGGATCCAGCCCTGCTGACGCTGCTCGCCGATCCCCGCTACCAGCCGATCGTGGTATTTCCCGGCGAATATGCCGAGCCCGAGCGGGTGGTTTCAGAAGTGGAAGTGGCCTCAGGCAAGCGCCCGCTGTTCATCCTGCTCGATGCGACCTGGACTGAAGCGCGCAAGATGTTTCGCAAGAGTCCTTATCTGAATGGCCTGCCCGTGTTGAGTCTGCAGGCCGAAGTGGTGTCACGCTATCGTTTGCGCCGCTCGACGCGTAGCGAACACCTTTGCACTGCCGAAGTTGCCGCTTTGTGCCTGGGCCTGGCGGGTGATGCTCAGGCCGCTTGTGCACTGGATGTCTGGCTCGATGCATTCACCGATCATTATCTGGGTGCCAAGCATCACCGTACGCCCGATCCGGATGACGCCACGCATCGAACACTGGCGGCGTTCGGGGAGCGCTGATCGGGTCGCTGCGATCAGTGCCTGGCTGTCTGTGGAGTTTCATTATCGACAGCCATAGACAGGGGCTTACGCGGCCAAAGCTGCGCGGCGAGCATGCCGACGAACATCAGCGCGCAACCGAGATAGCCGCGCATACTGAGGCTTTCATCGAGAAACACCGCACCGGCGATCGCGGCGAATACCGCTTCGAGCGACAGAATGATGGCCGCATGCGAGGCAATTGCGTGCTTCTGCGCCACTACTTGCAAGGTGTAGCCCACACCCACTGCAAATAGACCGCCATAGATCAACGCGGGGGCCGCCAGCCAGATGCTGTTCAGACTGGCTTCCTCGAAGACCGCCGCCAGCACCAGGCTGACCACCGCGCAGGTGGCGAATTGCAGAAAGGCCAGGCGGATGGCGTCGTGGCGCCCGACGAAAAAACTCACCAGTAATACGTGTACGCCCCAGACGAAAGCGCCGGCCAGCTGTATCCAGTCGCCTGAGGCGACCTGGAAGTTTTCGCCAATACTGAGCAGGGCCATGCCGAACACTGCCAGAATCGCACCTAACCAAGTGCCTGCCCCGGTTCGCTGGCCGATGATCAGCCCCAGCAGAGGTACGACGATGACGTACAGGCCGGTGATAAAGCCGGAATTGGTCACGCTGGTGAAGAGCAGGCCGACCTGTTGCAGATTGATGCCCAGTGTTAGCGCAAGCCCCATGCAGAGGCCGCCCAACAGCAGGCTGCGCTGAAAGAAAGGCTCGTGCCGAGCCGCTCCACGGCCCTGATGCAGTAGCAGAGGCAAAAGAACGATGGCGCCCAGGGCGAAGCGCAGGCCGGTAAAAAGGAAGGGGCCGATGTTATCCATTCCGACCCGCTGTGCGACGAAAGCGCTGCCCCAGATCATGGCCGTAATGAGCATCAGGAAATCAGCGCGAAGGGCTTGGTTACGCATGTTTGAGTTCGTCTGGGGAAACCTGCGAACTGTGCATCAAAGCGATGCGATTGGCCATAGATTCATCGGCCCACTAGGCTGGGGCCTTGATTAAATGCGGAACGGTGATCGAATTTCGAGTGGTGGCGCGATATCATCACCGCGGTCCATCAGGAACGCCTCGGGTTCTTCGACCTGAAGTCGGCATCCGGCTCAGGCCGGTGAAAGCGCCAATAAAAAAATCATAGGTCTGCCATGGCTGCTTACGAAATCCTTATCGCTGACGATCATCCCCTATTCCGCAGTGCGCTCCAGCAAGCCTTGACGCTTGGTCTGGGCGACGGCGTGCATTTGTCCGAAGCGGCGAGCATCGCCGAGCTGGAAGCTCAGCTGACCCGGGCCGTAGATTGGGATTTGGTCCTGCTGGATCTGAATATGCCGGGCGCTTATGGCTTTTCAGGACTGGTCCTGCTCAGAGGGCAGTATCCTCAGCTGCCGGTAGTGATGATTTCCGCTCAGGAAGACGCGGCGGTAGTCGCCCGTTCTCGCGAATTCGGTGCCAGTGGCTTCATTCCTAAATCCAGCTCGCTGGAAACCATTCAGGAAGCGGTGCGAATGGTGCTGGACGGCGACGTCTGGTGGCCCAGCAATATTCAGGACGTCGCCCATGTTAGCCCCGAGGCCAAGGCGGCCAGTGAGGGTCTCGCCAGCCTCACGCCTCAGCAGTTCCGGGTATTGACCATGGTGTGTGACGGCCTGCTGAACAAGCAAATCGCCTATGAGCTGAGCGTGTCCGAGGCGACCATCAAAGCGCATGTCACTGCGATCTTCCGCAAGCTAGGCGTTCGTACCCGGACACAGGCGGCGTTGCTGTTGCAACAGATGGGTTCGATTCCGGGCAGCTGATACAAGGCTGGCTACGTCACGGTTCGCCGAAGAGAGGCAGGCCGTAACGGATCTATACCGAGACGATCTACGTATCAGGCGATCGATGGCAGGACGATCTCGTCACTGCGCTGCACTCCCGCAGTCAGCGCCCGGCATTGTTCGATGAACTCGCGCATCGCGGCAGTCTGGTATTTCAGCGAATGCCAGATGAAATAAAACTGCCGAGTCAGATCCAGCTCGGGTGTTTCCACCGCAACCAGACTGCCGCGCCGAAACGCATCGCGCAGTGCCAACCGTGATATGCAGCCGATCCCCAAACCTGATTCGACGGCGCGCTTGATCGCTTCGGTATGTTCCAGTTCGAGTCGGATATTCAGTTTGGCGGGATGATGGCGCATCGCGTGGTCGAATGTCCGCCGAGTGCCAGAACCCTGTTCACGGAGGATCCACGCCTCACGCGAAAGCTCTTCCATGCTTACTTCGGTGCGTCCCGCCAGGACATGTTGCGGTGCGCAGAAGACAACAAGCTCATCTTCTACCCAAGGCAACACCTCGATATCGGGGTGCTGGCAATCGCCTTCGATCAGACCCAGGTCAAGTTCATGTTGTGCGACCTGATGGACAATATGCGCCGTATTTTGCACATGCAGCTTCACTCGGCACTCGGGGTGACGCTGCATGAAACTGCCAATCAGCAAGGTGGCGAGATAGTTGCCAATCGTAAGGGTTGCGCCGACGTTGAGTGAGCCGAAGCCGGTCTTGCCGGCCAGCAGGTCCTCGATGGCCTTGGCCTGATCCAGCAGGCTCACCGCTTGCGGCAGCAGTTGATGACCTAGTGAATTGAGCCACAAGCGCTTGCCGGCACGGTCGAACAACTGGCAGCCCGATTGCCGCTCCAGTTCGGCCAACGAAGTACTGGTAGCCGATTGGGACAGCGCGAGGCTCTGCGCCGCGCGGGAAACGCTTTCCTGGCGGGCGATGGAGACAAATACCTGAAGCTGACGCAGCGTAAAATGCATATCTATATAACCGATAACATATATCGTTAATATTCACTTAGCGGATATTAACGATGCCGGTAAACTCTCGTAAATATCAAAGCGTGCTCTTCGCGAGCTAGAAGGGGAATCCGTAACATGAGTAACCTGAACGTCGAGCGAGTCCTCAGTGTTCATCATTGGAACGACACGCTGTTCAGTTTCAAAACCACCCGTAACCCGGGGCTGCGCTTTGAAAATGGCCAGTTCGTGATGATCGGTCTCGAAGTCGAGGGCCGGCCATTGATGCGTGCCTACAGCATCGCCAGCCCGAATTATGAAGAGCATCTAGAGTTCTTCAGCATCAAGGTTCCGGATGGCCCCCTGACGTCGCGCCTGCAGCACCTCAAGGAAGGCGACTCGCTGATGATCAGCCGTAAGCCTACCGGCACGCTCGTCCTGGACGACCTGCTGCCAGGCAAGCATCTTTATTTGCTGAGCACGGGTACCGGTTTGGCGCCTTTCATGAGCGTGATTCAGGATCCGGAAACCTATGAGCGTTTCGAAAAGGTCGTGCTGATTCATGGCGTGCGCTACGTGAACGAAGTCGCCTATCGGGAATTCATTACCGAGCACCTGCCGCAGAACGAATTCTTCGGCGAAGCGCTGAAAGAAAAGCTGATCTACTATCCGACCGTGACGCGCGAGCCGTTCGAAAATCAGGGACGCCTGACCGACCTGATGCGCAGCGGCAAGTTGTTCACTGACATTGGTCTGCCCCCAATAAATCCCGAAGATGATCGCGCCATGATCTGCGGAAGCCCGAGCATGCTGACTGAAACCAGCGAGGTGCTGAACAGTTTCGGCCTCAAGGCTTCGCCGCGCATGGGCGACCCGGGGCATTATCTGATCGAGCGTGCTTTCGTCGAGAAGTAAGCTCAGTGAAATCGTGAAAGAAGGCCGGCTGGCGCGATGCGTTTGCCGGCCTTTTTCATATATAGGCAGCGCAGCACTTTTTGAATTTCTGGCCGCTGCGGCAAGGGCAGGGATCGTTGCGACCGGCTTTCAGTGGGACGGTCGGATCGATGAAGTACCATTTCCCGTCGTGCTGAACGAAAGCCGAACGTTCATGCTGCGCATGCTGTCCCGCCGGATCGTGCCAGCGAGCGGTGAACGTCACCAACGCGTGTTCCGGTTGCCCACCAATGAGTTGGCTGTCTTCCACTTCCAGCCCGAGCCAGGTGCTTGTGGCGCTCCAGTCTCTCATCGATTGCACGTCTAGCGACTGCTGCTGCACGGGCAGCGTCGTGGCCTTGAGATAATCGACGAGCCCTAAAACGTAGGCGCTATAGCGTGAACGCATCAGCCGTTCCGCACTTGGCGCCGGCTGGCCGCCGTGGTATCGCCCGCAGCACTCGCTGAGCGGGTCGCTGCTGCCGCAAGGGCAATTGGCGTCATGTTGTGTGTCGCTGATCATCGATTCACCACCAATATTTACCGAACATCTGCGGATTGGCCCAAAACTTCGCGTTCAGCCAATCCGGAACCTGCTTGTAAGCAAGCAGGTCGTAGGTGAAGAGGGTCAGGGTCTGGCGGTCACGTTCGAAGTGCGCGCTGATCTGCAGGGCGAGGGCGAAGAAGTCGGTGGCCTGCCAGTCGCATGCATTGAGGTCGATCAGAACCGCGATTCGGTTGGCGTTGAGATTGCGGATGCCGCCGAGCAGTTGCAGACCTTCGTGCTTGGGCAGATGTTCGAGGCAATCGGCGACGATTGCCAGATCATAACGTTGGCTCGCCAGTTCGTCGGGCAGCGGAGCGGCCGGGGCGTGGTCGATGTGGCTGTTCAGATGGCTGCGGCTGAACGCATCGACTGCTGGCATGGCGCTACGGCCAACCTGCAGGAGCCGCATTGGAGCGTACTGCTCAAGCAGTGCAGCCAGTGCCTGTTGCGGCGATTGTAGTGAGCCAGATGCGATCAAGCCGGGATCCTCGAAGTTACGTACTGCACGCTGCAGATTGCGGTTCGTATGTTTTGCCAAGGTGTAAAGACTAGCGCGACGGCGTGCGCCGTCCTAGTCTCGTTATAACTGGAGCCGCTTTGCCATCCCGCATGGCGCTCTGGCCGATTCCAAACTAGGAGGTTTTACCGATGAGTAGCTTACGGACAGCAGTACCCGTGATTGTAATGACCACCTTCCTGGCCGGCTGTGCAGGGGTGCAAAAGCAGGATTGGCCTAGCTGTGCGGCGGTCGGCGGTGTCACCGGTGCTGCGTTGGGTGCGATAGAAAGCAGCACTTACGCCGGGTACGGTGCCTTGATCGGTGGCGGTGTGGCTGCGGCGTACTGCTGGGCCAACGGTACCGAACAGGAAACAGTCGCCGTGGTCGAGACCGTCGAGCCAACGCCGGTTGCCGAGCCTGAACCAGAGCCCATGGCCGAGCCCGTGCGTGTCGAGCTAGACGTCAAGTTCGACTTCGACCGTGCGCAAGTCAAGCAGGACAGCATGGCCGACATCAAGGATCTGGCTGACTTCATGAAGCAGTACGGTCAGACCTCGACCGTTGTCGAGGGGCATACCGACTCGGTTGGTACCGATGCGTACAACCAGCGTCTGTCCGAGCGCCGTGCTAACGCCGTGCGCGACGTGCTAGTCAATCAGCATGGTCTGGATGGTAGTCGAGTCGACGCGGTGGGTTATGGGGAGTCTCGTCCGGTCGCTGACAACTCGACCGACGAAGGGCGGGCCATCAACCGCCGTGTAGAAGCGGAAGTAGAAGCACGCCCTTGAGGCGCGGCTGAAATGAAAAAAGCCGGGCACTGCGCCCGGCTTTTTCATGCCGCCGAGTCGATTCGTCTGGTTCAGAACAGTGGACGAGCGCTGGCCAGCACGATGACCAGCAGTCCCAGCAGCAGATTGATACCTACCAGCCGGCGGATTCTTCCGAGCGCCGCGCCGCCTTCCGGCCAGTTCTGGGCGGTGATCGCGCGCTTGAGCTCAGGCAGCTGCAACAACTGGATACGCAGAAACAGCGCCAGCATCACCAGAAAAATGCCAGCCATGATGTGTACATAGCGGGGCGCCGCCGCCAGCCCGTCGAAGCGCATGTGCCACATGCCGATACCGCTGATCGGCAATACCAGTACCGTAATCCAGACCCATTTGAAGAAGCGGCGAAATAGTTCTGCCCATAACTTCAACCGCTCGGGAGCCTGCAGTTCGGAGACAGCGGCAGGGCGCACTATCATCCAGGCGAAAAACATACCGCCGACCCAGATCATGGCGGCCAGAACGTGGAGCGAATAGGGTAGGGCGAAGGCGGTCACGGTAAATCTCCGGTGGCGATTGAAGAAACGCGCGCTATCATAGCCACCTCTCCGAAATACTGAAAATATATACAGCTTACGCGCCCATGCTCAGCACCGAACTCAAGTCCCAGATCCAGGGCGCCTACTCGCGATTCCTCGAAGCCAAAGGCCTCAAGCCCCGCTACGGCCAGCGCCTGATGATCGCCGAAGTGGCGAAGGTTCTGGGCGCGATCAAGGTTGATGACGAGGGTCGCCGGGACGGTGAGCCTGCGGTCGTCGCGGTCGAGGCTGGAACGGGTACCGGCAAGACGGTTGCCTACAGTCTGGCGACCATTCCGACGGCGAAGGCAGCGGGCAAGCGTCTGGTGATCGCGACCGCTACCGTCGCGTTGCAGGAGCAAATCGTAAACAAGGATCTACCGGACCTGCTGCGCAACAGTGGTTTGAATTTCTCCTTCGCGCTCGCCAAGGGGCGGGGCCGTTACCTGTGTTTGTCCAAGCTCGACGTCCTGCTTCAGGAAGGCCAGGCGCAGAGCGCTACCGCTCAGCTCTTCGAGGAAGAAGGCTTTCGCATCGACGTGGATGAGCGCAGCGAGAAGCTATTCGGCAGCATGATCGAGAAGCTGGCCGGCAATCGCTGGGACGGCGATCGCGACAGCTGGCCGGAAGAGCTGGCCGATCCGGACTGGGCGCGCTTGACCACCGACCACAGCCAGTGCACCGGTCGTCACTGCCCCAATTTCCAGCAGTGCGCGTTCTACAAGGCGCGGGAAGGCATGACCAAGGTCGACGTCATCGTCACCAACCACGACATGGTCCTCGCCGACTTGGCGCTGGGTGGCGGTGCGGTGCTGCCGGACCCGCGTGACACGCTTTATGTCTTCGATGAAGGACATCATCTGCCAGACAAGGCCATCGGCCATTTCGCACACTTTACCCGTCTGCGCTCCACCGCCGACTGGCTCGCGCAGATCGAAAAGAACCTGACCAAATTGCTCGCCCAGCATCCGCTACCGGGTGATCTGGGTCGGTTGATCGAGGCGGTGCCGGAGATCGCCCGGGACCTGCGCAGTCAGCAGCAATTCATGGTCAGCGCCTGCGAGCAATTGGCGGATTTCAAGGCGGGCGAAGACATGGAAGGGCGCGAACGGCCGAGACACCGTTTCGTCGGGGGCGTGGTGCCAGAACACCTGATCGAACTGGGCATCGAGCTGAAAAAGGGCTTCGCCAAGCTTAACGATCTGTTCACGCGGTTGACCGAGCTGCTGAAGGAAGCGATGGATGGCGAGGCGGGTGTCGGCATCGCCAGTCATCAGGCCGAAGAATGGTACCCGTTATTCGGCAGCCTGTTGACCCGCGCTCAAGGCAACTGGGAGCTATGGACGGCATTTACTGTCGACGACCCGGAAGACAGCCCGCCAATGGCACGTTGGCTGACGCTGGCCGAAGGCGGCGCGCTATTCGATATCGAGGTCAACGCCAGCCCGATCCTGGCCGCCGAGACGCTGCGGCGTAATCTGTGGAATGTCTGCTACGGCGCGCTGGTGACCTCGGCAACCCTCACTGCACTGAACAGTTTCGATCGATACCGCATGCGTGCCGGTCTGCCGCGTTGCGCAGTGACTGCGGTGGTGCCGAGCCCGTTTCATCATGCCGATGCCGGCGTGCTGCGCGTTCCCAACCTCAACGCCGATCCTCGTGATGCGACCGCGCATACGGCCGCGATCGTGCGTGACCTGCCGTCGCAGGTAGAGGCCTCGCGCGGGACATTGGTGTTGTTCTCGTCACGCAAGCAGATGCAGGACGTATTCGATGGGTTGGACCGTGACTGGCGCCGTCGGGTACTGATCCAGGGGAATTTGTCCAAGCAGGAAACGCTGAACAAGCATAAGGCGCGTGTAGATGATGGCGAGAAAAGTGTGCTGTTCGGGCTGGCGAGCTTTGCCGAAGGCGTCGATCTGCCGGGCGCCTATTGCGAGCACGTGGTGATCGCCAAGATCCCGTTTGCCGTTCCCGACGATCCGGTAGAAGCTGCACTTGCCGAATGGATCGAGGCGCGGGGCGGCAATCCCTTCATGGAAATTGCCGTGCCCGATGCGTCATTGCGCCTGGTCCAGGCCTGTGGCCGATTGCTGCGAACCGAAGAGGACCGCGGCACGATTACTTTGCTTGACCGTCGGGTCGTCACTCAACGCTACGGCAAGGCCATCCTCAATGCATTGCCCCCGTTTCGAAGAGAAATCAGCTAACGCCTTTCGCGGCGATCCGGTACGCCGCATGGGGGCTTATTCAAACGGCTGATGGTTCGGTAATCGACGTCGAGTCTGTTTTCTTGCGTCGGCGCGGCTGGAACAATGCGCCGGATAGTTAATAACCAAGGGGCGCGAACGTGCAGGTTCAAGGATATTTCGATCTTCGTTTCGAGGCCGTCAAAGACGCGTTCAGCGATCTGTTCGAGCAGACCCAGCAGCGCGGAGCGGCGGTCTGTGTGAAGGTTGGCGGCGAAACCGTCGTGGATCTCTGGGCCGGCGTAGCCGACAATGCCGGTGAGCAAGTCTGGCAAAGCGACACCCTGGTCAATCTGTTTTCCTGCACCAAGACCTTTACTGCGGTCGCCGCCCTGCAACTGGTAGGCGAAGGCAAGCTGCAGCTGGACGAACCTGTCGCACGTGTTTGGCCGGAGTTCGCTGCCAACGGCAAGCAGGCAATAACCTTGCGGCAGCTGCTCAGCCATCAAGCCGGGCTGCCTGCTATCCGACAGTCGCTGCCCCCAGAGGCGTTATACGACTGGGAGGCGATGATCAAGGCTTTGGCCGCGGAGGCACCGTGGTGGACGCCAGGTGATGGTCATGGATATGCCGCGATTACCTACGGCTGGCTGCTCGGCGAGCTGATCCGCCGCGCCGACGGCCGTGAGCCGGGCGAAGCGATCGTCGCGCGTACTGTCCGACCTTTGGAGCTGGATTTTCATCTGGGACTGGCCGACGCCGAATTCGACCGGGTCGGTTACTTGACCAGGCAGAAGAACAATTTCGGCGATGCGGCTGCTCAGCGCATGCTCAAGGCGTTGACGGGCGATCCGCAGTCGCTGACCGCTCGCGCGTTCACTAACCCGCCATCGATCATGAACAGTGCCAACAAGCCGGAGTGGCGCCGAATGGTTCAGCCCGCCGCTAACGGACACGGCAATGCTCGGGCACTGGCCGGCTTTTATGACGGATTGCTGCGAGGTGAGCTGCTCGATTATGAGTTGTTGACCGAGATGACCCGCGAGCATTGCATCGGTGAAGACCGTACGCTGCTGAGTCGCACCCGTTTCGGCCTGGGTTGCTGGCTGGATCAGCCGGATGTGGAGAACGCAACGTTCGGCGCGGGGGCCGGCGCCTTTGGCCATCCGGGTGCGGGTGGCTGCGTCGGTTTCGCCGACCCGCAACGCGACTTGGCGTTCGGCTATGTCACCAATACGCTAGGTCCCTATGTCTTGATGGACCCACGTGCGCAGACCCTGGCTCGTGCCGTGAACGCTTGTTTGGCTTGAACCGCTCGTCTGTTCGCCATGCCAGAGCTTTTCATAACAATGACCTGCGTCCACAATTTAAGACAAATCCTTGCTTAAGCTACGTGTAGATCCACACGCAACCTGTATTCGCCAACTCACCTCACGGAACCTGGCTCATGAACTTGCCGAAAAGCGCCTTCCTCATTCTCTGCATGGTCATTGGTGGCTGTAGCTCCAACAGTGAGAAACCAAAAGAGACGGTCGTTGTGCCGGAGACTGTTATCGATCATGCCTGGCTGGATGGCTACGAGCCGCGGCTACGCGATGCATTGAAAGACAGTCGCTTCGAACTCGAGCGGCGTGAGGGTGTGCTGGTGGTCACTGCGCCGGTCGATGCATCGTTCAACCCCGACCGCCCTGGCATGTTGCTGCCTGTAACGCTCGGCCCGCTCAGCCGCGTTGCCAAGCTGGTCGAAGGTGACGAAAAAACCGCCGTCATCGTGCTTGGTCATGCTGATAGCACCGGATCGCTGGAAATCAATCGCGACATCAGCCGCCAGCGTGCCGGTGCCGTTGCGGCGATCTTTCGTCTCAGCGGCTTGAAGCACGACCGTCTGCGCATTCGAGGGCTGGGCTCGGATATGCCGCGCGCGTCCAATGAGAACGAGGAAGGCCGTGCTCTGAATCGTCGAGTCGAAATGGTGCTGGCACCTCAGCCGACGTTGCTGTCGCTGGTCGCCCAATACAGCGAGGCGCCCACCAAAGAGACCCAGGTTGCGGTTGCAGAAGTGACCAAGGCCAAATAACCAAGCCGCTAAAGCGAGTTCTTGTTTGGCCTTGTTGTGTTGAATCAAGCGGGACCCAATAGCAAATCGATAAACTTTTGGCTTCGACTGTTTCCAGGATTCCGAGATGACCCAGACCTTGGCCGACATGCGGCGCGACTACACGCGCGAAGGGCTCAGCGAAGCGAATGCGCCGGACGAACCTTTTGCACTCTTTCGCCAGTGGTTCGCTGACGCGGTGCAGACAGAGCAGTTGCCAGTCGAGCCGAACGCCATGACGCTGGCTACGGTCGATGCCGAAGGTCGTCCGCATTGCCGTGTGCTTTTGCTCAAGGCGCTGGATGATCGGGGTTTCACGTTCTTCACCAACTATGACAGTGCCAAGGCCGAGCAGTTGGCGGCTCGTCCGTTTGCTGCAATGACCTTCTTCTGGCCTAGCCTGGAACGTCAGGTGCGAATCGAGGGGCGGGTCGAGAAAGTCAGTGCTGCCGAGTCGGACGCCTATTACCAGGTGCGGCCGCTGGGGAGCCGCTTGGGGGCCTGGGCTTCACCGCAAAGTCGGGTGATTCGTGATCGGGCCGAGCTCGAGCGGCTGCTCGCCGAGACTGAGCAACGTTTTCTCGATCAGGCGCCTCATTGTCCCCCTCATTGGGGAGGTTACCGTTTGCTGCCGGAGCGGATGGAATTCTGGCAGGGGCGGCCCAGCCGTCTGCATGATCGTCTTAACTATCGGTGCGTCTCCAATAACTGGCAGCGCGAGCGTCTGGCGCCCTGACCGCTGTTACATTCGGAGCATGACTGCGACTATGGCGGAGGCCGGTATAACCGGCTCCACCATGAGTCATTCGGCATCGTAGCGCCCCATTTCTCGCTCCAGCCAAATCTGCAAATCCTTCCTTTTCACACCAGCACCCTTCGCTGCTGCGAGGCGCTGCAATGCCCACTCTCGCTTTTTTGGATCGTTTCCCGCCAGGGATAACGTCAGATCCCGGTCCGCCCAGCGCCTGAAGCGCACAAACAGCCAGGCATGAAAAACCAGTCCGGCGAGCGTGACAACGGTGATGATGAAGTAATCCATTGGATCGTCTCGTGAAACAGCTTGAACAGCAGCTTACATGCGGGGCGGGATCGCCTCGGGTAAAGTAAGGTCTTAGTTCAGGAATGCTGAGTAAGGTCGAGACCGCTGCCAAGTGTCTGTTCGTCGCAGGCACTCAGGCGATGCGGTCGGGAATGCCAACCCGTTTCGAGGAGAGTACTTCATGCGCAACTCCATCTTTGTTGCTTCGTTTACCGCCATAGCGCTGACCATCGGCGGTTGTACATCGAACCTCACCGGGGATTCCTATTCCCGCGACGAAGCACGAACGGTTCAGACCGTCCGTTACGGAACTATCGAATCACTACGTCCAGTCAAGCTCGAGGGCACCAAAACGCCTATCGGTAGCGGTGCGGGTGCCGTGGTGGGCGGTATTGCCGGCAGTGGCGTCGGCGGTGGCCGTGGCAGTGCGGTTGCAGCGGTAATCGGCGCGGTGGCCGGTGGCATGCTCGGTGCCGCGGCGGAGGAGGGCATCACCCGTGCACAGGGGGTTGAAATCACGGTGCGGGAGGACGATGGGAACATGCGCGCCTATGTGCAGGAAGTTGAGCCCAACCAAGTCTTTCGTGTTGGTCAGCGCGTACGCATCATGACGGTCAATGGCACGAGTCGTATTGCGCCTTGAAGTAGGCAAATCTACTGTGGCTGAACGATCGCTGTCGCCGCGCATCGTGATTTTGCTATAAGCATGCCGGCCTGAAGCTATGCGCGTTGCGTGGGCTTTTAGCGCCCAAGCTGAGCAGCGTCTGGCTCGGTGTTGGGCTGCGCCTTTTGTTTTTCGAAATACTTGAGTCCATGACGTTGCTTCGACCGGTATGGATAATCGGCCCACATCGCCATGTCTCTTCGGGCTTAGATCCGTGACAGGGAACATAACTGCCGCGCGCATGCGCGGCTTAAGGGGTTTTTGCTCATGGCGCTTGCGCTGATAATCGCTCTGCCATTTTTAGGGATTTGTCTACCGCTACTGCTCGAACGTTTTGGTAGATCCGCCTGTGCGTTCGGTGCTGGGTTGGCTCCGTTGGCGGCTCTGGTTCTTCTGTTATCCAAGCGTGCCGCTGTCTTTGGTGGCGAAATAGACGTACAGATGATGCCCTGGCTGCCAGAACTCGGGTTGAACCTGAGCCTGAGGCTCGACGGACTCGGCTTCTTGTTTGCGTTGCTGATTCTAGGCATTGGTCTGCTGGTCATCCTTTATGCGCGTTATTACCTATCCAAGCATGAGCCGATGGGGCGCTTTTATGGATTTTTCCTGCTTTTCATGGGTGCGATGCTCGGCGTGGTGCTGGCTGAAAACCTGTTGCTGATGCTGATGTTCTGGGAGCTGACCAGCCTCTCGTCGTTTCTCCTGATCGGCTTCTGGAATCATCGGACCGAAGCCCGTCAGGGCGCGCGCATGGCGTTGGCGGTGACTGGCGGGGGCGGGTTGGCGCTGCTGGCGGGCATCCTGCTGATCGGACATATCGTCGGTAGCTATGAGCTGACCACTGTGTTGGCTTCGGGCGACCTGATTCGGGCGCATTCGCTATATCCGCTGACGCTGATCTTGGTGCTGCTTGGGGTTTTCACCAAATCCGCACAGTTTCCGTTTCACTTCTGGCTGCCGCAGGCGATGGCGGCACCGACGCCGGTTTCGGCCTTTCTGCATTCGGCAACCATGGTCAAGGCCGGGGTGTTTCTGCTGGCGCGACTGTATCCGGCACTTTCGGATTCGGAGTGGTGGTTCTATCTGGTCAGCTTGACCGGGCTGGCAACACTGTTGATCGGCGCGGTCATGGCGCTGTTCCAGCACGACCTCAAGGGCCTGCTTGCCTACTCGACCATCAGCCACCTGGGGTTGATCACTTTGCTGTTCGGTCTGGATTCGCGGCTGGGTGCAGTGGCGGCGATCTTCCACATCATCAACCACGCCACCTTCAAGGCGTCGCTGTTCATGGCTGCCGGCATCATCGACCATGAAACCGGGACCCGCGACATGCGGCGCATCAACGGCATGCTGAAATACATGCCGCACACGGCGGCGCTGGCGATGATCGCCTCGCTGGCCATGGCCGGGGTGCCCTTGCTCAATGGATTCCTCAGCAAGGAAATGTTTTTCGCCGAAACCCTCGACCAGCACCTGCTGGGCAGCTTCTATTGGACGATTCCGGCACTGGCGACCCTGGCAAGTGCTTTTTCGGTGGCTTATTCGCTGCGCTTCGTACATGACGTCTTCTTCAACGGCGAGCCGATCGATCTGCCCAAGTATCCTCCACACGAACCGGCTCGCTACATGAAGATTCCGGTGGAGATTCTGGTACTGCTCTGCCTGTTGGTTGGAATGTTGCCGGCCTACACCGTAGCGCCGCTGCTGGCGGCTGCGGTTGCCGGAAGCCTGAATGGCCCGGTTCCTGAATACAGTCTGTCGATCTGGCACGGTTTCAACCTGCCGTTGCTGATGAGCTTTGTCGCGCTAGCGGGTGGATTGCTCATTTATTCGCTGCGCAAGTGGGCGTTCCGCTGGTACGAGGGGCTTCCCCGAGTGGATTCGCTGCAGGTCTTCACGCGCGTGATCAGCGATCTTGCCGGGAGCGCGCGCTGGTTAACCGAGCGCTTGGAAACTGGCTCATTGCAACGCTATCTGATGCTGGTTCTATTTAGTTCCCTGTTGCTGGTGGTGTACGCCCTGACGCCATTGAAAGCGTTGAGCGGTCCGGTTGCGCTCACTCCGCCGGACGCTATCACTGTTTTTGGGATGCTGGTCCTTTGCCTGGCGTCGCTGCTGACGGTATTTTTCCACCGCCGGCGTCTGGTGGCGTTGATGGTGCTGAGCGTCGTCGGCCTGATGGTAGCGCTGGCGTTTGCCCGCTACTCGGCACCCGACCTGGCGCTGACACAGCTTTCGGTCGAAGTGGTGACCATTATCTTGTTGATCCTGGCGCTGTTCTTCATGCCTGACCGCACGCCCACAGAGTCGAGCAGCCTGCGCAGCTTCCGTGATCTGGTTCTGGCCGGCAGCTTCGGCACCATGATCGCCTTGCTCGCTTATGCGGTTTTGACGCGTCCTTACGACAGCATCGCATCGTTCTTCCTAGAGAACAGCGTTTCCGGCGGCGGTGGAACCAACGTGGTCAATGTCATTCTGGTCGACTTCCGCGGCTTCGATACCTTTGGCGAGATAGCGGTACTGGCCATCGCTGCGGTGGGCATCTATGGGTTGCTCTATGGGCTGCATCTGCCTCATCCGCTTCGGGATTACCGTGGACGTTTATGGAGTACCGATAGTCATCCGATGGTTCTGGATACGCTGTCACGTACGCTGCTCCCGATGGCCTTGCTGATTTCTGTTTTCATCTTCCTGCGTGGCCACAACCTGCCGGGTGGAGGCTTCATTGCCGGCCTGATCACCGCGGTCGCACTAATCCTGCAATACATTTCACACGGTGTTATCTGGGCACAACAGCGGCAGCCGTTCAGCTACCACGGCATCGCGGGACTGGGTGTCCTGATCGCCGGGCTGACCGGGCTGGGTAGTTGGTTGTTCGGACGGCCATTCTTGACCTCGGCTTTCGGTCATTTCCATCTTCCGCTGATTGGTGAGTTCGAGCTGGCTACGGCCATGCTGTTCGACCTGGGCGTGTATCTGACGGTGGTAGGCGCGACTTTGTTGATTTTGTCCAACATCGGCCACGTCAGTCAGGATCAATCGTGCAAGGAGGTGCTCTGATGGAAGCTGTACTGGCGATAACGCTGGGAGTCATGATGGCAAGCGGTGTGTACCTGCTGCTTCGCGCGCGAATATTTCCTGTGGTGATGGGGCTGACGCTAATTTCTTACGCAGTGAACCTATTCATTTTCTCCATGGGTAGGCTTGCCACGGGCGTGCCGGCCGTAATAGGCAGAAGCGCCGAATATGGTGATCCGCTTCCGCAGGCTTTGGTGCTAACCGCCATTGTCATCGGCTTCGCCATGACTGCGTTCATTGTGGTGCTGTCACTGCGCGGCCTGGGTGAGTTGCGCACCGACCATGTGGATGGCAGGGAGCCGCGCGAATGAATCATGCGTTGATCCTCCCGATCTTGCTTCCGCTGTTCGTCGGTAGTTTGTTGCTGCTGACCCACAGGCAGGCGTTGCCCTTCAAACGTCTGGTGTCTTTGCTGGCGACTTGGCTGCTGGTGCCGCTGGCCCTATGGCTTCTGCTACAGGCAAACACTGGCACTCTGTTCGTTTACCAGCTGGGAGATTGGCTGCCGCCGTTCGGCATCATATTGCTGCTCGACCGCCTGAGCGCACTGATGTTGCTGGTGACGGCGGTGCTTGCCGGTTTTGTAGTGCTTTACGCGTCGCGCGGTGATGATGAGCGCGGGCCGAATTTCCATGCGTTGTTTCAGTTCCAACTGGCCGGGATCAACGGTGCGTTTCTGACCGGTGATCTGTTCAACCTTTTCGTGTTCTTTGAAATTCTGCTGATTTCATCCTATGCGCTGTTGTTGCACGGCAATGGCGCCAAGCGCGTACAGGCCGGTATTCACTATGTCGTGCTGAATCTGCTGGGCTCAGCACTGTTCCTGGTTGGCGTCAGCATGCTTTATGGGCTCACCGGGACGCTGAACATGGCCGATCTGGCCATCCGAGTCGGTGCGGCTGAATCTGCCGATGCACCGCTTCTCGCGGCGGCGGGTTATCTGCTACTGGTGGTGTTCGGCCTCAAGGGTGCAATCTTGCCACTGTACTTTTGGCTTCCGCGTGCTTATGCATCAGCGACGGCACCGGTTGCGGCCCTGTTTGCGATCATGACCAAGCTCGGTCTCTATGCAATTGTCCGAGTATTCACGCTCATTTACGGCAGCGAAGCGGGCATCCTGAATAACATGGTGCTCGACTGGCTATGGCCATTGTCAATGCTCACGCTCGCAGCCGGCGTGCTGGGCGCGCTGGCAGCCCGTAACCTGCAGATACTCCTGTCTTATCTGGTGGTGGTTTCGGTGGGCACCCTACTGGCAGGTGTTGCACTGGGCACTGAACAAGGGCTGAGCGCTGCGCTTTATTACCTGCTGCACAGCACATTGGTGACAGGCGGTCTGTTCTTGCTGGCGGATGTGATTGCTCGTCAGCGGGGCGAGATGGCGTCGGATCTGGTTTCGGCGCCAGCATTGAGGCAGCCTCTTATGCTGGGTGCGCTGTTTTTTGCCGGCGCGATTTCAGTCGCGGGATTGCCACCGTTTTCCGGTTTTTTGGGCAAGGTGATGCTGCTGCAGGCGGTCTCTCCCGGTAGCGGTGCTTCGCTGCTCTGGTCGGTGGTGCTGATTGGTGGGTTGGGTATGGTGATAGCGCTGAGCCGCGCTGGAAGTCTGGTTTTCTGGAGATCGGGCGAGGCGGCAGTCGTGGCCGTGCCAGCCGATTCGCTGCGCATGCTCGCAACCTTCGGGCTGTTGCTGGGTAGTGTGCTGCTGGTTATTGCCGCGCAACCGATCCAGGCCTACGTCCAGGCCACAGCCGCCCAGCTGTTCGACCTTGGGCCTTATCTGGAGATTATTCAGGGAGCTGGTGCATGAAGAAGTCCCGCCTGTTGCCGAATCCTGCTCTTACATTGTTCCTGACCGCGCTATGGCTTTTGCTTAACAACACCCTAGGAGTGGGCCATATCCTGCTGGGCCTCTTCCTTGGCTGGGCGATTCCGCTGCTGATCTCTGGTTTTCTGATTGAGGTGCCGCCTGTACGCAAGCCCGTCAAGCTGTGCCTGTTCATGCTGAAAGTGTTCTATGACATCGTCATCGCCAATATGCATGTGGCCAAGCTGGTACTTGGGCCAAGAGAGAACTTGCGGCCCGCATTCATCGAGGTGCCGATGGTGATCGAAAACGACTTCGTGCTGGCAATGTTGACGAGCATTATCTCGCTGACGCCCGGCACGGTGTCAGCCGGCCTTAGTAAGGACCACAAAGTATTGATTCTGCATGCGCTGGACGCACCCGATATCGAGACGCTGGTCGCTGATGTGAAGAGCAGCTACGAGGCGCCGCTGCTGGAGATTTTTGAATGCTAGCCTATGTAATTCCGCTTTGTATGGGCCTGTTGGGTGTGGCGGCTTTGCTCAATGTCATTCGCCTGATCAAGGGGCCGGACATGCCCGATCGGGTACTGGCGCTGGATACGCTGTACATAAACGGCCTGGCGCTGATCGTGCTGTTCGGTATCTGGCTGGCTTCCGATCTGTTCTTCGAAGCCGCACTGCTGATTGCGGTGATGGGATTCGTCAGTACCGTCGCGGTGGGCAAGCATTTGCTGCATGGCGACATCATCGATTGAGGGAAAGCGCATGCCGTTCTGGATTGAGTTGCTGGTCAGCGCCTGCCTGATCATCGGAAGTATCTTTGCATTGATCGGTGCGATAGGCCTGTATCGTCTACCCGATTTCTATACGCGCCTGCATGGGCCGACCAAGGCTACGACGCTCGGCGTTGGCGGCATCGTCATCGCCTCGATGATTTTCTTCAGCAGCAGGAACGACGGCCTGAGCCTGCATGAATTGCTGATCACCATGTTTCTCTTCATCACCGCTCCGGTCAGCGCGCACATACTGGCGAAGGCTGCCATGCAGCAGAAGCTGAGCTGCACCGAGCGAACCCGTGGCAAGCCTTGGGACTAAAGGCGTTATGCATTGAGTCCGGCCTCTGCGTAGGGCCTCGCTCTTTACCGCGTGCTTGCGCTTTCATTTACTCAAGCGGCACGTCAGATGACGATGCTGCTTGGGGAGGGCTGGTGCTCATTTTCCTGGGACAGCTGCTTGATCATCGCCTGTTGTAGCTGAACGCAAAGTTTCAGATCCGATAGTGGCTGATTGTCTGCGTTGGTGACGAAGAACACGTCCTCGACGCGCTCGCCGAGCGTGGCGATCTTGGCGTTTTGCACGGACAGATCGAAGTCCTGGAACAGCTGGCCGATACGTGCCAGCAGGCCGGGGCGGTCGGGCGCAATCACTTCGATAATGGTCTGCGGGCGTTGCATATCGTTATGGATGGTGACCTGCGGCGGAAATGCAAAATGTTTCAGCTGGCGAGGTACGCGCTTCTTGATGATCGTCAGGTAATCGTCCGGATTGCGCAGCGCATCGATCAGGCCTTGGCGGATTTCTTCGGTGCGCTTCGGATCGTTGCCGATAGGTGTGCCATCGGCATCCAGCACGATGTAGGTGTCCAGGGTGAACTGGCTGCTTGAAGTGATGATGCGGGCGTCGTGAATGTTCAGATTCAATTGATCCATAGCCGCTACGGTCACCGCGAAGAAGTCGTGTTGATCCGGTGCGTAAATGAAAATCTGCGTGCCGCCTTCGAACTCGCGCTGAGTGGTTTCCTTGATTAAAACCAGCGGACCGCCGTCGCTTGGGTGCTCGATGATGGCTTCGGTATGCCAGGCGACATCCGTGGAGCTGTGGCGCATGAAGTAATCGTCGCCCAGTTGCGACCACAGCTGTTCTGCGTCGTCGGGATCGGTGCCGTTGCGCACCAGGTTGTCGAGTGCGGCGCGCTGGGTCTGGCGAATCTGCTCTTCGCGACCTAGTGGGTTTTCCAGGCCACGTTTGAGGGCTCGTTTGGTTTCGGTATATAGCTGGCGCAGCAGACTGGCGCGCCAGGAATTCCAGAGGGTCGGGTTGGTTGCGTTGATGTCCGCCACCGTCAACACGTACAGGTAATCGAGGTGGGTCTCATCGCCGACCAGCTGGGCGAAATCATTGATGACCTGCGGGTCTGATAGGTCCTTGCGCTGAGCGGTGGTGGACATGACCAGATGGTTTTCTACCAGCCAGACCACCAAGCGTGTATCCCAGGCGGGAAGCTTGTGGCGCTCACAGAATGCCTGGGCGTCCACTGCGCCAAGTTCCGAATGGTCGCCGCCGCGGCCTTTAGCGATATCGTGATAAAGCCCTGCGATGTAGATGAGTTCAGGCTTGGGCAGGCGCTCGACCAGCTTGCTGGCCAGCGGGTACTTCTCCGCCACGCCGGGCTTGCTGAGCTTGCGCAGGTATTTGATGACGTTGAGCGTGTGGGCATCGACCGTATAGATATGGAACAGGTCATGTTGCATCTGCCCGACGATATGGCCGAACTCGGGCAGATAACGCCCCAGGATGCCGTAGCGGTTCATTCGACGCAGGTTGCGGTGGATGCCTTCCTTGCACTTGAACAGCTCGACGAACAGGCTGGTGTTGCGAATGTCGCTGCGGAAATCGTCATCGATGAGGTGACGATGGTCACGCAACAGACGAATGGTTTCGGCCCGAACACCTTGAATTTCAGGGTGCTGCGCCAGTAGTACGAAGATTTCGAGAATCGCGAAGGGCCTGCGTTGAAACACCGAGTCGTCAGTTACTTCGAGATAACCGTCGCGTACCAGAAAGCGGCTATTGAGCGGTACGGCATCACCGCTGTCGCCTTCCCAAAGAATAACTTCCGCAAAGTGCTGCCCCACCAGATCGCTGAGCTCGGAAATGCTCATGACCACGCGGTAGTACTTTTGCATGAAGCGTTCGATCGCCAGCTTGGCGTCGCTATCCTTATAGCCGAGGAGGGCGGCGAGGCTGCGCTGATGGTCGAATAGCAGGCGATCCTCCGCGCGTCCAGCCAGCATGTGCAGCCCGTAACGGACACGCCAGATGAACTCCTGGCCGGAAACCAGCAATGCGAATTCACCTTCGGTCAAGAACCCCTGGTCCACGATCGCATTCAGGTTCAGGCTGCCGAACTGCCGGCGTGCGATCCACAGGATCGTCTGAATATCGCGCAACCCGCCAGGTGAGCCTTTGACGTTCGGCTCCAGGTTGTATTCGGTGTTGTTGTATTTGGAGTGGCGTGCCGCCTGCTCGTTACGCTTGGCGAGAAAGAATTCCTTGCTCGGCCACATTTCCGACGGGCTGGTGACCTTCAGCATGTTTTGCCGTAGGTGCTCAGGGCCGGCGATGGTGCGGCTTTCCATGAGATTGGTTATAACCGTCAGGTCCGCACGTGCCTCTTCGGCGCACTCCCGGACCGAGCGCACGCTCTGGCCGACCTCGAGTCCGATATCCCAGAGCAGGGTCAGAAGGCCTTCGATGGAGTCACGAAATTTCTCGTGACTGTTGTCTTCGAGCAGGATCAGCAAATCGATATCGGAATAGGGGTGTAGCTCGCCGCGGCCATAGCCCCCAACGGCAACCAGTGCGATTTCGGCATCGCTGCTCCAGTCGAAGCGGCCCCAGGCGGCCCTGAGGATCTGATCCACGAACCATGCACGGTCTTCGATCAGACGGCGGATATCACGGCCAGCCAGGAAGCGTGCATCAAGCACTTCCCGCGCATTGCGAATGGCTTTTTTGAAGGCGGCGATGGGGCTGGCCTTGAGTGCCAGTTCTGCTTGGAACTGGCTGCGGTCGAATAACTCCGGATCAACCTGAGGCATGCCGCCGCCCTCCGTCAAACATCAAATCGGTAAGCAATCATGGCGATGTGCGAGCGATGGTGTCATCGCTGCGCAGTGTGAAAATTTCATAGCCGTCAGCGGTGACCACGATCGTGTGTTCCCATTGAGCGGACAGCTTGCGGTCCTTGGTGATGGCTGTCCAACCATCGCCGAGCAGGCGGGTTTCCGAACGGCCTTGATTGATCATTGGCTCGATCGTGAAGGTCATGCCTTCCTTAAGTTCAAGACCGGTTCCCGCGCGGCCATAGTGAAGCACCTGGGGTTCCTCGTGAAAAACCTTGCCGATGCCATGACCACAGTATTCACGGACCACGGAGAATCCATTTTTCTCGGCGTGCTTTTGGATCACTTCGCCAATATCGCCTAGACGCGTGCCGGGACGGACGATCTCGATACCTTTATAGAGGCACTCTTGAGTCACCTTGCACAGGCGCTCGGCCCATTCCGGCGCTTTGCCGACGATGAACATCCTGCTGGTGTCGCCGTGGTAACCATCCTTGATGACCGTGATGTCGATATTGAGAATGTCGCCATCCTTCAAAGGCTTGTCGTTGGGAATCCCATGACAGACCACGTGGTTGATCGAAGTGCAGATCGACTTAGGGAAGCCCTTGTAGTTGAGCGGGGCAGGTACGGCCTGCTGCACGTTGACGATATGGTCGTGACAGAGGCGATCCAGCTCGTCGGTGGTGACGCCCGGCTTGACGTGCTCGCCGATCATCTCGAGCACCTCGGCGGCGAGCCGCCCAGCAATGCGCATCTTCTCGATATCTTCGGGCGTCTTGATGGTGACAGTCATGCAAACCTCATTGGCGCCGGGGAGCGCTGCGAAAAACGAAAGCGCAAATGATAAACCAAATGAATGAGAAGCTGATAAAAGCGCTGGAGGCTAGAGGGCTCAACGAACAGGGCGCTCGAGAATTCCGTCTAGCCTTCCAGGCTGTCTTTGTGCTATAAAACGCGCCGCTCAACGGGGAGGCCCGTTGCGCTTAACCCCACACACGTGTCGACACGGTATCCTGGGTGCTCGCAAGAGTTGGATATCGGGACGCGTGGAGGCCTAACCCGACTTATCCGAGGAAGTATCATGACTCAAGTCACCATGCGCGACATGCTGAAGGCCGGTGTGCACTTCGGCCACCAGACCCGTTACTGGAACCCGAAAATGAACAAGTTCATCTTCGGTGCGCGCAACAAGATCCATATCATCAACCTCGAAAAAACCCTGCCGATGTTTAACGACGCGCTGCAGTTCGTTGAAAAGCTGGCTGCGGGCAAGAACAAAATTCTGTTCGTCGGCACCAAGCGTTCAGCTGGCAAGATCGTTCGCGAAGAAGCCGCTCGTTGTGGCTCGCCGTATGTCGATCATCGCTGGTTGGGCGGCATGCTGACCAACTACAAGACCATCCGTGCGTCGATCAAGCGCCTGCGCGAGCTGGAAGCCCAATCCCAGGACGGTACTTTCGACAAGCTGACCAAGAAAGAAGCCCTGATGCGTACCCGTGATCTGGAAAAGCTGGATCGTAGCCTGGGTGGTATCAAGGACATGGGCGGTCTGCCGGACGCGATGTTCGTCGTTGACGTCGATCACGAGCGCATTGCCATTTCCGAAGCCAACAAGCTGGGCATTCCGGTTATCGGTATCGTCGATACCAACAGCAGCCCGGAAGGCGTCGACTACATCATTCCTGGTAATGACGATGCCATCCGTGCCGTGCAACTGTATCTGGGCTCCATGGCAGATGCTGTGCTGCGTGGCCGTCAGAATGGCGCCGGTGGTGCTGACGAGTTCGTCGAAGAAGCCGCCCCCGAGGCCGCTCAAGGCTGAGCACGCGGTCGCATAGCTGATACCCGTTGAACAGAAAGGGGGCTATGCCCCCTTTTTGCCAATCACGAATTGATCGCCCGAGTTAGAGGGCATGATCGAAAATCGAATCGAGAGGATTTGCGAACATGGCAGAGATCACTGCAGCCCTGGTTAAAGAACTGCGCGAGCGCACTGGCCAAGGCATGATGGATTGCAAAAAGGCACTCACCGCTGCCGGCGGCGACATCGAGAAAGCCATCGACGACATGCGTGCCGCTGGTGCCATCAAGGCCGCCAAGAAGGCGGGCAACATCGCCGCTGAAGGTTCCATTGCGGTCAAAGTCGCCGATGACAACAAGCGTGCCGTAATTATCGAAGTTAACTCGCAGACCGACTTCCTGGCTCTGCAGGACGACTTTAAGAATTTCGTAAGCAACAGCGTCGAGAAGGCCTTCGCCGAGAAGATGGTCGATGCAGCTCCGCTGATTGCCGCTCAGGAAACTGATCGTGAGGCGCTGGTTGCCAAGTGCGGCGAGAACGTCAATATTCGCCGTCTGACCACTGTTGAAGCTGATCTGGTTGGTTCCTATCTGCATGGCCATCGCATCGGCGTTCTGGTAGCCCTGAAGGGTGGTAACGTCGAGTTGGCTAAAGAAATTGCCATGCACGTCGCGGCCAGCAACCCTCAGTTCCTGGATCCGTCGCAGGTTTCCGAAGAGGCCGTTGCGAAGGAAAAGGAAATTTTCCTGGCGCTGAACGAAGATAAGATCAAGGGCAAGCCCGCCGAAATCGTCGAGAAGATGGTTGCCGGTCGCATCAGCAAGTTCCTTGCTGAAGCCAGTCTGGTCGAGCAGGCCTTTGTCAAAGATCCTGACGTCAAGGTTGGCGAGCTGGCGAAGAAAGCCGGTGCAGAGATCGTTTCCTTCGTCCGTTACGAAGTGGGCGAAGGCATCGAGCGTGCTGAAGTCGACTTCGCTGCTGAAGTTGCGGCTCAGGTAGCTGCCACTAAGCAATAAGACGCTTCTGCTGTCCTCGAAGAGGCTGCCCGCTCACGCGCGCGGCCTCTTCGTCAGACTGGAGGGTGGAAATGTTTTCTGCCGCGCTATAGTCAGCGCTGGCACCAACCCGTCATTGCGCTGTCATAGCGCAGATATTTTCTGGCAGTAGAGCCAGCTTAGTCATACAAACGCCGCAGGAGAGACAACGCCAATGGCTCAGCAGATGAGTGCACGCAATCCTCGCTATAAACGCATTCTGCTCAAATTAAGCGGCGAAGCCCTGATGGGTTCGGAAGACTTCGGCATTGATCCCAAGGTGCTTGATCGCATGGCCTTGGAAGTCGGGCAATTGGTAGGCATCGGCGTAGAGGTGGGTCTGGTCATCGGCGGCGGCAACCTGTTCCGTGGCGCCGCCCTTTCGGCAGCCGGTATGGATCGGGTAACCGGCGATCACATGGGAATGCTGGCAACGGTGATGAACTCGTTGGCCATGCGCGACGCTCTGGAACGCTCGAACATTCCCGCCTTGGTCATGTCGTCGATTTCCATGGTCGGTGTGACCGATCATTACGATCGTCGCAAGGCGATGCGCCATCTCAAAAGCGGCGAGGTGGTGATCTTCTCGGCCGGCACCGGCAATCCTTTCTTCACCACTGATTCGGCCGCCTGTCTGCGCGCTATCGAGATCCATGCTGATGTCGTGCTCAAGGCTACCAAGGTTGACGGCGTTTACACCGCTGATCCTTTCAAGGATCCGAATGCCGAGAAATTCGAGCAACTGACTTATGATGACGTGCTCGACCGCAAGCTGGGCGTCATGGATCTGACTGCCATCTGCCTATGCCGCGACCACAATATGCCGCTGCGAGTGTTCAACATGAACAAGCCCGGTGCCCTGCTCAATATCGTGCTCGGCGGCGCTGAAGGAACACTGATCGAGGAACAGAACCAATGATCAACGAGATCAAGCAAGACGCCCAGGAGCGTATGACGAAGACCCTGGAATCTCTGGGGCATGCATTCGCCAAGATCCGTACCGGCCGTGCTCACCCGAGCATCCTCGATAGCGTGATGGTGTCTTACTACGGCAGCGATACCCCGTTGCGTCAGGTTGCAAACGTGGTTGCCGAAGATTCCCGTACCTTGGCCCTGACCGTTTTCGACAAGAGCATGATTCAGGCCGTTGAGAAGGCCATCATGACCTCTGACCTGGGATTGAATCCCGCTACTGCCGGTACCACTATTCGCGTTCCGATGCCTGCGCTCACCGAGGAGACTCGTAAGGGTTATACCAAGCAGGCGCGTGCCGAAGCCGAGAACGCTCGTGTTGCGGTGCGTAATATCCGTCGCGATGCCATCGCGCAGTTCAAGGATTTGCTGAAAGAAAAGGAAATCAGCGAAGACGAAGATCGGCGGGCTCAGGACGACGTTCAAAAACTGACCGACAAGTATGTTGCGGAAATCGACAAGGCACTTGAAAGCAAGGAAAGCGACCTGATGGCCGTTTGATGGGCGGTACAGGACTTCGTCCGTATTGCTCGCGTCGGAGCGCGCGATCCGTCCAGGATTCTAAGCGCGAGGGGGATGTGCCCCAGGAATTGCCTTCGTCAGTTCCTCCCACTGTTCGCAACGTGATTGAGCGCAGGTAGAGTCGTTTCATGGAAAAGGTCAGGCAGATTGCCGGGCGGAATGTACCCCGTCATGTCGCAGTCATCATGGATGGCAACAATCGCTGGGCCAAGCGCCGTCTCTTGCCGGGCGTGGCCGGGCACAAAGCGGGTGTCGATGCGGTGCGAGCCGTCATCGAAGTCTGTGCTGAGGCGGGTGTCGAGGTGCTGACGCTATTCGCCTTCTCCAGCGAGAACTGGCAACGGCCGGCTGATGAGGTTGGTGCGTTGATGGAGCTGTTTCTAACTGCGCTGCGCCGAGAGGCGCGCAAGCTCAATGAGAACGGCATCAGCCTGCGAGTCATCGGTGATCGCTCGCGCTTTCATCCTGAGTTGCAGACCGCAATGCTCGAGGCCGAAGAGATAACGGCTGGTGCCGGCCGTTTCGTTCTTCAGGTCGCAGCCAATTATGGCGGTCAGTGGGACATCCTGCAGGCGGCTCAACGGATGGCTCGTGAAGCACAGAGTGGTCGTCTAGATCCAGAGTCGGTTACTCCGGCGCTTTTCCAGAGCTATCTCGCTACCGGCGATATGCCCCTGCCGGATCTATGCATTCGCACCGGCGGCGAACGACGCATCAGCAATTTTCTGCTGTGGCAGCTGGCATACGCTGAGCTGTATTTCTCCGACCTGTTCTGGCCGGATTTCAAACACGATGCAATGCGCGCCGCTCTGGCCGATTTCGCCAAGCGGCAACGGCGTTTCGGTAAGACCGGCGATCAGGTCGAGACAGAGGTCCGTGCAGAATGTTGAAACAACGCATCATCACCGCCGCCATCCTGCTGCCAATTGCACTGATCGGCTTCTTTCTCCTCGACGGCCTCGCATTCGCGCTGTTTATTGGTGTGGTGGTGATATTGGGTGGCTGGGAATGGGCGCGTCTGGCGGGGTTTTCCGGTCAGTTTGCGAGAATCGGCTATGCGTTGGTCGTTGCCCTGCTGCTTGTTGCGCTGTACCGGTTGCCATCACTGACTCCTTGGTTACTCTCGATCAGCGTCGTCTGGTGGCTGATCGCAACGGCATTGGTGCTTGGATATCCAGGCAGCCAGCGCCACTGGGGAGGGCGCATTGGCAGTCTAGTGATCGGTTTGTTGATTTTGCTTCCGGCTTGGCAAGCCCTCGTCGTGCTCAAGCAATGGCCGCAAGGAAATTGGCTGATCGTAGCGGTGATGATGCTGGTTTGGGCGGCCGACATCGGTGCCTATTTTTCAGGCAAGACCTTTGGTCGTCGCAAATTGGCGCCTCAGGTTAGCCCGGGTAAGAGCTGGGAAGGCTTGATCGGCGGGCTGGTCACGAGCCTGCTGATCACGCTCGGTGTCGGCCTGTATCAGGGCTGGTCGCCACGGGCGCTGGTATTGGCGCTCCTCGGCGCTGCCCTGGTGGTTGTGATCTCCGTTGTGGGCGATCTGACCGAAAGCATGTTCAAACGTAGCTCCGGCATCAAAGACAGCAGCCAACTGCTGCCCGGACATGGTGGTGTGATGGATCGCATCGACAGTCTGACCGCGGCGGTACCGGTGTTTACCGTTTTGTTGTGGCTTGCTGGCTGGGGTGCTTGGTGAGTCGACCCTTGCAGGTAACGGTGCTGGGGGCGACCGGTTCGATCGGCTTGAGCACGCTGGACGTCATCTCTCGTCATCCGGAGCGCTACAGGACGTTCGCATTGACTGCATTCAGCCGTGTCGCTGAACTGCGCGAGCTGTGCCGCATACATCTTCCACGTTATGCCGTGGTGGCTGACAGCGACAAAGGGCGCGAGCTGCAGCGTCAGCTCGACAGCGACGGTGTAAAGACTCGCGTGCTGGTCGGCGAGGGCGGGCTGAGCGAGGTTGCGGCGCATCCCGAGGTTGATGTGGTGATGGCCGCTATTGTCGGTGCGGCTGGCTTGCGTCCCACGCTTGCAGCCGTGCAGGCCAGCAAACGCGTGCTGTTGGCGAACAAGGAGGCGCTGGTAATGTCCGGCGCGCTGTTTATGCAGGCGCTTCGGGACAGCGAGGCCGTATTGCTGCCAATCGACAGCGAACACAACGCTATCTTCCAATGCCTGCCGGGCAACTATGCGCAAGGGCTCAGCAGCGTCGGGGTGCGGCGGATACTGCTAACCGCGTCCGGAGGACCGTTCCGCCAGCTGCCGCTAGAACAACTTTCAGCCGTGACCGCCGAGCAGGCATGTGCGCATCCGAACTGGTCCATGGGGCGTAAGATCTCCGTAGACTCGGCAAGCATGATGAACAAGGGTCTCGAGCTCATCGAGGCGTGCTGGCTGTTCGACGCATGTCCTGAGCAGGTCGAAGTGGTCATTCACCCGCAAAGCGTCATTCATTCTATGGTCGACTATGTTGACGGCTCTGTGCTGGCGCAGCTCGGTAACCCCGACATGCGCACTCCGATAGCGCACGCGCTGGCCTGGCCGGAGCGAATCGACTCAGGCGTTTCGGCGCTGGACCTGTTGCAGACTGGAAGTCTGAACTTCGAAGCTCCAGACCTGCAGCGGTTCCCATGCCTTCGCATTGCTCGGCAGGCCGCTCAGGACGGCGGGACGGCGCCGGCCATGCTCAATGCCGCGAACGAGGTGGCGGTGGATGCCTTCCTCAGTGGTCGCATTCGCTTCACTGAAATCGCGAGTATCATCGAGGCCGTACTCGACCAGGAAGCATCGGTTCCGGCTCGCTGCTTGGCAGATGTGCTTGCTGCCGATGCACAGGCTCGCACATTGGCTTCGCGCTGGTTGCATAATCGCGATTGCTAGTGGCTGAACCCGTGCCGGCAGTGGCGATGCGCGGAATTGATTCCATCGGAGTCGGTGGCTAACCAGGCCTTTCGAGGCAGAGGAAAATATGGGCGTGCTGTACATGATCATCGGCACCCTCGTGGCGCTGGGTGTGCTAGTAACCTTTCACGAGTACGGACATTTCTGGGTCGCGCGTCGTTGCGGCGTCAAAGTTCTGCGTTTCTCGGTAGGCTTCGGTCGTCCATTGGTGCGTTGGCACGATCGCCAGGGTACCGAGTTCGTCATAGCGGCGATTCCGCTCGGCGGCTATGTGAAGATGCTCGATGAACGTGAAGGTGATGTCCCGCCCGCATTGCTGAATCAGACATTCAACCGCAAGTCAGTGAAACAACGCTTCGCCATCGTCTCGGCCGGGCCGTTGGCGAACTTCCTCCTTGCGCTGGTGTTTTTCTGGGCGCTGGCAATGCTTGGAACCGAGCAGATTCGACCGGTAGTCGGTGCTGTCGAAGCGGGCAGCCTCGCCGAGCGCGCTGGGCTAATGGCCGGGCATGAAATCGTAGAGGTCAACGGCAAATCTACCTCGGGCTGGTCAGAGGTAAATCTTCAACTGATCAGGCGGCTGGGCGAAAGCGGCTCGCTCGAATTGCTTGTGCGCGATGGTGATAGCAGTCAGTCGCAGCGACTGCAGTTGGAGTTGAACGATTGGCTGAAAGGCGCCGAGGAACCGGACCCGATCGGTTCGCTGGGTATACGTCCCTGGCGTCCGGAAATCACCCCGGTAGTCGCTCAGCTCGATCCACAAGGACCTGCTCAGGCGGCCGGCGTGCGTCTCGGCGATCGGCTGCTCAGCCTCGATGGTGAGGCGCTTAACGAATGGCAGGACGTGATCGATCGTGTCAAGCCGCTGTACGGTCAGGCCGTTCAACTCGAAATCGAACGCGATGGGCAGCGGTTGGAGCTGCCTCTAACGTTAGCTGAGCGGGGTGAAGACGGTAGCCGTCGTGGGTATCTTGGTGCTGGAGTCGCAGCCGGTGAGTGGCCGGCGGAAATGCTGCGAAACGTCAGTTACGGGCCGCTCGAGGCGGTGGTCGAAGGGCTCCGGCAGACCTGGACGATGAGCGTTCTGACGCTCGATTCTTTGAAAAAAATGCTCTTCGGGGAGCTCTCGGTAAAAAACTTGAGCGGCCCGATAACCATTGCTAAAGTGGCGGGCGCTTCTGCACAGTCGGGCGTGGGCGACTTTCTGAACTTCCTCGCCTACCTGAGTATTAGCCTTGGGGTACTCAATCTATTGCCTATCCCGGTCCTGGATGGCGGGCATTTGCTCTTTTATCTGGTTGAGTGGGTCCGTGGACGTCCCTTGTCGGACAGGGTCCAGGGCTGGGGAGTACAGATCGGTATCAGCCTGGTTGTTGGGGTGATGCTGCTTGCGTTGGTCAACGACCTTGGCCGCCTTTAATTGCCATATACCTTGATGTCGCCGCGCAAAGCGCAGGTTCAATTATCAGGTTTGAAAAGAAAGGACTTCATGAAACGTCTGCTGCTACCTGCGGTGATTTCCGCACTGATGATTGCCGAAGTTCACGCCGAGTCCTTCACCATCTCCGATATACGTGTCAATGGCCTGCAACGCGTCTCCGCAGGCAGTGTCTTTGGCGCGTTGCCGTTGAACGTCGGTCAGGCTGCCGATGACAGTCGTCTGGTAGACGCAACCCGCGCGCTGTTCCGTACCGGCTTCTTCGAGGATATCCAGCTTGGTCGCGAAGGCGATGTGCTGGTAATCAATGTAGTCGAGCGACCATCGATTTCCGGTATCGAAATCGACGG
Organism: Pseudomonas sp. IC_126; assembly: GCF_004331835.1. Taxonomy (NCBI): domain Bacteria; kingdom Pseudomonadati; phylum Pseudomonadota; class Gammaproteobacteria; order Pseudomonadales; family Pseudomonadaceae; genus Pseudomonas; species Pseudomonas sp. IC_126. The sequence continues at coordinate 372,344 of NZ_SJSS01000001.1, forward strand.
CAACAAGGCCATCAAAACCGAAGATTTGCTTTCCGGTTTGCAGCAGTCGGGCCTCGCCGAGGGTGAGATCTTTCAGCGCGCGACGCTCGAAGGCGTACGCAACGAGTTGCAGCGCCAATACGTTGCACAGGGCCGTTACTCGGCCACCATCGAGACCGAGGTCGTCCCGCAGCCGCGTAATCGCGTCGCGCTGAAGATCAACATCAACGAAGGTTCGGTCGCTTCGATCAAGCACATCAACGTCGTTGGTAATTCGGTCTTCCCCGATGAGGACCTTACCGATCTGTTCGAGTTGAAGACCAGCAATTGGCTGTCGTTCTTCCGTAACGACGACAAATACGCTCGGGAAAAGCTCTCCGGTGACCTTGAGCGCCTGCGTTCCTACTATCTGGATCGCGGCTATATCAACATGGATATCACCTCCACCCAGGTATCCATCACGCCTGACAAGAAAGACGTTTACGTCACTGTAAATATCGCCGAAGGCGATCGCTACACGGTCAGCGACGTAAAACTGAGCGGTGATCTCAAGGTTCCGCAGGAGGAATTACAGTCTCTGCTGCTGGCGAAAGAAGGCCAGGTTTTCTCACGTAAGGTGATGACCACCACCTCCGAACTGATCACGCGACGACTGGGTAATGAAGGCTATACCTTCGCCAACGTCAACGGCGTGCCGCAAGCCAACGATGAAGACAACACCGTATCGATTACTTTCGTCGTCGATCCAGGTAAGCGGGCTTACGTCAATCGCATCAATTTCCGCGGCAACACCAAAACTGAAGACGAAGTACTGCGTCGCGAAATGCGCCAGATGGAAGGCGGCTGGGCCTCGACCTACCTGATCGATCAATCCAAGACCCGCCTGGAGCGCTTGGGATTCTTCAAGGAAGTAAACGTCGAGACCCCGCAGGTACCTGGCACTGATGACCAGATCGATGTGAATTACAGCGTCGAAGAGCAGCCTTCCGGTTCGATCATGGCGAGCATTGGCTTCGCTCAGAATGCTGGTCTGATTCTGGGTGGTTCGATCAGCCAGAACAACTTCCTGGGTACCGGTAACCGGGTCAGCATCGGCCTGACCCGCAGCGAATACCAGACGCGTTACAACTTTGGCTTCGTCGATCCCTACTGGACCGAAGACGGTGTCAGCCTTGGCTATAACGCCTTCTACCGGACCACCGACTACGACGAGCTGGACTATGACGTGTCCAGCTACTCGGTCGACAGCCTGGGCGGCGGGGTCAATATCGGTTATCCGATCAGCGAGACGTCGCGGTTGTCGTTTGGTCTGTCCGCGCAGCAGGACACCATCGACAGTGGCCGCTACACCGTCGACGAGATTTTCGATTTCATGGAGGAGGAGGGTGACAGCTACCTCAACTTCAAGGCGTCCGTTGGCTGGTCCGAATCCACACTGAACCGCGGTGTACTGGCGACGCGTGGTCACTCGCAGAGTCTCTCGCTGGAAACCACCATTCCAGGCAGCGACCTGTCCTTCTACAAGATCGACTATAACGGTCAGCTTTTCGTGCCGTTGAGCGAGAGCTACACCATGCGTTTGCATACTCAACTAGGGTATGGCGATGCTTACGGCTCGACATCGCGCCTGCCGTTCTATGAACACTACTATGCCGGCGGTTTCAACTCGGTTCGCGGTTTTGAAGACAGCAGTCTTGGGCCGCGTAGTACGCCGAGTGATGGCTCGAACCCAGGCACCATCCGAGATCCCGATCAGGATGAGCTGCCCTTTGGTGGTAACGTGCTGATTCAAGGGGGCATGGAAGTTCTATTCCCGATGCCCTTCGTCAAGGATCAGCGTTCGCTGCGTACTTCGGTGTTCTGGGACGTCGGTAACGTCTACGATACCAATTGCCCGTCGGAATCAGCCAAATGCAGCGATATCGATTTCGGCGATGTGGCCAGCTCGGTCGGCGTAGGATTGACCTGGATCACCGCGATGGGGCCCTTGAGTTTCAGCTTGGCGATGCCAGTCGTGAAGCCCGACGATGCAGATACCCAGGTTTTCCAGTTCTCGCTGGGCCAAACCTTTTAATCATCCGGAGCGTTGCTCCAGTGTTTCCTGAAGAGTGGTATATACCGTGCGTAAGTTGACTCAATTGCTCCTTGTGGCTGCTGCTCTAGCGGCGACGCCTGCATTCGCCGACATGAAGATTGCGGTGATGAACTATCAGATGGCGCTGCTCGAGTCGGACGCTGCCAAGCGTTACTCCGTCGATGCAGAAAAAAAGTTCGGTCCGCAGCTGGACAAGCTCAAAGGTTTGGAAAGCGATGCCAAGCGCATCCAGGACCGTCTAGGCAAGGATGGGGACAAGATGCAGCAGGCGGAGCGTGAGCGCCTCGAGCTGGAATTCAAACAGAAGGCGCGTGATTTCCAGTTCCTCTCCAAGGAACTGAACGAATCCAAGGCCGCTGCCGATCGCGACATGCTCAAGCAGCTCAAGCCGAAGCTGGATAAAGCTGTAGAAGAAGTCATCAAAAAGGGTGACTACGATTTGGTGCTCGAACGCGGTGCGGTGGTCGATGTCAAGCCGCAGTACGACATCACTCGCCAAGTCATCGAGCGCATGAATCAGCTGCGCTAATGAATACGGTCGTCTATACGCTCGGCGAACTCGCCGAGCAGCTGGGCGCCACGCTGCGTGGCGATGCGGCACAACCGGTGTCGGGCTTGGCGACACTGCAGGACGCCGGTCCGCAACAGCTGAGCTTTCTGGCCAACGCCCAGTACCGCAAGTTTCTCGAAAACTCTCGCGCCGGAGCCGTACTGCTTACGCCGAAGGACGCCGAGGATTACAGCGGCAACGCGCTGCTTATCGACAATCCCTATCTGGCGTATGCACGTGTCTCGCACCTGTTCGAGACACGGCCGAAGGCTGCCAGCGGCATTCACCCAAGCGCAATCATTGATCCAAGTGCACAGGTCGACCCCAGCGCCAGCATTGGCGCCCAGGTCGTAATCGAGGCGGATGCCTGGATCGGTGCGGATGTGGTGATTGGTGCTCACTCGTTCATCGGTGCTCGCAGTTGTGTGGGTGCCGGAGGGCGCCTGGCTTCGCGCGTCACCCTCTGCCACGACGTCCGTATCGGTGAGAGGGTCGTGATTCAGCCGGGTGCGGTGATCGGTGGCGAAGGTTTCGGTTTCGCCAACGAAAAGGGCAGTTGGGAAAAGATCGCTCAGCTCGGCGGCGTACGCATTGGCGACGACGTCGAGATTGGTGCCAATACCACGATCGATCGCGGTGCGCTCTCCGACACGATCATCGGGAATGGCGTAAAGCTGGATAACCAGATCATGATCGCGCACAACGTACAGATCGGCGAAAACACTGCCGTAGCAGGTTGTGCCGGGATTTCCGGAAGTACCAAGATCGGTCGTAACTGTATGCTCGCCGGGGGCGTCGGGCTCGTCGGGCATATCGAGATTTGCGACAACGTGTTCATTACCGGCATGACCATGGTCACCCGGTCAATCACCGAGCCGGGAAGTTATTCTTCTGGGACGGCCATGCAACCCGCTGCGGAATGGCGTAAGAGTGCCGCCCGGATTCGTCATCTCGACGATATGGCTCGTCGCCTGCAGCAAGTGGAAAAACGCCTGGCTTCCGTGACCCCGCGCGGGGATGCGGCTTCTGATGCCTGACCCTATCGCCTGATCGTCCCTGCTAGAGGCTTTCACCGCGGGTGCACGACCCTGGCCGTGCTGGCTCCCATAATTCTTACGGGCATTTTCTTCATATGATGGATATCAACGAGATTCGCGAATACCTTCCTCACCGTTATCCCTTTTTGTTGGTTGATCGGGTGACGGAGCTGGATACGGACGCCAAGCGTGTTCGCGCATACAAGAACGTCTCCGTCAACGAACCGTTCTTCAATGGTCACTTTCCACAGCATCCCATCATGCCGGGAGTGCTGATTATCGAAGCCATGGCGCAGGCGGCCGGACTGCTTGGTTTCAAGATGATGGGCACCAAGCCGGCTGACGGTACGCTGTATTACTTCGTCGGCTCGGATAAGCTGCGCTTCCGCCAGCCGGTCGTGCCGGGCGATCAGTTGAGCCTTGAAGCGTCTTTCATCAGTGCCAAGCGCGGAATCTGGAAGTTTGATTGCCGCGCGAGTGTTGAAGGCAAGCTCGTCTGCTCCGCCGAAATCATTTGCGCGGAACAGAAGATATGAATTTGATCGACCCTCGCGCTATCGTCGATCCTTCGGCCAAGCTGGCTGATGACGTCCAGGTCGGGCCATGGTCGATCATCGGCCCGGACGTCGAAGTAGGCGAGGGGACGGTGATCGCGTCGCATGTGGTCATTAAGGGGCCGACCCGCATCGGCCGCCATAATCGTATTTTTCAGTTTTCTTCGATTGGCGAGGACACGCCCGACCTTAAATACAAAGGCGAGCCGACGCGTCTGGTGATCGGTGACCACAACGTGATCCGCGAAGGCGTGACCATTCACCGCGGTACCGTGCAGGATCGAAGCGAAACCACCATCGGCGACCATAACCTCATCATGGCTTACGCGCACATCGGTCATGACAGCGTGATCGCCAACCATTGCATCCTGGTGAACAACACCGCGCTGGCGGGACATGTGCACGTCGGTGATTGGGCGATTCTGTCGGGATACACCCTGGTTCATCAGTATTGCCATATCGGCGCGTACAGCTTTTCGGGAATGGGCACCGCCATTGGCAAGGACGTTCCGGCGTTCGTCACTGTATTCGGTAATCCCGCCGAGGCACGCAGCATGAATTTCGAGGGCATGCGCCGCCGCGGTTTCAGCGCCGAGGCCATCACAGCCCTGCGCAACGCCTACAAGGTCGTCTACCGCAAAGGGCTGACGGTCGACGCTGCGTTGACCGCGCTCACCGCCGATGCGCAGACGTTTCCCGAAGTGGCGCTGTTCCGTGATTCGGTGCAAGCCTCGAAACGTGGCATCACGCGCTGATATGTCCAGGCCGCTGACAGTCGCGCTGGTGGCCGGTGAGGCCTCTGGCGACATTCTTGGTTCGGGTCTGATGCAGGCGCTCAGAGCGCAGCACCCTGAGGTCGAATTCATTGGCGTGGGCGGTCCTCTCATGGAGGCGCAGGGGCTTAAATCCTATTTCCCGCTGGAACGTCTGGCGGTGATGGGATTGGTGGAGGTTCTCGGTCGGCTGCCCGAACTTCTTGCACGCCGCAAGCGTTTGCTGAAAACGCTGCTCGAAGTTCGCCCCGACGTGTTCATTGGTATAGACGCACCGGATTTCAACTTGGACCTGGCGCTCAAGCTGCGGCGCAACGGTATCAGGACTGTGCACTACGTCAGCCCCTCGGTATGGGCGTGGCGGCAGAAGCGCGTGATGAAGATCCGAGACGCCTGCGACCTGATGCTTACCCTTTTTCCGTTCGAGGCGAAGTTCTACGACGCGCATCAGGTCGCGGTGCGTTTCGTCGGGCATCCCTTGGCCGATACCATCCCGCTGGAGCCCGATCGCGCCGCGGCACGAGCTGCGTTGAACCTCCCGCAGGAAGGAATGATCGTTGCGCTGATGCCGGGTAGCCGAGGTGGCGAAGTGGGTCGTCTTGGCGAGCTTTTCCTCGACGCCGCTGACCGGCTGCGTTCGATGCGCCCCGGTATCCGCTTCGTCGTTCCCTGCGCCAGTCCCGAGCGTCGTGCACAGCTGGAACAAATGCTGGCTGGGCGTGACCTGCCGCTGACACTGCTCGATGGGCGGTCCCATGAGGCGCTGGCGGCGTGCAATGCGGTGCTGATCGCCTCTGGTACTGCGACGCTCGAGGCCTTGTTATTCAAGCGCCCGATGGTCGTGGCCTATAGCGTTGCGCCGTTGACCTTTCGCATCCTCAAACGCATGGTGAAAAGTCCGTACGTGTCATTACCCAATCTTCTTGCTCAGCGCTTGCTGGTGCCAGAGCTTCTGCAAGACGCCGCGACCCCGGGTGCCATGGCGCAACTGCTGTCGCCCCTGCTGGATAACGGCGATATACAAACCGAAGGCTTCGACGCCATCCATCGGACGCTGCGATGCGATGCGTCGAGTCAGGCCGCCAGTGCGGTACTCGAACTGGTCGAGGCAAGCTGATGCAGATCGGTCTCGATTTCAACCTCGTCGAAGAGCTGGTCGCTGGCGTCGACGAGGTCGGCCGCGGCCCCCTGTGCGGACCTGTCGTGACGGCTGCGGTGATTCTCGATCCCGCGCGGCCGATCGAAGGGCTCAATGATTCGAAGAAACTCACCGAAGCAAGGCGTGAAGCGCTTTTCGACGAGATATGCGCGAAGGCGCTCGCCTGGTGCATCGCCCGCGCCGAGGTACACGAGATCGACCAGCTGAACATCCTGCACGCTACCATGCTGGCGATGCAGCGAGCGGTCGAGGGGCTGAGTGTCACGCCGCGATTGGCCCTCATCGACGGCAATCGATGTCCGCAGCTGGCGGTGCCCAGCGCCCCGGTGATTCAGGGCGACGCCCAGGTGCCTGCCATCGCAGCCGCTTCGATCCTGGCGAAAGTCAGCCGTGACCGGGAGATGTGTGCGCTGGATCTATGCTATCCGGGCTACGGCCTGTCGGCTCACAAGGGGTACCCGACGCCGCATCATCTGGAAGCACTGCAACGGCTCGGTCCTACCGTCATCCATCGGCGCTCGTTTGCACCGGTACGCAATCTGCTGGAGCAGGCCGCCCTCGCAGAGTCTTCCAGCGTCATGGTTGCCTTACCGGTCTGAGCCGGCGCGTTACGCGACTGGTGATCACCCGTCGCCTACATCGTTCAGGCTTTCCGGTACAATTTGCGGCCTGTCGTTTCACCAGTTCAAGGTTCTTTCATGCCCGTCTCCTTCGTCCATCTTCGCCTGCACACCGAATATTCTCTGGTCGATGGTTTGGTGCGGGTCAAACCGCTGGTCAAGTCGGTTGCTGGCGCGGGCATGCCGGCGGTGGCCGTCACCGACCAGAGCAACATGTGCTCGCTGGTCAAGTTCTACAAAGCTGCTCAAGGAGCCGGGATCAAGCCGATCTGTGGTGCCGATATCTGGCTTGCCGGTCGCGACGAAGACGGCCCACTCAGTCGGCTGACGTTGCTGGCGATGAACGGCAAAGGTTATCGGAACCTCACCGAGTTGGTATCTCGCGGCTGGACCGAGGGGCAGCGCAACGATCAGATCATCATCGAGCGTGATTGGGTAAAGGCCGCAGCCGAAGGATTGATCGCGCTCTCCGGCGCAAAGGAAGGGGAAATTGGCCATGCCCTGCTCGCCGGTGAAGAGGCGGCAGCCGAGACATTGCTGGCCGAGTGGCAAGCGGTTTTCCCCCAGCGCTTTTATCTCGAGGTGCAGCGCACCAGTCGCGTCAATGATGAGGAGCATCTGCACGCGGCGGTCGCTCTGGCTCAGCGTTGTGACGTTCCGCTGGTGGCTACCAACGACGTGCGTTTTCTCAAACAGGAAGATTTCGAAGCCCACGAAACCCGTGTCTGTATCGGCGAGAGCCGCATCCTGGATGACTCACGGCGGCCGCGAAATTACTCCGATCAGCAGTACCTGAAAACGCCCGAGGAAATGTGGGAACTGTTCAGTGATCTGCCCGAGGCGTTGGAAAACACGGTCGAGATCGCCAGGCGCTGCAACATCGAAGTACAGCTGGGCACCTATTTCCTGCCGGACTTCCCCGTGCCGGATGGCATGACCATGGATGAGTATTTCCGCAAGGTCTCGTTCGAAGGGCTCGAAGAACGTCTTGAAGTGCTGCTGCCCAAGGACACGCCTGACTACGAGACGAAGAAGCAGGTCTATGTAGACCGGCTGAATTTCGAACTCGACATCATCATCCAGATGGGCTTTCCGGGTTACTTCCTGATCGTTATGGACTTCATCCAGTGGGCCAAGAACAACGGCGTGCCGGTGGGTCCCGGACGTGGCTCGGGCGCGGGTTCGCTGGTTGCCTACGTGCAGAAAATTACCGACCTCGACCCACTGGCCTACGATCTGCTGTTCGAACGCTTCCTCAACCCTGAGCGGATTTCCATGCCCGACTTCGACGTCGACTTCTGCATGGACGGCCGCGATCGGGTCATTGATTACGTGGCGGAAAAGTACGGCCGCAACGCGGTCAGCCAGATCATCACCTTTGGCACCATGGCCGCGAAGGCTGTGGTGCGAGACGTTGCGCGAGTCCAGGGCAAGTCCTATGGCCTGGCCGACCGACTGTCGAAGATGATTCCCTTCGAAGTCGGCATGACGCTGGAAAAAGCCTACGAGATGGAAGAGCCGCTCCGTGATTTCCTTGCCGTCGATGAAGACGCTCGGGAAATCTGGGACATGGCGCTCAAGCTCGAAGGCATTACCCGCGGTACCGGCAAGCACGCGGGCGGTGTGGTTATCGCGCCGACCAAACTCACGGATTTCGCGCCTATCGCCTGCGATGACGAGGGCGGCAGTCTGGTCACCCAGTTCGACAAGGACGACGTGGAGCAGGCCGGGCTGGTCAAGTTCGACTTCCTCGGCTTGCGTACCCTGACCATCATCAAATGGGCCATGGAGACGATCAATCGCGAGCAGGCCAAGAAGGGTCTGGAGCCGCTGAACATCGACTTCATCCCGCTGGACGACAAACCCACCTTCTCGCTGCTGCAGAAGGCCGAGACCACCGCGGTGTTCCAGCTCGAATCACGCGGCATGAAGGAGCTGATCAAGAAGCTCAAGCCGGACTGCCTGGAAGATCTGATCGCTCTGGTGGCGCTGTTCCGTCCGGGGCCGCTGCAGTCGGGCATGGTCGATGACTTCATCAACCGTAAGCACGGTCGTGCGGAGATTTCTTACCCGCACTCGGATTACCAGTACGAAGGCCTCAAGCCGGTGCTGGCGCCCACCTACGGCATCATCCTGTACCAGGAACAGGTGATGCAGATCGCTCAGGTGATGGGCGGCTACACGCTCGGCCAGGCTGACATGCTGCGCCGTGCTATGGGTAAGAAGAAACCCGAGGAGATGGCCAAGCAGCGCGGCGGCTTCATCGAGGGGTGTGCCAATAACGGCATTGACGCCGATCTGGCAGGCAACATTTTCGATCTGGTGGAGAAGTTTGCGGGCTACGGCTTCAACAAGTCGCACTCGGCTGCTTACGGTCTGGTTTCATACCAAACCGCCTGGCTCAAGGCGCATCATCCTTCGCCGTTCATGGCCGCGGTTCTGTCGGCGGATATGCACAACACCGATAAGGTGGTCACGCTGATCGAGGAATGTCGCAGCATGAAGCTGCGCATCGATGCGCCGGACGTGAACAACTCTGAGTTCAAGTTCACGGTCAGCGATGATGGACGGATCATCTACGGTCTTGGTGCGATCAAGGGTGTCGGCGAAGGTCCGGTAGAAGCGATTTGCGAATGCCGTAACGAGGGCGGTCCGTTCAAGGATCTGTTCGATTTCTGCAGTCGCGTCGACCTTAAGCGAATCAACAAGCGCACCCTGGAAGCGCTGATCCGAGGTGGCGCGCTGGATCGCCTCGGTCCTTATTTCTCAGATGAGCCCAAGGCATATCAAGCCAATATCGACCGCAACCGTGCGGTGCTCTTGTCGGCCATGGAGGAAGCTGTTCAGGCCGCCGAGCAGACGGCGCGTAGCGCGGAGAGTGGCCACATGGACCTGTTCGGCGGTCTGTTTGCCGAGCCTGAGGCAGATGTTTATGCCAACCATCGCAACGCGCGCGAACTGTCATTAAAGGAACGTCTGAAGGGCGAGAAAGATACGCTTGGGTTGTATTTGACCGGCCATCCGATCGATGAATACGAGGGCGAAGTTCGCCGCTTCGCCCGGCAGCGGATCGTCGATCTGCGCCCTGCACGTGGTGAGCAGACTATTGCCGGCTTGATCGTCAACCTGCGGGTAATGAAGAACAAGAAGGGCGACAAGATGGGCTTCATCACCCTCGATGATCGTTCGGGGCGGATCGAGGCCTCGCTGTTCGCCGAAGCTTTCAACAGCGCTCAGGCGCTGCTGCAGACTGACGCCCTGGTAGTAGTCGAGGGCGAGGTCAGTAACGACGACTTCTCCGGCGGTTTGCGTCTGCGCGCCAAGCGAGTCATGAGTCTTGAAGAGGCTCGTACCGGGCTGGCTGAGAGCTTGCGTGTCAAGGTCGCTGGCGATGCGCTGAAAGGCGACCGGGTGCGCTGGCTGGCCGATGTCTGCGGACGTCACCGCGGCGCCTGCCCGATCACATTGGAGTACACCGGAAGCGACGCGCGAGCGTTGTTGCAGTTCGGCGAGAGCTGGCGGATCGACCCGGCAGACAACTTGATTCAGGCATTGCGTGACCAGTTCGGGCGCGACAACGTCTTTTTGCAATACCGATAGCGGGACGTAACGGATCGGCGTGCCAATGCTGGTAGCCGGTCCGGATGACCGCCGATACGATCCGATACTGAATCGGTCAAAATTGCGAACATTTTTTGTTCGACCTGAATGCGTCCGTCCCGTAAGGTAGGGCGCAAAAAACGGAACAGCTTCCCGGCCGCCTGGCCGTCGACGCATGACGGATGACTATGAACCCGAATTTTCTCGATTTCGAACAGCCGATCGCCGACCTGCAAGCCAAGATCGAAGAATTGCGCCTGGTTGGTAACGACAACTCGCTGAATATTGGCGATGAGATTGCCAGACTGCAGGACAAGAGCGAGTCGCTCACTGAGAGCATTTTCGGCAATCTCACCAGCTGGCAGATCGCTCGTCTGGCTCGTCACCCGCAGCGCCCCTATACCCTCGATTACGTCAAACATCTGTTCACCGAGTTCGAAGAACTGCACGGTGACCGGCATTTCTCCGATGACGCCGCGATTGTTGGCGGTACGGCTCGCCTGAACGGTGAGCCGGTGATGATCATCGGGCATCAGAAGGGCCGCGAAGTCCGCGAGAAAGTGCGCCGCAACTTCGGCATGCCGCGTCCTGAAGGCTACCGCAAGGCCTGCCGTTTGATGGAAATGGCCGAGCGTTTCAAGATGCCGATCCTTACCTTCATCGATACGCCGGGTGCTTATCCGGGCATCGATGCAGAAGAGCGCAATCAGAGCGAGGCGATCGCTTGGAACCTTCGCGTGATGTCCCGCTTGAAGACGCCGATCATCGCGACTGTCATTGGTGAAGGCGGTTCCGGTGGCGCGTTGGCCATTGGTGTCTGCGATCAGTTGAACATGCTTCAGTATTCCACCTATGCGGTCATCTCTCCGGAAGGCTGTGCCTCGATTCTCTGGCGTACCGCCGAAAAGGCGCCGGAAGCAGCCGAGGCCATGGGCGTTACCGCCGAGCGTTTGAAAGATCTGGGCATCGTCGACAAGGTCATCCCTGAGCCATTGGGTGGCGCGCATCGGAATCCTGCGGTTACGGCCGCATCGTTGCGTGACGAGCTGACTTCGCAGCTTGAAATGCTCAAGGGCCTCGATACCGACGCGCTGCTGGCCCGTCGCTATGACCGTCTGATGAGCTACGGTATCGCTTGAGCGTGACGGCATGACAAAAACGGCGGGCATAGGCCCGCCGTTTCTTTTTGCAGGTCAGGCGGCGCTGCTTCGCGCGTTTTCAGCCCATCCTTGGCGTTTCGCCTTTCCGAGCGTATGCGCATGGCACTTGAATCTCATCTTCTTTGCTTTCTGAAACCGTGGCTCAATGCGCCGGCATGGCGTGTTGCCTTTTCTGGAGGGCTGGATTCGACCGTGCTGCTCACTGCATTGGTCTATCTGCGGCGGCAGCACCGGTTGCCGCCGCTCAGTGCCATTCATGTTCATCATGGCTTGCAGGCGGTGGCCGATGGCTGGCCTGCACAGTGCGCGAAGATCTGCGATGGCTTGGGTGTTCCGCTTGAAGTCGTGCCGGTGCAGGTAGCGGCAGGCGCGAGTATCGAGCGCGCCGCCCGAGTGGCTCGCTACAAAGCTTTCGCCGACAGACTTGGCGAGGATGAGGTGCTGCTCATGGCTCAGCACCAGGATGACCAAGCCGAAACACTGCTGTTTCGTATGCTGCGGGGCGCCGGCGTGCGCGGTCTTGGCGCGATGCGAGTGAGTCGCGAGCTAGGGCAGGGCAAGCTGGTGCGGCCGTTACTCGCGATCGATCGGGCCGATTTGGAATCCTACGCTCGCACGCAACAGTTGGAGTGGATCGAAGATCCCTCCAACGCAAGCCTTGTGCATTCGCGCAACTACCTTCGCCACCAGGTGATGCCGGTGCTGAAACAGCGCTGGCCGCGCGCGCCGTCCAGTATGGCTCGAACCGCGGGGCATCTGGCCGAAGCGCAGGCGCTGCTCGATGAGCTCGCCGAGATGGATCTACTGGCGGCTCGCGCGCCGGAAAGCTGGTCATGGCTGCCCCTGCCGAGCCTGGACTTATCGGTACTGCGCTCACTGAGTTCGGCTAGACAGCGCAATGCGCTACGCCACTGGCTGGCTGAGTTCACGCTGTTGCCGGATACCGACCACTGGGCCGGCTGGGAGGCGCTGCGCGATGCCGCTGTGGATGCTACGCCCCGCTGGCGTTTGGAGGGCGGCGAGCTTCATCGTGCCGGAAACCGGCTGTGGTGGCTTTCCGGGCCCTGGCTCGAAGCGGTCGAAGGTGCGTTTCCGTGGAAGCGAAGGGTCACCACGCTGGCATTGCCCGCTAACGGCGCGGTGAGCCTCGAAGGAGCGATGCAGGGCGCGTTCGAGATTCGTTATCGGCAGGGCGGCGAGAGCATGGCACTGTCCGGACGTGGCAGACGCGATCTGAAGCGCCTGCTCAACGAAGTCCAGGTGCCGGGATTCGTCCGCTCACGCCTGCCGCTGCTCTATCTCGATGGCGAGCTGGTTGCCGTTGCCAATCTGCCGCAATTCGATACCGCCCAGGTGTCACTCGTCTGGACGCCACCAGTGTGATGCGCGTTTGAGCTGATGGGGTCTTTCCAGTAGACTACGCTCCCGTCTCAATACAGCTTCTGCGGTTTCTTCGAATCCGTGGCAGTTGAGCTATTGCCGCTCGATGCGCAATGGCACCTTCGCTTTCCCCCGGCGGCGCCAGCCGCTTAACGCAGACTTCTAGGGTTTTTCATGACGCGCTACATCTTCGTCACGGGTGGTGTTGTTTCTTCATTGGGGAAAGGCATCGCCTCGGCATCCTTGGCGGCCATCCTGGAGGCGCGGGGCCTGAAGGTCACGATGCTCAAGCTGGACCCTTACATCAACGTCGATCCGGGCACCATGAGCCCGTTCCAGCACGGTGAGGTGTTCGTCACCCATGACGGCGCCGAGACCGACCTCGACCTGGGCCATTACGAGCGTTTCATTCGCACGCGTATGACCCAGAACAACAACTTCACCACCGGCCGCGTCTATGAGGACGTGCTGCGCCGCGAGCGCCGTGGTGATTACCTTGGCGCGACCATCCAGGTCATTCCGCACATCACCGACGAGATCAAGCGTCGCGTCATCAAGGGCGCCGGCGATGCCGACGTGGCTCTGGTGGAAGTGGGCGGTACCGTGGGCGACATCGAGTCGCAGCCGTTCCTCGAGGCGATCCGTCAGCTGCGTGTGGAAGTCGGCGCCAAGCGCGCCATGCTGATGCACCTGACACTGGTGCCCTATATCGCCACCGCTGGCGAAACCAAGACCAAACCGACTCAGCATTCGGTGAAGGAGCTGCGTTCCATTGGCCTGCAGCCGGATGTACTGGTGTGCCGTTCGGAAGTGCCGATCGACCTGTCCTCGCGGCGCAAGATCGCCCTGTTCACCAACGTCGAAGAGCGTGCGGTGATCAGCCTGCCGGACGCCGACACCATCTACAAGATTCCCGGCATGCTGCATGCGCAGGGGCTGGATGATTTTGTCGTCGAGCGCTTCGGCCTAGAGTGCGGCGGCGCCGACCTCTCCGAGTGGGACCGCGTGGTCGATGCCAAGCTGAACCCGGAAAAAGAAGTGACCATCGCCATGGTCGGCAAGTACATGGAACTTCTGGACGCCTACAAATCTCTGATCGAGGCAATGAGCCACGCTGGCATCCAGAGCCGTACCAAAGTGAATCTGCGTTATATCGACTCCGAGGACATCGAGAACCAGGGCACCGGCCTGCTGGAAGGCATGGACGCGATTCTGGTGCCGGGCGGCTTCGGTCTGCGCGGCGTGGAAGGCAAGATCGCCACCGTCAAATACGCTCGCGAGAACAAGATTCCCTATCTGGGCATCTGTCTCGGCATGCAGGTGGCGGTAATCGAGTTCGCCCGTGACGTACTCGGCTGGACCGACGCCAACTCTACGGAATTCGACAAGGACAGCACCCACCCGGTGGTGGGCTTGATCACTGAGTGGGCTGATGCCACCGGCGCCGTGGAAACTCGCACCGATGCTTCCGACCTGGGCGGCACCATGCGCCTGGGCGCCCAGGAGTGCGGTCTCGAAGCCGGCTCGAACGTTTTTGCCTGCTATGGCGCGGAGCGCATCGTCGAGCGTCACCGCCATCGCTACGAAGTGAACAACAACCTGCTGCCGCAGTTGCAGGAGGCTGGCCTGAAGATCACCGGTCGCTCCGGCGACGGTGCGCTGGTGGAGGTTGTCGAGGCGCCAGACCATCCCTGGTTCGTGGCCTGCCAGTTCCACCCCGAATTCACCTCCACGCCCCGTGACGGTCATCCGCTGTTCAGCGGATTCGTCCAGGCAGCGCTGGATTACAAGGCGGGCAAGGCATGAGTCAGAAGACCATCCGCGTCGGCAACATCGAGATCGCCAACGACAAGCCGTTCGTGCTGTTCGGCGGCATGAACGTGCTGGAGTCCCGCGACCTGGCGCTGCAGATTTGCGAAGCCTATGTGAAGGTGACCGAGAAGCTCGGTATTCCGTACATCTTCAAGGCAAGCTTCGACAAGGCCAATCGCTCCTCGATCAACTCCTTCCGTGGTCCAGGCCTGGAAGAAGGCATGCGCATCTTCGAAGAGGTAAAGAAGACCTTCGGCGTGCCGGTGATCACCGATGTACACGAACCCCATCAGGCGCAGCCGGTGGCTGAGGTCTGCGACATCATCCAGCTGCCGGCTTTCCTGTCGCGGCAGACCGATCTGGTCGTCGCCATGGCCAAGACCGGTGCGGTGATCAACATCAAGAAGGCTCAGTTTCTCGCACCACAGGAAATGAAGCACATCCTCGCCAAATGCGAGGAAGCCGGTAACGATCAATTGATTCTCTGCGAGCGTGGCTCGTCCTTCGGCTACAACAATCTGGTCGTCGACATGCTCGGCTTCGACATCATGAAGCGGATGCGGTATCCGGTGATTTTCGATGTCACTCATGCGTTGCAGATGCCTGGCGGCCGTGCCGATTCTGCCGGCGGTCGTCGCGCCCAGGTTGCCGATCTGGCCAAGGCTGGACTCAGCCAGGGACTTGCCGGATTGTTCCTCGAAGCGCATCCCGATCCAGACAATGCCAAGTGCGATGGCCCGTGCGCCTTGCGCCTCGATAAGCTCGAACCTTTCCTCACCCAACTCAAACAGTTGGATGATCTGATCAAGAATTTTTCGCCAATCGAAACTGCTTGAAGCCTTGAAGCTATCTACGGAGTGTTAATAAAAATGGCAAAGATCGTCGACATCAAAGGGCGTGAAGTTCTCGACTCCCGCGGCAATCCCACCGTGGAAGCGGACGTTATCCTCGATAACGGCATCATCGGTAGCGCCTGTGCGCCGTCCGGTGCGTCCACTGGTTCGCGCGAAGCGCTGGAACTGCGTGATGGCGACAACAGCCGTTATATGGGCAAAGGCGTGCTGAAGGCTATCGGCAACATCAATGGTCCGATTCGCGATCGGCTGCTGGGCAAGGACCCTGTCGACCAGAAAGCCCTGGATCGCGCGATGATCGAGCTGGACGGCACCGACAACAAGGCCAAGCTGGGCGCCAACGCCATCCTCGCCGTGTCCCTGGCTGCCGCCAAGGCTGCTGCCCAGGATCAGGACCTGCCGCTCTACGCGCACATCGCCAACCTCAACGGCACGCCGGGCCAGTACTCCATGCCGGTGCCGATGATGAACATCATCAACGGCGGCGAGCATGCCGACAACAACGTCGACATCCAGGAATTCATGGTGCAGCCGGTCGGCGCCAAGACATTTGCCGATGCCCTGCGCATGGGTACTGAAATCTTCCATAACCTCAAGGCCGTGCTGAAAGCCCGCGGCCTGAGCACTTCCGTAGGTGACGAAGGTGGCTTCGCGCCGAACCTGGCGTCCAACGAAGATGCCCTGGCAGCTATCGCCGAAGCCGTCGAGAAAGCCGGCTACAAGCTGGGTACCGACGTGACCCTGGCGCTAGACTGCGCATCGAGTGAGTTCTACAAGGACGGCAAGTACGACCTGGCTGGCGAAGGCAAGGCATTCGACGCCGCAGGTTTCGCCGACTACCTGGCTGGTCTGTCCGAGCGCTATCCGATCATCTCCATCGAAGACGGCATGGATGAGTCCGACTGGGACGGCTGGAAGGTCCTGACCGACAAGATCGGCAGCAAGGTTCAGCTGGTCGGCGATGATCTGTTCGTGACCAACACCAAGATCCTCAAAGAAGGTATCGAGAAAGGCATCGGTAACTCGATCCTGATCAAGTTCAACCAGATCGGCTCGCTGACCGAGACTCTCGAAGCCATCCAGATGGCCAAGGCCGCCGGCTACACCGCGGTGATCTCGCACCGTTCCGGCGAAACCGAAGACCACACCATCGCTGACCTGGCTGTTGGTACTGCCGCAGGTCAGATCAAGACTGGCTCGCTGTGCCGCTCGGACCGCGTGTCCAAGTACAACCAGCTGCTGCGTATCGAAGAGCAGCTCGGCGGAAAAGCGGCCTATAAGGGGCGTGCCGAGTTTCGCGGCTAATACTTCGCATGCTAGAAAGGGGCGGCGTTAGTCGCCCTTTTTTGTGGATAACGTTTAGCACTGATAAGGTCGTCGCCGAAATGAGGCGATGCGCCCGCCAGCAAAGGAAAGCCAGGCCATGTCGCTGACCGCTGCCTATATCTCGTCATCTGAAACCAACCGAAGCCGTTCCATGCCGTCCATGCGTAGCCCCTACTGGTTGTTCGTCGTTTTGATCCTGTTGTTGGGCGGTCTTCAGTACCGTCTGTGGGTGGGCGAGGGGAGCCTCGCTCAGGTCAGTGGACTGAACAAGCAGATCGCTGAACAGCAGGGCGAGAACCAGCGCCTGCTCGAGCGCAATCGCATCCTCGAGGCTGAGGTGATGGAGCTCAAGCAAGGTATGGAAACTGTCGAAGAGCGTGCTCGACAGGAGCTTGGGATGGTCAAGGAAGGCGAGACGCTATTCCAGCTCACGGAGTAAAGACGGCCATGTTCCCGGAGTTCTGGACCGTGATACCGGCCGCCGGTGTCGGCAGCCGCATGCGCGCCGATCGGCCTAAGCAATACCTGCCCTTGGCCGGCAAGAGCGTCATCGAACATACACTCAGCTGTTTTCTCGACCATCCCGGTTTGCTTGGGTTGGTCGTCAGCCTGGCCGCCGATGATCCGTACTGGGCGAATCTGGACTGCGCCAAGGACCCTCGCATTCAACGCGCTGACGGCGGCGCCGAGCGCGCCGACTCGGTACTGGCTGGGTTGCACCGTCTGTCCGAGCAGGGCGCACGAGACGGCGATTGGGTGCTGGTGCATGATGCCGCTCGGCCCAATCTCTCGCGTCAGGATCTCGACAAACTGCTGGTCGAACTGGGCGACGATCCAGTCGGTGGGCTACTCGCCGTACCGGCCCGGGACACATTGAAACGAGCGGGTACCGACGGACGGGTCGTGGAAACCATCGATCGCAGCGTGATATGGCAGGCTTTCACACCGCAAATGTTTCGCCTCGGGGCGTTACGCGATGCGCTTGCCAATGTGCTCGAAGCTGGCGCAGCCGTTACTGATGAAGCGTCCGCGCTGGAATGGGCGGGATTCAGTCCGCGACTGGTAGAAGGGCGCTCGGATAATTTGAAGATTACGCGTCCGGAAGATCTGCAATGGCTGCAACAGCGCTGGCAATCGTGATTGCGCAGCGCTGTGCATCCTGAAACGCGATTCTTTCGCAACTTCGTGGCAGATGGCTTACTAGTAGCGGTATATCGCCGCCGCGCCGCTCGCGGTTGGCATACGCTCGGTGGGTACCGAGATCACTTCGCCGCCTTGCTCCAGCGTCCAGATCGTCAACTCGTCGAGCAGATCGGGCGTGGTGGCGGACTCATCGTCGACCGCCATCGCTTTGCCTTCCTGCTTGTCCGCCATCCCTGGTATCTGCCGATCAGCTTCGACCAGCAACGTCGCCACCCGTCCTTCCAGGGTCGCCTGGCCGATCTGTTCGAGCTGATCGGTGGCCAGGCCCTGACCATGCGATTCGCCGTACTGGTTGATAAAGCCTTCGAGGCGTTTGATGTAACGCGGCTGCATGACCATCCAGCTTTTTTCCCGCAGCTCTTTCTGGCTGAGCAGCGAAACATCGCTCTCGATGCCCTCAGGTAGCAGTAGATCGTTGTGACTGTGCTTGCGGAAATGCGACTGATGCTCGGGGAGTGCGGCAAGAATCAACGGTAGCCGGGTCTTGCGGCTATGGTGTTCGAGGATGGCGCGATCCACCTCACGGAAGAAGCGCTCGCGATCCCGATCGATCTCGTCCTGCCGACCGGCTCCGCCGCTCTCGACCTGCATCGCATCTCCGCGTTCGCTGGCGCGGCCATAGCCTTGAGCGAATCCGGTCTGGCCCTTCTCGGTTAGTTCGCGCCCAAGCGCCTCTTCCACGGTTTTTGGTACACCCTCGGCAAGCGGAACTTCATCGACACCGTCACGGTTGCCTTCGAACAGGCGCACCGAATCCAGTGTTATCGCGAGGATCTGGTAGCGGTCGGCGGATTGGGCGATGCGCAGCAGCGGCTTAAGGTGCATACGATCGTTGGCGACCGCCAGCTCCGGTACGTTGCGCTGGAGACGGAACACCTCGAAATAGTCCTTGGCGCCGAACACAGCCAGTCCGTCGCGGTTGGAATTCCAGAAATCGACATCATCGATCAGCGCATAAAACGGCTCGAGCAGCGATTTGGCCTGATCGCCTCGGCCTTGCTGTTTGAGGGAGTCTTCCAGCTGTCGCACTAGATGCTTGAAGCGGATCGGGTCTTGCTGGCGCTCGGGAAAGCTACGGTGGGTGGGCTGGTATAGCGACAGGCAGGGTGCCTCGCGCTTCGCCAGCAGCTGGGACATGGTTTCACGATCGAGCAATCTGTTCATGCATGGCCTCTTTCGTAGTCGGGTGGTTCGGTCCCTCGGGCATTGACGGCCTGGTTCGGCAAGTGACGGGTCAGTGATGGTTGAGTTTGTCCAGGGCATGCGCCAGGGCATGGTTGAGCTTTTCCGCGGCTCCGTCGATTGCGAGCGTCATGGAGTCCGCCTTGTGGGTGGCCGAAATCGGCTCATGGCCTTTCACTCGGGCTTCCATCTGGCAACGCTTGTCCTGAGGTCCGCTTTTACCGCTGTTCTCATCGTTGAGATGAACTTCGACTCGGGTCAGCTGATCATCGAAACGCTCCAGTTCGCTCTCCACGGTTGCCTTCACGTGTTCCTCGAGGTTGCTGGTTACGCTGACGCTGTGATTGCTGTTCACCAGAATCTGCATGATGTCCTCCTGATTGAATCGCCGGGCAGCTCCAGGCAAAACGCAAAGGGCACCGGCTACACAATATCGACGTAGCCTACGGAGGCGGGTTCCTCCCGAAATGGGCAGTCAGACGCGCGGCGCCGTAGCACCTCAGTTGCGTCCGCTGCGGTATTCCGGGCGATTGGCCAGGCCTTCCTTCAATGCCTGGATCAGCAGGCGCACCTTCGGTAGCGGATAGCGGCGCTGCGGGTAGACGGCCCAGACGGCGGTATTGGGTGGCTGATTGGCTTCCAGCAGCGACACCAGCTCACCTCGGCGCAGCGGCTCCTGCACGTAATAGTCCGGCAACTGGCACAGGCCGAAGCCGCGCAGAGCGGCGTCCAGCACCGCCTGACCGCTGTTGCAGCGCCAGTTGCCGCTGGGCTTGAACGGCTGTTCGCGGCCGTCGACCTGCAGCATCCAGGTATCGCCCGTGCCCACCAGGCAGTTGTGTCGCGCCAGCTCGGAAAGCGTGTGCGGGCGTCCGTAGCGTTCGAGGTAGGCCGGTGCGGCGCACAGGTACATGGCGCGTGGCGCGATGCGGGTCGCCACCAGCCGCGACTCGCCGAGGCGGCCCAGGCGGATGGCCAGATCGAAGCCCTCCTGCACCATGTCCAAAGTGCGGTTGGACAGTTCTATCTCCACCCGCAACTGTGGATGCTGCGCCATGAAGTCGTTCACCAGCGGCACGATGAAGCGCTCGCCGTATGCCACGGCTGCGGTCATGCGCAACAGACCGGTGGGCGCCGTGTGCAGATCGCTAATGGCATGGAAGGCTTCGTCGCGTTCTTCGATCAAGCGCTGGCAGCGCGCCAGGAAGGTGTGGCCGGCTTCGGTCAGCGAGACGCGACGCGTGGTGCGGTAGAGCAGGCGGGCCTGCAAGCGCTCTTCCAGGCGCGCCACCTGGCGGCTGACATGCGAAGAAGACACTCGCAACTGCTCGGCGGCGCGCATGAAGCTGCCACATTCGGCTACGGCGGCGAACTCGTCGAGACCTTCCCAGCGGTTCATGTCGGGCTCCTGTTTGAAGAACTTGATTATCCCTGTGCGGCAACAATGTTTTCGCGTTTAGCTCATTAACCCAGCGTAAGGATGAAACTACACTTTGCTTCATTCACCAAGAGGAGTCCTTCATGACCATCAAATCTCGCGCCGCCGTCGCCTTCGCCCCCAACCAGCCTCTGCAGATCGTCGAAGTAGATGTCGAGCCGCCCAAGGCTGGCGAGGTACTGGTGCGCATCGTTGCCACCGGCGTTTGCCATACCGACGCTTACACCCTGTCCGGTGAGGATTCCGAAGGTGTGTTTCCCTGCATTCTCGGCCACGAAGGTGGTGGCATCGTCGAGGCCGTGGGCGAGGGCGTGACTTCGGTGGCGGTGGGTGACCACGTGATCCCGCTGTATACCGCCGAGTGCCGCCAGTGCAAGTTCTGCACCTCCGGCAAGACCAACCTCTGCAGCTCGGTACGCGCCACCCAGGGCAAGGGCCTGATGCCGGACGGCACCACCCGTTTCAGCTACCAGGGCCAGCCGATCTACCACTACATGGGCACCTCGACCTTTTCCGAGTACACGGTGCTGCCTGAAGTCTCGGTCGCGAAGATTCCCAAGGAAGCGCCGCTGGACAAGGTCTGCCTGCTGGGCTGCGGCGTCACTACCGGCATCGGTGCGGTGCTTAACACCGCCAAGGTGGAGGCGGGCGCGACGGTGGCCATCTTCGGTCTCGGTGGCATCGGCCTGGCGGCAATCATCGGCGCGAAGATGGCTGGCGCCAGCCGTATCATCGCCATCGACATCAACCCCTCCAAGTTCCCCATCGCCGAAGAGCTGGGCGCGACCGACTTCGTCAATCCGAAGGATCACGACAGGCCGATTCAGGAAGTCATCGTCGAGATGACTGACGGCGGTGTGGACTACAGTTTCGAGTGCGTCGGCAACGTGCAGCTGATGCGCGCCGCGCTGGAATGCGCGCACAAGGGCTGGGGCGAGTCGATCATCATCGGCGTCGCCGGTGCGGGGCAGGAGATCAGCACCCGTCCGTTCCAGCTGGTCACTGGTCGCGTCTGGCGCGGCAGCGCCTTCGGTGGCGTCAAGGGCCGCACCGAACTGCCCAGCTACGTCGAAAAGTCCCAGAGCGGCGAAATCCCGCTGGATACCTTCATCACCCACAACATGGGGCTGGATGAGATCAACCAGGCGTTCGACCTAATGCATGAAGGCAAGAGCATCCGCACCGTCATTCATTTCTGATCGTAGGGGTGGATAACGCCGTCGTCAGACGGTTTATTCACCTCGACTGGTGGAAAACGCTTCGCGGTTTTCCACCCTACGCGAGGCATAGCCATGACCCTTGAAAACATTTCCTGCCAGAAAAGCTTCGGCGGCTGGCACAAACGCTACCGTCACCGCTCCAGCAGCCTGAACTGCGACATGGTGTTCGCCGTGTACCTGCCGCCGCAGGCGGAACAGGGCGAGAAGCTGCCGGTGCTGTACTGGCTGTCGGGCCTGACCTGCACCGACGAGAACTTCATGCAGAAGGCCGGTGCGCAGCAATTGGCTGCCGAGCTGGGGCTGATCATCGTCGCACCCGATACCAGCCCGCGTGGGCCGGACGTGCCGGACGACCCGGACGGTGCCTGGGATTTCGGCCTGGGCGCAGGCTTCTATCTGAACGCCACCCAGCAGCCCTGGGCGCAGCACTACCGCATGTACGACTACGTGGTCGGCGAGCTGCCGGCGCTGATTGAGGCGAATTTTCCGGTGTCCGACAGGCGCGGCATCAGTGGGCACTCCATGGGCGGCCACGGTGCGCTGGTCTGTGCGCTGAAGAATCCGGGACGTTATCAATCGGTTTCGGCCTTCGCGCCCATCACCAATCCCGCCAGTTGCCCCTGGGGCGAGAAGGCGTTTTCCCGCTATTTGGGCGAGGGCCGCTCGCGCTGGTGCGAATGGGATGCCTGCGCGCTGTTGGCCGAAGCCGGCGAGAAGCTACCGCTGCTGGTGGATCAGGGCGACCGCGACGACTTCATGGAAAGCCAGCTCAAGCCCGAGGCGCTGGAGGCTGCGGCCAAAGCGGCAGGACATCCGCTGACGCTACGGATACAGCCGGGCTACGACCACAGCTACTACTTCATCGCCAGCTTCATTGATGATCATCTGCGACATCATGCCGAGGCGTTGAGATCCTGACAGGAGGGCGTTCCCCCGCGGGAGTGGGAACGATCAACACGAAAAAAGGCCCGACCGGAATAACCGGCCGGGCCTTTCCACCGCTGGGAGCTAGAGCGATGGATAATCGGTGTAGCCCTCTGCGCCCTGGGCGTAGAACAGCTCAGGCTTGGGCTCGTTGAGCGGCGCATCCTGGCGCAGGCGCTTGACCAGGTCCGGGTTGGCGATATAAGGAATGCCGAAGGCCACCGCGTCGGCTTTCCCGTCGCCCAGCCAGGCGTTGGCCTGTTCGCCAGTGAAACGCTCATTGGCGATGTAGTTGCCGCCGAAGATCTGCTTCAACTGCGGGCCGAGGCTGTCTTCGCCGGCTTTTTCACGCGTGCAGATGAATGCGATGCCGCGCTTGCCAAGCTCGCGAGCCACGTAGCCAAAGGTCTCGGCGCGGTTGGAGTCGCCCATATCGTGGGAGTCTGCGCGCGGTGCCAAGTGCATGCCGACGCGGCCGGCACCCCAAACGCTGATCGCGGCATCGGTGACTTCCAACATCAGGCGTGCGCGGTTTTCCAGCGAGCCGCCGTACTGGTCGGTACGCTGGTTGGTGCTGTCCTGCAGGAACTGGTCGAGCAGATAGCCATTGGCGCCGTGGATTTCCACGCCGTCGAAGCCCGCCTCCTTGGCATTCTCGGCGCCTTTGCGGTAGGCCTCGACGATGCCTGCTATTTCTTCGGTTTCCAGCGCGCGCGGGGTCTCGTAATCCTTCATCGGCCGTACCAGGCTCACATGCCCGGCCGGCTTGATGGCGCTAGGGGCGACCGGCAGCTGGCCGTCGAGGTAGAGCGGGTCGGAGATGCGGCCGACATGCCAGAGCTGCAGCACGATCTTGCCACCCTTGGCATGCACGGCATCGGTGATCTTCTTCCAGCCCTGCACCTGCTCGGCGGACCAGATGCCGGGCGTGTCCGGGTAACCGACGCCCATGGGCGTTACCGAGGTGGCTTCGCTGATGATCAGGCCAGCATCGGCGCGCTGGGCGTAGTATTCGACCATCAGCTCGCCCGGTACGCGGCCGGGCTCGGCGCGGCAGCGGGTCAGGGGCGCCATGATGACGCGGTTGGCCAGTTCCAGCTCGCCAATGCGGATCGGATCGAAAAGTGTGGGCATGGTGGTGTTGCTCCTTATATAGGGATTCAGAGTTCCTGGCCGATGCGGGCCAGAAAGTCCTGGATGACCGGCTCATTGCGTTGAAAGAAATGCCACTGGCCGACTTTGCGGCTGGTAATCAACCCGGCTCGCTGCAGGGTGGCCAAGTGGGCCGATACCGTCGATTGCGAAAGACCGGCCCGCTGGTCGATCTGTCCGGCGCAGACGCCGTTCTCCAGGGAGTGATGCTGCTCGGAAAAGTACCGTTGCGGCTCCTTCAGCCACTGCAGGATGTCCCGGCGCAGCGGGTGGGCGAGGGCCTTGATGATGTCGTCGAAATTGTCGGGCATGTGTTCGTCTGGTTCGGTATATCGCGATGGAGCGAACTATATATCGTCGAATCACGATATGAGATCGTTTCGGTTGATGGTGACTATCGTGCTCGTTGATGCGGCGCCGGAGCCGATGAGCCAAGCCATGACGTCTCCTGTAGAATCCGCCGCTGATCTTTCAAGGGTGTTCTGACTATGCGTATTGGCCACGGCTATGACGTGCACCGCTTCGGCGAGGGCGACTTCATCACCCTCGGTGGTGTACGGATTCCTCACAGGTTCGGTCTGCTGGCGCATTCCGATGGTGACGTGCTGCTGCATGCGCTCAGCGATGCGCTGCTCGGTGCCGCCGCGCTGGGCGATATCGGCAAGCATTTCCCGGATACCGACCCGCAATTCAAGGGCGCCGACAGCCGTGTACTGCTGCGCCATGTCCTGGAACAGGTAAAGAGCAAGGGCTGGGAGGTCGGTAATGTCGACGCCACCATCATTGCCCAGGCACCGAAGATGGCGCCGCATATCGAGGCCATGCGCGGCCTGATCGCCGAGGACCTGCAGGTCGAGTTGGATCAGGTCAACGTCAAGGCCACCACTACCGAGAAGCTGGGTTTCGTCGGGCGGGAAGAGGGTATCGCCGTGCACGCCGTCGCTCTGCTGGTCCGCGCATGACCGAAGATCAGTTGCTCGGGTCGCAGGCGCACGGCGGGCCATGTGGCCGCGCGGTGCTCAAGGCCGTGGCCGAGGACTTTCAAGTCGATGAAGTGCTGGACATTCCGTTGTCCGGTGAAGGCGAGCACCTCTGGCTCTGGGTCGAGAAGCGCAACCT
This sequence comes from Pseudomonas sp. IC_126, assembly GCF_004331835.1. NCBI lineage: Bacteria > Pseudomonadati > Pseudomonadota > Gammaproteobacteria > Pseudomonadales > Pseudomonadaceae > Pseudomonas > Pseudomonas sp. IC_126. The sequence goes on from NZ_SJSS01000001.1 coordinate 397,481, forward strand.
CAATACCGAGGAAGCGGCGCGCCGCATCTCCCGCGCCGCCGGAGTCCCGGTGCGCAATATCAGCTACGCCGGTCTGAAGGATCGCCAAGCGCTGACCCGCCAGTGGTTCAGCTTGCATCTGCCGGGCAAGGCCGATCCCAATTTGGATAGAGCTGAAGACGAAACGCTGAAGATTCTCAAGACCTGTCGTCACCAGCGCAAACTGCAGCGCGGCGCCCACTCGGCAAACGGCTTCACCCTGCGCCTGACCCAACTGCAGGCCGAACACGCTGAACTGGACGCGCGCCTAGAGCGAATCAAGACGCACGGCGTGCCCAATTATTTCGGCCTGCAACGCTTCGGCTTCGAAGGCAGCAACGTTCATGGCGCACGCGAATATGCCGAGCGACAGGAGCTTCCCGTGCAGCGTAACCTGCGCTCGCGGCTGCTCTCGGCGGGGCGCAGCTATTTGTTCAATCGGGCCTTGGCCGAGCGTGTCGCAAGCGGGACCTGGGATAAGGCGCAGGTGGGCGATCTACTGGCCTTTACCGACAGCCGAAGCTTTTTCCCAGCAGGCGAGGCCGAATGCAGCGACCCGCGTCTGACCATTCTAGATCTGCACCCCACCGGCCCCTTGTGGGGCGTCGGTGAGTCGCCCGCAGGCGGCGGGATACCTGCGCTGGAATCGAATGTCGCGGGGGCAGAACCGGCAATCGCCAAGTGGCTCGCAGAAGCTGGAATGAAGCATGAACGGCGCATTCTTCGCCTCCCCATTGGCGGCTTGTCGTGGCATTATCCCGAGCCTGACATTCTGCAACTTGAATTCGTCCTGCCGACCGGATGCTTCGCCACAGCTGTGGTGCGCGAGCTGGTCAGCCTGGCAGGGCAGACGGACATCTGATGCGTATTCTGATCGCCAACGACGACGGGGTGTATGCACCTGGGCTCGCCGCGCTTTATGACGCGCTGGCCGATTATGCCGAGTGCCGCGTAGTCGCCCCCATCCAGGACATGAGCGGCGCCAGCAGCGCGCTGACGCTGGATCGCCCGCTTCATCCTACGACCATGCCGAACGGTTTCATCGGTGTGAACGGCACACCTACCGATTGCGTTCACCTGGGCATGAACGGGCTGTTAGACGAAGCACCTGACATGGTGGTTTCCGGTATTAATCTGGGCGCCAATCTGGGGGACGACGTCCTGTACTCAGGCACCGTCGCTGCAGCAATCGAAGGCCGCTTCACTGGCAAACCGGCATTTGCGTTTTCGCTGATCTCGCGCGCTTCGGACAATCTGCCCACGGCTGCCTACATCGCTCGCAAGCTGGTCGAGAAACACGATCAGCTCGACCTGCCGCCACGTACTGTGCTCAGCATTAACGTACCCAATCTGCCGCTGGATCATATCCGCGGCATTCAGTTGACCCGCCTTGGTCACCGTAGCCGGGCCAAACCGCCGGTTAAGCAGGCCAACCCGCGCGGCAAGGACGGCTACTGGATCTCGGTTGCCGGCGACGTTGAAGATGGTGGGCCAGGGACCGATTTTCATGCAGTGATGCAGGGCTATGTGTCGATTACTCCTTTGCAGCTCGATCGGACGTTCCATGAGGCGTTCAAGGGGCTCGATAACTGGCTGGAGGACGTACTGTGAATCACCGTGGACAAGATGATCTGCTGCGCCACGGCACCGGCATGACTTCGCAGCGCACCCGCGATCGCCTGATTCAGCGGTTGTATGAGGAGGGCCTGTCCGATCCTCGCGTGCTCGAGGTCATTCGACGCACGCCGCGTCATCTGTTCGTCGACGAGGCGCTGTCGCATCGCGCTTACGAAGACACCGCGCTGCCAATCGGTCACAACCAGACCATCTCGCAGCCGTTCATGGTCGCGCGCATGAGCGAGCTGCTGCTTGCGGACGGCCCGCTGGATAAGGTCTTGGAAATCGGTACCGGTTCCGGTTATCAGACCGCTGTGCTGGCACAACTGGTCGAGCGGGTGTTCTCGGTCGAGCGCATCCAGGCGCTGCAGGATCGTGCAAAAGAGCGTCTGGTCGAACTCAAGTTGCGTAATGTGGTCTTTCGCTGGGGTGATGGTTGGGAAGGTTGGCCTGCATTGGCGCCTTATAACGGCATCATCGTTACCGCGGCGGCAGCCGACGTGCCACAAGCCTTGCTCGATCAACTGGCTCCCGGCGGGCGGCTGGTGATTCCGGTCGGGGTCGGCGAAGTTCAGCAACTGATGTTGATCATTCGAGAGGAAGACGGTTTTTCCCGCCATCTGCTGGATACCGTACGCTTCGTGCCGCTGCTCAATGGACCTGTAGTTTGATCTCAGCGGAAGGAAGCATGAAAAACACGTTGTTGTTGTACGCCAAGGGTATCGCGATGGGCGCGGCGGATGTGGTGCCGGGAGTTTCTGGCGGTACCATCGCTTTTATTACCGGCATCTATGACGAATTGCTGCGATCGATTGGCGCTATACCCGGCGCTGCGATGCTGTTGTTTCGTGGCCGCATTCGGGAAGCATGGGCGACGGCAAATGCGAATTTCCTTCTGGTTCTATTCGGCGGCATTCTTACCAGTGTGTTCAGCCTCGCGAAGTTGATCACCTATTTGCTGGAGGCTCATCCGATCCCGGTGTGGTCGTTCTTCTTCGGTCTGATACTGGTTTCGGTGCATCTTGTCGGCAAGGAAATCCAGCGCTGGGATCTGTCGCGCATCGTCGGACTGATACTTGGCATCATCTTCGCCTACGTGATAACCGTGGCCGCTCCGGTACAGTGGAGCAGCAGTGGTTTGAGTTTGTTTTTCGCCGGCGCCATTGCGATCTGCGCGATGATCCTGCCGGGCATCTCCGGTAGCTTCATTCTTGTGCTGCTGGGACTGTATCCGGTCGTACTCGGCGCGGTGAAGGATCTAGATCTAGCTGTCATGGCGATTTTTGCGGCAGGTTGTCTGGTGGGCATTCTCAGTTTCGCCCGTGTGCTGAGCTGGATGCTCGTCCGTTGGCGCGACCTCACGCTGGCCTTCCTTACGGGCCTGATGCTGGGTTCGCTGAACAAGGTTTGGCCATGGAAGGAGACGCTGACCTGGCGCATTGACTCCCATGGCGAGCGTATCCCGATGCTGGAGCAGAACCTGCTACCTGGCGCCTATGGCGAGCTGACCGGACAGGACCCGCAACTTGCGCTGGCAATAGTACTGGCAGTAGCTGGTATCGTTCTCGTCCTTGGACTCGAATGGTTTGCCGGGCGGCGCCAGCCATCGGTGCAAACGGTCTGAACGGCCTTGTTGATCAAAAGGAGCGCGCCGTGAAGGCCACAGCCAGCATGCGGTGGATGAGCATTCCGCCTTTCCGTTGTGCGCTTGTCGCGCTGCTTGCGGGTGCATTACTTGCTGGCTGCGCCAGTCCTCCGTCGGGAGGCGTGCATGTCGTCGATCGCAATAGCCGCGACCGTGTCACTAGTGGCCACTATATTGTCCAGCGGGGTGACTCCCTTTGGTCGATCGCCTTTCGCTTCGGTTGGGATTGGCGCGAGCTGGCTCAAGTCAACAATATTCCCCCGCCGCACGTCATCCATCCGGGACAGACGATTCGCTTCACTCGGCATACTCAATCCCGGACGGTAGCCGCTCGTCCGACTCCTGTTCCCGTCCCGCCAGCAAGCACATCGCCATCCGTGGTGACTACGCCTGTGCCCATTCCGCCACCGCTGACGAGGCCCAGCGTACCGGCGGCCAAGCCTCCCGCTGCGACTACGCCGGTCAAGCCTGTAGCGCGCTCTGCAAGCGGTTGGGCTTGGCCTACGAACGGCGCTGTAATCGGTCGTTTTTCCTCAAACGGCAGTTTGAATAAAGGCATTGATATCGCTGGGGAATTAGGACAGCCTGTTTTAGCTGCTTCTGATGGGGCTGTTGTGTACGCCGGCAGTGGTTTACGGGGTTACGGCGAACTTGTGATCATCAAGCACAGCGATACCTATGTAAGTGCCTACGGCCACAACCGCAGGCTGCTGGTTCAGGAGGGTCAACAAGTCAAAGCTGGGCAGACCATTGCCGAGATGGGATCGACTGGAACCGACCGGGTGAAGCTGCATTTTGAGATTCGCCGTCAAGGCAAACCGGTAGATCCGTTGCAATACCTGCCAAAGCGCTGATTTGCTACTACCTGTTCCGGCACTAGGAGGGGCTTGAGCGTTACCAGGGAGTGCGTGCCGCCCGAGCCTGTTGTCGAACTCAGAACAGGAAAACAATAATGGCTCTCAAAAAAGAAGTGCCGGAGTTTGACGTAGACGATGCCGTTCTACTCATGGAACCGTCCGCGGACGCCGATCCAATCAGCGATATCTCCCGCGCCGGTTCAACGGGCACCCGATCCAAGACCGCGACCCTCAAGCAACACAAGTTCATCGACTACACCCGTGCGCTCGACGCCACACAGCTGTATCTCAACGAAATCGGATTTTCTCCCCTGCTGACTCCCGAGCAAGAGGTGCATTTCGCGCGTCTGGCTCAGAAGGGTGACCCGGCAGGGCGTAAGCGCATGATCGAAAGCAATCTGCGGCTGGTGGTGAAAATCGCCCGGCGCTACGTCAACCGTGGGCTGTCTTTGCTGGACCTGGTCGAAGAGGGCAACCTGGGGCTGATACGGGCTGTCGAGAAGTTCGACCCCGAGCGTGGCTTCCGATTTTCTACCTACGCCACCTGGTGGATCCGGCAGACCATCGAGCGGGCGATCATGAACCAGACCCGCACCATTCGGCTGCCGATCCACGTGGTCAAGGAGCTGAACGTTTACTTGCGTGCCGCGCGCGAGCTTACCCAGAAGCTCGACCACGAACCCAGCCCGGAGGAAATCGCCAACCTGCTCGAGAAGCCGGTTGCGGAGGTCAAGCGGATGCTGGGGCTGAATGAGCGAGTGACCTCCGTGGACGTGTCTCTCGGACCGGACACCGACAAAACATTGCTAGATACCCTGACCGATGACCGGCCCAGCGATCCCTGCGATCTGCTGCTTGACGACGACTTGTCGGAAAGCATCGACCAATGGCTGTCTGACCTGACCGAGAAGCAGCGCGAGGTGGTCATCCGGCGCTTCGGTTTGCGTGGCCATGAAAGCTGCACGCTGGAAGAGGTCGGCCAGGAAATCGGGCTGACCCGCGAGCGGGTAAGGCAGATTCAGGTCGAAGCGCTTAAGCGGTTACGCGAGATATTCGAGCGTAACGGTTTATCGAGCGAGTCCCTGTTCCACTAAGGAACGGCGCCCCTTACCGGCAACGTAAGGGGCGTTCCCAGGCTTTCTATTTTTTCTACATGTCGGGCTAACCAACAGGGTTAGTCCTGGTTTCGTCGTACTTCCTCGAAAGCTCTTTGCTATGTACGCATTTACTTACACGGCGTGTAAGAAAAGAGTGAAGAGCTTTGCTGGCTATACTCTCTTTACTAAAAGCTATTTTTTAACTGATTGATTTTAAAGGGGAAAAGTGAAATCTCACATTCCTATCAAAAAGCCATTACGAATTTTTGGGAGTTGTAGTTGTCGTCCAAAACTTTAATATCGCACCTGTGCTTAAGGACAAGTGCAGGCCGGCAAGGATGTTGGTCAGGATTAATCGCTGGATGCGGTGCGTCAGGAAGACGAGCTGGGAATAAAGGAAGCAGGGAAGGAGGCGGGCGGGGATTAAACCCCGCCCCTTTTTTTGCCTGCGAATAGGTATTCGATCCCGCCGAACGACTGCATTGCTGGGTGGCCTAACGTTCTGATTCAAACTCAGAGGAGCTCACCATGAACGGCAAAGACTCGAATCAACCTACCCAGCCGGGATCAGATCAAGAAGACCACATCGAACGCCGTCCAGACGAGGCCGATGAAGATAAGCTGGACGAGGCGCTAGAAGAAACTTTTCCGGCAAGTGATCCCATCTCTCCATAGCCTAGCGCCAGCACCAGATGATGGTGTCAACTTTCTTTCGCTGCTAGTCGCTGGAGCAGAGCGGGGAGTACCTGTTCGCGCAACAGCGGGGCGAGATGTTCCTGCTGCTGCGTACGAGGTACCAGCCAGTCCAGCGCTTCGATTTCTGCCTGTACCTGTACCTCGCCTTCAACACGGCTCACGAAAACGTTTGCTTCAACCCAATGATCTGGCTCGTTGGCTGCGCGCGACTGGAAATGTCCAAGCGCCTGCAGTTGCGATTCCTCGACCCGTAAACCCAGCTCCTCGTGAAGCTCGCGCCGCAACGCCTGCAACGGCGTTTCTCCCGCCTCGATCTTGCCGCCCGGCAACATGAACATCCGCGTACCGCGCTTGCGGACAACCAATATGTGACCGGCTTCGTTGAGCAGGCAGGCTGTAGCGATCTTCAAAACATTATGTGACATGGGAATTCTCGTTATCGTGCCATAGCGCCACGAGCTTCTTGTTTCGGTTGTAACGCTGCAGACGGGATGCCAGCACTTCAGGCAGAACGGTGGCCTCGGTAAAGTTCAGCTGTCGGTAGAAGGCAATTACCTTGAGCTCACAAAACAGCCAGACAGGTCCGTGATTTGCGGCCAGTGCCCGGGTTACCAACCGCGTCGCCAGACCCTGGTTGCGCTGACTTGGCGCGACCAGCAATCCGGTCAACCAGTGACCATCGGCAATGCCGCTCAAGCAGAGACCGGCAACGATATCGGTGTGCCCGACGACCCAGCAATGCGCACCGGCCGGTACCCGCATGTGGCTGCGATGGGCTCGGTAGAACTTGTCGAGTAGCGGCTGACATTCGGCAGGTAATTGGCGCGGTTGGAGTTCGAACATGAGTGGTATCCGATGACGCAGCGCATGGTACCCGATGAGCGCCGTCAGCTGGCTAGCCGGCCCGTCCGATCCGTTTATCCGATGGCCGCAATTTTTCGCTGCAGTGCAGGCTCTGAAGAGAACTACTCCACAGGGCCATAACAATGATAGATCTCCTGATAGTGGTGGTTTTCATCCTGTACGGTCTGGGTTCGGGCCTCCGTGCGCGCGGAAAGGCTTCTCAGAGCCTCGATGAGTATTTTCTCGCCGGCAAGACGATCAAGGGTTGGAAGGCCGGCTTTTCCATGGGGGCGACTCAGTTCGCTGCCGATACGCCGCTGCTCGTTACCGGTCTCGTTGCGACGGCTGGCATCTTCGCGCTTTGGCGATTGTGGATTTACGGCCTTGCGTTTCTGCTCATGGCGTTCGTTTTCGCGGTTGGCTGGCGCAGGGCCGGCGTGTTGACCGATGCCGAGCTGACCCGAGTGCGATACAGCGGCAAGGGTGTTACTCCGCTACGTTTGCTCAAGGCGATCTACTACGGCACGGTGATCAATTGCGTGGTGCTGGCGATGGTGCTGGTGGCTGCCATTCGTATCGCCGAGGTGTTCTTGCCATGGCACCTGTGGCTGCCCTCCGGAGTTTACGAGCCCATCGTGGATTTCATCGCCACTACAGGCATACAGCTCGGCGAAAGTATTACCGGGCTGGAGCCGGCGATGATGAGCGCCAATAACCTGATATCGATCCTGCTGATTCTCGCGTTCACCGCGATGTATTCGATAACCGGGGGGCTACGCGCTGTCGTCCAGACCGATGTGGTGCAATTCAGCCTGGCGATGATCGGCACGCTGTTTTATGCCTGGTTCGTCGTCGACGCCGCCGGTGGGTTAGGCGGATTGACGGATCGCATCGTGGAAATCTACGGAGCCGAGCAGGCAAGCAGAATGTTGTCCTTCGCCCCTCCAGCCGATGCGGGTGAGGCGCTGATGCCGTTCCTGGTCATCATCGGTCTGCAGTGGTTCTTCCAGATGAACTCCGATGGTACTGGCTATCTTGCGCAGCGAAGCATGGCGTGCCCGACCGACCGCGACGCTCGAATCGCCGGTCTGGTCTTCGCCTGGCTACAGATCTTTTTGCGCAGCCTATTCTGGCTGGCGATCGCGGTTGGGCTGCTGGTGCTGTATCCGTTCACTCCAGCCGAAATGGCCGGCGATGGTTTCACGGCCGGGCGAGAAGCACTGTTCGTGCAAGGTATCGAAGATTTGTTACCGCCCGGTGTGCGCGGCCTGATGCTCGTCGGATTGCTGGCCGCGCTGGCTTCTACCGTCGATACACACCTCAACTGGGGCGCGTCTTATTGGAGCAACGACGTCTATGGCGGCGTATTCGCGCCACATGTGCTCAAGCGCAAGCCAAGGGACCGCGAATTGGTGCTGGTGGCGCGGTTGTCCAACGTGCTGATTCTGGTGATCGCGATGGTCATCATGGCCAACCTCGGTTCGATCCAGACCGCCTGGTTCATCTCCTTGCTGTTTGGTGCGGGGATGGGGTCGGTGCTAGTGCTGCGTTGGCTCTGGGAGCGAATCAATCTGTACTCGGAGCTAACCGCCATGGCGGTATCGCTGATTACGGCGCCTTTGCTTCTCTATTACCTGGGCACCGATCCGGAGCGCGAATGGATACGTCTCGGGATCATGGCCTTGACCACTACATCCGCCGCGATCCTGGTTACCTTCATCACTCCGGCGACCGATGACGCCACGCTCAAACGCTTCTATCGCCGTGTTCGCCCCTTCGGCTTCTGGCGGCACGCAGCGATGCTCAACGGCATTGGGGCTGCGGTGTCGGTCAAGGCGTTGGGGACTCGGCTGTTCGCCGTGGTGGTAACCGCCGTTTCGCTTTATACATTGCTGATCGGTGTTGGCCGCTTGATGTTCCCTCCACCACAGGGAAGCTCCCTCATCAGTTGGCTGTGCCTGGCGGTTGGGTTATTGCTGATACCGGTCTGGCTACGAATCGCCATGGGGCGACAGTTCGATACGGACCCAGAAGATGAACCACTGCCGGAAGACGTGTCGGCACGAAAAAGTGGCTCGGCGTGATATTAACCATCCATTTTAAGTTCGGATTCATGTCGGCTGACCGGTTGCATAGATTCGTTCCGTTTGTTGTTTAGGGGGATCAGCCGGTCAGGCCTAATTAGCGAAGCGGCGATAAAAAATAAATAATCAATTAAAATAACGGGTTGCTTGACATACCTAAAATAAAATGAACAGTGGTTGTGCCCTCTTGTCATTAAAATACGCATCGCGTGAGCGTTACTGCGTATCCGCCATAGTAAGAACAAGAGGGTGTTGTCATGAAACGACTTTTCAAAACTTCTCTCCTGGTTGCCGCCATGCTTCCCGCTATCGCAGTTGCCGCTCCGGTGGCGGGTGATCGTGAAGTTACCTTGAGTGGTGCGGGAAGTAGCGATAAGGATTTCGACGATACAGTGTTCTCGGTACAGGGTAGTTGGGGTACTTATCTTGATGAGCGATCCATGTGGGGCGTCCGGCAAACGGTGAATGCCAGAGACTCGGAAGATGAAAGCGTCCAGTTCGACGGCTCGACCCGCGTGTTTTATGACTACCACTTCGGTAGTGGAAACACTCGCCCATTCATTGGCCTGAGCGTGGGTGGGGTCTACGGCGAAGAAGTGGACGAGACCTTCATGGGTGGACCGGAACTCGGCATCAAATACTGGGTTCAGGACAAGACGTTCATCACTGCGATGGCTGAGTATCAGTTCCTGTTCAAGAGCGGAAGCGATGCGCGAGATCGTTATGACGATGGAGCGTTCTTCTATAGCGTCGGTATTGGTTACAACTACTGATGCATGCGAGTGCGATGCCAGACGGCATCGCACTTTTATCGCTTCGTTTGTTTATTCTTTCGCTTCGCTTGATATAACCATTGCCCGTTAGCCTTCAACCAGATTTCGCAAAAAGTTCTGCAAGGCCAACCCCGGTTCGTCATCTTCCGAAGTAATCATCTGAATTCCCCATTGGCTGAGAATTTCTTCCTGCACCGGGTTGGGTTTGTGCGAAAAGACATAGGATATCGGCCGGACGCCAAGGGTTTCGTGTTCGTTCCAGATCTTCGATAGTTTGTAGAACAATAATCGAATGTTGGTATCCGAAAGGCTGTAGCCAATAAACAGAACGGCTTTGCTCAATGTGTCGGCGCGTAACTTGATATCCAGCGGCGTTTCGAATTGCAGGCGTTCGTAATAGCTCGTTTCGTCGAGCACGATCGAGTCATCGTCATCGAAGTCGCCGTGGAATTTGACGATCTGCCTGACGCCATCGCGGGCCTTTACCAGGTCACTGGCATTGGCGATCTTGATGTAACCGACGCCATGAGCGTCATGGGCATTTTCCAGCCAGCGGTCGTAGTTGGTCGTGTAGATGGCTGGAAACCGGCCCTGAACGATCAGCCGGTGAATCTCCGAATCGCGGATCTCGATGCTCTTGTGCCACTCCCGGTCCATCCAGCTGCGCAGTGGCCCGATGTTGCCTTTCCTGATGCGGTAGTACTCGGCAAGCGAGAGGAAGTTTCCATAGGTATCGAAGACATCGGGGTCGTAATCGAGTTGCTGGGCAATTTCGTTGATCAGGTCGCGCCAGGGCGGTAATCCGATATTGGCCGACACGCCGGAGCCTACGAAAAGAATCAGGCGGTTATGCCGGTACGCCTCCAGAAGCTTCTGCATCGATACCTCTCAGACCCGGCGCAAGTGATTGATGAAGGCATCCAGTGCCCGCTTACGCATGGAAAGCTCGTTATGGACGCCACCCAACTCGGCGAACGTGCAGGAGTAACCGTCGGGAATGAACACGTTGTCCCACTCGAAGCCCTCTGCACCCGCCGGTTCGCGGGAAATCCTGCCGGTAACTTCACCCTCGAAGAAATGCCGCTTGCGACCGTCGCAGTAGCCGATCAGCGAACGTGCCACCGCGGAAGGGTCGTCCAGATTGCCGATCAGTTCGGAGAAGCGCACAGCGTGCAAGCGATCCCAGAATGTCTGGGTCAGCCCGCCGGGAAAGCCGTTCAGGCTATTGATAAACAGGCCCGAGTGCTCGACGAAGACCGGTTTGCCAATCATTTTGAAGGCGTCCATCAGCTTGTCACTGACCAACTGATGCAGATCTTCGGTTTGCTGTTCGACGATGCGCACCGGGAAGCTGATGATCTCGATGCCGCTCTGCTCGAGGAATTCCCGTGCGTCGCGAATCTTCTGCTCGTTGACCGAGGCAAAGCGGATCTTCATCTAATCACCCTGACTGCTGTTCGAAGCTGCGGATGCCGCATCCGAGCATCGTTATCCCACAGAGTTATGACGCAGCGATGTGCCCAGGGTTCGGCCTGTCGTTCCGCGTCGGCTATGGCAGCGGCGAGTGCAGGTGCGCCGGGCACGACTGTTGTCCGGCTTGCAGGATGCGTTCCGCCGGTACCCGCAACTGCACCAACAGGTAGTCGGCGAAGTCCGCTGAGTAGCCCTGCCTGGCAATGGCGAGCGCCATGCATCCGAGCCAGGCGTCCCGCTCAGCTTCGCCCACAGTCCAGCGTCTGTGGAATTGCGGGATGCTGATGCTGCCGAATTTCTCGGCGTAACGGCGCGGCCCACCCAGCCAGCCACAGAGAAACGCCGCCAGACGTTCGCGCGCCTCGCTCAGATCCTGCGGATATAAACGACGTACGCAATGGGCGGCTTCGTGCTCGTCCATGATCCGGTAGAAGTCCGTGACCAACTGTTGGATGCCGGCTTCGCCGCCGGCTGCCTTGAAAGAGGCGTCGCCGACGCCGAACGGAGCGTTGGGGGTTGTGCTCATCGACTGTCTCGCAAAGGAGTTGATTGTTTACGGGGCCGGGTTTGATCCAGCTCAATGGATATGTTCCTGGCGCTCGGCTGCATTGGGCGGTGGTCTATGCTGTTCTCAAATGTTCAATGGAGACCCGCCATGCGCAATATTCTTTTAGCTTTCGATGGTTCGGACAACGCTAAACGAGCGCTGCGATACATCGTCCACTTCGCCGCCGATGCGCCTAAACCGCTTCAGGTGCACGTCCTGAATGCGCAGCAGGAACCGGTTATCTATGGCGAGTTCGTCACCGTAAGTACGGTTGAAGATCTGAACAAGAGCTTTCTCGAAAAATCGCGCCGTACTCTGGAGGAAGCCGCTACGGAGTTACAGGCCGCCGGCATACCGCACCAGACCCATGCCGTTCTGGGCGATGTCGCAGCGCAGGTGAATACGGCGGTGCAGCAATTCGGCTGCGACACCGTGGTCATGGGCACACGCGGCCTGGGCAGTTTCACCGGCATGTTGCTGGGCTCGGTTGCTAACCGTGTGGTCCACGAGGTTTCGGTGCCGGTCCTGCTGGTCAAGTAACCGGAACGTGCGAGCTGCACCCGTTTCGTCGCGGCTTACGGCGAAACGGGAGCTGATCGCAAAATCACTGAATCAATCTGACTTGCCCTTGAGCAGGTCACCCAGGTTGGCGAAGGCCTTGAAAGTCTCCTTCGGGCCCAGATCGCTGCCTGGCCTGGCTTCGGCCTGGTACTGATTGTCCGTATAGCGTGAATGCTCGTTGTCGTGGCAATACAGGCAGAGCAGTTCCCAGTTGGAACCATCCTCGGGGTTGTTATCGTGGTTGTGGTCCTTGTGGTGGACCGTCAATTCGCTCAGCCGCTTGCCTGAGAACTCCCGCGCGCAACGTCCACAGACCCAGGGGTACATTTTTAGCGCCTTCTCGCGATAACCCTGTTCGCGCTGGGCGTATGGCGTATTCGGTTTGTTCGTGCTCATGACCTTCCCTCCATTGAATCCAGAGTCAGCCCGCCAAGCCGACATAGACGTTCTGCACATCGTCATGGGCATCGATGGCCGCGAGGAAGGCTTCGACCTCTTCGAGTTCCGCGTCCGACAGGCTGGTGACTGGGTTCTTGGGTCGATAGCCGAGCTGTGCCGACTGTACGGTGAAGCCCTGTTCGGGCAGCGCACGGCAGACCACATCCATGTCGCTAGGGTCACTGATGAATAGCGTGGCCCCGTCTTCGGCGGCTTCGAAATCCTGCGCGCCGGCTTCGATGGCGGCCAGTTCCGGATCGGCATCAGCTGTGTCCGGCGCCGCTTCGATCAGGCCGCAGTGGTCGAAATCCCAAGCGACCGAGCCGGACGAACCGAGTTGACCCTTGCGGAACAGTACGCGGATTTCAGCGACGGTGCGGTTGACGTTGTCGGTCAGGCACTCGACGATCACCGGCACCTGATGCGGGGCGAAACCTTCATAGGTGGTGCGCTCGTAGTTGATGCTTTCACCGAGCAGGCCGGCGCCTTTCTTGATTGCGCGCTCCAGGGTTTCTCGCGGCATCGAGGCTTTCTTGGCCTGTTCCACCACCAGGCGCAAGCGGGGATTCATATCCGGATCGGCGCCGCTGCGGGCTGCGATCATGATCTCCTTCGATAGCTTGCCGAAGGTGCGTCCCTTGGCGTTGGCTGCCGCTTCTTTATGCTTCGCTTTCCACTGTGCGCCCATGCTTGCTCTCGTGCGGGTTGATTCGTTCGCTAGCGATTCTAGCTCTTTGCACCCGAAGCTGGCACGGAGTGCATGGCATCGACCCACGCCGGAAAGAGCCATTTGCGGCAGGTTTGCCGCGCTGCGACTGTATTGCCGAATCCTTTGCTCGCTGTATGAGTGCACGATCGCTATGGAGGGCTTTAATGATTTTTTAACTTGGGAAGTGCGCTATGGCACCCAAAGACCTCCTGCTGGCCCTCGTGGTAATCGTTGTCTGGGGCATGAACTTCGTGGTGATCAAGGTCGGTCTGGACGATATTCCGCCGATGCTGCTGGGCGCGTTGCGTTTCCTGCTTGCCGCCTTCCCGGCGATTCTGTTCATCAAACGCCCGCAACTGCCGCTGCGCTGGCTGCTGGCCTATGGCGCGACTATCTCGCTTGGGCAGTTCGCTTTTTTGTTCTCGGCGATGAATGTCGGCATGCCGGCCGGGCTGGCCTCGTTGGTGCTGCAATCGCAGGCATTTTTCACGCTGTTCTTCGCCGCGCTGTTTCTTGGCGAGCGTCTGCGGGCGACCAATTTCATCGGCTTGTTGATCGCGGCGGGCGGGCTGCTGCTGATCGGCATGCAGGGCGATCGCAGCATGACCTTGGCCGGCTTCGTGCTGACCATCTGTGCGGCGTCGATGTGGGCGCTGGGCAATATCGTGACGCGCAAGGTGGGCAAAGTGAACCTGGTTGGACTGGTGGTGTGGGGCAGCCTGATTCCACCGATCCCATTCTTTGCGCTTTCATGGATGATGGAAGGCCCGCAAGTGATCGAAAGCGCGTTGCGCGGCATCGGCTGGAGTTCGGTTTTGGTGCTTCTCTATCTGGCGTTCGGTGCGACCATCCTCGGCTACAGCCTGTGGAGCCGGCTGTTGTCGCGCTACCCGGCCAACACCGTGGCGCCTTTCTCGCTGCTGGTACCGGTGGTGGGGCTGACCTCCGCAGCGCTGCTGCTCGATGAGCATCTTGGTGTGATGCAGGCGATCGGAGCGCTGCTGGTAATGCTGGGGCTGATGATCAACGTAGGCGGCGGCTGGCTACTGGGCCGGGTGCGCATGGCGCTGGGCGGTTCGGCTGTCTGAAGAAACCGGATTGCGACTTCCATGCCCGATCCGGTTCTGCAGATTTCACATCAGACCTTGAAGCGGCCAATCAGCGTCTGCAACTCGCTACCCAGTTGAGCCAGTTGCGCCGTGGATGCGGCCGTTTCCTGCGCCGCTTCGGCGGATTGGTCGGCCACGTCGCGCACGTTGAGCACACTGCGATTGATCTCCTCGGCCACTGAGCTTTGCTGCTCTGCAGCGGTGGCGATCTGCTGATTCATCGCCTGAATGATCGACACTGTCTCGGTGATCGCCTGCAGTTCCTCACCGACATCACGCGCCAGGCTGACCGTGTCCTTGGCGAGACTGCTACTGCTGTCCATCATCCCCGAGGCGGTACGCGCGCCTTTCTGCAGGTTGCTGATCAGCTCCTCGATCTGCGCGGTGGATTGCTGGGTGCGCTGTGCCAGGCCGCGGACTTCGTCGGCGACCACGGCGAAACCACGACCCGCCTCGCCTGCACGTGCCGCCTCGATTGCCGCGTTGAGTGCGAGCAGATTGGTTTGTTCGGCGATGCCGTTGATCACCGTCAGCACGGTGCTGATGCCATCTGTTTCCTGGTTCAGCTGGGTCATGGCTTCGGCGGAAAGCGTAACTTCCGCGGACAATCGATCGACCTGTGCCAGCGCCCGTTGCACCACGGCGTTGCCCTTGGTTGCCTGTTGGTCGGCGCGCCTGGCAGCGCCGGATGCTTCTTCGGCGTTGCGCGCCACTTCCTGTACCGTGGCGGTCATTTCATGCATGGCGGTGGCGACCTGATCGGTTTCCTGACGTTGGCTGTTCACGCCTGCGCTGGCCTGGGCGGTGACCGCCGACAGTTCTTCCGAGGCGGCCGCCAGCTGCGTGGTGATACCGCCAATATGGCCGATGAGCGATTGCAGGTTGCTGCGGGTTTTGCCCAGCCCATCGAGCAGCTGACCGAATTCGTCGTGGCGTTTATCCACATCCTGTCCGGTCATGTCGCCGGCGCCGATACGCTCGGCCATTCGCACCGCCTGATTCAGCGGCTGGGTAATCTGCCGAACGATCAAGGCGCTGATCAGCACACCTAGGGCAATAGCCAGCAACGTGATGCCAATGACTTGCACCTTCTTGGTCTGGGCTTCCTCGGCGCGTTTGCTGGTCTGGCTGGCGATGATGCCCTGAGCCTGTTCATAGAGCCTGGCGAAGATCGCCTCCATGTCCTGGTGCGCCTGTTGTTGCAGAGCGACGATGGGCGGTAACTTCTTGACCAGCTCGACGTATTCGTTCGCGCTGGCCTTGAGTATCTTCAAGCGTTCGGCCTGAGGCCCGATCAGCTCGCTTTCCAGGGATGTGATGGCCGCGTTAAGGCTATCGAACTGCTGATTGAGCGCCTGCAGGGCGGCCTCGGACTCTTCCATCAGGTAGCCACGCACCGTGTAGCGCAGCAGCCGGTTCTGCTTGGACAGTTCGCTGGTGAGCAGGGCGATGTTGGCGGTATCGCTGGCTGGATGCAGTACCGGGTTGCCCTGGACGCCGTTCCAGCGTCGCTCCAGGTCGCCGATCAGTTTGTCAGTGTTGTTTCCAGTCTCGACCCAGTTGGCGCGGGTTTGCGTTTTCTGCGCGTGGAGGGCTACCAGTCTTTCGAACGCATCCTGGTAACGGTGGGCTTCATTGGCGATGGTTTCCAGATATTCGAGGTCTTGTGGCTCGGAGAAGCTGGCCCTTTCTTGTTCGATGATCTGAACGATGGTTGCCACCGAATCCTTGACGCGAGCGACGTGGCTGGGATCGCTGCGCCCCTCGAAGCGCACCTGCGCGTAGCGAATTTCGTTGGCTTCGTTGAGCAGGCTCTCAGCCGTCTGTGCCTTGTCGCTGCGGGAGATCAGCGCGTCCATGCTGAACACGCCGATAACGGCGACGCAGACGGTCAACAGCAGTACGGCTGCGAAACCCAGAGCCAGCTTGTAGCTGACCTTCAGATTTTTCATTGTTGTTTCCTCAAGGCCGGATGCCACTGAAGTTAGTCGTAATATGACATCGGCAGAATCAGCCTTTACTTGAATATGTCGTCTGATGACTGCAAAGGTTTTTTCTGCTCACAACGTATTGCCTGCCGTTGAGGCGAGGCGATTGAGGTCTGGTTGAAGCGTTGGTGCCGGGCTGGCTGTGCTTCAGCCTTCGTTCAGGCGAGCCAGTTCACGGCGAACCATCGCCGCGTATTCCGGTGGGGTGAGTTGGTAGAGTTCCGAGGCGACCCAGGGCAGCCAGCGAGCTCCCAGTTCGGGTCGCTTGTCGAGCAGCCGCCGTGCTTCGGCGGTCGCCCGCTCGGCATGTTGGCGATGAAAATCCGCTCTGCTCATGATGCTTCGCTCCTGGCTGAGCGGGCGATTCTAGTCGAGCAGGGCTCGGCGGGGCAGCGGTCTTGGTAAAGCCGTCATGCCGCGCTAGGCTCGGCTTTCTTATTTATCGAGTGCGATCCATGCCAGTGCCCCTGAACTTCAAGGACAAGATCACCCGTCAACGGCCCTACGGCCAGTTGGAGCCGGGGATGCGCGCCTCGGAAGGCAATCTGCAGGCGGTCATCGATCATCTGGAAAGCGACCGCGGCCGAATCATAAATTCGGCGGCGGTGCGCCGCCTACAGCAGAAAACGCAGGTGTTCCCGCTGGAGCGCAATGCGGCGGTGCGTAGCCGGCTGACGCATTCGCTGGAGGTCCAACAGACCGGTCGTTTTATCGTCCGTACGCTATATAAGCAGCTTGGCAACAAGGCCAGCCTGTATGGCCTCGATGATCTGGAAGGGGCACTGGAAAGCTTGGTGGAAATGGCCTGCCTGATGCACGACATCGGTAATCCGCCCTTCGGACACTTCGGCGAGTTCGCCATCAGTGAGTGGTTTGCACGCCATCTCGAGACGCTTTTCGACTCGGCCGTACCGATGGAGCAGGGCGGTATCGAGCTGCGCGCACGCATGCTGCTCGATCTCAAACAGTTCGAAGGCAACGCTCAGGCGATTCGTTTGGTGGTGAGCCTGTTGCGGCTCAATCTGACCTATACCCAGACGGCCGGCCTGCTCAAGTACGTGCGGGCTGCCTACGCGCCCAAGCCTGACAAGGGCACGCCTGGCGCCTATCTGCACAAGAAGCCGGGCTTCTATCTATCCGAAGAGCCGTTCGTGGATGATTTGCGCACCGCGCTGGGTCTGCAATCCGGCACGCGCCATCCCGTCGCCTACATCATGGAAGCAGCGGACGACATCGCCTATTGCCTGGCCGATATCGAGGACTCGGTGGAGAAGGGCATCTTCACCATCGAACAGCTGGCAAATCTGCTGGTGGTCAAGTTCGCCGAGCACGGGTCGCCGGACGAGCCGATCTCGCCAGCTGGGCGCAGCTTCCGCAGCATGGTCGCCTATGCCGAGTCGAGGGCGCGGAGGGAACCGATCAACAAGGTTGGCGAGTTCTTCATCTGGTTGCGGGTGAACATGGTCCATCCGCTGGTGCAGCACGCGGCTCAGCAGTTCGTTGACAACATCGAATCCGTCTACCACGGCACGCTGGATCGAGCGCTGCTGGAAGATTCCAGTCTGGCCAACGCCATTGTGCAGACCTTCAAGGACGTTGCGATGGACCGCGTGTTCTGCCATCGGGAAGTGGAAACCCTGCAATTGCAGGGCTATCGGATCCTGCAAGGCTTGCTCGAGGCCTACGCACCACTGCTGCGCGTCGCCCCGGAAACCTTCCAGGCCTTGACCGAGGGTGGCTGCCGCAGCGAACCACATCTGCAGATGCTGGCGCGGCGATTGCCAAGCCAACTGATCAAGGCCTACCACGAGGCCATGAAAGCCCACCCCATGGAATCGCCTGACCAGCCGTTGTGGGAGTTCTACTACCGCTGCCGAATGCTGCAGGATTTCGTCAGTGGTATGACCGATCAGCTGGCGCAGGATGAATTTCGAACGCTTTCCGCTCTGTAGATCCTACGGCTGCTCCGGCTGCGTCGTGATTGTTCGAGCCGGGATGTTCGTGCCGGCTCAGCCCTCCGCAGACTGCGCGCAGTCATAGGCGCGGATGAACAGCGCGACGCAGTCCTGCACATGTTTGTCGGCCTCTTCCGAATCGGGCGCATCCGTGTAGCCGATCAGCAAGCGGAAGTGCGCAACGCCTTTTATCAACGAGCAGAAGTGTTCGGCGGCGCGCATAGGCTCGCTTACCTGCAGCAGTCCGCGCTGGTTGGCCTGAATCAGCAGATGCTCCAGATCCACCAGCAAGCGCTGCGGTCCCGCATCGAAAAACATGCGTGACAGCGCGGAATTCTGCGTGGCCAAGGCGACCATGACACGGTGCAGTCCGATGGATTCCGGGCTGTTGACCAGCGCATGGAATGCGCGGCCCAGATCCAGCAGCACCTGCCGGATCGAACAACCGTCTTCGAGTACGAACAGCGTGCGCGGCAGGCGCGTCTCACAGGTGGTCTTTATCGCCTCGCCAAACAACGCCTCCTTATCCTTGAAGTGGCTATACAGCGTGAGCTTCGAGACGCCCGCCTCGGCGGCGATGGCGTCCATGCTGCTGCCTTCATAGCCGTTGCTGAGAAACAACACCTGAGCGGCGGCGAGAATCGCTTCGCGCTTGGCTGGATCCTTCGGGCGGCCCGGACCAGAGGGCACGGATGGTTTTTCTGTCATAAGTGTTTTTAATACTAGACTGGTGAGTTCGGTATTTTTACTATGCCGGCCAGTATAGGTATTAAAGCCCGCCTTGCGACAGAGAGAGAACCAAACGTGTTCCGACATGCCTTGCCTTTCCTTGGTGTCATTGGTCTCGCCTTGTTATCCGGCTGCGGCAACGGCGAGCCCGAGCAGCTCTCGGCAAGGCCGGTCATGGTGGTTCAACCGCAACCGGCCAGCGAGGCGGTCGAGAGCTATCCGGGCGAGGTGCATGCGCGTTACGAGCCTGAACTGTCGTTCCGAATCGGCGGAAAGGTGACCGAGCGTCTGGTCGAAGCCGGTGAACGAGTGCGCAAGGATCAGCCGTTGGCCAAGCTCGATCCGCGCGACGTGCAATTGCAGTTGGAAGGTCTGCGCGCCCAGGTAGCCGCCGCCGAGGCCAACCTTCGCGTCGCGCGCGCCGAGCACGAGCGCTACAAGACGCTCATGGATCGCCAACTGGTCAGCCGCTCGCAGTTCGATTCTTCCGAAAACGCCTTTCGCTCGGCCCAGGCGCGTCTGCAGCAGGCGCGCGCTGAGTTCGACGTGGCGCGCAACCAGGTCGACTACGCCGTTCTGCGGGCGACCCGCGAGGGGGTAATCGCTCAACGTCGGGTCGAGGTCGGCCAGGTGGTCGCGGCAGGACAGACCGCGTTCGTGTTGGCCGCTGATGGCGAGCGTGAGGTGGCGATCCATTTGCCGGAGCAGGCGCTGGATCGTTATGCGGTGGGGCAGAAGGTCTCGGTGGAAATCTGGTCGCATCCCGGCAAGCAGTACCCCGGACACATTCGTGAGTTATCGCCGGCGGCTGATCAGCAATCGCGTACCTACTCGGCGCGCGTCGCGTTCGCCGATGCCGAGGTGCCGGCCGAGCTGGGTCAGAGCGCCCTGGTGTCGATCCGCAACAACGGCGAGGTGCCGCTGGCCGTGCCGCTTTCGGCTGTCACGGCCGAGCAGGGCAAGGCCTATGTCTGGCGAGTGACGGAGGGCGCCACCTTGGAGCGAGTCGCCGTGCGCACCGGTGCCTTCGGCGAAACCCTGGTACCCATATTGGATGGCTTGCAGGCTGACGACTGGGTCGTGCTGGCCGGCGTTCAGATGCTGCACGAAGACCAGGAGGTAAGGGCAGTGGACCGCGACAACCGACCGGTCGTGCTGGCGGCGCAGGAGTAATCGCGATGCGCTTCAATCTCTCCGCCTGGGCGCTGGGTAACCGGCAGATCGTGATCTATCTGATGCTGCTGGTGGCCGTCGTCGGGGTACTTTCCTACAGCAAACTCGGCCAGAGCGAAGATCCGCCTTTCACCTTCAAGGCGATGGTGATCCAGACTCAATGGCCCGGCGCCACGGCCGAGGAAGTCTCCCGTCAGGTCACCGAGCGCATCGAGAAGAAGCTGATGGAGACCGGCGATTACGAACGCATCGTTTCCTTCTCGCGACCGGGCGAATCCAACGTGACCTTCATGGCGCGCGATTCGATGGGCTCCGGGGAGATTCCCGAACTCTGGTACCAGATTCGCAAGAAGATCGGCGATATCCGCCATACCTTCCCGGCCGGCGTGCAGGGCCCTTTCTTCAATGACGAGTTCGGCACCACCTTCGGCAACATCTATGCGCTGACCGGCAAGGGCTTCGACTATGCGGTGCTCAAGGATTATGCCGACCGCATCCAGCTGCAGCTGCAGCGCGTGACGAATGTCGGCAAGGTCGAGCTGATCGGCCTGCAGGACGAAAAGATCTGGATCGAGCTTTCCAACGTCAAGCTGGCCAACCTGGGAGTACCGCTGGAAGCCGTGCAGCAGGCGCTCGAAGCGCAGAATACGGTGTTGTCGGCGGGCTTCGTCGAGACCTCGAGCGACCGCGTCCAACTACGTGTGACGGGCAGCTTCGAGACGGTCAAGGAAATTCGCGACTTCCCCATCCGCGTGGCTGGCAGCACCTTCCGTATCGGCGATGTGGCTGACGTCTATCGTGGCTTCAACGATCCGCCGGCGCCCCGTATGCGCTTCATGGGCGAGCCGGCGATCGGTCTGGCGGTGTCGATGAAGGACGGTGGCGACATCCTCATGCTGGGCGAGGCATTGCAGGGCGAATTCGCGCGATTGCAGCAGGAATTGCCGGCCGGCATGGAGCTGCGCAAGGTGTCCGACCAACCGGCGGCGGTGAAGACTGGTGTCGGCGAGTTCGTTCAGGTGCTCATCGAGGCGCTGGTGATCGTGCTGCTGGTGAGCTTCTTCTCGCTCGGCGTGCGCACCGGTCTGGTGGTGGCGCTATCGATCCCGCTGGTCTTGGCGATGACCTTCGCGACCATGAATTACCTCGACATCGGTCTGCACAAGATATCGCTCGGCGCGCTGGTGTTGGCGCTCGGGCTGATGGTGGACGACGCGATCATTGCGGTAGAGATGATGGCAATCAAAATGGAGCAGGGCTTCGACCGGCTCAAGGCGGCGAGCTACGCCTGGACCAGCACGGCTTTTCCGATGCTGACCGGCACCCTGATCACCGCGGCGGGTTTCTTGCCGATTGCCACGGCGCAGTCGAGTACCGGTGAATACACCCGTTCAATCTTTCAAGTGGTGACTATCGCACTGGTTGCCTCGTGGATCGCCGCGGTGGTATTCGTCCCTCTATTGGGTGCGAAACTGCTGCCGGATCTGGCCAAGCGTCACGCGCAAAAACACGGCGGTAGCGACGAAGGGCACGATCCCTATTCGACGCCGTTCTACCAGCGGGTCAGGCGCCTCATCCAGTTCTGCGTGCGTCGGCGCAAAATGGTGATCGTACTGACGCTGTTGCTCTTCGTCGGTGCGATCGGCCTGTTCCGCATCGTCCCGCAGCAGTTCTTTCCGGCGTCTGGGCGTCTGGAGCTTATGGTCGATCTCAAGCTGGCCGAAGGCGCTTCGCTCAAGGCCACCGAAGCCGAGGTGCACCGCCTCGAGGAAATGCTCGCGGAGCGCGCTGGCATCGACAACTACGTGGCCTATGTCGGCAACGGGTCACCGCGTTTCTATCTGCCGCTCGACCAGCAGCTGCCCGCTACGAGTTTCGCCCAGATCGTGGTGCTGGCCGAAAGCATTGAGGAACGCGAAGCCCTGCGCAGCTGGTTGATCGATCGCCTGCGCGAAGATTTCCCGACCCTGCGTGGGCGCGTCAGCCGGCTGGAAAATGGCCCGCCCGTGGGGTATCCGGTGCAGTTCCGAGTGACCGGCGAGCACATTGATGCGGTGCGCAAGTTGGCGCGTCAGGTCGCAGCCAAGGTGCGTGAGAACCCCCACGTGGCCAACGTACACCTGGATTGGCAAGAGCCGAGCAAGGTGGTTTGGCTGAATGTCGACCAGGATCGCGCCCGCGCCCTTGGGGTGAGCACGGTCGAGCTATCGAGTTTCCTCAAGCGCACCTTCACCGGTACCACCGCCGGCCAGTTTCGCGAGGACAACGAGCTGATCGAGATTCTGCTGCGCGGCACCGAACGTGAGCGCGAGATGTTGTCGATGCTGCCCAGCCTGGCGATTCCTACCGCCAGCGGCCTCAGCGTGCCTTTGTCACAGGTCGCCACGCTGGAATATGGCTTCGAGGAAGGCGTGATCTGGCACCGCAATCGCCTGCCGACCGTGACGGTGCGTGCCGATGTCTACGGAGAACAGCAGCCGGCTTCGCTGGTGCAGCAGATCGAACCGACATTGAGTGAGATTCGCGATGCGCTCCCCAGCGGCTATCTGCTGGAAGTTGGCGGCACGGTGGAAGATTCCAGCCGTGGGCAAGCGTCGGTGAATGCCGGTATGCCGCTGTTCATCATCGTCGTGGTCAGCCTGTTGATGATCCAGCTCAAGAGCTTCTCGCGCTCGGCCATGGTGTTCCTCACCGCGCCGCTAGGGCTGATCGGCGTTGCGCTGTTCCTGCTGTTGTTCGGTAAGCCGTTCGGCTTCGTCGCGATGCTCGGCACCATCGCGCTCTCGGGGATGATCATGCGCAACTCGGTGATTCTGGTGGACCAGATCGAACAGGACATCGGCGCCGGCCAAGATCGCTTCAATGCGATCATCGACGCCACCGTGCGCCGATTCCGGCCCATCGTATTGACTGCACTGGCCTCGGTGCTGGCGATGATTCCACTGTCACGCAGCGTGTTCTTTGGACCGATGGCCGTGGCGATCATGGGTGGCTTGATCGTCGCGACGGCACTGACGCTGTTGTTCCTGCCGGCGCTCTACGCCGCCTGGTTCCGCGTGAAGGAAGAGCGCCCGACGTAAGGGCGCGCATCTGCCTGCAGTTATTCAGATACCGGCGGCCTGCAGCAATTGATCGGCCGCCGCCTTGGCCAGTAGCGCTTGATCAGCCGGCCCTTCGATGTGCGCCATGCTCAGCGCACCCTCGATCAAAAATTGTAGTTGCCGCGCAAGTTGCTCCGGCTGCGGTGCGTCGAGCGCTTCGAGCAGCTCGCGCAGATGCGTCTGAAACTGGGCCTTGTAAGTCGCCGAGCGCTGATGAATCGGATGATCGCGGTCGTGATATTCAGCCGCGGCGTTGATGAACAAGCAGCCACAGAACGCGTTCGGGCTGTGAATCATATTGTTCAACCCATCGAAAACGCCGAGCAGCGCCTTGCGCGGCGGCAGCTTGTCGCGCGCTTCGCGCAGACGCTCGAGCATCGGCTGCTGGCGTGCGTCGAGCACCGCCAGGATCAGTTCTTCCTTCGACTTGAAGTGCTTGTACAGCGTCATCTTGGCCACGCCGGACTCATTGAGAATCCGGTCGATGCCCGTGGCGTGGTAGCCCTCTGTGTAAAACAGCCGCTCGGCGGTGCTGAGCAGTAGGTCGCGCTTGTTCGATGCCATGTCGGTCTCCTCGGGCGGCCATTATGCGGCAGCGGTTCTTTTCGCTCCAATCGTCATCCTTGAGAACATTTTGCACTTGCAGTGTACAGACAGGTCTGTCTATTATCCAGTCGTGCCTTACCCAACCACATCTGCGAAGGAGCGACACGATGAAGCTGTACGATCTGACCCTGTCCGGTAACTGCTACAAAGCGCGCCTGTTTCTCAGCCTGATCGGCCAGCCGGTTGAGCTGGTGCCGGTGAATCTGCTGCAAGGCGAGCACAAGCAACCGTCGTTTCTCGCTATCAATCCGCGCGGGCAGGTGCCGGTTCTGGAGGATGGCGATACCCGCGTGGTCGACTCCCAGGCCATCCTCGTCTACCTGGCACGGCGCTACGCCGACGAAGTCTGGTATCCGCAAGATGCGCTCACTCAGGCGCGCGTCGTTGGCTGGCTGAGTTTCGCCGCCAACGAGATGCATCACGGCCCGGCGACGGCTCGGGTAGGGCGCTTGTTCCGCCGGCCGATCGACGAACCCTTGACCGCCAGCCGTGCGCTCGCCGCTTTGCAGCTAGTCGAGCAGCAGCTCACCGAACATGCCTGGCTGGCCGAAACCGCTGCGCCAAACATCGCCGATCTCGCGGTATACCCCTACGCGGCGCTGGCTGGTGAGGGCGGTATCGATCTCGGTCCGTACCCGGCAATCCGTGCCTGGTGCTCGCGCATCCGCGAGCTGCCGGACTACATCAGCATGCCCGGCCTGGAATAGGGGATATCGCCATGAGCAGCCCCTTCCACGTCGGCGAGCAATCCGTTCAGACCCGTGCCGGCGTTCGCGAAAAAGCCGAGCAGATAGGCAGTCGCGTGATCCGATCGTTTATGCCTGAGCAGCATCGGGAATTTTTCGCGCAATTACCGGCTTTGCTGGTAGCGGCGGTGGACAGCGAAGGGCAGCCTCATGCATCGATACTCTGCGGCGCGGCTGGGTTCGCCTGGTCCCCCCATCCAGCCTTGCTGTGCGTTGGCGCCCGGCCACAGATCGACGATCCGATCGCATCATTGCTGCAGCCGCGCGCCGCGGTCGGTCTGCTCGGGCTCGAATGGCCGACCCGCAGACGCAACAGGATGAATGGGCGCATAGTCGAGAGTGACGAGCGCGGCTTCAGCGTCGCGGTCGCGCAGTCGTTCGGCAATTGCCCGAAGTACATCCAGGCACGCGATTGGCAGGCAACCCCGCGCCTGCCGGGGTTAATGCTTGAGGGTGACGGCCTGGACGAACAATGGCTGGGGCTGGTACAGGCGGCGGACACGTTGTTCATCGCCAGCCAGAGTTCGGACCCACAGGGTGGCGGGGTGGATATTTCGCATCGTGGCGGACCGGCCGGTTTTATCGAGGTCGGCCGGGACGGTCGGCTCTGGATACCGGACTACAGCGGCAACCGGCTATTCAACACGCTCGGCAATCTGCTGCGCGACCCGCGCTGTGGGCTGCTGTTGATCGATTTCAGCAGCGGCGATCTGCTGCACCTGCAGGCGCGTGCCGAGCTGATCTGGCCTGAGCAGTACGAGGCGTTGAATGTCACACCGCCGGCCGGCGCGGAGCGAATGCTCGCACTGACGCCGGGACGCTGGACGCTGCGCCGCTCGCGCCTGCCGTTGGCGTTCGCTTCGCCCCAGTTTTCGCCATTCCTTCCCGAGGCAGGAGTGTGAGCCATGCGCAGCCTGAGGATAGTTGGCTTGTCATTGATGTTATTGGCCGGAACCGTGAGCGCAGCGGAACTGCGCTTCAGCTTGGTTCGCACCGCGCAGACCACGTCCAGCGGTGAATTCTCCTGGCGCGACGGTGGCTGGGTACAGCCGCCAACCGTCAATCAAATTGCCGTCCTGATCGAGCATCAGGGCAGTCGGCTGCTATTCGGCACGGGCCTCGGCCGGCAGATCGATGCGCAGCTGGACAGCGTGATTCCTTGGCGTGAAAGGCGCTACCGGGCCGTACAGCCTGCGCGTGATCAGCTTGATCGCGATGGCATAAGCGTCGACCGGGTTGTGCTGGGTTGCGCCCGTTGGGAGTACGCGTCCGGGCTGGCCGACTTTGCCGATCTGCCGGTGCTGGCCAATCCGGAAAGCATTCATTACGCCCGCACCGCAACGCCGCCTGCAGTCATCCCGGCGCAGTTCGCTCATGGGGTCGATTGGCAGCCGCTGCGCTTCGAACGGCGTTCTTTTTATGGATTCGAGGATAGCCTCGACCTGTTTGGCGACGGGCGGCTGATTGTGGTGAAACTGCCCGGGCATGGCGCGCTAGGGCTGTTTCTCACCCTGGATGATGGGCAGCGCTACTTCTTTCATGGCGATGCCGTCGGCAGTGAAAGCAATCAAAAGCCGTTGCCTGCCGAGGTTTTGCAGGTGCGGGATGCTCAGCTGCAAGCGCGGCTCGGTTTTTATCCAACGTGGATCGAATAAGGGGCTCTGCCAAGGCCGTTCTTGAGCGGCTCCGTTCGTCTGCTTGAACACGTGAACGAAACGCCAACAGCTAAGCTTAAGCCTGTGATTTTCCTAGGAAGCCAGGCCGGAACATATGGGCGCAGTATGGCGGAGCGATACCTCCCGGGCGGCTGGTGGCAAGCGCGCATCGAAGGCCAGCAAAACCGGTAGACCAACCACGCACGGCAGCCGTCTGGCGCGCCGCATGACGCTGTTGCTGGGCATCTCGCTGCTGGCAGGCGGTGGCTATGCGGCCTGGCATGAGATGCATACCTCAAAGCTGCAGGCGCTATGGCTGAGCCGTTATGCCGAGAACCTCGACTATCGGGTCGAGCCCGGCGCGAGCACCAATATCCGCTTCCCCGAGGCTGGGCCTTTCGATCGGCGTCTGGGCTATGCGGCGCTGCCAAAGTTTCTCGAGCGGCTGACCGAGCGCGGTTTCGATATCCAACAGCAGGTGCGTTTTTCGCCGGCCTTGCAACGCTACGCCAGCCACGGCTTCTTCCTGCCCTATCCGGAAAAGTCGCAGGCGGGGCTGACGATAGGCGATTGCCGTGGCGAGCCCTTATACGCCAACAGCTACCCGCATCAGTACTACGAAACCTTCGAAGACGTGCCGCCCATCATCGCGATGAGCCTGCTGTTCATTGAGGATCGTGGGCTGCTCAATGCCGAGCGACCCCGCGCGAACCCGGCTGTGGACTGGCCGCGTTTCACCATGGCGGCTGTGAGCCAGGTCGAAAAGAAGCTCGGCCTGCCGGTACAGGCGGCTGGCGGCAGTACGCTCGCGACCCAGGTAGAGAAATACCGCCACTCGCCTGAAGGCCGAACCGGAAGCGTCGAAGAAAAGATTCGGCAGATGATTTCGGCGAGCGTGCGCACCTACCGCGAAGGCCAGCAAACCTTGACCACGCGCAAGCGTATCGTGCGCGACTACCTCAACAGCGTGCCGCTGTCGGCGGCGTACGGTCACGGCGAAGTGCATGGCATTGCCGATGGACTGCGCCTCTGGTTCGGCGCGGATTTCGCCGAGGTCAACCGTGCGCTGGACTCGCGCCGCAACGCCGATGTCAGTTATGAGGCACGGGGCCTGGCGCTGCGCCAGGTGTTGTCGTTGCTGATCGCTCAGCGGCGCCCGTCGTATTACCTGTTCTCCGGACGTGAAGACATGGCGGAGCTCACCGACAGCCACATCCGTCTGCTGGCCAACGGTGGGGTGATCGGCACCCGGCTGCGCAACGCGGCGCTGCAGCAGAAGGTGATGTTCCGTGATCTACGCCGCGAGCCGGGCATCCGCGAGGTGCCGACCAGCAAGGGCATTACCGCCGCGCGCATGCGTTTGAGCAGTCTGCTCGGCGTGTCGCTGTATGAACTGGATCGTCTCGATCTGGCCGCCACCACACCATTGCACGGCGAATTGCAGAAGCAAGTCAGCGACTATCTGCTGCGCCTGGCGGAGCCGGAGTTTGCTGGTGAAGTAGGGCTGTTCGGCGAACGCATGTTGTCGCCGGAGCGCACCGCGGACGTCCGCTACAGCTTCACGCTGTTCGAGCGCGGTGAGCAGGGCTTCCGCGTGCGTGTACAGACCGACAACACCAACCAGCCGTTCGATATCAATGAAGGCAGCAAACTGGAGCTTGGCTCCACGGCCAAGCTGCGCGTGCTGACTACCTATCTCGAAGTGATCGCCGAATTGCACGATCGCTACGCGCAAACCGAAATCAGCGAATTGCGCAAAGCCGAGGCGCTCGATCCGCTGACACGCTGGGCCGTGGGTTATCTGATCGAGCACGAGGACCGCAACCTACCGGCGATGCTCGATGCGGCGCTGGAACGCCGCTACTCGGCCAGTCCCGCCGAGCGTTTCTTCACCGGGGCCGGT
The DNA here is from genome assembly GCF_004331835.1 of Pseudomonas sp. IC_126. NCBI lineage: Bacteria > Pseudomonadati > Pseudomonadota > Gammaproteobacteria > Pseudomonadales > Pseudomonadaceae > Pseudomonas > Pseudomonas sp. IC_126. Next base: position 425,804 of record NZ_SJSS01000001.1, read on the forward strand.
ATGCATCGATTCGGCAATTTTCGTCGTGAGGATGACGGACGTTTGCCCACCATGCGCGAGGCGCTGCGAGAGTCGATCAACCTGCCGTTCGTACGCTTGATGCGTGATCTGGTGAGGTACAGCACCTACCAGACCTCCAACGGCGCCGAGCTGTTGAAAAGTGACGACAACCCCGAGCGGCGTGAATATCTGCGACGCTTCGCCGACCGCGAGGGCTCGGTGTTCCTTCAGCGCTTCTGGAAAAAGTACCGTGGCAAGACTGCTGAGGAACGCATCGAAGTGCTGCTGGACGGCATGCGCCCGACGCCGCCCCGGCTCGCCGCGGTGCACCGCTACCTGATGCCGGAGGCCGATCGTGCTGCTTTCGACCGCTTCCTCAAGCAAGCCCTGCCGGGCGTCGAACTCAACGACGACAAGCTCGATTCGCTCTACACCCGTTACGGACCGGGCGCCTATAGCCTGCCGGATCAGGGCTACATCGCCAGGGTGCATCCGCTGGACCTGTGGTTGCTGGGCTATCTGATCAAGCACCCGGATGCAGGCATCTCCGAGGTGATCGCTGCCAGCACCGCCGAGCGCCAGGAGGTCTACGGCTGGCTGTTCCGCAGCCGGCACAAGAGCGCGCGCGACAGCCGCATTCGCATCATGCTGGAAGTGGAAGCCTTCACCGACATCCACCGTCGCTGGCAGCGTCTGGGTTATCCCTTCGATCATCTGGTGCCGTCGCTCGCCACCGCGCTGGGCAGTTCCGGCGATCGCCCGGCCGCGCTGGCGGAGCTGATGGGCATCATCGTCAACGACGGCGTGCGCCTGCCCAGCGTGCGTATCGACAGCCTGCATTTTGCCAGCGACACGCCGTATGAAACGCGCGTGGGCATCAGGCCGAATACGGGTGTCAGGGTGCTGCACAGTGAGGTGGCCGCGGCGTTACGCGAAGCGCTCGCCAATGTGGTTGAGGGTGGTACGGCGCGCCGGCTGCGCGGCAGCTTCCTGCAAAGTGACGGCGAACCGCTGCGTGTTGGCGGCAAGACCGGAACGGGCGACAACCGCATCCAGACCATTGGGGCAGGCGGGCGGCTGATCAGTTCTCTGGCATTGAACCGGACTGCCACCTTCGTTTTCTTTCTCGGCCCGAATCATTTCGGCACCTTGACCGCCTACGTTCCAGGGCGCGGCGCGGACAGTTTCCGCTTCACCTCGGCGCTGCCGGTGCAGGTGCTCAAAGGCATGGCGCCGATTCTCCAGCCCTATCTGCAGGTCGGCGCACAGACGCAATGTCAGCCACCGGCAGAGCCGATCAAGCCCACGCTGACCGCCAGCATGGTGTCGAGCTCCTGACCCGGCCACAGCCAGTCACTCAGGAAGATTGCCGAGCGCTTCCCGCTCGGCGAGACTCGTTCGATTAGCGCGCCCGATGGCGGGCGCCAAGCAGGGATGAGGGCGAGCATGAAACTGCCGATCTATCAGGTCGATGCATTTACCGATGTGTTGTTCAAGGGCAACTCCGCCGCGGTGGTGCCGCTGGAGCAATGGCTGAGCGATGCGCAGATGCAGTCGATCGCCATCGAGAACAACCTGTCGGAAACCGCCTTTCTGGTACGCGAGCCGGACGGTGCTTTTCATATTCGCTGGTTCTCGCCCATTACCGAGATCGACTTTTGCGGTCACGCAACGTTGGCTAGCGCCTTCGTGCTGCTCAGCCAGCGAATGGCGACGGCGCCGCTGACCTTCCGTGCGGCGGCGGTGGGCGACATCAGCGTCGCGCAGCTGGACGACGGCTTGCTGGAAATGAACTTCCCCAACCGCGAACCCGAGCGCGTGGATGACCCTCCGGCGGAGTTATCCAACGGCCTAGGCATCGTTCCGCAAGCCGTCCTGAAAAGCAGTCAGGCCTGGTTCGCCGTATACGAGGACGAGGAGCAGGTACGCGCTCTGACGCCGGACCTTGCTGCCCTCAAGACACTCGCCCCGCTGGATGTGGTGATCACCGCGCCGGGGCGTGAGCAGGACTTCGTCTCGCGTTATTTCTGGCCGGCCAATGGTGGTGATGAAGATCCGGTGACGGGCTCGATTTATGCCGGTCTTGCGCCTTACTGGAGCGGGCGCCTGGGCAAATCATCGCTGGTTGCGCTGCAGGCCTCGCGTCGTAGCGGGCTACTGTATTGCCGGGTGGAAGGGGAGCGCGTGTTCGTCGCCGGGCGAGCAGTGCAGTACCTGCAGGGAACGATCGAGATTTAGCGTCGTGCGTGGCTTACTGCCGAGGCTTCGATTTAGAACGATTTGATCATCCGTCCGAGCAATTCCATGGCCTTTTCGCTGCGCGCATCCCACGGGTGGCCATGGTTCAACCGCGCGCAGTTTCGGAATCGTTGAGTGGCCGAGAAGATCGGGCCGGGGGCGAGACTGATGCCTTGGGCGAGCGCGAGCTGCAGCAGTTGCAGGGAATCGACCTGCTCCGGGAATTCGAACCACAGAAAGTAGCCGCCGCCGGGGCGTGTGACCCGCGTGGTCGCCGGGAAATGTCGGGCGGCGGAGGCGAGCATTGCGCCTTGCTGCATTTCCAGCGCGTGGCGCAGCTTGCGCAAATGACGGTCGTAACCGCCGTGCTGCAGGTAGTTGGCGATGGCCGCCTGGGCCGGGACGGAAGGAGAAATCGTGGTCATGAGCTTGAGCCGGCCGATCTGCTCGGCGTACCGCCCGCCAGCGACCCAGCCGACTCGATAACCCGGCGCGAGGCTTTTGGAGAATGAGCCGCAGTGCATGACCAGGCCGTCGCGGTCATGGCTTTTGACGGGCTTGGGCGGTTCCTGGGTGAAATAGAGCTCGGCGTAGACGTCGTCTTCGATCAGTGGTATCTGATGCTGCCGCAGCAGCTCGTAAAGCTGCAGTTTCTTCGGTTCACCCATGCTCGCGCCCAGCGGATTTTGCAGGCTGCTCATGAACCAGCACGCCTTGATCGGAAGCTTGGCGAGGCTGTCAGCGAGTGTGTCCAGATCGATGCCCTCGCGCGGATGCACCGGGATTTCCACCGCCTTGAGCTTGAGCCGCTCCAGCACCTGCAGCGTGGCGTAGAAAGCAGGCGCTTCGATGGCAACCAGATCACCTGGCTCGGTCACGACCTGCAGGCACAGGTTCAGCGCCTCCATGGCGCCGGTGGTGATCACCAGTTCGTCCATCGGCAGCATCACGCCGCTGACCATGTAGCGCAGGGCGAGTTGCCGGCGCAGGTCCGGATTGCCGGCCGTCATCTCGGCGATCACCGCGCTGGCCGGCATGTCGCGTACGCACTGAGCCATGGACCGAGCCAGGCGTTGCAGCGGAAAGAGTTCCGGGCTGGGAAAGGCCGAGCCGAAGGGCACGGTGTTTGGATCGCGTAGCGAGGCGAGCACCGAGAACACCAGCTCGCTGACGCCAACGTCGGTGGTTTCGGCCAGCCGCGGGCCGATCTCGGGTTCGTGCAGCGGACGCTTGGCATGTTCGCGAACGAAGTAGCCCGAACGCGCCCGCGCCTGAATCAGGCCGCGATCTTCGAGCAGGTAGTAAGCCTGGAATACCGTCGACGGGCTGACCCCGTAGGTGCGGCTGGCGTGGCGCACCGACGGCACTCTTTCGCCCGGCCCCAGTACCCCGGTGCGGATCAGTTCGGCTATCTCGTCAGCGAATTTTTCGTAGCGCTTCATGCGTCTGGCTCAGCTGCGGCAATGGGTGACGATACTGCACGAAGCGCGGACGGTGTATCTCGTGTTGCCGCGCGGCTCACGGATTGGCTGGCGCGACAAAGGTGCTGTAGGTACTGACGGCGCTGTGCGGATCGACCAGGTCGCGTACCTCGAACTGCAGTCTGCGGCTCAGCGCCCGGCCATGGCTGGCGTCGGTAAGCGCCACGCTGACCGGCAGGTCGGCGATCTCGCCGGGCGCCAGGCTGATTTCGCGTCGGCCGTGCAGCTCGAATGGTCCCTCACCGAGCAATATCGCGTACTGCCGGTGCTGCTGGGTCTTGTTGATGACCTTGAGGCTGTACATGTTTTCGACCTGGCCCTGCGTATTTTCGCGATACAGGGTGCGGTCCTTGGTGACATCCAGCGAAAGCATCGGCCGAACATCCAGCGCCCAGACGAAGGCGCCAATCATCATCAGCAGTGCGGCGGCATAGCCGATCAGGCGCGGGCGAAGCAGGCGCGTTCTGCCGCCCTGTAGCGCGCGTTCAGACGTGAAGCGAACCAGGCCGCGCGCATAGCCCATCCTGTCCATCACGTTGTCGCATGCATCGACGCAGGCGCCGCAACTGATGCAGTCCAGCTGCAGGCCGTCGCGGATGTCGATGCCGGTGGGGCAGACCTGCACGCACAGGGTGCAGTCGATACAGTCACCGAGGCCCTGCGCGCGCGGATCGCTGTCCTTGCGTCGCGCGCCGCGGCTTTCGCCACGGGCCGCATCGTAGGAAACCAGCAGCGTGTCGGCATCGAACATCACCGCCTGGAAGCGCGAATAGGGACACATGTGCAGGCAGACCTTTTCACGCAGCCACCCCGCATTGAGGTAGGTCGCAGCGGTGAAAAAGAACAGCCAGAAGCCGGCGGACAACCCGAGCTCCAGGGTGAACAGATCACGGACCAATTCGCGTACCGGAGTGAAGTAGCCGACGAAGGCGAGCGCCGTCGCGAGACTAACCGCCAGCCAGATCGCGTGTTTGGCGGTGCGGCGTAGCAACTTCGAGGCGGACCAGGGCGCGGCGTCGAGTTTGATCCGCTGCCCGCGGTCGCCCTCGGTGACCTTTTCCGCCCACATGAAAACCCAGGTCCAGGTGCTCTGCGGGCACGCGGAGCCGCACCATACGCGGCCAGCCAGTACCGTGATGAAGAACAGGCCAAAGGCCGCGATGATCAGCAATGCCGACAGCAGGATGAAGTCCTGCGGCCAGAAGGTGGCCCCAAAGATATGGAATTGCTGTTTACCGAGATCCCAGAGCACTGCTTGGCGGCCATCCCAGTTCAACCATTGGGTGCCGAAGTAGAGCAGCAGCAACAGACCGCCACCCAGCAGGCGCAGATTGCGGAACAGGCCGGAGAAGCTGCGGGTATGGATCGGCCCGCCAGTCTGTGCGGGCGTCAGGCGTATCGGTTTGCTTGGATCAACAGTGGCGATGATCGTGGCGGGAATTCGTTCGGTCATTTCATGCGCCCCATCAGGTATTCAGGCAGGGCGAATGATCGAGTGGAGCAGAAGTGCATAACAGACTCAGACATCGAGCTTAAATACGGATCAGATAGCGGACGAATGAAGGTTTGCGATGACCGAAACAGCGTGGAAGGCTGGCCGTGCCTGGACTTCTGCTCAATTTCGGCAACCTAACGAGACGACTAACTATCTAGGCCCTGCGACGCCGGGTCACAGGTGAATCAGGACGAAATCCATTGGCTAACTGATCCGGTTTTTTTCCGTCTATCTGCACCTGTTTTGCCACCACCGCAGCGGGCGATAGTCCCGGGCTTGCATCGGTTGTGCGCGCATGCTGCTATCGATCCTTGGCTTAACCCCCTGCGTTCCGTTCTGCTGTCGACTCAAGGAATTCCAATGATCCTCAAAGGCCTGACCTGGCTAGTAGTGCTGCAATTGCTTGGCAGCGTCATCAATCTTCTGCTGCTTCCGGCATTGCCTGGGCCAATCATCGGCATGGTGCTGCTGTTCGGCCTGCTGTTGCTGCGCCGCGGCATCCCCGAACCACTCGAGAAAACCGCCGCGCTGCTGCTGCAATACCTGCCGCTGCTGCTTATCGTGCCGGCGGCCGGGATCATGACCAGTAGCGATGCCTTGCTGGCCGATCTGCCTGCCATCGCGGCCGGGCTGGTGCTTTCGTTGATGGTCACCGTTCCGTTTTGCGGCTGGCTGATGCAGTACCTCATTCGGCGGACGGAGCGCCGCAAGGAGAATCAGCTATGAATCGTCTTGAATGGCGTGATGTCTGGGCGATGACACTGGACCACCCGCTGTTTTCCGTGGCGCTGACGCTGATCGCGTTCCAGCTCGCACTGGCACTCTACCGACGCAGCGGCTGGCTGGTGCTGCAGCCGGTGATGATAGGCATGCTGCTGGTGGTCGGAACGCTCTACCTATGCGGGATCGATTATGCGAGCTACCGCGAGGGCGCCTCGATGATCGCCGTGCTGGTTGGCCCCGCAACGGTGGCCTTGGCGGTACCGCTGTATCGTCATATCAAGCGCATCCAGCAGCTGTTCTGGCCGATCCTCATCACCCTGGTGAGCGGCGGCGTGCTGGGCGTCGTCCTGACGTTGGTGATCGCCAGCGCTTTGGGGGCGGATCTGTCGGTGCTGATGAGCCTGTCGCCCAAGGCTGCAACCATGCCAATCGCCATGCTGGTGGCTGAGCAGATTGGCGGCCTCGCTTCGCTGGCGGCGGTATTCGTGATGCTCACCGGCGTCATCGGTACGGCGCTGGGGCCGTGGCTGCTGGGTTGGGCCGGTGTCGATCATCCCGCTGCCCGGGGCCTGAGTTACGGCATCAACGCCCACGCCATCGGTACAGCTCGCGCGTTGGAGGAAAGCGATGAGTGCGGCGCCTTCGCTGCGCTGGGCATGAGCCTGCTGGGCATTCTCATCGCGCTATTTCTGCCGCTGCTGATGGGTTGAATGATGCTGTTGCGCTTGAACGATGTGGGCCTAATCTTAAGGTCCTAACCTTCAGGAGTGGTCCCATGTTCGAGCAGTTCCAGCGTGACGAGTGCGAGGTCAATGGCGTACGGATCGCCTATCGCAAAGGCGGCTCCGGACCGCCCTTGCTGCTGCTCCACGGCTACCCGCAGACGCATGTCATGTGGCACGAAGTGGCCGATCAGCTTGCCGAACACTTCACCGTCGTGGCGGCCGATTTGCGCGGTTACGGTGATAGCAGCAAGCCCGAAGGCGGTCAGGATCACGTGGCCTACAGCAAGCGCGAGATGGCGCTTGATCAGGTGGAGTTGATGCGCACCTTGGGCTTCAAGCGTTTCGATATTCTTGCCCACGACCGCGGCGCGCGGGTCAGCCATCGTCTGGCGATGGATCATCCACAGACGGTTCGCCGGCTGATTCTGTTGGACATCGCACCGACCCTCGCGATGTACAGCCAGACCGATGAAACCTTCGCGCGCGCTTACTGGCACTGGTTCTTTCTGATCCGTCCGGCACCGTTGCCGGAAACGCTCATGGAGACTGCGCCCGAGCTGGTATTGAAGACCGCCGTGGCGACCCGCGCCGACCATCATCCGTTCACCGCTGCCGCCTACGCCGAATACCTGCGCTGCATGAAGCTGCCCGGCACCGTTCACGCATTCTGCGAGGATTATCGGGCCAGTGCCGGTATCGATCTGCAGCACGACCGGGAAGATCGTGCCGCTGACCGGCGTATCGAGGCGCCCCTGCTGGTGCTATGGGGCGCTAAAGGCGTCGTCGAGCGTTGCTTCGATCCGCTCAAAGAGTGGCGTGCCGTCGCAACGAGCGTGCAAGGCAAGGCGCTGCCGGCAGGTCATTACATCGCCGAAGAGGTTCCGCAACTGCTGTTGGACGAGGTTCTCGGATTCCTGTCGTAACATCAGGCGCCTGAAGTATCGGATAGATAGATAGGTTTTACCGAGAATATCCGCTATTCAGACGATCGATTGAATGGAAAATGGCGGCCATAGCGCTCGGCAAGGTGTCGAGCTGATTGACCCAGAGGCTGCCATCGATGATCGAAATCCGCCCGCGCGCCGAGCTTGGCGCCGCACACCATGGCTGGTTGCATGCCCGCCATCATTTTTCATTTGCCGACTATCACGACCCGCTGCGCATGCACTGGGGCCGCTTGCGGGTCTGGAATGACGACACCATCGCGCCGAACTCGGGCTTCCCGACCCATACGCACCGCGACATGGAAATCATCACCTACGTCCGCAAGGGCGCCATCAGCCACGAAGACAGCCTGGGTAATAGCGGTCGTACGGCTGCCGGTGATGTACAGGTCATGAGTGCCGGCACCGGCATCGCCCATAGCGAATACAACCTCGAAAGCGAGCCCACCGAGATTTTCCAGATTTGGATCTACCCGGACCAAACCGGGCTGCCTCCAAGCTGGGGTACGCGCCCGTTCCCTACAGTGGAGCGTGCGGGTGCATTTGTCACGCTGGCTAGCGGCATGGCTGATGACAGCGATGCGTTGCCGATCCGGGCCGACGCGCGTCTGGCCGCAGCTGCACTTTCACCAGGTCAGGTTGCCCAATACCGAATTGGTGATGGTCGCAAGGTCTATCTGGTGCCCGCCAGTGGGCGTATCGAGGTTGCTGGGCTCGTTGCAGCGACAGGGGATGGCGTGGCGGTGCGTGATGAGACGCTGCTCACCATCAAGGCGCTGGAACATAGCGAAGTGGTGCTGGTGGACGTTCGCTGAGCGATTCGGCGACAGCGTAGATAGAAACAGAGTCGAAACATAACCCAGAAAGAGGAAACGAAAATGGCGAAGATTCTCGTGCTGTATCACTCGATGTATGGCCACATCGAAACCATGGCCAACGCGGTCGCCGACGGTGCGCGTCGTGTTCAAGGCGCCGAAGTGACCATCAAGCGTGTGCCGGAAACCATGCCGCAAGATGTCTTCAAGAATGCAGGCGGCAAGACCGATCAGGCTGCAGACATCGCTACTGCCGCCGAGCTGCCCGATTACGACGCGATCATCTTCGGCACGCCGACCCGCTTCGGCAACATGTCCGGGCAGATGCGCAATTTCCTCGACCAGACCGGCGGCCTCTGGGCCAAAGGCGCGCTGCACGGCAAGGTCGCCAGTGTGTTTACGTCGACCGGCACGGGTGGCGGGCAGGAAATGACCATCACTTCCACCTGGACCACCCTGGCCCACCACGGAATGATCATCGTGCCCACCGGCTATGGCATTGGGGAGTTCTTCGATATTTCCGAGACCAACGGCGGCACGCCTTACGGTGCCTCGACCATCGCCGGCGGTGATGGCTCGCGTCAGCCGTCCACCAAGGAACTGACCATTGCGCGTTATCAGGGCGAGCTGGTCGCCAAGACCACGCTCAAGCTCAAGGGTTGATCTACTCGTAGGCAGCTCGTAGCTGCCTTTTCACAGCGGGCCGGATGGCATTGCCTGTCCGGCCCGCTTTCCGCTCCGATACAGATAGCTGCGTGTAGTCGATACGGTGATAATGCGCGCCGATGTGGCGTAGGGTGGGCCGGGCAGCGCTCCACTTCAGTATCGTAGGGTGGGCTTCAGCCCACCAGCAATCTACCCAGAGCCGTCCCACAGGTGCATCGACTGAGGGCGCGGCTTCAGCCGCGAAGCTCTCGCCGCACGTAACATATCTGGCAATCGAGGAGCCCTGATGCCCGCATTCGAAATCAAGCCGCTGAATCCCGAAACCTACCGCCAGCAAACCAGACGCAGCACGCTGGCCGTCGTGGCCACTTTCGTGCTCTTGGCGATGGGGCTGTCCGCCGCCGCAGTGGCGATATTCGGCGAGCCGGGCGGCGACAACCTGCGCCTGAACATCGCCGGTGTGGTGATCGGGCTCGGGTTGACGGTACTGCTGGTTCGCCTGGTCTATTGGCAGCAGCCGTGGATGGCATCGGCGGTCTACGGTTGGCGGCTCAAACGCAGCCTGATGAGCGTGACTAACGTCATGCATCACGTGAAAGCGGGCGTGGCGCTCGAAGATCCTACCGCGATGAAGCTGCTGCGCTTCTACCATCTGGGCCTCACCCAGATGCACCAGCTGGACGCCAACAGCGGCTCTCTTCTCGAAATGAGGGCGGAAATCGAACAGCACCGCAGCGCCATGGAAGCGCTGGGCCTGGATGTCGATCAGCAGCGCCTGGAACCGACCTGGATCGAGACTGTAAAAAAGATCGACGCCGCGAAATGAAGGCGGTAATAATCGCCGCCTCGTCCCGCATGAGCGTCAAAGCGGGCTGAATACCTTTCGATTTCCTTCACCAGAGCCGTCCTGTCTCTGGTTTTTTGGTGCCGTTCATTTCCCTATGTCACTACACCGCGATCCATGGGTCCGCGTGAAGCGCGACACTGTGCCTCCAAGACCCTTATGCGGGAACCCCTCATGAAAAGGCTGTGTCTACTCGGCTTGCTCACCATCTTCATAGCTTGTCCGGTTCTGGCCGAAAGCAGGCTGGACGACAAACCGGCGTTTATCGAGCAGTTGCTGCAGCGGATGACGCTGCAGGAAAAGGTAGGCCAGCTGCGTCTGATCAGCATCGGTGCGGACATGCCCCGGGAGCGGCTTGCCGAGGAGCTGGCTGCAGGCAATGTCGGCGGCACCTTCAATTCGGTCACCCGGCAGGACAACCGTCCCCTGCAGGATGCCGCGCTGCGCAGCCGCTTGCAGATCCCGATCTTCTTCGCCTACGACGTGGTGCACGGGCATCGCACTACTTTCCCCATCGGCCTCGGCCTGGCTTCGACCTGGGACATGCAGGCGGTCGCTACGGCGGGGCGTATTTCGGCCATCGAGGCCAGCGCCGACGGGCTCGACATGACCTTCGCACCCATGGTCGATATCGCCCGTGACCCACGCTGGGGGCGGACCTCGGAAGGCTTCGGTGAAGATCCTTATCTGGTGTCCGAGATCGCCCGCACCATGGTTGGCGCCTACCAGGGCGAGTCTCTGCGTAACCCCGACAGCCTGATGGCCAGCGTCAAGCATTTCGCGCTCTATGGTGCGGTCGAAGGCGGGCGCGATTACAACGTGGTGGACATGAGCCCGCTGCGCATGCACCAGGATTACCTGCCGCCATACCGTGCGGCCGTTGATGCCGGGGCCGGCGCGGTGATGGTGGCGCTGAACACCATCAACGGCGTACCGGCCAGCGCCAACCGCTGGTTGCTGCGCGACCTGCTGCGTGATGACTGGGGCTTTTCCGGCGTGACCATCAGCGACCATGGAGCGATCACCGAACTGCTCCGCCATGGTGTGGCCGCCGATGGGCGCGAGGCGGCGAAGCTGGCAATAGACGCCGGGCTCGACATGAGCATGGCGGACTCGCTCTACGGTGAGCATCTGGCCGAACTGGTGCAGGCGGGTGACGTGCCGATACAGGCCGTCGACCAGGCTGTGCGCGAAGTGCTGGGCGCAAAATACGATCTGGGCCTGTTCCACGACCCGTACCGGCGCATCGGCCAGCCCAGCGAAGATCCGCCCGAGGTCAACGCCGAAAGCCGCCTGCACCGCGAGGCCGCCCGCGAGGTGGCGCGCCAGTCGCTGGTACTGCTGGAAAACCGCAACAATGTCCTCCCACTCGACAAGGCGGCGCGCATCGCCTTGGTCGGGCCGCTGGCCGATTCGCATATCGACATGCTCGGCAGCTGGTCAGCAGCGGGTGTGGCAAAGCAGACGGTTACGCTGCGCCAAGGCCTCCAGGCTGCCCTCGGCGAGCGCGGACGGCTGATTTACGCCCGTGGCGCCAACATCACCGACGACCCGCGGATGGTCGAGTACCTGAACTTCCTCAACTGGGACAATCCCGAGGTCGTGCAGGACCGGCGCTCGGCCGAGGAGATGATCGCCGAGGCGGTCGCTGCAGCCGAGCAGGCGGACGTCATCGTCGCCGTGGTGGGCGAGTCGCGCGGCATGTCCCATGAATCATCCAGCCGCACCAGCCTGCAGCTGCCGAGTAGCCAGCAGGCTTTGCTGCGCGCCCTGAAACAGACCGGCAAGCCGTTGGTGCTGGTGCTGATGAATGGCCGCCCGCTGAATCTTTCCTGGGCGCAGGCCAACGCCGACGCGATGCTGGAAACCTGGTTCAGCGGCACCGAAGGCGGGCACGCCATCGCCGAGGTGCTGTTCGGCGACTACAACCCCTCGGGCAAGCTGCCGATCTCGTTTCCGCGCTCCGTGGGACAGATTCCCACCTATTACAACCATCCGCGTCTGGGCCGGCCCTTCGTCGAAGGCAAGCCGGGCAACTACACCTCGCAATATTTCGATGAGCCGAACGGCCCGCTGTACCCCTTCGGCTACGGACTGAGCTACACACAATTCAGCCTGTCGCCGCCGCGCCTGTCGACCGATGTGCTTTCACGTGGCGCAAGCCTAGACGTCAGCGTGACGCTGAAGAACATCGGCAAGTACGATGGCGCGACGGTCGTGCAGTTGTATATCCATGACCTGGCCGCCTCGGTAGTGCGTCCGGTCAAGGAGCTGAAGGGGTTTCGCAAGGTCTGGCTCAAGGCTGGCGAAGAGCAGCAGGTGCGTTTCAGGGTTGGCGAAGACCAGCTGAAGTTCGTCGATGCGCAACTGCGCCAGGTGGCTGAAGCGGGGATGTTCGAGGTGCAGGTAGGGCTCGATTCGCAGCGCGTACAGACGCAGCAGTTCGAGTTGCGTTGATTGCAATAGAGCCAATGTAACGGCCAAAAATGGCCTGACGAGCGGCGCTGTTTTCGATCAGCGGGGAATCATTCGTGCGGGTAGTAGACCAAGGAACGCAAGCAGGCAAAGGTCTGTGCGCAATTCGTACTGTTCAGGAGGCACCGTGTTTACCATTTTGAATCAAGGATCGAAGGCTCGCACCAGAAGCCGGGTGCTGGGCAATCTGCTGGGCCTTTGCATGGCTTTTGTCGTCGGCAGCAGCTGGGCGTTCAGCCTCGATGATGTCGCTAGCAAGGCCGAGAAGCTGGCAGCGGCGCCCTACGTGCCGGCCAAGAGCAATCTGCCGGCGGTATTCCGTGAGATGGCCTTCGCCGATTATCAGCAGCTGCGCTTTCGTGAAGACAAGGGCTACTGGCGCGATGCCGAAACGCCTTTCGAGCTGTTCTTCTACCATCAGGGCATGCATTTCGACGTACCGGTGAAGATCAACGAGGTCACCGCGACCCGCGTTCGTGAAATCCGCTACGACCCGGAGATGTTCGAGTTCGGCAATGTAGACATCGACCCCGCTGCGCTGCAGAACCTCGGCTTCGCCGGCTTCAAGGTGCTCTATCCGCTGAACAAGAAGGACAAGCAGGACGAGCTGATGACGCTGCTTGGCGCCAGCTATTTCCGCGTGGTCGGCAAGGGGCAGGTCTACGGCCTGTCGGCACGTGGGCTGGCGATCGACACGGCACTGCCGAGCGGCGAGGAATTTCCACGTTTCACCGAGTTCTGGGTCGAGCGCCCACAGGCCGACCGCGGCAGCCTGCTGATCTACGCCTTGCTGGATTCGCCGCGTGCCACCGGTGCCTATCGCATGGAAGTCACGCCGGGCAAGGACAGCATCGTGGATGTGCAGTCCAAGGTCTTCCTGCGTGCGCCGGTGGAAAAGCTCGGCATCGCACCGCTCACCAGCATGTACCTGTTCGGCGCCAATCAGCCCAGCGAGCAGCTCAACTACCGGCCACAGTTGCACGATTCTGAAGGCCTGGCGATCCATGCCGGCAACGGCGAGTGGATCTGGCGTCCGCTAAACAACCCCAAGCGCCTGGCCATCAGCAGCTACAACGTGGAGAACCCGAGAGGCTTCGGCTTGCTGCAGCGTACCCGCGATTTCGGTCGTTACGAAGATCTGGACGATCGCTACGAACTGCGGCCCAGCGGCTGGATCGAGCCGGTTGGCGACTGGGGCAAGGGCCACGTCGAACTGATCGAGATTCCCACGCCGGATGAAACCAACGACAACATCGTTGCCTTCTGGGTGCCGGAAAAGACGCCAGCGCCGGGCGAAGCGATCGAGATCGGATATCGCCTGCACTTCACTATGGACGAACCCGAGTTGCATGATCCCGAGCTCGCCTGGGTCAAGCAGACGCGCCTGTCGGCCGGCGATGTGAAGCAGTCCAACCTGATTCGCCAACCCGATGGCAGCACCGCATTGATCGTCGACTTCGTCGGGCCGAACCTGGCCGAGTTGCCGGCCGACGCGCCGGTCAGCACCCAGGTCAGCGTCGATGACAATGTCGAGCTGGTGGAGAACAACCTGCGCCATAACCCGGTCACCAAGGGCTGGCGGCTGACGCTGCGGCTGCGGGTCAAGGACCCGGCGCGTCCGGTGGAATTGCGCGCGGCGCTGGTGGATGGCGAGACCACGCTGTCCGAAACCTGGAGCTATCAGATACCCGTCCATGACTGAACACGCGCAACAATCGCTCGCCCAGCGTTATCTCGCCGAGCTTCCCCTCGATGCCGAGCAACGCCAGGCGCTGGGCGAGCAGGTGGATCGGCAAGGAGGCGAGCTGGCCGATGTGCATCGGGCATTGGCACAGGGCACGTCCGACGGGAATGAATCGCCGAGCGATCCGCTCGGCTCGGCTGCGGCGCGGCTGAAGCTTGCCTGGGGTGACCTTTTCGAGCGTGGCGGGGTGCTGACCGCGGATCATCAGGGCCGCACCTGCATCCAGTCGACGCCGCCGATCGTGCGCACGCGGATGGTGCCGGAGCCCTGGCATACCAGCGTGCTGCGCCTGAGCTGGTGGCGCCTGCTGTTCAAGAAGAACCGCACGGTGGAGCAGCCCGACGCGCCGCAGCCCATCGACAGGTCGGGCTGGCGCCGGGTTGCCGCTTACCGGCGTGCCGCGCTGCTGATCCTGATGCTGGCGCAGACGGCCATCGCCACCTGGCACATGAAGGCCGTGCTGCCATATCAAGGCTGGGCGCTGGTCGATCTGCAGGTGGTCTATCACCAACCGTTGCAGGAGTCGGCGCGGCAGATCCTGCCTTACGTGGTGCAGACCAGCATCCTGTTGCTGTTCGCTCTGCTGTTCTGCTGGGTGTCGGTGGGCTTCTGGACGGCGTTGATGGGCTTCTTCCAATTGCTCAAAGGACGCGACCGCTACAACATTTCCGCCACCAGCACGGGCAACGAACCGATTCCGGCCGAGGCGCGCACGGCGCTGGTAATGCCCATCGCCAACGAGGACGTGCCACGGGTATTCGCCGGGCTGCGAGCCACCTACGAATCGCTGCTGGCCACGGGTGAGATCGAGCACTTCGACATCTTCGTGCTCAGCGACAGCAACGACCCCGACACCTGCGTGGCCGAGCAGAAGGCCTGGCTGGAGCTGTGCCGCGAGGTCGACGGTTTCGGCCATATCTTCTATCGCCGCCGTCGCCGCCGAGTGAAGCGCAAGAGCGGCAACATCGACGACTTCTGCCGGCGCTGGGGCAGCAGTTACCGCTACATGGTGGTGCTGGACGCCGACAGCGTGATGAGCGGCGGCTGCCTGACGTCGTTAGTGCGGCTGATGGAGGTCAACCCTGGCGCCGGCATCATCCAGACCGGGCCGAAAGCCTCCGGCATGGATACGCTCTACGCGCGCATGCAGCAGTTCGCCACGCGGGTCTATGGGCCGCTGTTCACCGCGGGGCTGAATTTCTGGCAGCTGGGCGAGTCGCACTACTGGGGCCATAACGCGATCATCCGGGTCAAACCCTTTATCGAGCACTGCGCGCTGGCGCCGCTGCCGGGCAAGGGTTCCTTCGCCGGCGACATCCTCTCCCACGATTTCGTCGAGGCGGCCCTGATGCGCCGCGCCGGCTGGGGCGTGTGGATCGCCTACGACCTGCCCGGCAGCTACGAAGAGTTGCCGCCGAACCTGCTCGACGAACTCAAGCGCGACCGCCGCTGGTGCCATGGCAACCTAATGAACTTCCGGCTGTTCCTGGTCAAGGGCATGCACACGGTGCACCGCTTCGTGTTCCTCACCGGGGTAATGTCCTATCTGTCGGCACCGCTGTGGTTCACCTTCCTGGCTCTGTCCACCGGGCTGCTGGCGATCCATACGCTGATGGTGCCGGAGTATTTCCTGCAGCCCAACCAGCTGTATCCGCTGTGGCCGCAGTGGCATCCGCGGGAGGCGATTGCGCTGTTCTCCGCGACGCTGACACTACTGTTCCTGCCCAAGCTGCTCAGCGTGGTGCTGATCTGGATTCAGGGTTCGAAGGAATATGGCGGTGGGCTCCGGTTGCTGCTGTCGATGATTCTGGAAACTCTGTTCTCGATGCTGCTGGCGCCGGTGCGCATGCTGTTCCACACCGTCTTCGTCACGGCGGCATTCCTTGGTTGGTCGGTGCAGTGGAAGTCGCCGCAACGCGCCGACAACGCCACGCCCTGGGGCGAAGCGCTGCGCCGGCATGGTTCGCAGATGCTGCTGGGCGTGCTCTGGACGGTACTGGTAGCCTGGCTCGATCCAGCGTTCCTCTGGTGGCTGGCGCCCATCGTGGTGTCGCTGATCCTCTCTGCGCCGGTCTCGGTACTCACCAGCCGCACGGGCCCCGGCTTGGCGGCGCTCCGGCGCAAGCTGTTCCTGATTCCCGAAGAATTCAACCCGCCCGCCGAACTGGCCGCCACGGACCGCTACAACCAACAGAACCAGGCCGATGCATTGCAGCAGGGGTTCATCGCCGCCACGGTGGACCCTTCATTCAACGCGCTGGTCTGCGCCATGGCGCGTGCGCGACACGCCAAGGTGGTACCAGCGGCCGAAGTGCTACGTGAACAGCGTATGCGTGAAATTCTCGCTGCCGGGCCCGATGGCCCCGCCGAAGCGGCGCGTTGGCGATTGCTCAACGACCCCGAAGGCATGGCGCGCCTGCATGATCGCGTCTGGCAGGACGAGCAATATCAGATCTGGCGCGAGGCGTATCACCGGCAGTAGCCCGCAACGCAGCTCAAAAGCATCGCCCCGAGGTTGTCCCTCCTACAAAGCCAAAAAGCCCACACTGCACCGCTTTTTGTAGGAGGCGCGCCCTCGCGGCGAACGCAGGCGCTAGCCTGTCAGCAAAGCCAAAGCTTCGCGCTAGAACAAAAATCAGCTGCTGGCAAAGCTTCTGAGGCCGATCCCTCCCGTTGGCGAGCAGTTCAGGCGGGATGGGTGCTTGTACGAGCCGCCCGCTTGCCAGCGTTGGCACTCTTGCGCGGCGCCGCCTTGCGCTTCTTCTTCCAGGGCGCGCCTTTGCCGGATGGGTTCGGCGGTCCGCTGATGGTCAGGCGCAGGTCGCGGCAGCGCTCCACCTGCTTGCGCATCCAGGCGGACTGCTTGGCGACGAACTCTTCCAGGCTCATCTCGCCGCTCTGCACCATGTCCAGCGCTTGTTCCCAGATTGCCGTAGTGCCGGGGTCGGCGATGGCGCGCGGCACGGCATCGATCAGGCTGAAGGCCGCCGGGCTGGCCGACAGCGCCTTGCCCTGTTTGCTCAGGTAGCCGCGATCAAGCAGTCCCTGAATGATGCCGGCCCGCGTCGCTTCGGTGCCGATGCCGGTGGTGTCCTTGAGCTTTTGCTTGAGGCGTGGGTCGTCCACCAGCTTGGCGACGTTCTTCATCGCCTTGATCAGGTCGCCCTCGGTGAAGGGCTTGGGCGGCTGGGTCCAGAGATCTTTCAAGGTGACGCTGGCCACTTCGCAGTGCTGGCCTTCGCTCAGCGCTGGCAGAGCCTGGGTGGGTGTCGGCTCACGGCCCTTGGCCGGCGTGAGCGCTTCGGGCAACGCTCGGCGCCAGCCGGGTTCGACGATCACCTTGCCCACTGCCCGCAGCGCCCGGCCGGCGCAGTCGAAGTCCGCCTGGGTGCGGTCGTATTCGTGATTCGGCAGGAATTGCGCCAGGTAGCGGGCGCGAATCAGCGTATAGACCGAGCGTTGTTTGCCTACCAGGCGTGACAGATCGGTAGCGGCGGTGGGGATGATGCCGTGGTGGGCACTGACCTTGGCGTCGTTCCAAGCACGCGAGCGGCGTTGCGGCTGCACATGGCTGAGCAGTTCGGACAGTGATGGATCGCTGCGGCCAAGGGCGGCGATTATTGCCGGCGCCTCGCCATGCTGGCTCATCGGCAGGTAGCCGCAATCGCTGCGCGGGTAGGTGATCAGCTTATGGGTTTCGTAGAGCGCCTGGGCGATATCCAGGGTTTCCTGGGCACCGAGGCCGAGTTTCTTCGAGCAGACTTCCTGCAGGGTGCCGAGGTCGAAGGGCAGTGGTGGCGCTTCACGCATGCGCTCGGTGCGTACCTTCAGCACCTGCGCCTGCTCAGCGCTTTCGATGGCGGTAGCTGCCTGGCGCGCATGTTCCGGGTCGAGGCAACGGCCCTGGTCGTCGCAGCGATCCTCGGCGGCGCGCCATTGCGCGGTGAAGGGCATGCTGTCGGCCTGCAGCTGCACCTCGATGGCCCAGTAAGCCACCGGCACGAAGTCGGCGATGCTGCGGTCGCGATCCACCACCAGGCGCAATGTTGGCGTCTGCACGCGGCCCACCGGCAGCACGCCCTGGTAGCCGGACTGGCGACCTAGCAAGGTGAACAATCGGCTCATATTCATGCCGATCAGCCAGTCGGCGCGCGAGCGGCCCAGTGCCGAATGATAGAGGCTGAAAGTTTCGGCGCCGGGCTTGAGCGCCGCCAAGGCCTTGCGGATCGAGGCATCGTCTAGCGCCGACAGCCAGAGCCGCTGGATAGGGCCGCGAAAACGACAGTGTTCCACCAGCTCGCGGGCGATCATCTCGCCTTCGCGATCGGCGTCGGTGGCGATCACCAGTTCGCTGGCCTCACTCAGCAAACGCTTGACCGCCTTGAACTGGCTGGCGGTTTTCGGCTTGACCTGCATTTTCCAGCGCTCGGGAATGATCGGCAGATCGCCCAGCACCCAGCGCTTGTAGCGGGTGTCATAGGCATCCGGCGGGGCGGTTTCCAGCAGATGGCCGATGCACCAGGTCACGGTCACTCCAGGGCCGAGCCAGCAGCCGTCGCCACGCCGATTGGCGCCGAGGACCTTGGCAATGTCCTTGGCCTGGGAGGGTTTTTCGCAGAGAAAAAGCCGCATCGCCGTCATCTATCCATTTTTCACAATGGCATAGGATGAGCAGCGGAGCGACTTCAGGCAATCTTTATCTGTATGGATGTACAGATCTTGTCTGTGAGGAGCGGCTGGCGGAACACGTTCGGCCCTACGAGCCGTGGAAGCTCACATCAACTGGTAGGGCCGTACTCATTCGGCCAACCGGCTCTTGGCCGGAGGCGCTAGAGCACGTAGCCCGCGTTCGCCGGCGCCAGCGGCGAAAGCGCTGATCGTAAGCGAAGAAGGCGAGCTAATGAGGCAGAACGGTTATAGCTGCCGGTGAGCGAGGATATGAGTAACTTCAGAACCAGAACCGGATACCCGCCACCAAGCGCGCTTCACTGATGTCTTCGTCATCCGAGCGCGCCATGTCGGCCGTGTTCGCGTATCTGCGCACCCAGGTGACCCCGACGTATGGCGCGAATGCTCGGTTGATTTCATAGCGCAGGCGTAGCCCGGCGCCGACATCACTCAGCCCTGAGCCGACACCTCGGCGCTCGTCGTTGCGCCCGTGAATATTGATTTCGGCCTTGGGCTGCAACACCCAGTGCTGGGTCAGCAGAATGTCGTATTCGGCTTCCAGGCGAAGGGCCGTCTGACCGTCTTCACCGAGAAACGCGGTGGCTTCGGTTTCCAGCCCGTACAGCGGCATGCCTTGCACGCCAAGGGTGCCCCAAGTCTGCGGCGCGCCGGGTTCGAAGTCCTGGCGTACGCCGACAACGGTCTCCCACCAAGGGCCGATGGCGTGGCTCCAGAGCAGTTGCAGCTCGGCTTCCTCGGTGTGGCCGTTGGTGCGTTCGCCTTCGGAGCGGAAGGCCAGGCGATCTATGTCGCCGCCAAACCAGCCGTTCAGTTCCCAGGCCAAGGTGTCGCCAGCGTCACTGTCCTGCCATTCCACTTCGTCTGCGACGAAGAAAAACCGCGTGCCGCCCTGGTGCATCTGATGCTTCGGCTGGTCGGTAAAAGCCGCGGATCGGTCCGCCTCGGTGAGCGTTGGTATAGGGGAGCGGATCGCCTGGCCTGGTGGAATCCCGGTGGCGCTTGAATGCTTGGGAGGATGCGAAGTGGAGCCGTGTGGGCGGGGGTCGTTTGAATCCGAGCCATGCGGCTTGGCACCATGAACTATCTCGCCATGGCCAATTGAGGGCTTCATTTGGTCGTGGCCGGCATGACTGGAATGGTCGATGTGCTCCTGCGCCTGGCTCACGGCAGCGGTGAGGCTCAAGGCGATCGCTAGCGGGATTTTAATTGTCATGCGGATTCCCTTTATCGGACGCAGCGCGCGGCGCATGCGCGAGCTCCTTCGGTTCTTCGACGCGGAGTTCGCGAAACATGCCGAGGTCCATGTGCATCAGCATGTGGCAGTGGTAGGCCCAGCGTCCCAGTGCGTCGGCGGTGACGCGGTAGCTGCGTTTCGAGCCGGGCGGCATGTCGATGGTGTGCTTGCGCAGCTGAAATGCACCGTGCTCGTCTTCCAAGTCACTCCACAGCCCATGAAGGTGGATGGGGTGGTGCATCATGGTGTCGTTGACCAGCACGAAGCGCACACGCTCACCGTATTCAAGGCGGATCGGTTCGGCGTCGGCGAAGGGGATGCCATCGAACGACCAGGCGAAGCGCTCCATATGGCCGGTCAGGTGCAGCTCGATGGTGCGTGTCGGCTCTCGTCCGTCCGGATCCGGGAAGGTGCTGCGCAGGTCTGCATAGGTCAGCACGCGGCGGCCATTGTCGCGCAGGCCGATACCGGGATCGTCGAGCTTGGCGACAGGCATCATGGTCTGCATGTCCACCAGCGGGTTGGCTTTCTCGCTGGCCGGGTGGGACTGCATCTGGCTGCGCCCAGCGCCGTCATGCTGCATGGAAGAATGCTCCATGCTCGAATGATCCATGTCGGCGTGACTCGTCTCGCCATGGTTCATCGCAGCGTGTCCCATGGCGTGCGGCTGCGCTGAGCCGGGGCCATGGGAGGCGTGATCGTCGCCGTGTCCCATGTCGTCCATACTCAGCTCCGGACGAGCATCCGGCTCGGGTACCGGTGCGCTCAGGCCTTGGCGCATGGCCAGAGTACCGCGGGCATAGCCGCTGCGGTCCAAGGATTGGGCAAAGAGGGTATAGGCATCCTGATTGCCGTCCGGGGTGACGATGATGTCGACCGTTTCGGCCACAGACAGGCGCAGCTCATCAACCTCCACGGGTTCGACGTTCTGGCCGTCAGCAGCGACCACGGTGAGTTTCAAGCCAGGGATGCGAAAGTCGAAATAGGTCATCGCCGAGCCGTTGATCAGGCGCAGGCGCACACGCTCGCCTGGCTGGAACAGGCCGGTCCAGTTGCCGCTCGGTGCCTGGCCGTTGAGCAAGTAGGTGTAGGTGTCGCCGCTGACGTCGGCAAGATCGGTGGGCGTCATCCTCATCTTCGCCCAGGCCCAGCGGTTGCTTACGGTTTCGCGCCAGCCTCGGTCGGCGACGTCATTGATGAAGTCACCCATTGTGCGGCGGCCACGGTTGTAATAGTCGGATTGCTTTTTCAGCTTATCGATTACTCGCGCCGGGCTTTCATCGGTCCAGTCAGTGAGCATCACCACGTAGTCGCGTTCGTATTGGAACGGCTCGGGTTCGAGCGGATCAATCACCAGCGGCCCATAGACGCCGAGCTGTTCCTGAAACGCCGAGTGGCTGTGATACCAATAGGTGCCGCTCTGTTTCACCTTGAAGCGGTACTCGTACATGCCGTCGGGGGCGATGCCGGCAAAGCTGAAGCCGGGCACGCCGTCCATGTTGGCCGGCAGCAGGATGCCGTGCCAATGGATGGACGTGTCTTGTGGCAGACGGTTATGCACCCGCAATGTCACGGTATCGCCTTCGCGCCAGCGCAGCAGCGGACCAGGAATGCTGCCGTTAATGGCCATGGCGGTGCGTTCGCGTCCGCTGAAGTTGACGCTGAGGGAGTCTATGGCCAGATCGAACTCGGTGCCCGCCAACACCCCCTGTTCATTCGACTGACCGGGCTGCCCCACGGCCCACACGGGCTGACGCCACACGCCCAGCCCGGCAACGATGCCGCCAGCGGTCAGGCTTTTGACGAAGGTGCGGCGCGAAGATGTGCAATGCATGATGGCCCTGCTTGGTCAGCTGTCTTTGGTATGGGCGTGCCCACGCTCGGCTCAGGAGCTGCTTGGTGTCGACCCAAGCAGTGCATGGAGGATCGATTCCTCAGTCCGCCGGATATCGCGCGATTACCTCGTCCCTGCCGCCAGTCGTCAGGCCGATCACCTGATAGGCCTGCGCGGGCTGGGCGTAATCCATGCCAGGAGAGCCTGCGGGCATCCCCGGCACGGCGACACCGGCAAGGTCGTTTCGCTGCTTCAATTCGTGGATCTGCGCCACCGACACGTGCCCCTCGACGAACTTGCCATCGATCACGCCGGTGTGGCAGGAGGCGAGGCGCGGCGCCACGCCGAGGCGTTGCTTGACCGCGCTCATATTACTTTCGACATGGTCGCGTACCTCGAAGCCATTGGCCTGCAGGTACTTGACCCAGTCCTTGCAACAGCCGCAATTGGCGTCGCGGTGCACATCGATGATCTCAGCGGCCTGTGCGCTACCGGCCATGAACAGGGCGGCGAAGATGGCGAGTTTCAGTTTCATGGATGTCCTCCAGAAGAGCCTGGCAAAAAAGAACTTAGCGACAACCGCAGCCGCTGCCACAACCGGTTTTGCGTGTGGTCATCGGCGCTGCGTTGTTCTCGAGGTGCGCCGGATAACCCGCGTCCTCCAGTGCGGCGATCAGCGCCGTGCTGTCGGCGTTGCCTTCCACCCGAACCAGACCCGTGTCGACGTCGACCTCGACGCGGACGACGTCAACGACGGCTGTCAGCGCCTGGTTTACTTGGCGGACGCAGGAACCACAGGTCATGCCTTGTACGCGAAGATCGATAGTGCTCATGAGAAGTCCTCAAACAGACGCCGGTCAGTCCGGCTTGGCATGATCTTCAACCTTGTCCTCATGGCAGGGTCAAGCGACTAACAGTCCCGTTTTCCGCTATCGAAAAATAGCCCCATGCGGCTTTCGATAAGCTGAGCGGAACATTACTTTTCTGTCAGCTTCTGGCTCCTCACACTCGTTGGCCGCACACTCTCGCCATGTTTGAAAGGAATGAGTCGATGAAGCTTCTGGTCGCCGAAGACGAACCGAAAACCGGCATCTACCTGCAACAGGGCTTGAGCGAGGCGGGCTTTACCGTCGACCGCGTTACCACCGGTACCGATGCGCTGCAGGCCGTGTTGAGCGCGCCGTACGACTTGCTAATCCTCGACGTGATGATGCCCGGCCTGGAGGGTTGGGAAGTGCTGCGCATGGTGCGCGCCTCGGGTAACGAGGTGCCGGTGCTGTTTCTTACCGCGCGCGATCGCGTCGAGGACCGGGTCAAGGGGCTGGAGCTGGGCGCCGATGATTATCTGATCAAGCCGTTCGCCTTTTCCGAGCTGCTGGCGCGGGTGCGCACGTTGTTGCGCCGAGGCCACGCCGCGGCGCTGCAGACGCAGCTGAAGATTGCCGATCTCGAGGTCGACCTGATGAAGCGCCGAGCCATGCGTGGTAGCCAGCGCATCGACCTCACCGCTAAAGAGTTCGCGCTGTTGGAATTGCTGCTGCGTCGGCGCGGCGAGGTGCTGCCCAAGTCGCTGATCGCTTGCCAAGTCTGGGACATGAATTTCGACAGTGACACCAACGTCATCGAGGTGGCGATCCGGCGGCTGCGCGCCAAGATTGACGACGGCTTCGAACCCAAGCTGATCCATACCGCGCGTGGCATGGGCTACATGCTCGACGAGCCGGATGCACCATGAGGCGGTTGTCGCTTACCGCCCGGCTCAGCCTGATGTTCATGCTCGCCGTCACCGGTGTACTCGGTGCGGCTGGTTTCTTCTTCTACCAACTAAGCCAGCACCATTTCGACGAGCTGGATCGCCACACGCTGGAAGACAAGCTTCAGGCCAGCCGCCATTTGCTGCAGGGGCTCGACGAATTGGCTCAGTTCGACGCTATGCGCCCGCAGTTGCAGGCCTTGCTTGGTGGTCACAGCGATCTGTCGGCGCGCATCATCGATGTCGAGGGTCGGGTGCTGTTCGCTGATATGGGCGCCACGCGCGCGGCTAACTCCCATTCGCACGGCTCCGCCGGCGTCGAGGTGCCGCGTGGAAATCGAGTCTGGCGCAGCAGGACCGGCGTGGTCGAAGTGGCGGGGCGGCCGCTGACTGTCGAGCTGTCGCTCGATATCACCACCCACAAGATGTTCTTCCATGTCCTCACGGGCTGGCTCTGGAGCGCACTGGTGCTCTGCGCGTTGATCAGCGGTGTGCTCGGCTGGTTGCTGGCCCGCAGCGGTTTGCGCCCGTTGCGTGAGGTCACTCAGGTGGCAGCGTCAATGTCGGTAAAGTCGCTGACCGAGCGCATACCCGCCGAGTCGACGCCAGCCGAACTGCAGCAACTGATGCTGGCCTTCAACGCCATGCTGGCGCGGTTGGAGGACGCCTTCGTGCGGCTATCTAACTTCTCTGTCGACATCGCCCATGAGCTGCGCACACCACTATCCAATCTGATGACGCATACCGAGGTGGTGCTGACCCGTGCTCGCAGCAGCAAGGACTACCAGGAAAACCTCTATTCCAATCTGGAAGAGCTGCGACGCATGGCGCGAATGATCGATGACATGCTGTTTCTGGCCAAGGCGGACAATGGCTTGGTCATCCCAAGGGCGCAGCCGATCGACCTGCACCTGCTGTGCGAAAAGCTGCTGGATTTCTACCAGCTGACCGCTGACGAGCGCGGCGTCCATTTCGAGCTATCCGGCATGGCAGGCATCCAGGGCGACCCTGCGATGCTGCACCGTGCGCTGTCGAATCTGCTGTCCAATGCACTGCGCTACACGCCGGACGGCGGGGTGATCCGGCTCAGGATCGAGGCGGATGAAACAAACGTTGTGCTGACGATCAGCAACCCGGGCGCGACCATTCCAGAGCAGCATTTGCCGCGGTTGTTCGATCGTTTCTACCGGGTCGACCCAGCGCGTCGTGAAGGTAGCCCGAGCAATGCTGGGCTGGGATTGGCGATCACCCGTTCCATCCTCGAAGCGCATCGAGCAGAGATTCGCTGCAGCAGCCAGGACGGTTGGACCACGTTTGAAATCCTGTTCCGCATTCGCACCTGATGTGTTTACTTCGCATTGTCGAGTTCGTCGATCAACCGTTCCATCTGGACGATCTCTTCGCGCTGTGACTGGATGATCTGATCCGCCAGCTCACGCACCCGCGGATCTGTAATGGTGGCGCGTTCGCTGGTGAGGATGGCGATCGAATGATGCGGGATCATTGCCTTCATCCAGGACACCTGATCCACCGTCTGCTGGCTGCGTACCAGCCAGAGCGACGCGATGAACACCATCACGCTGCCGGCGAAAATGACAATATTTACGCCGCGCTTTTGATACATACCGAGCATGAACGACAGCATGATGATCGCCATGGTCGCACCCATGATCAACGCCATATAGACGCGCGTTTCGCTGAGGCGGATATGATCGAGTTGAAATGTATTCAAATACATCAAGCCGAACATGACTATCGTGGAAGTGGCGATCATCGCGCCGAATCGGGCGTAGTTAGTCATCGAGTCTTCCCTATCATCCAGTCAAACAATAGCTGTTGTAATGATGCTGACTCGTATGAGGGCGGGTCGTTCGATCGCGCCAGGCTAGAATTCATGCGGGTTTGCTGTGAGTTTGCTTACAAAATTGTCAGGCAGAAATGTCATTGCAACTGCAGGAAGCTACATGCCCCGATAGTGCCGTTCGGCTAACGACGTGGCATGTGTGTTTCAGCCCCGCCAGCTTGGCCATATATGCATATCGCTCACTCAGGCGCTTGGCCGAAGTCAGACAATCAATGCGGTACGTGACGTCCAGACCGGCACTACCGAAATATTCACTGACGCCTTGCAGCGCGCAGTTGCGAATGCCGGAATCGGTCAGCCCGTTTGTTGGTCTTCCTCGTGCCGTTCCAGCGCCACCTGACGGATCGACAGGCGGATCTCGGCGGGCAGCACGCGTTTGGCCACGCCTTCGGCCAGTTCGCCGAGTTTGTCGTGGTAAGCGAGTTTGCCGGCCGCGTCCAGACGCAGCACGTCCTGCTCCTGAAGGCTCTTGATGAAATGGCGGAACAGGCTCTTGTCGAAGAATTCCGGTGCGTTCAACCCATGCAGGATCGACAGGCGCTGGGCCATCACCGTGCAGAGCGTTTCCAACTCTTCGGCGGTGAGGCTGTGTTGACCGCTGTTGAGCAGCAGGGAAATTGCCATATAGAAGCGCTGTAATGTCTGCACGATGACCCGCGCCAGTAGCGTCAGCAGCACGAACTGACGCGAACTCGGTGCCGGGCGCACATAGGTTTCGCCATCGAGCTTGAGCAGGCCCTGGTCGACGAAGGCCGCCAGCCACTGGTCGATCACTGCCTCCAGCTCTTCCTGCTCCCAGCGTATGAACAGCTCCGCGCGCAGGTACGGATACAACGCCTGGGTAAAGCGCAGGATCTGCGCGCGGCTGATCCGCGAACTGCTCTGGAAGAAGCTCGCCAGTAGCGCCGGCAGGGCGAAGATGTGCATTACGTTGTTACGGTAATAGGTCATCAGGACGGCGTTCTGCTCGTCGAGATAGAGGATGTTGCCCAGCGCGTCCTTCTGTTCGGCAAGCAGGCCAAGGTCCTTCACATAGTCGATCAGTACCTCGCCATTGCCGTCCGGTAGCGTTGTATGAGGCGAATAGGGCACTGCGCGCAACAGGCGCTGATAGAGATCGAGGATGCGCGCCAACGAACGCTGATCCAGCGCCTGACGGCTGGTGGACAGCATCGCCAGCGCCACCAGATTGACCGGATTGACCGCCGCCGCTTCGTTGAGTCGCTGGGCGATGCGCTCGGCGAGGCGATTGGTCGTGCCGCTGAGCCATTCCGGGCGGTAATCCGGCGCCAGGTTTTGCTGGCGCCAACCGGACTGCTCCTTGTCCAGGAATGCGTTGAGCTTGAGCGGTTCGCCAAAATTCACCCAGACCTGGCCGAACCGCTGTTTTAGCGCGCCGATGACTTTGAAAATGTCGAAAATCGACTCCTTCTTCTTCTGCGCGCCGCGCAATTCGCCCAGGTAGGTGCGACCTTCCAGTACGCGCTCGTAGCCGATGTACACCGGCACGAAAAGGATCGGCAGCCGCGGCGACCGCAGGTAGCTGCGCAGCGTGATCGCCAACATGCCGGTTTTTGGTTGCAGCATGCGCCCGGTGCGCGAGCGGCCACCCTCGACGAAGTACTCGACCGGAAAGCCCCGGCTGAACAGCGTGTGCAAGTATTCGTTGAACACCGAGGTGTACAGCGGGTTGCCCTTGAACGAGCGGCGCATGAAGAAGGCGCCGCCGCGGCGCAGCAGCCCGCCGACCACCGGCATGTTGAGGTTGATGCCAGCCGCGATGTGCGGCGGCGTCAGCCCGTTGCGGAACAGCAGATAGGACAGCAGCAGATAGTCGATATGGCTGCGGTGGCACGGCACGTAGATCACCTCATGCCCGCGCACCGCCTCCTGCAGCGGCTCGATGTGATTGACCCGGATGCCGTCGTAGATCTTGTTCCAGAACCAGGACAGCACCACCTCGAGAAAGCGCACCGCCGTATAGGCATAGTCCGAGGCGATCTCGTTGCCGTAGCGCAGCGCTTTGGCCTCCGCCTTCTCCACGGAAATATTCTCGCGCTCGGCTTCGTCGCGGATCGCCTGACGCACCGCCGGTGCGTGTACCAGCCCTTTGACCAGATTGCGTCGGTGCGAAAGGTCTGGACCGATCACTGAGGTCTTCTGCTGCCGGAAGTGCACCCGCAGCATGCGATGAACCATGCGCAGGGTGCGCTCGTGGCCCTTGTTCATCGCCACGAGTTCGTCGAGCTGGATCGGCGTGGAGAACTGCACACGCGTCTTGCGCCCGAGTATCAGGATACTCAGCAGCTTGCGCAGTCGGCCGGTCACCGCCCAGCTGTCGGCGAACAGCAGCTTCCAGGGCCTGGTTTCGCGATCCGGGGACTGGCCCCAGAACACGCTCACCGGGACGATTTGCGCGTTATCCACGGCATTCTGCTCCAGTGCACCGACCAGCCGCACCAGCGGTGCCGGAGGCGCGATCCGTGTGCGTCGACCGAACCAGCTCGCGGCGGGATTGAGAAAGATGAACGCCGCTGGCTCGATATGGCTACCCACAGCGACCTCCGCCACCGGACGTGGCAAACCGGCCTTGCCGCACTCTTGATCGAGTACCGCCAGATCGCTCAGCGAGGCGCGTTGCAACACATAGAACACCGGCCTGCTGCGGTCCAGCTTGAGGTTGAAGGCTGACTGGTTGATGGTTTCCGAGCGCACCCAGAAATACAGCACACGGCGCACGATGGAGAAGAGCAGACGACGGATAGGGGAGCGGGTCATACGAATATTCGGCTAAAAAGGGGCAGGGCCCTCGAAGGCGGCAAGTGTGCCGCAAGCGCAGGCAGTGGACAAAAAAATTGATGCTCGATGTGTGCGTAGGGTGGAAAACCGCGAAGCGTTTTCCAGCGCAGATATTCCTTCCTGCCGACTCGAACCGAGGTGCGCGAGCGAAGTATCAGGTGCCCTCGGACCGAGTCGACAGCTGCGCCTCGATGGCCGCCTTGTCGATGACGGAGCGGACCTCGAAGATCCGCCCGTCCTTGAACGCATAGAAGACGTTCTCCGCGAACGAAACCTTCCGCCCGTAGACGTTCAGCTCCAGAAACCGGGCTTTTGGCGAGCAGTCGAATTGCAGCCGGCTCGCGACATAAGGCGGCTCGGCAACCAGCAATTCGATGTTGAAGTGTAGATCGGGAATGCTGGCGTAGTCGTTCTCCAGCATTTGGCGATAACCGGCCAGGCCGATCCGCTTGCCGTTATGACTCACCTCGTCGTGCACGAAGTGTCCCAGGTTCGACCAATCCCTGGCATTTAGACAGGCGATGTACTGTCGATAGATGCTGGCCAGATCGGCTGGAGCCATTGCTTATCCTCCGTTGCGCGAGTCGTATTGTCGGTCTTGAAACACTAGTTCAGCTTCGCACGATGCGTGTTGGCTATACGAGCAGCGGCACGGCGGATGCCTTCAGCGCGTCCAACTGCGGGAGCCGGCACCGGCACCGACCAGCAACAGCAGTGACCACACCAGCAGGAACACCAGGCCTACCGCCATCAAGGGGCTGGGCGGCAGGAACAGCAGCAGGTACAGCGCCTGCCCGACTAGGCCACCCAGGTAGTGCGCCCAGAGCGGCTTCGGCACCGTGACGCCCGAGAGCAATCCTGCTGCCAGCAGCGCGCCGCTGTAGTACAGGCCTGCATCCCAGGGTTCAGTCTGGCCGGTGATCAAGGGCGACAACGCCCAGATCGCCGCGCCTGCAAGCGCTGCGATCAGGAAGGGCAGGGCCCATGACCGGCTCATGGCGCCTCGCCTGATGCGCGCCTCGCGAACCAGGCATGGATCAACCCGGCCTGGTAGAAGGGAACGGGCTCACCGAAGCCGCCGGCCTCGATGATCGCAGCTATTCGCTCGGGAGGACGAATCGCAACGTCTTTGGCATAGGCCGCACGCATCTGCTCGACGCCCGCGGCGGGGATGTCCGCCGCCCGCATCATGTTCATCCAGGTATGGAGGAGGGCGTCGTACGCGGTCGAATCCACATCCGCTGCCAGATCGGAACTCGCCAATATCGCCCCCGGGCCAAGCCTCGTCGCGATGGCCCGGAAAAATGCGGTGCGAGCCTCCGGCTCCAGGATGAACTGGGAAACCAGGAAGCAGGTCGCCGCATCGAACGGCGCCTGCCCTGGCAGTGATTCCAGATAACCCTCGTGAAACTCGCAGCGCGATGCAAAGCCTCCCTTCATCGCCTTGTCGCGGCACACTTCCAGCATGGCAGCGGACGGCTCCACCGCCGTGAAGGTCCACTGCGGAAAGCGCTGTGCGAGATAGGCGATCTCCTCACCCGTACCCGCACCGATACACAGCAGCCGTGCATTAGTCGGAAGCTCGGCAAACACCGCTTCGAGGAGCAAGTGCAAGGCCTCGCGAATAGACGCCGTCTTGGCCCAGCGCTCGTCATAGCTCGAAGCCTGTTGATCGAATATCGCCTTGATCTCATCTCTGCGCATGGGGACTCCTTTTGCAGGCTCAGGTCGGGTACACGCCTCGGGGTATCAGATATCGCGCCGGCCTTTCAGCGCCAGCACCGCTACACCATAGCCCAGACCCGCGGCGGCCAGCCCCCACAGGTATGAGACAGGAATGGCAATCGCTGCCCACATGCGTGCTTCCGGGTCCGCCGGATAAACAAAGGATGTGAACGCCACCAACACCGGCAAAACCAGGCCGGCGCCGGCAATGGCCACCAGTGCTTTAACACGGCGCCCACGCAAATAACCCGCCAGGGACAGTGTTGCGATAAGGCTTGCCACGAATGCCATCGATGATTCCTTAACGTGCGGAATGAGAAGCGGGCAGGTCACCTGCCGTTCGCTACCGTTTTCGAGGATTGCATATCCGCCGTAACAACTACCGTGTCGAATTTCCACTTCCCCGTTCGACTACAGGACAGGGCAACTGCAATCCAAAGGAGAACATCGTGAAAATCACCGTAGAGACTCACGTAAAGGCCGATCTCGGAAAAGTCTGGGATGCCTACAACAATCCCGAGGACATCAAGCAATGGAATGCGGCTCAGGATGACTGGCACACGACCAGCAGCACCGTCGATCTGCGCGAAGGCGGCACGTTCATGTCACGCATGGAAGCGAAGGACGGCAGCGAAGGCTTCGACTTCGAAGGCACCTACACCCGCGTCGTACCGAAGAAGCTCATCGAATACCGGATGGGCGATGGCCGTGAGGCCGAGATCGAGTTTGCCGAGCGCCCCGACGGCGTTCTCGTGACCGTCAGCTTCGACGCGGAGACCGAAAACCCACCCGAACTCCAGCGCCAGGGTTGGCAGGCTATTCTGGATAACTTCGGTCGGCATGTGGAGGGCAAGAGCTGAGACGGGTCGCCGAAAGGGGCGGCTTTTGCCCCTCCCAGTGAGCGAAGCGAACGATTGCGTCTGTTGTCGGATGCGCCTTTGATGGAACGCCGGTACGCGCATGGCATCTGCGCATGCATAGCAAAGGAGTGAGGACCATGCTCGCAGCTTATGACCCTCATGCCCCCAAGCGGGCTGTTAACCTCGGCGTTAACGGTGACTTACTCCATAAAGCCAGAGACTTGAATATCAACCTCTCCGCGACATTGGAACAGGCTCTGGTCGAGGCCCTGAAGAACAAACAGCGTGAGCAATGGCTGGCAGAGAACAGCAAAGCCATCGATGCCTATAACGAATACGTGGAAGCCCAGGGTGTGTTCAGCGATGAGCTGAGGAGCTTCTGATGCTGAGTTTACCGTTTACAAGAACACAAACTCAGCCACCAAAGCTGCCGTACCCATGTGCAAAGCGATTTGATCGCCGAGCTGGGTACGCGAGTTGTGGTGCCTCTCTACACGGCTTTTGCCATGAAAGGGAAAACCCTCACGACCCTCACGCCAACCTTTGAAATTGAAGGCAGGCAGTACGTGATGGTAACTCCGCAACTGCCCAGTATCACCAAGAAGCAACTTGGCACCCAAGTTGCGGAACTCTCCGCGCAACGCGATGAAATCATTGCTGCTCTTGATTTGCTTATCACCGGAATTTCATAGGTGTATCTAACGCTTGATGAATTGTTAGACATTCTTAGTGCCGGCATCGAGCAATTTAACGATTCAGCGCGGAACCGTAAAAAAAGTGCACTGCCAGTAGCGTCGATGCCAGATGACACTGGACGATATCGAGTGCCTGCGACAGCTGTGCCGAATTTCCTCAGGTACAGAAATAGCCATGATGTTTAATGATTAAGAAGCGAGCAGAAGCGTAGCTTTGCGAAGGTCTAGTGGGCGAAGCGAACGATGCAATCTCCGGTAAATCTCCCAACCGCTTTGTCCGTTGCATTCGCCGCGTCCATCTTCATATAGTTCCGCCGGCATTTTTGCAGGCCGGTTGCGTGGTGCATGCGTGGCGCCGGCCTTGATCCATGGATGAGAGGCCAATGATCGAGTTAAAGAATCTGACCAAACGATTTGCCCAGCACACGGCGGTCGATGCGCTGTCGTTCAGCGTCCAGCCTGGTGAGGTGCTGGGTTTTCTCGGCCCCAATGGCGCCGGAAAGTCCACTACCATGAAGATGCTGACCGGCTTTCTCGCGCCGACTTCCGGTACGGCCAGCATTTTCGGTTGCGACATCCAGACCCAGACGTTGCAGGCCCAGCGGCAGATCGGTTATCTGCCGGAAGGCGCGCCTTGTTATGGCGACATGACGGTACGCGGCTTTCTTGAATTCATCGCTGAGGTGCGCGGCTATCGCGGCGCGGACAAGCGCGTACGGGTCGATACCGCGGCGGGGCAGGTCGAATTGGAGGCGGTGCTCGGCCAGACGATCGAGACGCTGTCCAAGGGCTTCAAGCGGCGCGTCGGGCTGGCGCAGGCGATTCTGCATGATCCGCGCGTGCTGATCCTCGACGAGCCCACCGATGGCCTTGACCCGAACCAGAAGCATCAGGTGCGCGAGCTGATTCAGGGGCTGGCGCAGGACAAGATCGTGATCATTTCGACCCATATCCTTGAAGAGGTCACCGCGGTATGTACCCGCGCGGTGGTGATCGCCAGCGGTCGCTTGGTGGCCGATGGCACACCACTCGAGCTGGAGAGCCGTTCGAAATATCACCAGGCGGTGACGCTGGTCAGCGACGGTCCGCTGGATGAGATTGCATTGGCAGCCATGCCGGGCGTGGCGGGGGTCGAGCACAACGAGCCGGAACACAGCGTCACGGTGCTGGCCAAGCCGGGCGAGGTGATCTTCCCGCAGATCAATGCGTTGATCGGCCAGCAGGGTTGGCCGGTGAAGCTGAACGTGGAGCGTGGTCGGCTGGACGAGGTGTTCCGTACATTGACCCGCGGGGAGGCGCTATGAGCCAGTTGCCGGTGATCTTCAAGCGCGAGCTGGGCAGCTATTTCGCCACGCCGCTCGCCTATGTGTTCATTCTGATTTTCCTGGTACTGTCCGGGGTGTTCACCTTTTATCTGGGTGGCTTCTACGAACGGGGCCAGGCGGATCTGGTGCCATTCTTCGGCTTCCATACCTGGCTGTACCTGTTCCTTATCCCCGCCATCGCGATGCGCTTATGGGCGGAGGAGCGTAAATCCGGCTCCATCGAACTGTTGATGACGCTACCGATCAGCTTGTTCGAGGCAGTCACCGGCAAGTTTCTCGCCGCCTGGGTGTTTGCCGGCATGGCGCTGCTGCTGACCTTTCCGATGGTCATTACCGTCAACTATCTCGGCGAGCCGGATAACGGCGCGATTGCCGCCGGTTACTTCGGCAGCTGGTTGCTGGCGGGTGCCTTCCTTGCGATAGGTTCGTGCATGTCGGCACTGGCGAAGAACCAGGTGATCGCCTTCATCCTGGCAGTCAGCGTGTGCTTTCTGTTCATCGTCAGCGGCTTGCCGATGGTGCTCGACGCTTTCGCCTGGGCACCGCAGTGGCTGGTGGATGCAGTGGCTTCGCTGAGTTTCCTGATTCGTTTCG
Organism: Pseudomonas sp. IC_126; assembly: GCF_004331835.1. NCBI lineage: Bacteria > Pseudomonadati > Pseudomonadota > Gammaproteobacteria > Pseudomonadales > Pseudomonadaceae > Pseudomonas > Pseudomonas sp. IC_126. Next base: position 459,326 of record NZ_SJSS01000001.1, read on the forward strand.
ACTCGCTCAGCAAGGGCGTGATCGATCTGCGTGATTTGCTGTATTTCGTGACGCTGATCATCGCCTGGCTGGCGGCTACTGCCGTGGTCGTCGATCTAAAAAAAGCGGCATAAGGGAGCCCACATGAAACGAGTGATTTATTCGGGTGCCGGACTGCTGCTGATCGCGCTGGCGTTCTTGGCGTTCAACATGTTCTCCGGTCTGCTGTTCACCGGTGCTCGACTGGACCTGACCGAGCAGAAGCTCTACACCATTTCCGAAGGCACCGAGACCATCCTCGATGAACTCAAGGAGCCCATCGAGCTTCATTTTTTCTATTCCGACCATGCGGTGAAAGACCTGGTAGCGCTGCGTAACTATGCCCGGCGTGTCGAGGAAATGCTGCGCGCCTACGAGCGCGAGGCGGGAAGCAAGATCAAGCTGCACGTGATCGACCCGCAGCCGTTCTCGGAAGAGGAAGATCGCGCCGCCGAGCTGGGCCTGCAGGCGGTGCCGTTGAACCAGAGTGGCGACACCATCTACTTTGGCCTTGCCGGCACCAACGCTTCAGGCCAGACGCAGGGCATTCCGTTCTTTCCGCTGGATCAGGAAGAGTTTCTGGAATATGAGATCAGCCGGCTGGTGCAAACGCTGGCGGCGCCGCAGATGCCCGTCGTGGGGGTATTGTCCGGGTTGCAGATCAATGGCGGTTTCGACATGCGCACCCAGCAGGCGACGCAGCCCTGGATGGTGCTGGAGAACATCCGCCAGGTGTTCCATATCGAGAGCCTCAAGCGCGACGTCGACATGATCCCGGCCAGCGTGTCGGTGCTGATGCTGGTGCACCCCAAGGAGCTACCGGAACAGACGCTCTACGCCATCGACCAGTTCGTCATGCGTGGCGGCAAACTGCTGGTGTTCGTCGACCCATACAGCGAAGCCGATCCTGGCATGGGCATCGGCCCGGGCGAGTTCGGCGAGAACAAGGCGTCCGATCTGGAGCCGCTGTTCGAAGCCTGGGGCGTGCGCATGGCTGCCGATCAGGTGGTGGCGGATGCGTCCTATGCGATGTCCGTCGGCGTTGGCGCCGAGCGTCGATCGGCCCGCCATCCCGGCTGGTTGAACCTACCTCAAGGCACCATGGATACCGAGGATGTCACCACCGCCTCGCTGGAAAGCCTGACGGTGGCCACGGCTGGTTTCCTCGAGCCGCTGGAGAGTGCAACGACCCGCTTCACGCCGCTGATCCAGAGCTCAAGCTATGCCATGCCGTTCGAGGCGGCGCGCTTCGCCACCCTGGATAATCCGGAAATGCTACTGCGTGAGCTGCAGCCGACCGGCGAGCGCTACACCTTGGCGGCACGCATTCAGGGGCCGGCGCAATCGGCCTATCCGAACGGGATCGAAGGGCGCTCGGATGGCCTCAAGGAAGCGGCCCACATCAATGTCATCGCTGTGGCGGATACCGATCTGCTAGCCGACCGCATGTGGGTACAGGTGCAGGATTTCTTCGGTCAGCGCCTCCCGCAGCCTTGGGCCGACAACGGCACCTTCGTGGTCAACGCGTTAGACAACCTCGCCGGTACCGATGCGCTGATTAGCATTCGCTCGCGTGGGCGCTTCGCTCGGCCTTTCGTGGTTGTCGAGGAACTGCAGCGTCAGGCGGAAAATCGTTTCCGTGAAACGGAAGATGTGTTGCAGCAGCGCCTGGCCGCGACGGAAACGAAGCTGGCCGAGCTGCAGAGCCCGGACCCGGAACAGGCGCTGGAACTGACCACCGAACAAGAGGCGGCATTACGGAGCTTCATGCAGGAGAAGTTGAGTATCCGCAAGGAGCTGCGCGAGGTGCGCTACCAGCTCAACGCTGACATCGAGGCGCTGGGCCGCACGCTGAAGTTCGTCAATATCGCGCTGATACCGCTGTTACTCACAGTGGGCGTGTTGCTGGCCTGGTTGTGGCGCAGGCGCCGGACCGGCTGATGGTCGGGTTCAACGGCTGCAAAAGAACCGAAGCCGAGAGTTTCCTGTTTATACTCAGCCGGCGAGCGGCCTGGAAACGCAGGTGTCATGTCTGTCCCGGTAGATTGTCGGGCGGACTGCTTGCTGCAAGTCGGGCCGGATCGTTCCATCCCCACGGTGGGGAATAACAAGAATCGAGTTGGAGAAAGTTAGGATGGCTGAGCGCGAGACCGGAACCGTCAAGTGGTTCAACGATGCCAAGGGTTATGGATTCATCCAGCGGGGTAGTGGTGCGGATGTGTTTGTGCACTACCAGGCGATTCGTGGCGATGGCCACCGCTCTCTGGCCGAAGGTCAGCAGGTGGAGTTCTCGGTTACCCAAGGCCAAAAAGGCCTGCAGGCCGAGGACGTTGCAGGGCTCTGATCCTGCTGCGGCAATGAAGCGGCCCGTCGCTCGATGGGCACATTGATGACAAACCCCGCTATTCAGCGGGGTTTGTTTTCTATGACGTCTTTATAGTTCTGTAGGGTGGCTTCAGCTCACCACGCGGTGGCACCATGGTCTGGTCGTCGGCCGAATGATCGGCCCCCTACGGATGTGCGCTTCCAACAGAACAAGCCACCAAGGACCCGTTCAGAGGCCCCATCAATCCGTACGCCAGACGATTTCCTCTTCGCCGCGTTCGCTGATGCTGATCCAGCGATCGGCATCTTCCACTGATTCTTCTTCCTGCCAGCCGCCAGGCGCGCAGCGAATTTCCACCCCCAGCGCCTGATATGCGGCACGCGCGCAGGCGACATCGTCTTCCCAGGGTGTTGCGTCGCTTTCGAGCAACAGGCTATGCCATTTGCCGACCGCCTTCGGCAGCCAGGTGATCGGGACCTGTCCAGCGCGGCACTTGAACGTCTTACCTTTGGGTTGCCACGCAGAACAGGGCCCGACGGCCAGGTTGAGCCAGTCGGTGACGGCGTCCTGGCTGGCATCCCTGAGGTAGATCTCGATGTCCGGTTGGCGCATGGGCGGCTGCCTTGTTGGGTGATGTTTCAGTTGATTCTGTGGTCGGTCGGTATCTGTACTGGCCCGCTTGCGACGAGGCGTCTGCAAGACGGGTCCTAGCGCATGGCAACACTAGGCGTCGCGCTGAATCCAGTCGTAGCGTATCGCAACCCGTACACGCAGTGGCGCCTCGATCACCGCGGCGCGGCGTTCGGCGCTGGCGCGCCAGCCGTGCGGGGTCATCGCCAGTAGATCGGCACGGTCATCGGCACTGTCCAGCTGCAGTTCGAAGGTCAGCGTTTCGCTGTGGGCGAGATGCATGCCTTCTGGGATCAGTGACAAGTGCTTTTCGTCATCATAGTCACGTACTTCGTCATACAGCAGACCGCGCAGTTCCCAAAGGTGCTCGCGGGTAGGGCCCATGCGCAGCAGGCCTCCGCCGGGTGCGAGCAGGCGCCGGGCTTCGGACCAGTCCAGCGGGCTGAATACGCTGGCGAGCAAGTCGCAGCTGGCGTCTGCCAGCGGCACCCGCGCCATGCTCGCCACCAGCCATTCGAGCTGCGGTGCACGCTTGCAGGAACGCTTGACCGCCTCGCGGGAAATATCCAGTGCATAGCCTTCGGCATTCGGCAACGCCTGGGCGATCTGCGCGGTGTAATAGCCTTCGCCACAGCCTATATCCAACCAGCGACCAGGCGCACGTTCGGCCGCCAGCTGCGCCAAACGTGCAGCCAGCGGCGCATAGTGGCCACCATCGAGAAAGCGCCGCCGCGCCTCGACCATGGCCTGGTTGTCGCCGGGGTCGCGGCTATTCTTGTGCTGCACCGGCAGCAGATTGAGATAACCCTGACGGGCACGATCGAAACGGTGATTGGCCGGGCAGGCGACGCCATTGTCGACTGCGATCAGCCCGGCGCGGCATATGGGGCAGATCAGCATGCGAGCAGATTGACCAGCGTCTGGTAGTAGATATCGGTCAGCAGGTCGAGATCGCTGGCCAGGATATGTTCGTCCACTTGATGAATCGTTGCGTTGACCGGGCCAAGCTCGACCACCTGGGTTCCCAAGGTCGCGATGAATCGGCCGTCCGACGTGCCGCCGCTGGTGGAAGGCGTCGTTTCGCGACCGGTCACGCTGCGGATCGCCGCAGCCACGCCGTCGAGCAGCTCGCCCGGCTCGGTGAGGAAGGGCTGGCCCGACAACGCCCAATCGACGCTCCAGTCCAGCCCGTGCTTGTCGAGGATTGCTGCGGTGCGTTGCTGCAAGCCTTCAACAGTGGATTCGGTGGAAAAGCGGAAGTTGAACACCGCTTCCAGCGTACCGGGGATGACGTTGGTCGCACCGGTACCGGAATTGAGATTGGAAATCTGAAAACTGGTCGGCGGGAAGAAGGCGTTGCCATCGTCCCAATGCTCGGCAGCCAGTTCGGCCAGCGCCGGCGCGGCCAGATGAATCGGATTCTTCGCCAGGTGCGGATAAGCCACGTGACCCTGCTGACCCCGTACGGTGAGGGTGCCGCCGAGCGAGCCGCGGCGGCCATTCTTCACTACATCACCCACCAACGTGGTACTCGACGGTTCGCCGACGATGCACCAGTCCAGGCGTTGACCGCGTTCGCGCAGACGCTCGACGACCGCCTTGGTGCCGTGGTGCGCAGGGCCTTCTTCATCGCTGGTGATCAGGAACGCGATCTGACCTTTATGGTTGGGATGGTCGGCGGTGAAGCGCTCCACCGCGACGATCATCGACGCCAGACTGCCCTTCATGTCCGCCGCGCCGCGGCCGTGGAGCATGCCGCTCTCGTCGATGCGCGCCGTGAACGGTGGGTTCCGCCACGCCTGCACCGGCCCGGCGGGGACCACGTCGGTATGACCGGCGAAACACAGGACCGGCCCTTCGTTGCCGCGTATCGCCCAGAAGTTTTCGACGTCCTCGATGTGCATCGGCTCGATGGCGAACCCGCAGGCGGCAAGCCGCTCGCTCATCAGTTGCTGGCAACCCTCGTCCAGCGGTGTTACCGAAGGCCGGTTGATCAGCTCACAGGCAAATTCGAGAGTCGGGGAGAGGGCGGCGGCAGTCATCACGGCTCCGGTACGGCGAGAAGGGCGGCCATATTAAATTAAAAAGCCGGCAGAAGATCGCCAAAACGATACGAAAGGCGGAGCAGCGCACCGCGCTTGTTGGCGCTTCCTGCTGCGATCTGAGGGCTAACCGCATCGGCATCCGGACGTATCTGTTGGTGATTGGAGGTTAGGCTGGCGCCTCAGTTGCTTTGCCCCGGCTGATGGGAAGAAGCGCTACGGTTAGGGGGCAGATCTTGGAATCAGCCAGACGCTCGAGCGCCTCGTTCACCATATGGCGGTCCTGCTGGTTTTCCAGTTTCGCGTCGGCTTCCTCGGGCAATGCGCATATCTCTTCGTGAAGAGCCTCCCGCTGCGTTTTGCTCGGGTTGCCGTGCAGGGCATTTTTCAGACACTGCAGCAGCGTGAACAGCACCTGTGGATCATGACCGCCGTAAACGCGTATAGGGCCTACGACGGTTTGTAGTAGGCGTCGCATGCCCACTTGCGGATAGAAGAGGCGTGGCTGGCCATCATCGAAACAGCCCACATCGTAAGGCCGCACGCCGCCGAGTTGCTTCAACAGTACGCCGATCAGGTTGGTTGCCCGCATTGCTGTACCGGGGTCGTTGATGGCCGGGCTTATTGCCTTGACTGCGATCTCGGAGATCTGCCGCATACCGTAGGAGACGTTTGCGCTGGCGAATTCGTTGTCATGAAAGTCGAAGCAATCCGACGCTTCACCCGCATCTTCGGAACTCAGCGGCCCGCTGAACTTGATCAGCGGATGGCCATCGATCAGAAAGAAGCCCGGCTCCACTTGAATCATGGCAATCAAACCGCGTTGGCGTAGCAATTTGCCCAGGCGCCTTTCGTTTACCTCGCGCAGGTAACCCGAGTGGGCTGCGGGTAGGCACCACCAATCGTCTGCATTGGGAATTTCGGCAACCTGGGCGATGCGCCGCTTGCGCTTGTCGAGATTCTTTAATGCGCCGTTGTAGAGCTGGCCGAGTATCCAGTCGACTTGAATCGATTGGGAAACTGAGCGGATGAACACGATGAACAAGGCCATGCAGGATATGCCGAACAGCACCGCCAGCAGCAGGCCAAGCACCGGAACGCTTTCTGGGTCGTTCGTGTTGATGCTGCTGATCAGCAGCAGGTAATAGACGATGCTGCCCAGGTAAACCCCGAGGATCACCTGATTCCGCCGATCGCTGACCAATCCAGGCAGCACGCGCGGTGACAGACGGGCCGCCGCGCCATTTAGCACGACCATCACCATCGAGAAACTAAAGACCGTGAGGGATACGATGCCGGTGATCAGCGTGCCGAGTATCTCGCGACCGTTGTCGACGTCGACCAGGCCTGGCGGTAGTTCGTCGCGTAGCGTCGCAGCAGCGTGGGTCGATTCGAATGCGAATACCAGAACGGCTGCCACGACATAGAGTGCAGGGATAAGGACCGGATACAAAGCGATGCTTTCGTTGATGCGTGTAACGACACGAAAGAGCATGTTGGCTGGATCTGACATCCATCGAACCTCAGTGTTGGCGGGCGCCAGCCCCTCATTTCTACGACCGCGAAGAGCGGCGAAGTGCGCCCTGGCCGAACCGTCTATGCTTTACGCAAGGGCGTTTTGCCACGGATTGCGGCCAGCGGAACGCTTTGACCCCGCGTAGCTCGAACGTGAAGTCGTCCAGGCGCTTGGTTTGATGCGTATGGTTCGCCTGTGAGACAGGGTTATTCGAAACGATAACAAGACCGACGAGTGAGGTATTTACCCATGAGTGCTGAGTCCCTGTATCCCGTAAATCCTGACGTTGCGGCGCGGTCGCTGACCGACGAAGCCACTTACAAAGCCATGTATCAACAGTCGGTGGTCAACCCTGACGGCTTCTGGCGCGAGCAGGCGGAGCGGATTGACTGGATCAAGCCGTTCACACGCGTCAAGCAGACATCCTTCGATGATCATCACGTCGACATTAAGTGGTTTGCCGATGGCACCTTGAACGTCTCGGCCAACTGTCTGGATCGCCATCTGGAAACGCGTGGCGATGAGGTCGCGATCATTTGGGAGGGCGATGATCCCTCGGAGCAGCGCAAGATCACCTACCGCGAGCTGCATCAGGAGGTCAGCAAGTTCGCCAACGCCCTGCGTGGGCAAGATGTGCACCGAGGGGACGTCGTCACCATCTATATGCCGATGATTCCAGAGGTTGCCGTGGCGATGCTGGCCTGTGCACGCATCGGCGCCATCCATTCGGTCGTGTTCGGCGGTTTTTCACCGGAGGCGCTGGCCGGACGAATCATCGACGGCAATTCCAAGGTCGTGATAACGGCCGACGAAGGACTGCGCGGCGGCAAGGCCATACCGCTGAAGGCTAACGTCGACGAGGCACTGACCAACCCGAAAACCCGCTGCGTGCAAAAGATCATCGTGGTGCGGCGTACCGGCGGCAATATCAAATGGCATCAGCATCGTGACATCTGGTACGAGGATTTGATGCGTGTCGCGGGTGAAGTCTGCGCGCCCAAGGAGATGGGTGCGGAGGAGCCGCTGTTCATTCTTTATACCTCCGGTTCAACCGGAAAACCCAAAGGCGTGATGCATACCACGGGCGGCTATCTGCTCTATGCCGCGCTGACCCACGAAAGGGTCTTCGACTATCGACCCGGCGAGATCTACTGGTGTACCGCCGACGTGGGCTGGATCACCGGACACAGCTACATCATTTACGGGCCGCTGGCCAATGGCGCGACCACCTTGATGTTCGAAGGTGTGCCTAACTATCCCGACGTGACGCGGATCGCGCAGGTCATCGACAAGCACAAGGTCAACATTCTCTATACCGCGCCCACGGCGATACGCTCGATGATGGCCGAAGGCAGCGCGGCGATGGAGGGTGCCGATGGTTCGAGTCTGCGGTTGCTCGGGACCGTGGGTGAGCCGATCAACCCGGAAGCCTGGCACTGGTATTACGAGACGGTGGGGCGGTCACGTTGCCCAATCGTCGATACTTGGTGGCAGACCGAGACCGGCGGCATTCTCATCAGCCCGCTGCCGGGTGCGACCGCACTGAAGCCAGGTTCTGCGACGCGACCTTTTTTCGGCATAGTACCGGGGCTGGTGGATAACCTCGGCAATCTGCTGGAAGGCGCCACCGATGGCAATCTGGTCATCCTCGATTCCTGGCCAGGGCAGATGCGCAGCATCTATCGTGACCATGACCGCTTCGTCGATACCTACTTCAAGACTTTCCGCGGCATGTATTTCACCGGAGACGGCGCACGCCGCGACGAGGATGGTTATTACTGGATCACTGGCCGAGTGGATGACGTGCTGAACGTTTCCGGCCACCGCATGGGGACGGCCGAAATCGAAAGCGCCCTGGTGGCGCATCGCAAAGTGGCCGAAGCGGCTGCGGTGGGTGTGCCGCATCCGCTCAAGGGGCAGGGAATATATGTGTATGTGACGCTGGTGACAGGGGAGGAGCCTTCCGATCAGCTGCGTCAGGAATTGCAACAGTGGGTGCGCAAGGAAATCGGGCCAATCGCCGTGCCGGACGTGATTCAGTGGGCGCCGGGGCTGCCGAAGACGCGCTCGGGCAAGATCATGCGGCGCATTCTGCGCAAGATCGCCGCTGACGAATACGACGCCTTGGGCGATATCTCGACACTGGCTGACCCAGGCGTCGTAGAGCAATTGATTGAAACCCACAAGCAGATCCGTCTGCCTTGAAGCGAGCCGCGGCGGCGTCCATTCTGGCCGGACGCCGCCAGTCGTCAGTCGTTTGGTTGAGCGCTCTGAGCTTCCTGGTTGGCCGCGGGTTTTTCCTTGGGAATACCGGCTACGTTCACTTCCGGCAGGTTGCCGCCAGTGAATTCGACCTTGCGGACCGGGAAGGCGAACTGCACGCCCATCTCTCGAATGCCGTCGAGTAATTGCAGGTTGATCTCCTGCTGAGCGTCCATGTACGCGTTGTAGTCCGACACCTGCATGATATAGACGACCTCGAACGTGAGCTGGCTATTGTCGAAGGCAAGGAAGTGCGCCCGGTCGAATTTGGCGTTATCCAGGCTCTCGATGATCTGCTTAACCAGTGCTGAAACCTCGCGAACCTTGTCCGACGGCGTCTGATAGGCAATGCCGAACTTGAACACGATTCGCCGCGTGTTCATGCGTTTGTAGTTGTGCAGGACCTGCGTGAGCAGATCGGCGTTGGCGGTGACGATCTGCTCGCCGCTCAATGCTCGGATGCGCGTGGTCCTAAGGCCGATGTGCTCGATTGTCCCGGCGACATCGCCGAATACGACGAAATCGCCAATCTCGAAGGGTTTGTCCACGCCAATGGACAGAGATGCGAACACGTCGCTGAGCAGCGTCTGGACCGCCAGGGCGATGGCGATACCGCCGACGCCGAGGCTGGCGACCATCGCAGTAATGTCGACGCCGAGGTTGGCCAAGATCGAGAGCAGCATCATGGTCCAGATGACGATGCGGATCATGATGCCGATGATGGTGGTAGTGACCGGGTTTCGCGCCTTGCCGTCGCGGCTTAGGCTTTCCATCCACAGCCTGACGGCGGTGTCCATCCAGAGTGCGAGCTGGAAGGCGAGGGCGATGAACCAGCCATGCGACATCGCCGATTCCCAGCGATCCGGCAGTTCGACAATCTTGAGGCTGATCAGTAACGAGAGAGCAATCAGTAACAGATGGCTGGTGCGGCTGAGCATTTCCGCCGCAATGGCGACGAAGCCGCTTTTGGAGCGTTGGCTCATTGCCCGCAGGCGGCTGGTAATGATCCGCAGAATGGCCTGCAGGATTAGATAGCTGACAATTGTGACGCCAGCGATTATGGCAGTGTTGATCCATAGGGTTTCGTTAAACAGCACGTCCCAATTCATCAATCCGAGTCCTCCGGGCAGTTGCGGGCAGGCGCAAAAATAGCGGCTTCTTTTTCAGTAGCCGCTGCTACGCATTAGTTCCCGCTAAAGGCGAAGGGAGATGACGCTGACGGCGATGAGCAAAAGCGCGCGGCTCAGCGCGGTGGAACGACTGCTTGCAAGTCCTGATAGGCGCCAGCATTGATGACCTGGCGATAACCCATGTCATGGAGGATATCCTGAGCGGCGGACGAGCGACGACCACTGCGGCAGTACAGAACGATCGGGGCGTCCTTGTCGGGGGCGACACTGGCGATGCGCTCGGAGAGATCCTGGGTCTCGATTCGCGTTGCTCCAGGCAAAGCGCCTTCGGCGTATTCCTGCGCGGTGCGAACGTCGATCAGGATACTGTCGGCGCGTTGCAACGTGGCCAGCGCGGCGGGCTGATCAATTTCGCCGCCAATCGCTGTGCCGGTCGCCATCATCAATAACAGGAACAGTCGGTGCATGGGTTCCTCTCGTGCCGCGCTTGGGCGATCAGCTGATCAGGCGGGTCAGGTTCGGCAGGATCAGGATGATCGCCGTAGCGATCAGGATCATGGTGGCCTGCCTGAACTTCTTGTGTTTGAACATGGTAGCGGCCTTTTTATTGATCTGGCGCGCGGGCTCCGGTTGTCCGGCTCACCCGTCGCGCGTCGTGCCGAAAAATTACGCGCCGATGAATTGCGGCGCGCTGTAATAGGTTTGTGGTAGCGGCATCGGTCTGATCCGCTGTCCGACAACGGCCTGATGATCAGTCTCGAAGGCGTGGGCTTAATCTCAAGCAATTTACAGACCAGTAGACGTGAGTTTTCCTTCAGGCGCTACCTGACGGGTTAGCTTTTGGGCTGATCATCCCTCGTGCGCAGCTGCGTGGTTTTCGTTGTCCATGAAATGAACACCATGAATGGAGACTAACCATGAACAGGCTTGGCGTGCCGGCAATGCTGTTCGCCCTGATCGTTTCAGGCGCGGCGAATGCCGAAGAAGAAAGCATGACCCTGCAACAGGAACGTAACCAGATCGGCGCTGAGATGGAGCAAAATCGCCAACGGATCGGGGACGAGATCAACACCATTCGCGAGCCTGGAGTATCCAGCGGCTCGGCGGCCGAGTCGGGCGCAGCGGGCTCTGCCAGTCCGAACAATTCGGTCGGCACACGCGCAACTCAGCCCGGACAGGCCCCGAGTGGTGGCGCTCCTAACCCCGGGGTCACGCAGCCGGGTAATAACGATAGTCCGATCACAACCACTGGTCCGGGAAGATCGACGGTGGAGTCTGGTAGCTCGACGACCACCGGTACGCCCGTTGAGCCCATCCGCAATCGTGGTGCCAATGGAAACGTCAGCCCCGAAAACGGCGCAGCCGCGGGTGAAATCGGAACATCAGGCGGTAACGGGACCAGAGGACCCGGTAGCAGCCCAGCGGGCTCCGCAGCCGGCGGAGCCAGTGGTAATTGACCGATCGGGTGATGGCCTCGTTGCGGTGCATTTCCCGCGGGCATGGATCGTATGGCTGCGCGAGGCGAAATGTCCTCGGCACTTCTGATGGTATTGCGAACGGTAGAAACGACAAAGCCCCGATAATCGGGGCTTTGTATGTTTCGAGTCTGGCGGTGAGGGTGGGATTCGAACCCACGATACGATTTCTCGTATACACACTTTCCAGGCGTGCTCCTTCAACCGCTCGGACACCTCACCGGGTCTCGACGGGGCTTGATGTCCGTCGAGGCGCGCTAATGTAGCCGAAGAGAACGCGGATGGCAAAAAGTTTTTTAGATCTTTCATGTGGTTAACGCACCGTTAGAATGCGGGCGAAACGTAGGGTTGAAGTGAACCTATATTAAATTTTGAGGTTCTTAGCTCTAGTAATATCTCGGTGCTTGACGCAAGCGGAGTCGAGCGTCGCGAATATAAAGAGCCAGGACAGGCTTCGATGAAGTTATTCAAAAGCAAGCGCAAGCGGCCTGACGTGGCGGAAGTTGCTACGAAGCGGCGTCTGCACGTCAGTCATCTGGAGCTCGGCATGTATATATGCGAGCTGGATCGACCGTGGCGCCAGACCGACTTTCTATTCCAAGGATTCCCGCTGCTCAAACTGGAGCATATCCAGGCGGTGCGCGAACGCTGCGACTACGTTTTCGTCGATGACACCCGTCGGGTGCTGCTCGATCAGGGCCAGATGATGGTGCCTTCGGCGACGCCACTACGGGTGAAGCGCAAGATGTCGCGCATCCCGCTCTCGCTTGAAGTGCAGGAAGCGCGCGAAGCCTATCGAAGTAGCGCACTGGTGCTGGATCGGGTGCTTTTGGATGTCCAGCAGGGACGAGTGATCGATACCAAAGCCTGCCAGGCGCTGGTCAAGCGGAACCTGGAGAGCATGCTGCGCAACGAGAGCGCCATGCTTTGGCTGACGCGTCTGAAGTCTAGGGACGTGTACACCAGCCTGCACTGCCTCTCCGTCTCCATTCTGGCGATGGGCTTCGGGACGCACCTTGGGTTGCCCGACGAGAAAATAGAGTTGTTGGGCGTCGCCGGGCTGCTGCACGACGTCGGGAAGATGAAGATCGATCCCGCCATTTTGAACAAGCCGGGGAAGCTGACCCAGGAAGAGTTCGAGCACATCAAGTTGCACCCATCGTTCGGCTACGAGGCCTTGTGTGGCCAGAATGATATCCCCGCTGCCGCCGTCCACGCCGCGTACGGGCATCATGAGCGGCTGGATGGCAAAGGTTATCCGCAAGGGCTCGATCAGTATCAGATTCCATTCACCACGCGAGTGATTACCATCGTCGATGCCTTCGATGCGATCACCAGCCATCGCACCTATGACGATGCGCGTCCGATCCAGACTGCCTACGACGTGCTGCGCAGCAGTGCCGGCCAGCAATTCGACGAGAGTCTGGTGAATGAATTTATTCGTTGGCTCGGGGTGTTCCCGGTAGGGACGTTGGTCGAGTTGCATACTGGTGAAATCGCGCTGGTGCTGGAGAAGCATCAGCAGTTGCACCTGCGGCCCAAAGTTGTGGTCATGCGGGACGCAAACAAGATGCCTTGCGAGCCTCGTTATCTGGATCTTTCCCAGTTGACCGTCGATGCCGATGGCACACCCTATCGGATCAGCGGCGGTATTGCCGACGGCTCCTACGATTTGTTCATCGCCGATCCGCAGTTGCAGACGCTCCTGCACCCCGAGTTGCTTGCCGTGCTCGAACTTGAGCCAGATATAGCTGAGAGCTAAGCCAGCCGCCTTTGAACCGCGAATTTTCTGCTGAACATTGAACATTGAACGCTGCGACGCTCGTACTGCACTGATGACGCGGCCAATATGACTTGTCAGTCAGTCACGACGCTTTACCTTGCGGGTTGTGCTGGGTAACGTCTGCGCACTTCTAACAAGGAATATTCGTCATGAGTGATCTGGTTTCCTACGACCTCGAAGACGGCATTGCCACGCTGACCCTGAACAATGGCAAGGTCAATGCGCTGTCGCCGGCCGTATTCGACGCGCTCAACGCCGCATTCGATCGTGCAGAGCAAGACCGCGCGGTGGTGATTCTCACCGGCCAGCCGGGGATTCTGTCCGGCGGTTATGACCTCAAGGTGATGACTTCCGGGCCTGAAAGCGCCATTACCCTTGTGGCCACCGGTTCGGCCTTCACGCGACGAATGCTTGCCCATCCCTTCCCGGTTATCGTGGCATGCCCCGGACATGCCATTGCCAAGGGGGCGTTCCTGCTGCTTTCCGCCGACTACCGCATCGGTGTCGACGGCGCATTCAACATTGGTCTCAATGAAGTGCAGATCGGCATGACGATGCACCATTCGGGTATCGAACTGGCGCGGGATCGGCTGACCAAACCGGCGTTCCAGCGTTCGGTGATCAACGGCGAAATCTTCTCTCCGCAGGCGGCGCTCGAAGCCGGCTTCCTCGACAAGATCGTTCCTGCTGGTGAGCTAATGGACATCGCCAAAGCGACCGCGGCACAGCTGAAAAAAATCAACATGACGGCCCACAAGAACACCAAACTCAAGGTACGCAAGGCGCTGTTGGAAACCTTGGATCAGGCCATCGTGCTGGACAAGCAACATTCAGTCGTCTCCTGAAGATAATTTTCGCCGGACCGTCCATTCCTGGCGGACCTGCGTTTAAACTGCGAGTGCAACGCCCCGCCATGGCGGGGCGTTTTCATTCCTATCGTATCGCCTCGCAGGAGAGCCCTGATGTCCGCCCCGCACACCCCGGTAGAACGCGCAGATTTCGACCAGGTCATCGTTCCCACTTTCGCACCCGCCGCCTTCATCCCCGTGCGTGGCCAAGGTTCGCGAGTATGGGATCAGCGCGGGCGAGAACTGATCGACTTTACCGGCGGCATCGCCGTGAACGTGCTTGGTCATGCCCATCCGGCACTGGTGGCTACGCTGACTGAGCAGGCCGGCAAGTTGTGGCACATCTCCAATATTTTCACTAACGAACCGGCGCTGCGGTTGGCCAAGAAGCTGGTCGCCGCGACCTTCGCCGATCGGGCGTTTTTCTGTAATTCCGGGGCCGAAGCGAACGAGGCGGCATTCAAGCTGGCGCGCCGCTATGCCTTCGATAATCACGGGCCGGAGAAATGCGAAATCATCTCCGCAGTAAACAGCTTCCATGGTCGGACGCTCTTCACCGTGACGGTCGGTGGTCAGCCAAAATACTCCGACGGTTTCGGACCAAAGATTCAGGGCATCAGTCACGTTCCTTACAACAATCTCGATGCGTTGGCCGCCTCTATTTCCGATAAAACCTGCGCCGTGGTGCTTGAGCCAATTCAGGGTGAAAGCGGCGTTCTGCCGGCCGATCAGGCTTATCTCGAAGGGGCCCGCAAGCTGTGTGACGAGCACAACGCATTGCTGATCTTCGATGAGGTTCAGACCGGCATGGGCCGTACCGGCGAGCTTTTCGCCTACATGAATTACGGTGTCACGCCGGATATCCTGACCAACGCCAAGAGCCTCGGTGGCGGTTTCCCGATCGGGTTGATGCTGACCACGAATGAAATCGCCGCACATTTCAGTGTTGGCACCCACGGCACCACCTATGGCGGCAATCCGCTCGCCTGCGCGGTGGCCGAAGCGGTGGTCGATATCGTCAATACCCCGGAGGTTTTGAACGGCGTCAAGGAGCGGCACGAGCGCTTCAAGCGCGGGCTATTGGAGATTGGCCAGCGCTACGGGCTGTTCGATCAGGTGCGCGGTATGGGCATGCTGATCGGCTGCGTGTTGAACGAGGCGTGGAAAGGTCGCGCAAGAGAGATCTTCGATGCCGCCGAAAGGGAAGCGCTGATGATTCTGCAAGCCGGTCCTGATGTCATCCGTCTGGCACCGAGCCTGATCATCGAGGAAGACGATATCGCTGAAGGTCTCGCTCGCTTCGAGCGGGCGGCGGCGAAATTGACCCAGGCCTGATCAAGGCCTGAATCCGGCTGGGCGGCTAACGTCCTGCCTTCTTTATCCATCGAGAGTTTTGACCATGAGCGATAGCCTGCAACTGATCCTGGAAGACGTAGACGGTACTCAGCTCGAAACGTCCTGCACCCGTTTTGCCGTGATGTGGCAAGGACGGGAGGTGTGGATTCAACAGGTCGGCAACAACCAGCTGATGATCGGCGTTGACGTGGAAGACGGTGACACTGAATACGCCAATCTGCTGCTGCGCCCGCTGGCTACTAATCTGGTCAGTCTCGAGCTCGAGATGGAGCCCGTCGAGTCGGCCGAAGACGATCATGTTCATGGGCCGGACTGCGGCCACGACCACTGACGGACCGCTTGCGCTCGGCAACTTGTCGAGCTGTGACGCGCTGGTCTGAGTCGGGCGACTGCAATCGGCTTCGGCTTGGCGCGCCCGCCCGAAGCGCGCCGGTTATTGCTCAGACGCCGGTTGGAGGATTGGCGAGTGAATCGTTGCCGGTGACCGTCGCGGTAGAGGTGGCTGCCTGAGCGTTGGCTTTCATTCGCGCCTGGTCCGCTTCGCTGCGCTCCAGCGGCATGCTCCGGTAGTTGCCTTCAGCCATTTTGGCTTGGTCGTTCACTTCGCAAAGCACGCGCTTGGCTTCGCAGTGTCCCGTCACGCCGCGTGCCAGGGCCATACCGCCCACCGCCAGCTGCAATAGCCCGCCCAGACCACCGCGGCCGATGCCCTTGCCGAGGAAGTAGAGCCCGCCCGCGATCGATGCCGCGCGCTCCCAGCCATGCACATTTTGCGATGCCTGGTTTGAGGATGTCCTGGTCATGTGTGATCGCTCCGAACAGTGATGTGATAGGTGACCCCGGCGCGCCGGAGGCGTTCCGACCACAAGTCGGTAAACCTGCGGTCTACAGAACGGCACCATCAGCCCAGACTCACTGCAGATATCTCGGGTCATGCAGTGTGAAAGCTTTGACGCCTTAGCGCTTCGCCATACTGAAAACCTTGAGTACGAAAGCGTATTCCAAGGCCACATCCTTCAACCCCTGATAACGACCGCTCATGCCGCCATGGCCGGCGCCGAGTTCGGTCTTCAACAGCAGCAGGTTGTCGTCGGTCTTGCTGGCGCGAAGTTTGGCTACCCATTTCGCCGCCTCCCAGTACTGGACCCGACTGTCGTTGTAGCCGGCGACCGCGAGGATTGCCGGATAGGCTTGCGCCTGGACATTCTCGTAGGGCGCGTAGGCCTTCATTCGCGCGTGCACGTCCGGCTCGTTGGGGTTGCCCCATTCGTCGTACTCGGTGACGGTCAGGGGCAGCTCTTCGTTAAGCATGGTATTGAGCACGTCGACGAAGGGCACTTCGGCGATGGCGACACCGAAGAGTTCCGGACGCTGATTGAGCACCGCACCGATCAGCAGACCACCGGCACTGCCACCGCTGATGGCCAGGCGCTGCGGCGTGGTATGGCCATCGGTGATCAGTTTCTCCGCGCAGGCGATGAAGTCGCCGAAGGTGTTCGTTTTGTGCTCCAGCTTGCCGGCGCGGTACCAGGCTTCGCCAAGATCGCCGCCGCCGCGCACGTGGGCGATGGCGAAGATGAAACCACGGTCGAGCAGCGACAGCCGCGCATGGGAGAACCAGGGATCGAGGCTGTGGCCGTAAGCGCCGTAGCCATACAGATAAAGCGGTGCGGATTTGCAGAACGTCTCACTGCGACCCACCAGGCTGATCGGTACTTGCGTGCCATCCGCTGCGGTTGCCCAGATGCGCCGGCTTTCGTAGGCATCGGCGTCGAAGGGGCCTTCCACCGGGGTTTCTTTCAGAACCCTCTGTTCGCCATCAGCAAGCTGCAGCTGACGAATCTGCGCGGGACGGTTGAGCGCTTCGTAGCGCAGACGGATCACCGGGCTGTCGAATTCCAGGGTGTTCTGCACGTGCAGGCTGTAAGCCGCGTCCGGCAGTTGCAGGCGATAGGGTGCATCGTTCTGCGGCCGTACCTCGATGATCGGCAGGCCGGCTTCGCGCAGGCTGAGAGTAAGGGCACTAGCATTCAGGCTGATCTCTTCGAGCATCACCGCGTCGTCTTGTGCGACCAGTTCCTGCCAGTTTTCCCGTTGCGGCGCGCTTTCCACCGCCAGGTACAGCGCGAAGTTGATGCCGGTCTGGTTGCTGCGCAGGAACCAGCGCCACTCGCCGTCAAGCTGGCCGTGGTCGGGGTAGTACTCGTGGTTCTCCTCGCGAGGGGCAAGGCAGGTCCAGCGGCCTTCCGGTTCATCGGCCGGCAGTACCCAGGCTTCGCTGGTGGTCTTGCTGTTGGACAGGATCACCAACTGGCGCTCAGAGCTGGTGCGGTAGCAATGCACGAAATAGCGGCCATCCGGGTCGTGGTAGACCTCGCTGCGGCCTTCTTCTCCCAGGCGATGGCGATAGATCTTGTGCGGGCGGTGGGTGTCGTCGAGTTCGCCGAAGAACAATGTCTGATGGTCGTTCGCCCAGGTCATGCTGCCGTCACAATTGTCGAAGGGCAGGGCGGTGACTTCGCCGCTCTCCAAATCCTTGACGAACAGCCGGTAGATTTCATCGCCCTGGGTGTCGAGGCTGTAGGCCAGCTTGCGCTGATCCTGGCTAACGCTGAAGGCGCCCAGCGAAAGAAAGCCTTCACCGGCCAGTTCGTTGGGGTCGAGCAGCAGTTGCTCGGCGTTTTCATCGACCGTGAGCGAACCGTCCGCTGGGCGCGGGCAACGGTAGTGACGCGGGTATTCATCCCCGGCCGTGGTGCGCTGGTAGTAAAGCCACGGACCCCATGGGGCGGGCAGCGAGAGATCGGTCTCGCGGATGCGGCTCTTAATTTCTTGGAACAGCACTTCGCGCAGCTCGGCCTGGTCTGCCAGCTGGCGCTCCAGGTAAGCGTTTTCAGCCTTCAGATAATCGAGCACCTCAGGTGCGCCACGGTTCTCCAGCCACTTGTAGGGATCTTGGCCGCTCTCGACGCGGGCGATGGGTACGGACATGCATAACTCCTGAAATGCGGCCGCGAGCGGCGCAGCTGAACGAGGTGAAGCAGGCGAGGAGTGTACTAGGTGCCTCGTCAGTGTGACGACGCCGCGCGGTTTGGGTTCATCGCGCCGACTTATCCGCAGCGGCGACATTTGAGGCGTTGGCTAGGCATAACTGTTCGACTGGCAAGGGTGAGCGTCTTCGAGCGGATAGACAGCTGATTGACAACAGATCGCTTTTCCATGAAGGTGTGCTACCCAAATCAAACGGGCGTATGAATCGAGCGTTTGCCATGCAAATGCCGTCAGCCCGGTTTATCGTGTCGGTGGGTGTCGTTTCATCGAATTCGGTGACGGTCGTTCAGGCCGATGACGTGCGGCACGTAACGTTCAGCTTCCATTCCTGGAGATCAGTTGATGATTTACGAAGGTAAAGCCATCACGGTTAAGGCTCTTGAGAGCGGCATCGTCGAATTGAATTTCGACCTCAAGGGTGAGTCCGTCAACAAATTCAATCGCCTCACCCTCAACGACCTGCGTCAGGCTGTCGACGCCATCAAGGCCGACGCTTCGGTCAAGGGCGTCATCGTCACCAGCGGCAAGGACGTGTTCATCGTCGGCGCCGACATCACCGAATTCGTCGACAACTTCAAGCTCCCAGACGAGGAACTGGTCGCCGGCAACCTCGAAGCGAACAAGATCTTCAGTGATTTCGAAGACCTGGGCGTGCCTACCGTCGTCGCCATCAACGGCATCGCCCTGGGTGGCGGTTTCGAAATGTGCCTGGCGGCCGACTACCGCGTCATGTCCGCTACCGCCAAGGTCGGTCTGCCGGAAGTCAAACTGGGCATCTACCCGGGCTTCGGCGGCACCGTTCGCCTGCCGCGTCTGATTGGCGTCGACAACGCCGTCGAGTGGATCGCCTCGGGCAAGGAAAACCGCGCCGAAGATGCGCTGAAAGTGCATGCCGTCGATGCCGTGGTCGCTCCGGAGAAACTGCAGGAAGCGGCGCTGGATCTGATCAAGCGCGCCATTTCCGGTGAGCTGGACTACAAGGCCAAGCGTCAGCCGAAGCTGGACAAGCTCAAGCTCAACGCCATCGAGCAGATGATGGCCTTCGAAACCTCCAAGGGCTTCGTCGCGGGTCAAGCCGGTCCGAACTATCCGGCGCCGGTCGAAGCGATCAAGACCATTCAGAAAGCTGCCAACTTCGGTCGCGATAAGGCGATCGAAGTCGAGGCTGCCGGCTTCGTCAAACTGGCCAAGACCTCCGTGGCGCAGAGCCTGGTCGGCTTGTTCCTCAGCGACCAGGAGCTGAAGAAGAAGGCCAAGAACTACGACAAGCAGGCCCGTGAAGTGAAACTGGCTGCCGTGCTCGGTGCCGGCATCATGGGTGGCGGTATCGCCTACCAGTCGGCCATCAAGGGCACGCCGATCCTGATGAAGGATATCCGCGAGGAAGGCATCCAGATGGGCCTGGACGAAGCGTCCAAGCTGCTCGGCAAGCGCGTCGAGAAGGGTCGCCTGACCCCAGCGAAGATGGCCGAAGCCCTCAATGCGATTCGCCCGACCACCTCCTATGGTGATTTCGGCAATGTCGACATCGTCGTCGAGGCCGTGGTCGAGAACCCAAAGATCAAGCAGTCGGTACTGGCTGAAGTCGAAAGCCTGGTGCGTGAAGACGCGATCATCGCCTCCAACACCTCGACCATCTCCATCAGCCTGCTGGCCCAGGCGCTCAAGCGTCCGGAAAACTTCTGCGGCATGCACTTCTTCAACCCGGTGCACATGATGCCGCTGGTGGAAGTTATTCGCGGCGAGAAGACCAGCGAAACCGCCATCGCCACCACCGTTGCCTACGCCAAGAAAATGGGCAAAAGCCCGGTCGTGGTCAACGATTGCCCGGGCTTCCTGGTCAACCGCGTGCTGTTCCCATACTTCGGCGGCTTCGCCCGCGCCATAGCCCACGGCGTCGACTTCACGCGCGCCGACAAGGTGATGGAGAAGTTCGGTTGGCCCATGGGCCCGGCCTACCTGATGGACGTCGTCGGCATGGACACCGGCCACCACGGTCGTGACGTCATGGCCGAAGGCTTCCCGGATCGCATGAAGGACGACAGCAAGACCGCCGTCGACGTCATGTACGAGGCAAACCGCCTGGGCCAGAAGAATGGCAAGGGCTTCTACGCCTATGAAGTGGACAAGAAGGGCAAGCCGAAGAAGGTCGTCGACCCGCAGTCGTACGAACTGCTCAAGCCGATCGTCAGCGAGACCCGCGAGCTCTCCGACGAGGACATCATCAATTACATGATGATCCCGCTGTGCCTGGAAACCGTTCGCTGCCTGGAAGACAAAATCGTCGAGACCGCCGCTGAAGCCGACATGGGCTTGATCTACGGCATCGGTTTCCCACCCTTCCGTGGTGGTGCACTGCGCTACATCGATTCGATCGGTGTCGCCGAGTTCGTGGCGCTGGCGGACAAGTACGCCGATCTGGGCCCGCTGTACCACCCGACTGCGAAGCTGCGTGAAATGGCTGCCAATGGCCAGCGCTTCTACGGTTAATCGAGCGAGAGTGAAGATATGAGCCTTAATCCGAGAGACGTCGTCATTGTCGACTTCGGCCGTACCCCGATGGGTCGTTCCAAGGGCGGCATGCACCGCAACACCCGCGCCGAGACCATGTCCGCGCAACTGATCGAAGGCGTGCTCGCGCGCAATCCGAAAGTCGATCCGGCAGAAGTGGAAGATGTGATCTGGGGCTGCGTCAACCAGACCCTGGAACAGGGCTGGAACATCGCGCGCATGGCGTCGCTGATGACCCGCATTCCGCACACCAGTGCTGCGCAGACCGTCAGCCGCCTGTGCGGCTCGTCGATGAGCGCGCTACATACTGCCGCTCAGGCGATCATGACCGGCAATGGCGATGTGTTCGTCGTCGGTGGTGTCGAGCACATGGGCCACGTCAGCATGATGCACGGCGTTGACCCGAACCCGCAGCTGTCGCTGTATGCCGCTAAGGCGTCCGGCATGATGGGCCTGACCGCTGAGATGCTGGGCAAGATGCATGGCATCACCCGTGAGCAGCAGGATGCTTTCGGTGAGCGTTCGCACCGTCTGGCGCACAAGGCGACCGTCGAAGGCCTGTTCAAGGATGAAATTATCCCGATGCAGGGCCATGACGAGAACGGCTTCCTCAAGGTCTTCGACTACGACGAAACCATTCGCCCGGAAACCACTCTGGAAAGCCTGGCCACCCTCCGGCCTGCGTTCAACCCCAAGGGCGGCACCGTGACGGCGGGGACTTCCTCGCAGATCACCGATGGCGCGTCCTGCATGATCGTTATGTCCGCACAGCGCGCTCAGGATCTTGGCATCCAGCCGCTGGCCGTGATTCGCTCGATGGCGCTGGCTGGTGTCGATCCGGCTATCATGGGCTACGGTCCTGTACCGGCTACCCAGAAGGCGCTCAAGCGCGCCGGTCTGACCATGGACGACATCGATCACGTCGAGCTCAACGAAGCCTTTGCCGCCCAGGCGCTGCCCGTGCTGAAGGATCTGAAACTGCTCGACAAGATGGAGCAGAAGGTCAACCTGCATGGTGGCGCCATCGCCTTGGGTCACCCGTTCGGCTGTTCCGGTGCGCGTATCTCCGGCACTCTGCTGAACGTCATGAAGCAGAACGGCGGCACGTTGGGGGTCTCCACCATGTGTATCGGTCTGGGCCAAGGTATCACCACGGTGTTCGAACGCGTCTAAGCTGTTCGGTGACACGGAAACCGGGGCCTCGTGCCCCGGTTTTCATTTGATGGGTATGTGATTTTTTCAGAGGCAGTCCAGATGCAGGTCACACCAGGTCGTTATCGTCATTACAAAGGCCCCGAGTACCGGGTATATGCAGTTGCCAGGCATTCCGAAACCGAAGAACCAGTCGTCTTCTATCAGGCGCTCTACGGGGATTTCGGTCTTTGGGTGCGTCCGTTGTCGATGTTTACCGAGACGGTGGAGGTCGACGGCGAAACGCTCCCCCGTTTTGCATTGGTCGAAGCCGAGCCCAGCCGTTTTTGAGTGCCGTCAGGCCACTCTGGCTTAACCCTTATGCTTGACCTCGGCTCTATCGCCACTATATATAGCGGTGCTTTCAAACCGAGTGCTGGCGACTTCACCGGGTTTCGGGCAGTACAAAACCCACCGGACAGCCAGGCCGCCAATGGATTCTGGCCGTGGGTACGAAAGATTTCCGGAGCAAATGACTGCTCTTTGCAGTCCCGTAAAAGGGCTGCTTCGCTTCTTTCAGGCAGGTCGAGCGTTCGTGACGCCCGGCTACTGTCGGTTCGATATTCTCAGTTCACCTCTCGATTCAGGAACTCTCGTCTCCATGGGTAAATCGCTGGTCATCGTGGAATCACCGGCCAAGGCCAAGACAATCAACAAGTATTTGGGCAACCAGTACGTGGTGAAGTCGAGTATCGGCCACATCCGCGACCTTCCTACCAGCGGTTCCGCGGCTCGCGAACCGGCCAAGCGTGGCAAGGCCGTCGCCGAGGCTCCTGCGCTGTCGCCGAAGGAAAAAGCCAAGCGTCAGCTGTTCACCCGTATGGGGATCGACCCTGAGCACGGCTGGAAAGCCAAGTACGAGATCCTGCCGGGCAAGGAAAAGGTGATCGAAGAGTTGCGTCGCCTGGCCAAGGAAGCCGACACCATCTATCTCGCGACCGACTTGGATAGAGAGGGGGAGGCCATCGCCTGGCACCTGCGTGAATCCATCGGCGGTGACGACAGCCGCTTCAAGCGCGTGGTGTTCAACGAGATCACCAAGAAGGCGATCCAAGAAGCCTTCTCCAAACCGGGCGAGCTGGATATCAACCGCGTCAACGCGCAGCAGGCACGACGCTTCCTCGACCGCGTAGTGGGCTACATGGTTTCGCCGCTGCTGTGGGCCAAGATCGCCCGCGGTCTGTCGGCCGGGCGCGTGCAGTCTGTTGCGGTGAAGCTAGTGGTCGAGCGCGAACGTGAGATCCGCGCCTTCGTTCCGGAAGAGTATTGGGAAGTTCACGCCGACCTGGCCACCGCCGACAAGGCCAAGGTTCGCTTCGAAGTGGCGCGCGAAAATGGCGAGGCGTTCAAACCGCTGAACGAAGCTCATGCCATGGCTGCGCTGGAGCAGTTGCGCGGGGCGAGCTACAACGTCACCAAGCGCGAAGACAAGCCGACCAGCAGCAAGCCGTCCGCGCCCTTCATCACATCGACCCTGCAGCAGGCGGCGAGCAATCGCCTCGGCTTCGGCGTGAAGAAAACCATGATGATGGCCCAGCGTTTGTACGAAGCCGGTTACATCACCTACATGCGTACCGACTCGACCAATCTCTCGGCCGATGCCGTCGGCATGGTGCGCGGCTTCATCCAGGACGAGTTCGGCGATAAGTACCTGCCGGAAAAGCCCAACGTTTATTCCAGCAAGGAAGGCGCCCAGGAAGCGCACGAAGCGATCCGCCCGTCCGATGTCAATCTGCGGCCGGCGCAGCTGTCCGGAATGGAACGTGATGCTGAGCGGCTCTACGATCTCATCTGGCGCCAGTTCGTCGCCTGCCAAATGCCGCCGGCGCAGTATCTGTCCACCAGCGTCGCGGTGACAGCCGGGAACTTCGAGCTGCGTGCCAAGGGCCGCATTCTCAAGTTCGACGGTTATACCAAGGTCATGCCACAGCAGAGCAAGAGCGGCGAAGACGATGTACTGCCGGAGATGAACAAGGGCGATGCCATGGCGCTGCTCCAGCTTGACCCGAGCCAGCATTTCACCAAGCCGCCGGCGCGCTTCTCGGAAGCAAGCCTGGTCAAAGAGATGGAAAAGCGTGGCATCGGTCGGCCGTCCACCTATGCGGCGATCATCTCGACCATTCAAGATCGCGGTTACGTGTCGCTGCACAACCGTCGCTTCTACTCCGAGAAGATGGGCGACATCGTCACCGAGCGCCTGTCTGAAAGCTTCAACAACCTGATGGATTACGGCTTCACCGCCGGCATGGAAGAGCACCTCGACGACGTCGCCCAGGGCGAGCGTGAATGGAAGCACGTGCTGGACGAATTCTACGGCGACTTCCGCAAGAAGCTGGATGTCGCCGAGGCCGGCGAAAATGGTATGCGTGCCAACCAGCCGACGCTGACCGACATTTCCTGCAAGGTCTGTGGCCGACCGATGATGATCCGCACGGCTTCCACGGGCGTGTTCCTCGGCTGCTCTGGTTACAGCCTACCGCCGAAAGAGCGCTGCAAGTCCACGGTCAACCTGATTCCAGGTGACGAGATTGCCGCCGACGACGAGGGCGAGTCCGAATCTCTCGTGCTGCTGGGCAAGCATCGTTGTCCGATCTGTAGCACCGCCATGGATGCCTACCTGCTGGACGAGACGCACAAGCTGCATATCTGTGGCAATAACCCCGATTGCACCGGCTATGAAATCGAAGAAGGCCAGTACCGCATCAAGGGTTACGAAGGTCCGAGCCTGGAATGCGATAAATGCGGCAGCGAAATGCAGCTCAAAACCGGTCGTTTCGGCAAGTTCTTCGGTTGTACCAACGCTGAGTGCAAGAACACGCGCAAACTACTCAGAAGTGGTGAGGCGGCGCCGCCGAAGATGGATGCGGTGAAGATGCCGGAACTCAAGTGCGAAAAGGTGGACGATACTTATGTTCTGCGTGACGGCGCATCCGGGTTGTTCCTTGCGGCCAGTCAGTTTCCAAAGAACCGCGAAACCCGTGCACCGCTGGTGTTGGAGCTGATTCCACACAAGGATGAGATCGACCCGAAGTATCACTTCCTGATGAGTGCGCCGCAGAAGGACCCGGAAGGCCGCCCAGCCGTTATTCGCTTCAGCCGTAAAACCAAGGAGCAGTATGTGCAGACCGAGGTGAGCGGCAAGCCGACTGGCTGGAAGGCGTTCTACGATGGCAGCAAGTGGAAGATAGAAGACAAAACCACCAAATAGGCTGAAGCTGGAAAGAGAGCTCGAGGCTGGGCAGAACGGAAGCCGCATAGCCTCGATGGAAGCAGGCGGTGTGCCTGCAACTTTCTTGACGCTGATCTACGAGAGCGACCCGCCATGGCTCATGAGCTGTATACCCGAACCAATCAGAAGATCTATTTCGCCGGGCTCGCTCTCGAGAATTGGCGTCGGGCCGAAGAGCATGGCGTGCTGAACGCTCCCGGCGTAATCCAGGCAGAGCGAGAGGCCAGTCTTTTTCACCTGTACGGCGCGCTGCTAGGCCTTTGCCATGAGATTGCCGGTTATTACCGTCTGCCTGGAGCGAGCGCGCCGCGTGTCGAATTGCTGTTGGTGCGCCCGACGACCGATCCCTCTCCCAGTCCGGAACTTGCAGAGCTGAGCGAGTTGGCCGCGTACTCCGAAAACTGGCTTGCGCAATTGTTGCAGGCCCATACCGCGCTATTCGAGCCGCCACGCGCACCTGCCAAACGCAAGACCGATCCAACCATGCCGTTGATCGAGGCGATCAGCGTGGACGAAGAAACCCCGGAATTGGCGCGTGCGGATGTGGAGTCCTGGCGGAGCAATTTGAAGGATCTGGCCTTGCGCTTCCGCGAATCGCTCACCGAGTGGTGAATGGAAAGCCTTGTGCGGCTTTCCGAGGCTGCGTCATGTGTTGTGCTTGACCCGCAGGACCAGAGCGATGCCGCCCAGGATTGCAACACCGGCAATCAAGAGTTGGACGGTTAGCGTTTCCCCGAGCAGCAAGCTGCCCGCAAGCGCAGTGATAAGCGGCACACTCAGCTGCACGCTGGCGCCCTGAATAGCCGTAAGGCCAGGTAACGCGGCATACCAGATCGCGTAGCCGACACCCGATGTCAGCCCGCCGGATAACAAGGCGTATATGACTCCTGCGCGGTCCCATTCGAGCCCATCCAAAGCCAGTAGGCAAAGCACGGCCATGAACGGCAGGCTGCGAATGAAATTCCCAGCGGTGGCGGCCAGCGGATCGGGCGCGCCTTTTCCAAGCAGCGAATAGGCTGCCCAGGCGACGCCTGAAATTACCATCAGCAACGAAGCCGATAGCGGCGGCATGCTCGTGCCGGGTAGAAGGATTGTGACCAGTCCCCCTGCAGCCAGTACCAGTCCGGTGATCTGCAGGCGGGATAGCCGCTCTCCTGTGATGAGACCCCAGGCAATCATGCTCAGCTGCACGGCACCGAACAGCAGCAATGCTCCAGCGCCAGCATCGAGGTGTAAATAGGCATACGAGAACGCTGCAGCATAGGCAAAGAGCGCGAGGGCGCCATACCAGCCGCCAGCTGCAGCCGAAGGGCCGTTACGTAGCCGTAGCAGTAGCCACAGCACCAGCGCCCCGGCCAGCAGGCGCAGCGCGGTAAAGCTTGTAGGGTCGATCTGGCTGTCACGTAATGCGGCACGGCAAAGCAGCGAGTTGCCAGCAAAGGCGAGCATGGCCAATGCGGTCAACAGTAAGGTTCTTGTGCTCATCCTGAGTCCTTGAAGCGGCTAGGGCTGTCCTGACTGCTGTCTGGACTTCTATAAAGTCCCATCCTACTGTGTCGTTGATCGACGGCGCACCTGCTTTAAGCCCACCGCTCCCATGATGAGCACGGCACGGTTCTCACGTGGAGAAGCCAAGGGCAGCCGACAAGTCGGTCGGCTGTTACAATGCGCCGTTTCACGGGGAACAGACTCATGCCAACATCGTTTCTGGAAATCGTCGAGCTACCCGACGGTACCATCGTGCTGCGTCGTGCTGAGGATGAGGGTGTTCTGGTCACGCTGGATTTTTCCGACGATGCCAAGGTGTTCCTGCAAGGTCAGCATGTCGAAATCGCCAAGGCGATGTTCAATGTCGGCGTGCAGATGGCGGGACGAGTATCAGAAGGGGAGTTCGAGCGGGAGGAAGAGGGGCCGCGCGTACTACATTGAGAAGGCTGCCTGGTTGCCTATGCGGCTGGGCGGGTTTCGGCACTTCCTTATGCCGAGCAGCTGGGGTCAGTTTCCCAGGCGTATGTTCAAACTGCGCGCGCTACCTTGGTCCGCTGCCGCGCGGAGTTTCAGCCGACCATGTTTGTCGAGGCGCGGCAGCCAAGTGATGACCGTATGGCTGCAGCCTGACATGAGCGCTTTGCATGCCAGCTCAAGAGCACCTTGCGTCTCTCGGGCTTGCAACAACAGAATGCGGTCGCGGTTGAGTCCGGTATCTCGCAGCCAGCTTTGTGAAAGCGATGCGGGTGGCGCAATCAGCGTCAGCCAGCGCGTATCGGCGGCTTCGCTAAGATCTCTAAGGATGGATGCGAGCAGCAGGTGACAGTGATCACTACTACCGCTCAGGGTCATTTCGCTCAGGCTGTCATCGGTTTCTTTCGACTTGCTGCGGACGACTTCCTGAATTGGCATCAAGCGATTTGCAATCAGGTTTTCGAACAAGGACAGCTGCGGTGGTTTGCCTGTGGTGGGCTGGGGGTGGTACTGCATCAACCTCTCCTTGGCAGGCTGTTGAAACTGCCTGCGTTGCCAATACTTCGTTAAAAACAGCCTCAGGCGCTCATTCAAACAGTCAGCTCGTAAGCGAGGCCGGTCCGCATCTTCGGCTGTTTTTCCGTAGGTCGTCGCGCCTCGTCTTGCCTACCTTTTTTAACGGTCTGTTAGCGGCGTATCACACCGACACTCAACCCTTCGATAATCAGCTCTTGTTCCTTGAGATCGATTTCGATTGGTGCAAATTCGGGGTTTTCGGCCAGTAGCCAAACCTTGTGGCCCTCACGCTTGAAACGTTTCACAGTGACCTCATCATCGATGCGGGCCACAACGACCTGACCGTTGCGCGCTTCTCGTGTGGTATGAACGGCCAACAGGTCTCCGTCAAAAATGCCGATGTCTCGCATGCTCATACCGTGCACGCGCAATAGGTAATCGGCTTTCGGGTGAAAGAATGTCGGATTGATTTGGCAGGACTCTTCTATATGTTGCTGAGCCAGAATGGGCGCGCCAGCGGCGACTCGCCCAATGATCGGCAAGCCGCTTTCCTCGGCTGCGGGTTCGAAGCCGGGAATACGTATCCCGCGCGATGCGCCAGGCGTCATCTCGATAGCGCCTTTTTTGTTCAGCGCTTTCAGATGCTCTTCGGCCGCATTGGGCGATTTGAATCCCAGCTCTTGAGCGATCTCCGCCCGCGTAGGTGGGTAGCCGTTGTCTTCCAGGCAGCGCTTGATGAACGAAAGAATTTCCGACTGGCGAGGGGTCAGCTTGATCATGAGCGTCTCTGTGCTTTTATACAGTGCCTGGGATTATATACAGTGCCTGATGCTTGGCAATCGTTGTTTGGTGGGGAGCTGGAGGAGCGTGCCGCTAACTTTGGTTGAAAGCGAAAGCGTTCAGGCGCTTTGATGGTTGACTTGATGTGGGCTGAAACGTAAGTTTCAAACAAGTGTTTGTCGGAGGAGGGGGCATGGCGCAGTCTGAAACAGTGGAGCGTATTCTTGACGCAGCGGAACAGTTATTCGCTGAGAAAGGCTTCGCCGAGACTTCGCTTCGTCTTATCACCAGTAAGGCCGGGGTGAATCTGGCTGCGGTGAACTACCACTTCGGTTCGAAGAAGGCCCTGATCCAGGCGGTCTTCTCGCGTTTTCTCGGCCCGTTCTGTGTGAGTCTCGAGCGTGAGTTGGACAGGCGTGAAGCCCAGTCCGACAGAAAGGAAAGTCTCGAAGAGCTGCTGGAGATCCTCGTCGAGCAGGCGCTGGCGGTGACGCCGCGCAGTGGCGACGACCTGTCGATCTTCATGCGCCTGTTGGGCCTGTCCTTCAGCCAGAGCCAGGGCCACCTGCGGCGATACCTCGAAGATATGTATGGCAAGGTCTTCCGTCGCTACATGATGCGGGTGCATGAGGCTGCCCCTTCGATTCCGCCGATCGAACTGTTCTGGCGCGTACATTTCATGCTCGGCGCGGCGGCGTTCAGCATGTCGGGCATCAAGGCGCTGAGGGCGATAGCCGAGAACGACTTCGGTGCCAGAACGTCCATCGAGCAGGTCATGCGGATGATGGTTCCGTTTCTGGCGGCCGGTATGCGAGCTGATTCCGGCGTGGACGATCCCGACCTGGCGCAGGCTCACGCCATTGCCCGTCGCAATGCATTGGCAATGCCGGCCAAGAGTTGAGGTGCACGGTTTGGGAACGATCGGCTAAGCTTGCCGCCCATGTCTGATCTCGATTTACTCCATATCTCAATTGCCGACCAGCTGCTCTACGGATTTTCCGAAGGCAGGCTGCGCCTCAGGCTTCCCGTGTCGACCGCCCTTAATGGTGCGGGGGAACGCAACGGTTCCGGTTGTACGCCGCGTGGCCTTCACCGGGTGCGCGCGCGCATCGGCGAAGGATTGCCGGCCGACGCTGTTCTGCGTGGCCGCCGTTGGACTGGCGAGGTCTGGAGCCCGGAACTGCATGATTGCTACCCAGGACGCGATTGGATACTGACCCGCATTCTTTGGCTCAGCGGTTGCGAGCCCGGATACAACCGAATGGGCGCGGTCGATACCTTCCGTCGATACATCTATTTGCATGGCACGCCTGATTCAGAGCCCATGGGCGTACCGCTCTCTCACGGCTGCATCAGGCTGCGCAATGCCGACTTGCTCGATCTGTTCCCGCGGGTGCCGGCTGGTTGTGCCGTACAGATAGGCGAAGCGGCATGCCCCGATTGGTCGAGCGCAACGCTGAATTAAGGATCTGCTCAATATCATGCAAGGTTCATTGATGCTGGACATCGCCGGCACTTGGCTGACCGCCGAGGATCGCCAGTTGCTGCGTAAGCCGGAAGTAGGCGGGTTGATTCTGTTCGCGCGCAATATCGAAAACCCGCGTCAGGTGCAGGAACTCTGCCGTGCGATTCGGGCTGTACGGCCTGACATTTTGCTTGCGGTCGATCAGGAGGGCGGACGCGTTCAACGGCTGCGGCGTGATTTCATCCGCCTACCGGCGATGCGCGAATTCGCGTCGCGCGCCGATGCACCGCAATTTGCGGAAATCTGCGGTTGGGTGATGGCCACGGAAGTATTGGCGGTTGGACTGGATTTTAGCTTCGCGCCAGTGCTCGACCTCGATCATCAACGCAGCGCAGTGGTTGGTTCACGCGCTTTCGAGGGCGATCCGCAGCGCGCTACCGAGCTTGCGGGCGCGTTCATTAAGGGTATGCACAGCGCTGGAATGGCAGCCACAGGCAAGCATTTTCCGGGCCATGGGTGGGCCGAGGCTGATTCGCACTTGGCGATCCCGGTCGATGAGCGAGGGCTGGAGGCGCTTCGCCAGCGTGACCTGATCCCGTTCCGGCGGCTAGCTGGCGAACTGGATGCGGTAATGCCGGCCCATGTGATTTATCCACAGGTAGACGACAAACCGGCTGGTTTCTCTCAAAGGTGGCTCCAGGACATCCTGCGCAAAGAGCTGGGCTTCCAGGGCGTGATCTTCAGCGATGATCTGTCGATGGCCGGTGCGCATGTCGCGGGTGATGCGGCGAGTCGCATCGAGGCAGCGCTTGCGGCGGGCTGCGACATGGGGCTGGTGTGTAACGACAGGGGTGCAGCTGAACTGGCACTGTCGGCGCTGCAGCGTCGCGGCGCGCAACCGTCACCGATGCTGGCGAAGATGCGCAGTCGTGTTTCAGGCTCGCTGGAATACAAGCAGGATCCGCGTTGGCGCGCATCGATTGCCGCGCTCAAAGCAGCCGAATTGATCGTTTGACCAAGGAAACAAAGATGACTGTCCACGCCATTATTGGCGGCACCGGGCTCACCGAGCTGCCGGGGCTCAGCCTGCATGAAGCTGTACCCATGGAAACGCCCTACGGCCCGCCATCAGCGGAAATTCTGCGCGGGAAATATGCTGGTCGAGAAATACTCTTTCTGGCGCGCCATGGTCATCCGCATCGCATCCCGCCGCATCAGGTGAACTATCGCGCCAACTTGTGGGCGCTCAAGCGCGCCGGGGCGCAGGCGATCGTCGCGGTGAACGCCGTCGGCGGCATCCATTCGGCGATGGGGTCGGGCCACTTGTGTGTACCGCATCAGCTCATTGATTACACCTATGGACGTGAGCACACCTTCTTCGAGGGCGACATCAAGCACGTCACTCACGTCGATTTCAGCTACCCCTACGACGAACCGCTGCGTCAACGTCTGATTGCCGGTCTGGCTGCCGAGGGCTACCTGTTCAGCAGTCATGGCGTATACGGCTGTACCCAGGGGCCGAGGCTGGAGACGGTGGCCGAAATTGCCAGAATGGAGCGCGATGGGTGCGATATCGTCGGCATGACCGGCATGCCCGAAGCGGTGCTCGCTCGCGAGCTTGAGCTGCCGTACGCCTGCCTGGCACTGGTGGTCAATCCGGCCGCCGGCAAAACCACCGGTGTGATCACAATGGCTGAAATCGAAGAGGCGCTGGCGGAAGGGATAGTCAAGACGCGGGCGGTGCTTGCACGAGCGCTTGGTTGATTGAACGCAGACGCAGCGGCGTTCCTGGGGGAGGCCGAAAGGTGAGCAGAGCGCGACGGGACCATGGCAGCGGCAGGAGTAGCAAAGACGTAGCAGGGACATGCTAATTTCGCCATACACCCATTGCAGCTGATCTGCCGCTTGCTACACTTGGCCGTCCTTTGGAGTACCGGAATGCTTTGCCACTCACTTATAAGAAGAATATCGAGAGCAGTGGTTTTGCTGGGTCTGCTGTCTGGCCTTGCGGGTTGTTCGACCTGGTTCAGCGGCGATTTCAAAGATCCTCGGGTTCAGCTTACCGATGTTGAGATCATCAAGGCGAGACTCCTCGAGCAGCAGTTCATGCTGCGTTTTCGCATCGACAATCCCAATGAGCAGAGCCTACCTGTACGTGGCCTGATCTATAGAGTTCATCTCAACGACATTGAGCTGGCGAGCGGCGAGTCCAGCGGCTGGACGACAGTTCCCGGTCATGGCTTCGACTACTACGAAGTGCCCATCCACACCAATCTCTGGCGGCATATGAAGTACATCGTGCGCTTGCTCGAGAAGCCGGATCGGCCGATCGCCTATCGTCTGGATGGTGAGCTGAAAACTGGTTTGATGCTCGGGCGACGCGTGCACATCTCCACCAATGGCGAGATAATCCCCGGCAACTTTATCCCGGAGTAGCGACACCTCATGAACCACGAAACCCACGTGCACGGTCCCGATTGCAACCACGACCACGATCACGACCATGCACCTCATGTTCACGGCCCGCACTGCAATCACAGCCATGATCCGGTACGCAATCCGCTGAAGGATGTCGGCCGCAACGACCCTTGCCCCTGCGGTAGCCAGAAAAAATTCAAGAAGTGCCACGGAGCCTGATCCGCTCATGACGCCCCTTGCCATTGTGCTGTTCGTTGCTGGCCTGTTGCTGATTGTGGCGCTGGCTGGATACGCTCTGCATCTGTGGCGCAGGGTCTGGCGCAGAGAGCAACAACTCGCGGCCCTGCAGGCGCAGCAGCAAGTGGCGCTTGCGGCTGATCTGCGCGTGCTCGCCGGCAGCCTGCTCGACGAGCAGGTGCCGCTGATCGAAGGCGCGATTCGGATCAAGGTTCTGCTGGATAATTACGATTTGAACCTTGGCCAGGATCCGCGCTGCCAAGTCTTTCAGACGCTCTTCGAGGCAACCGAACAGGTACCTACACACGCCGCCTGGAAGGCTTTGGACAAAACCGAACGCCGCCGTTACGAAGCCAACTTCAGTGCGCTCGAACTGCAACACAAGGCAGCGGCTCGCCGGTCCGCTCGTTGGTTGCTCGACGACGTCTTGCCGAAAGCTCGGGAAGCCGCCTGAGCGCGACGGCATACGCATCGCATCCTCTATCCTGTCTATTCCTCATGCCTTGCTGCAAGGAGCCATCATGTCTCTGCGTCTGCCGTTCGTTCTGTTTCGCCTGACTCTGGGCGCTGCATTGATCACTGGCGGCCTCAGCGGTTGTCAGGCCTACCTGGACAGTCGCTACAGCGACAGTCTTCCGCCCTCACATGGCGTCCAGGCAATTACCGGTCTGGACAAGAGCGTGAGTATTCGACGCAACACGCTGGGAATGCCGTTGATCGAGACGGCGACGTTCCACGATGCGTTGTTCGGCCTGGGTTATGTCCATGCCACAGATCGCTTAAGCCAGATGGTCAGCTTGCGTCTCATTGCTGAAGGGCGGCTTGCAGAGATGGCTGGGCCTGGTGTGCTGGATATCGATCGCTTCATGCGCGCTGTCGATCTTCGAAAAAGCGCTGCCGTGCTCTATCGCGATGCGTCGCCGCGCATGAAGCGTTTCTTCGAAGTCTATGCGCGAGGCGTCAATGCATACCTGTTCCGCCATCGCGACAGGCTGCCGATGGATCTGGCTGCCGCCGGGTATGTTCCGGAGTACTGGAAGGCCGAAGATTCGGTGCTGGTGTTCTGCCTGCTGAATTTCGGCCTGGCGGTGAATCTGCAGGAAGAAATCGCGTCGCTGGTCATGGCGCAGAAAGTCGGCAGCGACAAGCTCGCTTGGCTGATGCCCGTCTATCCTGACGAGGCGCTGCCATTCGAAGAGGCCCAGAAGCTTAAGGGACTCAAGTTGAGTGGAGACATACCGGGACTTGCTGCGCTCGATAACGCTGCTTCCCAGGTTGCCTCACTGAACATGCTGGGTGTCGCCGCTTCGAACAACTGGGCCGTATCCGGCAGCAACACCCGCAGCGGCAAACCGCTGATGGCCAATGACACGCACCTGCCGTTGTCGTTGCCCTCTTACTGGAATTTCGTGCAGATCCGTTCGCCTAGATTCCAGGCTACGGGGGTGACGATCGCAGGCGTGCCCGCCGTGGTCGCGGGCTTCAACGGCAAGCTCGGTTGGGGCATGACGATGGTCATGGGAGATAACCAGGATCTGTTTCTGGAGCAGGTACGCCGTGAGGGTGGCCGCTTGCTTTATCTCGCCGATGGTAAATGGGTGCCTGCCCGAGAGCGCCACGAGACTTTTTTCGTCAAAGGTGGACGGCCGCAGCGCGAGACAGTTTACGAGACCCGTTATGGCCCATTGCTGAACAGCGTACTGGGCGAGCGCAAGCATCCGTTGCAACCTTTGCAGCTGAGTAGCGGTTACGGGCTTGCGCTGAAAACCACGCAGTTCGAAGGCGATCGGTCGCTGGATGCGTTTTTCGACCTGACTCGCGCGCAATCGGTGGATCAAGCGTTCGAGGCGGCTCGTGAAATCCGTGCCGCGGCACTCAATATCGTTTTTGCCGATGAGCAGAGCACCGGCTGGCAGGTGACCGGGCGCTATCCCAATCGTCGCGAAGGCCTGGGTCTGATGCCGTCACCAGGTTGGGAGGGCCGCTACGACTGGGATGGCTTCGCCGATCCCATGCTGCACCCCTATGATCAGGACCCGCCACGAGGCTGGCTGGCGACTGCCAATCAGCGCACCGTCGCCAAAGGCTACGGCATGCAGTTATCAAACTCCTGGTTTTACCCGGAACGTGGCGAGCGCATTGCCGAGCTGCTTGCTCAGGGCAAACAGGACAGCCGCAGTGCAATCGCCATGCAATACGACCAGACCACGACCTTTGCTGCCAAGCTGCAAACGATGCTGCAGGCGCCAGGAATGGTTGAGTCGCTGAAAACCGCCATCGATACGCTCGCCGCACCTGAGCGAGACAGGGCGCGCGAGGCGCTTACGAGCCTTCTGAGGTTCGATGGTAAGCTCGCCGCAAACTCCGCCGACGCCGCTCTGTATGCCGCCTTCCTGACGGAGTCGGCGCGACAGACCTTCCTCGACGAACTCGGGCCGGACACCAGTGCTGCATGGAAGGGACTGGTGGATATCGCCAACACATCCTACTCGGCGCAGGCGGACCACTTGCTCGGTCGCGACGACAGCCCGTTCTGGGATGACCTGAGCACGCCGCTAAAAGAGGACAAACCCGCCATTCTGGCGCGCTCCCTGGCAGCGGTAACCAAACGCATGGAAGCCGCCCAGGGGCTGGATCGCGGTGCCTGGCGCTGGGGTGGCTTACACAGCTACACCTGGCAAACCGGGACCACACAGCTAGCGCCCTACATGTCGGCCAGTCAGCGTGCTGGGATCAACGCCATCGCCAACTATCTCGACCGCGGCCCGTTCGCGGCGGGAGGCGATCACAGCACCCTGAACGTTTCGGCTTATCGCTGGGGCGACAACTTCGATACCTGGCTGATCCCGGCCATGCGCATCATTGTCGATTTCGGACGCGACGAACCGATGATGGGGCTCAACAGCTCCGGTCAGTCAGGTAATCCGGCCAGCCCGCACTATGCCGACGGTATCGATGCGTGGTTAAAAGGCGGATATATGAGCTTCCCGTTCAAGGCCGAGAATCTGGACAAGGTCTACGGTACTCAACGGCTATTGCTCACCCCGGCGCGCCAGTAACGTCGGGGCAACCTAGTGCGGTACCCGGGTCACCTCCAGCACGGTGATGGATGCTGGATCAGGGTAGTGCCAGCGCACATCGACATCCCACAGGCGCGTGCCGTAACGACGCGTCGGTAATGGCGTCTGATAAGCCGGTCGCGGGTCCTGCGCCAGGCATTGTTCGATCAATTCCTGCAGCGGCTCGCCCAACCGTAGGGCTTCGCTACGGGCCTGTTGCAGACTCGCCTCGGTCCAGCGCACGGTTATCGGCTCCGGCGCATCGGCAGCCAAGCCGTTGTGAGCATTGGTGATTGCATCGGCATACGGCACGTAAGGTTTGATATCCAGCACTGGCGTGCCGTCCAGCAGATCGATTCCCGACAGCTGCAGACGGCCAGGTGCGATCCCTTCCAGCCTGACCACCGATTGTCCAATCCCATTCGGGCGGTGCGTCGCGCGGGTCGCGAAGACACCTGCCATACGGTTGCCACCTAGTCGCGGCGGACGTACCCGCAGGCGTGGCTCGGCTTCCAGCGTCTGATGGAAGAGAAATAACAGCCAGACGTGACTGACCTGTTCGAGGCCTTCGATCGCATGGGTCTGGTCGAACGGCGGCAGCAACTCAAGAACGCCACGTGCCGCGGGCGCCAGTTGCGGCTGCCGCGGAATGGCGAACTTCTCCTTGAAGCAGGAGCGGATGAAACCAATGGGCGATACGGAATAGGACATGCGGGTGCTGTATGCGGTGAAGAAAGCGGCCATCTTACCTGCTGGCGCAGGGTGGCATGTTCAATGGCTGCGCAGCGGGCACCTCCGAAGGGGGGCTTGCCAAATAATCTTTCCATCCGCCCACAAAAAAGCCCCGGTATGAACCGAGGCTTTGAAGTTTGGCTCCGCGACCTGGACTCGACTGCGCAGCAGAACGCGCTTTAGCGCGGCCCCGAAGGGGTGAGCTTGCCGAATAACCTGGGACATAGTCCCTGGTGAGAGTCCCGCAGCCACAAAAAAGCCCCGGTATGAACCGAGGCTTTGAAGTTTGGCTCCGCGACCTGGACTCGAACCAGGGACCCAATGATTAACAGTCATTTGCTCTACCGACTGAGCTATCGCGGAACAGCGGTGCGTATCCTACTGTTTACAAAAGGGAAGTCAAGTCCTTGCCGATCAGATCACCTGCACGATGGCGTCGGTGACGTGGTCCAGGTTGTTGTGGTTAAGCGCGGCCGCGCAGATGCGTCCGGTGCCGATGGCGTAGACGCCAAACTCGACGCGCAGGCGCTCGACCTGAGCGGCGGTCAGCCCGGAATAGGAGAACATGCCGCGCTGCTTGGCGACGAAGCTGAAGTCCTGTTTGGCGCCTTTCTCGGCCAGCAGGCGGACCATGGTCAGGCGCATTTCGCGAATGCGGGTGCGCATCTCGCCCAGCTCGGCTTCCCACGTGGCGCGCAGTTCCGCGTTGTTAAGCACGGCGGAAACCACGGTGGCGCCGTGAGTCGGCGGGTTGGAGTAGTTGGTGCGGATCACGCGCTTGATCTGCGACAGCACGCGGGTCGACTCTTCGCGGCTCTGGGTGACCATCGACAGCGCGCCGACGCGCTCGCCATACAGCGAGAAGGATTTGGAGAACGAGCTAGAGACGAAGAAGGTCATGCCGGATTCGGCGAATAGGCGCACCGCAGCGGCGTCTTCCTCGATGCCGTCACCGAAGCCCTGGTAGGCGATGTCGATGAAGGGTACGTGATCTTTGGCACGCAGGACTTCCAGTACCTGCTTCCAGTCTTCGGGCAGCAGGTCGACGCCGGTGGGGTTGTGGCAGCAGGCGTGCAGCACGACGATGGAGCGGGGCGGAAGATTCTTCAGGTCTTCGAGCATGGCTGCGCGGTCGACGCCATGAGTGGCGGCATCGTAATAGGCGTAGTTTTGTACGGCGAAACCGGCGGATTCGAACAGGGCGCGATGATTTTCCCAGCTGGGGTTGCTGATGGCGACCACGGCATCCGGCAGGATGCGCTTGAGGAAGTCGGCACCGATCTTCAGTGCGCCGGTGCCGCCTAGGGCTTGGCTGGTCACTACGCGGCCGTCGGCCACCAGCGCCGAATCCGCGCCGAATAGCAGTCCCTGAACCGCCATGTCATAGCTGGCGATCCCTTCGATGGGCAGGTAACCGCGCGGTGCGTTCAGCTCCAGGCGTGCCATTTCTGCAGCGGCAACTGCGCGCAACAGAGGAATGCGGCCTTCTTCGTTGTAATAAACGCCAACTCCCAAGTTGACCTTGTTCAGCCGCGTGTCGGCGTTGAAGGCTTCATTGAGGCCGAGAATCGGATCGCGCGGCGCCATTTCGACAGCAGAGAACAAACTCATGGTGGGGAGGCTCGAAGAGAAGAAGGTGAGTGATACAGCACCCTCGCTTCGCGCTGAGGGCGGTGCGCAAACGGGGCAGGAGTATAGCCGCACCGGTCCGCGGTCGCGAGATGCCGGGGCGGTTTTTCTGACAGAATTGGCGCCCTTCGACAGCGCAGGGTTCCGCCAGGCATCGCTTCCAGATGGCACCCAAAATGTCACAATCGGCGCTCCAGCCGGTCCGCAACTCCAGAGGTCGTTATGTCGCAATTTGAACTGGTCACCCGTTTCAAGCCCGCCGGTGATCAGCCCGAAGCCATTCGGCAGATGATCGAGGGCATCGAGGCCGGGTTGTCGCACCAGACGCTGCTGGGCGTGACGGGCTCGGGCAAGACCTTCAGCATCGCCAACGTGATCGCTCACGTGCAGCGCCCGACGCTGGTGCTGGCGCCGAACAAAACACTGGCGGCGCAGCTTTACGGTGAGTTCAAGGCGTTCTTTCCGCGCAACGCGGTGGAGTATTTCGTCTCCTACTACGACTACTACCAGCCCGAGGCCTATGTGCCGTCGTCCGACACCTTTATCGAGAAGGATGCCTCGATCAACGACCATATCGAGCAGATGCGCCTGTCGGCGACCAAGGCGCTGCTGGAACGCAAGGACGCCATCATCGTCACCACGGTGTCCTGCATCTACGGCCTGGGTGATCCCCAGTCGTACCTGAAGATGGTGCTGCATGTGGACCGCGGCGACCGGCTCGATCAGCGTGAGTTGTTGCGCCGTCTGACCGGTCTGCAATACACCCGCAACGATATGGATTTCGCCCGTGCGACCTTTCGTGTGCGCGGTGACGTGATCGATATCTTCCCAGCCGAATCCGATCTGGAGGCGGTGCGTATCGAGCTGTTCGATGACGAGGTGGAAAGCCTGTCGGCCTTCGACCCGCTGACCGGCGAGGTCATCCGCAAGCTGCCACGCTTCACTTTCTACCCCAAGAGCCACTACGTAACGCCGCGCGAAACCCTGCTGGAAGCGGTGGAAAAGATAAAGGTCGAACTCAAGGACCGGCTGGACTACCTGCGCAGTCAGAACAAGCTGGTGGAGGCGCAGCGCCTGGAGCAGCGCACCCGCTTCGATCTGGAAATGATCATGGAGCTGGGTTACTGCAATGGCATCGAGAACTACTCACGCTACCTCTCGGGGCGCGACAGCGGCGAGGCGCCGCCAACGCTGTACGACTATTTGCCGGCCGATGCGCTGCTGGTGATCGACGAATCTCACGTCAGCGTGCCGCAGGTCGGCGCCATGTACAAAGGAGACCGCTCGCGCAAGGAAACCCTGGTGGAATACGGCTTCCGCCTGCCGTCGGCGCTAGATAACCGGCCCATGCGCTTCGACGAGTGGGAGGCAATCAGCCCGCAGACTATCTTCGTTTCGGCCACGCCGGGCCCTTACGAAGCTGAGCACGCCGGGCGTGTGGTCGAACAGGTGGTGAGGCCTACGGGGCTGGTCGATCCGCAAATCGAAATACGGCCGGCGCTGACTCAGGTCGATGATCTGCTATCGGAGATCACCAAGTGCGTGGCCAAGGAAGAGCGCGTGCTGGTCACCACCCTGACCAAGCGCATGGCGGAGGATCTGACCGACTACCTCGGCGACCACGGCGTGCGGGTGCGCTATCTGCACTCGGACATCGATACCGTGGAGCGGGTCGAGATCATTCGTGATCTGCGTCTGGGCGTGTTCGACGTGCTGGTGGGCATCAACC
The DNA here is from genome assembly GCF_004331835.1 of Pseudomonas sp. IC_126. Lineage (NCBI taxonomy): Bacteria > Pseudomonadati > Pseudomonadota > Gammaproteobacteria > Pseudomonadales > Pseudomonadaceae > Pseudomonas > Pseudomonas sp. IC_126. Next base: position 499,221 of record NZ_SJSS01000001.1, read on the forward strand.
TGCTGCGTGAGGGGCTGGACATGCCCGAGGTCTCGCTGGTGGCGATTCTTGATGCGGATAAAGAAGGCTTTCTGCGTTCCGAGCGTTCGCTGATCCAGACCATTGGCCGTGCGGCGCGCAACCTCAACGGTCGGGCGATTCTCTACGCTGACAACGTGACCGGCTCGATGCAGCGCGCCATTGATGAAACCGAGCGCCGGCGCAACAAGCAGATCGCTTTCAACGAGGCTCACGGCATCGTGCCGAAGGGTGTGTTCAAGGATGTGCGGGACATCCTTGAAGGGGCCACCGTGCCGGGCTCGCGCAGCAAGAAGCGCCGCGGCGAGGCCAAGGCGGCGGAGGAGGCGGCGCGTTACGAAAACGAGCTGCGTTCGCCTAGCGAGATCACCAAGCGCATCCGACAGCTGGAAGAAAAGATGCTTGCCTACGCACGCGACTTGGAGTTCGAGGCCGCCGCGCAGACGCGCGACGAGATACACAAGCTGCGCGAGCGGTTGTTGCAGGTGTAAGGGGGAAGAAGCTGGACGTTGCAGCGGTTGCAACACGTAGCCAAGTGGGTTGGATTAGCCGAGGGCGCAATCCGGCGTTCACGGATCAAGCTTCATGTGTGCAGGCGGATGTGGCCAATTCGCGGTAAACGATGGAGGCGCCTTCGGCGATTCCATCCTACGAACTGGAGCGTCTTACGGCGTGCCTGTTACCATTCATCCCTTCGATTTACGTTCGTTCGAGATCTTTCATGACCACCGTTCGCACCCGCATCGCGCCATCTCCCACTGGCGACCCGCACGTCGGCACTGCCTATATCGCGCTGTTCAACCTCTGCTTCGCCCGCCAGCATGGTGGTCAGTTCATTCTGCGTATCGAGGATACCGACCAGCTGCGCTCGACCCGTGAATCCGAACAGCAGATCTACGATGCCCTGCGCTGGTTGGGCATCGAATGGGACGAAGGCCCGGACGTCGGCGGCCCGCATGGCCCGTACCGGCAGAGCGAGCGTGGTGAGATCTACAAGAAGTACTCGAACGAACTGGTCGCCAAGGGCCATGCCTTCCCGTGCTTCTGCAGCGCCGAGCGCCTCGATCAGGTGCGTGCCGAGCAAATGGCCAACAAGGAAACCCCGCGCTACGACGGCCATTGCATGCACATTGCCCCGGCCGAGGCGCAGCAGCGCATCGCCAATGGCGAATCCCACGTGATCCGCATGAAGGTGCCGACCGAAGGCGTTTGCCAGGTGCAGGACATGCTACGCGGCACCGTCGAGATCGGCTGGGACCGCATGGACATGCAGGTGCTGATGAAGGCTGATGGCCTGCCAACATATTTCCTCGCCAACGTGGTCGATGACCACCTGATGGGCATCACCCACGTGCTGCGTGGCGAAGAGTGGCTGCCGTCGGCACCCAAGCTGATCAAACTCTACGAATACTTCGGCTGGGAACAGCCGCAGCTGTGCTATATGCCGCTGCTGCGCAATCCGGACAAGAGCAAGTTGTCCAAGCGCAAGAACCCTACCTCGGTTACCTTCTACGAGCGCATGGGCTTCATGCCCGAGGCGATGCTCAACTACCTGGGCCGCATGGGCTGGTCGATGCCCGACGAGCGCGAGAAATTCACCCTGGCGGAAATGATCGAGCACTTCGACATCAATCGCGTTTCCCTGGGCGGGCCGATCTTCGATGTTGAGAAACTGTCCTGGCTCAACGGTCAGTGGATCCGTGAGCTGAGCGTCGAGACCTTCGCCAGCCAGGTGCAGCAATGGGCGCTGAACCCCGAGTACCTGATGAAGATCGCACCGCACGTGCAGGGTAGGGTGGAGACCTTCAGCCAGATCGCGCCGCTGGCCGGTTTCTTCTTCTCTGGTGCGCTGAACCTCGATCCGTCGCTATTCGCTCACAAGAAGCTGGACGAAATCCAGGTGCGCCAAGTGTTGCAACTGACGCTGTGGAAGCTCGAAGCGCTTCGCCATTGGGACAAGGAGCGCATCACTGATGTCATTCAGGCGGTGGCTGCGCACTTGGAGCTGAAACTACGTGACGTGATGCCGCTGATGTTCGCCGCGATCACCGGTCAGGCCAGTTCTGTGTCAGTGCTTGATGCTATGGAGATTCTCGGCCCTGATCTGGCTCGCTTCCGTCTGCGCCAGGCGTTGGAGTTGCTCGGCGGGGCGTCGAAGAAAGAAGTGAAGGAGTGGGAGAAGCTGTTGGCGGCGATTGTTTGAGCGGTTTTAAACTTCTTGAACTAGGCGGCACCTGCGATAGGCAGCACAGGTTTCTGTGGGAGCGAGCTTGCTCGCGAAAAAATTTGAGACGCGCCATCCGTCGGCGGTAAGTAATTGTTCTTCTGTCGAAATTTCTTCACCGGCCAGAAAAAATTTCATTGACACTGTGCAGGGTCGCCCCTAATATGCGCCCCGTCCTCGAGATGGGGCTATAGCTCAGCTGGGAGAGCGCTTGCATGGCATGCAAGAGGTCGACGGTTCGATCCCGTCTAGCTCCACCAACCTCGGACAATGATTGCCACCGACACGCCTAGCGGCGGGTCGCGTAAGAAGGTTTTGTCCCCTTCGTCTAGTGGCCTAGGACACCGCCCTTTCACGGCGGTAACAGGGGTTCGAGTCCCCTAGGGGACGCCATATTCCAGCAGCGTTGCGCAAGCATCGCGAGTCGGGAGACGTTAAATCCGGGGCTATAGCTCAGCTGGGAGAGCGCTTGCATGGCATGCAAGAGGTCGACGGTTCGATCCCGTCTAGCTCCACCAATTTCCACGCGTTTCGGCAGTCGCTGAATCGTTCGAAGGTTTCGTCCCCTTCGTCTAGTGGCCTAGGACACCGCCCTTTCACGGCGGTAACAGGGGTTCGAGTCCCCTAGGGGACGCCATTTTTATTGCCCGTTTTGGGCGCCAAAGGGTCATTTCTCACGAAGTGGCCCTTTTTGTTTGGGCGCGTTTAAAGTGGGTGCAAGATCCCATTCATCAGGTTGAAACGGCTCGCTGTGCTGAATGGTCCGTCATAGACGTTCGGCGCAGGCGTGACATCCAGCAGCGTCTAGCTTCCAATAGGAGCATTGCGTCTGACGGCGCACAGCACAGCGAGGAGGGATGCATGATTTGGGATCAAGCCGACGCGTTCATAATCGACATCGCAGTCGAGGCCGACCATATCGACGAGTTAGGCCATGCCAACAATGCGGTGTATGTCTCATGGCTGGAGCAGAGCGCCTGGCAGCACTCTCAGAGTCTGGGCCTGGGAGTGGAGGATTACCGCCGTCTGGATCGAGCAATGGCCGTGCTCAGGCATGAGATCGATTATCTGGCAGCGGCTTATCTGGGCGATCGCCTGCAGTTGGCAACCTGGATCGTCGATTCCGATCAGCGGTTGAAGATGAAGCGTAACTTCCAGTTGGTCAGGCCGGCTGATGGCACGACACTGCTACGGGCTCAGACCACCTTCGTCTGCATTCAGATGTCGAGTGGCAAGCCCAAACGGATGCCGCTGGAGTTCGTGGAGGGGTACGGCCAGGCCCTGGTTCAGCCTTATCCCCTCGAACTCTAACGGGCCTCAAGTCAACGCTGTTCCGGTTTGCTCACATCGGCATCGCGGCGTTCATCGGCGTCTTCGCGCCAATCGTCTTGTACTTCTTTTTTCATTTTTTCATCCAGGGTCGTACCGTCTTCATTGACATCGGCAGTGTTGGCGCGCTGATGGTTTTCGCTCATGGCGCTGCCGTGGGCGTCACCGGCGGCACCGTGTGTGCTGTCATGCATATCGTCCTGGTTAGCCATCGCGCCAGTGGCAATAAAACTGGCAAAGACGGCGGCGGTAAGATGCGTGGTTTTCATGGGAGTCTCCGGTAGTGGATTGGCCTACTCCATAATTCCGACTCGATGCATCGAGGATTGTTCGCTCGCAGCGATTGAGCGCTCTGGTCGCGGGATGATGGATAATGGTGCCGCTCAGTCTGGCCTCGTCGTGGTTCGATGGGGATCGATCGCGTTTTTTAAATGGACCGATTCAGTTCAAAGTCAAGGCAGGCCAGTTGGTTAACAAGCTGCGCAAAATCATCCACGTCGATTGCGATTGCTTCTACGCGGCCATCGAGATGCGTGACGATCCCAGTCTGGCGAACCGACCTATCGCTGTGGGTGGGCTGGCCGACCGGCGTGGCGTCATTGCCACCTGCAACTACGAAGCACGCGCCTATGGTGTACGCTCTGCGATGGCGTCTGGGCATGCACTGAAGCTCTGTCCAGACCTGCTGATCCTTCGGCCTCGTATGGACGCCTATAAGGAAGCCTCGCGCGAGATCCACGAGATCTTTCGTACCTATACCGATCTTATCGAGCCCCTGTCGCTCGACGAGGCCTTTCTGGACGTGAGCGACTGCGAACACTTCTCTGGTAGTGCGACACGTATCGCCCAGGATATTCGCCGCCGGGTATGGCAGCAGCTGCGCATCACGGTTTCGGCGGGCGTTGCGCCGAACAAGTTTCTCGCCAAGATCGCCAGTGATTGGAACAAGCCCGATGGGTTGTTCGTGATCACCCCGGATCAGGTCGAAGACTTCGTGCTGACGCTACCGGTCGCCAAGTTGCATGGCGTCGGCCGCGTGACTGCCGAAAAGCTCAAGCGATTGGGCATCCACACGTGCGCGGATCTACGCACCTGGAAGCGCCTGGATCTGGTTCGGGATTTCGGTTCGTTCGGTGAGCGGCTCTGGGGGCTGGCGCACGGGGTCGATGAGCGCCTGGTTAAAGTTGAAAGGCGGCGCCAGTCGGTCAGTGTGGAAAACACCTACGATCGCGACCTGCCGGACCTCGCAGCCTGTCTGGAACGATTGCCCGAACTGCTTGAGGAACTCGCCGGCCGGATGGCGCGGCTCGACAGTGGATACCGGCCGGGCAAACCCTTCGTCAAACTCAAATTTCACGACTTTACCCAGACGACCTTCGAGCAGGCAGGCGCTGGTCTCGAGCTGGAGAATTACGCTGATCTCGTTGCCGGCGCCTATGCGCGTGGTAAGCGTCCAGTGCGGCTGATGGGCGTCGGGGTCCGTTTGATTGATCTACGCAACGACTTCATGCAGCTGAGTCTGTTCTAGCCTTCTGCCGCTGGTGGCTCCGTCAATTCAACGGTTTCGTGCGGCACACTTGGCATAAAAGAGGGGTTGCCCCGGCCTGCCTGTACCGAGGTCCCCGAAACTGGCTGAATAAAGCTATGCATCGCATATGCCAGTTCCGTTTTGGGTATCTGCAATCAACTGATTGGAGGCTGCGTTCGCCAAGGGCCGCGTTCTTGCTGGGTTTTGGGGTGGCGATATCAAGCTAGTGCGATGGCTGCCTTCGCTCGTTTCGCGCAAATAGAGTGCAACTGCATGCAATTCGCACACTTGTGGCGCAGTCAGTTCTGTTCCGGCCAGACGCGGAGCGGGGCGCCTTCAGCTGGCCAGAAGCGCAGCTGATCGATTTTGGATACGTCCCAGCGCTCAACACGGGAAAGCAAATTCAGGAATTGCTGTTCCTGCTTCATGATGTGCTCGGCGCACATCTTGCGCGTGCTGCCTACTTCGCTGAAGCGGATCTGCTGACCGTCGAGCTGGTAGTTGGCGAACCAGTGATTGCAGCCGGCGTTGCCGTAGGCGCGGTCTTCGCTGAAGGTCAGCGAGACCGGGTTGCGGCCTACCACGGGGTCTTCGCCGATCCATTCGGCGATGTAAGTGACGTCATGCTGCAGGGTGAGCGGGTCGACTGAGCAACCGCTGACAGACAACACGGCAAGGCCGGCCATGATGAACTTGTTCATTGTTTGGGCTCCCTGCATGCGGGGCACAGGTGTCGACCGCCGTCGTTCTTCCAGCCCAAATCGCTGATCCGCGCTTCGGCCGCCGGGGCGTGAGCGGCTTCGCCTTTGGCTGCGTCCACGGCGAATTCGAAATCCAGCTGTTTACCGCAAGCGTCGCAGTCGACCTGCCAGTTAATGATCGCGAGTTCACGAAACACCGGGCCGCGCGCCACGGCCATCCACCGGCCCGGCGGGTTGATCAGGTGCCGAACCTTGTCGACCGTCAGGCGCTGGAAGAGCTCCCGGCTGCCTTTGAGCGTGACGATGAGCACGTCGCCCGAGCGGATGTTGCCGCCGTTACCTGTGACCTGATAGCGGCCCGGTGCCAGGGCGCGGCATTCGGTCAGGGTGTGTGCGGGGTTGAGCAGGTTGTAACGGAAATCGTGTTCGGCCATGACTCGCGATCGACTGGAATGAGGGGGCTTTTGCGGCGGGCCGTAATGCTAGCACGCTAGTTGAGCAGAGGCTGCGCTGGACGAGGCAAAGTAATCGAGCAATCCGGTTTTCCGATGCGTTGCTGGGCAATCGGTCTAAGGCGCGGCGAGCGGGGGCTCCGGCAGCAAGGTCGTCTGCCCCTCACCTCAGCCCTCTCCCGGAGGGGAGAGGGAGCGGACCGAGTGGCTGCTAGGGCTGTTGTAGGCTGCGGTCACTTTGTTGCGTCATAAAGAATCCGACCATGACCACCGATGCCCAACCAGATTCAATCAGATAGTTACGGACGGGTATCGGCAAAAGTCTCGTCGAGAAAACGCTGCATGTCCTTCCAGGAGCGCTCATCGGCGGCCTTGTTGTACGCCACGTCGACACCTTTTTCCTGAAACTTGTCGGCTCCGGGGTTGGTGAAGCCGTGTTTGGCGCCGGGCAGGTTGACGAAGCGGTAGTCGGCGCCGGCTTTGACCATTTCTGCATTCAGTGCTGCTACGTCATCGACACTGACCATGCTGTCTTCGCTGCCGTGCTCGACCAGTACGCGAGCTTTGACGCTGCCTGGGACGGCACGGGTTTGCGTGGCCAGCGCGCCGTGGAAGCTGACGACGCCAGCGAGCGGTGCGCCCTGGCGTGCCATGTCCAGCACTACCTTGCCACCAAAGCAGTAGCCGACCGCGGCGAGATTGGCGGCGTCGGTTTGCTGTTGGTGCTTGAGCAGGTCCAGGCCGGCGTTGAAGCGGCCCTTGGCGGCGTCGGCATCGGCCAAGGCGGCCTGCATGAAACTCATGGCGTCCTTGGGATGCTCGGTGTTCTTGCCTTCGCCGTACATGTCGATCGCCAGCGCGCTGTAGCCTAGCTCGGCCAAATCTCGAGCGCGGCTTTTGGCGTAGTCGTTGAGGCCCCACCATTCATGCACCACCACGACGCCCGGGCGCTTGCCTTCAATGGCGTCGTCATAAGCGTAATAGCCGATCATCTCGGTGCCGTCGGCGGCGGTATAGGGAATTTCCTGAGTCTGGATTTCGGCTTGAGCGAAGGCGCTGGCGGCCATCAGCGCGCCGAGCAGGCAATAGCGCATGAGAGAACTCCTTGTTATGGCAACGTCGATTGATAGCCGTCGTTCGACTCGCCTGCAACCCGGTCGTTCAGGTGTAGCGAAGGGCGTTAGATGTGGAGGAACAGAGCCGGCGCGACCCTGAGGGCCGCGCCGGATCGTGTTTACCAGCCCGGCACGCCGTGCATGTCCGGCAGCCGGTGGGCGATGCCCTTGTGGCAATCGATACAGGTGGCTTCGCCGTTGGCCAGGGCAGTGGAGTGGAACTGCGATGCGCGGGCGGACTGCCGTGTAAAGTCCATGTAGTCGAAATCGTGGCAGTTACGGCACTCCAGCGAGTCATTCGCTTTCAGACGACGCCATTCGCGTTCGGCCATTTCACGGCGCATGCCGAGAAATTTCTCCCGGGTGTTGATGGTGCCGAAGATCTTGCCCCAGACCTCCTTGGACGCCTGCATCTTGCGTGCGATCTTGTCCGTCCATTCATGGGGAACGTGGCAGTCCGGGCAGGTGGCGCGCACGCCCGAGCGGTTGGTGTAGTGAATAGTGTCCTTGATCTCCATGTACACGTTGTCTTCCATTTCGTGGCAGGAGATGCAGAACGCCTCGGTGTTGGTCACTTCCAGCGCGGTGTTGAATCCGCCCCAGAAGATGATGCCGGCGATGAACCCGCCAAGCGTCAGCGCGCCCAGGCTGTAATGCACGCTCGGGCGGCGCAGGACTGTCCAGTATTTCTTGAGAAACGACAGTATCGACTTCATCCAGGCGTCCTCACTGTTCGTTCTGTTGGTTTTCGCGATAGAGCAACTCGTCGATGTTCTCGAAGTCGTTCTGCACCAGCGGTTTCACATCGTGCTGCACCACATGGCACTGGGTGCAGAAATAGCGGCGAGGGGCGACGGTGCCTAACGTCTGGCTGTCGCGATCCGTGAAATGCGTGATGCTGATCATCGGCGCCTGAGTGCGTGCGCTGTTGGCGCGGCTGTGGCATGACAGGCATTTGTTGCTGTTGACGTCGACCTGGTAGCCACGAATCGTGTGCGGAATGGTCGGCGGCTGCTCGGGGTAGTTGCGCTCGCGCTTGAGGTCCTTGTTTTCCTCGTCCTTGAGTGGCGGCGGGGTGAATTCCTGGGTGATGGTGCCGCCTGGGCGCCGGCCGTCCGGCGCGGGGGCGTCCAGTGGGTAGTTCGGCTCGGCGGCGATGGCCAGGCCAAACACCGTGAGGAGCGTCAAAGGCAGTAAGCGAAATTTCATGGCGACTCTCCTCAGGCGATGCTGACCACTTCGATTTTCACGGCGCATTTCTTGTAGTCGGTTTGCTTGGAGATCGGGTCGGTTGCGTCGAGGGTGACCTTGTTGATCAGCTTGTTGGCGTCGAAGAACGGCACGAAGATCAGACCTTTCGGTGGCTTGTTGCGTCCACGGGTTTCGATACGTCCCTGCATCTCGCCGCGACGGCTGATGACCTTGACCACGCTGCCACGACGCGCCTTGAGGTCGCGTGCGTCATCGGGATGCATGTACACCAATGCATCGGGAACCGCCTGGTGCAGTTCGTCGACGCGCTGAGTCATGCTGCCGGTGTGCCAGTGCTCCAGCACGCGGCCGGTGCTGAGCCAGAATGGATAATCCTCGTCAGGTATCTCCGCCGGGACCTCGTAGGGCAGGGCGAAGATGATCGCCTTCTTGTCTGGATAGCCATAGAATTGCACCCCGGTGCCTTTTTCGACGTAGGGGTCGTAGCCTTCCCGGTAACGCCAGCGGGTTTCTTCGCCGTTTACCACGGGCCAGCGCAGGCCCCGCTCTTGGTGATAGCGATCGAAGTCCGCCAGGTCATGGGCATGGCCGCGGCCGAACTCGGCGTATTCTTCGAACAGGCCCTTTTGTACGTAGAAGCCGTACTCCTCCGACTCCTTGTTGCGGTAGCCCTCTTCGATATCCGAAGTGGGGAAGCGATCGACCTTGCCGTTTTTGAACAGCACGTCGAAAAGCGTCTTGCCTTTTAAGTCCGGCGCCTTGGCGAGCAGATCGGCCGGCCATACCTCATCGGTGGTGAAGCGTTTGGAAAACTCCATCAGCTGCCACAGATCCGAGCGTGCTTCGCCCGGCGCGTTGACCAGCTGGTGCCAGAAATGAGTGCGGCGTTCGGCGTTGCCATAGGCACCTTCCTTTTCCACCCACATGGCCGCCGGCAGGATGAGATCGGCCGCCTGGGCCGATACCGTCGGGTAGACATCGGAAACAACGATGAAGGTTTCCGGGTTGCGCCAGCCGGGCAGCGTTTCCTGCATCAGATTCGGGCCGGCCTGCATGTTGTTGGAGGCCTGGGTCCAATAGACCTTGAGGCCGCCGTCCTTTAGTTCACGGCTTTGCTGCACGGCATGGAAGCCGGGTTTCTCCTGGATGGTGCCCTCTGGCAGTTTCCAGATTTTTTCGGTGGTGGCGCGGTGCTTCGGATTGGTGACCACCATGTCCGCAGGCAGGCGATGGGAGAAGGTCCCCACCTCCCGCGCGGTGCCGCACGCCGAGGGCTGGCCGGTGAGCGAGAAGGGGCTGTTACCCGGCTCGCTGATCTTTCCGGTGAGCAGGTGGATGTTGTAGATCATGTTGTTCGCCCACACGCCGCGGGTGTGCTGGTTGAAACCCATGGTCCAGAACGACATCACCTTGGTCTTGGGATCGGCATAAAGTTCGGCCAATGCCTTCAGACGCTCGGCAGCAACGCCCGATTCGTGGGCGGCGTGTTCGAGGGTGTAGGGTTTGAGGAACTCGGCGTAGTCCTCGAAGCTGATATCGGTCCAGCTGGCTGCCACTGCGGCATTTTCGGCCTTCAGCTCACGGGGATCAGTGGGGCGCAGGCCGTAGCCAATGTTGGTCGCACCCTTGGCGAACCGGGTGTGGTTCTTGATGAAGTCCTGATTGACCGCGCCGCTCTGGATGATGTGGTTGGCGATGTAGTTGAGGATCACCAGATCGGTCTGCGGATTGAACACCATCGGGATGTCGGCCAGATCGAAGCTGCGGTGCTCGAAGGTCGACATCACCGCGACCTTGACGTGCGGCGCGCTGAGCCGGCGGTCAGTGACTCGGGTCCAGAGCACCGGGTGCATCTCGGCCATGTTCGAGCCCCAGAGCACGAAGGCATCGGCCGCTTCGATGTCGTCATAGCAGCCCATGGGCTCGTCCATGCCGAAGGTCCGCATGAAGCCTACCGCCGCTGACGCCATGCAGTGACGGGCGTTGGGGTCGAGGTTGTTGGAACGAAAGCCCGCTTTCATCAGCTTGTTGGCCGCGTAGCCTTCCCACACGGTCCACTGGCCGGAGCCGAACATGCCGATCGAACTCGGGCCGCTCTCCCTGAGCGCCGCCTTGTACTTCTCCTCCATGACGTCGAAGGCCTGTTCCCAGCTGACCGGCTGGAATTCGCCCTGCTTGTCGTACTGGCCATCTTTCATGCGTAGTAACGGCTGCGTCAGACGGTCGGAGCCATACATGATCTTGGACAGAAAGTAGCCCTTGACGCAGTTGATGCCGCGATTGACTTCGGCCTTCACGTCGCCATGGGTGGCCACGACACGATCCCCGGCAGTGGCGACCATCACACCGCAACCGGTGCCGCAGAAGCGGCAGGGCGCCTTGTTCCATTGAAGGTTGGTGACCTCCGGATTGGTGATCAGATTGCTGGCGCTGGTGGCGATCGGCAGTCCCGCCACGCTGGCCGCTATGGCCGCAGCATTGGCCTTGGCAAATTGACGTCGTGTGAGGCTCATTCAGGCTCTCCTTCGGGTGAGAGGAGTTCGTGGTAAATCAGGGCGGCATTGAGAACGCCGGGTATTTGTTGGATATGGCTGATCGTGTCGAGGATCCGGCTTTCATGTTCGGCTTCGAGGACCACGACCAGTTTCCCCGCTGCACTCTCTTGATGCAGTTCGGTTCCGGGCAATAACACCAGGTTTCTTTTCACGGCTTCCAGCAGCTCGGCGCGGCAATGCACGAGCAAACTGGCGATATGCAGGGCGTTATTCATTGTTTTAGGTAAGGCTCCGCCTACATTGAAACTGCAAGCTAAAAGAGGACTGTTAAGGTCAGGTTAGTGCCGGTGGTCAACTCGGCGGGCCGGGTGGTCCGAAGACGACCAGCTGGCTTATCCAGACGATGAAGCCGTACCCAGCGACGATCACGACGCTTAGCAGGGGGAACAGGAAGACCAGCAGAAATACGAACAGTCGTGTTTCGTCCGGCTTGCTTATAAGGGCGGGATCGGTGTCGTGCGGCACTGCGTTCACCTTTTTCTTCGACTGTGTATGGAGTCTAGGAAGCGCCAATGGCTTATTCAAAGTCGCCCGTCGATAAACGACAGGCTAATAAGCGCTAATCACAGTTGTTTTGACCTAGCTCAACAATAAGGTTCGGTACGCGGAATGCGTTGCATCATCCGAGCGATATACGGCCGAAACTCAAAGTCTTGTTTCGTTGCGACTGCGACGAAACAAGTTTGTTGATATATGACCGCTTGTGCCTTTATCTGGCCAGGGTGTGGCTGCGTGGCATCTGTATGGCTGTGTGGTAGGCTGCGCCGCTTTTTTCTGCTCGTTCCGTCGGTAACGGATGTAGGAATAAACGCATGCTTCCTGACTCGCTCGCTCATGATCATCTCAAGCGCGGGACCGCTGCTTATCGCCGCGCCACGCTGGCATTGTTCTGCGCCGGTTTCGCCACCTTCGCCATGCTTTATTGCGTGCAGCCTTTATTACCGCTGTTGGCGTCGCAGTTCTCCGTATCAGCTGCCGTCAGCAGCCTGGCGTTGTCGTTGACGACCTTGACACTGGCGCTCTCCCTGTTGATCTCCGGAAGCCTGGCTGAAAGCTGGGGTCGCAAGCCGGTCATGGCGCTGGCACTGGCTTTGGCTTGCCTGCTTGGCCTCGCCTGCGTAGCGGTGGAATCCTGGACGCTGCTGCTCGTGCTGCGAGCGTTGCTGGGGCTGGCGCTCAGCGGATTGCCGGCCTTGGCGATGGCTTACGTCGGTGAGGAATTCGATCCCGAGTCGCTGCCCGCCGCGATGGGCTTGTACATCGGCGGGACCGCTCTAGGCGGCCTGCTGGGCAGATTGCTGTCGGGGCTGTTGAGCGACATCGGCGGTTGGCCATTGGCGCTGGGCGGGATAGCAGGATTAGGGCTGCTGGCACTGGGGCTGTTCATCTGGCTATTGCCGGCCTCGCGACATTTCAAGCCCCAGCCGTTATCGCTGCGTGCACTTCTGGACAACTTCGCTCGGCATCTGGGCAACCCGATTCTGCGCAACCTGTTTCTGCAGGCGTTTTTGCTGATGGGCGGCTTCGTCGCGCTGTTCAACTACATCGGCTTCCGTCTGGCAGGGGCGCCGTTCGGCCTATCTTCGACGGTGATCGGCCTGCTATTCATTGTCTATCTAGCGGGAATCTTCAGTGCGGGTTGGGCAGGGCGACTGGTGCCGCGGTTGGGGGCCAAGACGGTCCTTCAATGCGGCGTCGGGCTGATGTTGCTGGGTGTCGGCTTGTGCGCAACGCCCTGGCTGGTCGCGATCATCGTCGGGCTGGCGCTGTTCACGCTCGGTTTTTTTGCCGCACATGCTGTAGCCAGCGGCCAGGTTGGCGTGCACGCCAAGGGTGCCAAGGCGCAGGCATCGGCGCTGTATCTATGCGCCTATTATTTGGGCTCAAGCGTGGTGGGCTATGCGGCCGGTTACGTCTGGGAGCACGCCGGCTGGCTACCGCTGATGGCGGTACTCGCTGCGCTATTCGTGTTGGCCGCCTGGCGTGCCGGGCGGCTGTAGACGGTCACTCGACCCGTTGCTCGCCGCTGAATACCAGTGTGGCACGGCAGCTGCGACAGAAATAACGACGGCCTTTGCGGACCAGCGAATGGCGCTGCGGCGTGAACGGAAAATCCTGATCGGGACAGGCGCAGCGATAGATATAGCGGTTGACCTGGCGGCGGCTGACCTCATAACTGTGGCAGCGATCAGGGGTCAGTTCGTACACCCCGCGCATGATCAATTGCCACTCTTCGCCATGCGGGCGGATACGACCACCAAACATCTGATGGGCGACCAAATGCGCGACTTCATGGGCCACGGTCTGCTTGAGGAAGTGATCGCGATTTTCCCGGTACAGCTGCGGATTGAAGCGCAACAGGTTGCTATCGAGGTGCGCAACGCCGGCCTTTTGCCCGCGCAGTCTGAAGCTGACCTGCGGACGCGCGAAGCGTTTGTTGAAGAAGGCCTCGGCCTGCTGATAACAGGCCTCGACGCGGGCATGAAGCTGTTCGGGCATAGGGGCCTCCGAAGAAGCCCGGAATTATGCCGCAATGAGGCAGGGTGACAAACCGTTCAGAGACCGCCGGGCTCCTCCTGCGGGCGGCTCTCTTGGGTGCCAAAGCTCTGGTTCTGGTCCACGGTGCGCTCGTAGTTCGGCTCGAGCGAGAGCGTCCAGAACAGAATCATGCCGACCAGCACCGTCACCAGTACCAGTAACGCGACGCCCCAGATCGTGCTGGCGTATAGAAAGCTCTGCGAGCTGCGCTGGCGCATGAAAGCGGGCAGGCCGGTGAACAGCAAGTACGTGGAGTAGATCCCGGCGATCAGCAGTACGATCGCGGCGAACCAGCGGTTCGGGTAAAGCCCGGACACTCCAGCCAACAGAAAGGGTGTGATCACGTAGGCGATGAAGCCGATGCACTGGTTCAGGCTTGGCCGTACTTCAAAGGCCCGCGCCATCCAGTGCACTAAGAAGCCCATGATGACGGTGCCGACGACAATGGTGACGTACAGCAGCAGGCATAGCTGGAACGCACTGCCGAAGTCGAGCCTCACCCGTTCCGCATCCACCAGGCTCCAGCCGACGAGGGTGACCCCAATGAATAGGCACACGCTTGGAATCAGGGAAAGCAGGAGCAAGTGCATCAGATAATGCAGACCGTGCGCATCTTCCTTCTGGCGAATGGCTTCCCAGGCACGATCCGGCCGGGTGAATAAGCTGATGAATTCTGGGGTCATGGAGCCTCCTGATACCGTGCTTGAGCCGCTGTCGTAGATATAGACGTCACAGCGGCGCAGGGATTCAGCAGGCTTTGGCTTCAATCTGTCGCGTCTGGATGGTTTGGGCACGCAAAAGCTTCAAGCCCCGCAGTGCGGGGCTTGAAGCTCGGCTCATCAGCGTATGTAAATCGGCCCGACGCCCATGCCCCACATGATCACCGAGAGCGCGATGATCGCCACCAGCACGACCAGCCCAACGGCCAATACTGAGCTGGAGAACAGGAAGCCTTCGTCAGACGGGATATTCATGAACGTCGGCAAGCCGACATAAAGCAGGTAAGTCGTGTAGCAGATTGCTGCCGTGCCGACGATCATCCCCAACCATATGTGAGGGTAGAGCGCGGCCAGGCCACCAACGAACAGAGGCGTTGCGGTGTAGGCGGCGAACACGATGCATTGCACCAGGCTCGGGCTGGCATCGTAGGTGCGTGACATCCAGTGAATGAAGCCGCCCATCACCGCAACGCCCGCGAGCATTGCCAGGTAGGACAGAAGGGTAAGCTGAAATGCACTGCTTTCGGTGAGTCTTACGGCGTCCCCACCGCCAATGCTCCAACCGAACTGAGTGGTACCGATGAAAGCGGAAATGGCTGGTATCGCCGCCAGAACCAACACTTCTCCGAGATGCAAATGTCCGACTTCGCGTTCTTCTCCGGTGATCTCCTGCCATTCCTGACCTGGGTGAGCGAATAATCCCCAAACGTGATTGATCATGCCAGCGTCTCCTCGGTTTTGGAGGGTCGCTTCGCCTGGCGTGCCGTCAGTTGGACGGGCGTGCGACCTTAAGTCGCAGTATAGGAATTTGACGGTACGGCGCACCCGGCTGGTTAGAGCGTTTAGAAGCTATGGCCTTAGCGGTAATAGCGTTGCAGTATTTCCATTGCCAGATTGATTGACTGGATGCGCTTGGTGCTGCCTCCACGATCCGGATGATGGATGCTCACCAACTGGCGGTAGCGCCGCTTGATTGCATGCAGCGTCAGCGAGGCGCCTTCCTGATCCAGCTCGAACAACTCGAGCGCCGCCTGCTTCTGCTCTGGATCCCAAGCTTCGCTCCGCTCATCGAGGTGGTCGCCGCGCATCCGCGACCAGAAACTCGCCAGCAGGCGTTCCACTTCTCCCTCGTCCGTGTCGCGCAGGTTGGTCATGTCCAGGTAGTACTCGCGCAGCGGGTCGTTCTCGACGACACCGGCGCCCCCTGGCATGTAAGGCTGAAGCTGGACACACAACGGTGAAATCTGAAGATTGTGGCGGTTCTCGCCCCAAAGCTGGTCGCGCAGACGGTACAGCGCGTTGAAAACGAGGAAATGCGTACGGAACAGCACCAGCTTGTCGAGTAGCGGCAGGTTGGGGATATGCGTGCTGTGACGGGCCTTTAGCTGTTGGATCAGCTGGTATTCGCTGCAGCCCTCCGGCTGTTCGCATAGCAGCACGAAAATCTGCTCGGCCAGGTCCATCTCGGATTCGAAGTCGTCGGTCATGCAGGTAAGCCTAGCAGCCAGCGGTGCGAATCGTTGGATGGATGGGGTGGGGCGCGCCGCACTTTGCGCGTAAAATGCGCGCCTTTTCGCATTCCACCGGACTCCTCACATGGGCAACCTTTCGGTCAACCAGAACAAACTGCAAAAACGCCTGCGCCGTCTCGCCGGCGAGGCCGTTACCGATTTCAACATGATCGAGGATGGCGACAAGGTCATGGTCTGCCTGTCCGGCGGCAAGGACAGCTACACCATGCTCGACGTGCTGTTGTACCTGCAGAAAGTCGCGCCGATCCGCTTCGAAATCGTCGCGGTGAACATGGACCAGAAGCAACCGGGCTTTCCCGAGCACGTGCTGCCCGAGTACCTGAAGTCCATCGGCGTGGATTATCACATCGTCGAGAAGGACACCTACTCGGTGGTCAAGGAGAAAATCCCGGAAGGCAAGACCACCTGCTCGCTGTGCTCGCGCCTGCGCCGCGGCACGCTCTACACTTTCGCCGACGAAATTGGCGCCACCAAGATGGCGCTCGGTCATCATCGCGACGACATCCTGGAAACCTTTTTCCTCAACATGTTCTACGGCGGCACGCTCAAAGCCATGCCACCCAAGCTGCTCTCCGATGATGGCCGCAACGTGGTGATTCGCCCGCTGGCTTATTGCAGCGAGGCCGATATCGAAGCCTACTCGCAGATGAAGGAATTCCCGATCATCCCGTGCAACCTCTGCGGCTCGCAGGAAAACCTGCAACGCCAGGTGGTCAAGGAAATGCTGCAAGATTGGGAGCGCAAGTCGCCGGGCCGCGTCGAGATCATGTTCCGCGCCTTGCAGAACGTGGTGCCGTCGCAACTGGCCGACCGCAACCTGTTCGACTTCACCAGCCTGCGCATCGACGACAGCGCGACGCCACGCTTTCTCGACGTGATGAGTCTATAGGGCGGAGCGGTTTCGCAGGGTGAGCCGGGCAGCGCCCCGCTTCAGTTTCGTAGGGTGGGCTTCAGCCCACGGGGCGTTTCATGACCCTGGTGGTGGCTTGAGGCCCATTGCGGCATTCGAATGGTGGGCTGAAGCCCACCCTACCGGTGTAAGCGTCAGCTACGAGCTTGCAGTTATGTAGGGTGGGCCGGGCGGCGCTCCGCTTCCGCCCACCAAAGCGCAGGAGAGCTGAAAAGGAAGCCACCCAACGAGCTTGCGGCAAGCAGCTCGCAGCAGTAAGGTAGACGCCATTCAGGAGTTTGATATGTCCCTCAGCCTCGCTTCCATTTCCCTCGTAAATGCCGGTGCCGCACGCGCCGAGCAGCTGCGTGGCCAAGCGTTCGCGGCTGATGGTTATTACTTTGGGTATTGGTTTAGCCACAGGCGCGCCTGATACCCCACAGGCGCCCTAGCAAAGCAGGGTCGCCACCAGACAGTTTTCGAACCCCCGGTCGGCCTCCCGATCGGGGGTTTTGTTTTTTTCGGCCCGGAAAGGCCACACGCATCGAGGACCGCACCATGTACAGCTACCGCAACGATTACCGTACCTACCGCTATGACTGGCGATTTAGCCGCTTCACCGCCGCCGCTCCGACACCCATAGACCGAACACTTCGCTAGCGCCGACGCGGCATAGAAGCCGCGCCGGCCAAAGGACCGCCAGA
Organism: Pseudomonas sp. IC_126; assembly: GCF_004331835.1. NCBI lineage: Bacteria > Pseudomonadati > Pseudomonadota > Gammaproteobacteria > Pseudomonadales > Pseudomonadaceae > Pseudomonas > Pseudomonas sp. IC_126. Next base: position 516,737 of record NZ_SJSS01000001.1, read on the forward strand.
TCATGAATGCACCGCTTTCCGCTCAGCTCGCCAGCTCCAACCCTGCCTCCAGCCCAGCCAGACGCAGCGCTCATCCACTGCCCAGCCCCGCCGTACTGCGTCAGCGCCTGCCGCTCAGTGCAGCGCTCGCCGAACGTATCCATACCGACCGCAACGCCATTCGCGCCGTGCTCGATGGCAGCGACCCGCGCCTGCTCGTCGTGGTTGGACCTTGCTCGTTGCACGACGCCGAATCTGCTCGTGAATACGCCGAACGCCTCGCTGGCCTGGCGGCTCAGGTCGATGACCAGTTGCTGTTGGTGATGCGTGCCTACGTCGAGAAGCCGCGAACCACCGTCGGCTGGAAAGGCTTGGTCTACGACCCTCATCTCGATGGCAGCGGCGACATGGCTGAAGGCCTGCGTCTGTCGCGGCGCCTGATGTTGGACATCATCGAGACTGGCCTGCCGATCGCTACCGAGCTGCTGCAGCCGCTGGCCGCAGGGTACTTCGACGATCTGCTTGGCTGGGCGGCCATCGGTGCACGTACCAGCGAATCGCAGATTCATCGCGAGCTGGTGAGTGGGCTCGATCTGCCGGTGGGCTTCAAGAACGGCACCGACGGCAGCCTGGGCATCGCCTGTGATGCCATGCGCTCGGCCGCCCATGCGCATCAGCATTTCGGTATCGATGATCTCGGGCATCCGGCGCTGCTACAGACCAGCGGGAATCCCGACACCCATCTGGTGTTGCGCGGCGGACACGCTGGCCCGAACTACGACGAAAAGAGTGTCGCCGTAGCTTGTGAAACGCTGCAGCGCCAGGGCATAGCGCCGCGAATCATGGTCGATTGCAGTCATGCCAACAGTGGCAAGGATCCGCTGCGCCAGCCGGCGGTGCTGGATGCGGTTATCGACCAGCGTCTGGCTGGCGAGGCGAGCCTGCGTGGCGTGATGCTCGAAAGCCATCTGTTTGATGGCTGCCAGCCGTTGTCCAGCGAGCTGCGCTATGGCGTTTCGATCACCGATGGCTGTCTGGGCTGGACGGAAACCGAGCGGCTACTGCGCGAGGCTGCCGAGCGACTACGGAGTTGATGATGGATTACGCCGTCTGATCGTCGGATTACGCGTTCGACTAATTCAACCTACGAAAGCTGCATCGTGCAGCTGTTAGACGGAATCGCCGAATGCGCTTCCGTCGTTTACTGCGAATTTTGGCTGCAGGCAAATCCAGTGCGATGGCTTCAGCCAAACCAGCAGGCTCCGGCTGCTTTTACTCGAAGCTCGTGGCTTGCAGCTTGCAGCTTGCGGCTGCTATCGGCAACCTGTGTCGCTGCTGTTTTTCGGATCGTAATAAACCATGCATGACTACAAATGGCTGCACGAATACTGTCTCAATCGTTTCGGCTCAGCCGCCGCGCTGGAAAGCCGGCTGCCCTGGCCGAGCAGCCCCGATGAGCTGCGTGCCATTCCTGACGATCGCTACCTGTCGCTGATCAGCCTGCGAATCTTTCGCGCCGGCCTCAAGCACAGCCTGGTGGATGCCAAGTGGCCGGCCTTCGAAGAGGTGTTCTTCCGCTTCGATCCGGAGAAGCTGGTGCTCATGGGCGGCGAGCACATCGAGCGACTGATGCAGGACGCTCGAATCATTCGTCACCTCGGCAAGCTCAAGAGCGTGCCGCGCAATGCCCAGTTCGTCCTCGACGTGGCGAAGGAGCACGGCAGCTTCGGCAATCTCATCGCCGATTGGCCAGTGACCGATATTGTCAGCCTCTGGCGTTATCTGGCCAAGCACGGCACCCAGCTTGGCGGCTTGTCCGCGCCGCGCCTGTTGCGCATGGCCGGCAAGGACACCTTCATTCCCAGTAATGATGTAGTGGCTGCGCTCAAGGCGCAGAAGGTGGTCGATAAAGTGCCGAGTAGCCAGCGCGACCAGGCGGCGGTGCAGGCCGTGTTCAACCAGTGGCATGACCAGAGCGGCCGGCCCATGTGTCAGCTGTCGGCTATGCTGGCGTTTACCGTCAACCACTGAATCGCTGCATTGGCATAGAGGTCAGCAAGAATTCATCAGTTTGCCACGCGTGCCAGCTCAGGTTGATAGAGGAGGCTGGAAGTGAACGGGGCCATGCAGCAAGTCGCCGACGCGTTACGACAAGCCGAGCGCATTCTGATCATCACCGGCGCCGGGCTGTCTGCCGATTCCGGTTTGCCCACCTACCGTGGCGTGGGCGGGCTTTACAACGATCGCACAGAAGATGGCTTGCCGATCGAAACAGCGCTGTCCGGCCCGATGCTCCGGCTCGATCCGGCGCTGTGCTGGAAATACCTGGCTGAAATCGGTCGCGCCTGCATCTCGGCGAAACCCAACGCCGGCCATGCCGCTATCGCTGAACTGCAGCGGCGCAAGCCCAACTGCTGGGTGCTGACCCAGAACATCGACGGCTATCACCGCGAGGCGGGCAGCCCGCCGCAGCGCCTGATTGAGATCCACGGGACGCTCGGCCATCTCTATTGCATGAGTTGTGGGGAGCCGAGCGAGGAATTGACGGAACATCTGGCCCGGCCACTACCGCCTCTTTGTGCGTGTGGCGGTGTGCTGCGGTCGCCAGTCGTGTTGTTCGACGAAATGCTGCCGGAGTCGGCCTTGGCACGGCTGCATGAAGAGTCAGCGAAGGGCTTCGATGCGGTGGTTGCAGTGGGCACTTCGGCCAGCTTCGCGTATATCGTCGAGCCGCTTTTGCGGGCACGCCATAGCGGCGGTTTCACGGCGCAGATCGACCCGGCTGCCAGCGAACTGTCGCTGATGGTGGATGTACATGTCGCGGCGGGCGCCTCAGACGTTTTGCCACAGTTAGTTCGTCACATTTTTCCCAATTGAATTTGATCATCGCGGCTTGGGCAGGCATAGTCACGCCACTTTAGATTTCCCCGATATGCCTGTCCTGTGCGCCAACGTTTCGCATCCCTGTTGCCTTTTGCCCTGATCACGCTGCTGACGGCCTGCGCCGTCCAGCCTGAACAGAGCGACAGCACACTGACGCTGGAAGGCTTCGAGTTCGACTTCTCCAACGCGGTATCCGAGTCGGACATCAGCGCCGGGTCGGACGAACCCACCGAGGAGCAACTCCGCGAGCTTGCCGACGACGAGAGTTACAAGCTACCGGCGCTTGCCGACAGCGTGCTCGAGCGCGGTTTCACACTGGTCGGTACTCCTTATCGCTACGGCGGCAGCTCGACCAGGACGGGTTTCGATTGTAGCGGCTTCGTCGGTTTCGTCTTTCGCAAGGAAGCTGGCCTCGAGCTGCCGCGTTCCACACGCGAGATGATCAAGGTCGACGCACCGAAGGTTGCGCGCAGCGAATTGGAACCGGGCGATCTAGTCTTCTTCAACAATCGCGGCCGTGGCCGGGTCAGTCATGCCGGCATCTACATCGGCGACGACCAGTTCATTCATTCATCCAGCAGCCGCAGTGGTGGCGTACGGGTGGACAGCCTGAACGACAAGTACTGGCGGGCCAGCTTTATGCAAGCCAAGCGCGTACTGGCGCTTGCCAGCGATTCGACCGCCGTTCCCGTTCATCACTGAATACCGGACCGGGCGGCGTCAGAGTTGCATCCTCATGCATATGCCGGCAGAGTGATGGCTCTTGTGCCTGGACTGCTCTGTCATGCCCCTTCCGGCTCGTCTCGCGATCGTTCTGTTAACCGCGCTATTGCTAAGCGCCTGTGCCAATCGGTCGTCAATTGAACCGGTGACGATAACTCCAATGTCAGCACCGCCTTTGTCGGGTGCTGCGGAGGATGTCCTGTTCACCGCCTTGGGGCTGGTCGGCACGCCTTATCGCTATGGCGGCAACACGCCTGACAGCGGCTTCGATTGCAGCGGCCTGATCGGCTATGTATTTCGCGGCGCCGCAGGCCTTTCGTTGCCGCGTACTACTCGGGAAATGAGCACGATTGGCGGCGCCGCAATCAGGCGTGATGCCTTGCAAGCTGGTGATCTGCTGTTCTTCGCCACCAACGGCGGTCGCGGTGTCAGCCATGCGGCCATCTACGTCGGCGAAGGACGTTTCGTCCACGCGCCGTCCAGTGGCGGGACGGTGCGGCTGGATAGCCTTTCCAACAGCTACTGGCAGAAGACTTACCTCAGCGCCAAGCGCATCCTCGATAGCGAGCAGATCGCCCGCAATCCCTGAGCCTCGATATGCCTCATCGTGCCCGGCGTCTGTGTCGTGCACATCGGGTTCGACAGCCAAGAGGAGCTGAGCATGCCGCCCATTCTTCGCCTGCCAGACCCTCCCGAGGTGTGCGAGCTGTGCAAGCGCGAGGTGCCGCTGACCCGCCATCACCTGATTCCCAAAGCGTTACACGGCAAAACCTACATACGTAAACGTTTCGCTCGCGAAGAGCGCATCATCGCCACGCTGTGGGTATGTCGGCCTTGTCATAATCAGATCCACCGTCTGTTCAGCGAGAAGGAACTGGCGCTCACCTACAACAGCCGAGAGGCGTTACTTGCCGATCCGCAATTGCGCACCTTCGTCGATTGGCTGGCCACCAAACCGGCCGGATTCGTTCCACGGCACTGACCTCTCTCACCTCTGACCGGTGCGCAGCGGCGCTACCAGTGCAGATTGAAGTGCGAGCCCAGCACGAAGCGATCATCCAGCAGGTCCCAGCGTTCAACGCAGGCTTTCTTGTCGGCACCGGGGTGAAGCTTCAGGCGGTTGAACGAGTTCGGCGAAGTGCCGCGTACCCGTGACGAAAGCGTGGTGCCGGCCTGGACCATCCAGATCTCCCGCGATAGTCCGGGATACTGCTTGGACAGCGGCAACACATAGGGCAGGTGGATATGCCCGCCCATCACCAGGTCCAGCCCGTGATCGGCCCAGCGGTGCAACGCGTCGTCGGCGTTGTGTTGCAGGTTGCTCAGATCGCTCAATTTCATCGCCCCGAAAGGCTGATGCGCGACCACGATGCGCAGTTTGTTCTGATCGGTCTGCTTCAATCGCCGCGTCACGGCCTGTACCTGCTCCTCGGTCACCAGACCATCCTTGTGCCGCCGTGGATGCGTGGTGTTGAGGCCGATGATCAGTGCTTCGTCGTTCTCGAACGTTGGCTCGAGGTCATCACCGAAATGCCGACGATAGTTGCGGTAGGGCGTCAGGAAACGGGTGAAAACGTTATACAGCGGAATGTCGTGGTTGCCCGGGATCACCAGTTTTTCGGCGATGCCATGACCGTGCAGGCGCTGGACGAATGCCTGCGCTGCGGCGAACTGCCCAGCTCTGGCGCGCTGGGTGATGTCGCCCGAGAAGATCAGCAGATCGGCGCGATGCTCGCGCACGTGGTCTTCCATGGCTTGCACCACCGCAGGTTGCTCGGTGCCGAAATGGGTGTCGGAAATCTGCACGATGGTCGTCATGTGGCTGGCGTCTTCTCGTTGGGGATGCCGAATTGATGGACACGTTATCGCATTCGAAGCCGTTAACGGTCCGGCGTTCCGGTAAAAAATCCGGATCGCACCCGAAGCGCCTGCGACATTGCTTTCAGTTGCGCTGCGCAGGGCCTTGGACTAACCTCCGCGTCGCTTCAGGTGCCACTGGTTTAATGCCAGTGGTGAAACAGGGAAGCCGGTCCAGTCGCAATGACGATTCCGGCGCTGCCCCCGCAACGGTAGGCGAGACAGGACACCGCTCACAGCCACTGTGCTACAGGCATGGGAAGGCGACGGTTTCCGGATGCAAGGCATCCGCTCGCAAGCCCGGAGACCGGCCTGTCGCATTCCACGGCAGTGCGGCGGGCGCTGATCGGGGTGCGGCTGCCTGCACCTGCACCTCTTTCACTTTCTCCGTCTGCCTTTATCGACTGTATGTCGTGCGGCGGGCACGACGGAGAATCTCCATCCAATGCGCAATTCCCTTCCCCTGGCTGTGGTGCTACTGGGCCTTCCTTCCTGTGTCCTGGCCAATCACGGCGATACCTTGCTGCTGGGCCAGCAGGTGATTACCGCCAGCCGGACCGGCCATTCGCCGGTCTCCATTGCTTCCAGCAGCCTCATCACCCGTGACGAGATCGAACGCCAGCAAGCTGGCAGCGTGCCGGAGCTGCTGCAGCGCCTGGCCGGGGTTAGCGTCACCAGCAACGGCGGGCGTGGCAAGAGCACCTCGGTATCCATTCGCGGTACCAGCGACAAGCACGTACTGGTGCTGATTGACGGCGTCCGGGTCGGTTCGGCCACCTCCGGCAGCGCCGCGCTGCAAAGCATCCCGGTGGAGCAGATCGAGCGAATCGAGATCGTACGCGGGCCGCGCTCCAGCCTGTACGGTTCAGAGGCCATGGGCGGGGTGATCCAGATCTTCACCCGTCGTGGTGGCGCCGATGGCTTCAAGCCCTATTTCTCGGTGGGTGCCGGTTCGCGTTCGAGCTACACCGGCTCGGCTGGCCTGGCCGGCAGCCACGGCAACGGCTGGTTCAACCTCGGCGTGGCCAGCGAGTCCACCGACGGCATCAATGCCCGTGCCTATCGCGGCACTGCACCCAAAGCCTTCGAGCCGGATGCGGACGGCTACCGCGAACTGTCGGCCCAGCTGCGCGCCGGCTATCGCTTCGACAACGGTCTGGAGCTCGACGGCAGCTGGTTGCAGAGCGAAAACCACAGCGATTTCGACACGCGCTCGACCAGCGGCGCCACCGGTCGTGACGCCTATAGCGACGGCTCTCTGCAGGCGCTCAGCGGCCGTGCACGTTTCTCGCCGCTGGCTTTCTGGGACGTCACCTTGCAGGCGGGGCACAGCGAGGACCTGAGCGACAACTTTCAGGATGGCAACTTCTATTCCCGTTTCGACACCCGCCGCGACAGCCTGAGCTGGCAGAACGACCTGCGTTTCGGTGAGGCGCAGGTGCTGAGCCTCGGCATGGACTACCAGACCGACCGCATCGACAGCAGTGACGACTATGCCGAGGACAGCCGCTACAACAAGGGCTACTTCGTCCAGTACCAGGCCGCTTTCGGCCGTCACGGCGTGCAGGCCGGCCTGCGCCGCGACGACGATGAATTCTTCGGCTCGCATGACACCGGCAGCCTGGGCTACAGCTTCGACCTGAGCGAGGCACTGACCCTGACCGCAGCCTACGGCACCGCCTACCGCGCGCCCACCTTCAATGATCTGTACTACCCGGCCAGCGCCTTTACCGCCGGCAACCCGGACGTCAAGCCGGAGGAATCGGAAAGCTACGAGATCGGCATCCGCGGCAGCCACGGCTGGGGCGAGTGGAGTGTCAGCGCCTATGAAAACCAGATCGAGGACCTGATCGTCTGGGCAGGGACTAGCCCCATGCGTCCGGAAAACGTCGACGTGGCGCGCATTCGTGGCATCGAGACCACCATTGCCACCGTGCTGGCCGGCTGGGATGTGAACGCCAATCTGACCTTCATGGACCCGCAGGACCGTAGCAAGGCCAACCACGGCCATCTGCTGCAACGCCGTGCCAAGCGCCAGTTCAACCTGGATCTGGATCGCCAGTTCGGTGCCATCGGGCTGGGCGCCTCGCTGTACGCGGCGAGCGAACGCTTCGACAAGGCAAGCAACACCGAGGAGTCGCGCATGCCCGGCTACGCCCTGATGGATTTACGCAGCGAATACCGCATCGATGAGGCCTGGCGCCTGCAGGTCAAGCTGGCGAACCTGTTCGACCGCCAATACGAAACCACCCAGACCTACGAACAGCCTGGCCGCGCGGTGTATTTCACCGTCCGCTACCAGGCCCTCTGACCGGCAACCCAAGGGAGAATACCATGCACGTCCTGTCCACACGCGCCCAGTTGGCAATCGGTGCCGCGCTGATTCTGCTGATGGCCATGACCCGTGGCCAACACTTCGCCAGCGTCGAGAATCTGCCCAGCGCCAGCTGGTCGATCTTCTTCCTGGCCGGCTTCTACCTGCGTTCGCGCTGGATGTTCGTGCTGCTGTTCGCCGTGGCGTCCGTGTTGGATTTCGGCTCCCTCGCCAGCGGCACCATCAGTGACTGGTGCCTGTCGCCGGCCTACTGGGCGCTGGTGCCGGCCTACGGCAGCCTGTGGCTGGCAGGGCGGCTGTTCGCCGGCTGGCAGCGTGACGATCTGCGCAGCTTGGCCGTGCTGGCGTTGACGCTGCTGGTCGCGGGTTTCGTCGCTTACCTGATCTCCGGCGGCGGCTTTTACTTCTTCTCCGGCCGCTATCCCGAGCCGATGCTGGCCGGCTTCCTGCCGCGCATCGGTGAGTATTTCCCGCGTCACCTGGGCAACTTGGCGTTCTACGTCGGTACGGCGCTGGTGCTGCATGTCGGCATCGTTTCGGCGCTACGCCTGATGCGTGTGCGGGAGGTGCATTGATGGACGACCGCGACGCACGACACAAGGCGCGCATGCAGCGCAAGAAGGCGGTGGTCGACGCGAAGATCGCCGAGGCCCAGGACGAATACGGCCTGCTGCTAGTGCACACCGGCAACGGCAAGGGCAAGAGCAGCTCGGCCTTCGGCATGGTCGCCCGTGCGCTGGGGCATGGCATCAAAGTCGGCGTGGTGCAGTTCATCAAGGGCGCAGCCAGTACCGGCGAGGAAAATTTCTTCCGGCGATTCCCCGAGGAAGTGCGCTATCACGTAATGGGCGAGGGCTTCACCTGGGAAACCCAGGATCGCCAGCGCGACATCGCCAAGGCTCGCGAAGCCTGGGCCGTCGCGGCCGAGCTGCTGGCCGATCCGGAGATTGGGCTGGTGGTGCTGGACGAGCTGAACATTGCGCTCAAGTACGGCTATCTGGAACTCGACCCGGTGCTCGCCGATATCGAGTCGCGACCCATGTTGCAGCACGTGGTAGTCACCGGTCGCGGCGCGCCGCCCGGGATGATCGAGGCGGCCGATACCGTGACTGAAATGAGCCTGATCAAACATGCCTTCAAGGCTGGGGTTAAGGCGCAGAAGGGCGTCGAATTCTGATGCCTGCATGCAAGGCGTTCACGATGACGTTTGTTTCATCCACCCTCGTTGTCGGTGGATGGGTGAGGCGTCATCCACCCTACGATGATCGGAGGCCGCGATGACTAGCCGAAGCTGCCCCGCGCTGCTGATTGCGGCGCCGGCGTCAGGCCAGGGCAAGACCACCGTCACCGCAGGCCTGGCACGCTTGCATACGCGACTGGGCAAACGCGTACGGGTGTTCAAGTGCGGTCCGGACTTTCTCGATCCGATGGTGCTGGCGCGTGCCAGCGGTCATCCGGTCTATCAGCTTGATCTTTGGATGGTCGGCGAAGCCGAGAGCCGACGGCTGCTGTGGGAAGCGGCGGGTGAGGCCGATCTGATCTTGATCGAAGGTGTGATGGGGCTGTTCGACGGCACACCGTCGGCGGCCGATCTGGCGCGGCACTTCGGCATTCCGATATTGGCGGTCATTGATGGTTCGGCCATGGCGCAGACGTTTGGCGCCCTGGCGCACGGCTTGGCCAGTTATCAGCCGGACTTGCCATTTGCCGGCGTGCTGGCCAATCGGGTGGGCAGCAGCCGGCATGGCGAGATTTTGCGGGACTGCTTGTCGGAGCATATCGACTGGTTTGGCGCCTTGCCGCGCAGCGAGGCCGTGGGTTTGCCGAGCCGGCATCTGGGCCTGGTGCAGGCGCAGGAACTGGCGGATCTGGATGCCCGGCTCGATGCGGCTGCCGATGCGCTGGCGGCGAGTGCGGATAGCGAGTTGCCAGCGCCGGTCAGTTTCCCACCGCCGGAACCCTTGACGGCGCCGCCGTTGCTGCAGGGCGTGCGCATCGGCGTTGCGCGCGATGCCGCGTTCGCATTCGTCTATCAGGCCAATCTCGATCTGCTGCAGGCGCTTGGCGCCGAGCTGCTGTTCTTTTCACCGCTGCATTTTTCGAGGCTGCCCGCGGTGGACAGCCTGTACCTGCCGGGTGGCTATCCCGAGCTGCATCTGTCCACATTGGCTCGCAATCGCCCCATGGGCGAGGCGATCCAAGCGCATCACGCAGCGGGCAAACCGATCCTCGCCGAATGCGGCGGCATGCTCTATCTGCTCGATGCGCTGACCGACCAGGCTGGTACGCGCGAAGACATGCTCGGCCTGCTGCCTGGCGAGGCGCAGATGCAGAAGCGCCTGACCGCGCTGGCGCTGCAGGAAGTCGACCTGCCGGAAGGGCGTCTGCGCGGCCACACCTTTCACCATTCTTCGCTCGAAACGGCGATGCAGCCCATCGCGCACGGCGAATGCCCAAATTACAAGCGCACCGCCGATGCGGTTTATCGGCAGGGTCGGCTTACAGCGTCTTATATCCACTTCTATATGCCGTCCAACCCCCAAGCGACCGCGGCGTTGTTCAGGCCATGAGCGAGCATGCGTTCACCGAGGCGCAGCGCGCCGGCGTCTACCGCGCCATTGCCGAGCGACGCGACATGCGCCATTTCAGCGGCGGCGAGATAGCGCCGGAGCTGCTCGCACGACTGCTAGAAGCCGCGCATCAGGCGCCCAGCGTTGGTCTGATGCAGCCCTGGCGGTTCATCCGCATTCGTCGCGCCGAGTTGCGTTCGGCCATCGCCGAACTGGTCGAACGGGAGCGTGTGCTGACCGCTGAAGCGCTGGGCGAGCGTGGCCGTGAATTCATGCAATTGAAGGTCGAGGGCATCAAGGATTGCGCCGAACTGCTGGTCGTCGCGCTCATGGACGGGCGCGAAACCCACGTATTCGGCCGGCGCACCCTGCCGCAGATGGACCTGGCCTCGGCGGCCTGCGCCATCCAGAACCTCTGGCTCGCCGCGCGAGCGGAAGGGTTGGGAATGGGCTGGGTGTCGTTGTTCGACCCTCAGGCACTGGCCGACCTGTTACAGATGCCCACCGGTGCCGAGCCGGTGGCGGTGATCTGTCTCGGGCCGGTTGATGCGTTCTATCCGGCGCCGATGCTGGCATTGCAGGGCTGGGCGCAACCTCGGCAGCTGCAGGAATTGCTGTTCGAGGACGGCTGGGAGAAACCGTTATGAGCGTGGCGCTTAGCTGCCTCGCCGGAGTCGGCCTGGATGCGTTGCTGGGCGAGCCTCGTCGCAGCCATCCGCTGGTGATCTTCGGACGGCTGGCTGACCGACTAGAGCAGCATTTCAACGGTCCGGGCGGTCGCGGCTGGCGCAGCCATGGCGTCACCGCTTGGTGCCTTGCGGTATTGCCGCTAACCGTCATCGCCTGGTTGTTGAGCTTGCTGCCGGGGATTGGCTGGCTAATCGAAATCCTACTGTTGTATCTCGCGCTCGGCTTGCGCAGCCTGGGCGAACATCTGATGCCGGTGGCGCTTGCGCTACGCAGTGGCGACCTGACCGAGGCGCGGCGACGGGTTGGTTTCATCGTCAGCCGCAACACCGGTGAGCTGAACGAGCAGGGCGTGGCCCGCGCGGCGACCGAATCGGCGTTGGAGAATGGCAGCGATGCGGTCTTCGCTGCGCTGTTCTGGTTCGCGATTGCCGGTGCGCCTGGCGTCGTGTTGTACCGTCTGAGCAATACGCTGGATGCCATGTGGGGCTATCGAACCGAACGCTTCGAACGTTTCGGCTGGGCCGCTGCGCGCATTGATGATGCACTCAATTTCATCCCCGCCCGGCTGGTCGCACTGACCTACGCCGTGCTGGGCCAAACGCGCAAAGCCTGGCGCTGCTGGCGACGTCAGGCGCCCTTGTGGGATAGCCCCAACGCAGGGCCGGTGATGGCGGCTGGCGCCGGTGCGCTGGGTGTGTCGTTGGGCGGGCCGGCGATCTATCAGGATGTGCTGCATCAGCGTCCAGTCCTGGGCGAGGGCGAAGCGCCCGGCGCGCGCGATATCGAGCGCGCGTTGGACATGGTTTGGGCTGGCGTCGGTCTCTGGCTGTTGGCATTGCTGCTGGGAGGCTGGCTGCATGCTTGAACATGGCGGACGGCTGCGGGCAGCGGCGCTCGAATTCGCTATCCCGCTGGCGGATTGGCTCGATCTGTCCACCGGTATCGCGCCTTATGGCTTCGCGCTGCCGCCCGTTCCGGCGGATGCCTGGCGTCGTCTGCCCGAAGACGAGGATGAACTGGAAGCCGTCGCGCGTGACTATTACGGAGCCGAGTCGCTGCTACCGGTTGCAGGCTCGCAAGCCGCAATCCAGATGCTGCCGCGCCTGCGTCGGAATTCGCAGGTCGGCATCGTTTCGCCTTGTTATGGCGAGCACGCCGAGGCGTGGCGCCGCGAAGGGCATCGCATCAGTGAGTTCAGCGAAGGGGCCGTACCGCGGGCGCTCGATCAGCTCGATGTTCTGGTGTTGGTCAATCCGAACAATCCCACCGGGCGCCTGTCACCGCCCGAACAACTACTCGACTGGCATGCGCGGCTGGCGGCGCGCGGCGGCTGGTTGGTGGTCGACGAGGCGTTCATGGACCCGACGCCCGAGCTCAGCCTGGCGTCCTACGGTCACCTGCCGGGGCTGATCGTGTTGCGCTCGTTCGGTAAATTCTTCTCCATGGCCGGCGCGCGGCTTGGCTTTGTTCTGGCCGAAGCTGAATTGACGCGTGTGTTGGGGAATGCGCTGGGACCTTGGCCGATCGCCGGACCGTCGCGGTTCATCGGCACGGCGCTGTTCGCCGATCACCAAGGGCAACGCCGTCAACGCGAGCGGCTTCTGGCCGACAGTGAGCGGCTGGCGTGGCTGCTGACAACCAGCTGCCTGCCGCCCACGGGCGGTTGCGGCCTGTTTCAGTGGGTCGTAACCGAAGAGGCGGGTGTGCTGTACGAATTTCTTGCCTGTCAGGGCATTCTCCTTCGCCGCTTTCACTATCCGCCGAGCCTGCGTTTCGGTCTGCCGGCGGACGAGCTGGGCTGGTCTCGTTTGGCCCGCGCACTGGCTTGCTATCAGGAGATTCGCGCATGAGCACGCTGATGGTTCAGGGCACCACATCCGATGCCGGCAAGAGCACTTTGGTGACCGCGCTGTGCCGTTGGCTTCGCCGACAAGGCGTGTCCGTAGCGCCGTTCAAACCGCAGAATATGGCGCTCAATAGCGCTGTCACTGCCGAAGGCGGGGAGATCGGCCGCGCCCAAGCGGTCCAGGCGCAGGCCGCCGGGCTGGCGCCGCACACCGATATGAACCCGGTGCTGCTCAAGCCCAACAGTGATATCGGCGCGCAGGTGATCATTCACGGCCGCGCCATCACCAACATGGACGCCGTGGCGTACCACGACTACAAACGTGTGGCGATGGACGCGGTGCTCGTATCCCATCGGCGCCTGAGTGCTGCGTATCAAGTGGTGATGGTCGAAGGTGCCGGCTCGCCTGCGGAGATCAATCTGCGCGCCAACGACATCGCCAACATGGGCTTCGCCGAGGCGGTGGATTGCCCGGTCATTCTCATTGCCGATATCGACAAGGGTGGCGTCTTTGCCCATCTGGTCGGCACGCTGGAACTGCTCAGTCAAAGCGAGCAGGCGCGGGTAAAGGGCTTTGTGATCAACCGCTTTCGCGGCGATATCGCGCTCCTGCAACCAGGCTTGGACTGGCTCGAACAGCGCACCGGCAAACCAGTACTGGGCGTATTGCCTTATCTGATGGATTTCCATCTGGAGGCCGAGGACGCGATCGACGTGCGCCAGTCTGTCAAAGCGGAGCAGACCCTGAGGGTGGTGGTGCCGGTGCTGCCGCGCATCAGCAATCACACCGACTTCGATCCGCTACGCCTGCATCCGCAGGTCGATCTGCGTTTCGTCGGCCCCGGCCAGGCGATCCCGGGTGCGGACCTGATCATCCTGCCGGGCTCCAAGAGCGTTCGCGCCGACCTCGCCTGGTTGCGCGAGAACGGCTGGGATGCGGCGATCGGGCGTCATCTGCGCTACGGCGGCAAGGTGCTCGGGATTTGCGGTGGCCTGCAGATGCTTGGTGAATGTATCGCCGATCCCCTTGGAGTCGAGGGCGCGGCGGGGCAGAGCGATGGGCTCGGGTTGCTGGCTTTGTCGACCGAATTGGCTGCGGAGAAACAATTGCGCAACGTGCATGGACGATTCTGTCTAGGCGACTCCGACGTCAGCGGCTACGAGATCCACGCCGGCGTCAGCAGCGGCCCGGCGCTCGAGCGAGCCGCCGTGCAACTCGATGACGGTCGGATGGATGGAGCTATCAGCGAGGACGGCCAGGTACTCGGCACCTACCTGCATGGTTTGTTCGAATCCCCTGCGGCCTGCGAAGCGCTATTGCGCTGGGCCGGTTTGGAAAATGCGCAGCGGGTGGATTATCACGCGCTGCGCGAACGCGACATCGAGCGGCTCGCCGACTTGGTCGAGGCGCATCTGGATACCCGCCTGCTGCGTGAGCTGTGCGGTGTTTGACGGCCCTGGCCACATTCGGCGGGCTGTCCTATGTTCGATCCGAAGGAAACCGAAATGCCTGAATTGATCCTCGGCGGCGCCCGGTCCGGCAAGAGCCTGCTGGCTGAACGCCTGGCCAGCGAATCTGGCCTGCCGGTTACCTACATCGCCACCAGCCAGCCGCTGGATGGCGAGATGAGCGAACGCATCGCCCATCACCGTGCCCGGCGCCCGACCGAATGGGGGCTGGTGGAGGAGCCGCTGGCGCTGGCCTCAGTGCTGCGTGAGCACGCCGGTGCTGATCAATGCCTTTTAGTGGACTGCCTGACGCTGTGGCTGACCAACCTGCTGATGCTGGACGACCCGGCGCGTCTGGCCGAAGAACGCGATGCCTTGCTCGAATGCCTGCCCGAACTGCCAGGGCGCGTACTGCTAGTGAGTAACGAAACCGGGCTGGGGGTGGTGCCGCTGGGTGAGCTGAGCCGGCGTTACGTTGATGAGGCCGGCTGGCTGCACCAGGCGCTGGCCGAGCGCTGTGAGCGTGTGGTGTTCACTGTCGCGGGCCTGCCAATGATTTTGAAAGGACATCATCTGAATGGAGAGTTGCTGTGACCGAACCCTGGTGGCAGGCGCCTTGTCATGCCCTGGATGAGCGCGCGCGCCAGGCAGCGCTGGCGCGCGATGCGCAACTGACCAAGCCGGGCGGTGCGTTGGGTCGCATCGACGCCTTGGTTCCGCAACTGGCGGCATTGCGAGGGCACGAGCGTCCGAGCGTGGACCCGGTCTGGATCAGTATTTTCGCGGGCGATCATGGTGTCGCCGCAGAAGGAGTTTCAGCGTATCCACAATCGGTGACCGGGCAGATGCTCGCTAACTTCGTCAACGGCGGCGCTGCGATCAGCGTGCTGGCTCGTCAGCTCGGCGCGAAGCTGGAAGTGGTCGACTTGGGAACCGCTTCGCCGATCGGGCCTTTGCCCGGCGTTCGCCACTTGGCGCTAGGTGCGGGCACGGCGAACTTCGTCGAGGCGCCGGCGATGAGCATGGAGGTCTGTCTACAGGCGCTGCAGGCCGGGCGCGAAAGCGCACTGCGTGCTCAAGGGGAACAGTCCGCATTGTTTATTGGCGGGGAAATGGGCATCGGCAATACCACGACCGCAGCCGCTCTGGCCTGCGCACTGTTGGGGTGTGATCCACGCGATCTTGCTGGGCCTGGGACGGGCCTGGATGCAGCCGGCGTGGCGCACAAGTGCGCGGTGATCGAGCGTGCTTTGGCGCTACACGCCGGTCGTCACGACACCTTGGGCTGGATGCAGCGCCTCGGTGGCTTCGAGCTGGCGGCGTTGACCGGCGCCTATCTGGCCTGCGCTCAGCAGGGCATCGTGGTGCTGGTGGATGGCTTTATCTGCGGCGTCGCGGCGCTCTGTGCGGTGCGCTTGAATCCGGCTTGCCGCGACTGGCTGCTATTCGCTCATGGTTCGGCGGAGCCTGGGCATCAGGCTGTGCTGGAGGCGCTCGATGCACGGCCCTTACTCGACCTCGGTCTGCGGCTGGGCGAGGGGAGTGGCGCAGCGCTGGCCGTTCCTCTACTACGGCTCGCGTGCGCGTTGCACGCGGAGATGGCGACCTTCGCCGAAGCAGCCGTCGCCGGGCAGGAAACATGAATCTGCATTTGGACATGCTGCGTCACGGCGAGACGGTTTGCGGTGGCGGCTTTCGCGGGCGACTGGACGACGCGCTCACGGAGTTTGGTTGGTTACAGATGCGCCAAGCGGCCGTCGGTGCCGGGCCTTGGGATCGGATCATCAGCTCGCCCTTGCGTCGCTGCGCAGCCTTCGCCGTGGAATGCGCCGAGCAGCGTGAGTTGCCGCTGGAGTTCGAACCCGACCTGCGCGAACTCGATTTCGGCGACTGGGAAGGTCGTACAGCTGCCGAGCTGATGGTCGATCAAAGCGATGCCTTGGGTCGCTTCTGGAGCGATCCCTACGGCTTCACGCCGCCCGGCGGTGAGCGGTTGATCGAGTTCGAGGCGCGTGTGCTGACGGTGATCGAACGAATCACCGACCGTTTCGCCGGCGAGCGCATCCTACTGATCACCCATGCCGGCGTGATGCGCCTGTTGTTGGCCGAGGCGCGAGGTCTGCCGCGCGGGCAGTTGCTGCAGGTCGAGGTGAGCCATGGCGCAATGTGCGGGCTGAAAACCGGCTTCGCCGACGCTACGCTCTGGCTGGAAGAAGCATGCAGCCCTTTCTGATCGCGCTGCAGTTTCTCACCAGCCTGCCGGTGCGACTGAGCGGTATGCCCGCGCCGCAGGCGGTTGGCCGATCGCTGCTTCATTACCCGCTGGTGGGGTTGTTGCTGGGGTTGGTTCTCTGGCTTGGCAGTCTCGCAATCGAAGGCGCCGCCCTGCCGCTGCAGGCGGCATTGGTGCTGGCAGCCTGGGTGGCACTCACTGGCGCGCTGCACCTCGATGGCCTGGCCGACAGCGCCGATGCCTGGCTCGGTGGTTTCGGCGATCGGGCGCGCACCCTCGCGATCATGAAGGACCCACGCAGCGGTCCGGTTGCCGTGGTGGTTCTGGTATTGCTGTTGCTGCTCAAGTTCGTCGCGCTCTGGACACTGCTTGCCGCGGGCGAACGGATGGCTCTGCTGCTGGCACCGTTGCTCGGTCGCGGCGCATTGCTCGGATTATTCCTGACGACATCCTACGTGCGTCCCGGTGGCCTCGGTCATGCACTGGCCGAGCACCTCCCGCGCGCGTCCGTTCGTATCGTTCTGCTTGCGCTCGTGGCCTTCTGTCTGGCGCTGGGCACGAGCGGTTGGCTGGCGCTGACGGTGAGCCTCGCCATCGGCTTGTTGGCGCGTCGGGCCATGTGCCGGCGCATCGGCGGCACCACCGGCGACACGGCCGGTGCGCTGTTGGAGCTGGTGGAATGTGGCGTATTGGTCGCGCTGGCGCTAAAGGTCTGAACCTCAGCCAAGCAGGGCGACGGCTTTGATTTGCGCCCATAACGCTTTGCCTTCCACGACGCCAAGCTGATCCGCCGAACGGCGGGTGATGCGCGCCAGTAATGGCGTGCCTTGGGCATCCAGGCGAATCAGAACGTGCGCGGGCGTATCGGCATCGGCGATCTGATCGACGCGTGCCGGCAGCAGGTTGCTGATGCTAGTGCCCTCGGCGCGCTCCAGCGTCAGGCTGACGTCACGCGCGTGGACACGAAAGCGCAGGCGCTGGCCGATTGCTTCATCACGCTGCCCCACCAGTACTTCGCCGCCAGTAAACACCAGGCGTGTGAGGTGATAGGTCGGGTCATGTTCTGCAACCTGCGCCTCGATGACGACGCCTGCGTCTTCGCTGAAGGCGGTCGGCAAATCGAGGCGGGCAAGGGTTTCCTGCAGCGCGCCCTGAGCAATCGCGCGCCCATTTTCCAGCAGCACCACATGATCGGCGAGTCGCGCCACTTCGTCCGGTGAGTGGCTGACATAAAGGACGGGAATTTCCAGCTCGTCATGCAGCCGCTCCAGATACGGCAGGATTTCCTGCTTGCGTTTGAAGTCGAGCGCCGCCAGCGGTTCGTCCATCAGCAACAGTCGCGGGCTGGTCAGCAGAGCGCGGGCGATGCCGACACGCTGCCGCTCACCGCCCGACAGGCGTTCGGGCACGCGGTCGAGCAGGTGACCAATGCCGAGCAATTCCACTGCCTGCTCCCAGATCACGCGGCGCTCGCTTCGCGCGACACGCTTCATGCCGAATTCCAGGTTGCGCTTCACCGAAAGATGGGCGAATAGGTTGGCCTCTTGAAACACATAGCCGATAGCGCGCTGGTGCGGCGGTACGAAGCAGCCGCTGGCCGAGTGTTGCCAGCGCTCGCCGTTGATATCGATCAGCCCGGTTGCGTTGCGCTCGAGGCCGGCGATGCAACGCAGGCAACTGGTCTTGCCGGAACCTGATGGACCGAACAGCGCGGTCACGCCGCGTCCAGGTAGCTTCAGATCGACGTCCAGCCGGAAGCCGGGATGGTCCATCCGCAGTTGTGCCTGGATGCCGCTTGATCCTTCGTTCATCCACGCCATCCCTGCTTGAGGCGGCTGCTGTAAAGCACCAGCAAGACCAGAAAGGAAAACGCCAGCATGCCGCCTGCCAGCCAGTGCGCTTGCGCATATTCCATAGCCTCGACGTGATCGTAGATCTGCACGGACAGCACGCGGGTTTTCTCGGGAATGTTGCCGCCGATCATCAGCACTACACCAAATTCCCCGACGGTATGTGCGAAGCCGAGGATGCTGGCTGTGACGAATCCAGGGCGAGCGAGCGGAAGAACGACGGTAAAGAAGGTATCCAGCGGCCCGGCACGCAAGGTTGCGGCGGCTTCCAATGGGCGTTCGCCGATGGCCTCGAAGGCGTTCTGCAGCGGTTGCACGACGAAAGGCATCGAATAGAACACCGAGCCCACCACAAGACCCGCAAAGGTAAACGGTAGAGTGCCGAGTCCCAGACTTTGAGTCAGTTGCCCGACCGGACCGTTGGGGCCCATGGCGACCAGTAGATAGAAGCCCAGCACGCTCGGGGGCAGCACCAGCGGCAAAGCGACCACGGCACCGATCGGCCCCTTGAGGCGCGAATGGGTGCGCGCCAGCCACCAGGCGATCGGCGTGCCGATCACCAGCAGCAACAGCGTGGTTACGCCGGCAAGCTTGAGTGTCAGCAGGATGGCTGCCAAGCCTGCGTCGTCCAGCGGCATCATGGCGGCGTCATTCCAGGCTGTAGCCGTATGCCTCGATAACCTCGGCGGCTTTTGCGCTTTTGAGGTATTCGAGCAGAGCCTGCGCGGCGGGGTTGTCGCGGCCCTTGTTCAGCAGAAGGGCATCCTGGCGAATGGGTGGATGAAATGACGCCGGTACGATCCAGCCGGAACCTTGGCTGATCGCACCCTCATCCACGACCTGAGAAAGGGCGACGAAGCCGAGCTCTGCATTGCCGCTGGCCACGAATTGATGCGCCTGGGCGATATTTTCCCCTTGCACCAGCCGGCCACGCGTTGATTCGGTCAGACCGAGTTTTTCCAGCGTCGCCATCGCTGCGGCGCCGTAAGGCGCGGTTTTAGGATTGGCGATGGCAAGATGGCGATACGGTCGTTCGGTCAACGCTTTGGCTTGATCCTCGACGTAGTCTTTGCGCGGCGACCAGAGGACCAGCGTCCCGATGGCATAGGGGAAGCGGCTGCCGGTTACGCCCTGGCCTTCGCTTTCCAGCTTGGCCGGAACCTCTTCATCAGCTGCCAGCAGCACGTCGAACGGCGCACCGTTGCGAATCTGCGCATAAAACTTTCCGGTCGAACCGAAGGCGAGTAGGGCCTTGTGTCCTGTGTCCTGTTCGAAGTGTTCGGCGATGGCCTGCATCGGCTTCGTGAAATTCGACGCCACCGCGACCTGCACCTCGGCGGCGTGGCTGGCAAAGGGCAACAGTGCGGTCATAAACAGGGCGGCAATTTTGCAAAGACGCTTCATCCGTTTCTCCTTAATCCACGGCGATGATGACGTGTGACGCCTTGACCAGAGCCGTACAAGATTGTCCGAGTACCAGGCCCAGCTCTTCGGCGCTCTCGTTGGTAACGACCGCGCCCAGCGTGCGGTTGCCGGGCAGCAGCAACTTGACCTCGCAATTCACCGCGCCGGGCGTCAGGCTGCTGATGGTGCCGGTCAGGCGGTTACGGGCGCTGATTTTTACCGCCGGATCGGGTGACAGCAGCACGAAGCTGGCTTTGATCAACGCCATCGCGGTCTTGTCGGGTGTCAGGTGAAGTTCGTCGATGCTGTCGTTGGTCAGGGTTGCGGTAATTGTCTGGCCTTCACCAATATCGAGACTGACGCTGCCGTTTACCGCGCCTTTTTCGACGTGAACGATGCGACCGCGAAACTGGTTGCGTGCGCTGGTTTTCATGGCGATTGCCCGGAGCAGTTTGTCGATGTCGTCGAAGCCTTCGATGCCCTGTGCCACCTGGGCAAGAAAGCGTTCATATTCCTGCTGCATGCGCTGCCAGACGTGCAGCATCTCGCGACCGAAGTCGGTCAGCTGGGTACCGCCGCCCTTTGCCCCGCCGACTGCCCGAACCACCAGGGGGCGTTCCGACAGGTTGTTCATCGCATCCACAGCATCCCAGGCGGCCTTGTAGCTGAGGTTGATGGCCTTGGCCGCGCGGCTGATCGAGCCGGTCGCCTCGATCTGTGCCAGCAGTTCGATGCGTTTGCCGCCGAGATAACCCTTTTCGCCGCGGTTGAACCAAAGTTGTCCGTCGATGCGCAATGGTCCGAGATGCTGTGGATCGTTCATGTTTGGCCCTTGTGAATGCCGGGCATTCTGACAATCGTTATATAGATTTGTATATAGCGAAGGCGAAGCTGTTTGGAATTTGCTGCGTTGGCTGAAAAAAGGCAGGCGTTGCCGGTTGGATGGCTCAGGCGTAGCGTGTGGCGACCCTGCTCGGAGGTTTGCCATGAGAATTCGACTGATCGTTGCGTCCCTCGCTCTGACGCTGCTGGCCGGCAACGCGGCGGCGGATCAATGCCCGGCCTTGCTGCAGCATGAACTGCCGAAGCTGCGCTCAAAGGAAACGATCGACCTGTGCCAGCAGTTCCAGGGCAAGGCGCTGGTGGTCGTCAATACAGCCAGCTTTTGTGGTTTCGCGCCGCAATTCAAAGGTCTCGAAGAGCTCTATCAGCGATACAAGGACGAGGGATTGGAGGTTCTAGGCGTGCCGTCCGATGATTTCTTTCAGGAGTCGGACGATGCCGCTGAGACGGCTGAAGTCTGCTACGTCAATTACGGTGTGACCTTTCCGATGGCGCAAACTCAACCGGTGCGGGGTGGCGATGCGACGCCGCTGTTCAAGGAGCTAGCCGAGCAGGCCGGAGGCGCGCCGCGCTGGAACTTCTATAAGTACGTGGTGGATCGCAACGGCAAGGTGGTCGACTACTTTTCCAGCAAGGTCGAGCCGGACGATCCTGAGCTGATCGCTGCGGTGGAAAAGGCGTTGGGCAAGTAGCGCGGGGGAAAGAAGCCCCGGCCGAGCGGCCGGGGCGGAGGTGCATCAGAAGCGGTAGCTCAAAGCAGCACCGAAGCCGTGGGCGCTGTTTTCGTAGGTGGCGTTGTAAAGCCCTTTAGTTGGGCTCTGACTGCGAACCGTGGTGTCTTCTTCCCAAAGGTAGGAGTAAGCCAAGTCGACAGTGACATCGTCGGTCGGATTCCAGGCCAGGCCGAAGCTTACGGCGGTGCGATCACCGGACGGAATGCGAGGCGAACGATGAGTGTTGTTGGTCGGGCTCTGGTCGAATGCCAGACCGGTACGCAGTGTCCACTCCTTGTTCAGCTTGTAAGCAGCGCCGAGAGCATAGGACCAAGTGTCATGCCAGTCCTGCTCTTCTACGATAGGCGCAAGGCTTGGCTGCAAAAGTGCAGGGATACCTTCGTTTTCGATAATGATCGATTCGAAGCGGCTCCAGCGCGTCCACATGGCGCCTGCATAAAGGGTCCACTGGTCATCTAGATCGTGTGTAATCGACATGTCGACGGACTCGGGAGTGTCGAGGTCCAGCGAAGCATCGTATTTTCCTGAGGCTTGCAGGCCTATCGCTTCGAACTGATCGAATCCGGCACCTGACAGGCGAGTATCGCCTTCAAGCTTGTACTTGACTTTGGAGCGGTAGGTGATGCCAGCGCGAGTCTGTGGTGTGAACTCGTAGAGCAGGCCAGCATTGAAGCCCAGCGCAGTGTCATCACCTTTGACCTTGACGCGGCCGTCATTGGTGCCGGGGGTAAAGCGGCTCAGGGAGGCACTCTCCAGCTGACCATCGATGCGGTTGATGGTTGGGCCGAAGCCGATCGACAGTTTTTCGTTGAAACGATAGCTAACGGTTGGTTGCACCGTAATTACGCGGACTTCGCTGTAATCACCGAAGTAACGGCCTTGAAAGCCGCTTTCGTAATCGCTCACCAGACCGAAGGGAACATAGACGCCTACGCCAACCGCCCATTTGTCGTCGATAGGTTTGACGTAATAGCCCATCGGCACTGCTGTGAACGGGACCATATCGCCATCGTTGCTACCGCTTGCAGGGAAGCTACTAGTGTTCTTGATATCCGTCTTGGCATTGATCGCCGCCACGCCGAAGCTCACTTCTTCGCGCTTGAGGCGCGACATGCCGGCAGGGTTGCCGAACAGGGTGGTGGCGTCATCGGCAGAAGAGGAGCGACCGGCAAACGAGGTGCCCATGCCGCTGACGCTCTGCTCGTTAAGGGCGAAACCGGCAGCCATGGCCTGAGTGGAAAGGGCGCCCACGGCTACTGCGATCGCGGTCTTCAACCAAGTTGTTTTCATTGTTGTACTCCAGAGAAAAAAGCGGCTCGGACCCTATCAAGCTTCTCTGATTCGTCGCAAACGAAAGAGTGCAATTTTTCGTAAAGCGCGATGATCGGCGGCGATAAGGGTGAATATTCAATAAAACCCGCCGGGCAGATTATGACTGGTCGGCCGCTCAAGTTGCGTCAGGCGACTGGCCGCTGCGGATCGGTGATCCACTCGCTCCAAGAGCCTGGATAAAGTTTAGCCAGCGGATAGCCGGCGAGGCACAGGGCGAACAGGTTATGGCACGCCGTTACGCCAGAACCGCAATAGGCCACCAGGGCATCTGTCGATCGATTGGCGAGCTGCTGGCTGAAACGCGCGCGCAGCTGGTCGGCCGAGAGGAAGTGCCCGTCAGCATCGAGATTCTCGGTGAATGGCACACAGGCGGCGCCTGGAATGTGTCCGGCAACCGGATCGATCGGTTCGACTTCGCCGAGGAAACGGGGCAGAGCGCGGGCATCGATCAGGGTCACGTTCGGCGTTTCAAGCTCGCCCGAAAGCGCCGCTGCGTCGATGGTCAGGTTGTCATCGGGTTGTCCGTGGAATTCGCCTGTCGTCGGAGAGGGCGCATTTTGCTCCACTGGCAGACCGGCATCGCACCAGGCTCGGTAGCCGCCGTCGAGCAGGTATACGCCGTCACGCTTACCCAGCCATGCCAGCAGCCACCAGGCCCGAGCGGCGAAGGCGCCGGGGCCGTCGTCATAGAGCACGATTTCGCTGTCGTTGTTCAAGCCCAGCGCCCGGAACGTCGCGATCAAATCCTCAGGGTGCGGTAGCGGATGCCGGCCGGTTACGCCCGGTACGATTTTTCCGGACAGATCGCGTTCGAGATCGGCATGGCGGGCGCCGGGAATATGCGCATCGGCGTAGCTGCGTCCGCCGTAATCCAGATCATCCAATGCGTAGCGGCAATCGAGGATACGCAGTGCAGGTTCATGCAGGCGCGCGGCCAGTTGGTCGGCGCTGATCAGTTGGGCAAGCGGCATGGCGGGGCTCCTTTCTGAGATTCGCGAAACGTTAGCACGCGATGGATGAGCAGGGCGCGGCGTGACCTCAGCGATATATACTGCGCGCCTTTCGACCAGGCGTCCGGCCGCGAGCCGAATAACAAGGAGGGCCTAGTGGCCATCGAAACTCAATGGGTGCTGGATGACGCGCATCTGGCCCGTCTGTGTGGCGAGTGGCGCCAGCTGCCTTACGTGGCGGTAGATACCGAATTCATGCGGGTCGATACTTTCTACCCGATCGCTGCCCTGTTGCAGGTCGGTGACGGGCGTTGCGCCTATCTGATCGATCCCCTGCGGATCAGCGATTGGAGTGCATTTGCCGGGCTGCTGGAAGACCCGGCCGTGGTGAAGGTCCTGCATGCCTGCAGTGAAGACCTGGAAGTGTTTTGGCGCCTGACCAACAGTTTGCCGAACCCGCTGTTCGATACGCAGCTCGCCGCCGGCTACCTGAATATCGGTTTCTCCATGGGTTATTCGCGCCTGGTGCAGAGCGTGTTGAACATCGAGCTGCCCAAGGGCGAAACGCGCTCCGACTGGCTCCAGCGGCCACTGAGTGAGATGCAGATTCGCTACGCCGCCGAAGATGCGCAGCATCTGGCCGAGCTGTACGAGGCGCTGCAGCCGAGGCTGTCCGAGGAAAAACGCGCCTGGGTGCTTGAAGACGGTTCCGAGCTGGTTGCCAATCTGCAGCGCGAAACGGACCCTGATGAAGCCTATCGCGACGTCAAGCAGGCCTGGCGTCTCAAACCGCGACAGCTCGCGGTGTTGCGTGTACTGACCGCTTGGCGAGAGCATGAGGCGCGAGCGCGCAATCAGCCGCGCAATCGGGTGTTGCGTGAGCACAGCTTGTGGCCGCTGGCACGTACCCAGCCGGCCGATCTTGTAAGTCTCGCGCGTATCGACGATATGCATCCGCGCACCGTGCGTCAGGATGGCGAAACCTTGCTGGAGCTCATCCGCGTCGGCGCCGCCGCGCCTGAGCAGGATTGGCCGGGGCCGCTGCCGGAGCCGCTGCCTCTGGAGGTATCGGGGCTGTTGAAAAAGCTTCGTGCGGTGGGTCAGCGCGAAGCCCAGGCGCTTGATATCGCCCCTGAACTAATGCTGCGCAAGAAGGTGCTCGAAGCCTTGTTGAAGAGCGGCTATCCGGATGGTCCCTATGAATTGCCTGATTCGTTGCGCGGTTGGCGTCGTGAACGCATGGGCCAAGCCCTTCTCGATGTGCTGGAAGTGAAGTCATGAAACGCATCTGTTCTATATATAGAAGCCCCCGCAAGAACGAAATGTACCTGTACGTCGAGCGTAGCGAGGCGCTGGCGCGTGTGCCGGAAGCCTTGCTGGCTGCCTTCGGCCCGCCGCAGCATGCGTTCGATATCGTCCTGACCCCCGAGCGCAAGCTGGCCCGGGAAGATATTGCAACGGTGCTCGATAACCTGGAAAAACAGGGTTACCACCTGCAGATGCCGCCGCCGGAAGAGGAATACATCGAGCACCTGCCCGAAGAGTTGCTGCGCCGCAACGATCCCGTTTAAGCCGGCACGCGTGCCCGAGCTTGGCCAGTCGCATCGCAATGGCTAGACTCGCGCCTTTATTCGAGATGGCAAATTCCATGGCGGCAAAAGTCGAACCCTTCTGGAAGCGCAAAACCCTCGCCGAGCTGGATTCGGTCGAATGGGAGTCGCTGTGCGACGGCTGCGGGTTGTGCTGCCTGCAGAAGCTCGAGGACGAGGAGGACGGCAGCGTCTACTACACCCGCATCGCCTGCAAATTGCTCGATCTGAAAACCTGCCGCTGCACGAACTACCCCAACCGACGCGCCAGTGTGCCCGATTGCATTCAGCTGACCGCAGCGGATGCCGCGCAATTCAAGTGGCTGCCACCGACCTGCGGTTATCGACTGGTAGCCGAGGGTAAGGATCTCCCGCTCTGGCATCATCTGGTTTGCGGCGACCCGGATGCAGTGCATGCCGAACGGATTTCTCAGTCCGGGCGGATGATCGCCGAGGGCTCCGTCGCCGAGGACGACTGGGAAGATCACTTGATTTTCCGAGCCGGTTGAATCTCCGTCTGGGCGCGTCGTCATAGCACTGAACTCAACCTGGAGTCGCTCGATGTCCCTTCGCCTGTTACCGCTGCTTGCCGTTCTGTTGTTGTCTTTCATCACGACTGCGCACGCCGCCAAGAGCGTCGATGTCGACTTCAACGTCAAGTTCGTCCCCGAGCAGGATATTGCTGAAGTCGAACTGCTTGTAGAAGACGGCAGCGTTATCCAATACATCGATTTCAATTTGGGTGACGAAGGGCTGTACAGCGGCTTCGTGACCGATCCGGAGGGCAGCTGGCAGGAAGAGAACGGCCGCGGCGTCTGGCGGCCGGTCGCTGGCAAGGCGCGGCTGAGCTATCGGGTCAAGGTCAGTCACCAGCGCAAGAACGGGCGCTTCGATGCGCGAATGACGGACGACTGGGCGTTGCTGCGCGGTGACGATCTGGTGCCTGCCGGTCGCATGGATCATCAGGACGGCGTCAAGTTGATTTCCCGACTGCGGATCGAGCTTCCGAAGGAGTGGAAGAGCGTCGAGACGGGCTGGCCCCGCATCGGCAAGAACCGTTTTCGCATCGACAATCGCGAGCGCCTGTTCGATCGTCCTACCGGCTGGATTCTTGCCGGCAAGCTCGGTAGTCGTCGGGCCAAGCTCGGCGAAACCGACGTAACGGTGGCCGGCCCGGTGGGTGAGGGGTTGCGGCGGATGGATATCCTTACGCTGCTCACGTTCGTCTGGCCCGAAGTGCAGAACGTGTTCCCGCGTGATCCGAAGAAACTGCTGATCGTAGGCGCTGGAGACCCGATGTGGCGGGGCGGTTTGTCCGGCCCGAACTCCTTGTTCATGCATGCCGACCGGCCGCTGGTTAGCGAAAATGGCACCAGCTCACTGGTGCATGAACTCGTTCACGTATTTAGCCGTATCACCGATTCCGACCGCAGTGACTGGATTAGCGAAGGGCTGGCCGAGTACTACGCCATCGAACTGATGCGCAGGGCCGGCGGCATGAGCGAGGATCGATACCAGCGGGTGCGTGAACACCTGACTAAATGGAGTCGCAAGGTCACCAGTCTGCGAACCGAACATTCCAGCGGTCCCGTCACGGCCAGGGCGGTGTTGCTGTTGCAGGAGCTCGACCGCGAGATCCGACAGCGCACCAAGAACCGACACTCGCTGGACGATGTCGCACGCGGCTTGATGCGCCTCGACAAGGCCACAACCGAAGACTTCATCGATATCACCGAAACCATGCTGGGCGGCGCCTCGGCCGTGTTGGACACCCGTCTGTTGCGTTGAAAGACGTGAGGTTGGGGCGCGCCTGGGCAGATGACCCGAAACCAAGGAATTGCCATGAGCCTGATCGATTTACGCAGCGATACGGTCACACAACCTACGACCGGTATGCGCGAGGCCATGCTGAGAGCGCCCACCGGCGATGACGTCTACGGCGAAGATCCTACCATTCGACTGTTGGAACGAACCCTAGCGACGCAGCTGGACATGCAAGCAGGATTGTTCGTACCCAGCGGCACCATGAGTAATTTGCTGGCGCTGATGTCGCACTGCGAGCGCGGTGATGAATATGTCACCGGCCAGTTGGCGCACACCTATAAGTACGAGGCGGGTGGCGCCGCGGTGCTCGGTTCCATCCAGCCCCAACCGATCGAAATGGAAGTTGACGGCTCGCTGGATTTGGAGCGAGTCGGAGCGGTGATCAAGCCGGACGATTTCCATTTCGCCCGGACTCGCCTGCTGGCGCTGGAAAACACCATGCAAGGTAAGGTGCTGCCGCTCGAATACCTGGCCAAGGCCAGAGCATTCACCCGCGAGCGAGGATTGGCGCTGCACCTCGACGGTGCCAGGCTGTTCAACGCTGTTGTCAAGTTGGGGTGTACGGCGCACGACATCAGCCGTTACTTCGACTCGGTATCGGTGTGCCTGTCGAAAGGGTTGGGTGCTCCGGTCGGCTCGGTGCTTTGCGGTGACGAGGCGTTCATTGCGAAGGCGCGGCGGCTGCGAAAGATGGTTGGCGGTGGTATGCGTCAGGCTGGTGTGCTGGCGGCGGCCGGACTCTATGCGCTGGAGCATCAGGTGCAGCGTTTGGAGCAGGACCACCGGCACGCGCTCGCTATTGCCGAAGGGCTGCAAGCGTTGGGTTACGCGGTCGAGCCGGTACAGACGAATATGGTTTATGTACAGATGGGCGATCGCGCGGCGGCGCTGAAGGCGTTTTGTGCGGAGCGCGGCGTCATCCTCACCGCTGCGGCACGGCTGCGGATGGTGACGCATCTGGATGTGCGGCCCGAGCATATCGAGCCGATCGTCGAGAGCTTCGCTGCTTTCGTCAGAGCATAGGCCCGAATTGCTGTCGAATAGCTTGATTCAATCTCACTTATCCTCTATGCGCGAGGCGTTGGCCCGATATAATGCGGCCCTTTGCCGGCTATCCGTTTGGATAGTTGCGAACCGGCCCCCGGTGCCGCCTCGCCGTGTCGTTTTGCAGCCGTTCGGCCGCTGTCTTCTGGAAGAAATCTATGAAAAGCGCAGAAATCCGTGAAGCCTTCCTCCGCTTCTTCGAAGAGAAGGGCCACACTTGCGTGGCCTCCAGTTCGCTGATTCCGGCGAACGATCCGACTTTGTTGTTCACCAACGCCGGCATGAACCAGTTCAAGGACTGCTTCCTCGGTCTGGAGAAGCGTGCCTATACCCGCGCCACCACCAGCCAGAAATGCGTCCGTGCCGGCGGCAAGCACAACGACCTGGAGAATGTCGGTTACACCGCGCGTCATCACACCTTCTTCGAGATGCTGGGCAACTTCAGTTTCGGCGATTATTTCAAGCGCGATGCCATCACCTACGCCTGGGAATTCCTGACCTCGCCCAAGTGGCTGAATCTGCCGTCCGAGAAGCTCTGGGTCACCGTCTACGCCACCGATGACGAGGCCTACGATATCTGGACCAAGGAAGTCGGCGTACCGGCCGAACGCATGGTGCGCATCGGCGACAACAAGGGCGCGCCCTATGCGTCGGACAACTTCTGGGCGATGGGCGACACCGGCCCCTGCGGCCCCTGCACCGAGATATTCTTCGACCACGGCGAGCATATCTGGGGCGGCCCGCCCGGTTCGCCCGAGGAAGACGGCGACCGCTACATCGAAATCTGGAACAACGTGTTCATGCAGTTCAACCGCACCGCCGACGGTGTCATGCACCCGCTGCCGGCGCCGAGCGTGGATACCGGCATGGGGCTGGAGCGCATCAGCGCGGTATTGCAGCACGTCAATTCCAACTACGAGATTGACCTGTTCCAGAGCCTGCTGAATGCGGCTGCCGGGGCGATCGGTTGCAGCAATGAAGGACAGGCTTCGCTGAAGGTTGTCGCCGACCATATCCGCTCTTGCGGTTTCCTCATCGCCGATGGCGTGACACCGTCCAACGAAGGTCGCGGCTACGTGCTGCGCCGCATCGTTCGTCGCGCCTGTCGCCATGGCAACAAGCTGGGCGCCAAGGGTAGCTTTTTCTACAAGATCGTCGCGGCGCTGGTCGCCGAAATGGGCGAGGCCTTCCCCGAGCTGAAACAGCAGCAGGCGCACATCGAGCGCGTGCTGAAAACCGAAGAAGAGCAGTTCGCCAAGACGCTGGAACAGGGCTTGAAAATTCTCGAGCAGGACCTGGCCGAGCTGAAGGGCAACGTCATCCCCGGCGAGGTGATCTTCAAGCTTTACGACACCTACGGTTTCCCGGTGGATCTCACCGGCGACATCGCCCGCGAACGCGAGTTGAGGCTGGATGAGGAAGGCTTCGAACGCGAGATGGAAGCTCAGCGCGAGCGCGCGCGGTCGGCCAGCGCCTTTGGCATGGACTACAACAGCTTGGTCAAGGTCGAGGGCGAAACGCGTTTTACCGGTTATCTCGGCACCTCTGGCAGCGGCAAGGTGTTGGCGTTGTTTAAAGAAGGCATGGCCGTACAGAGCCTGTCGGCAGGTGAGGAGGGCGTTGTCGTTCTCGATGAGACGCCGTTCTATGCCGAGTCAGGTGGGCAAATCGGTGACTGCGGTTACCTGTCCGCTGAAGGGCTGCGCTTCGATGTGCGCGATACCAGCAAGGCTGGTGGTGCATTTCTACACCACGGCATTCTCGATAGCGGCAACCTGCAGGTGGGCGGGACTGTCGATGCCACCGTCGACGCATCGGTTCGTCAGGCCACGGCGCTGAACCATTCGGCAACGCACCTGTTGCACGCGGCGCTGCGGCAGATTCTGGGCGAGCACGTCAGTCAGAAGGGCTCGTTGGTCGATAGTCAGCGTCTACGCTTCGACTTCAGCCATTTCGAGGCGATCAAGCCTGAGCAGCTCAAGGCGCTTGAAGACAAGGTGAACGCGGAGATTCGCGGCAACTCGGTCGTTGAAATCGAGGAAACCGACATCGAGACGGCGAAGGGCAAAGGGGCGATGGCCCTGTTCGGCGAAAAGTACGGCGATCAGGTGCGAGTATTGACCATGGGCGGAGGCTTCTCGGTCGAACTCTGTGGCGGCACTCACGTCAAGCGCACTGGCGACATCGGGCTGTTCAAGATCATCAGCGAAGGCGGTGTGGCAGCCGGCGTGCGCCGCATCGAGGCGGTCACTGGCGAGCAGGCGCTGGCTTATCTGAACGGCGCGGAAGACCAGCTGAAAGAAGCCGCCGCGCTGGTCAAAGGCAGTCGTGAAAATCTGCTGGATAAGCTGGGCACGATGCTGGAGCGCAATCGTCAACTGGAAAAAGAGCTTGAACAGCTCAAAGCCAAGGCGGCTAGCGCCACCGGCAATGATCTTGCTGGATCCGCTGTCGATGTGAAGGGCGTGAAGACGTTGGCCGTCCGTGTCGATGGCCTGGATGGCAAGGCGTTGCTGGCATTGGTCGATCAGTTGAAGAACAAGCTCGGCAGCGGCGTGATTCTGCTCGGCGGCGTGCAGGACGAAAAGGTCGTGCTGGTGGCTGGCGTGACCCCGGATCTCACTGGCCGTTTGAAGGCAGGCGATCTGATGAAGCAGGCGGCTGCGGCTGTCGGTGGCAAGGGTGGCGGACGCCCGGACATGGCACAAGGTGGCGGCAGCGATGCGGCGCGACTCGACGAGGCGCTGGCACTCGCGCACGCATTCGTAGAGCAAGGTTTGTAACCAGAGCGATGATAGTGCCGCTCTGTCCTTGGTCGAGGCACTGAGGCGTAACGGACAACGCATCGCAAGCGGGCAGGCCGCTGCCCGCACGTAATAAGCGATGCTTTGAGCAGGCAGGTTATTTAATGAGCGCCCGTGACGGGCTTAGGCGGCGATGAAATGGCTTTGATCGTACAGAAGTTTGGAGGTACCTCGGTGGGCTCCGTCGAGCGCATCGAACAGGTGGCGGCGAAGGTCAAGAAATTCCGCGACAACGGCGACGACATCGTCGTGGTGGTCTCGGCCATGAGCGGCGAAACCAATCGCCTGATCGATTTGGCCAAACAGATCACTGAGCAGCCCGTGGCTCGCGAGCTGGATGTCATGGTTTCGACCGGTGAGCAGGTCACCATCGCCCTGCTGGCGATGGCGCTGATCAAGATTGGCGTACCGGCTGTGTCCTACACCGGCAGCCAGGTTCGTATCCTTACCGATAGTGCGCATACCAAGGCGCGTATTCTCCAGATCGACTCGCAAAACATTCAAAAGGAACTCAAGGCCGGCCGCGTGGTGGTCGTTGCAGGCTTCCAAGGCGTGGATGAAAGCGGAAACATCACCACTCTCGGGCGTGGCGGTTCGGATACGACCGGTGTCGCGCTCGCGGCTGCGTTGAAGGCGGACGAGTGCCAGATCTACACCGACGTCGACGGTGTCTACACGACCGATCCGCGCGTGGTCGCCAAGGCTCAGCGCCTGAACAAGATCACCTTTGAAGAAATGCTCGAGATGGCGAGTCTCGGCTCCAAAGTGCTGCAGATTCGCGCCGTGGAGTTTGCCGGAAAATACAGCGTGCCGTTGCGCGTGCTGCACAGCTTTCAGGAGGGTCCGGGAACCCTCATTACACTTGATGAAGAGGAATCCATGGAACAGCCCATCATCTCCGGCATCGCGTTCAACCGTGACGAAGCCAAGCTGACCATTCGTGGTGTGCCGGATACGCCCGGGATAGCCTTCAAGATTCTCGGCCCGATCAGCTCGGCGAACGTCGAGGTCGATATGATCGTGCAGAACGTCGCGCACGATAACACCACGGACTTTACCTTCACTGTCCACCGGAACGACTACCATAACGCGCAGCAGGTGCTCGAGGGCATTGCGCGGGACATGGGTGCACGGGAAGTCATCGGCGATGTCGATATCGCCAAGGTGTCGATAGTCGGCGTCGGTATGCGCTCGCATGCGGGCGTCGCCAGCCGGATGTTCGAGGCGCTGGCGAAGGAAAATATCAACATCCAGATGATTTCCACTTCGGAGATCAAGGTTTCGGTTGTGATCGAGGAGAAGTACCTGGAGCTGGCGGTGCGGGCGCTACATACCGCATTCGAGCTGGACGCTCCAACCGCTAAAGGTGATTGATTCGACGGAATTGCGTTAATTCGCACCTTCTGTCGATTTTGAATGAGCCGAAAGGAACTTTAGAGACGTTTTTGCTGGTCAATAGCTGGTGAAAGGCTCTAGGGTCGATGTCTCACGGAACATTATCCGTTTTTATCTTTGCAGACTGTTTACTGAATTGAATCCGTTTTTAAGGAGAAAGGAATGCTGATTCTGACTCGCCGGGTCGGAGAGACCCTGATGGTGGGTGACGATGTGACTGTCACTGTGCTGGGTGTTAAGGGAAATCAAGTGCGCATTGGAGTGAATGCACCCAAAGAGGTAGCGGTGCATCGCGAGGAGATTTACCAACGGATCCAGAAAGAGAAAGATCAAGAACCAAGCCATTAATATTTATGTGATTTTTGGCTTTGCAAGCGGGGTAAAGATGGGTATCATGCGCCCCGTGTTGCGGAGAGGTGGCCGAGTGGCCGAAGGCGCTCCCCTGCTAAGGGAGTACATCTCAAAAGGGTGTCGGGGGTTCGAATCCCCCCCTCTCCGCCATTTTGCATAGTTAGATAGTGAGTCGATTTAGCTGTTTGGTTTGATGGGATTCATTGAATTAAAGAGCTTGACCAACAAATTCGCGAATCTATAATGCGCACCCTTAGTGCACTCATAGCTCAGCTGGATAGAGTACTCGGCTACGAACCGAGCGGTCGGAGGTTCGAATCCTCCTGAGTGCACCATATTAAACGAGTTGCGGAAATGCGATTCGTTGTTGTAGCCAGCGGTGATCTGGTTTATCAAGCGCTTATGCACTCATAGCTCAGCTGGATAGAGTACTCGGCTACGAAC
This sequence comes from Pseudomonas sp. IC_126, assembly GCF_004331835.1. Lineage (NCBI taxonomy): Bacteria > Pseudomonadati > Pseudomonadota > Gammaproteobacteria > Pseudomonadales > Pseudomonadaceae > Pseudomonas > Pseudomonas sp. IC_126. Next base: position 549,866 of record NZ_SJSS01000001.1, read on the forward strand.
CGAGCGGTCGGAGGTTCGAATCCTCCTGAGTGCACCAACCCAAAAGGGCCTGCAGCGATGCAGGCCCTTTTTTATTGTTCAGGGTTTACCTCGAACGCAGCCGTGCTCGTCGAAGCTGACGGTCCGCGTCCGTCCCTTGTCGCTACTGTAGCGATACTGCATTTGCCCGTTGCGATTGGTTACGGTGTCAGGCGTGCCGAAGGTGCTTTCGATGTCGGCGCGGGTCATGCCTGGAAGGATCTGCTGGCTTATGAGTGCATTGCGTCTCGCGCTGCCTGTCACGCGGTTTCCGCAACCGTCGTCCTGTTTGCCTACAACGGTGAGCTGCCTGGTTTCTTCCCTGACGGCCTTAAGTGCTTTCCTTGGTTTGGCTAGGGGAACAGCCTTGCCGGAGCTTGGCGTGGGATTTAGCGCTTCTTGAATTTGAGCGGTCTGACTCGTAGGGCAACCCTGTCGGGTAAAGGTGAGGTTGCCTGCTTCATCGACGCAGCGATAGATGCGTGCTCCGAGCGCCGGGGTCGTGATGAGAAATAGGGCGCAGCAGCTTGCAGTGAGAAGTTTGTTCATTGTTCGTCCTCCTTGACGATTGGTTGGGCAGCCTAACTAATAATTTGTGGTGCTGCGGTCGTGTCTTCTCGCAACGTGAATGCGTCGACACTGAAAGCCGGCGCAAGCGGTTGTATTGTCTGCAGTTGCGAATCTGGCGTGGTGGGCGCGGTGGTATCATTGCGCGGTTCGCCCCTGTTGGGGCTTCTGGATCCTTCTCATGGATTTGCCCAGTAGTCACATAAATCTTTTTCTTGCCAATCACGTTCCGAATGATTGATCCCTTGGTGCGTTCCGACCGCTGGGGGTGGAGTGCGCCATGACTGAAGTAGAAGCAAAAAAGCCGCAGGAAAGTCTCCAGGATCGTCTGGCACAGGTCATCGACTTGCTTCATCGGCACAAGATCGTTGAAGACCTGGCGCACCGTCAGGAAGGGCAGCACCAAGACATCATCGAGAATCTGGTGCACCGCCAGAACCTCGTCGAGCTGCAGCGCAAACTGGAAGCGCTACACCCCGCAGACATCGCTTACATTCTTGAGGCGTTGCCGCTCGATGAGCGTCTGACGGTCTGGCAGCTGGTCAAGTCGGACCGCGATGGCGACATTCTTCTCGAAGTTTCCGATGCCGTTCGCGAGACACTGATTGCCGACATGGACGATCACGAGCTGCTGGCGGCCGCCAAGGAAATGGATGCCGACGAGCTGGCGGATCTTGCTGCCGAGCTGCCCCGTGACGTCGTGCATGAGCTGATGGAAACCCTCGATGCGCAGCAGCGTGAGCGTGTCCGCTCGGCGCTGTCTTACGAGGAGGATCAGGTCGGCGCATTGATGGACTTCGAGATGGTCACGATTCGTGAGGATGTGAGTCTTGAAGTGGTCCTTCGCTATCTGCGGCGGTTGAAGGAGCTACCGGGGCATACCGACAAGCTGTTCGTAGTCGACTATGACGGCGTGCTCAAGGGGGTTCTGCCCATCAAGCGCTTGCTGGTCAACGATCCGGAGCGAGACGTTTCCGAGGTAATGGCCAGCGATCCGGTGACCTTTCACCCGGACGAGGATGCCTACGAGGCAGCTCAAGCGTTCGAGCGTTACGACCTTGTTTCCACGCCTGTGGTGGACAAGAGTGGCAAGCTGATCGGGCGCCTGACCATTGATGAAATGGTCGACCTGATTCGCGAAGAGAGCGAAAGCGAAGTTCTGAACATGGCGGGTCTGCGCGAAGAAGAAGATATATTCGCGTCGGTCTGGAAGTCGCTGCGCAACCGTTGGGCTTGGTTGGCGGTAAATTTGATCACGGCCTTTATCGCTTCACGCGTGATCGGTCTGTTCGACGGCTCGATCGAAAAGCTGGTCGCATTGGCTGCGTTGATGCCCATTGTCGCCGGTATCGGTGGTAACTCCGGCAATCAAACCATCACCATGATCGTTCGGGCGATGGCGCTGGATCAGATGGGTACGGGCAATAGTGCTCGCTTGCTGCGTAAGGAAGCAGGTGTCGGCATGCTGAATGGTCTGATATGGGGTGGAGTCATAGGCATGGTGGTCTATTGGCTCTATGGCAGCTGGTCGCTTGGGGTGGTGATGACCGCAGCGATGACCCTCAATCTCCTGTTGGCAGCCTTGATGGGGGTGCTTATTCCAGTAACGCTAGCCCGCATGGGGCGGGATCCTGCGCTCGGCGCCAGCGTGATGATCACTGCCGTGACCGATAGCGGTGGTTTTTTTATCTTTCTCGGTCTGGCGACTGTTTTCCTGCTCTGACTCCTTCCCATCTACAGCGGCTTGGCGTTTGCTTTGCTGTCGTTTTTCGGGCTACTGTTCGGAGGTTTCGCCTTGGCGAAGTTTCTAGAACACGATGCGAATAACAGGCGGCCCGAGCCGCTGATTGGACAGGAAATACTGATGACCCCTAGCGAACTCCTGCTTGAAGGCGTCGAACTTATGCTATTCGGCCTAGGTTCTGTCTTCATTTTCCTTGTCTTATTGATTGCATGCATCCGACTGATGGCGTTTGTAATCGCTCGCTTCGATAGTACGCCAGCAGCACAGGTAGTTTCCGTCAAGCCTGCCACTTCGGGCGCAGCAGCTGAGCCGGACGCGGACGTTCTTGCTGCCATCCAGGCCGCTATTCATCAGCACCGTGCCCGTCGCGGTTGATCAGAACAGGGAGTTCCCTTCATGCATTCTGCAAAACGACCGCTCGGCATTACCGATGTGGTGCTACGTGATGCCCATCAATCCATTCTCGCCACTCGGGTACGTCTCGAGGATATGCTGCCGATTGCCGCCAAGCTCGATCAGGTCGGGTTCTGGTCGGTCGAATCCTGGGGCGGTGCGACCTTCGATGCCTGCATTCGCTATCTCGGTGAAGACCCTTGGGAACGCATCCGTGAACTGAAAAGCGCGATGCCCAAGACCCGTCAGCAAATGCTGCTGCGCGGTCAGAACCTGCTGGGCTATCGGCATTATGGCGATGACGTGGTGGAGAAATTCGTCGAGCGGGCTGCGGTCAACGGCGTCGACGTATTCCGCGTATTCGACGCGATGAACGATCCACGCAATCTGGAAACCGCGCTGCGGGCCGTCAAGCAGCAAGGCAAACATGCCCAGGGCACCATTTCCTACACCACCAGCCCGGTGCATACCCTGGAAATGTGGGTCGATTTGGCCAAGCAGATCGAAGACATGGGCGCCGATTCGGTGGCGATCAAGGATATGGCCGGCATCCTCGCGCCTTATACCGCCTATGAGCTGGTCTCGCGTCTGAAAGCAAGCCTGTCCATTCCAATCCATATGCAGTGCCACGCCACGGCGGGCCTTTCTACTGCAGCGATTCTCAAAGCCGTCGAGGCGGGTATCGATAACGTTGATACCGCCATTTCTTCGCTGTCGATGACCTATGGCCATTCGCCGACCGAGTCGGTGGTGGCGACTTTCCAGGGCACCGACCGGGACACGGGCCTTGATCTCGACCTGCTGGAGGAAGTCGCTGCGTATTTTCGCGAGGTACGTAAGAAGTACGCGAAATTCGAAGGCACGCTCAAGGGCGTCGATTCTCGCATCCTCGTGGCGCAGGTGCCGGGCGGCATGCTGACCAATATGGAGGGCCAGCTGAAGGAGCAAGGTGCTCTCGACAAGTTCGATCAAGTACTGGCCGAGATTCCTCGGGTTCGTGAGGACCTCGGTTTCATTCCGTTGGTGACGCCGACTTCGCAGATCGTCGGTACGCAAGCGGTGATCAACGTACTCACCGGCGAGCGCTACAAGTCCATCACCAAGGAAACTGCCGGGATCCTCAAGGGTGAATACGGCTCCGCGCCGGCCCCCTTCAATACCGAACTGCAACAGCGTGTGCTCGACGGTGCGAGCGTCATTACCTGCCGTCCCGCCGATCTGCTGCAACCGGAGATGGACAAGTTGACGGCCGAGCTGAAAGCGCTGGCGCAAGAGAAAGGCATCAGGCTGGCCGAGGACGAAATCGATGACGTCCTGACCTACGCACTGTTTCCGCAAATCGGCCTCAAGTTTCTCGAGAATCGCGGCAATGCCGCCGCCTTCGAGCCGGTGCCGACCGGTAATGACAAGGCACCGCGCGAACCGGGCGTGCCCGAGGTCTACACCGTCGAGGTCAACGGCAAGTCGTTTGTGGTAAAGGTCAATGAAGGTGGCGACATAGAAGGTCTCAAACTGATCGGTGAGGCGGCGGACGCAGCGCCTGGAGCCGCTACCGTACCGGCCGCTGGTACAGGTGAGCCGCAGCCTGCTCCGCTGGCGGGCAATATCTTCAAGGTGCTCGTACAGCCCGGTCAGTCAGTTCAGGAGGGTGATCTGGTCATCATCCTCGAAGCCATGAAGATGGAAACTGAAATCCGCGCATTCAAGGCCGGCACCGTTTCAGGTGTGAACGTCAAGGTCGGCGATGCGGTGTCGGTGGGCGACAGCCTGCTGACCATCGCTTAAGGAGTGCGGCATGGATAAGTTGCTCAAGCTGTGGCAGAGCACCGGCTTGTATCATCTGGAGCCCGGTCAGTTGCTGATGATCGTGGTGTGCCTGGCATTGATCTATCTGGCGATTCGCAAGGGTTTCGAGCCCTTGCTGCTGATCCCGATCGGGTTCGGTGGTCTGCTTGCCAACATTCCGGTCGCCAACATGGCCGAGGGTGCGGGCATCCTGCATCTGTTCTACGAAGTTGGCTTGCCGACCAGCGTGTTCCCGCTGCTGATCTTCATGGGTGTCGGGGCGATGACGGATTTCGGACCGATGCTGGCCAATCCCAAGACCTTGTTGCTCGGTGCGGCGGCGCAGTTTGGTATCTTCGCCACCTTACTCGGCGCATTGGCGCTGGCAGCGGCGGGGATTCCGGGTATGGAGTTCACCCTGCGTGAAGCGGCTTCGATCGCGATCATCGGTGGTGCCGATGGCCCAACCTCGATCTTCGTGACGGCGAAGCTCGCGCCGCATCTGCTGGGGCCGATTGCTGTGGCAGCCTACTCGTACATGGCGCTGGTCCCGTTGATTCAGCCACCCATCATGCGAGCACTGACGACCAAGGAAGAGCGCGCCATCGTCATGAAGCAGCTGCGTCATGTCGGCCAGGCGGAAAAAATAGTCTTCCCGCTCATGCTGGCCTTGATGGTCGGTTTGCTACTGCCCGATGCGGCGCCGCTGGTAGGCATGTTCGCCTTCGGCAATCTGTTGCGTGAGTGTGGGGTGGTCGATCGCCTGGCTGATACCTCGCGTAATGCGCTGATCAACATCGTCACCATCGCGCTAGGATTGACCGTCGGTTCCAAGCTGTCTGCCGACGCCTTCCTGCAGCTGAAAACGCTTGGAATCCTCTTGCTTGGGATGGTCGCGTTTTGTGGTGGTACCGCCGCCGGGGTGCTGATGGCCAGAGTGATGAATATGTTCAGTTCGAACAAGATCAATCCGCTGATCGGCTCGGCAGGCGTATCGGCGGTACCCATGGCGGCGCGGGTGTCGAACAAGGTTGGGCTCGAGGCAAATCCGCAAAACTTCCTGCTCATGCACGCCATGGGTCCGAACGTGGCAGGGGTAATCGGCTCGGCTGTTGCTGCCGGTGTGCTGCTTAGTTTTGTGGGTTAGCTAGTTGTTTTCAGGCTCCTCGCAGGACGCCTGCCGCCGGTAACAATGAATGCTTGTACCTCGAGAAGGCGCGGGCATTTTTGTTTCCAAGTTAACGCGGGCCATTCGCGTACTTAGCGAACCGATACATGAGGCGATGCATGGTCGTCAACCAGCCAAGCTTTTCCCTGTTTTGCTTGAGCGTTGTATTAGCGCGTGTGCCCTGCTAACCGTTTCCTCGATCCAGGCCTTAGATCAAGCAGATAACGCTCAGATGGTGCGCCGCAAACAACAACGCCCCGACTGTGTCGAGGCGTTTGTAAGTCCGCAGGCTATCGGCGATGGTTAGTCTTCTTTTGCAGCTTCGGTGTCTTGCGCGATCAGAGCGATCAGGGCGTTCTGCTGGCGATGGGCAAGCTGACGAAAACGCTGGAGCAATTCACGCTCATGAAGTGTCAGTTCCGGGCTGTCCAGCCGCATGCTCAAATCGTCGTCGAGTGCGCCTTCTTGCAGAAGGCTTTGCTCCAGGCGAGCAATGATCTCAGAGTTCATGCTGCGATGATGATTGCGCGCAACCTCGGCGATACGCTCCCGCATTCCGTCTGGTAGCCGAACCACGAATTTGTCAGCCGTGCGGCTGGAGTAAACTGCCTGCTTCATAGGGCGCATATTAAACCGGTTAGTCAGGGTGGAGATGGTGGCTTATTGCCGTTCTAGTCCCGGTCTGACAACCAAACAGCACTCGCTGTTCCGCGACCTGAAAAAAAGATGCTAGGCGGCTTTATGGCGCCAATTATACGACGACAAATATCAGAGTAAAGACATGATGATGGCGAAACGCCGTTACTGTGATCAGCTACTGATCTTTGTCTGTTAATCGCGTCCTAGCGTAGTACTGGATCGAATTTAATCCGCCGACCGATCAGAAGTGAGATCACGAAGAGAACGCAAAAAAATACCGTGCCTCCTTCTACGACCGGCTCCCACATGTCGGGAAGGGCAGTACCAATGCTCAGTGCGCCACAGATGATGCTGAGCAGAAGGAAAATGCAGCCATAAATAGACATCCGTTATCTCCTTGATGAAACAAAACGCAGGGGTCTTAGAAGACCCACCGTTGCGGTTGCGTGGGCGTGCTCATTGCTTGGCTGCTAATGGTTTGCGCTGGCATTGTCAGCCTATGAACCGACGGGGTAGCGGGTTGCTCCAATGTGCCAGTTGGAGCGTGTTCTGGTTCCTGCGCTGTTGCCTGCAATTGCATCACAGCGACCACGGCCAGGATGGCTGAACTGAATAAATAAGCTGGGCGTAGCATTGGCGGCTCCTTCGCAAATGGTTCGCATGGCTTAAGCATTCGGTGTGCCATCTTTTTAAGGAAAAAATCCCTTATTTTTCATATGCTTACGACAGCTTATTTTATGTCCATGATGCGTTTTGCATGATGCATATAAAAAGCGCAATGCAAAATGCAATATAAGGTGGGTCATGGTTCCAGCGCATTTGTTATACGGCTGACTGACGGGTCTGGCTCTGTTGCCAAGCGCATGACAAACGAGCCGGGGCCCGCTAACATGCTGCGCCTAACGCGTCCCAGTAGCTCAATTGGATAGAGCATCCCCCTCCTAAGGGGAAGGTTGTGAGTTCGAACCTCGCCTGGGACGCCAGCTTTGCTTCCATTAGGTCACGGCATCCCGCCGCCGTCTGGCCTATCGATAGCCGCGGCGGGATAATTCATGACCAATCAGAGTGGCGTGGGTTGAACGGCTTGTCGGGAGCCGCTCTAACCATTTGCTCGTCTTTTCGTAACGGGGTATCTATCTCAGCTGAAGCGGCCGCTCGGCTGGTCGCGTCGTGCTTCGCGTTGTAGCTGGTAGACGAATCGTTCGATTTGGCGTTGCGTCAGGCCACTGATGCGATAGAAGCGCATTCCGCAAAAAGTGACATCGAGCTTTTCATCGAAAACGACATGCCGTAGTTCGGCCGCCGTTGTGATGGTGCCAAAGGGAAGCCTTGCGGAGAGGTGTTCGTACACTCGTCCCGTCTGTAGGCCACTCTGGAGGTTGCCTTGGAAGCTCAGCTTGCAGCCAGTCGCCGACATGTCCAGCACTTTACCTTCAACAGGCTTGATAGTTTTGTCGCTGAGTTCGGCAACGATAGGTTGGGCAGCCAACGAGGCACGGTACGCGTTGCGTCGTTGATGGTAGAGGACTTGATCGGGTAGGGGTGCCCAGTAGCAGCGGGCATCTTCCAGTTCGCCTGGATGCACCGGGTGATCATTGCTCCAGGCAATGCGCACGCCTTCGTAATAGCCTTCAACCTGGAAGGCTTCGCCGGACGCCATCAAGCGCTCGCCGTCGTTAGGTATCAACTCGTCGAGCGCGATCCAGCCCTTCTCACGGTTCATTTCGACCATATAGGTCTGATAGCGCTGGTTACGGTCAACGAATCGGACCAGTAGCGGGATGTGGTTATCCAGCAGTTGCTTCAGAGTCGCGTGGATCTCGGTTGTTGTCTTGAGGATCTGTGGGGGCTGCGGGCCTCCGTCCTCTGCAAACGGATTGGACACTTAGCATTGCTCTCCGGCATGTAACGATGTCCGCCGCATAATAGCATTTTGCCTTTATTTGGCGGCGGTCAGGCCTGGCTGAGCGGGCGATGATTTGCCGTTCTGGCGGTGGCGCCTCGGCGGTCGTAGAGATCGGGCGTCTGGTTGCTACCCTGCAGCACATGCAGCATGGCGCCTACTGCGCTCTTATTAGCGCGAATAAGCTTGCCGTTGCGGTCGTTGGAATTTCTGCAGGTTTCTAAAACGCTCTCGAGTTGCTCCGCATGGGCAAGAATGTCGTCGCCTATCGCCGAGTTCGCAACAAAGGCCGCCAAGCCTTTTTTATCAGCGCTAAGCTGCGCCCTGGCAAGGGTCTGGCTGCGAAATGCGCCATGCTGACCCAGCAGCGCCAAGAGTGTCTGCTTTTGTGTGAGCAGCTGCTCCAGGCCTGCGAGGTTGCGCTCGGCAAGTGCTTGGTACTCGGCATCGATGAGCTCAAGAAGCTTTCGGGCGGTGCCGATATCGTCAACCAGCTGTTGAAGCAATTCGGTATCTTGCATAGTGGTCTCTAATGCGCTGACGCCTGGCTACCTGTTACTGGGTTCAACGCTGGCTTTCGAACGCTAGCAGTTTCGATGCCACCCGCTGAGGATCCACCTGATAGCTGCCATCGGCTATCGCCTGCTTGATCTGAGCGACACGCTCCTGATCGACAGAGGGTTGCTGGTTCAACTTCTCAGCGGTTTGCTGCAGACGTTGTGCTTCCGGGCTCAACTGAACGCTCTCGCCGGATACAGCCGTACTACTGGTGTTCTTTACCGCGTCGGCAGCAGGCTGCGGAACCGTTGACCGCTCAGTGTTCTGCACATTGCTGCTTCGCCCACTGCTCGGTGGGCTGACGGCACCGTTGGGCCGGTTGAAATCGATAGCCATGATCGAAACCTCGAATAAGTCAGGACGCTTGCCTGCTTTTCGGCAAAGCCATGGGAAACTTTAGCTTTATTTTCCCAGAGTGGCTGCGGCAGCGTCCGTCTTTCTCACATCGCGACTTCCACCTGACCGGGACCAACGACGCGGGCCTTGATAACGCGGCCAGATCGCTGATTTTTGACCCTGATCTGACTGCCAAGTGCGCCATCGGATAAAGCTTCGCCTGGCATTCTTACATTTATCGACGAATTTTTCGCGGTGATTACGACCTGATCGCCTTTGCGTATGATCTCTGCGAGCGAAACAGCGTTAGGGGTAAGCACCTGATCGGGAAGGGCGCTGCGGGTGAGTTTGTTACCCAGAACCTGATCGTAGGCCGTCAGGTAACCCTGGGTCAGCAGGCTGACGTCCCGCTCGGCTAGAGTCACGTCGGCTTGCTCCAAGATACTTTCGCGCGCCAGCGGTCGCCGGGCAACTATTACTTCGCGGAACAAATGGACCTGCGCGGGGACGAAAACGGACCAGGGCGCCGAGCCTTCGCAGCTGACCCGTACGGTTGTGCGGCCAACAGGTTGCGCAGGGCTTTCCAGTTTCGTAGTCAACGGGCGATCGCAATGCGCCAGGCGCAGACGAGGATCGAGTCTGTTGACCTCGACCTGATGGCGGGCCTGGATTTGGCTACGCTGCAAATAGTCGGTCACCTCACGCTCAAGAAATCCGCGTGCTGCGTCGATAAGCTGTTCAGGCCTTGTTGCCGAGTCAGCAAACTGGCTCAGCCCGCATAACGCCGAAAACAGGATCGCGCGACAAAGCGCAATGCAAGGACGCCGGAAAAAAGTCATCTGTTCGTTCATGTCATGGCAGAAGCAAAGGGCGTGCCGGTAAGTCTGCCGGACATTCTGAACACCATTTCGCAAAGCAAGAGGAACTGGCATGGCCGGTGTATTGGATTCGGTTAACCAGCGTACCCAGCTGGTGGGGCAGAATCGTCTGGAGTTGCTGCTGTTCAGGCTGGATGACAAGCAGCTCTATGGCATTAATGTGTTCAAGGTTAAAGAGGTGCTGCAGTGTCCTCGGCTCACCATCATGCCTCGGTCCAGTCCGGTTGTGCGTGGCGTGGCGAACATACGTGGCAGCACGCTTTCGATTCTCGATCTTTCCTTGGCTACCGGAAAACCTGCATTGCAGGACCTCTCCAATAGCTTCGCCATCATCGTTGAATACAACAACAAGGTGCTCGGGTTTCTGGTGCGATCGGTAGAGCGGATCGTCAATATGAACTGGGAAGCCATTCTGCCGCCGCCCAAAGGCGTTGGGCCTGATCACTATCTGACAGCTGTCACCCATGTGGATGGCCAGATGGTCGAGATCATCGACGTGGAAAAAGTGCTGGCTGAGGTGGCTCCCGTTTCGGAAGTGCTATCGGTTGGTATCGCGGACGAGGAAACCACCAGCAAGGCGTCATCCAGCCGGGTTCTGATCGTCGATGATTCCTCGGTTGCGCGGAAACAGATAATTCGTTGTCTACAGAATCTGGGAATCGAGGTGGTTGCACACAACGATGGCCGTCAGGCGTTGACCTACCTGCGAAAGTTGGTAGCAGATGGCAAGAAGCCATCTGAGGAATTCGTCATGATGATTTCAGACATCGAAATGCCTGAGATGGACGGCTATACGTTGACCACCGAGGTTCGTCAGGATCCGGCCATGCGGGATTTGCATATTCTGCTGCATACTTCGCTCTCCGGTGTGTTCAACCAGAGCATGGTCAAGCGAGTCGGTGCGGACGATTTTCTCGCCAAATTTCAGGCGGACGATCTGGCCAACCGGGTGATAGAGCGAATCCGAACTACGGATAAGAATTGAGGCATGTCCTCTTCAATACGACTGGTGGGCCTTATCAGTGTCAGGTGATCCGGATTTCGATCAGTTTCGAGTGTTCCTAGAGAAGACGTGCGGCATTCTGCTGGGCAGCAACAAGCAGTACCTCGTAACCAGCCGGCTGAACAAGCTGATGGAGCAGCAGGGGCTCAAGAGCCTTGGCGATCTGGTCAGGAAAATTCAGGCCCAGCCACGCAGCGGTCTGCGTGAACAGGTCGTGGATGCGATGACGACCAACGAAACGCTCTGGTTTCGCGATACCTATCCGTTCGAAGTGCTCAAGAGCCGGACCCTGCCGGAGCTCCTGAAAACCGCGCCGGGTCAACGCCTGCGTATATGGTCGGCTGCCTGTTCCTCGGGGCAAGAACCTTATTCGTTGTCGATGACGGTCGACGAATATGAGCGCAGCAACCCCAGCCAACCTAAGTTGGCAGTTCAGATCGTCGCTACCGAGCTGTCTGGCACCATGCTTGCTGCAAGCAAGGCTGCGGAGTACGACAGTCTGGCTATCGCGCGGGGATTGTCGAGCGAGCGCTTACAGCGTTATTTCGACGTCAAGACACCAGGCCGTTGGGTTGTCAAACCAGCGATTCGAAACCGCGTCGAGTTCCGTGTTCAGAATCTGCTCGATAGCTATGCGGTGCTGGGGAAGTTCGACGTGGTGTTCTGCCGTAACGTGCTCATCTACTTTTCTGCGGATGTGAAGAAAGACATTCTTCGGCGTATTCACGCCACGCTGAAGCCGGGCGGATATTTGTTTCTCGGGGCATCCGAGGCGCTGAACGGGCTTCCTGAGTTGTACCAGATGATCCAATGCAGTCCAGGCATCATCTATAAGGCTAAGTAGGAACGGTCGATCCTGCAGCGTCGCAGCGAGGCGGCGGCAGAAATCTGTCGGTCATGAGTGAAGAGGCGGCAAAAACATGGAAAAGCTTTGCCGCTTTTGACGCATCGCTCCTGATGCGTTGCTATAAATCCCTTCTAAATCAGTTAATTATCGAAATGGCATGGCCTTTGCTGGTGGTTTGCTAAGCAGACTGTATCCGCAGAGGGCCAGATCATGAGCATCAGTTTCGATAAAGCTCTGGGTATCCACGAAAAAGCACTTGGCTTTCGCGCTCAGCGTGCCGAGGTGCTTGCCAACAATATTGCCAACGCCGACACGCCTAATTACAAGGCCCGTGATCTGGAGTTCGGCAGCGTTCTTGCTGCCCAGCAGAGCAAAAACCAGGGCGAGTTCGGCGTCGCCGTCACCAGTAGCAAGCACATCGCGGCGCAAGGTTTTGAGATTGCCGATCCAGGCCTTCGATTCCGCACGCCGCTGCATGCTTCGCTGGATCAGAACACTGTCGATGCACAGGTCGAGCAAGCCGCTTACGCCGAAAACGCCGTCGACTTCCAGGCAAGCTTCACCTTTCTCAACAGTAAATTCAGGGGGCTCATGAGCGCCCTGCGCGGCGAATAACAGGAGCGAAGCCCATGTCCCTTAGCAGCGTATTCAATATCGCCGGCAGCGGCATGAGTGCTCAAAGCACTCGCCTCAACACCATCTCCAGCAACATCGCCAACGCCGAGACCGTTTCGTCCAGCGTCGATCAAACCTACCGCGCCCGCCATCCGGTCTTCGCGACCATGCTGCAGCAGGCCAACGGTACGCCAAGCGGATCCTTGTTCGCCGAGCAGGATCAAGCTGGTGCCGGTGTTCAGGTGCTCGGCGTGGTGGAAGACCAGAGCGAGCTGCAAGCCCGTTACGAGCCCAACCATCCGGCTGCGAATGAAGAAGGCTACGTCTATTACCCGAACGTCAACGTCGTGGAGGAAATGGCGGACATGATCTCTGCCAGCCGCTCGTTCCAGACCAACGCCGAGTTGATGAATACGGCCAAGACCATGCTGCAGAAAGTTCTGACCCTAGGCCAGTAACCCTTACGAGAGATAGCCATGAGCACGACAGGCGGCGTCAGCGGTACCGGTTCGGTACTCGACCAATACCAGATCAAAGATCGCGAAGTAAAAAGCAACGATCTTGGCAAGAACGAGTTTCTTGAGCTGCTGGTAACTCAGCTGAACAACCAGAACCCTCTGGAACCTCAGGAAAACGGCGAGTTCATTGCACAGTTGGCCCAGTTCAGTACGGTCGAAGGTGTGGAGAAGCTGAACTCAAGCATGGAAACCATGCTATCGGGCTATCAGTCATCCCAGGCGCTACAGGCGTCGTCGCTGGTTGGCCGCAAGGTGATCGTGCCCACCGACAAGGCCGTCGTCGATACCAGCGAAACCTTCAAGGCCAGCCTGGTATTGCCGACGACCAGCAGCAACGTGTCGGTCAACGTTTATGACAGTGCCGGCACGGTGGTCAACCGGATCAACATGGGCCAGCAGGAAGCCGGAAACGTTTCGTTCATGTGGGACGGCAAGGATTCGAGCGGCAATACCATGCCGCCTGGAACCTACCGATTCGAAGCACAAGCCACCTATCAAGGCGAGACCAAGGGTTTGTACACCTTGCTCCCAGCCAACGTAGACAGCGTCACGCTCGGACAGAACGGCGGGGAGCTGATGCTCAACCTGGCCGGTGTTGGCAGCATTGGGCTGTCTCAAGTCCAGGTCATTGGTCAGTAACTGCCGGCACACCCGGTAACAGGAGCAATTCATGTCGTTCAATATCGGCCTTAGCGGCATGCGTGCCGCCAGCAAAGACCTCAACGTTACAGGTAACAACATCGCTAACGCCGGAACTGCTGGCTTCAAGCAGTCACGTGCAGAGTTTGCGGATGTGTATGCCTCGTCCGTACTCGGAACTGGTAAGAATCCCCAGGGCAGCGGCGTGTTGCTTGCGAACGTGTCGCAGCAATTCAACCAGGGCAACATCAACTACACGCAGAATGCGCTGGACCTGGCGATCAATGGCAACGGGTTCTTTCAGGTCAGCAATAACGGTGCGCTGAGCTATACCCGCGCCGGTTATTTCGGAACGGATAAAGAGGGCAATCTGGTCGATAACTTCGGCTACAACCTTCAGGGTTACTCGGTCGACGGTAATGGCAATATCCAGACAGGGCGTGTGAGCGACCTGCAGATCCAGACGGCCAGCCAGGAGCCTAAGGCGACGACGACAATCGCCCAAGGTTTCAACCTGAATTCGACCAATACCCAGCCGGTCAATACGCCATTCAATCCGGCAGATCCGCTGACCTATAACTCGTCGACCTCGACCAACATCTATGACGAGCAAGGCAATGCTCATGTCATGACGCAGTACTTCGTTAAATCGCCCACGTCTAACTCCTGGCAAATGAACGTACTGATTGATGGGCGTAACCCAGCAATGCCTATCGCCACACCGGGCGATCCGTCTGCCGTCCCGCCAGTAGCTGCTTGGAGCGGCACCGAGCCAGCTTCAGTAACGCTTGAGTTCAGCCCTTCTGGCAGTTTGATCACCCCGGCTGACGGCAGCATGGCGCTTAACGGCTGGCAGCCTGCCATCCAGAACAGTGACGGTACTTGGTCACTGAACAATGCGGCGCCTGCGGGCGGATTGAACATGACGTTGGATATGCGTGGCTCCACCCAGTACGCCAGCGCGTTTGCGGTTAATAGCGTAAGTCAGGACGGCTATACCACGGGCGAGCTTGCCGGCCTTGAGATTGGGGAAACAGGTGAGATCTTTGCTCGCTATACCAACGGCCAATCCAAAGTGCAGGGCCAGATCATCCTGGCCAACTTCGCTAACGTTCAGGGGTTGACTCCGGTAGGCAAGACCCAGTGGGTGCAATCCTTCGAATCCGGCGAGCCGGTTCGTAACCCGCCTGGCAGCGGCACGCTGGGATCGTTGCAAGCCGGCGCGCTCGAAGATTCCAACGTCGAGCTGTCGGACCAGCTGGTCAACCTGATCGTGGCGCAGCGCAATTACCAGGCGAATGCCAAGACGATTGAAACCGAAAGCGCGATCACCCAGACAATCATCAATTTGCGTTGATGAGCCGCGGCAGCAGCCCGCTACATGGCGGAATTCTGCCGCTCCGTCTATCCAAAGGCCCTTCGGGGCCTTTTCTTTTTTGATAATCCTTTTGAATCAGCGACTTAATAGTCGCTTCGCCTTTTGGCATGCCCATTGCTTTCGAAGACGTATGGAACGGTAAGCGTCAATTCACGCGTCTCGGAGGTTCGATGGACAAGATGCTCTATGTGGCCATGACGGGTGCGAGCCAGAACGCTCGCGCCCAGCAGGCACATGCCAACAACCTGGCGAATATCTCGACTACCGGCTTCCGTCGTGACTTTGAGCAAGCGCGTTCAATGCAGGTGTTCGGCGACAGTTTTCCGGCACGCGTCTATGCCATGACCGAGCGTCCAGGCACGGATTTCAGTGCCGGCACGTTGCAGGAAACGGGTCGAGATCTGGACGTGGCGGTCGAGGGCGAGGGCTGGATCGCGGTGCAAGCGCCCGACGGCAGCGAGGCCTATGCCCGTACCGGCAGCCTGAATATCGACACGCTCGGCATGCTGCGCACCGGCGACGGTTTGCCGGTGCTCGGCAATGCCGGGCCGATTGCCGTGCCGCCGGAAGAGAAAGTGGAGATCGGCGCCGACGGGTCCATCAGCATTCGTGCGCTCGGAGAAGATCCGAATGTGGTGGTGACGGTCGACCGTCTCAAGCTCGTCAACCCCGATCCAAAGCAGTTGGAAAAGGGCACCGATGGTTTGATCCGGATGAAGGACGGCCAGCCCGTCGAGGCTGACGCCGCGGTACGCGTGACGTCCGGTTTTCTCGAGGCGAGCAACGTCAACGCGGTGGCGGAGATGACATCGATGCTGGCGCTGTCCCGGCAGTTCGAGCTTCACGTGAAAATGATGCGTACCGCCGAAGAAGACAGTGCCGCTGCGGCCCGAGTCTTGCAACTCAGCTAGTAAACAACGCGCTGCGCCCGAATACCGGCGCACGAGGAGAAGAACATGCTTCCAGCACTGTGGGTGAGTAAGACGGGTTTGTCCGCCCAGGACATGAACCTGACGACCATTTCCAACAACCTGGCCAACGTTTCCACCACGGGCTTCAAGAAAGACCGCGCCGAATTCCAGGATCTGCTGTATCAGATCCGTCGGCAGCCAGGTGGCCAGTCGACCCAGGACAGCGAGCTTCCGTCCGGCCTACAGCTGGGTACCGGTGTTCGCATCGTCGGCACGCAGAAGCAGTTCACTGCCGGCAGCCTGCAGACTACCGAGCAGCCGCTCGACATGGCGATCAATGGCCGCGGCTTCTTCCAAGTGCTGCTGCCCGACGGCACCGTGTCCTACTCGCGTGACGGTAGCTTCCATCTGAACGCCGACGGCCAGATCGTGACCTCCAACGGCTATGCGCTGGAGCCGGCAATTGTCGTACCGCCGGAAACCCAGACCTTCACGGTCGGCGAGGACGGCACCGTCTCGGTTACCACACTCGGCAACCCGGCGCCGCAAATCATCGGCAACCTGCAGACCGCCGACTTCGTCAACCCGGCAGGCCTGCAGGCCATGGGTAGCAACCTGTTCCTGGAAACCGCCGCAAGCGGTGCGCCGCAGGTCAGCACGCCCGGCCTGAACGGACTGGGCACGGTGCTGCAGAACACTCTGGAAAACTCCAACGTCAGTGTCGTCGAGGAGCTGGTGAACATGATCACCACTCAGCGCGCCTACGAGATGAACTCGAAAGTCATCTCCACGGCCGATCAGATGCTGTCCTTCGTTACCCAGCAGCTGTAACAGCTGTCAGCCGCTGGATTGAGGTGAATATGCGCCGCTTGTTGATTGTTCTTCCGCTGATGTCCGCTGTGGTTCTGACCGGTTGCGTGGCGCCAGCCCCGAAGCCCAATGACCCGTACTACGCGCCGGTCCTGCCGCGTACGCCGCTGCCGGCTGCGCAAAACAACGGCGCCATCTATCAGGCGGGTTTCGAAACCAATCTGTACGACGATCGGAAGGCCCATCGGGTCGGTGACATCATCACCATCACGCTCAACGAGCGGACCCAGGCGAGCAAGAATGCCAATTCGCAGATATCCAAGGAGAGCAGCGCCAATATCGGGCTCGGCTCGCTGTTTGGCGGCGCCGTATCGATGGCCAACCCGTTGACCGGCAACGCCATGAACCTGGGCGCCGAGTACGACGCGGCGCGTGATACTTCCGGCTCCGGCCAGGCAGGGCAGAGCAACAGCCTGTCCGGCTCGATCACCGTCACGGTGTCCGACGTGCTGCCAAACGGCATCCTGGCGATTCGCGGTGAGAAGTGGATGACACTCAACACGGGCGATGAGCTGGTGCGCATTGCCGGCCTGGTGCGCGCGGACGACATCGCCACCGACAACACCGTGCCGTCGACCCGTATCGCCGATGCCCGCATCACCTATTCCGGCACCGGCGCCTTCGCTGATGCCAGTCAGCCCGGTTGGCTGGATCGTTTCTTCATCAGCCCGTTGTGGCCGTTCTAAGCAGGTGCAGGCAATGAAACTGTTCAGCTCATTCGTAGTTGCCTTGCTGTGCCTGGTAGCCGTTCCGGCCCAAGCCGAGCGGCTCAAGGACATCGCCACCATTCAAGGTGTTCGTAGCAACCAGTTGATCGGATACGGCCTGGTGGTCGGCCTCAATGGCAGTGGCGACCAGACCACCCAGACGCCGTTCACGGTGCAGACGTTCAACAACATGATGGCGCAGTTCGGCATCAAGGTGCCGGCAGGTGGCAACGTTCAGCTGAAGAACGTCGCGGCCGTGTCCATTCATGCCGATCTGCCGCCCTTCGCCAAGCCGGGCCAGACCATCGATATCACCGTTTCGTCGATCGGTAACGCCAAGAGCCTGCGCGGCGGCAGCCTGTTGATGGCGCCGCTCAAGGGTATCGACGGCAACGTCTACGCCATTGCCCAGGGCAACTTGGTGGTGGGTGGTTTTGATGCCGGCGGCGCGGACGGTTCGCGCATTACCGTGAACATTCCATCCGCAGGCCGCATTCCGAACGGCGCGACGGTCGAGCGGCCGGTGCCGAGCGCGTTCAATCAGGGCAACACCCTGACGATGAACCTCAATCGCCCAGATTTCACCACCGCCAAGAACATCGTCGATCACATCAACGAACTGCTCGGCCCGGGCGTGGCCCAGGCGCTCGATGGCGGCTCGATCAGCATCACCGCACCTCTGGACCCGAGCCAGCGCGTCGACTATCTATCGATCCTGGAAAACCTCGAAGTCGACGTTGGCCAGGCGGTGGCCAAGGTGATCATCAACTCGCGCACCGGCACCATCGTGATCGGCCAGAACGTTCGTGTGCAGCCGGCGGCAGTTACCCATGGCAGCCTGACCGTGACCATCTCCGAAGACCCGCAAGTCAGCCAGCCGAACCCGCTGTCGGACGGCCAGACGGTGGTGGTGCCCAACTCCAACGTCAAGGCGGAGCAGGAGGCCAAGCCGATGTTCAAGTTCGGTCCGGGGACCACGCTTGATGAGATCGTGCGAGCGGTGAATCAGGTGGGCGCCGCGCCCAGCGACCTGATGGCTATCCTCGAAGCGCTCAAGCAAGCAGGCGCTTTGCAAGCCGACCTGATCGTGATCTGAGGACCGGGACATGGAAAATCGACTGGGGCTTGGCCGGCGCACACCTGATAGCGGCAGCTATTCCGACCTGAATCGGCTGAATCAGCTCAAGGTTGGCAAGGACCGTGACGGCGCGGAGAACGTGCGCAAGGTTGCGCAGGAGTTCGAGTCCCTGTTCATGAACGAGATGCTCAAGTCGATGCGTTCGGCCACCGAGGTGATGTCCAAGGACAATCCCTTCAACAGCCAGGCCAGCAAGCAGTATCAGGACATGCACGACCAGCAGCTGTCGGTCACGCTTTCCAAGGAAGGCGGCGGTATTGGCCTGGCTGACGTGCTGATCCGTCAGCTGAGCAAGCAGCAGGAGCCCAGCGAGAAGTCCAATCCCTTCGCTCAGGTTGGGCAGACCGAAGGCGCAAAGGCGACGAGCAGCCCTGGCGCCGCCATTGCGCCGACGCGAAATGACTCGCAGCTGCTGAATCAACGCCGACTGGCGCTGCCGGGCAAGCTTGCCGAGCGCCCGTCGGCAGAGACCGCACCTGTCGAGGTTGCAAAGAACGGAGCCGACGCCCAACAGGCCGGCAAGCCGCAGCCGTTGGTGAATCTCGACTGGCAGCCCGCGACGGCGTTCGCCGCACCTCAAGACGCGCCGTTGATCGTCAATGGCGTCGAGGCGACGGCACCTAGCGCGCCGAGCAAGACGCGTTTCAACTCACCGGCCGAATTCATCGCGACCATGCTGCCCATGGCGGAGAAAGCCGCCAAGCGACTCGGCGTAGAGCCGCGCTTCCTGGTGGCGCAGGCTGCGCTGGAAACCGGCTGGGGCAAGTCGATGATTCGTCAGAAAGATGGCAGCAACAGCCACAACCTGTTCGGCATCAAAGCCACGGGTTGGCAAGGTGAGTCGGCGAAGGTCACCACAACCGAGTACATCAATGGCAAGGCGACCAAGCAAGTCGCGGGGTTCCGGGCTTACGACTCGTTCGAACAGAGCTTCAACGATTACGTTCGGCTGCTCGAAAACAACGACCGCTACCAGCCGGCTATTCAGGTTGCTAGCACCACCGGTAACTCGGAGCGCTTCGTCAACGAATTACAGCGGGCCGGTTACGCGACCGACCCGCAATATGCGAACAAGATCAATCAGATCGCTCGCAAAGTGCAGACCTACCAGACGATCGCTGACGCGAGTTCAGCGCCCGCCGTGCGGACTAGAGGCTAATCATGGCTGACCTACTGAATATTGGCCTGTCGGGCTTGAGTGCGAGCAAGAGCCAGCTGTCGATCACCGGCCACAACATAAGCAACGTCAATACTCCCGGCTATAGCCGCCAGGATGCATCCCAGGCAACCCGGACCCCTCAATTCAGCGGGGCGGGTTATGTCGGCTCGGGCACCACGCTGGTGGAAATCCGCAGGACGTACAGCGAGTTCCTGACCAGTCAGTTGCGCAGCAGCACTTCGCTGAGCAGCGACGTCGAAGCCTACAAAAGCCAGATCGACCAGCTCGATTCTCTGCTGGCAGGCAGCACGACCGGCATCACGCCCTCGCTGCAGAAGTTTTTCTCGGCACTGCAAACGGCAGCGGAAGATCCCGCCAACATTCCGGCACGTCAGTTGGTACTGGCGGAGGCTGAGGGGCTGGCGCGCCGATTCAATACCGTTTCCGACCGGCTGACCGAACAGAACAACTTCACCAACAAGCAGATGGCTGCGGTCACCGATCAGATCAATCGTCTGGCCGGCAGCATCGGTAGCTTGAACCAAGCCATCGCGACAGCTTCGGCCAACGGCAAACAACCCAATGACCTTCTCGACGCACGCGACGAGGCGGTGCGTCAGTTATCGACCTACATCGGCGTCACCGTAACGCCGCAGGACGACAATAGCTTCAATATCTCGGTCGGTACTGGTCAGCCCCTAGTCGTCGGAAGCGCCGTCAGCCGGCTGGAAATCGTGCCGGGGCAGGGCGATCCCAACCGTCACGAGATCCAGTTTGTCAGCGGCGGCTCGCGCCAGGGGATTACGTCGCAGATTACCGGCGGCGAGCTGGGTGGGCTGATTCGCTATCGCCAGGAAGTGCTGGACCCCACGCTCAATTCGCTGGGGCAGCTGGCGTTGGCTGTGAGTGATCAGGTCAATGCCCAGCTGGGACAGGGGCTGGATTTGAAGGGCAACGTTGGCGTCGGCCTGTTCAAAGATATCAATGCGGCCGATCTGGTCGATAAGCGCAGTTATCCGACGGGGATAAATGTCGAGATCACTAACACCTCGTCGCTTGCTGCTAGTGACTACGAGATAGAAATCGGCGCGGGCGACAGTTATCGAATTCGTCCGGTGGGTGGGCGCTGGATCGAGGGTCAAACGTTCGGTACCGAAGTGCCTGGATTGGGTTTTAACTTACATCGGATCGATTCGTCGCTCGGCGAGGGTGACAAGGTATTGATCATGCCGACTCGGCGCGGCGCCTCTGAAATCGGCGCAGTGCTCGATCAGGCTGATCAGCTCGCCTTCGCTGCGGCAGTGCGTGCGGAAAGCAGTTTGCAAAACGGCGGTACCGGAGCGATTGGCCAGCCGGACATGGTTTCCGCGCCTTCGCCTATCGACCCTGCCGAACTGAAAACAGCGTTCGGCAGTGGGTTGAATCTAGCTGCAACCGTCAACGCAGACGGCACCTTCACGTTGTCCGCCGCTACAGGCAACTGGTCATACGTGGATGAAAATGGCAATTCTCTTGTCGATGGCAGCGGCAATCCAGCGACTCCGACGCTTCAATCCGGTAATAGCAACACCGTTCGGCTGGCTTATACGGCAGCATCGGGAGAGGTTTATCAGTTTGATTTCACTATCAACGGACGACCACAGGCGAATGACAGTTTCTCGCTCAACTTCAACCAGAGCGGCGTATCGGACAACCGCAACGCATTAAAGCTGGTGGATCTGCAAACAAAGCAGACGATCGGGGTCGATGGCGCTGTTGTCGGGTCGGGCTCCAGCTTCACCGATGGCTACGGCGAGCTGGTAGAGCGGGTCGGCACGCTGACCGCTCAGGCTCGCATGGACAGCGAAGCGACGGGTGCGATCCTCAAGCAGGCGACCGACAACCGGGACTCGCTCTCGGCCGTGAACCTCGACGAGGAAGCCGCCAACCTAATCAAGTTCGAGCAGTACTACAACGCCTCGGCCCAGATCATTCAAGTTGCGCGCACCATGTTCGATACATTGATCAGCACCTTCAGGTAACAGGCCCGCCCATGCGCATCTCGACCTTGCAAGCATTCAATAACGGCGTGACCGGCATCCAGCGAAACTACGCCAACGCTACGCGCACCCAGGAGCAGATCAGCACCGGCAACCGCATCCTTACGCCTGCGGACGATCCGGTTGCCTCGGTACGCCTGCTGCAGCTGGAGCAACAGCAGAACGTGCTTGGCCAGTACAACTCCAATCTGACGGCTGCGAAGAACAGCCTGACTCAGGAAGAAGTGACGCTGAACTCGGTCAATACCGTGCTGCAGCGTGTCCGCGAGCTGGCGGTTCAGGCCGGTAACGGTGCGCTAGACCCGCAGGACCGCAAAGCCATCGCTGCCGAGCTGGGTGAGCGCGAGGATGAGCTGCTGTCGCTGATGAATACGCGCAATGCGCGCGGTGAGTATTTGTTCTCAGGATTTCAGGGCAAGACGCAGCCCTTTGTCAGGGGCACGGATGGTAGCTACAGCTATCAGGGTGACGAGGGGCAGCGGAAGTTGCAGATTGCCAGTTCGTTGAGTGTTCCGATCAGCGATAACGGCAAGTCCATTTTCGAGAACGTAACCAACGCTGGACGTCTTGGCGCTGCGGTATCTGACCAGGCGGCTTCGACGTTGAATGTTTCAGACGCGCTGGTTAGTGATGAGGTCGCTTTTGCCGGCATTGGGGGGTTGGAAATCACGTTCAGCGCGAGTCCGAACGAGCGGAACTATAGCGTGGCCGACGCCAGCGGGAACGTCCTTAGCACTGGTAGTTTGGACAGTGACGGAGAAAAGGAAAACAAGCTGGTAGTTGGCGGAGTGACTCTTTATATCTCAGGCGAGCCGACTGCCGGCGAGGTAATTACGATTCCCGAAAGTGAGAGTCCTAAACAAGGAGTTCTCGATACGATTGCTAACCTCCGCAAGGCTCTGGAAGATCCATCGACCGGCAACACCGGCGTCCGCGACGCGGTCGCAGTCGCCTTGACCAACCTCGACCACGGCATGGTCAGTGTCGACGCGGCGCGCGGCAATATTGGCGCACGGTTAAATACCATCGACACCACCCTGACCGACAACGAAGACGTCGCGCTGGTCAACAAAGGCGTCCAGGCGGAACTGCGCGAACTGGACTACGCCGAGGCGTTGTCGCGGCTGTCGATGCAAACGGTCATTCTAGAAGCGGCCCAGCAGAGCTACGTGAAAATTTCCGGGCTTAGCCTGTTCAATGTGATGCGTTAAGCGCGACCTGGCGGGCGTGGTTCACAGAACCAGCGCGCCGATTTGACTTGGCATTGTTGCGGCATAAAGTGTCCCGGCGGCGCATGGAGTACCGCGCCGGTCAAAAACCAACACTCAAAGGGACGTGAATCATGACCAAGTCTTTTCTCTCCGCAGCACTCTTCGCACTGCTCGCCAGCGTTTCCATTGGCGGCCATGCAGCCCAGACTGAACCCGTTGCAGCAGCAGAAGTAGCCGTAGCTCAAACGGCAACAATCAATCTTAATTCGGCCGATGCCGAAACCCTGACCCGCGAACTCAAAGGCAT
Organism: Pseudomonas sp. IC_126; assembly: GCF_004331835.1. Taxonomy (NCBI): domain Bacteria; kingdom Pseudomonadati; phylum Pseudomonadota; class Gammaproteobacteria; order Pseudomonadales; family Pseudomonadaceae; genus Pseudomonas; species Pseudomonas sp. IC_126. The sequence goes on from NZ_SJSS01000001.1 coordinate 573,197, forward strand.
CGGTGCAACAAAGGCCAAGGCCATCATCGCGTACCGTGAAGCCCATGGCCCGTTCGGCTCGGTCGATGAGTTGCTGGAAGTCAAAGGGATTGGTGCCGCTACCCTGGAAAAGAACCGCGCCAAGTTGAGCCTGAACTGATCAGGTGAGCTCATTTCTAAGCCGGTGTGTTCCGCTGGCTTCAGTACGCTGACAAAGCCCTGGCCTGTGCCAGGGCTTTTGTTTACGGGCTATCGTTCCTGCCCGATCCTGCCCGATCAGCGCGAAGGGCAGTCGCTGCGCTCACATAATATGCCTAGCCGTTTCGCTGCCTATTAGCCGCCGCCATCGTTCGTGTCGGAACCTGTCAGAAGCCTGCTGAACTCGTCGAGGGGCAGCGGACGGCTGAACAGATAACCCTGATACAGGTGACAGCCCTGCAGTTGCAGCAAGTCTAGCTGCGCCTGCTGCTCGACCCCTTCGGCGATCACCTCAAGCCCGAGACTTCTAGCCATCGCGACGATAGCGCGGATGATCTCGGCGTCGTTGGGCGCATCCAGCGCGTCTCGTACAAATGACTGATCTATCTTGAGCAAATCCACCGGCAATCGTTTCAGATAGGTGAGCGATGAATAGCCAGTGCCGAAATCGTCCATGGCGAAGCTGATGCCGTGTCGGCAAAGGCGGCGCATCTTGGCAATGGTGTCGTCCAGGTTCTGGATCACAATACCTTCGGTGATCTCAAGCTTGATCATCCTATGCGGAACCCCGGTGGCCTTCAGCGCATTGAGGGTGCGTTCGACGAACTCGTTCTGACGGAACTGACGCGGGCTGATGTTGACGCAAAGGCTGAAGGTGTCGGGGTGCACCAGTCCCGCGGCCAACAGCGAAGCGCCGATGCGGCTGGCTTGTGTGATGATCCAGTCGCCGACTTCGACGATCAGGCCGTTTTCTTCCAGCACATCAATGAACTGAGCGGGCGAGCGCGGGCCGTGCTCCGGGTGATTCCAGCGCAACAGAACTTCAGCGCCGATCACCGAACCCGAGCGTGCATCCACTTGGGGTTGCAGCTGTAACTCGAATTCGTTGCGCTGCAGCGCCAACCGTAGCTCGCTCTCCAGCTGCAGGCGTGCGCTTGCGGCTTGCTGCATCGTAGTGCGAAACAATTGGATGGCATTGCGCCCGGCTGCTTTGGCCCCGTAGAGCGCAATGTCGGCTCGCTTCAGGAGATCGGCGGGCGTGTCGCCATGGTCCGGCAGAAGGGCAATACCGATGCTCGGGGTGACGTGCAGCCGGTTGCCTTCGAATGTCATGGGCTCGGCGAGCAGGGTCCGCAGTTTTTCGGCAATCTGACGTACATGGCGCGTCACCTCCGAGCGCCTGCCGCTCAGTCCTGTCAACAGGACGACGAACTCATCGCCCCCTAGGCGCGCGACGGTGTCTTCCTGGCGGATGCTGGCTTCGAGGCGAGCCGTAATCATCTTCAGGACAGCATCGCCGACCGGATGCCCAAGCGAATCGTTGATGTGCTTGAAATGATCCAGATCTAAAAACAGCATGGCGCCTCGCAGGTCATGGCGCTTGTGTAGCGCGATCTGCTGTACCAGACGATCCATCAGCAGGGCCCGGTTGGGAAGGTTGGTCAGCGGGTCGTGATATGCCAAGTGATGGATCTGCGCATGCGCCGCCTTCAGCTGGCTGACGTCTCGCGCCGATATCAACAGGCAGTCGGTGTCGTTGAGTTCGATCGGTTCGACTGACACCTCGATGTGTTTAGGGTCGCTGTGACGATCCTGGCCAACCATTTCCCAGTTGGCGACGCGGCCGTCACGCTCCAGCCGTTCGAGGATGTCCTTGCGCTGCGAGTCCGACCAGATGCCCAGTTCGGTGGATGTACGGCCAATGGCTTCTTCCGGACGGTAGCCGGAGAGACGGTGAAAACCTTCGTTAACCTCTATGAAGCGACCGGTGGCTCGTTCGCTGATGATGATGGCGTCGGGGCTTGAATGGAATGCTCTAGCGAACTTGGCCTCGCTGGCTTTCAAGGCTGCTTCGGCCTGCTGGCGCTCGGTGATGTCGCGGAAAGTCGTCACGATGCACAGTCGTCGGTCGATTCGAATGAAGCGGCTGGAGACCACGCATGTGATGTACTGTCCAGCCCTGGTGCGAAATTGCGCTTCGGCGTCGTCCAGGCGTTGGTCACGAGTCAGCCGTTGATAGAGCGACTGCCGCTGTTTCTCGTCGCGCCAGAAATGTATGTCCGGAGCCGAACGCCCAACGATATCGCTGCCTTCCCAGCCGAATACAGCGCTGAAGCTGGGATTGACATCAATGAAGGTGCCGTCGCGGATACGGGAAAGGGAAATGGGGTCGGGACTGCCTTGGAACAAGGCGGAAAATCTGGCTTCGGACGCGGCCAGGTGCTGTTCGCGCAGGACCCGCTCCGTGGCGTCGATAATGATTCCGGCCATCCGCAACGGCACGCCGTGCTCGTCACGGTACAGCTTGGCAGTGGTTTCCAGATGCCGGACGGTACCGTTCGGATGTACTGCCTGATAGGTCGTCTGATAGCTTTGGCGCCGCCCGGCTAGCAGATCGCTGTAAGCCTCGCGCATGGTCTGTCGGTCATTGGCTGCGACGCTGCGAAAAAACTCCCGGAACGAACCATCGAACGGACCGTCGATGATGCCCTGCAATTCAGAAGCGCGGCTCGAAGCATAGAGCCGGTCGCTTGGGATGTGCCATTCCCAGTTGCCCAGCTCTGCTGAGGCCAGCGCCAGTTCCAGGCGCTCCTGGCTGTCTTCGAAGGCCTGGGCCTGAGTGTGCTGAGCGGTAATGTCGCGGACGATGCCCACCAGCATCGGTGAGCTGGTGCCGTTGTCCTGCAGCTGCCCATCGATCTCCATCCAGTGCACGCTTGAGTCTGGCCAGCGCACCCGGTGACGAACACTGAAGCGCGACCTGTCGCCCGACAGTACGGAGCGGGCGACGGTTGTGAGATGAAGCCGATCTTCGGCAGCGATCAGATTCAGATACTCGTCCTGAGTAATCTGAGTGAGCGGTTCACTGAGACCAAACAGCCGCCCTGTGCCGAGCGACCAGTGGACGATGCCGCGCTGCAAGTCCCACGACCAAACGCCAAGTCCTGCGGCGTCGAGTACCGATAATAGGCGGGTCGCATCCCGCCAGGGCATTGCCGCTTCGCTGGCGCTGACACCGATCAGGGATTCAGGCGGTCGCATGAATGGTTTCCGCCGGGCAAGTGGGAAGGTGACGGATCAGCCGATAACCGGTGCTGCTCATGATTATGGTGCTCTTGTTGTTATGTCCCGAACTTATCCGTAGCAGATGGCAAGGTGCAAGTGCGTCAGCCTGCATCCAGCAAAGACATGAAGGCCTTGGCTGCGTTCGACAGGGTGCGCTCGGTATGGGTTATGTAGCCGAGCTCCCTCGTTAGTTGAACCCCAGGCAGCGGCAGACGCACCACCTGTTCATCGAGCATGGTGCGGGGCAGCACGCTCCAGGCGATGCCAATGGAGACCATCATTTTGATCGTCTCCATATAATTGGTGCTCATCGTAATGTTCGGTCTGAGATTCTCGCGCTCGAACAGCCGTTGAGCGATATGGTGGGTGAAGGTGTTGCCGCCTGGAAATACGGCGGGGTAGTCGGCCACGTCGGCCAAGGTTATCTGCTGTTTTTGTGCCAGCGGATGCTCCGGGGCGACGACGAAATCCAGCGGATCGTCCCATACCTTGCTGGCGCGGATCGGCGCAGTTGTGTGTGGCGCCAGCGTAATCACGGCCAGTTCGGCACGACCATGAAGAACCTCTTCGTAGGCAACTTCTGAATCCAGGAAGCGGATGTCCAGGTTCACGTCGGGATAGGCACGAGTGAAGCTCCTCAGCAACGGCGGCAGGCGATGCAGGCCGATGTGATGACTGGTCGCCAGACACAGGCGACCGCTGACTTCACCGTTGAGATTAGCCAATGCGCGGCGGGTGTCATCCAGTACATTGAGGATTCGGTAGGCACGGGGCAACAGGGCTCGGCCGGCTTCGGTGAGCCCAATCTCCCGTCCCAAACGATCGAACAGGCGCACATCGAGCTGCGACTCCAGCGCGGCGAGACGCTTGCTCACCGCCGGTTGAGTCAGGTGCAGGCGCTCTCCTGCCAAAGAGAAGCTGCCGGTTTCAGCAATGGCGATGAAGGCGTTGAGGCTGGCTAGATCCATGTATTTTTCCAAGGCGTTAAATGACCGTAGTGGGCCGCCCGGCCCACTCGACTTAATGTTCGTGAGATTCCTGCGAGGAATGCGTTAGATAAAAAATATGAATTTGAGTAATTAAACGCAACCCCCTAGCATCTCCCCATAAGCGAAAGGGCTATTTGCCCGCAGAACTGATGAGGAAGAGTCCGATGGCCGGCAAAACGCTCTACGACAAACTCTGGGAAATGCATGAGGTCAAGCGTCGCGACGATGGCTCGTCGCTGATCTATATCGACCGTCACATTCTCCATGAAGTGACTTCGCCGCAGGCGTTCGAAGGGTTGCGTCTGGCCGGGCGCAAACCGTGGCGTATCGACGCCAACATCGCCACCCCGGACCACAATGTGCCGACCACCAAGGGCGAGCGCCAGGGCGGCTTGGAAGCCATCACCGACGAGGTCTCGCGCATTCAGGTGCAGACTCTGGACGAGAACTGCGATGACTTCGGCATTCTCGAATTCAAGATGAACGATATCCGCCAGGGCATCGTGCATGTCATCGGCCCGGAGCAGGGCGCGACCCTGCCGGGCATGACCGTGGTCTGCGGCGATTCGCATACGTCCACCCATGGCGCCTTCGGTGCGCTGGCCCACGGCATCGGCACTTCCGAGGTCGAGCATGTGCTCGCCACGCAGTGCCTGGTGGCCAAGAAGATGAAGAACATGCAGGTGCGCGTTGAAGGCAAACTGCCGTTCGGCGTCACCGCAAAGGACATCGTGCTCGCCGTGATCGGCAAGATCGGCACCGCTGGCGGCAACGGCCACGCGCTGGAATTCGCCGGTAGCGCCATCCGCGAATTGTCCATGGAAGGCCGCATGACCCTCTGCAACATGTCCATCGAAGCTGGCGCTCGCGTGGGCATGGTGGCCTGTGACGAGAAAACCGTCGCCTATGTCGAGGGTCGCCCTTATGCGCCGAAAGGCACGGACTGGGACAAGGCAGTCGAGGCCTGGAAAGATCTGGTATCTGACGAGGACGCGGTGTTCGACACTGTCGTCGAGCTGAAAGCCGAGGACATCAAGCCGCAGGTGAGCTGGGGCACGTCGCCGGAAATGGTCCTGGCGGTCGATCAACAGGTGCCGGACCCCGCAGTCGAAGCCGACCCGGTCAAGCGCGACTCCATCGAGCGCGCGCTGAAATATATGGGCCTGCGCGCCAACCAGCCGATCACCGATATCCAGCTGGATCGCGTTTTCATCGGCTCCTGCACCAACTCGCGCATCGAAGACCTGCGCGCTGCTGCCGAAGTGGCCAAGGGGCGCAAGGTCGCCGCGACCGTCAAGCAGGCGATGGTGGTGCCGGGTTCGGGCCTGGTCAAGCAGCAGGCGGAATCGGAAGGGCTGGATAAGATTTTCCTCGAAGCCGGTTTCGAGTGGCGCGAGCCGGGTTGCTCGATGTGTCTGGCGATGAACCCGGATAAGCTGGGCAGCGGCGAGCATTGCGCGTCCACGTCCAACCGCAACTTCGAGGGGCGCCAGGGGGCTGGTGGCCGCACTCATCTGGTCAGCCCGGCCATGGCCGCGGCAGCCGCTGTGACCGGCCGTTTCATCGACGTGCGCGAACTGCTCCAGGCCTGAGGAGGCGAAACATGAAAGCATTCACCCAACACACCGGCCTGGTCTGTCCGCTCGATCGTGCCAACGTCGATACCGATCAGATCATTCCCAAGCAGTTCCTGAAGTCGATCAAGCGCACCGGTTTCGGTCCGAATTTGTTCGATGAGTGGCGCTATCTGGATGTTGGCCAGCCGAACCAGGATTGTTCACAGCGTCCGGTCAATCACGATTTCGTGCTGAACTTCCCGCGCTATCGGGGCGCCAGCGTGCTGCTTGTACGTGAGAATTTCGGCTGCGGCTCCTCTCGCGAACATGCGCCCTGGGCGCTTGAAGAGTACGGCTTCCGCGCAATCATCGCACCGAGTTTCGCCGACATCTTCTACAACAACAGCTTCAAGAACGGTCTGCTGCCGATCATCCTGACCGAATCCGAGATGGACGAACTGTTCGAACAGGCCGAGGCCAACGAGGGCTACCAACTCACCGTTGATCTGGCCGAGCAGACCGTCACGCGCCCGGATGGCAAGCAGTACGGCTTTGAGGTCGACGCCTTCCGCAAGCATTGCCTGCTCAACGGTCTGGACGACATCGGCCTGACGCTACAGGATGCCGACGCGATCAAGGTATTCGAAGCCAGGCATCAGCAGAGCCAGCCCTGGCTGTTCGGCGCGATCAAATAACAGCAGCGGCAAGCCGCAAGAATAAAAGTAGGGTGGGCTTCAGCCCACCATGAGCGCTTATCTGAAGGAATGGAAATGTCGAAAAAGATTCTGGTATTGCCCGGCGATGGTATCGGCCCGGAAATCATGGCCGAGGCGGTCAAGGTGCTGCAGTTGGCGAACGATAAGTTTCAGCTGGGTTTCGAGTTGAGTTATGACGAGCTGGGTGGCGCTGCCATTGATAAGTACGGCGTACCGCTGGCCGATGAAACCCTGGGGCGCGCGCGTGCCGCCGACGCCATTCTGCTCGGCGCCGTCGGCGGTCCCAAGTGGGACAAGATTGAACCGGCCATCCGCCCGGAGCGCGGGCTGCTGAAAATCCGTTCGCAGCTGGGCCTGTTCGGCAACCTGCGTCCGGCGCTGCTGTATCCGCAACTGGCTGACGCGTCCAGCCTCAAGCCGGGGATCGTTGCTGGTCTGGATATCCTTATCGTGCGCGAGCTGACCGGCGGCATCTATTTCGGCCAGCCGCGCGAAAGCAAAGTGTTGGAGAACGGCGAGCGCATGGCCTACGACACGTTGCCTTACAGCGAGAGCGAAATTCGCCGTATTGCCAAGGTCGGTTTCGACATGGCCATGGTCCGCAACAAGAAGCTCTGCTCGGTGGACAAGGCTAACGTGCTGGCCTCCAGCCAGTTGTGGCGGGTCGTGGTCGAGGAGGTCGCCAAGGACTACCCCGAGGTCGAACTGTCGCACATGTACGTCGACAACGCGGCCATGCAACTGGTCCGCGCGCCCAAGCAGTTCGACGTGATCGTTACGGACAACATGTTCGGCGACATTCTGTCGGATGAGGCTTCCATGCTCACCGGCTCCATCGGCATGCTGCCGTCGGCGTCGCTGGATGCCAGCAACAAGGGCATGTACGAGCCTTGCCATGGCTCGGCGCCGGACATCGCCGGCAAGGGCATCGCCAACCCGCTGGCGACCATCCTTTCGGTATCGATGATGCTGCGCTACAGCTTTAATCAGGTGGTGGCGGCCGATGCCATCGAGCGAGCGGTCAGCGACGTGCTCGACCAAGGCCTGCGCACCGGCGACATCTGGTCCGAGGGCTGTAGCAAGGTCGGCACCCAGGCGATGGGCGATGCGGTAGTCGCGGCGCTCGCGAAGTTGTAATCTCTTGGCCCGCCTTCAAGCGGGTGGGCCACTTTATATATAGGTGTAGTTCGATGAAACGTGTAGGTCTGATCGGTTGGCGCGGCATGGTCGGCTCCGTGCTCATGCAGCGGATGCTGGAAGAGCGGGACTTCGACCTGATCGAGCCGGTGTTCTTTACCACTTCCAATGTAGGCGGTCAGGGGCCTTCGATCGGCAAGGACATCGCGCCGCTCAAGGATGCCTACAGCATCGATGAGCTGAAAAGCCTCGACGTGATCCTGACCTGTCAGGGTGGCGATTACACTAATGAAGTATTCCCCAAGCTGCGCGAAGCCGGCTGGAATGGGTACTGGATCGACGCTGCCTCCGCCCTGCGCATGCAGGACGATGCGGTCATCGTGCTGGACCCGGTCAACCGCAAGGTGATCGACCAGCAGCTCGATGCCGGCACTCGCAACTATATTGGTGGCAACTGCACCGTCAGCCTAATGCTGATGGGACTCGGCGGCCTGTTCGAGAACGGTCTGGTCGAGTGGATGAGCGCCATGACCTACCAGGCGGCATCCGGCGCCGGTGCGCAGAACATGCGCGAACTGATCAAGCAGATGGGCACCATCAATGCTGCGGTTGCCGATGAACTTGCCGATCCGGCCAGCGCTATTCTGGAGATCGACCGCAAGGTCGCAGAGTGCCAGCGTTCCGAATCCTTCCCGGTAGATAACTTCGGCGTGCCGCTGGCGGGCAGCCTGATCCCCTACATCGACAAGGAGCTGCCCAACGGGCAGAGCCGTGAAGAGTGGAAGGCGCAGGCTGAAACCAACAAGATCCTCGGTCGCTTCAAGAGTCCGATTCCGGTCGATGGCATCTGCGTGCGCGTCGGCGCCATGCGCTGCCATAGCCAGGCGCTGACCATCAAGCTGAACAAGGATGTGCCGATCTCGGACATCGAGGGCATGATTAGCCAACACAACCCCTGGGTGAAGCTGGTTCCGAATCATCGGGACGCCAGCATGCAGGAGCTCAGTCCGACCTCGGTGACCGGCACGTTGAACGTACCTGTCGGTCGTTTACGCAAGCTGAACATGGGTTCCCATTACCTAGGCGCCTTTACCGTCGGCGACCAGCTTCTCTGGGGCGCCGCGGAACCCTTGCGGCGGATGTTGCGCATCCTTCTGGAGCGCTAAACCGCAAGGAAGGAAACACCCGAAGCGCCTCGGCACAGCCGCGGCGCTTTTTTTATCCGGTCGAAGCTGTCTAGCTGAGCGCTCTGCAGCGAAGGCTCTGCATGGCGCGTTCGTCGGATCTAGGCTTAACCTCGCAGCGGGACGATCTGCTTCGGCTACAGTGACGCCCTTCGGAACGGCTCACCATGTGTGGGTATCGACGCGGTTAAGGACTGTGTTTTTCGTTTCCATATTTAGGTGGCGGGCCGATAGATATTGCTTAATAACTACACGGCCAGGGTTTCGCATTGTTTCGTTGAGCGTCTTGTTCGCAATGAAGTACAAGGGTTACCGGTTCGCGAGCAGGCTGCAGCTTCGTCGAAGCAGGAGAACGCGAATTGTGGATTGTGTCTGATAACGTGGCAAAAGGCGTGGCGGGCAATGCCGTGCGGTCTGGTGAGTTATTGATAAAACACTATCTGTAAAAGATACTTACCGGCAATTCGAATAACTATTCTAGCTAGCTGCGCTGTTTAGGCTTATCGCTGACGGGGGGCCGCCATCTGGCGGGCACGGGCAGCGTCTATAAGACCCTTCTCGAAGATCCGAGAAAAGTTAAAAAACAAGGGATTACATAATGGTTCGGGTTCGCAATCTGGTGCTGGCAATCGCGGCTGCTACCGCGCTGACTTCCGAAATGGCGTACGCGCTGGGGCTGGGAGAGGTCACGCTGAAGTCGGCACTGAATCAACCGCTGGTGGCTGAAATCGAATTGTTGGATGCGAAAACACTGGCGCCGGGTGAAGTGGTCCCGGTTCTGGCATCTGCGGAAGATTTCAATCGGGCGGGTGTTGACCGCCAGTATTTCCTGACGGACCTGACCTTTACCCCGGTTTTGCGCCCTGATGGCAAGAGCGTTATCCGGGTTTCATCGACCAAGCCGGTTCGCGAACCTTACTTGAACTTCCTCATTGAGGTGCTCTGGCCCAACGGTCGGCTGCTGCGCGAATACACGCTCCTGCTGGACCCGCCGCTTTATTCGCCGGAAATTGCTGCTTCCGTTGCCCCTCAGTTGCCTATTGCAGCGCCAATCGTTCGGTCCGAGACGGCGCCGCGAGTCGCAACGCGGCCTGCACCAGCGCCTGCCGGCGCTTCCGCGCTGCAAGGTGAGCAATACAAAGTCACCCCCAATGACACGCTGTGGGAAGTTGCCGAGCGCGCCCGCCAAGGGGGCACCGTTCATCAGGCCATGCTGGCCATTCAAGACCTGAACCCTGACGCTTTCATCGCTGGCAACATCAACCGAATGAAGAATGGTCAGGTGCTTCGCCTACCGAATGCCGAGCAAATCGGTAGCCGGTCACAAGCCGAGGCGATTCAGCAAGTCGCGCAACAGAACGCAAGTTGGCGTCAGGCTGCCGTCTCTGGCGCAGCAGGCACACGCCAGCTAGATGCGACCCAGCGTGATTCAGTGGGAGCGGCACCATCGCGTAGCGAGCAGGGCGATAATCTGCGCTTGGTCGCACCGGAAGCCGGCGAAGCCACAGCCGGCAGTGATACTGGAAGCGGAGCCGATGCTCAGGCCTTGCGTGACAAGCTCGCGGTTTCCGAGGAAAGTCTTGATTCCAGTCGTCGCGAAAATCTGGATCTCAAGGACCGTCTCAACGATCTTCAGGGTCAACTCGACAAGCTGCAGCGCCTGATGCAGCTCAAGGACGACCAGTTAGCCAAACTACAGGCTCAACTGGCAGCGGGGGTCGAGCCGGGAGGCGATGCGACATCCGCACTGCCTTCGACTGGTGAAATTGATTCAAACGCTAACGTCGCGCCGGAAACGTCCGAAGCGGTAACAGAAACCAATGCCGAGCCCGAAGTTGCTGGTGCTGAGGTCGTAGCCCCAGCAGCGACCCAGGGAGAAGCAGCGGTAGATGCGGAGCCGGCTGCACAGGCGCCGGTCACACCGGCTCCGGCAGCATCGGCCCCAGCGGTACAAGAGCCTGAAGCTGATAGCTACGTCGACGAGCTGTTGGCCAATCCCATTCTCCTCGGCGCCTTGGGTGGCGGAGCCCTTTTGCTATTGCTGGTCGGGCTGATGGCGTTGTCACGCCGCAACGCTTTGAAGGAAGCTGAACTGCAGGAAAGCCTGCTTGCCGATAGTTCACCTGACACGTTCTACATGGCGCAGCAGGATCTCGATTCGTCCGCTGTGGAGTCGACCGTTAAAGACAGCGGCGAACATTCGGCTGACTCGCTCGCTGCCGCTACCAACGACCCTTTGGCCGAGGCCGATATCTACATCGCTTACGGACGTTTTAATCAGGCTGCCGACCTGCTGCAGAATGCATTGAACGATGAGCCGCAGCGCAGTGACCTGCGATTGAAGCTGATGGAAGTCTATGCCGAACTTGGTGATCGGGATGGTTTCGCTCGGCAAGAGGCGGAGCTCCGCGAAATCGGCGGCTCGTTGGACGCAATTGAACAAACGAAGCTCCGTTATCCGGCAATGGCTTCAGCAGCTGGCTTCGCTGCGGCAACCGCCGCGACAAGCACCAATGACTTCGAGAGCTTCAGCCTGGATGATCTCCAACTTGACGAACCGGCTTCGGCAACGACTGCTGAGCAGATGTCGGATGACGCCTTTGACCTGAGTCTGGACGATCTTGAGCTTGATGATGACCTGACTGAAACAGCCGTAGCCCCGTCTGGCGAGGCCTCAGGGGAGCTTGACGAGCTCAATTTCGATGACCTCAATCTTGACGCCGCTGCGCAGGAGCAGGCCGCTGACGATTTCGAATTTGACCTGGACAAATCGTCCGAAGCGGATATGCAATCCCTTGAAGCCGAACTTGCCGGTTTCTCGCTCGATCTTGACGATCAGCCGAAAGCTTCTACTGCCGATGACGATGTGCTGTTAGACCTCGACGAAGAACTGTCGAAGCCAGTAACGGGCGAGCCTGCTGCCGAGGAGTTTGATTTCCAGCTCGCCGATCAAGTCCAGTCTGCGGACATGCCGGATGAATTCGATCTGTCGGTCTCTGACGAGACCAGCGGCGGAGCGGTATCCGAAACGTCTATCTCCGAGTTCGACGAGGCCGAAACTGAGTCTGAAGCCTTGTCGCGAGACATGGGCGAGCCGCTCGACCTATCGGAGCCGGAGGCCGCGCTTGAGGCCGAGTCAACCTCGGAGGGGCTTGACGATGATTTCGATTTCTTCGCTGACACCGATGAAACCACCACCAAGCTGGACCTTGCCCGCGCCTATATCGATATGGGTGATGCCGAAGGCGCTCGCGATATCCTCGATGAGGTCATGAACGAGGGCAGCGATACCCAGCAGCAAGAGGCGCGAGAGATGCTCGCCAAACTAGCCTGACCATGATCGAAGCAGTACCTGAAGCGGCAGCCCTAACGGCTGCCGCTGGCGTTTTCAGAATTGCCCTTGGTGTGGAATACAAGGGCTCCCGTTATCGTGGGTTTCAACGGCAACGCGATGGCGTGCCGTCAATTCAGCTCTCGCTGGAAAATGCCTTGAGTAAGGTGGCCGGCGGGCACCCGATAACGCTGAGTTGTGCCGGACGTACCGATGCGCTCGTTCATGCCTGCGCCCAGGTGGTGCATTTCGATACTCCAGTGACGCGCTCCATGCACGCCTGGGTAATGGGCGCGAACATGAATCTGCCAGGTGATATCAGTGTGACCTGGGCCAAAGAAATGCCCAAGAGCTTCGACGCGCGCTTCAGTGCCATGGCGCGTCGTTATCGCTACGTCATCTACAACGACCAGATTCGCCCGGCTCATCTTGCCGAAGAGGTGACTTGGAACCACCGGCCATTGGATATCACGCGTATGCGCGAAGCGGCCAAAGCATTCGTCGGAACCCACGACTTCAGTGCTTTCAGAGCGCGCCAGTGCCAGGCGAAATCACCGATCAAAACCATTCACCATCTGGAGCTGCTCGAGTATGGCAGGCTGATCGTGATCGACGTGCGTGCCAATGCCTTTCTGCACCACATGGTGCGGAACTTTGCCGGTGTGTTGATGACCATCGGGGCGGGCGAGCGCCCGGTCGAATGGGCGAGGGAAGTGCTGGAGTCGCGTGTAAGGCGAACGGGTGGTGTTACCGCGCATCCCTACGGCTTGTATCTCGTTCAGGTAGATTACCCCGAGCAGTTCGAATTGCCTGAGCGCTATCTTGGGCCACATTTCCTGTCAGGCCTGCCGGATGTGCGAGTCATCTGACCTGATGCCAGCGGCCGGACAAGTGACGAGTCATCCTTCGGAAACGGAGGATAAAGTGATGCGGGTTGCAGCCTGTAGCGCTTTTGTTACCATCCGGGGTCTTTTATCGCAGGTGCCTGCCGTTGCCTATCGTTCGTAGCAAAATATGTGGAATCACCCGGGTTGAGGACGCGCTCGTCGCTGCCGAAGCCGGTGCGGATGCGATTGGCCTGGTGTTCTATGCGAAGAGCCCGCGCGCGGTAAATATACAGCAGGCGCGGGCCGTCGTTGCTGCTCTGCCGCCTTTCGTCACCACCGTAGGCTTGTTCGTCAACGCATCGCGTTGCGAAATCAATGAGACGTTGGATGCCGTGCCGCTGGATGCTCTGCAATTTCATGGTGACGAAACGCCGGCAGACTGCGAAGGCTTTCATCGGCCGTGGTACAAAGCGCTCAGAGTCAAGGCGGGTGAGGATGTCCGGGTGCAGGCCGCACGCTACGCTGGGGCTAGCGCAATTCTGCTCGATACCTTTGTTGCCGGTGTTCCTGGCGGGACGGGCGAGGCGTTCGATTGGTCCCTGATCCCTGCAAATCTGCCCAAACCACTGATATTGGCTGGCGGGCTGACTTCGCAAAATGTTCGTCAGGCGCTGGCCGAGGTACGTCCGTTCGCCGTCGACGTGAGTGGGGGAGTAGAGCTGAGCAAGGGCGTCAAAGATGCGCAGAAAGTGCGGGACTTCGTTCGGTCAGTAAGATCTTCGATGTGACGAGCGCGGGGTCATTACCGTCCAGTTACCATTCGCTGGTTTGGCGAACCTCGCCACTGTTACCGATCTGGTGCCAGACGGCGATCAGACTTCAGCGATAGCGATTCCTTGGCTATCGCCTACGCGACGCAGTGAGCTCCGAATGGAGACCGGTCGCAACGATGAATTTTTCGGTGCGTGCAGTCGTTACGCGCGGGACTGACAAGCTGTGGAGAATAAAAGCATGAGCAACTGGCTAGTAGACAAGCTGATCCCTTCGATCATGCGCTCGGAATCGCAGAAGAGTTCAGTACCCGAGGGCCTGTGGCACAAATGTCCGTCCTGCGAGGCGGTGCTATATCGCCCGGAGCTGGAAAAAACGCTGGATGTCTGCCCGAAATGCCAGCATCACATGCGCATCGACGCACGTACGCGTCTGGATATTTTTCTCGACAAGGAGGAGCGCGAAGAGATCTGCGCCGACCTCGAGCCTGTCGACCGACTGAAGTTTCGCGACAGCAAGAAGTACAAGGATCGCCTGTCCGCGGCGCAGAAACAGACCGGCGAAAAGGATGCACTGGTCGCCATGCGGGGTACCTTGATGAACATGCCGGTCGTGGCCTGCGCGTTCGAGTTCTCCTTCATGGGCGGTTCCATGGGCGCGATCGTTGGGGAGCGCTTCGTTCAGGCGGCCAACGCCGCGCTTGAGCAGCGTTGTCCTCTGATCTGCTTCGCAGCTTCCGGCGGTGCTCGTATGCAGGAAGCGCTGATCTCGCTCATGCAGATGGCCAAGACCTCCGCAGTGCTGGCCCGCATGCGTGAAGAAGGATTGCCGTTCATTTCCGTACTTACCGATCCGGTTTATGGTGGTGTATCGGCAAGTTTGGCCATGCTGGGCGATGTCATCGTCGCCGAGCCCAAGGCCCTGATCGGTTTTGCTGGGCCCCGAGTGATCGAGCAGACAGTGCGTGAAAAGCTGCCTGAAGGTTTTCAGCGCAGTGAGTTCCTGCTTGATCATGGTGCCATCGACCTGATCGTTCCGCGATCCGATCTGCGTAATCGCTTGTCGCGCCTTCTCGCTCAGCTGCAACATCTGCCGACCCCGGCGGAGCCTGCGTTGGTAACGGCCAGCGCATGAATCGGCGGAGCCTGCAGAACTGGCTCGATTATCTTGAGCAGCTGCACCCCACTACTATCGATATGGGCCTTGATCGTTGCCGTGAGGTGGCGACAAAGCTTGGTCTCAAGCGCCCGGCTCCGCAGGTGGTTACCGTTACCGGCACCAATGGTAAGGGATCGACCTGCGCTTTCATCGCCCAGATGCTCACAGGGCAGGGCAAGAAAGTGGGCGTCTACAGCTCGCCTCATCTATTGCATTACAACGAGCGCGTTCGTCTCAATGGGACGGATGCCAGTGATGAGGCGTTGTGTGAAGCCTTCGAGGCGGTCGAGCAAGCACGAGGTTCAGTATCACTGACCTATTTCGAAATGGGCACGCTCGCCGCTTTCTGGCTTTTCGAACGTGAGGCGCTGGACGCCGTGGTGCTGGAAGTCGGGCTTGGCGGCCGTCTCGACGCGGTGAATCTGATCGATGCGGACGTGGCGGTCGTCACCAATATCGGACTGGACCATGCCGAATGGCTCGGTGATACGCGCGAAAGCGTGGCGTTTGAAAAAGCCGGGATATTCCGTCCGGCAAAGCCTGCCGTATGTGGTGATCCCGCTCCGCCAGACTCCATGCTGAAAAACGCGGCTGAGGCGACTGTGCCGTTGCTGGTCCGTGGACGTGATTACGATCTGGCGATGGAGGCGACCCGTTGGCACTGGCGTGGCCGAGACGGGGCGGGTGATCCCTTGGAACTGCGGAATCTGCCGATGCTGGCGTTGCCAATGGAAAATGCAGCTGTGGCGTTGCAAGCGTTTGCATTGCTGCAGTCGTCCTGGCAGCCGGAGCGGCTGGTTGAGGCTCTGCTGAACACTCGTGTCACCGGGCGTCTGGACCGGCGGACGATCCGTTGGCAAGGTCGTAACTTGTCGATACTGCTCGATGTCGGGCACAACCCGCACGCGGCTGGATATCTGGCCAGACACCTGCAGCGACAACCGAAGCCTGGCCGTCGGCTGGCGGTATTCGGTCTGCTGGCCGACAAGGATCTGGCTGGCGTGATCGATGCGTTGCTACCTGTGGTCGATGTCTGGGCGGTTGCGCCGCTGGCTACGCCGCGCTCGCGCTCAGCAGCTGAGCTGAGTGCGGCATTGCTGGAACGCAATGCAAGCGTCACTATCTATCCGGGGATATCCCAGGCGCTCGAAGGGCAGTGCGATCTGGCTGTCGATGGCGATGAGATATTGCTGTTCGGGTCTTTTTACTGTGTGGCCGATGCGCTGAGCTGGATCGATCGGCACGCAACCAGTGGAGAACATGGTCTTGGTAGATAGGGGATTGTTGCAGCGTATCGTTGGCGCCTTGGTGCTTCTGGCGCTGGCGGTAATATTCGTTCCGATGCTGTTCAACCGCGAAGATGCCGGTCGGCAAATTGTCGTGGATGCGCCGAGTATGCCCGAAGCGCCTGCTGCGCCTGTAATCGAGACGCAGCCTGTGGAGGTGCCTGAGCCCGAGGTCGAGCCGTTCCCGGAAGAATTTGAGATCATCGAGGAAAATGCAGCCTCCCAGCCGGAGGCGCCTGCGACTCCTATCAATCCGGCTCCAGCCCCTGTCGAGCCGGCGCCCGCGCCAGCAGCACCTGAGCAGGCAACCTCCGAGACGCCGCCGACCACGCCAGCTGTTCCGGAAGAGAAACGGCTGGACGCGGCTAATTTGCCGATCAGCTGGTCGGTGCAGTTGGCCAGCCTGTCGAGTCGCGAGAATGCCGACAAGCTGCAGAAGACACTGCGTTCTCAGGGGTATAACGCTTATATACGTACCGCAGACGGGATGAACCGGGTCTTCGTCGGGCCGCTTGTCGAGCGAGCGGAAGCCAACCGCCTTCGTGATCAACTACAACGCCAGCAAAAGCTGAACGGGTTCGTAGTCCGTTTCAAGCCTGAACAGGGTTAAGCAAGGGGGCTCAGGCTTGTCGCTGGTTGTCCCGCCGCTCCGCGGGTAAGCATGATTGCCTGCTTACCCCTTCGCGGGCGCTCTGCTAAAATGCGCCGCCTTTCTCCTTAGCAGGAAACCCTGTGACGCTCACCTGGGTCGATTGGGCGTTTATCGCCGTTGTGGTCATCTCCAGCCTGATCAGCTTGAAACGCGGCTTCGTTAAGGAAGCGCTTTCGCTGCTCACCTGGATCATTGCTGGCGTGGTTGCCTGGATGTTCGGTGGTGCGCTGTCCCATCACCTTGCCGAGTTCATCAGTACCCCTTCTTTTCAGGTCATCGCGGCATGCGCGATTCTGTTCATCGTGACGCTACTGGTCGGCGCGCTGGTTAATTTCCTCATTGGGGAGCTGGTTCGGGTAACCGGCTTGTCAGGCACGGATCGCTTTCTGGGAATGGTATTCGGTGCGGCTCGTGGCGGGCTATTGATCGTTGTGCTCGTTGGTCTGCTCAGTCTCGCGCCTGTACAACAGGATCCGTGGTGGCGTGAATCGGCACTGCTGCCCCATTTTCTATTGGTTGCCGACTGGTCGAAAAACCTGATTCTCGGGTTTGGAAGCCAATGGGTAGCCGGCTCGCTCGATGCGTCCGGCTGAGACGAGCATTTTCAACGGGTGTGTTGGGCCTTCAGGTCTGTGTCATGTCCGGGTCAGCCTGTATTAACTGAGAGGTTCCTTGCATGTGTGGCATTGTCGGCATCGTCGGTAAGTCGAACGTCAATCAGGCGTTATATGACGCACTTACCGTACTGCAACATCGTGGGCAGGATGCGGCCGGAATCGTAACCAGTGACGGCGGCAAGCTGTTTCTGCGCAAGGACAACGGGTTGGTCCGCGACGTCTTTCAGCAGCGTCACATGCAGCGTCTGGTCGGTAACATGGGAATCGGTCACGTACGTTATCCCACTGCGGGCAGCTCCAGCTCGGCGGAGGCACAGCCGTTCTATGTGAACTCCCCGTATGGCATTACGTTGGCGCACAACGGCAACCTGACCAACGTCGATCAGCTGACCAAAGAAATCTACGAATCCGACCTGCGCCATGTGAACACCAACTCCGATTCGGAAGTGCTGCTCAACGTGTTCGCTCATGAGTTGGCGGTGCGAGGCAAGCTGCAGCCCACCGAAGAGGACGTTTTCGCGGCCGTGGCCAAGGTCCATGAGCGTTGTGTCGGCGGCTACGCGGTGGTGGCCATGGTGACGGGCTACGGCATAGTCGGTTTCCGCGACCCGAATGCCATTCGCCCGATCGTGTTCGGACAGCGGCATACCGAGCACGGGGTCGAATACATGATCGCCTCCGAAAGCGTCGCGCTGGATGTGCTGGGCTTCTCGTTGATCCGGGATCTCGCGCCCGGCGAAGCGGTTTACATCACATCGGACGGCAAGCTGCATACCCGTCAGTGCGCGCCGAACCCCCATTACGCGCCTTGCATCTTCGAGCACGTCTACCTTGCGCGTTCGGATTCCCTGATGGATGGCGTGTCGGTATACAAGGCCCGTCTGCGGATGGGCGAAAAGCTGGCCGACAAGATTCTTCGCGAACGTCCGGATCACGATATCGACGTGGTCATCCCGATTCCTGACACTAGCCGTACTGCGGCGCTTGAGCTGGCTAACCGGCTGGGTGTGAAGTTTCGAGAAGGCTTCGTCAAGAACCGCTACATCGGCCGGACCTTCATCATGCCGGGGCAGGCCGCGCGCAAGAAATCGGTGCGGCAGAAGCTCAATGCCATCGATCTCGAATTCCGTGGCAAGAACGTCATGCTGGTAGATGACTCCATCGTCCGCGGCACGACCTGCAAGCAGATCATCCAGATGGCCCGCGAAGCAGGGGCGAAGAATGTCTATTTCTGCTCCGCCGCACCGGCCGTTCGCTACCCGAACGTCTACGGCATCGACATGCCCAGCGCCCACGAACTTATCGCGCATAATCGCAGTACCGAGGAAGTTGCAGAGCTGATCGGCGCCGACTGGCTGGTTTATCAGGATCTGGATGATCTGATCGATGCGGTCGGAGGTGGCAAGGTGAAGATCGAGAATTTCGATTGCGCGGTATTCGATGGCAAGTATGTGACCGGCGATATCGATGAGGTCTACCTGCACAAGATCGAGCAGGCACGTAACGACTTGAGCAAAAGCAAGAGCATCACGGGCAGCGCTATCATCGATCTACATAACAACTGATCGATAATTCGGCGGCTTGCCGCCTCCGTTCAGGGTGGACAACTTATGACAACTGACTGGGACGCAGGCCGACTGGACAGTGATCTGTCCGGGGTGGGCATGGATACACTAGCTGTTCGTGCGGGCCAGCACCGCTCGCCCGAAGGTGAACATGGCGAGCCGCTGTTCTTCACATCCAGCTACGTGTTCCGGAGTGCCGCCGACGCCGCCGCACGTTTTGCCGGTGAAGTGCCGGGAAATGTCTATTCGCGCTATACCAACCCCACCGTGCGTGCGTTCGAAGAGCGTATCGCCGCGATGGAAGGTGCCGAGCAAGCCGTGGCGACCGCATCTGGGATGGCTGCGATCCTGGCAACGGTGATGAGCCTGTGCTCCGCCGGCGATCATGTGCTGGTTTCGCGCAGCGTCTTCGGTGCGACGGTTTCGTTGTTCGAGAAGTATCTGAAACGCTTCGGGCTTGAAGTCGACTACGTCCCGCTCACGGAAGTTGACGTTTGGGAGCCCGCTTTCAAACCCAATACCCGCCTGGTATTCGTCGAGTCACCTTCGAACCCGCTTGCCGAGCTGGTCGATATCGAGGCGTTGGCCGAACTCTGCCATGCCAAGGGCGCCATGCTGGCGGTGGATAACTGCTTTTGCACACCGGTGCTGCAGCAACCATTGGCGCTCGGTGCTGACATCGTTATTCATTCCGCCACCAAGTACATCGACGGCCAGGGGCGCTGTCTGGGCGGCGTGGTGGCCGGCCGAGCCGAGCAGATGAAAGAAGTGGTGGGCTTTCTGCGCACGGCGGGTCCGACGTTGAGCCCGTTCAATGCCTGGGTGTTTCTCAAGGGGCTGGAGACCCTGCGGCTGCGTATGCAGGCGCACTGCGCAAACGCGCAGGCGCTCGCTGAGTGGCTCGAGCAGCAACCGGGAGTCGAAAAAGTTTACTACGCTGGCCTGTCCAGCCACCCGCAGCACGAGCTGGCCAAGCGTCAACAGAAGGGCTTTGGGGCTGTGCTGAGCTTCGAGGTTGCGGGGGGCAAGGAGGCTGCGTGGCGCTTTATCGACGCGACCCGGCTCATCTCTATCACCGCCAATCTGGGCGACAGCAAGACCACCATCACTCATCCAGGGTCGACCACTCACGGTCGGCTTTCGCCGGAAGATCGTGCAACCGCTGGCATCCGTGACAGTCTGATCCGTGTGGCCGTGGGCCTGGAAGATGTGGCTGACTTGAAAGCCGATCTCGCCCGAGGGCTGGCTTCGCTGTGATGCTGAATTGGGGACGAAGGATCGTCCTCAATCCGGATTGCACGGTATCTCAGTTGTCCCCAGCGTCGAAGCTCACTACGAAACCGTCCAGGCGCTGTTCCTCGGAGAGCTGGTCGCGGACCCGACTTGCTTCCTGGCGCTGTTCCATTGGCCCGACGAATATGCGATGTGTCCGGCCTGTCGTTCTTATATAGGTATCGAACCCTTCAGCACCCAGCTTTCCCCGTAGCGCTTCGGCGCTGTCGCGGTTCTGCAGGCTGGCTACCTGGACGGCCCAGCCCGAGCGAATCGATGACTGTTCCCTTTGCGGAATAGGAGCGGAGACTGCAGGAGCTCGTTGTGTTGCCGGCGCTTTGGGAATCGCACGGCGCTGCTCCGGTTCGTTGGAGCGAAGATCGATAGCCGGTGCTGGCTGACCTTGGCCGTCAAACAGCCGCTCTGGCGTGGCAGGGAGGATGCTCGGGCTGTCCGAGCCGGTTTCGATGACCCGGATATCGCTGTATTTCTTACCGGACAGCGCTGCCAGCCCGGCGCGATCGCGAATAACGGTCGGGCGCAGAAACACCATCAGATTGCGCTTGATGTGAGTTTCCTGAGTAGAACGAAACAGCGCGCCTAGAAACGGGATATCTCCGAGGAGCGGGACCTTCGAGTCGGTGCGGGTAACGTCGTCCTGAATGAGGCCTCCCAGTACGATCACCTGGCCGTCTTCCGCAAGAATTGTGCTCTTGATCGAACGCTTGTTCGTCACCAAGTCGACCGCTTGCGCTGAAAGCGATGCCGATGGCGCGATCGTGGAAATCTCCTGTTCGATTTCCAGGCGCAGCGTGGCTCCGTCGTTGATGTGTGGCACCACCTTCAGTGTCACACCCACGTCCTGGCGTTCGATGGTGGTAAACGGATTGTTTGCGCCGGACGAGTCCGTTGTGTAACTGCCGGTCTGAAAGGGCACGTTCTGTCCCACGAGAATTTCGGCCTCCTGATTGTCCAGCGTCAGCAGACTGGGCGTCGACAGCAGGTTGCTCTTGCTGTTGGCAGACAACGCAGTGATCAATGCGCCGAAGCTGCGCGTGCCGACCCCAATAATCGCGCCATCAGGAAGGTTGCTTGGTATCTCGTCCTCGTTGATCGAATTGAGCACACTACCGATGGATATGCCGGTATTGCCGAAGCTGACGCCGCCGGCACCGCCCGTGCCTCCGCGCGCATCGACCGCCCACTGGACGCCGAGTGCGTCGGTGATATCGCCGGAAACTTCAACGATGGCAGCCTCGACCATAACCTGCGCACGTGGAATATCTAGCTGACGCACGATCGACTCCAGGGTGCCGATCAGTTCGGGTTCGGCGAGCATGACCAGGGCGTTGAGGCTTTCATCGGCGCGAATCAGGATGTTCTGCGAACGGCCGCCCTGAACCTCGCCATCCACTGGTGTTGCGAGACCTTCGGAAATATCGCCGAGGGTCTCGGCCAAGGACTTGGCATCGTTATGGCGCAGGCGGATGACGCGTGTATTGGCCGATCGGGTGCTTGGCGTGTCGAGTGTCCTCGCCAGATTGGCAAGTTTCTGCCGCGCCTGTTCCGGCCCGGTAAAGATCAGTCGATTGGTGCGTGAATCGGCAATGATTTGTGCGCCTGCGGTATCCCGGGCTTCGCCCCGTGCCAGCGTGTTGCGCAGCACCTCGGCAATGTCCACGGCCCAGCCATACTGCAGATTGACCACGCTGTGGTCGTCGGTTTGGGCGCGGTCGAGTTGACGGACCAGATCTTCGATGCGGGCGATGTTTGCACTGCGATCACTGATGATCAGTGCATTGGCCGAACCGACCGCGGCGAGATGGCCATATTGCGGGACCAGCGGGCGAATCAGTGGGATCAATTCGGTGGCAGAAGTGTGCTGGACCTGGATGACACGGGTTTCCAGCAGATCGCCGCCGGCCGGTCCTCCGCCTGCCTCCGATTTTGCTTCGGCGTTCGGCACGATTCGCGTGACTTCGCCCTGGGTGAGCACGCTGAATCCGTGAGTCGCCATGACCGACAGGAACAGCTGGTAGACCTCTGCTAGCGAGAGCGTCGTCGATGACACGACACTGACCTGTCCCTTGACCCGTGGGTCGACGATGAAGGTCTGCCCCGTCAGTTGGCTGATCTGATCGACGAAGGCGCGAATGTCGGCATCCTTGAGGTTGATCGTCCAGCCGTCCTGTTGGGTTTCGCTCGGCTCGATTCCGGGGTCGACCGCCAGCAAGGGCAGGGGAGCGGCGAGTACGCCAACGGCGATCAATGCAATCAACGGGCGAGAGGAAAAAGGCAGCATCAGTCAGTCGTCTTCCGTGGGCTGTTCATCGGTGGGCATGGTTTCTGGTGGGCTGGTGGCCCCTTCCATCTGTTGGCGGAGCGCTTCCATCTGCTGTTGCAGCATTTCCGCTTGCGGGTCGACGTACTCCGTCTCCGCAGGGTCGCTGTAGTCCGGCAGATTGTCGGGTACCGCCGTAGCGGAGCGAACGCTCGGGAAATACAGACTTTCGACGCGGCCGCCTCTCAGTATTTCGACTCTGTCAGGGTGAACGCTGTGCAGGCTGACATCCGGTTCCAGTTCCTCTTCGACCCGATATAGCTGTGGTGGAAAGCCGCTCAGCTGGATTATTGCCGTGGAACGAGCCGGATCGGCGTGTACGAAGCTGCCTAGCAAGGTCAGATCGGAATTTGATGTCCCGGCTGTGTAGCCCTGGCTGGACGATACGGGGGTGCCGAATAGGCTTTCCATGCGTTGCAGGTCCGGCGCGACGCCCGCTGGCTGGCTGCTCTGCGCAGCAGCCGCCGAGGGCGCCTGGGTAAGTTGCAGCCATTCCCTGATCTGACCAGCCAGATAGAGACCGAAGAGCACGACGATAGCCGCGCTGATGATCAGCGGCGCGTGTTGGCGAACGTTCTGCAGGGCGGCGGTGGAAGCCAAGCCAGGCACTCCGTGAAACTGAATAAGGGTGAACGCTGTTTGGGTAGAGGTTGGTGGGTACCGACGATGTCCGGCATGCCCTGGAGTCTAGACCAGACCATGACAACTGAAGCACCTAAAATAGCCAGTGCAAATGACTGTTTTTCAGGCAAAAGGTGCCCGGCAACGTGCGATTCCTGGCAGTGATTGCAAATGGCCGGATTTTTTCTGAAAAAAACGCTGCGCACAGTTGACTTGGTTCGGGTGGATGCGTAAATTGCGCGCCTCGCAAGGCGATCAACCGGTTGGTTACTCGGTTGGCCACTGCTTAACAGCAAGCCTTACGATTCGGACGAAAGTCCGGCCGACGCGCAGCGGTAGTTCAGTCGGTTAGAATACCGGCCTGTCACGCCGGGGGTCGCGGGTTCGAGTCCCGTCCGCTGCGCCATATTTACTTCCAGGCCCTAGCCGCCGGGAAGTCTCGCAAAAAGCGACCTTCGGGTCGCTTTTTTCGTTTCTGCCTCGCCGTTATTTAGCGCATCCATTCGAGAGTGTCCTGGCTGATTTTCGCTGGCTCCTTGAGCACGCCGCTCTGCCGTGCGGATAAGCGATTGTTTACCGCGCTCAGCTTTCTTAGTTACGCATCCGCGCTCTGCATATCGGGACGTCGCCTGATCGCACCGTGCAGCGATGGTACTTACCTCTGTCCTCTTGCTCTGCACTGTCATGGCGCGTTCTGCTCGGTCTAGCGACGTGGTTGCCGAGCGATCGAGCGCACCCTTGCGGTTTCTTGCTGTCAGTAATGCGTGACGACATCCATCTGCCATGGGCACGCGGCTAACTGACGAGGGGCCTTGAATGTTCGGTTTGGAAGCTCTCGAGCTTGCGCGGATCCAATTCGCTTTCACCATTTCCTTTCACATCATCTTTCCGGCGATCACGATCGGGCTGGCCAGTTTTCTCGCCGTGCTGGAAGGGCTATGGCTCAAGACCAAACGTGGTGTATATCGCGACCTCTACCACTTCTGGCTGAAGATATTCGCCGTCAACTTCGGCATGGGCGTGGTCTCCGGTATCGTCATGGCCTACCAGTTCGGCACCAACTGGAGCGCGTTCTCGGAGTTCGCCGGCAGCGTGACCGGGCCATTGCTGGCCTATGAGGTTTTGACCGCGTTTTTCCTTGAGGCCGGGTTCCTCGGCGTCATGCTATTTGGCTGGAACCGCGTCGGACCGGGGCTGCACTTCTTTTCCACGATCATGGTGGCGGTCGGCACGCTGATCTCGACCTTCTGGATCCTGGCCTCTAACAGCTGGATGCATACGCCCCAGGGCCACGAGATCATCAATGGCATTGTGGTGCCGGTGGACTGGTTCGCCATCGTCTTCAACCCGTCGTTTCCGTATCGGCTGACACACATGGCGATCGCGGCGTTTCTTGCCACGGCGTTCATGGTCGGTGCTTCGGCGGCCTGGCACCTGCTGCGTGGACGAGACAATCCGGCGGTTCGCAAGATGTTTTCCATGGCCATGTGGATGGCGCTGATCGTTGCCCCAATTCAAGCTGTGGTCGGCGATTTTCATGGTCTGAATACGCTCGAGCATCAACCCGCAAAAATCGCTGCGATGGAAGGGCACTGGGATAACTCCTCTGGCGAGCCAACCCCTCTGCTGCTGTTTGGCTGGCCGGACATGGAGCGTGAAGAGACGCGCTTCAAGGTGGAAATTCCGTACCTTGGCAGCCTGATTCTCAAGCACAGCCTGACCGAGCCCATTCCGGCCCTCAAAGATTTCCCTCCAGAAGACCGGCCCAACTCGACGATCGTGTTTTGGACATTCCGGATAATGGTCGCGCTGGGTTTTCTGATGATCCTCACCGGCGTATGGAGTCTTTTGCTGCGGCGCAGCGGCAAGTTGTATGAATCGCGTGCGTTTCTGCGGCTGGCATTGTGGATGGGACCCTCGGGACTCATCGCAATCCTCGCCGGTTGGTTCACCACGGAAATTGGCCGTCAGCCGTGGGTTATTTACGGCGTGATGCGCACCGCCGATGCAGTCTCGAATCATGGTGCCGAACAGCTGGGCCTAACGCTGGCGCTGTTCGTGCTCATCTACTTCGCAGTGTTCGGCATCGGTTTCGTCTACGTGCTGCGGTTGATTGCGAAAGGGCCGGTCATCAACGAAGGCAGCGAGAAGGGCGCAGGTGGGCCCGGTGAAAAAAGAACGCCGATGCGGCCGATTTCCGCCGCCGACGAGGCGATTCCCCATGAGCACGGCGATCAACTGGGCGAGAGGAACTGAATATGGGTGTCGATCTTTCGCTGATCTGGGCTGTGATCATCATTTTCGGGATCATGATGTACGTCGTAATGGACGGCTTCGACCTGGGTATCGGAATTCTTTTCCCGTTCCTTGCCGACAGTTCCGAGCGTGACGTGGCGATGAACACCGTGGCGCCGATCTGGGATGGCAACGAGACCTGGCTGGTGCTGGGCGGTGCCGGACTGTTCGCCGCTTTCCCGCTGGCTTACTCAGTTGTGCTGTCCGCTCTGTATCTGCCGATCATTTTCATGCTGATGGGGCTGATTTTTCGCGGTGTCGCCTTCGAGTTTCGTTTCAAGGCGAGCGCTGCGCGCCAACATATCTGGGACAAAGCCTTCATTGGTGGCTCGCTCGCCGCGACCTTCTTCCAAGGCGTCGCGCTGGGCGCCTTCATCCACGGCTTTCCGGTGGCCGATCGGGCCTATGTCGGTGGCCCGCTGGATTGGTTGACGCCGTTCTCGGTGTTCTGCGGGCTGGCCTTGATCGTCGCTTATGCCTTGTTGGGTTGCACCTGGTTGATCATGAAAACCGCCGGTGATCTGCAGCGGCGCATGCACGATATAGGTGTGCCGCTGGTCTGGGCGCTGCTGGCGGTGACCGGCGTCGTGAGCTTGTGGACACCGCTGACGCATCCGGACATCGCCGAGCGCTGGTTCAGCATGCCGAACCTGTTTCTCTTCATGCCGGTGCCAATCCTGGTACTGCTGTGCACATACGGCCTGCTGCGTTCGATCGCACGCTACGCCCATTACTCGCCGTTCCTGTTCACACTGGCGCTGATCTTTCTTGGCTACAGCGGCCTGGGCATCAGCCTCTGGCCGAACATCATTCCGCCGTCGGTAAGCATTTGGGAAGCTGCCGCGCCGCCGCAGAGCCAGGGTTTTACGCTGGTTGGGGCGCTGTTGATCATTCCGCTGATCCTGATGTACACGGCTTGGAGTTACTACGTGTTCAGGGGAAAGGTCAGTGCCGAAGATGGCTATCACTGAGTTGGTCGCGTCATGAAGGATCCTATGCAAAAGGAGCGTGAAAACAGCGCATCAGAGGCCAAGCCGTTATGGAAGCGCATGACCTGGCTCGTGCTGATCTGGTCCACAAGCGTATTGGTGCTTGGAGTAGTCGCCTGGTTGCTGCGTCAGTTCATGACGGCCGCCGGCCTGACGACTCCATGAACGTCGCGCGAAGTGCTGTGCTGTGCGGTGCTATGCGGCGTTTAGGCGCGTTGTGGTGGCGGTGAGCTTGGGCTATTCAGATATTCCAACATCGGTGCGCAGCGGTTCATGTTTTGGTCATGTACTCGCGTTAGCGTGCTGGTACGGATTTGTCGATTAGAGACCCAATACGAGGAGCGCTCCTATGGATGACTACCAGGACGAAATACTCGAATGGCACGCCGCCGAGCAGGATGGTCCCGAGCCGGCCGAAGACGCTTTCGAGCTTTAGTTGATCAGTCTGCGCGCCGCTGCTGGCGCCGGTATTCGCCAGGCGTTTGCCCGCTCCAGCGCTTGAATGCGCGCTGAAAGGCTTCCGCCGAGGAAAAGCCCAGAAGCCAGGCGATCTCGCCAAACGCCAATTCGGTGTCGCGAATATAGGTCATGGCCAGGTCGCGGCGCGTATCGTTGAGAGTGGCCCGGTAGCTGGTGCCTTCTTCTTCCAGCTTTCGACGCAGCGTCCAGGATGGCAGCTGCAGTCGGCTGGCAATCTGCTGCAGGTCCGGCTCGCCGCCTTTGAGCATCGGCCCCAAAAGTTGCGTGACCCGCTCCCGCAGGCTGCGTGTACGGGTCCGCTGTTCCAGTTCCGCTTCGCAAAGTTCCAGTAGCTGGCGCCAAGTACCCGGGCAGTACTCCGGGTTGCGCAGCGCCAGTGTGGCTTTATCCAGCCGGAGCTGATTGTGCTCGGCAGCGAACTCAACGGGTTTCGTAAAGATCGGCTCGTAACGCGCGGCATAGTCGGGGCGTTCGAACTCGATATGAATCGCGACGGGCATTATCGCGTTCGCGGCGACCGTGGCCAGTTGCGTGATCCAGCTGGCCAATACCGTATCCACGACGAACTGGTTGTAGCTGTTGTAGGGGCTGATCGAGTAGAACCGCAACCAGGCCCCTTCGGCGTCTTCATGGAAGGTTGACGCGCCACGGTAATTCGATGCGTACAGCGGTTCGTAGCGAATCAGGGTGCGTGCCGCTTCGCGGACTGTTGGCGCCTGGGCGGAGGTTATGCCGACCAGACCCAGATGACCGGCCTTGCGCAGTCGCCCCATTTCCAGGCCCAGGCTGGGGTCGCCGGTAAGCTGGATGGCCGCGTGGCCGAGGCGCATATAACGCGGAATGGACAGCCGCGCGTGTGGCTCGGACAGGCGCGCCAGATCCAGACCGTAAGCGTCCAGCAGCGGCTGCGGATCGATCTGTTTTTCTTGTAGGGCACTGCTCAGGCTGTGCACGAAGCCAACCGAGAGGTCACCGAGGCGCACCCGCTGGCGATTCACGAGCGCTCCGGCAGCCACAGATTGTTCAGTTGCACAGGCTTGTTGTAATGCTGCGGTGCGGGTCGACGGGGCGAGCCGACCAGATTCCAGGGCAGCCCGAACGTGCGTACTTCCATGCGGGGCAGCGACGTTTGCGGCAAGGGAGCGGTTGCGCAACTGGCGTGCGGATTATCGCGCATGCCAGGGAGGGCGAGCAGTTCAGCATCGGCAGGTGGCTGGCGGATATAGCCGTCGCAGCCGATCAGCACAGCCAGGCGCCCGGCCGGCGTGGGCATCGTAGACGATGGCAGGTCAGGTGCCTGGCTGTAGCGGCGTTCATAGCGGCTTAAGGCCATTTTGTATTGCAGCGGACCAATGGGCTGGCCGTCCGCGGCGAAGCTGAGACTGACTTGCCGCAACGGACCATCGCCGATTCGTAGACTGCCATCCTCGAGGCGTGGCTCGGGCAGCACGATGGAGCCGGCGACCAGCGTGACGCCGTAGTCGCGCGCGAGATTGCCGAAGATGAGTTGATAGTCATCGGCCATTTGCTGCCCCTTGATCTTCAGCACGGCCTCGGTGCGGTGGTGGCCGCCCTCGTTGGCAAACAGCGCGCGCACGTAGTCCCAAGGATTGCTCAATGCCGTCCACTGCATGGCATCGCGTAGCGTACGTGCCTGTTGCACTTCGGGCTTTTCGCCCAGGGCGAACAGGCCGGTGCCGACGTGCTCCGGCAGCACGACGATCGTGCGCGGGTTCAGCAGGCCGGCGTCACGCGCCTGATCGAGGTAGGTGGTGAACTTCAGCTGCAACCGCTCCCTGCTTTGATAATCGGCGGGCATCAGCCGCGTTTCGATCCCGAGCAGATTACCGGCGGACCCCGGTTGGCCCTGGCTATTGATCGGCAGCGTGCGCAGATCGGATAGCAATGGGCCGCTGCGCCGGTCACCGGTCCAGTCCAGATAGATGATGAGTGCGGCAAGGGCGAGGGCGGTCAGACCGAGCAATTTGCTGTAGGTACGCATGTAAGGCGCTGCTGAAGGCATATGCGGAAAGACTAGGTATATCGTTCACGATTGCCAAGTGTTTTGCGCACTAGGGTCAGGCAGTTGTGAGTTTTGATCATTGAGCGCTTCGTGGCGCCTGTTTATCTTCGCTCCATAGCGACCACGACCCCATGAGGCGTGGCGATTTTACCGTTGACTACAGCGCACCACTCTCGCGCCGCTTGATCGAGGAACGACCATGACCGCTTTCCCGCACCTGCTTGCCCCGTTGGATCTGGGCTTCACCACGCTGCGCAACCGTACGCTGATGGGTTCGATGCACACTGGCCTCGAGGAAATGCCCAATGGTTTCGAGCGCATGGCGGCATTTTTTGCTGAACGTGCGCGTGGTGGTGTCGGCCTGATCGTCACCGGCGGCGTAGGCCCTAACGAAGAAGGTTCGGTGCGCGCAGGGGCGGCCAAGCTGTCGACCGCCGCCGAAGCAGAAGAACACAAGGTCGTCACCCAGGCCGTTCACGAGGCGGGCGGCAAGATCTGCATGCAGATCCTGCATGCCGGTCGTTACGCCTACAGTCCGCAGCTGGTGGCGCCCAGCGCCATCCAGGCGCCGATCAACCCTTTCACGCCGCGCGAGCTGGACGAAGAGGGAATCGAAAAGCAGATCCGTGACTTCGTCAATTGCGCGAGCCTGGCCCAGCAGGCCGGCTACGATGGCGTCGAGATCATGGGTTCGGAAGGCTACTTCATCAACCAGTTCCTGGTGGCCCATACCAACCACCGTACGGACCGCTGGGGTGGCAGCTACGAAAACCGCATGCGCCTGCCGGTGGAAATCGTGCGGCGCGTGAGGGAGGCGGTAGGGCCTGAATTCATCATCATCTATCGCCTGTCCATGCTCGATTTGATGGAAGGCGGCAGCGCCTGGGAAGAAGTCGTGACGTTGGCCAAAGCCATCGAGCGGGCCGGTGCGACACTGATCAACACCGGCATCGGTTGGCACGAAGCGCGCATTCCCACCATCGCCACCAAAGTGCCGCGTGCAGCGTTCACTAAGGTAACGGCGAAGTTGCGCGGCGAGGTGAGCATTCCGCTGGTGACCACCAACCGCATCAATACCCCCGAGGTTGCTGAACAGGTGCTGGCCGAGGGCGACGCCGACATGGTTTCGATGGCGCGCCCGTTCCTGGCCGATCCGGATTTCGTCAACAAGGCGGCCGCCGATCGCAGCGATACCATCAACACCTGTATCGGTTGCAACCAAGCCTGTCTCGACCATACGTTCAGCGGCAAATTGACCACCTGTCTGGTCAACCCGCGGGCCTGCTACGAGACCGAGTTGAACTACATTCCCACCGCAGCGGTGAACAAGATCGCCGTGGTCGGCGCGGGTCCGGCCGGTCTGGCGGCGGCCACCGTCGCCGCCGAGCGTGGCCATCAGGTAACCCTGTTCGATTCGGGTAGCGAAATCGGCGGCCAGTTCAACGTGGCCAAACGCGTCCCGGGCAAGGAAGAGTTCTACGAAACCCTGCGCTATTTCGACAGCAAACTGAAAAGCACCGGTGTCGACGTCCGCCTGAATACCCGCATCAGTGCGGCCGATCTGCTGGCCGGCGGTTACGACGAGATCATCCTCGCCACCGGCATCGCGCCACGTACGCCAGAGATTCCGGGCATCGAGCATCCGATGGTGATCGGTTACCTCGATGCGATCCTGCAGCGCAAGCCGGTGGGGCAGCGCGTTGCCGTCATCGGCGCTGGCGGTATTGGCTTCGACGTTTCGGAGTTCATCACCCATCAGGGGCAGTCGACCAGCCTGGATCGCGAGGCGTTCTGGAAAGAGTGGGGGATCGACCTTGGGCTCGAAGCGCGCGGCGGCGTCGCCGGCATCCAGCCGGTACCGCACGCACCGGCGCGTCAGGTCTATTTGCTGCAGCGCAAGAAATCCAAGGTCGGAAATGGGTTGGGCAAGACCACCGGTTGGATTCATCGCACCGGCTTGAAGAACAAGCAGGTGCAGATGATCAGTTCTGTGGAATATCTCAAGGTCGACGACCAGGGCCTGCATATCAGCGTCGCCGGAGGCGAACTGCAAATCCTGCCGGTGGATACTGTGATCGTGTGCGCCGGGCAGGATCCACTGCGTGAGCTGCAGGCCGAGCTCGAGGCGGCGGGCGCCAAGGTGCATCTCATCGGCGGAGCTGACGTCGCCGCCGAGCTGGATGCCAAACGCGCGATCAACCAGGGCTCGCGCCTCGCTGCGGAAATCTGAGTTACCCGACCCCGCTTCGAGCGGGGCCGCTTTATTCATAGGAGCCTCGTATGCACACCGCACTTTCGTTGCAACCGGCCGCTGCCGCTACGCTGCAGCGCTGGCATCAGATGATCGAAGCCGCCGATCTCAGCCGCCTGCCAGAGTTGCTACATTCGCACGCCGTGTTTCGCTCGCCGATGGCCTACAAGCCCTATGAGAGTGCGGCAGCGGTCAGTCTGATCCTCAATACCGTAGTGAAGGTCTTCGAGGATTTCGCTTATCACCGCGAGTTGGCCAGTGCGGACGGCTTGAGCGTCGTGCTGGAATTCAGCGCGCGTGTCGGCGATCGACAGCTCAAGGGCATCGACATGATTCGCTTCGACGGGTCCGGCCTGATCACTGATTTCGAAGTCATGGTGCCCAATGAGCGGCCTGGCGGCCCTTGGTGAAGAAATGGGCCGGCGTCTGGCGCCTCAGCTTGCGGCGATGAAGTCCTGACCGGCTTCTCCAACTCAGTCACAGTTTTTCTCCTGCGCAACTCAGGAGTTGTGGGCACCGGACTCGCTGCCAACCCAATCACATCGCCCGTTTCGATTTTTCTCCTACACTTGCGCCCGACAATAGAGAAGCGGCGTTATGCGACCGCCTCATGGAAACATTCGCTAGCTGATCAAGCCATTGAGGGTGCGAGCATGCAGATCAAACCGCAGACGGTCGAAGCCGTACTGTTCTTCAATGATGGCGGCGTCTGTAAGGAAATGCTCTACCCGGAATTCGAGGCCATGCTCGATGGCGTGGTGAGCATGCCGGAGTTCGCCGATCAGCAGATGCGTGTCGCCTACGTCTTGATCAATACCCGGTTGCAGATCCGTGCGGCGGTGTTCTTTTACCTGGATTTCAACGAAGACGGCTCGGCGGACAGCGGCTGGAACATTCCACTGCGCAATCTGGCCGAGCGCACCGGACGTGGGCCTGACCTAGGCGCGGGCCCCATTCGCCTGGCATGCCGCAGCCAATGTCCGGTGTCCTGGTATCAGATGCATCTCTGGGACCCGGAACTGACCCAGAGCCGGAATCACCTCGTCATGCTGCGTGACCGAATCAGGCGCAACCAGCTCGGCCTGCTGGTCGAAGAAGAAATACCTCAGGTGGTACCGGCCGAACGCCTACAGATGGTCGCCGAGGACGCCTGGTATGCGGCTGATTCTGCCAAGCAAGCGGCCACCGAGCGAGCCGAAAAGCGCGAGCAGGAGCAGCGCGTTAAGGCGGCGCAGCTGATCAAGCAGCAGCGTCTGCGCATCGCCAATCTCGAGCAGCAGCGCGAGGCCGATATCACCCGACTACGCGATTTGGCTGCACAGCAGCAGGCCAGGCTACTGGAAGAGGCTGCCCAGTTACGCCAGGAGCTCTTGGACAAGGAGCAGCTCGTCGAACAGCTTCGCTCGCAGCTCGCCGAGCAGGCGGAGGGTTTCCAAAAAAACCGTGAAGAAATGAGCCAGCAGCTGCGTGCGCTGGAGCACAACAGCCGCGCCGAAGCGCAAGCCTCGCAGGCGCAGTTCAATGAGGAGTTGAGGCGGCAGATCGCAGCAGCGGTCGCCGAATACAAAGAGCAAGTGTCCATCCGTGATGTGGAGCTGGCCTACCGCAACGAACTGGACTCCCAGCTGCAGCAGGAGATCGAGCAACTCCAAAAGCAGCGTGATGCACTCATCGAGCAAAGCGGTGAGCAAGTGCTCAAGCGTCTTTCAGGAATCGGCGTGACGTTCATGGCTTATCACCCCGGTGCGGGCCACCTGACCATTCCGCTGCATGACATGGCGCGCTATCAGCAAAACCCTCTCGCCTATGCCGCAGCCAAATGTGCCGTTTCCGAAGAGCAGTACGGCCAGTGGGTACAGCATTATCAACAGCCGACCTGCGTCGCTACCTTGTCCAGTGGAGAGCGCTGCAATATGCCGCTGGACAAAGTGGAAGCCCCTAGCCGTTTTTTCATTGGCGAGTCCAACTGCTGTGCCAGACATAGAGCTCAGGACCGGCTGCGCACGGGTAGCTGACGATTTGCCGGCATTCCCATCATCATTTCCAGAGTTACGGCCCGCGCCATTGCAGCTCATCGTCTTGCCTTGGCTGCGACAAGCGCAGGTGCAGGTCGCCGTGTTGCGCCTGGATCTGGTCGATCCCGAGCTGTCTG
Organism: Pseudomonas sp. IC_126; assembly: GCF_004331835.1. NCBI lineage: Bacteria > Pseudomonadati > Pseudomonadota > Gammaproteobacteria > Pseudomonadales > Pseudomonadaceae > Pseudomonas > Pseudomonas sp. IC_126. Next base: position 606,653 of record NZ_SJSS01000001.1, read on the forward strand.
GAAACAAGTGGTTCAAGCTCGCTCACCATTTGCAGGCCGCGCAGGCGACCGGTGCATCAGGACTCATCAGCCTTGGTGGCTCCCATTCGAATCATCTACATGCGCTGGCGGCGGCTGCCAGACGCAGCGGGTTGGCCAGTGTCGGCCTGCTGCGCGGGCAACCACAGCGGACGGCGACCATCGACGATCTGCAGAATTTCGGTATGCAACTGCATTGGCTGGGCTACGGCGGCTACCGTGAGCGGCACCAGCCGGGATTCTTCGATGCCTGGTGCGAACGTTATCCCGGCTTTTACTGCGTGCCGGAAGGCGGTGGCGGCCTCGCTGGCGCGCGGGGTTGCGCGCCGCTGGTGACACGCGTACGGGAGCAACTGGCCGCGGTTGGCTGGGACGATCACGACGGCTGGTGGCTGGCCGCTGGAACCGGTACGACCCTGGCGGGACTGGTGATCGGCGAGGCCGAGCAGGGCGAGCGCCGCGTCTACGGTGCGCTGGCAGGACCGCCGTCTCATGGTGTCGCGCAGGAAGTCGACAGGCTGCTCGGCGAGGCTGAAGTCTCCAACACGAACTATCAGCTGATCGATGCGTGTCGCGGCGGTTTCGGTCGGTTCGACGAGGCGCTTGCGCGCTTCATGGTGGAAACCGAGCGTGCCACCGGGTTGCCGTTGGAACCGGTCTATACGGCTAAGGCGATGATGGCATTGCGCCTTTATATTGAGCGCGGCTATTTTACGCCCGGCACGCGGCTCATCTTCGTGCATACCGGTGGCTTGCAGGGCCGGCGAGCTGCGCAGGCGCAGTTGGACGAGCTGCTGCGCTGACTTTCCCGTCTTCTGGAACCATGGATGAACAAGCCGCTGCGTCCCGATCAGTTAGGTAGTCTGATTCCGCTCAACGCGCTCTCGCCTCGTCGACTTCAAACGCTTCGCGCGCAGTTGATTCCGCGACTGCTGCTCGCCGATGAGCTGTTGTTCGATGACGAGACAGGCGCCGGTTCCTGCTACTTCCTGCTCACCGGCGCCTTGTCCATGCATGGGCCGGACGGCAAGCAATGGCGGATGGCCGCTGGCTCGCCGGAAAGCTGCCACGCATTCGGCCCCGGACCCCGGCTGAGCCAGGTGCGGGCGCTGGAAGACTGCAGGGTATTGACGGTCGATGGCGCCCAGCTGGATCGTTTGCTGTCTTGGCATCAGACCCATGCCGATCTGCTACTGGAGCTGTCCACGGCTGGCGAACTGACTGACTGGCTCGAAGCGCTGCTGGACAATCCGCTGTTCGCCAAGGTGCCGCCGGAAAACGTGCGAAAGATGCTTGGCAGGCTCGAGTCGATCGAGCTACCTGCCGGTTACGTACTGCTGCGTGAAGGTGATGCCGGCGACTGCTGTTACTTCCTCAAGAGCGGTCGAGCCGAGGTCATATCCGGCCTTGGCGGTGTAGAGCAGGTCGTGGCGGAACTGGATGTCGGCGCCTGCTTCGGCGAAGAAGCTTTGCTCACCGAATGCCCTCGCAACGCCACCGTGACGCTGCTCGAGAATGCTCAGGTGCTGCGCCTGGCGCGGCGGGATTTCATCGCCCTGTTGAAGGCGCCGGTGGTAGCCGAGCTTGACCTTGCCGAGGCGAACGAACTGATCGCGAAAGGTGCTCAATGGCTGGATGTCCGACTGCTGGAGGAATATCAGCGCGGCCATGCGCTGCAGGCACTGCATATGCCGCTGCATCTGTTGCGTCTCAAGACACGCCTGCTGGCTCAGGATCGGATCTATCTGTGCTACTGCGACAGCGGCAAGCGCAGCGCCAGCGCGGTCTTTCTGCTGACCCAGCTGGGTTTCACCGCTTATCCGCTGTGTGACGGCCTCGATGGGCTGTCCGCCGAGCAACACGCGACCTTGATCTGTGAGCAGGGCAGCGGCTATCTAGCTCGTTCCGGTGGTCGCACTGAACGCAGTGGCTGAGCTGAAATCACTGGCGAACGATCAAGACACCGCGGCGATAGCCCAGCCTGCAAGGCCGCCCACCAGCACGACCAGCCAGGGCGGTAGCTTCCAGACCATCAAGGCGACCAGCGCGACCAGCGCCAGAGCGAAGTCGACGGGGCCGAATATGGCGCTGGTCCAGACCGGATCATAAAGCGCCGCCAGTAGCAGGCCGACCACCGCGGCGTTCACTCCACCCAGCGCTGCCTGTACGCGAAGGTTGGCGCGTAGCCTGTCCCAGAACGGCATGACGCCGAACACCAGCAGAAATGAAGGGGTGAATATCGCCACAAGGCATACGGCTGCGTTTATCAGGTCGGCGCTGCCAGTACCGATGGACCCGCCGAGAAAAGCCGAAAAAGTGAACAGCGGCCCCGGCACCGCCTGGGCGGCGCCGTAGCCGGCAAGGAATATGTCGTTGCTGACCCAGCCATTGGGTACGACTTCGGCCTGCAACAACGGAAGCACCACGTGCCCCCCACCGAAGACCAGCGCGCCGGCGCGGTAGAAGGTGTCGAACAATGCCAACAACTGACTGCTGGAAGCGGCGGTCAGCGCGGGCAACGCCATCAGCAGCGCGAAGAACGACAACAGGAAGAGGCCGGCAACCGAGCGACCCTGACGGCCCTGATGAGGCGCGAGAGAACCCTTCGATGTAGGGCGAAACAGCATCAGCCCGGCCAGACCTGCCAGCACGATAACGCCAAGCTGCGCCCAGGCATTATGCAGAGCCAGTACCGCGCACGCGGCGAGCAGCGCGATGGTGATACGTGTCCCGTCTGTGCATAAGTTACGGGCCATGCCCCAAACCGCCTGGGCCACCACAGCAACCGCAACGATCTTGAGGCCATGCAGAAGCCCATCCGGAACGGCTTCGCCCCAACTGCCGATGCCGAACGCGAAGAGCATCAGCGCGATCGCCGACGGCAAGGTGAACCCGGCCCAGGCGGCCAGCGAGCCGCGATAACCACCGCGTAGCAAACCGATGGCAATGCCGACCTGGCTGCTCGCCGGCCCTGGCAGGAATTGGCAGAGCGCTACCAGATCGGCATATCCCGCCTCATCCAGCCAGCGGCGGCGGTTGACGAACTCTTCGCGGAAATAGCCGAGATGAGCCACCGGACCTCCAAAGGAGGTCAGCCCCAGACGCAGAAACACCAGAAAGATGGTCCAGGTGCTTGAATGCTGCAGAGGAATTGAATCGGGTTGGACTGAGGACATCGATGGGCCGTTCTGTTACTGAGGGGCAGTCTGATGGGCGCTGTAGTGTGTCGCATGTGAATGACGATTTGATGAAGAGTGCATCACCCAGGCCAGCTATCGGATACCACGAAAAGGCGTTCGCGCTCGACCCAGTGCCCATCTGCGTCGGGCTCCATTCGAGCCAGCAGGCGTGCCTGGCTGCGATTGGCATCGACAATCCATTGCTGAACGTCTTCGGCTTGCCAGAGTTGGCTGTCTTCCAATTGCGCCGGGGCCAGCCAGGTTTGACGGGGCAGCGGTTGCCAGTGCGCATCGCTATCGGTGACAGCCGAATGCAGCCAGTCGCGCAGCCGCAACCATGACCCGCCGAGATGCATCGGGTTGGCTCCAACGGGCGGTTCACACCCGTCCTGCCAGGGTTGAAACAGGTAGCCACCGAGCCACAAGGCGCTTTTGATCTGGCGGCAAGTCAGCTCGGTCAGTAGTGCCTGTGCCTGTTGGCTGGACGAGAGTCGCAGCTGGTGCTCGCAGAGGCGCTGCAACTTGATATCCAACCGATCATGGCTGCCGGGACCCAGCCAGTGGTCGTGTCGGCGGCTATCGCCGGTCTGCAGGCCCAGGTAGAATTTCACCGCGAGTTCAAGGTGATGCACGCCTTCGGCATCGCGCAGGATCAGATCCAGCTCGCCCAACGTCTGGCCGCCCTGGCGGATCGGCAGATTCGCCACCAGCAGTTCGACATCCGGCGCCTGAGCCAGCGCGAATTGCCAGAGGCGTTCGTAATACAGGCCCAGCCGGCGAATGCTGTGTTGTGCCAGCCACGCCTGGAGTACCGCCGGCTGTCTGTCGAGCAATAGCAACCAGTCGCTCAGCGCAGCGGGGTCATTGCTCCAGCGACTGGCCGAAAGCGGGTGGCGCTGGGGTGATGGGGCATCGATCAAAAGCGGCGGCGAGAGCACTACCCAGGCGAGATCCCGCACCTGTGGGTGCCGCAAGTTAGACATTACTTCGTCAAGACAAGGGAGGGTCATGCAGCAAGCATAGCCGGGATGGTTTGCTGCGCCTCTGGCCTTTCGCCCATAATCCTCGCGCCGCACCGCAACGGGGTCCGCTAACGCGGTGTTGAACTCAAACGCGCCCGCGCGACACCAATCTAGAGCCTGTTAGGCTCTGCCCGGCCCGCTACCGCTCGATGCGTGCCGGCCTGTTACCCGCCACGCTATCAGGGAGCTTCAATGGACCAGTTCCGCAACATCGGCATCATCGGCCGCCTGGGCAGTTCCCAGGTGCTGGACACCATTCGCCGACTGAAGAAATTCCTCGTGGAGCGCCACCTGCACGTCATTCTCGAAGAAAACATCGCCGAGGTGTTGCCGGGGCATGGCATGCAGACCTCGTCGCGGCAACGGCTGGGCGACTCTTGTGATCTGGTGATTGTCGTCGGCGGTGACGGCAGCTTGCTTGGCGCGGCGCGAGCGCTGGCCAAGCATCGTGTCCCGGTGCTTGGAATCAACCGTGGCAGCCTTGGCTTCCTCACCGATATTCGCCCCGACGAGCTGGAAGAGAAGGTTGCTGAAGTGCTGCGTGGGCAATACACCCTGGAAAATCGCTTCCTGCTCGAAGCTCAGGTCAGGCGCTTCGAGGAGTCCATCGGAGAAGGCGACGCGCTCAACGACGTGGTGCTGCATCCAGGCAAGTCGACCCGAATGATCGAGTTCGAGCTGTACATCGACGGCCAGTTCGTCTGCAGCCAGAAGGCCGATGGCCTGATCATCGCCACGCCCACCGGCTCCACGGCCTACTCGCTGTCTGCTGGTGGGCCGATCATGCACCCTCGGCTGGATGCAATCGTCGTCGTGCCAATGTATCCACATACCCTGTCTAGCCGGCCGATCGTGGTGGATGGCAACAGCGAGCTGAAGATCGTGGTATCGCCGAACATGCAGATCTATCCGCAGGTCTCCTGTGACGGCCAGAACCATTTCACTTGCGCGCCGGGCGATACCGTCACGGTGCGCAAGAAGCCGCAGAAGCTGCACCTGATCCATCCGCTGGACCACAATTATTACGAGGTCTGCCGCACCAAGCTTGGCTGGGGCAGCCGCCTCGGTGGAGGGGAATAGTGATCGTCGATCCGGAGCGCAGCTACGACCTCATCGGGGACGTACATGGTTGCGCTCGTACCCTGGAGCGGCTGCTTGATCAGCTCGGCTATCGCCGGCATGGCGATGTGTGGCGGCATCCGCGCCGACAAGTGATCTTTCTCGGCGACATCATCGACCGCGGCCCACGCATTCGTGAGGCGTTGCATTTGGTGCATGCGATGGTCGAGGCGGAACAGGCCTACTGCATCATGGGCAACCACGAATTCAACGCACTGGGCTGGTACACCCCGGCACCGCCGGAAAGCGGCAAGACCTTCGTTCGCGAACATACCCCGCGCTACGAGACGCTGCTGCAGGAGACCTTCCAGCAGTTCGAACACTATCCGGATGAATGGCGGGCGTTTCGCGAGTGGTTCATGGAGCTGCCTCTGTTTCTTCAGAGCGAGCGTTTCCGCGTGGTTCACGCCTGCTGGGATAACGCCGTCATCGATCAGCTTCGCCAGCGTTTGAGCCACGGCTGTGTCGATCCAGAATTCTTGCGCGATGCCGCGTTCAGTGACGGATTCGCGGCCAAGGCACTGGACCGTCTACTGCGTGGCACCGACATGCCGCTGCCCCAGGGCCTGACGCTGACCAGCGCCGAGGGATTCACTCGCAGCTTCTTCCGCACCAAGTTCTGGGAAGAGAACCCCAGGACCTACGGCGATATCGTGTTCCAGCCCGACGGCCTGCCGGAAAAGGCGGCGTGCCTGCCGCTTAGCGAAAGCCAGAAGAGCCGCTTGTTCCTGTACGGGCCCGACGATCCGCTGCTGTTCGTCGGGCATTACTGGCGTAGCGGCGAGCCCGCGCCCATACGTCATAACCTGGCTTGCCTGGATTACAGCGCGGTGAAATACGGCAAGCTGGTCGCCTACCGGCTCGACCAGGAAACCCGACTCGACCCGGCGAAATTCGTCTGGGTGAATGTGGAGCGCTAGATGGTGGTTGTCGAGGCGTTGCGCCTGCCCTTATCCGAAGACCTGAGTGGTTTCGTCGCGCTGCTGCGGCGCCTGCAGGTGCCTTGTCGCGTCTCCGAAGAGTCGGGTGAGCAGGTACTGCGCGTGCCGGCTGAAACCGCTGAGCAAGTCCGTGAACTCTATCAGCGTTACCCGCAAGGCGACGGCGCGGTCGTCGCCGAGCAACCGCCACGCCGCGGTGGGGGATTCGTCGCCAGTCTGCGCCGCAGTCCGCTGACCGCCGCGGTGTTGCTGCTGACGCTGATCGCGGCGGCGATCACCATGCTCGGCGAGAATTTCGAGACCATTCGCTGGTTCAGCTTCAGCGACTTTCGTATCGACGGCGAGTACGCCTATTTCGCGACGCTCGAACAGACCCTCGCAGAAGGGCAGTGGTGGCGGCTGGTGACGCCGATCTTCGTGCACTTCGGCTTCCTGCATCTGGCGATGAATTCCATGTGGTACTGGGAGCTGGGGCGGCGCATCGAATATCGCCAGGGCGCGCTGATGCTGTTCGGGTTCACGCTGCTGTTCGGCGCCGTGTCCAACCTGGCGCAATACCTGTTCGGCGGGCCGAGCATCTTTGGCGGGTTGTCCGGCGTTTTGTACGGACTGCTCGGCCACTGCTGGCTGTTCCAGAAGCTGTCGCCGGACGAAGCCTACCGACTGCCGCCCGGTGTGGTGGTGCTGATGCTGATCTGGCTGGTGGTATGCCTGACTGGGGTGATCGAAGTGGTGAGCTTCGGTGCATTGGCGATCGCTAACGCGGCCCACGTCGGCGGGCTGGTCGCTGGGTGCCTGACCGGTATCCTTGGTGGGCTGCTGGCGCGCCGCAGGGCCGCGGGCCAAGGCAACTGAAAGGCTGATCGTTTTCCCTAAAGCAGCGGCGCTCGGTAGAATGCGCGCTTGTTTCCCCGGGAGCCGGCCATGTCGTCCTTTATCGAAGCCATCGAAAACATCACCCCCGAAATCTACGAAAACCTGAAAACTGCCGTCGAGCTGGGCAAGTGGAGCGACGGTCGCAAGCTGACGCCCGAGCAGAAGGAAACCTGCCTCGGCGCGATGATCGCCTGGGAAATCCAGAACCTGCCGGAAGAAGAGCGCACCGGTTATATGGGCGGTGATGAATGCGCCTCCAAGAGCAAGAACAAGGCGCCGATCGACACCAGTCTGTTCGCACCCGCTTCCGGGACCCGTCACTGATGTTGGAGCTAGGACGCGGCGCCCTGAGCAAGATGTCAATTCAGCTGGGTGCCCAAGCGCAATATTCCTTCCGTCTGAACGACGAACTGGTGCCCGTCAATCCGCTGATCGGCAAGACCCTGCGGCTGGAATACCTTGGCGCTATCAACTGCACCCATTGCGGACGCAAGACCAACAAGAGCTTCAGCCAGGGCTATTGCTATCCCTGCTTCAAGAAGCTCCCGCAGTGCGACATCTGCATCATGAGTCCGGAAAAATGCCACCACGATTTCGGCACTTGCCGCGATCCGCAGTGGGGCATGGACTTCTGCATGACCGACCACGTGGTCTATCTGGCCAACTCGTCAGGTATCAAAGTAGGTATCACTCGCGCCACGCAGTTGCCGACCCGTTGGCTCGACCAGGGCGCGAGCCAGGCGCTGCCGATCATGCGTGTCGCTACTCGCCAGCAGTCGGGCATGGTCGAAGACCTGTTGCGCAGCCAGGTGGCTGATCGCACCAATTGGCGCGCGCTGCTCAAGGGGGATGCCGAGCCCATCGACCTGATCGAGATTCGCGAGCAAATATTCGATGCCTGCGCCGAAGGCCTGCGGGGCCTGCAGCAGCGCTATGGGTTACAGGCAATCCAGCCAGTGGCGGACGCCGAGGTATTGGAGATCCGTTACCCGGTCGATGCCTACCCGACCAAGATCGTCAGTCTAGACTTGGAAAAGACGCCCGTTGTTGAAGGCACCCTGCGCGGCATCAAGGGTCAATACCTGATCCTGGACACCGGCGTGATCAACATCCGCAAGTTCACCGCTTATCAAATAGCCGCAAGCTGCACGCCATAAATTCAAGCTTGACCCGCGAAGGCTTGATTCCGGGCGTCGGAGGCAACCACGGCACATTTACCTGCAGCTTCAAGCTTGCGGCTTGTAGCTGCCTCGAAGAGGCTTTTATCGATGCGCACCGAACAACCGAAAGTCATTCATCTCAAGGATTATCAGGCGCCCGAGTACCTGATCGATGAAACACACCTGACCTTCGAACTGTACGAAGACCGCACCCTGGTGCATGCGCAACTGGTGATGCGCCGCAATCCTGAAGCGGGCGCCGGCCTGCCGCCGTTGCAGTTGCACGGCCAGGATCTCGAGCTGATATCGCTGTCGCTGAACGACCGCCAGCTGGGCCTGGGCGATTACGAAGTCGCCGGCGAAAGCCTGACCCTGCAGCCCGATAGCGCCGCGTTCACCCTCGACAGCAGCGTGGTCATCCATCCGGAGAGCAACACTGCGCTGGAAGGCCTCTACAAGTCCGGCAGCATGTTCTGCACCCAGTGCGAGGCCGAGGGCTTTCGCAAGATCACCTACTACCTCGACCGCCCGGATGTGATGAGCAAGTTCACCACGACGGTGAGCGCCGAGAAGCATGCCTATCCAATCCTGCTGTCCAACGGCAACCCGATCGCCAGCGGCGAAGAGGACGACGGCCGCCACTGGACGACCTGGGAAGATCCGTTCAAGAAGCCGGCTTATTTGTTCGCACTGGTGGCCGGTGATCTGTGGTGCGTCGAGGACAGCTTCACCACCATGAGCGGCCGCGACGTGGCGCTGCGTATTTACGTCGAGCCGGAGAATATCGACAAATGCCAGCACGCCATGGACAGCCTGAAGAAATCGATGAAGTGGGATGAAGAGGCCTACGGTCGCGAGTACGATCTGGACATCTTCATGATCGTCGCGGTCAACGACTTCAACATGGGTGCGATGGAGAACAAGGGCCTAAACATCTTCAACTCCAGCGCCGTGCTGGCTCGAGCGGAAACCGCCACCGACGCCGCACATCAGCGGGTCGAGGCGATCGTTGCCCACGAATACTTTCATAATTGGACCGGCAACCGTGTGACCTGCCGCGACTGGTTCCAGCTGTCGCTCAAGGAAGGTTTCACTGTCTTTCGCGATGCGCAGTTCTCCTCCGACATGAATTCGGAAACAGTCAAGCGCGTCGAGGACGTGTCCTACCTGCGTACCCATCAGTTCGCTGAAGATGCCGGGCCGATGGCCCACTCGGTTCGCCCCGAGTCATTCATCGAGATCTCCAACTTCTACACCCTGACCGTGTACGAGAAGGGTGCCGAGGTGGTGCGCATGATCCAGACGCTGCTGGGCGAGGAGGGCTTCCGCAAGGGCAGCGATCTCTACTTCGAGCGCCATGACGGCCAGGCCGTGACCGTCGATGATTTCGTCAAGGCCATGGAAGACGCCAACGGTGCCGACCTGACCCAGTTCAAGCGCTGGTACAGCCAGGCCGGCACGCCGCGCCTCGCCGTCAGCGAGCAATACGATGCTGCCGCGAAGACCTATAGCCTGACCTTCCGCCAAAGCTGCCCGCCGACGCCGGGCCAGAGCGAGAAGCTGGCATTCGTGATCCCTGTTTCGCTGGGCCTGCTGGACGGCCAGGGCAACGAGATTGCGCTGCGCCTGCAAGGCGAGGATGCCGCCGTCGGGACCACTCGCGTGCTGGCAGTCGATCAGGCCGAACAGACGTTCACCTTCGTCGACGTTCCCGAGCAGCCGTTGCCCTCGTTGCTGCGCGGTTTCTCCGCGCCGGTGAAGCTTGAGTTTCCGTACAGCCGCGATCAGCTGATGTTCCTGATGCAGCACGATTCCGACGGTTTCAACCGCTGGGAGGCCGGTCAGCAATTGTCGGTGCAGGTGCTGCAGGAAATGATCGCGCAGCATCAGCGCGGCGAAGCGTTGCAACTGGACCAGCGTCTGGTCAAGGCGTTGCGCAGCCTGCTGGAAGACGAAAGCCTCGATCCGGCGATGGTTGCCGAAATGCTTTCGCTGCCGAGCGAGGCCTACCTCACCGAAATCAGCGAAGTGGCGGATGTCGATGCCATTCACGCGGCGCGCGACTTTGCTCGCCAGGGTATCGCTACAGCGTTGTTCGACCTGTTCTGGAAGCGCTACCAGGCCAACCGCGAGCTGTCCCGGCAGACGCCTTATATTGCCGAAGCCAGCCACTTTGCCCGTCGTGCTCTACAGAACATCGCCTTGTCGTATCTGATTCTCAGCGGCAAGCCCGAAGTGGTGGCCGCCTGCGTCGAGCAGTTCGAGGAGGCCGACAACATGACCGAGCGCCTGGCTGCGCTGGCCGTGCTGGTCAACTCGGGCTTCGCAGCCGAGCGTGACAAGGCGCTCGAAGCCTTTGCCGAAAACTTCAAGGACAACCCGCTGGTAATGGATCAGTGGTTCAGCGTGCAGGCTGGCAACACCCAGCCGGGCGGCCTGGAGCGTGTCCAGCACCTGATGCAACACCCGTCCTTCACGCTGAAGAACCCGAACAAGGTTCGTGCGTTGATCGGCGCCTTCGCCAATCAGAACCTGATCAACTTCCATCGCGCCGATGGTGCCGGTTATCGGTTCCTGGCCGATCAGATCATCGTATTGAATGGTCTCAACCCGCAGATCGCCTCGCGCCTGCTGGCACCGCTGACTCGCTGGCGCAAGTACGACGCCGGTCGGCAGGGCCTGATGAAGGGCGAGCTGGAACGGATTCTGGCCTCGGGCGAGCTGTCCAGCGATGTCTACGAGGTGGTCAGCAAGAGCCTCGCCTGACACGCTGCAGCGCCTGCAAGGTGATATGAACCACCCTGAATCCCGTGCGATGTCACGGGATTCGTTCTTTCGGGGGGTACTCATCGGAGATCGGATCGTTTCCGTGAAACGGAATGTAAAGCGGCGGTGAAATGCCGTGCCATAAAGCCTGCTAATCAAGCAACATCAATCAGCCTGGCTTAACAAAACATAACGTCCAGGCAATTGCCGCCGCTTTCGAAAGCCCTATAGCATGGCTCCGCCTGGTACTTAACGCAGGTCTTACCTTAATAAGAATAAAGGGGGTATGTATGAGTGAGCCCGTCATGTGGCGCACCCGGTTCGGCCGTGCGGAAAAAACATCCCGCAAGTCGAATTTCAAGTATTCGCCGCTTGCAAGAACGCTCTCGCTCTGCAGTGTTCTATCCATCCTGTTTCTCGCCACCGCTCCCGCTCATGCGCAAAGCGCTGAGCCAGCGACCCGCTATGCGATCGAATCGGAGAAGGCCGCATCGGCTCTTCTGCTCGATATCACTTATGCGGGTAAGCGCTTGGTCGCGGCTGGTGATCGCGGGCATATCCTCTTTTCCGATGACGCCGGCGCTACGTGGTCTCAGGCCAAGGTTCCGACCCGTCAGATGCTCACGGCTGTTTATTTCGTCGATGACAAACATGGCTGGGCGGTCGGCCACGACGCGTTGATCCTGGCGACCAGCGATGGCGGTGAAACCTGGACGCAGCAATACGAAAATCGCGAAGGCGAAGTGCCTTTACTTGACGTCTGGTTCGAAAATTCGGAGCACGGCTTCGCCACGGGTGCTTATGGCGTGCTGCTGGAAACCACTGACGGCGGCCAGAATTGGGAAGATGTTGCTGATCGCCTCGACAACGAGGACGGCGCCCACTTGAACGCCATCACCCACATTCAGGACGCGGGTCTGTTCGTTGTTGGCGAAATGGGCGGAATGTTCCGTTCCAGCGACATGGGTGAGACCTGGGAGCGCGTCGAGTCGCCCTATCAGGGATCCTTGTTCGGCGTCGTGAGCGGCGGCGAACCCGGAGTGGTCGTGGCGTTCGGTCTGCGCGGTCATCTGTTCCGTTCCGCCGACTTCGGTGATAGCTGGCAAGCGATCGATCTGCTCGACGGAAGCGATGCCCTTGAGTCGGGGCTAGCGGACGGCAATCTTCTGCCGGATGGTCGTATCGTCGTGGTCGGCCACGGCGGCACCGTGCTTAGTAGCGAGGATCAAGGACGGAGCTTCAAGCTGTTCAGTCGCCCGGATCGACGCTCACTGTCAGGCGTCGTCTCCAACCCGGACGGCAATCTGGTCCTCGTCGGGCAGAGCGGCGTCAGGGTCGTTTCGCCGACCGGCGCCAACTTGCCCGCACAACAACAATAAGCCGGAGCCAACATGACCAAGCATCAGCAGAAGCCGGCGTCCTTTCTAGAACGCCTGATTTTCAACAATCGACCGGCAGTGATCCTTGTCTGCCTGTTGATCAGCGTATTCCTGTTCTACCAGGCTGCTCAGGTCCGTCCTTCGACCAGTTTCGAGAAGATGATTCCGCTGGGGCATCCCTACATTCAGAACATGCTCCAGCATCGTGATGATCTGGCCAACCTGGGCAACACGGTGCGTATCTCCGTGGCGGCGAAGGATGGCGACATCTTCTCCAAGGAGTACATGGAGACGCTGCGTCAGATTCATGACGAAGTGTTCTACATCCAGGGTGTCGACCGCTCGAACATGAAGTCGCTGTGGAGCCCGAGCGTTCGCTGGACCGAGGTGACGGAGCAGGGCTTCGCCGGCGGTGAAGTCATTCCGCAGACCTATGACGGCTCGCCTGAAAGCCTCGACGATTTGCGTAACAACATCCTCAAGTCCGGTCAGATCGGGCGTCTGGTGGCCAACGACTTCAAGTCCAGCATCATCGACGTGCCGCTGATGGAGTCCTACTCGGATCCTGATGACCGTAGCAAGCAGATCACCCTCGACTACCAGACGTTTTCCCACGAGCTCGAAGAGAAGATTCGCGACAAGTACGAAGCGCAGAACCCGAATGTGGACATCCACATCATCGGTTTCGCCAAGAAGGTGGGCGATCTGATCGATGGGCTGGTCGGTGTCGCGTTGTTCTTCTTCGTTGCTATCGGCATCACGCTAGCGCTGCTGCTGTGGTTCACCCGCTGCTTCAAGAGCACCATCGCGGTGGTGGTGACTACGCTGATCGCCGTGGCCTGGCAGCTCGGCTTGCTGCACACGCTGGGCTTCGGGCTCGATCCCTATTCGATGCTGGTGCCGTTCCTGGTGTTCGCCATCGGTATTTCCCACGGTGTTCAGAAGATCAACGGCATCGCCATGGCTTCGGGCGAAACCGATGATCCGCTGGCGGCTGCACGCATGGCGTTCCGTCAGTTGTTCATCCCCGGCATGGTGGCACTGGCGTCTGATGCTGTTGGTTTCGTGACGCTGCTGCTGATCGATATCGGTGTGATTCGCGAGTTGGCGATTGGCGCTTCGCTGGGCGTGGCGGTGATCATCCTGACCAACCTGATCCTGCTGCCGGTGGCGATTTCCTATATGGGTATCAGCCAGCGTGCGGTCAAGCAGGCTCGCGAGGAAGCGGCGCGCAACCACCCGTTCTGGCGGTTGCTGGCGAATTTCGCCAACCCGGTGGTCGCGCCGATTTCCATCGTCATTGCCTTGCTCGCCGTGGGCGGGGGGCTCTGGTACGGCCAGAACCTGAAGATCGGCGATCTCGACCAGGGCGCACCGGAACTGCACCCGGATTCGCGCTACAACCTGGACAATGACTTCGTCATCCGCAACTACTCGACCAGCTCCGACGTGCTGGTGGTAATGGTCAAGACGGCGCCTGAAGGCTGCGCCCATTACGACACGCTCGCCGCCATGGACGAGCTGATGTGGAAGATGGAGAACACAGAAGGCGTGCAGTCGGCGGTGTCGATGGTCACGGTCGCGCGGCAGAGCATCAAGGGCATGAACGAGGGCAGCCTGAAATGGGAAACCCTGTCGCGTAACCAGTTCGTCCTGAACAGCTCCATCGCTCGTGCCGAGGGCATGTACAACGGTGATTGCTCGTTGGCGCCGGTGCTGGTGTTCCTCAACGATCACAAGGCTGAAACGCTGGAGCACGTCGTAGCCGCGGCGCGTGAGTTCGCCGAGGAGAACAACCGTGAAGGGTTGGAGTTTGTCCTCGCTGCCGGTAACGCCGGTATCGAAGCGGCTACCAACGAAGTCATCGCAGCCTCCGAAACCACTATGTTGATCGCGGTTTACGCGGCGGTGAGCTTCATGTGCCTGCTGACGTTCCGCTCCGTTGCCGCGACGCTCTGCGTGATTCTGCCGCTGGTGCTGACCTCGATCCTCGGCAATGCGCTGATGGCTTTCATGGGCATTGGCGTAAAGGTAGCAACACTGCCAGTGATCGCCTTGGGCGTGGGTATCGGTGTGGATTACGGCATCTACATCTATAGCCGGCTGGAGACGTATTTGCGTCAAGGCATGACGTTGCAGGAAGCCTACTATCAGACCTTGAAATCCACTGGCAAGGCGGTGATCTTCACCGGCGTCTGCCTGGCGATCGGCGTGTTCACCTGGGTGTTCTCAGCGATCAAGTTCCAGGCGGACATGGGCCTGATGCTCACCTTCATGTTCCTCTGGAACATGGTCGGCGCGATCTGGCTGCTGCCAGCCCTGGCGCGCTTCCTGATCAAACCGGAAAAGCTGCAGCAGAAGGTGTGATGCTTCGGCAGTAAGCAAAACCGCGGCCCTTGGGTCGCGGTTTTTTTTTGCGGAAGTGCTCGGTTCCGTGATGCGAAGCGTCTGGGTGCGCCCCACTAGAAGCGTAGAAACGGTTACGAAAAACCAGCGCTGTATGCAACATGAAAACCACATCGCTAGATGCGGTCTGCTTGGCAGCTAGCAGATGCATGAGTTGCGCGAGCGTCTGTCGGACTGATCGACATCACAAAGGAGTTGAGAGAGATAGCTTACGATCCGCAGAAAGCAGAACGCCCCGAGCCGGGGCGTTCTGCTTCTAGATCGAGCGTGTTAGAGCGCGGCAAACCCCGCCTGCTGCACCAGCTCCAACAACGGCTGCGGATAAACTCCCAGGAAGAACGCCAGTACCGCGATGGCCAGCAGCATCATACCCCCAGCACGCTGCCCCCAATTGATCGGCGCGTCGTGGCGGCGAATGCCTGGTTCGACCAGGTACAGCGTCACCATCACCCGCAGGTAATAGAACAGGCCCACAGCGCTGCCGATGATCAGCGCGCCCAGCAACCACCACAGTTGGGATTCGACACCGGAGGCGATCACGTAGAACTTGCCGATGAAGCCTGCCGTCAGCGGAATGCCAGCCAGCGACAGCATCATCACGGTGAGCACGGCGGTGAGGTAGGGGCGCCGCCAGAATAGCCCGCGGTATTCATAGAGCGCATCGGCATCGCGCCCGTTGTAGGGGCTCGACATCAGGGTGATCACGCCGAAGGCGCCCAGGGTGGTCAGCACATAGGTCACCAGGTACACGCCGATGGCTTCCACCGCGAGCCCCTTGCTGGCGATCAGCGCCACCAGCAGGTAGCCGAAATGGGCGATGGACGAATAACCCAGCAGCCGCTTGAGGTTGCTCTGGTTCAATGCCAGCAGGTTGCCGATCAGGATCGAGGCGATGGCGATCAGGCTCAGCGCGTCGTTCAGCCAGCCACCGCTTGTGGCCGGCGACAGCTGATACAGGCGCAGCAGCACGGCGAACACCGCCACCTTGCTGACGGTGGCCAGGAAGGTCGCCACCGGAGCCGGCGCGCCTTCGTAGACGTCCGGCGTCCACAGGTGGAAGGGAGCCAGCGAGAGCTTGAAGCCGAGGCCGATCAACATCATGCCGATGCCGGCCTGCACCAGTGGCGACGAGCCTTGCGCAGCCAGGCTGGCGCCGATACCGGCAAAGCTTAGGCTGCCCGACTCAGCGTAGAGCAGCGCCATGCCGAACAGCAGGAAGGCGCTGGCGGCGGCGGAAAGCACCACATACTTGATGCCGGCTTCCAGCGAGCGCTTGTTGAAGAACGCGTAGGCGACCAGCCCGTAAACCGGTACCGAGAGCAGCTCCAGGCCGATGAAGAACCCGGCCAGGTGCTGCGCGCTGACCAGCACCAGCCCGCCTGCTGCCGACAGGGTCATCAACAGATAGAGCTCTTCTCGATTACCCGGAAAACCCTCGGAGCCGGCTTTCTCGCCCAGGTAGGCGTGGGCCAGGGTCACGCAGGCCAGTGTCGCGACCAGTACCACGGCGCTGTATAAGTAGGCGAAGGCGTCCAGCCGCAGCAGTGGCGTCACATCCAATGGGGCGACCCGCAGTGCAGGCACAATGGATAACAGGGCGAGCGTCAGGCCTATCGAGGTGACGATGAAACTGAGCCCGTGATTGCGTCGCCAGGCGATGGCCAGCATCACCGCGATAGCGGTGGCGCCAGTGATCAGCAAAGGCAGCAGGGCGATGAAGTGTTGCTGTGTGAATTCCATGGCGAGACTACCGGGCCGAAACTGTTGGGGTGAAAGCGGTATCGATCCATTGCTGCACACCGTTCATGGTGGCGAGCGAGGTGTCGAACACCGGCTGCGGATAGACGCCGAGCAGCACCAGCAGTACGGCCAGCAACAGCACCATTCCTATCTCGCGTGCGTCCAGGCCGCGTAGTAGCCCTTCGGCCTTGGTCGGGCCAAAATAGGCGCGGTGGATCATCGCCAGCGAGTAAATGGACGACAGCACCAGACCGAAGGTGGCGATCACCACGACCCATGGCGAATTGGCGAAGGCGCCGAACAGCACCACGAACTCACCGATGAAGTTGCCGGTGCCGGGCAGGCCCAGCGAGGCGGCGGCGAAGAACAGACTCAGCGGCGGCAGCCATGGCAGGCGCGACCATAGGCCGCCCATTTCGCGCATGTCACGCGTGTGCAGGCGTTCATAGAGCTGGCCGCTGAGGATGAACAACGCTGCAGCCGAGAGACCGTGAGCGATCATCAGCACCACCGCGCCTTGCAGGGCGAGCTCGCTGCCCGAATAGATGCCGATCAGCACGAAGCCCATGTGCGAGACGCTGGAATAGGCGATCAGACGCTTGATATCGGTCTGCGCGAACGACAGCACTGCACCGTAGAAGATGCCGAGCAGGCCGAGGCCCATGGCGATGGGCGCGAAGTCCATCGAGGCGTCGGGAAACAGCGGCAGAGCGAAGCGGATCATGCCGTAGGCGGCGGTCTTCAGCAGAATCCCCGCCAGGTCGACAGAGCCGGCGGTAGGCGCCTGGGCGTGGGCATCGGGAAGCCAGGAATGCAGCGGCACGATGGGGAATTTCACCGCGAAGGCGATGAAGAAGCCCAGCATCAGCAGGTACTCGACGCCCGGCGCCAGGTCGGCCTGGAGCAGCAGCTCGTAGTCGAAGGTCAGCACCCCGGTGTTGTAGAAGTTGGCCAGCACCAAGCCGAGAATGGCCACCAGCATGATCAGGCCGCTGGCCTGGGTGTAGATGAAGAACTTGGTCGCCGCGTTGATCCGCGAGCGCTTGCCTTCCGAGCTGTGACCCCAGAGCGCGATGAGGAAGTACATCGGCACCAGCATCATTTCCCAGAAGAAGAAGAACAGGAACAGATCCAGTGCGAGGAACACCCCGACCACGCCGCCGAGAATCCACATCAGGTTGAGGTGGAAGAAGCCGACGTGGCGCTGGATTTCCTTCCAGGAGCAGAGCACCGAGAGTACGCCGAGCAGGCCGGTGAGCATGATCATCAGCAGCGACAGGCCATCGAGTGCCAGGTGCAGGTTGATGCCGAAGCGCTCGATCCAGACGTGCTTGAATTCCACGGCCCAGTTGGCCTCTGCGCCAGGCGCAGGGGCGAGCTGGTAATTGCCGCCCGCCCATAGCCAGAGGCCAAGCGCGAGCAACAGCGTCATGGTGAGCAGGGCGATCCAGCGCGGCATGCTCTTGTCGAAACGTTCGACGAACCAGCAGAGCAGGCCGCCGATGAAGGGAATCAGGATTAGCCAGGGCAGAATCACGATTTCGAGTCCTTGCGCAAATTCAGAGCAGAACGATGCCGAGCAACAGCACGGCTCCGCCAACGATGGACAGGGCGTACCAGCGCAACTGGCCGGTTTCGCTGCGGCTGAGCAGCACATGGCTGCCCCGTGCCGTACGCGGTACCAATCCGATGGTGGCGTCGATGGGGTCGCGCGCCAGCAGGCGGGTGAGCCAGAGGTAGGGCTGCACGAAAAGCTTGTCGTAAAGCCAGTCGAAGCCCCAGGCGGCGTACCACCAGGCCGACAGGAAACGCCCCGGTGCGCTTTGCGCGATGGCGCTGACCAGGCCGCGCTTGCCGAGGAACAGCAGCGCCGCGAGCAGAATGCCGGCCAGGGCGATGGCGCCGGAGGCGATCTCCAGGCTGTGCTTGGCCTCGCCACCGGCATGGCCGACGCTCTGTGGCAGCACGCCAGACAACGGCGGCGAGATCATCGCGCCGAGGAAGGTGGACAGCACGATCAGCACTACCAGCGGCAGGTTGTGGGCCAGACCGCGACCGGCGTGCGCCTCGGTCTTCGCCTCGCCGTGGAAGGCGATGAAGATCAGGCGGAAGGTGTACAGCGAGGTCAGGAAGGCCCCGAGCAGACCTGCGTACAGCAGACCGCTGTGGCCGCTGGCGAAGGCTTCCCAGAGGATTTCGTCCTTGGAGTAGAAGCCGGCGGTGACCAGCGGCAGCGCTGCCAATGCTGCGCCGCCGACGATAAAGCTGGCATAGGCCAGCGGCAGCTTCTTCCACAGTCCGCCCATCCTGAAGATGTTCTGCTCGTGATGGCAGGCGTTGATCACCGAACCGGAGGCCAGGAACAGCAGCGCCTTGAAGAAGGCATGGGTCATCAGGTGGAAGATCGCCGCGTCCCAGGCACCGACGCCCAGGGCCAGGAACATGTAGCCGATCTGGCTCATCGTCGAGTAGGCAAGGATGCGCTTGATGTCGGTCTGTACCAGCGCGGCGAAGCCGGCCAGCACCAGGGTCACCCCGCCGACGATGCCTACAAGCTCCAGCACATCTGGTGCGAGCAGGAACAGGCCGTGCGTGCGTGCGATCAGGTAGACGCCAGCGGTGACCATGGTCGCCGCGTGGATCAGTGCAGAAACTGGCGTCGGGCCGGCCATGGCGTCTGCCAGCCAGGTCTGCAGCGGTAGCTGGGCAGACTTGCCCACCGCACCGCCCAGCAGCGCCAGGGTCGCCAGGGTGATCCACAGGTCGCCTTCGGCGAACTTCTGCGGCGCCAGCGCCAGCAGTTCCGGGATGTTCAGGGTGCCAAGCTGGACGAACAGGATGAACAGACCGAAGGCCATCAGCACGTCGCCGACGCGGGTGACGATGAAGGCCTTGAGCGCGGCATTGCCGTTCTTGCGCTCCTTGAAGTAGAAGCCGATCAGCAGGTAGGAGCACAGCCCGACGCCTTCCCAACCGAAGTACAGCAGCAGCAGGTTGTCGCCCAGTACCAGTAGCAACATGCTGAAGATGAACAGGTTGGTGTAGGCGAAGAAGCGCGAGTAGCCCTCTTCACCGCGCATGTACCAGCTCGCGAACAGGTGGATCAGAAAGCCGACGCCGGTGACCACGCCGAGCATGGTCAGCGACAGCCCGTCCAGATGCAGGCCGAAGGCGACGCTGAAACCGACCACGTCCAGCCACTGCCACAGGTGCTGGCTGAACACACCGCCCTCGGGCGGGGAGGTGTTGAACTGCCAGATGCACAGGGCGCTGATCAACGCCGACAGGCCGATCGAACCGACACCGATCACGGCGGCCAGGTTCTCGGAGATACGCCCGCGCGAAAAGGCCAGCAGGAAGTAGCCGAGCAGCGGGAAAACGAAGGTCAGGAATAGTAGGTTCATCCGCGCATCTCGCTTGCAGCATCGACATCGAGGGTGTTGAAGCGGCGATACAGCTGCAGCAGGATCGCCAGGCCGATGGCGGCCTCGGCGGCGGCCAGGGTGATCACCAGGATGAACATGATCTGCCCATCCGGCTGCGCCCAGCGGCTACCGGCCACGACGAAGGCCAGGCCAGTGGCGTTCATCATCACTTCCAGGCTCATCAGCATGAACAGGATGTTGCGACGCACCATCAGGCCGACCAGCCCCAGGCAGAACAGCACGGCGGCGATGGCCAGGCCGTGCTCCATTGGAATCGAATGCATGGCTTACTCCTTCGCCTCGTGGCGGCCCAAGTGGAAGGCGGCGACCAGTGCCGCCAGCAGCAGCATGGAGGCCAGCTCGACGGCCAGCAGGTAAGGCCCGAACAGGGCGATGCCGACTTCCTTGGGGCCGACGGTGGTCAGGCCGGCCGGTGCGTATTCCGGCGCTGAGAACAAGGCCCAGAGCAGCTGCGCAAGTAGGATCGCCGCCAGCAGCGACGGGCCGATCCACACGCGCGGCGCCATCCAGGCGCGCTCCTGGCCGGCGGTATTGCGACCCAGGTTGAGCATCATCACCACGAACACGAAGAGCACCATGATGGCGCCGGCATAGACGATGATTTCCAGCGCGCCGGCAAAGGGCGCACCGAGGGCGAAGAAGCACATCGACACGGCCAGCAGCGAGGTGATCAGGTAGAGCAGGGCGTGCACCGGATTGCTGCCGGTGATCACGCGTAGCGTGGCGACCACGGCCACGCCGGCGGAAAAGTAGAAGGCGAATTCCATCAACGCATCCTCGACCGATGGGTGTCCGGCGCGAAGCCGGCATGCGGGAAACCTGCGAATAGACAGCGCGTCATGGCAACAACCCCTTGACGTTGATCGGCTCCGCCTCGTTCTGCGCGGCGCCCTTCGGTTTGCCGGCAATGGCCAGGCCCGAGACGCGGTAGAAGTTGTAGTCGTGATACTTGCCCGTGCCGGAAATCAGCAGGTCTTCCTTCTCGTACACCAGGTCCTGGCGCTTGTATTCGCCCATCTCGAAATCCGGGGTGAGCTGGATCGCGTTGGTTGGGCAGGCTTCTTCGCACAGGCCGCAGAAGATGCAGCGCGAGAAGTTGATGCGGAAGAACTCCGGATACCAGCGGCCTTCATCGGTCTCGGCCTTCTGCAGCGAGATGCAGCCCACCGGGCAGGCCACCGCGCAGAGGTTGCAGGCCACGCAGCGCTCCTCACCGTCCGGGTCGCGTGTGAGGACGATGCGACCGCGGTAGCGAGGCGGCAGGTAGACCTGCTCTTCGGGATACTGCAGGGTGTCGCGCTTGCGAAAGCCATGGCTGAAAACCATCACCAGGCTGCGCAGTTGGGTGTAGGTGCCGTGGAGCACCGCGCCAATGTACTTGAACATCGAATTCTCTCCTTACTGGGCCGCGGCCAGCACGAGCGCGCCGGTCACCAGCAGGTTGATCAGGGTCAGCGGCAGGCAGAACTTCCAGCCGAAGGCCATCACCTGGTCGTAGCGCGGGCGCGGCAACGAGGCGCGCAACAGCACGAACAGCATGATGAAGAAACCGGTCTTGATCGCGAAATAGAAGAACGACAGCCAGGGCAGGGTATCCAGGAAGGGGCCGTGCCAGCCGCCGAAGAACAGCGTGGTCAGCAGCGCCGAGATGGTCACGATGCCGATGTACTCGCCGACGAAGAACATGCCCCACTTCATCCCGGCGTACTCGACGTGGTAACCGTCGGCCAGCTCCTGCTCGGCCTCCGGCTGGTCGAAGGGGTGACGGTGGGTGACCGCGACGCCAGCGATGAAGAAGGTACAGAAACCAAGGAACTGCGGAATGATGAACCACAGGTTCTGCTGCTGGTATTCGACGATGTCGCGCATATTGAACGAGCCGACCTGGGCGACGATGCCCATCAGCGACAGTCCGAGGAAAACCTCGTAAGACACCGTCTGCGCCGAGGCGCGCAGGGCGCCGAGCAGGGCGAACTTGTTATTGCTCGCCCAGCCGGCGAACAGCACCGCATACACCGTGAGGCCAGCCATGGCGAAGAAGAACAGCAGGCCGATGTTCAGGTCCGCTACGCCCCAGGTCGGGGTGACCGGCACGATGACGAAGGCCAGCAGCAGCGAGCTCATCGCCACCACCGGCGCCAGGGTGAAGATCAGCCGGTCGGCGAACGGCGGGTTCCAGTCCTCCTTGAAGAACATCTTCAGCATGTCGGCGGCGATCTGGAACATGCCGAACGGCCCGACCCGGTTGGGGCCGTAGCGATCCTGCCACCAGCCCAGCAGGCGGCGTTCGACGAAGCTCAGCAAGGCGCCGCACACCACCACCGCCAGCATGATCACCAGCGCCTTGACGACGGCGATGATCACGTCGATCACTTCGGGAGTCAGCCAACTCATCGCGACGCCTCCAGTTCAGTGGCCAGGCAGGTGCCGTTCAGTACCGGAATGCCTTCGAGGCCGACCGGCAGACCGACGAGGCCGAGGCCCAGGGATTCATCGATGCGCACCGGCAGTTGCAGGTGCGTATCGGCGACCCGCAGGCTGAGCAGCTCGCCTTCGGCCATGCCAAGGCGCTCGGCTTCTGCTTCGGCCAGGGCGACATAGGGCTGCGGGATGCGGCTCTGGATCGGTGCGGCGAGCGCGGTGGTTTCCTCGCTGCCGAACAGATGATGCAGCGGCACCACCTGCCAGCTGCCAAGCGCGGGGGCGAAAGCGGCGGGGGCGGATCTCCAGGCCAGATCCTGGCGGACGTCGTCGAGCAGGCGCACACCGGGGTCGCCGGCACGCAGATGACCGCCGACCTCGTCCTGGAACTTGTTCCAGGCCTGTGGCGAGTTCCATCCCGGTGACCAGGCGAAGGGAATCTGCTGGCGATCCTCTTTGCTGCCGGAATAACCTTCCATGGAATAGGCGAACGGCGAGTCCTGGTCCTGCGGCTGACGCGGCTCGTGCACGCTGATGTTGGCGCGCATGGCGGTGCGTCCGCTGTAGCGCAGCGGCTCGCGTGCCATTTTCAGGCCCTTGATGCGGAACGAGGAAAGCGGTGCGGCGGCCAGAATGCCCTGCAGCTGCGGGTTGGCCGCGGCGCAATCGGCGGTGGCCTGATCCAGATTGGTCCAGTCCACTGCCTTGCCTTGCAGCGTGCACTGCAGCGCGTGCATCCAGCGCCAGCCTTCGCGCACCAGGATCTTGCCGTCGTAGTAGCTGGGCTCGAAGACCTGGAAGAAGCGCTGCGCGCGGCCTTCCTGACTGACCAGGGTGCCATCGGCTTCGGCGAAGCTGGCGGCGGACAGCACCAGATGGGCCTTGGCGGTGGTGGCGGTCTGCTGGTGATCGGCGACGATGACGGCCTTGGCTGCGGCCAGTGCCTTATCCACCTTGGTGTGATCGACGCGGCGGTAGAGATCGTTTTCCAGCACGATCACGGCCTCGGCAGCACCGGCGATCAGCGCATCCAGCGCGGCATCCGCGGGTTCGCCACCGAGCAGCGCCACGCCGAGGCTGTTGGCTTCCGGCACGATGAGGCTGAGGGAGGCATTCTTTTCGCGATTCTTCAGCGCCTGGGCAATGTTGCCGGCGGCTTCGATCAGGCTCTTTTCGCCTAGCGAGGTGCCACTGATCAGCAGCGGGCGCTTGGCAGTAAGCAGGGCGTCAGCGATGCGCTGCACCAGCTCGCGGGCTTCGGCTTCCAAGCCATCGACGGCCGGCGAGCTGGAGTCGATGGCATGTGCCACGGCAAAGCCGAGACGCGCCAGATCGGCCGGTGCGGCATGCACGCTCTGTTCGGCGATGTCATCGAGTCGGGTTTCGGTGACGCTGGCGATGAACACCGGATGCAGGGCGCCTTGTGCGACGTTCTGCACCGCAGCGATGTGCCAGTCCTGAATCTTCATCGAGGCGGCGATCTCGGTGGCCTTGCCCTTGGCGGCCTGACGCACGGCCAGCGCCATACGTGCGGCCGTCTGGGTCAGGTCTTCGCCGAGGATGAACACCGCATCGTGGCTTTCGATATCGCGCATCGTCGGCACCGGCAGCGGGCCGTTCTGCAGCAGTTGGCGGATCAGCCGGATATTCTCCAGCTCGTTGGCGGCGATGCCGCTGTAGAAGTTTTCCGCACCGACCAGCGCACGCAGGGCGTGGTTGCTTTCCAGGCTGGCGCGTGGCGAGCCGATGCCGATCACCCGCTTGCCGCGCAGCAGCTCGGCGGCGCTGTCCAGGGCGGCGTCGATGCCGAGACTGTCCGCGCCCAGCAGCGGTTGGCGTGGGCGATCGCTGCGGTTGACGTAGCCGTAGCCGAAGCGCCCACGGTCGCAGAGGAAGTAGTGGTTCACCTCGCCGTTGAAACGGTTCTCGATGCGGCGGATTTCGCCGTAGCGCTCGCCGGGGCTGATGTTGCAGCCAGATGCGCAGCCGTGGCAGATGCTCGGTGCGAACTGCATGTCCCACTTGCGGTTGTAGCGCTCGGAGTGGGTCTTGTCGGTGAACACCCCGGTGGGGCAGACCTCGGTGAGGTTGCCGGAGAACTCGCTTTCCAGCACTCCGTCTTCGACACGGCCGAAGTAGACGTTGTCGTGGGCACCGAACACGCCGAGGTCAGTGCCGCCAGCGTAATCCTTGTAGTAACGCGTGCAGCGGTAGCAGGCGATGCAGCGGTTCATCTCATGGGCGATGAAGGGGCCGAGTTCCTGGTTCTGGTGGGTGCGCTTGGTGAAGCGATAACGGCGCTGGTTGTGGCCGGTCATCACCGTCATGTCTTGCAGGTGGCAGTGACCGCCTTCCTCGCACACCGGGCAGTCGTGCGGGTGGTTGATCATCAGCCATTCGACCACGCTGGCGCGGAAGGCCTTGGCTTCCTCGTCGTCGATGGAGATCCAGCTGTTGTCGGTGGCGGGCGTCATGCAGGACATGACCAGGCGACCGCGGGTGTCGTTCTCGTCGCTGTACTGCTTTACCGCGCACTGGCGGCAGGCGCCGACACTGCCCAGCGCCGGGTGCCAGCAGAAATAGGGAACGTCGAGGCCGAGGGACAGACAGGCCTGCAGCAGGTTGTCCGCCCCATCGACTTCGTAGTCTTTGCCGTCTACGTGGATAGTGGCCATTTCTAGGTCTTCTCATCCCGCTTGCGCGGGTCTGGCTAATAGGAAACTTTTTGTCCGCTGAAGGTTGAAGATCAGGGCTGGATGAGGCCGTACGGCTCTTTCATCCAGCGTTCAGCCTTCAGCGTCTTTCAATTCTTCATGCCGGCTGTGGAGGCGCGGTTGCCGCCTGGGCGACACCCGCCTCGAATTCGTCCCGGAAATACTTGATCGCGGCGCCCAGCGGCTCCACCGCGCCGGGTGCATGGGCGCAGAAGGTCTTGCCCGGGCCGAGGAAGTCCACCAGCCGCAGCAGGATGTCCAGGTCCTGGCGCGTGCCCTGGCCGCGCTCCAGTGCGCGCAGGGTCTTCACGCTCCAAGGCAGACCGTCACGGCACGGTGTGCACCAGCCGCAGGATTCGCGGGCGAAGAACTCTTCCATGTTGCGCAGCAGCGAGACCATGCTGACGGTATGGTCGACGGCCAGCGCCAGGCCGGTGCCCATGCGGGTACCGACCTTGCCGATACCGCCGGCGTACATCTGCGCCTCGAGGTGCTCGGGCAGCAGGAAACCGGTGCCGGCACCGCCGGGCTGCCAGCATTTGAGGATGTAGCCATCCTTCATGCCGCCGGCGTAATCCTCAAAGAGTTCGCGCGCGGTGATGCCGAAGGGCAGTTCCCAGATGCCTGGGTTCTTCACCTTGCCGGAGAAGCCCATCAGCTTGCTGCCGTGGTCTTCGCTGCCGGGGCGGGCGAGTGACTTGTACCAATCCACGCCGTTGCCGATGATCGCCGGCACGTTGCACAGGGTCTCGACGTTGTTGACGCAGGTTGGCTTGCCCCAGACGCCGACGGCGGCGGGGAAGGGCGGCTTGGCCCGGGGGTTGGCGCGACGGCCTTCCAGCGAGTTGATCAGCGCGGTTTCCTCGCCACAGATGTAGCGGCCGGCGCCGGTGTGCACGAACAGCTCGAAATCGAAGCCGCTGCCCAGGATGTTCTTGCCCAGCAGTCCGGCGGCCTTGGCCTCATCGATGGCGCGGTTGAGGTTGCGTGCCGCATCGACGTATTCGCCGCGCAGGAAGATGTAGCCCCGATACGCCTTGAGCGCGCGGGCGCTGATGATCATGCCCTCCACCAGCAGGTGCGGCAGCTGCTCCATCAGCAAGCGGTCCTTCCAGGTGTTGGGCTCCATCTCGTCCGCGTTGCACAGCAGGTAGCGGATGTTCAGCGATTCGTCGGCGGGCATCAGGCCCCACTTCACGCCCGTGGGGAAGCCGGCGCCGCCACGGCCCTTGAGGCCGGATTCCTTCACCGTTTGCACGATGTCGGCCTGGGCCATTTCGGTCAGCGCCTTGCGCAGCGCGGCGTAGCCGTTCTTCTGGCGATATTCGTCGAGCCAGACCGGCTGGCCGTCGTCGCGCAGGCGCCAGGTCAGTGGGTGGGTTTCTTCGCTACGGGCGATGCGGTTGGCCGGACCGAAGGATGCCAATTGCTTCATGACGCTCATTGATAGGCCTCCAGCAACTGGGCGACACCGCCGGGCTGAACGTCGCCGAAGGTGTCGTCGTCGATCATCAGTGCCGGGGCCTTGTCGCAGTTGCCCAGGCAGCACACCGGAATCAGGGTGAAGCGGCCGTCGGTGGAAGTCTGGCCGGGCTCGATGCCGATTTCGTTCCTGATGCTGTCGAGCACGCTTTCATGGCCGCCGATGTAGCAGGTCATGCTGTCGCAGACGCGGATGATGTGGCGGCCCACCGGCACGCGGAAAATCTGACTATAGAAGGTGGCCACGCCTTCGACGTCGCTGGCCGGGATGCCGAGGATCTCGCCAATGGCATCGCAGGCACCATCCGGCACCCAACCGCGCTGCTGCTGGACGATCTTCAGCGCTTCGATGCTGGCCGCACGCGGGTCTTCGTAATGGTGCATCTCATGCTCGATGGCCGAGCGTTCGGTTTCGCTGAGGACGAAACGGTCAGTCTTGATAACAGTGCTCATATCAGCGGTCCACGTCGGCCATAACGAAATCGATGCTGCCCAGATAGGCGATCAGGTCCGGAATCATGCTGCCGCGGATCACCGACGGGATCTGCTGCAGATGCGGGAAGCTGGGCGTCCGAATGCGCGTGCGGTAGCTCATGGTGCTGCCGTCGCTTGTCAGGTAATAGCTGTTGATGCCCTTGGTCGCTTCGATCATCTGGAAGCTCTCGTTGGCCGGCATCACCGGACCCCAGGAGACCTGCAGGAAGTGCGTGATCAGCGTTTCGATGTGCTCCAGCGTGCGCTCTTTCGGCGGCGGCGTGGTCAGCGGGTGGTCGGCTTTGTAGGGGCCTTCGGGCATGTGCTTGAGGCACTGCTCGATGATCTTCAGGCTCTCGCGCATCTCGCCCATCTTCACCATGCAGCGGTCATAGGCGTCGCCATTGACCGCCAGCGGCACTTCGAAATCGAAATGCTGATAGCCGGAGTAGGGGCGTGCCTTGCGAATGTCGAAGTCGCAGCCGGTGGCGCGCAGGCCGGCGCCGGTGGTGCCCCATTCCAGCGCTTCCTTGGTGTTGTAGGCGGCGACGCCCTTGGTGCGGCCGATGAGAATGCTGTTCTTCAGTGCGGCCTTTTCGTACTCATTGAGACGCTTGGGCATCCAATCGAGGAATTCGCGCACCAGCGTGTCCCAGCCGCGTGGCAGGTCGTGAGCGACGCCGCCGATGCGGTACCAGGCCGGGTGCATGCGGAAACCGGTGATGGCCTCGATGACCTTGTAGGCGCGCTGGCGGTCGGTGAAGGTGAAGAACACCGGCGTCATGGCGCCGACGTCTTGGATGTAGGTGCCGAGATAGAGCAGGTGGTTCTGGATGCGGAAGAACTCGGCCATCATCACGCGGATGAAGTCGACGCGCGACGGCACGGTGATCCCGGCTAGTTTCTCCACCGCCAGCACGTAAGGCAGGTTGTTCATCACCCCGCCGAGGTAGTCGATGCGGTCGGTGTAGGGGATGAAGCTGTGCCAGCTCTGGCGCTCGGCCATCTTCTCGGCGCCGCGATGGTGGTAGCCGATCTCCGGTACGCAATCGAGGATTTCCTCGCCATCGAGCTGCAGGATGATGCGGAAGGCACCGTGGGCCGAGGGGTGGTTCGGGCCGAGGTTGAGGAACATGTAGTCCTCGTGCTCGCTGTGGCGCTGCATGCCCCAGTCTTCGGGCTTGAAGCGCAGGGCTTCCTGTTCCAGATCCTGCTTGGCGGCGTTCAGGCTATAGGGGTCGAACTCGGTGGCGCGCGCCGGGTAGTCCTTGCGCAGCGGGTGGCCTTCCCAAGTCGGCGGCATCAGCATGCGGGTGAGGAATGGGTGGCCGGCGAAGGTGATGCCGAACATGTCCCAGATCTCGCGCTCGTACCAGTTGGCGTTGGGCCAGACGGAGACGGCGGTGGGCAGGTTCATGTCGCCTT
This sequence comes from Pseudomonas sp. IC_126, assembly GCF_004331835.1. Taxonomy (NCBI): domain Bacteria; kingdom Pseudomonadati; phylum Pseudomonadota; class Gammaproteobacteria; order Pseudomonadales; family Pseudomonadaceae; genus Pseudomonas; species Pseudomonas sp. IC_126. Next base: position 635,221 of record NZ_SJSS01000001.1, read on the forward strand.
CGCGCAGTGCGACCTTGATCATCACGTCGCTGTTTCGCTCCAGCGACATCAGGTGATAGAAGACGCTGAAATCGGCGGCAGGCAGGCCGCGACGCTGGGTGCGCAGGCGCTCGTCGGTGGCGCTCAGGTCGTAGAGCATCACGTACGGCTTGCTGGCCTGGCGCAGGAAGCTCAGCACCTCGATAAGCTTTTCGCGCGGAACCCAGAGTACTGGCATGCCAGTCAGGCTGGGTTGCAGCGTGAAGGTCTCGGCGCCGAAGCGCGCGTTCAGTTCGACGACGATATCCTGGTCGTCAGCCTTGTAGGGCGGGATGTACAGAGCATTGCCTGCAGTCATGATCTCGGTCGCTTTCGGTCAACGTTTGGGTGTGCGGAGGCCTTCCGGTCGGGAAAGCCGGAATTCACACGTCGTCGGGGCTGCGCAGGTTGGTGACCTGGATACGCTGTTCGCGTCGCTGTTCTTTCTGCGACGGCATCTCGGCGCGATAGACGCCTTGATCGCCAACGACCCAGGAAAGCGGACGGCGCTCCTTGCCGATGGATTCCTGCAGCAGTTGCAAGCCTTGCAGGAACGCCTCGGGGCGGGGCGGGCAGCCGGGTATGTACACGTCCACGGGGAGGAACTTGTCCACGCCCTGAACGACTGAGTAGATGTCGTACATACCACCGGAGTTGGCGCACGAACCCATGGAGATGACCCACTTGGGTTCGAGCATTTGCTCGTAAAGGCGCTGGATGATGGGCGCCATCTTGATGAAGCAGGTACCGGCGATAACCATGAAGTCGGCCTGGCGCGGCGAAGCACGGATTACTTCGGCACCGAAGCGGGCGATGTCATGAGGCGCGGTGAAGGCAGTGGTCATCTCCACATAGCAGCACGACAGGCCGAAGTTGTACGGCCAGAGGGAATTCTTGCGCCCCCAGTTGACCGCGCCACTCAGCACGTCTTCCAGCTTGCCCATGTAGATGTTGCGATGAACCTGGTCTTCTAATGGATCGGCAACAGTCTCCTGCTGGCCGATCGGATAACGGTCATTGACCGCATCCGGATCGATCCGGGTAAGTTTGTATTGCATGTGAAAAGCCTCATTGTTTTAGCTTCGCCTGTCGCTCGCGACGGCTGGATGGCGCCCAATCGAGCGCACCCACCCGCCAAAGGTAGACAAGACCCGCCAACAGAATTGCTATGAATACGGTAGCTTCAATGAGGCCCGCCCAGCCGCTTTCGCGCACCGAGACAGCCCAGGCAAAGAGATAAAGGGCTTCAACGTCGAAGATCACGAAGAGCATCGCGACCAGATAGAATTTTGCGGAGAAACGCAGCCGTGCGTTGCCCGTGGGCAGAATGCCGGACTCGAAAGGTTCGTTCTTGGCGCGGCCCCAGGCTTTGCTGCCGAGCAGGCTGGATACGCCGAGCATGAATGCGCATAGCGCGATAACGCCGAGAACAAATACAGCGAAGCCCCAGTTATGAGACAGGGATACATCAGGCATGCCGGGCCCCTTAACGGAACGGCTTATGTATGTCCAGCTTGCGACAGCGACCAAGCGTCGCAACCCCTAATGGCCGGGCATTCTATGCCTACCTAAAGTTTAAGTACATGTTTCTACATGAAACATATTGAAGTATTTCCCGCATTTCATTGATGGCTTCGATTGTTGTATGCCGCGAGACGGCGCCGAGTCGGGCCTAACATAGGTGGATAACCGGCTGTCGCAAACTGGATTGATGGGCAGTTCATCCTGTTCGGTCAGGCTACACGGTTACCGGACATGATCTGCGCGTGCGCGGCGACCTGGCCGATCACCAGGATCGCCGGACTTTTCAGCTGAAAGGCCAGGGCATCGCGGCACATGTCTGCCAGGCTGGAGCGGCATTCACGTTGCTGCGTAAGGGAGGCGTTTTCGATCATCGCGACGGCGGTCCACGCCGGCAGACCGCCTTCGATCAGGCCGGCCTGTACCTGATGCAGGCTGCTGACGCCCATGTAGACGACCAATGTCGTGCCGGTTTTCGCCAGCGCGTGCCATTCGGGACTGCTGCCATCCAGCGTATGTGCTGTAACCAAGGTAACGCCACGGGCGACGCCGCGATGGGTCAGCGAAATACCGCACTGAGTCGCGCCGGCAAGGCCTGCGGTTATGCCATTGACGATCTCCACTTCGACGCCACGCTGCGCCAGCCATTCCGCTTCTTCACCGCCACGTCCGAAAATGCACGGATCGCCGCCTTTCAGGCGCACCACACACTTGCCCTGGCGTGCGTAGCGCAACATCAATCTATGGATGAAGACCTGCGGCGTCGAGCGGCAGCCGCCGCGCTTGCCCACCGGGATCACCCGCGCGTTCGGGCAGTGTTCGAGCACGGCGGGATTGACCAAGTCGTCGATCAGTACTACCTGCGCCTCGCCCATGGCCCGCACGGCCTTGAGCGTCAATAGTTCCGGATCACCGGGACCTGCTCCCACCAGCCATACTTTTGCGCTCATGTGTCTACCTCTCATGCTGCTTCGATCGTGCTGACGATGCGCTATGCATCGCTTGTTCCGTCATCGATGTCGTTCAGGCCATCGTTGGCTGTTTCATCAGCAGTCGCCTGATTTCCGGTACGCAGGAACCACAGCTGGTCCCACAGCCCAGTTCACGCTTCAAACCATCCAGATCCAGGCCCCGCTCCACTCCCGCACAGACCGCGTCATGGCTGACGTTCATGCAGTTGCACAGAATCTTGCTGACGCGCATATCACTGCCAGGCGGCGTGCTTAGCGGGGCCAGCAACCAGCGGCGCAGCGCCGGATCGGCCTTGCCGTCGTGCCAGAGCTGCTTCAGCCAGTGGCGTGCGGCGGTTTCGCCGGACAAGCTGAGCGCGACGATGCGGCCGTCTTCGATGCGCACCCGTTTGCCAACCCTGCGGCGCGGGTCGTCGTAGATCAGTACCGGACCTTCATCCAGTCGCAGCAAATGATTGAGCTGCGCCAGTAACGCTGTGCTCGGCGCCTCGCTACCAGCGGCGCGGATCACCAACGCTGCCTGGTCCCGCCCGGCAAGGCTGAAACTGGCGTAGGCGAACCCTTCGAACAATGGGCGCAGCGCCTCGAAACGTTGCTGCACCGAGCCTTCGACGAGGGCGAAGAACTGCCAGGGCAGCTCGATCTTCTCCACCTCGACACCGGCATGCTTGAGTTCGGGTTGCTTCGAAATCGGGTCGAATGCCGGCAACGTGAGCCGGTTGACGCCCAACCCCTTGAGGAAGCGATCACCCCAATGCATGGGCATGAAGACCTGGCCAGGGCGCAGGCTGTCGTCCTCACGTACCGGCAACAGCAGCTCGCCACGGCGACTGCGGACCTTGACCAGTTGGCCATCGAGCAGCAGACGGCTACGCATGTCCTCAGCGCTCATGCTCAGCAGCGCTTCTTCGACATGGCCGAACAGGCGCGCGGCGGTGCCGGTGCGGCTCATGCCATGCCAGTGATCGCGAAGCCGACCTGTGTTCAGCGTCAGCGGGAATTGGGTTTCGCGTTTCTCCTTCGGCGCCTGATAGTGCTCAGCGATAAAGCGTGCGCGGCCGTTATCGGTCGGAAACACGCCGTCGCCATAGAGCTGCGGCGTGCCTCGCTGGCTGCCGGCAGGGAAGGGCCATTGCTGTGGGCCGAGCTGGTCAATCACCGCGTGACTGAGACCGGACAGGTCCAGGTCACGGCCCTGGGTGAGCAGTTTGTATTCCTCGAACAGCGCGGCGGCGGTGTCGAACGCGAACAGGCTGGCTTGACCGGGGCGCATCAGGCTTTCCAGCCGGCGAGCAAAATCACAGGTGATCGACCAATCGGTGCGCGCCTCGCCCGGTGCGGGAATGGCGCGTCGCACATGGCTGACGCGGCGCTCGGAGTTGGTTACGGTGCCGTCCTTTTCGCCCCAGCTGGCCGCGGGCAGCAGCAGGTCGGCGTAGCGGCAGGTCTCGGTGGTGAAAAAAGCTTCCTGGACGACCACGAAAGGGCACGCCGCCAGCGCTTGATGAATGCTCTGCTGATCAGGCATCGACTGCGCGGGATTGGTGCAGGCGATCCACAGCGCCTTGACCTTGCCGCTGCGTACGGCATCGAACAGTTCGATGGCAGACAGGCCCGGCGCTTCAGGCAGCGCAGGGATGTTCCAGTAATTAGCGACTTCGGCACGATGCCCCGCGTTGCCCGATTCGCGATGGCCTGGCAACAGGTTGGACAGGCTGCCGGTTTCACGCCCACCCATGGCGTTGGGCTGGCCGGTCAGCGAGAAGGGGCCTGCACCGAGTTTGCCAATCTGGCCGGTGGCCAGGTGCAGATTGATCAGGGCACTGTTCTTGTCGGTGCCGGCGGTGGATTGGTTTACGCCCATGCACCACAGAGAAAGAAAGCGGTCAGCACGACCAATCAACCGAGCACACTTCTGTAACTCTTCTACGTGGATGCCGCATAGATCCGCGACCCTGGTCGGGTTGTACTCACGCACCATGCGCCCGAGTTCGTCGAAGCCTTCGGTGTGGGCCTCGATAAAGTACCGGTCGACCCAGCCCTCGCACAGGAGTAGGTGCAGAATGCCGTGGAACAGCGCGACATCGCTGCCGGGCAGGATCGCCAGGTGCAGGTCGGCCAGGTCGCAGGTGTCGGTGCGGCGCGGGTCGACCACGATGACTTTCATTTCTGGTCGCTTCGCCTTGGCTTCTTCCAGGCGGCGAAACAGCACCGGGTGGGCATAGGCCATGTTGCTACCGACGATCAGCAAACAGTCGCTTTGTTCGATGTCTTCGTAGCTGCACGGTGGCGCGTCGGCACCGAGGCTGCGCTTGTAACCGGCCACGGCGGACGACATGCACAGGCGCGAGTTGGAGTCGATATTGTTGGTGCCGACCAGCGCGCGGGCGAGCTTGTTGAACGCATAGTAATCCTCGGTCAGCAACTGACCGGAGATGTAGAAGGCGACGCTGTCCGGGCCGTGTTTGGCAATCGTCTCGGCGAATACATGAGCGGCATGGTCGAGCGCGCTGTCCCAGCCGGTGCGGGCACGGGCCAGGCCCTTGCTCAGGCGCAGCTCGGGGTAGAGCGCGCGGGCGTCGAGATCACCGGTCAGGTGCAAGGTCGATCCCTTGCTGCACAGCTTGCCGAAGTTGGCTGGATGATTCGGGTCGCCAGCGACATCGAGGATGCGCTCGCCGTCGTGTTCGATCAGCACGCCGCAGCCGACGCCGCAGTAGCAGCAGGTGGAGGCGGTGGTTTGGCGCATGGCGTTCTCTCCTGACTCGGTGGGACAGTGCGCCGTCAGGCGCATTCGGTTGCGCTATCCGTTGAAAGCCGAACGGCGCCGGATTCGCTACCGTTGCGCCGGGCATCAGCCCCAACGCCCGAGTCGGGGCCGAACATCAAGCAATCCCGAATATCACTGACGTTCTGACTCTCGCGTACCTGGCGTAAATACCAGCCGGCATCGGAGGTGTCGCCGTACAGGCAGGCGCCGACGAGGACGTCGTCCTTGATCACCAGTTTCTTGTACACGCCGCCGATGGGGTCGGAGAGGGTGATGGTCTCGGTGCCTTCACCGCCGATGAAATCACCGGCAGAAAACAGGTCGATTCCGGTGACCTTCAGCTTGGACGACGTCACCGAGCCCGGGTAACGGGAGAAGCCCAGCATTGCCAGGTGATTGGCGCAGACCCGAGCCTGTTCGAACAAGGGCGCGACCAGCCCATAGGCGGTGCCCCGATGGCTGGCGCACTCACCGACGGCATAGATGCGGGGGTCATAGGTCTGCAGGGTGTCGCTGACGAGGATGCCGCGGTTGCAGGGGATTCCGGCTTGCTCCGCCAGTGCGCTATTGGGTCGGATACCGGCGGCCATAACTACCAGATCGGCGTTGATCACTTCGCCGTCGGTGAAGCGTACGGCCTGGACCCGGCCCTGATCGTTGCCAATCAGTTCAGCGGTCTGCTTGTTCATCCTGAAGGTCAGGCCGCGGGCTTGCAGCGCGTTCTGCAACAAGGTGCCGGCGCTCTGGTCGAGCTGGCGCTCCATTGGCCATTCGCCGAGGTGCACTACGGTCACCTGCATGCCGCGCAGCTTCAGGCCGTTGGCCGCTTCCAGCCCGAGTAATCCGCCACCGATTACCACGGCGTGCCTGTGGTTCCTGGCGGCGTCCAGCATCGCCTGGGTGTCGGCGATATCGCGATAGCCGATCACCCCGTCGAGCTGATTGCCGGGAATCGGCAGGATGAAGGGTGTCGAACCGGTGGCGATGAGCAGGCGGTCATACTCGGCTTCGCTGCCGTCCTCAGCGATTACCCGACGCCTGATCCGGTCGATCTGAATCACCTTGCGGTTGAGTAGCAGGCGGATGCCGTTCTTCGCATACCAGTCGAGGTCGTTGAGCACGATCTCCTCGAAGGTTTGCTCGCCGGCCAATACGGGCGAAAGCAGGATACGGTTGTAGTTGGGATGGGGCTCGGCGCCGAATACCGTGATGTCGTAGAGATCAGGGGCGAGCTTGAGCAGTTCCTCCAGGGTACGAACCCCGGCCATGCCATTGCCGATCATCACGAGTCTGAGTTTTTTCATGCCGTTCTCCGCGCGAGCTGGGCGTCAACGAAAAAGGCGCCCCCACCAGTTACCCGGTGAGGACGCCTTTGTCCTTGTTCCGTATTCGGAGCCCGGCCCTCCACATTGAAGGCCCGGCTTGTGTTGCTCTTGACAATGCAGGGGCTGTGCCAACCCTGCGTTCGCTTGGTTTCCGGCGCTTAGCGTCAGCGACGGGGAATGCTGAGGCTGTGTTTTTTGCACCGCTATGATGCGCGCCGTGCAGCACTGGTGCAGCCAAACTATCTAGCACGCGGAAAATTCGCCGTTGACAGCACCCGTGTCGCTTTTTATTGTTTCGCCTCATGCGCCGATTTAGTCAGCTACTTGCGGGGCGCCTGGAGCCGAAGGCTTCGAAATACCGCTAAAGCGCTGGTTCGGTGTCGCCTCCCACCGCTGCCCAGCGGAATCCTCGAGGCGGGATATCTTTCATGAATGCATCGCAACGCACCTGTCTACGTTTGGCCCCCATCACCAGCGGGCTGGTCCGCAGCAATCCGAAAATTCTCCTTGGCGGTAATCATCAACCGTCGCTGTTGCGCTATCTGGACGGTTGGCCAAAGCGCTGGGGAAAGCCGCGCGCTTTTCTCGTTCAGTTCACAGGTGCTGATGAATCGCTGGCGCATTTCGCCACGAACAGTTTCGATCTGGCAGTCATTCAGGCGCCGAGCGGCGAGCGGCTTGAGGAGTGCGTGCGCGAGCTGACGCGTGTCGCGCGCCAAGGCCTGATCGTTCGGCGGTGAGCCGCCAATCGCTTAGTCGCCTTTGGCCAGCCACACCAGCAGCACCAGATTCAGCAGCAGAGAGTACAGGGCGAGGCCGCGCCAGACCTTCAATGGCTCTCGCTCGAGCAATGGCCGCGTCGGCGCGTTGCTTGCCAGGCGCTCACCCTGTTCCAGTACCAGCAGCCATTCTTCCGCTGTTTCGAAGCGCTGCGTGGGCTCGGCCGCAACTGCGCGTCTGAGCATTTCATCCAGCCACTGGGGTAAGTCAGGTCGATAGCGGCTGGCCGATACCGGCGTACCGAAACGGGGACGCTGGAAAGCCTCGATCTCACCGTAGGGATAGCGCCCGGTGAGCAGGTAGTAGAGCGTGACGCCTGCCGCGTAGAGGTCCTGTCCCCGGCTCGGTTCCAAGCCACTGAAGGCTTCGGGTGCGATAAAACTCGGCGTACCTGGCAGCTTGTGCGGCGAATCCTGCGAGAGGCCTGGACAATAGGCCAGACCGAAATCCAGCAGGCTCAGCTCGTCCGCGTCGTCCAGGTGGAGATTTTCCGGTTTGATGTCGCGGTGCAGAATGTTGCGTCGATGCAACATGCCCAGTGCGCGGATCAGGCGCGGCGCCAACTGCAGCCAGTCGACCAGCAACATCGGGCCTTGCTGCTTGAAGCGCTGGGCGAGCGTCTGGCCGCTGTATTCGCGCTGCACGTAGTAAAGGTGTTGGCGTTGGGGCAGGTCGTGGAGCTCGGGGAAATGACGACCGGCGACTCGGCGCAGAAACCATTCCTCTTGCAGCAGGGCTGGTCCGGCTTCGGGTTCGTCAGCCCGGCTCGGCGGCAAGGTCTTGAGCAGCCAGGGCTGACCCTGTTGATCGCGCACCCGGTAGACCAGCGACTGGCGCGACTCGGCCAGCAACGCCTCGACGGTCCAGCCTTCGAATGTCTGGCCGAGCCGCAATCTGGGTGGCAACGGCCAATCGGCCAGCTGAGCGAGCGAATCGGCAAGCGCCGCTTGCGGGAGTTCGTCGACCCGTAGCAGCAGGGCGCTGGCGTTGTCTTGGCTGCCGCTCTGGTGCGCGAGATCGACCAGCGTTCTGGTTGCGCTGGATAGATCTGGCTCGGCGCTAAGAACGTTCCGGATATCATCCTCGGCGATGCTGGCCCAGACGCCGTCGCTGAGCAGCGCGAAGGATTCGCCGAGCCGTAGTTCGCCGTCGAGGTAATCCACCACCAGGTGCTGATCCAGGCCCATGGCACGCTTGAGCACGTGCTGCATGTTCGGCTGGTCCCACACATGGTCTTCGCTCAGCCCCTGTAGCTGGCCGTCATACCAGCGATAAGCCCGGCAGTCGCCAACATGGGCGAGGGTGAATCGACGGCCACGCAGCACCAGTGCGGTCAATGTCGTCAGCAACGGCTGCCCGCCACCGTTGGCTTGCAGCCAGCGATTGTGGGCAACCAGTACTCGATCGAGCGACTGCGCGACGGTCCAGGTTTCCGGTGTGGCGTAGTAATCGGTCGCCAATGCCTGCAGAGTTGTCCGCGCCGCCAGGCCGCCGTCCGCGCACTGGCTGACACCATCGGCGATAGCGAACAGCGCACCCTTGCTTGCCGCAAGGCCTAGCGTCGGCGTGACGATACGCAGCGCGTCCTGATTTTCTGCACGCGGACCGGTTGCGGTGGCTTCGCCGAAGGAAAGTTGAAGTGGCATAAGTCGATCCGAAGCGATCAGGTTTAGCTCGAAGCTAGAAGTTAAATGCAACGCTTCCAGCTTCCAGCTGCTTCTTTTATACCCTTGCCACTGTCATTGCCGCCGACCCCCAGGTGGTTCTCCAACGACGCTTGACACCATAGAGGCCGAACCAGGCCAACGCACCCAGGCTGGCGAACAGCCAGAGGCCCAGCTGGTAGTCGCCTGTGGCCTGCTTGACGGCGCCCAGGCCGGCTGTGAGCAGGAAGCCCCCGATGCCGCCGGCCATGCCGACTAGCCCGGTCATCACGCCGATTTCCTTGTTGAAGCGCTGCGGAACCAACTGGAACACCGCGCCGTTGCCGGCACCGAGGCTGAGCATGGCGACGACGAACAACGCCAATGCGGCCGTCGAGCTCGGCAGATTGAACCCGACGATGAACAGGCAGATGGCCGTCACGGTATACATCACCAGCAGCGAGCGGATGCCGCCGATACGGTCGGCCAGCGCGCCACCCAGCGGCCGCAACAAGCTCCCAGCGAACACGCAGGCAGCGGTGTAGTAGCCGGCCTTGACCGGGTCGAACGCGTACTGGTCGTGAAAGTAGCCGGGCAGGGTGCTGGCCAGTCCGAGGAAGCCGCCGAACGTCACGCTGTAGAAGAACATGAACCACCAGCTATCGCGGTCACCCAACGCCTTCATGTAGTCGGCGAAGGACTTCGGCGCGGGACGGTTCGGTGCGTTCTTGGCGACGCTGGCGAAGATGATCAGGGTCAGTACCAGCGGGATCAGCGCCAGGCCGAACACGTTGCTCCAGCCGAACATCGTTGCCAGCACAGGTGCAAACAATGCTGCAAGGACGGTCCCGGAGTTGCCGGCACCGGCGATACCCATGGCCTTGCCCTGATGCTGCGGCGGATACCACTGTGACGCTAACGGCAGCGCGACGGCGAACGAGGCACCTGCCATGCCGAGGAACAGCCCGAGCAGCAGCGCTTGCTCATAGCTGTGGACGCCGTGGAGCCAGGCCACGAACAGCGCGGCGATCACCACGATCTGGCCGAACAGCCCAGCTGCCTTCGGTGAGGTGCGGTCGGCCAGCATACCCAGCACCAGACGCAGAACGGCGCCGGAGAGAATGGGTGTAGCCACCATGAAGGCACGCTGCTGCGTGGTCAGCCCGAGATCAGCAGCGATCTGCACGCCCATCGGGCCGAGCACGTACCAGACCATGAAACTCAGATCGAAATAGAGAAAGGCGGAGAAGAGCGTCGGCGTATGGCCGGCTTTCCAGAAACTCGTATTCATTGAATACCTCACTAGACGGTGTAACCGCCGCGCCGAAATAGGCGGCGGCCATGCGGTGACTGCCCAGCCGATCCGGCTGCGCGCTCGAAGCTGTTGCGAATGGCTGGGTCGTTGCCATCGCGCCCCGATCCCTGGAGCAAACGAAAAAGCGCCGCGAAACCGCCGTCAGTCTCGACGGGGCAACGCGACGCCTTTGTCATGTCTGTGAGTAACCGCCTTTGGCTACCTGATGTGCACTAAGCATTGGTTGTGCCAAGAGTCGAAGCCTGACGTTTAGCGGCTTCGCGCGCAGGTCAGGGCTTCGCTGCCGAGCGAAATGGGCGCACCTCAGGTGTGTCGTGCTTCGAAGTGGGGCGTTTTCAGCCGATGCGGTTAGCCTTGGGGAACTTCGCGTCGAACTCGCTGGGCATCGGCACGACGCGCTTGTTCAGATAGTCATAGAAAACGAAACCGGATTTGGCCATGGCGATCAGGGTGCCGTCGGCGGGCCGGGTAATGCGGAAGGTGATGTCGCCACCATAGCGGTTGAAGTCCATCACGCCGACTTCGAACAGCAGCACGTCACGCGCATGGGCTTCGGCTTTGTAGGTAGTGGCGAGGTCGGTGACGATGATGCCGCTGCCGTCCTTGCGAGATTCAGCGATGCCGTAGGCAAACAGAAAGCGCGCGCGGGCTTCGGAAATCATCGAGATCATCGAATCGTTGGCCAGATGGTTGGCGGCGTTGATGTCGGTGATGCGTACGGTCAGTTGCGTGGTGAAGCAGAACTGGTCTTCGGGAAACTGCATGGTCAGGCGGGCCATGGTGTGCTCGGTCGAGGAGGAATGGCGCGCATTCTAGGGCATCACGGGGCGGCTGGAAGGCATGTCCTGCAAGCCTGCAGCCTTGTAGCGGATGCTTTGAGGGTGCGCTCCGCGCATCAGCACTTGGTGCCCTGCGGTGCGCGGAGCGCACCCTACGGCCCCGGTAACATGGGGGAGGAATTGCGCGCATCCAGGCCATCATCGGACAGCTGGAGGGCACGTTCTGCGGTGACGGCCCGCAAGTCTTCGGCCTTGTAGCGGATGCTTTGTAGGGTGCGCTCCGCGCACCCTACGGCCCGGTAACTTCACTGGCCAAGCAATTCGTTCATCGCGATGATCTGTTCGGCCACCTGAATCAGCTTCTGCTGGCGGCTCATGGCCTGGCGGCGCATCAGGGTGTAGGCGTCTTCCTCGTTGCAGTCGCGCATCTTCATCAGCATGCCTTTGGCCAGTTCGATGCGCTTGCGTTCGATCAGCTGCTGATCGCGCGCTTGCAGTTGCGCGCGGATCGCCTGATCGCTTTCGAAGCGGGCCATGGCCACGTCGAGGATGGGTTTCAGGCGCTGAGCCTGGATGCCTTCGACGATATAGGCGCTGACACCAGCGCGAATCGCCTGGCGCATGGCATCGGGGTTGTCGTCGTCGGTGAACATCACGATGGGCCGCGGCTGATCGCGGCTGACCATCACTACCTGCTCCATCACGTCTCGGCCAGGTGAGTCGGTATCGATCAGCACTACGTCGGGGCGAATCGCTTCGACCCGCTCGGGCATATCAATGGTCAGGCCGGATTCCTCGATCACCTCGAAGCCGGCTTCCATCAGCGCGGCGCGCAGGCGACCGACCTTGCGGGGCGTATCGTCGATCAGAAGGACGCGAAGCATGGCTTTCTCCCCTAGCTCGGCTCAGAGAGCACGGCGGTATCCGTTAGAGCATGCAAGGCGAAGCTGCGCGCATAAGCCGCCGGGTCGCTGCCGTTCCAGCGACTGCCATCCATCAGCACGGCGCTGCGCATGACCGAGTCCGGCACGGGAATGTTCAATTCCGTCGCCGCATCGCGGTAGAGGCTGGTTTGCTGCACCTTCTGCGCAACGGCCAGATAGTCCGGATCTTGACGCAACAGGCCCCAGCGGCGCAGTTGGGTCATGAACCAGAGGCCGTCGGAATGGTAGGGCATGTTCACCTCGCCATTGCCGAAGAAGCGCAACGGGTGGCTGTCCTGCCAGGCGCGCCCCAGGCCATCTTCATACTGGCCGAGGAAACGCGGCTCGATGGCTGCCACCGGTGCATCGACGTAGCCGTTGCCGGCGATCAACTGCGCGGTGCTGCGTCGATTCTCCTGGCTCTCGTCGATGAAACGGCTGGCTTCGAGAATTGCCATGACCAGCGCGCGGGCAGTGTTGGGATATTGCTCGACGAAGGCGCGCGTGCAGCCCAGCACCTTTTCCGGATGGTCGGGCCAGATCGATTGGCTGGTGGCCAGGGTGAAGCCCAGGTCTTCCCTGATTGCCTGGGCGCCCCAGGGTTCGCCAGCGCAGAAGCCATCGATGCGACCTGCTTGCAGGTGCGCCACCATTTGCGAAGGCGGCACCACCAGCGTATGTACGTCGTTCAGTGGATGGATGCCGTGGGCGGCCAGCCAGTAGTACAGCCAGAGGGCATGCGTGCCGGTGGGAAAGGTCTGCGCCAGAACGAGTTTTGCACCGCTCTGGCGCACGCTGCGGTTGAGCGCTTCGGGATCGGTCACGCCAGACGTCTTGAGCGTGCTGGACAAGTTGATGCTCTGGCCGTTTTGCGCCAGACCCATGAGCACCGCCATGTCTATCGGCGCGTTGCCGCCGATACCCAGATGCACGGCATAGATCAGGCCGTACAGACCATGGGCGGCGTCCAGCTCACCTTCGATCAGCTTGTCGCGAATATTCGACCAGGACGTTTGCCGTTGCAGATTGAGGGTCAAGCCGTAGGGTTGAGCAAAGCCTTGCGTGGCGGCAACGATCAGCGATGCGGCATCGGTCAGGGCCATGAAGCCGAGATTGACGACGTGCTTTTCCGGTGCATCGCTGCCCGTGACCCAGGCCAATGGATCGGGCCGTGGCGGCGTGTTGGGATGAGTCATACGGACGGGCCTTCGACATGCTGGACGCGCGGATCGCCGCCGGAGGCGGCTAATGCGCTGAGAGATCATGTGCCTGACGAAGCAAGCCACATGCCAAAGGGAATGACGACCTGCCCGCTCGCGGTTCAAGCGGCGGGTCACACGTTAACTGCTGCTCTGCGAGCTTTAGCGTGGATACAGCGGTGGCAAGGCGCCGGCTTCCGCCTCGGTGATGGTCGGTTGAGCAGTCGGCAGATTCTGGATGGCCTGCCATAGCGCCTCGCCTTGCCAGCGCTGGCCGGTCTCGCTGTAGAGCGCGCCGTTCAAGCCATCCAGTGCATCGGACAGCGGAACGAAGCGTGCAGCCATGTCCGCCAGCGTCTCGGGTTGCTGACGTGCCCAGGCGTCGAGCGCGTGGCGGGTCGCCTGGGTGTCGTTGGCCAGACAGGCGCGCTTGAGGTCGTCGAGCAGGCTGCGCGGTGTCGGACCGCTCTGTACCGTGCGAATCACCGCCGGCTGGCTGCGTGCCCGCAGCCACAGGCCGAAGCCGAGCAGGGTGGTCAGGGCCAGCACTGCGCTGCTCAGCTGCCACGGCCACAGTCGTGTTTCGGTGTGTGCCTGCGGCGTGTCTGGATGCTCGATCGGTGCTTGTTGAAACTCGGGGTTTTCTGATACCTGAAGTGCCCGCTCGGGCAAGGTGCTGCGCTCCAGGCGATCTTCGACGGTGTTCCACCAGACCAGCTCTACGCTTGGCAGTACATATTCTCCGGCGCCTGTCGCAACGAGCGCCTCGCGCTGCTCACGGCTGCCGCTGACGCCCTTGTCGGTGACCTCGTCGTTCAGGCTTGGCTGGTCGGGATAACGCCGAAGTCCAGCCACCGGCGGCGATTCGAGCGGTGGTAACTGGGTGCTGGACAGGCCTTCGGCCTTCAGCATCAGGCTGCGCGTCAGGGCCTCGCCCAGCTGTGCGTCCTGCGGTTGCGGACTCCAGGCTTCGACCAGGGTCAGATTTGTCGCCGGAAGCCAGGGCGCATCGGCGGGATATTCGGCCGGCTTGGCTTTGACCTCCAGAGGAATCTCAGGAGATTTGACCTGGGTGGACTTGCCGAAGCGAGAGCCGTAAAAGGCACCGTTCGACGCCACGGTGGTCGCACTGAACAGCTGCGCGGGAATGCTCAACGTGCCGCTTTTCTGCGGGAACAGCGCATAGCGAATCTCGATGACGCCGTGACGAATACCGTTGATGTCTTTTTCGTAAGTGCGCGGCTCGCCAAGCCGCTCAACCAGCGCATCGCTCATCTGCAAGGGCGACAGCGTGCTGTCGTCGTAGAGCGACACGGAATGGTAGATGCGCAGGGTCAGCACCACCTGCGCCTGGACGTAGACGCTGTCCTGGTCGAGGCTGGAGTCGATGAATATTGGCGCCAGCGTTTCGCTGCCTTCGTTCCCGGGCTCGCTGACATGCAGCGTGATGGGTTCGCTGCGCCAGTCGCCCAGCTGCAATGGCGGAATCACCACGTAGCCGGTCTGTAGCGGCTGAAGTGTGATCAGCCACTGCGTGATGGTGCGTGCCTCGCCATTGGCACCGGACAGCTGGTTGACCTGGCGGCTGTCGAAGACTTTGAACAGGCCATCGAGTGGCTGCAGGTTCGGTCTGCCGAAGGCCGTGATATCCCCCGTCTCAAGCGTCAACTCGACGGTTTCATCCAGGCTCAGCTGGGTGCGATCGACCCGAGCGACCAGCGCAGCGGCGCTCGCCTGGCAGCCGAGCAGGAGCAAAAACACCAGTGTCATCAGCCGCGTCATCTAATCGTTTCCTGGCGCTTGCGTTGTTCGTAGAGGAATTTGCGGCGCAGCAACTCGCCGGGGTTGTCGGGAATTTTGCGCAGCCATTGGTCCATCGCCTGATCCTGCTCGGGATCGAGCGAGCCGTCCTGGGACTGAGCAAGTAACTCATCCGTCTCGCTCTGCTCTATCGGTTCCGGCGTCGCGGCGGGTGTGGTGTTTGCGTTTTCGCCGTCATCGCTGGCTTCATCGGCGTCGACCGGCTCGGTTGCTTCGGGTCGACTGGCCGCCGAGCCGCTGGTCGAAGGCTTTTGCTCGGCATCGGGCGACGCATCCTGGACATGCTGGTCGTCAGGGGCTTTCTCCTGCTGCGCCTGTTGCTGGCGCTGGCGCAGGATTTCTTCGACGGTGGACTTGTTGCGGTTGGCGTGTTCCAGCGCCGGGTCGAGCGCCAATGCTTGATCATAGGCTTCGATCGCCGCTTCCAGCTCGTCGTTGCGCGCCAGTGCGTTACCCCGGTTGTAATGGTCCGCGGCAGTATCGCCCTTACCGAACTGCTCGGCGGCACCGGCAAAGTCGTCGGCCTGGTAAAGAGCGTAGCCTCGCCATTGCGGGTTTTCGAAGCGCTCTGCGGCTTCGGCGGGACGTTC
Organism: Pseudomonas sp. IC_126; assembly: GCF_004331835.1. NCBI lineage: Bacteria > Pseudomonadati > Pseudomonadota > Gammaproteobacteria > Pseudomonadales > Pseudomonadaceae > Pseudomonas > Pseudomonas sp. IC_126. The sequence goes on from NZ_SJSS01000001.1 coordinate 650,876, forward strand.
CGATTCGAGCAGGCGCATGCCTTGCTGATCTGGGCGCGACCACAGATCTTGCATGCCCGATGCGCTGGCCGGTTGCGGCATGAAGACGATCAGCGGCAGGCAGAACAACCAGCCGCGGCGACCGGCACAGGCGGCCAGCAACAGCAACGGCAGCAGCAGCCAATGCCCTTGATCAAGCCAGGCGCTGAGGCGAGTGGTGTCGTCTCGGGTCACGATCTCGCCGGTGCGCGCCAGTAATCCCAGCGCATGCAAGTCGCTTTCATCGAGCCGCGCCTGCTGATAGCGCCCGCCGATTTCGCTGGCGAAGCGGCGTAAACCATTGTCATCGAGCCTTGGAATCAGAATGGCGCCGTTGTCATCCTTCATAAAACTGCCGTCTTCACGGGCGATCGGCGCGCCTTGCTCGGTGCCGATGCCCAGTATCAGCAGTTGTACGGAACTGTCCTCCAATAGCGTGGCGATCGCGGAGCGCTCCCGTTCATCCAGCTGGCTACCGATCAGCAACAACCGGCCACGTTCATGGCCACCCTGAACGAGCAAGTCGAGGCCATGGGCAACGGCCAGATCCGCTCGGTGACCCGCCTCAGGCATCAGCTCGGGCTGGAGGGCATCCAGCAGATTCTGGGTCGTGGCGATATCGTTGGTCAGCGGCACCAGCGTGTGGGCGCTGCCGGCGAACGCCACCACTGCGGTCTGTGCATCCTGGCGGGTCTGCAACAGATCGAGGATCTCGTGTTTGGCTTGTTCTAGACGGGTGGGCCGAACGTCGGCGGCGAGCATGGCAGGCGTGGTGTCGAGCAGCACCACCAGCGGATCGGCACGCGACAGGCTCGGCTGCTCGACCTGCTGCCAACTCGGTCCGAGCAGCGCCAGACAGGCAAGCAGCCAGGCCGCGCCGAGCACCAGCCAGGGGCGTCGGCTGTTGCGCAGCCTGCCGCGGGTCAGCAAGGCGGCATGGAATGCTTCGGGCAACAGGCGTTGCCAGCGGCCGATCTGCCGCTGGCGATGCCAGAGCCGCCACAGCAGCCAGATCGGCAACGGCAGGATCAGTAACCAGAAGGGTCGAAGCAGCTGCGGCAAAAACTCCATCACGGCCGTTCTCCACGCCAGAACAGGCGTTGCAGTGAGGAATGCCAGAGACTGTTGGCCACCAGCAGCAGGCTGATCAGCAAAGCGGCGGACAATGGCCAGACATAGAGCGCATCGGCGACGCGTGCCTGGGTTGGTTGTTGCGCGGCGGGTTCGAGCTGATCGAGTGCCGCGCCGACGGCTGCCAATTCACTGCTCGAACGTGCGCGAAAGTATTCGCCACCGGTTTGTTCAGCGATTGCCCGCAGCGTCGGTTCGTCCAGTTCGGCGCCGACATTGAAGCCGAAATGCTGCAGCACGCCGCCGCTTTCCGCGTCGGCGCCGATGCCAATGGTATGCACCTTGATGCCTTGCGCTGCAGCCAGGCGAGCGGCCAGTAGCGGCTCGATCTCGCCGCCGTTGTTGGCGCCGTCAGTAATCAGTACCAGTACTCGGCTTTCCGCTGGACGCTCACGCAGCCGTTTGACCGCCAGCCCGATGGCATCGCCAATCGCCGTGTTGCCGCCAGCGATGCCGATGGCCGCCTCGTCGAGCCAGGTGCGCACGGTTTGCCGGTCGAAGGTCAGCGGAGCCTGCAAATAGGCCTGGCTGCCGAACAGAATCAGCCCGACGCGGTCGCCGCGCCGCTCGATGATGAAGTCGCCGAGCAGGTGCTTGACCAGTTCGAGTCGGCTGATTTCCTCGCCCTGCCATTGCATGTCGGGGTAGTCCATCGATCCGGAAACATCCACCGCCAATAGCAGGTCGCGGCCACTGGTGGGTAGCGGTAACGGCTCGCCGAGCCATTGCGGCCTGGCAGCGGCGAACAGCAGCAGCAACCAGACCAGCAGATACGGAAGTTGCTGGCGCCACGCCGGCAGCGTGACCATGGCGCGGCGACCGGCCAGTGCCTCCAGATCGTCGAGAAAGCTGACCTTCAAGGCCGCATCGCCACTGTCGGCGGCGGGCAACAGCCAACGCAGCACCCAGGGCAGCGGCAGCAGCAGGAAGACCCACGGCCATGCCAGATCAAACATGTTTGCGAATCCAGATCTGCACAGCCTGCTCCAGTCCCTGGATGGCCTTGTCGTCCAGTCGGCACTCGGCGCGATAGACGCCTTCGACCAGCACCATCCAGCGCGTCAGGCCAGCCGCCGGGCAGCGATTGTCGAGAAACGCCAGCCAGGCACGCCCGCTGAGCGTATGCGGGTGGGCGTCCGGATAACGGGTTCGGCAGAGGCGCTTGAGTAGCGCGTTGAGCTGCTGCAGCCATTGGTTGGCCGGCTGGCCTCCGTAGGGTTTGTTCAGCTGTGCAAGTTCGTCGAGGGCGATCTGTCGTTGAGGTTCGAGTGGCGGCTCGGCTTCGTTCGTGTCGTCTCGCTTCCAACGCTGCCAGGGGCGTAGGCGTACGAGCAGAACGAGGCTGAGCAGCAATGCGGCGAGAAACCACCAGCCGGGCGCGGGCGGCCAGGCGCTTATCGGAGCAGGAGCCATAAGGGGCTCGAGTTGATCGAGCGAACTCATCGGGGCGCCCCTGGATGCTGCACGCTGAGGTTTTCACGCAGCTGTTCGATCAACTCGCGCTGGGCGTCGAGCGGCATCAACGGCAATCGCAGGCGATCTGCCAGGCGGCGCCACCGAGCGGTGCGAGCTTCGCCCTGGCTCCGGTAGGCCTGGCGTATGGCGGCGTCGTGGCTGTCCAGCTCCAGCCGTGCGCCGGACTGGGCGAAGCGCAGCAGACCGGCAGCGGGCAGGGCATGGTCGAGCGGATCGAACACCGGAATCAGCAACAGGTCGACATGGCGGGCCAGCAAGGTCAGCTGTTGTTCGGCGGCATCGCTCAGGGTGCGCTCATCGCAGACGATCACCGCCAGGCTGCCGGGACGCAGCACTTCGCGGGCGCGCCTGAGTGCCATGCCGAACGCGTCGGCATCGCAATTCTGGTCGGTATTCAGGTTGACGTTGGCGCGGGCCAGACGATCGAGCAGCTGCAGCAGGCTCTGCTTGCTGCGCCGAGGCTTTACCTCGTGCTGCTCGCCACAGCCAAAAACCAAGCCGCCGACGCGGTCGTTGTGACTCAGCGCGGCCCAGCCGACCAGGCTGGCAGCCTGGGCGGCGAGTACCGATTTGAAGGCCAGACCGCTGCCGAAGAACAACCGGGGGCTCTGTTCCACAAGGATGTAAATGGGCCGTTCGCGCTCCTCGTGGAACAGCTTGGTATGGGGCTCCTGGGTGCGAGCCGTTACCCGCCAGTCGATGGTGCGCACATCGTCGCCCGCCTGATAGATGCGCACCTGGTCGAAATCCACGCCGCGCCCGCGGAGCTTGGAGTGATGCAGGCCGACCAGCGAGCTGCGTCGATGCGGGCTGGAGAACAGCGGGACTTCCCTGACGCGGTGACGCATGTCGATCAACTCGGCCAGGCTCACGCGAATGCCCGCGCCCTGGAAGGGCGTCGCGTCGCTGCCAGGCGATGGCGAGGGTTGCATCAGGCCACCGCGACCACGTCGAGGATGCGTTGCAGCACTCGATCCTGATCGATGCCGGCGGCTTCCGCTTCGAACGAGAGGATCAGCCGGTGGCGCAGCACATCGAACAGCATGGCCTGGATGTCTTCCGGACTGACGAAATCGCGGCCCGCCAGCCAAGCGTGGGCGCGGGCGCAGCGGTCCAGCGAGATCGAGCCGCGCGGGCTGGCGCCATAAGCGATCCAGCCGGCCAGCTCGGCATCGAATTTGGCGGGCGTGCGGGTCGCCATGACCAGCTGCACCAGGTATTCCTCCACCGCATCGGCCATGTACAGGCCGAGGATTTCCTTGCGCGCAGCGAAGATGGCTTGCTGCGAGACGCGGTGTTCCGGAGGAGTTTCGCCGTTAATGGCCTCGCCACGAGCCTGCTGAAGGATGCGGCGCTCCACCGAGGCATCGGGAAAGCCCAGCTTCACGTGCATCAGAAAGCGGTCGAGCTGCGCTTCCGGCAGTGGGTACGTGCCCTCCTGCTCGATGGGGTTCTGCGTGGCCATTACTAGAAACAGCGGTGACAGGTCGTAGGTGCTGCGGCCAACGCTGACTTGGCGCTCGGCCATGGCTTCGAGCAGCGCCGACTGGACCTTTGCCGGGGCGCGATTGATTTCGTCGGCCAGCACCAGATTGTGAAAGATCGGGCCTTGCTGAAAAACGAAGCTGCCGGTTTCCGGGCGGTAGATTTCCGTGCCGGTGATGTCGGCCGGAAGCAGGTCCGGGGTGAACTGAATGCGATGGAATTCGGCCTCCAGGCCACCGGCCAGCTCCTTGATCGCGCGGGTCTTGGCCAGGCCCGGAGCGCCTTCGACGAGCAGATGCCCGTCGGCCAGCAAAGCGATCAGCAACCGCTCGATCAGCCGTTCCTGGCCGAGGATCTGGGTTGAAAGGAACTGTCGCAAGGCGACTATTGCTTCACGGTGGACCATCGCTGAGCTCTTCTGCTGGGAATGTCGGGGCGGGGGCGCTCGACGTCGCGACTTTAATTCATTTGCCGGGGAGCGAGCTATGCGCGGCTCGGCAACTTCGTCGCCTCAGGAGGTACCAACGCATTGGAGACTGCCTGGCAGAGCCATGGCTCGCCAGATCGGGCAGGCTGATATTGATGCAATCCTTGTCTGCTGAACTACCGTTGAACTTGAACGTTGCGTTGCCAGTCTGGTGCCGCGACTGCCTTAACTGAATCTCAAGCCAGAATGGAGCGAACCAATGGCGTTCTTTACCGCTGCCAGCAAAGCCGACTTTCAGCAACAACTGCAAGTGGCCCTGGCGCAGCATGTCGACGAGAGACTCCTGCCACAAGTAGGACTTTTCGCCGAGCAGTTCTTCGGAATTGTCGCCCTGCCCGAACTCACCCAGCGACGCATGACCGATCTCGTCGGTTCGACACTTGCCAGTTGGCGTCTGTTGGAGCGTTTCGATCCGGCCAGTCCAGAGGTTCATGTCTTCAATCCTGACTACGAGAAGCACGGTTGGCAGTCGACCCATAGTGTGGTCGAGGTGCTGCATCCGGATATGCCGTTCCTGGTGGACTCGGTACGGATGGAGCTGACCCGCCGTGGTTATGCGATTCATACGCTGCAGAACAGCGTGCTGCAGGTTCGCCGGAACGCCGATGGCAGTCTGATCGAGCTGCTGCCTAAAGGGCGCTCTGCCGAGGACAGCAAGGCCGAGTCGTTGATTTTCGTCGAGATAGACCGCTGCGCCAGCGCCGCTGCCTTGCGCGAACTGGAACAGTCGCTGCATGCGGTGCTCGCCGACGTGCGTATTACCGTGAACGACTTTCCGCCCATGAAGGCCAAGGCCGAGGAACATTACGCCCGACTGAGCGCATTGCCGCAGCACGTCGGCGACGGGCAACTGGCGGAGATCATGGATTTCATGCGCTGGCTCGCCGATGACCACTTCACCTTTCTCGGCTATGAAGAATTCACCGTGGTGGACCAGGGCGAAGGCGGACGCATCGTGTATGACGAGTCGTCACTGTTGGGTTTGTCACGCACGCTGCGCATCGGGTTGGAGGAAAGCGATCAGCTGATCATGTCGCCGGCCCTGGCCTATTTACGCGAGCCGCTGCTGCTGTCGTTCGCCAAGGCTGCGACGCCGAGCCGAGTGCATCGCCCGGCCTATCCCGATTTCGTTTCCATCCGCGAGTTCGACGAGCAGGGGCGGGTAGTCAAGGAATGTCGTTTCCTCGGGCTGTTCACCTCCTCGGTCTACACCCAGAGCGTGCGGCGGATTCCCTATATCCGCAGCAAGGTCGCGCAGGTGGTTGAGCGCTCTCACTTCGACGATTCGGCGCATCTGGCCAAGGAGCTGATCCAGGTGCTCGAAGTGCTGCCGCGCGATGAGCTGTTCCAGATGACGCTCGACCAGCTGTTCGACACCGCGATCGCCATCGTGCAGATCCAGGAGCGGAACAAGCTGCGGCTGTTCCTGCGCACCGACCCTTATGGCCGTTTCTGCTACTGCCTGGCCTACGTCCCGCGTGACAGCTATTCGACCGAAACGCGGTTGCGCATCCAGCAGGTGCTGATGGATCGGCTAGAAGCCAGCGGCTGCGAGTTCTCCACGTACTTCTCCGAATCCGTGCTGATTCGCGTGCAGTTCCTGCTGCGTTTGGATCCGAGCAAGCAGGTGCAGTTCGACGCGGCGCAACTGGAGCGGGAAGTCGTACAGGCCTGTCGCACCTGGCAGGACGATTATTCCAGCGTGGTAATCGAGCGCTTCGGAGAGGGGCAGGGCACCGGCATCCTCGCCGATTTTGCCAAGGGTTTTCCGGCTGGCTACCGTGAACGCTTTGCGCCGCATTCGGCTGCGGTGGACATGCAGCATGTGCTGAGCCTGAGCGAAGAACGGCCGCTGGTAATGAGCTTTTACCAGCCGATCACCGCCGCTGAGAATCGCCTGCACTGCAAGCTGTACCACCTCGACACGCCTCTGCCTTTGTCGGACATGCTGCCCATCCTGGAAAATCTCGGCCTGCGGGTGCTCGGCGAGTTTCCCTTCCATCTGCGGCACAAAAACGGGCGCGAATACTGGATTCACGATTTCGCCTTTACCTACGCCGAAGGTCTGGAAATCGACCTGATGGAGATCAACGAGCCGCTGCAGGATGCCTTCATTGCCATACACAACGGCCAAGCGGAAAACGATGCCTTCAACCGACTGGTGCTGACCGCCGGCCTGACCTGGCGTGAAGTGGCGCTGCTGCGCGCCTATGGACGCTATCTCAAGCAGATCCGCATGGGCTTCGATCTGGGATACATCGCCAGCGCACTGCTCAACCACACCGATATCGCCCGCGAACTGGTACGCCTGTTCAAGACGCGTTTCTACCTGGCGCGCAAGCTCGGCGAAGAAGATCTGGCTGACAAGCAGGCACGCCTGGAGCAGGCCATCGTCACTGCTCTGGATGATGTCGCGGTACTGAACGAAGACCGCATCCTGCGGCGCTACCTGGCGCTGATCAAGGCGACGCTGCGGACCAACTTCTACCAGACCGATGCCAGCGGGAAATTGAAAAGCTATTTCAGCTTCAAGCTCGATCCCCGCTCGATTCCGGAGATGCCGCGGCCGGCACCGAAATTCGAGATATTCGTCTATTCGCCCCGGGTCGAAGGCGTTCATCTGCGAGGTGGCAAGGTGGCGCGTGGTGGGCTGCGCTGGTCGGATCGTGAAGAGGATTACCGCACCGAGGTGTTGGGGCTGGTGAAGGCGCAGCAGGTGAAGAACGCGATCATCGTGCCGGGCGGTGCCAAGGGCGGCTTCGTTCCGCGCCGGCTGCCGACAAGCGGCTCGCGCGACGAAGTGTTGGCCGAAGGGATCGCCTGCTATCGGATTTTCATCAGTGGCTTGCTGGATATAACCGACAACCTCAAGGACGGAAACGTCGTCCCGCCGGTCAACGTGTTGCGTTATGACGAAGACGATCCCTACCTGGTGGTAGCGGCCGACAAGGGCACCGCGACCTTCTCCGACATCGCCAACGGCATCGCCGCCGAATACGATTTCTGGCTGGGCGATGCCTTTGCCTCCGGCGGCTCGGCGGGTTACGACCACAAGAAAATGGGGATCACCGCCAGGGGCGCCTGGGTGTCGGTGCAGCGACATTTCCGCGAACGCGGCATCGACGTTCAGCGCGACCCGGTCAGCGTGATCGGCATCGGCGACATGGCCGGTGATGTTTTCGGCAACGGCTTGCTGATGTCCGAAACCCTGCAGATGGTCGCAGCGTTCAACCATCTGCACATCTTCATCGATCCCGATCCGGATGCCGCGCGCAGCTTCATCGAGCGCAAGCGTTTGTTCGACCTGCCGCGTTCCTCCTGGACCGATTACGACGCCTCGCTGATTTCGGCGGGTGGCGGCATCTTTTCGCGTTCGGCCAAGCGCATCGCGATCACCCCGCAGATGAAGGCGCGCTTCGATATCGCAGCGGATGAACTCACACCCGCCGAACTGATTCATGCGCTGCTCAAGGCACCGGTGGATTTGCTCTGGAACGGTGGCATCGGTACCTACATCAAAAGCAGCATGGAGAGCCACGCCGACGTCGGCGACAAGGCCAACGACGTCTTGCGCGTCAACGGCAACGAAGTGCGGGCCAAGGTGATTGGAGAGGGCGGCAATTTGGGTGTCACGCAATTGGGCCGGGTCGAATACGGCCTGCACGGTGGTGCCTCGAACACCGACTTCATCGATAACGCCGGAGGGGTCAACTGCTCCGACCATGAAGTTAACATCAAGATCCTGCTCAACGAGATCGTCAGCGCTGGCGACATGACCGGCAAGCAGCGTGACCAGTTGCTGTTCGAGATGACCGATGCGGTGGCCGAGCTGGTGTTGCATGACAACTACAAGCAGACCCAGGCGCTGTCGCAGGCGCAGCACCGCGCCCGTGAAGGCGGCGGTGAGTACAAGCGGTTGATCAGCGGCCTTGAAGCCGATGGGTTGCTGGATCGCGCGCTGGAGTTCCTGCCGAGTGACGAGGCGTTGGCTGAGCGCGCAAGCCAGGGCAAGGGCCTGACGCGTGCCGAGCTGTCGGTGCTCATTTCGTACAGCAAGATCGATCTGAAGGAGGCGCTGCTGCAGTCACGCGTGCCGGACGATGCCTATCTGGCGCGGGAGATGGAGAGCGCATTCCCGCAGCTGCTGAGCGAGCGTTATCGTCAGCCGATGCTGCAGCACCGCCTCAAGCGCGAGATCGTCAGCACGCAGATCGCCAACGACCTGATCAACAACATGGGCATCACCTTCGTGCAGCGCCTCCGAGAGGCCACCGGCCTGAGCGCCGCGAACGTCGCTGGCGCCTACGTGATCGTGCGGGACATCTTTCATCTGCCGCACTGGTTCCGCCAGATCGAAGCGCTGGATTACAAGGTGCCGGCCGAGCTGCAGCTCAATCTGATGAATGAGCTCATGCGACTGGGCCGCCGTGCGACTCGCTGGTTCCTGCGCAACCGTCGCAACGAACTGGACGCGGCGCGTGACATCGCTCATTTCGGACCACGTGTGGCGGCGCTCGGCCTGAAGCTCGACGCGCTGCTGCAAGGCGGTACGCGTGAGTTGTGGCAGGGCCGTTACGAGCGTTACACCGAGGCAGGCGTCCCCGAGTTGCTGGCGCGGATGGTAGCTGGCACCAACCACCTGTACACCTTGTTGCCAATCCTCGAAGCCGCCGACAAGACCGGCCAGCCACCGGCTGACGTCGCCGCGGCCTATTTTGCCGTCGGCGGCGCCCTGGAGTTGCCCTGGTATCTGCAGCAAATCACCGCGCTTCCGGTCGAGAACAACTGGCAGGCGCTGGCGCGGGAAAGTTTCCGCGATGATCTCGATGCTCAGCAGCGTGCGATCACGGTGTCGGTGCTGCAGATGAGTGACGCACCGGAAGAGCTGGATGCGCGGGTTCAACTCTGGCTGGCGCAGCGTGAGTATCAGGTCCAGCGCTGGCGGCGGATGCTGGTCGAGTTGCAGGGCGCCAGCAGTGTCGACTACGCAATGTACGCCGTCGCCGGTCGCGAGTTGCAGGACCTGGCGCTGAACAGCACGCAACCGTAGTAACGGTCAGCTGCCGGACTGCCCGGTAGCTGGCGCTCGTTAAAACGCCGGTGCATGTCGTGTGCACCGGCGTTTCGCGTTGTGCAATTGGCCTCGAGGTTACGCAGCGGCCCGTCCATGGAATGGCCGCCGTGATTATAAGGGCGACGTTTAGTCCGCTTTGTACGGGTTAGTTGCCGAGGCGGAAACGGGTTATCTGTGGCAGGTGGTGCAGATAACGCACCATGTCTGGCGCTCCGGCCAGCTTCAGTCCTTCGCCGAGCGCATTGGCGGCCGGCCGTCGCTTGTCCAGCAGGAGTAATTCGGTGTTGTTGGCGTTGCGCAGGAGCGTCAAGCGGGCGTATGGGATCTTCGCTTCCAGCAATAGCCCCATGAATTCACGATCATTCCAGGCCTGCGCTGGCATGGTGACGGCGTGATATTCGTTATCCAGTGCATGCAGCCCGCCCGCGTCGAGCCGGTAGTCGGTCAGCTCGCAAGGCAGGCTCACTTCCAGACCACGCAGTCGCGCATAGGCGATGGCGCAGGCGAAGGCTTCGGCATGGTGCTCGCCCGTCCAATAAATGCGCTCGCCCAGCCAACTGGCCTGACGAAGCTCGATCGGAGCCCGAGCTAGAAAATCGGGCAGGGCGGTGGTGATGGTCCGAACGAAATCCTTGTAGCTGATCACGCGGAGTTGACGGCAAGCTGGTGTGGCAGCCAGGGCTTCGAACGTCGGATAGGTCATTCCGTCGGCGCTTTGGCCACCGAGCCCGTCGATCTGCCGCAGGTCGATTGCCCGATGGCTGCTCTGCTCCTGACGCACGAGTCGCATCAGAGCCGCGCGAGCTCGGGCCTTGTCTTCCTGTATCGGGCCGGACAGGGCGCTTCTCGGGAGAACGACGAATCGCTGCAGGCACGGTCCGTCGTTCCAGAAGATGCTCGGTGCCGGTTCGCAGAGCGGGGCGAACGGCAATCGGATCTGGCTGGCGTGCTCAAGAATCTGGCGCGGCGATTTGCCGGTCAGCCCAAGGCGCTGGGCAAATCTGGAGATTCGGGAAGTCACGGGTGGCATCGGCTCTGGCAAGCTCATCATTGTGGATGAACGCATGGGGCAACGGTCGAAGTGTGGCAGAGCGGGCGAGGCCGTGCACCGTGTTTGCCGAGCTTTTGCTCGAAGATGAGATATTCGGGTACCGGCGATGTATCTTCCGCAGGGCGCCAATATGGCAAAATCGCTGAGCTGATCAATGAGGAGCCTCCATGCCAAGCCTCGTGCTGGATATCGCGCTGCCCGCCGAAAAACTGTTGGCGGTCTACCAGGGGCGCGCCAATCGCATCCTGATCAAGAGCCGGGAAGGAAGAAATGTCAGCTTACCGGCCCATCATCTGCGACCCTTTCTGACAAGTGCGGGCGTGTTTGGTTCATTCGAGATGGAATTTGCTCCAGAGGGCCAGCTGATTCGCTTGCGCCGCCTCGATTAACTCTCGCTCGAATAAGGGCGATGCGGGTGGTCGAACTGCGTTTCGCCCCGCTGACGAATCCTCCTGCCTGCTATACTCCCGCGCCACACTTTCCAGGATCTAGGCTGCGTATGTATAACCTGGCTCGCCAGCTGTTGTTCAAGTTCACCCCCGAGACGTCCCATGAATTATCGCTCGATCTTATCGGTGCAGGCGGTCGTCTGGGGCTCAACGCGCTATTGAACAAGACGCCGGCCGCGTTGCCGGTGCGCGTGATGGGCCTGGATTTTTCCAATCCGGTGGGGCTGGCGGCCGGACTGGATAAAAATGGCGAAGCGATCTGCGGAATGTCCCAGCTGGGATTCGGCTTCGTCGAAGTGGGTACCGTGACGCCGAGGCCGCAGCCGGGCAACCCGAAGCCGCGTATCTTCCGCCTGCCTGAGGCCGAAGCCATCATCAATCGCATGGGGTTCAACAACCATGGGGTCGATGCGCTGCTGGACCGGGTCGATGCAGCGCGATTCAAAGGCATTTTGGGTATCAACATTGGCAAGAATTTCGATACGCCGGTCGAGCGTGCCCAGGACGACTACCTGCTGTGCCTGGACAAGGTTTATCACCAGGCAAGCTATGTCACCGTCAACGTCAGTTCCCCCAACACGCCGGGACTGCGCAGTCTGCAGTTCGGTGATTCGCTCAAACAACTGCTCGACGCGCTTCGCCAACGCCGCGAAGACTTGGAAATACTGCATGGCAAGCGTGTGCCGCTGGCCATCAAGATCGCGCCGGACATGAGCGACGAAGAAACCGTGCTGGTGGCCGAAGCGGTTTTTCAGGCTGGGATGGACGCGATCATCGCGACCAACACCACGCTGAGCCGTGAAGGCGTCGCGGGGCTTGCCCATGCCGACGAAGCCGGTGGGCTTTCGGGGGCTCCGGTGCGCGAGAAAAGCACCCATACCGTCAAGGTGTTGGCTGAAACCCTGGCTGGTCGTCTACCGATCATTGCGGTCGGCGGGATCACGGAAGGCCGGCACGCGGCGGAAAAGATCGAAGCTGGAGCGAGCCTCGTTCAGCTGTATTCGGGCTTCATCTACAAGGGGCCGGCATTGATACGCGAGGCGGTGGATGCCATCGCTGCGTTGCAATCAAGAAAGGAAGTGAATCGCTGATTGGTTGCCCGGTGGGGCTCCCTGAGGGAGCCCCGGGCTTCAAGCCCGCCGCCCGGGTGGGGCGTGCCAGTTGAGGTCGGTGTGATCGTGTCAGCCGACCGCGTGGAGTTCGTTCAGTCGATGAAGACCGGCGGCGCCGGTCAGACCATCCCAGTTGTCGCCGCGACCCTCCCGCCAGCCGTTAATCCAGGCTTGGCGTACTTCGGGATGAGAAAAAGGACAGAGGTCGCGAGATTTACCGTGTATGCCATGCTGATAACCGCGTAGAAATGCTCGTTCCATCGGATCACGCTTGAGTCTTCTCATTGGGTATTGCCCTCAGTGGTTGACTGGTGTTCCTGTTGACCTCATGGCGAGGTCGGCAGATAGACTGCCAGCGAAGTCCGCTGCCGGCGTGGCGGACGTCTGCCGGACATCGTTGCGATGCCGGGCTGAGTCGAGTTCTATCCTAATGGCTCCGAGGCGGGAATGATCGTTTTGTCATAAGCAGGTAACCAAACAGTAGCGCTGCCCATAAGGCAGGCAAGACGCAGCTTTCAGGCGCCCCGTTGCGTCTGATTCGCAGTAAGCCAATCCTGACTGCACCCCTATCGAACGAGATCCGGAACGGGAATCCCCACCGGTCGCCTACATTCTCTGGACCATGCCATGACCGATCGCCACGAACTCATCCTCACATGTCCAAAAGGGCTGGAAGGCCTGCTGCTTGAAGAAGCCACCGAGCTCGGACTCGAAGAGGCGCGTGAGCAGACCGCTGCGATCCGCGGGTTCGCCGACATGGAGGTGGCGTATCGGTTGTGCCTCTGGTCGCGGCTGGCCAACAGGGTGCTGCTGGTGATCGATCGTTTCGCCACAGAAAACGCCGAAACGCTGTATGACGGCGTTCATCGGATCGATTGGTCAGAGCACCTGGAAGCGAGCGGCAGCTTGGCGGTCGAGCTCAGTGGCCACGGATCGGGGATCGACAACACTCACTTCGGCGCGTTGAAGGTCAAGGATGCGATTGTCGACCGCCTTCGCACGGCTACTGGCGAGCGCCCAAGCGTCGACAAGCTGAATCCTGACCTGCGCATACATGTACGTCTGGATCGCGGTCAGGCGGTCCTGTCCCTGGATCTTTCCGGGCACAGCCTGCATCAGCGTGGCTACCGGCTGCAGCAGGGTGCTGCACCCTTGAAAGAAAACCTGGCGGCCGCGGTCCTGATTCGCGCTGGCTGGCCTCGCATCGCCGCAGCTGGCGGTGCGCTGGTAGACCCCATGTGTGGTGTCGGCACCTTTCTCGTCGAAGGCGCGATGATGGCGGCGGACATCGCGCCGAACCTGCGTCGTGAGCGTTGGGGGTTCAGCGCCTGGCTTGGCCACGTTCCGGCCATCTGGAGCCGCCTGCATGCCGAAGCGCAGGCTCGGGCGGAGGCGGGCATGGCCCGGCAGCCGTTGTGGATACGCGGCTACGAGGCGGACCCGCGGCTGATCCAGCCAGCGCGTAACAATATCGAGCGCGCCGGGATGGCTAACTGGATCCGTGTGTATCAAGGCGATGTGGCGACCTTCGAGCCCCGGCCCGATCAGAATCAGAAAGGCCTGGTGATCTGCAATCCGCCCTACGGCGAGCGTCTGGGCGATGAGGCGAGCCTGGTCTATCTCTACCAGAATCTTGGCGAGCGGCTGCGACAGGCCTGCCTCGGTTGGGAGGCTGCGGTCCTGACGTCGGCGCCCGATCTCGGCAAGCGCATGGGCATTCGCAGCCACAAGCAATACGCCTTCTGGAACGGTGCGTTGCCGTGCAAGCTATTGCTGATCAAGGTCGAGCTGGATCAGTTCGTCACTGGTCAGCGCAAAGCGTCCACTGAAAACAAGCCTGAGCAGGAGTCCGCCATGGAACTGGCGCGCCTCAGCGAGGGTGGCCAGATGTTCGCCAACCGTCTGCAGAAGAATCTGCGCCAGCTTGGCAAGTGGGCACGTAAGGAGGGCATCCAGTGCTATCGGCTATATGACGCGGACATGCCCGAATACGCCCTAGCCATCGATCTGTACGGGGACTGGGTGCATGTGCAGGAATATGCGCCGCCGCGCTCGATCGATCCGGAGAAAGCCCAGGCGCGCCTATACGATGCACTGAGTGCGATCCCGCAGGCACTGGGCGTTTCTCGCGAGCGCGTGGTGGTCAAGCGGCGCGAGCGTCAGAGCGGGACGCGGCAGTACGAACGCCAGGCCAGCCAAGGAGAGTTTTTGGAGGTCAGCGAGGGTGACGTCAAGTTGCTGGTCAATCTCACGGATTATCTCGATACCGGACTGTTCCTCGATCATCGTGCGATGCGCTTGCGCATCGCACGCGAAGCGGCCGGCAAGCGCTTCCTCAATCTGTATTGCTACACAGCGACAGCCACGGTACATGCGGCCAAGGGCGGTGCGCGCAGCACGACCAGCGTCGATCTGTCGAAAACCTATCTGGACTGGGCGCGGCGCAATCTGGCGCTCAACGGCCTGTCCGATCGGCAGCGTCTGGAGCAGGGCGATGTGATGGCTTGGCTGGAAGAGGATCGTGGCGAGTACGACCTGATCTTCATCGACCCGCCGACCTTCTCGAACTCCAAGCGTATGGAAGGCGTTTTTGACGTCCAGCGCGACCATATCGCTTTGCTCGACTTGGCCATGGCGCGGCTGGCAGCAGGCGGCACGCTGTATTTCTCCAACAACTTCCGCAAGTTCGTGCTCGACGCAGGTATCGCCGAGCGCTACGCCGTCGAAGAGATCACCAGTGCCACGTTGGACGATGACTTCCGTCGCAACAGCAAGATTCACCGTGCCTGGAAGCTCCAGGCGCGTTGAAGCTTTCGCAGAAGGTAATGGCTCGCCGTTTCAGTCGAGCCCGTGCCGGCGGTGCCAACCGCCGGCACGCCGAGTTAACGTTGCGCAGTGCTTTCGTTGCCTGGGCGGTTGTAGAGGCTGACCAGTACCTGATCCAACACCGAAGACGCGCCCCAGGGCCGGGGGTGATTGAGAATCGCGACGACTGCCCAGGTGTTGCCATCGTTGTCGCGGCTATAACCGGCGATTGCTCGCACGTTGTTCAACGTGCCGGTCTTGATATGTGCTTTGCCGGCGACGCCAGTATTGCGCAGACGCTTGCGCATGGTGCCGTCAATCGCTGCGAGTGGCATCGAGGAAATGAATTCCGCGGCGTAGGGGCTCTGCCATGCAGCCTGGAGCAAGCTCGCCAGTTCCCGTGCGCTGACGCGTTCGGCACGCGACAGGCCTGAGCCGTTCTCGATGACCAGGTGCGGTGAAATCAGCCCCTTCTTCGCCAGCCACTGACGAATCACCCGCTGCGCGGCCATGGAATCATCCGCGTCCGTTTCGTTGCGAAATTCGGCACCCAGGCTCAAAAACAACTGCCGCGCCATGGTGTTGTTACTGTATTTGTTGATGTCGCGAATGATCTCGACCAGATCCGGCGAGTAAGCACGGGCGATCATCCGCGCGTCGTCGGGTACCGGGGCGACGCGATCCTCACCGAGGATGCTGCCACCGAGCTCCTTCCAGATCGCACGCACGGCGCCTGCGGCGTAGCGTTGATGGTCGAGTAGCGCCAGATAGGTTTGGCCGCTGCAGCCGGCCGGAAGCTTGCCGGTGACGACGACCGTAACGCCTTCAGCATCTTCGATCGGGTTGTAGCGAATATCGGGCCAACCTGGGCACTTGGCCTTCGGCAGAGCCTGAATGCGATTGTCGATACGAACCGAGGCGATCGGTGGCTCGACGACGACGTTCACGTTGCCGGCATCGTTACGGGCGATGAAGCGAAGCGCCTTGAGATTGACCAACAGCGAGTCCGGTGCGACCAGGAAGGGCTTGTTCTTGTCATTGCCGTCGTCATCGAAGATCGGCAGGGCTGGCTGAACGAAGTGGCTGCGATCCAACACCAAATCCCCGGTCACGGTCTGCACGCCGTTGACGCGCAGGTCTCGTAGCAAGAGCCAGAGCTTCTCCATGTTGAGCTTGGGATCGCCGCCGCCCTTTAAATAGAGATTGCCATTGAGCGTGCCGTTCTCAATCGGTCCGTCGGCATGAAATTCCGTTTTCCATTGATGATTGGGACCCAGCAACTCCAGTGCGGCATAGGTCGTGACCAGTTTCATGGTCGAGGCGGGGTTTACCGATACATCGGCATTCACGAACGTCGGGGTCGCGTTGGTGTTGAGCGGCAGCATGACGACAGACAGCGCGCTGCTCTCGATCTTGTTTGCCTTGAGTGCCTGCGCGACGCGCGGCGGTAGGGTCTGATTGATGGCTTCGGCATAAACCGGGAATGCCAGCGGTAGCGTCAGTGCGGCGGCGGCGACACGGCCTAGAAATCTGCCGATTGCGCTGCCCCGATTGGCTGGGGCAGTTCTTGCGAGAATCAATGGCATGGAGGTTCCCTACTACGTTCAGGGAAAATGGCGGGCCATTATGCCCGTGACCGAGAAGTGACGTACTTCTCATCCGACAAGCGTAGACGGCGATGTCGAGAGTCTGCAAAAAGACGATGAGCTGTGCGGCCTGATGCAATCGCACAAGCGCGGCGTTGCTGTTAGAGTGCGCGCCGTCATCTCGTTAGAAAAAAGGACCGATTCAATGGCTACCAATCGCTCGCGTCGTTTGCGCAAGAAACTCTGTGTCGACGAATTCCAGGAACTGGGTTTTGAAGTGACTCTGACCTACGGTGAGGGTCTTGATGCCAAGGCGGTGGACGATTTCCTCGAAGCCTTTCTGATCGAGGCCATCGAAGCCAATGGTCTGGGCTATATCGGTGGTGAGGATTACGGTTTCGTTTGCCTGGCCAGCCGTGGCTCGGTCAACGAAGAGCAGCGCGGTCAGGTCGAGGCGTGGCTCAAAGGGCGCAACGAGTTGTCCGAATTCAACGTAAGCCCGCTGATGGACGTCTGGTACCCGGAAAACGAGATCAACGCTAAGGCATGATCGAGTCGTTCTTGTCCTGATCGGTTGTGGCCGTTTGCCCGCGTTTGCGCAATGTAATCCGGGCAAGCAGCCTACGCAGCATATACACCAGCAACGTAACGGCTAACGCTACGCCTACGCCAATCACAGCGTTGATCAGGCGCAGTTGTGGTAATTCCCAGTCTTGCGCCAGGGTTTCGGCCAGTAACAGGAAACTCAGAGTCGTCTGCAAGACGAAAAGCCCATAGTGATGTGCCTGGAACGCCCGGCTGAGCATGACCAGCGGCAGCATGATCATGACCATCATCGGCGGATCGGCCAGGCTGTGGCCCATGTAGATCAACACCGCCGCTGCACAAAGTATCCCGACCCCGGCCTGCAAAGCCCGAGCGAGGCTGCGTTGCAGATCCATCTGCAGCGTAGTGAAAACCGCCAGCGTCAGCCAATAGCCTCGTGGAAGATCTGCAATGTTGACGATTAGGCCGCCTGCGGCAGCTGCGATCATGTAAGTGAGTGCATGCAGTCGCCACTGGCGAATCGGCGTGCGCCGCGCTCGGCGTCGCAGCACCTTCATCAAACTGAGCAGGCGCGGCATGTATGGCCACATGCGCAAGCCATGCATGCCGCGTAAGCCGAAGGCGAGCAGGGTGACCCAGAGACCGCCCAGTGCAAACAGAGCGGCAATCGCTTGAGGGTTGTTGAAATCACCGATGCCGTATTGGCCCTGGCCAAGACAGAGGCATATGGCCAAGCCGATCCCGAGCTTGCCGGCTTCGCTGCCGTAACGTTGCAGCCATGCCAACAACAGACCGTAAAAGGCGAACAGGCCGAGGCTGATCAGTGGATGAGTCGCCGACCAGAACCCGAGGCCGGCGCTGCCGGCGCCAAGGGCTATCAGCAACAGCATTCGCAACATTCCGAGACGGTGTAGCGGATTCGCCTTGGCTGCCTGGAAGGCCCCGACCGTGGCCCAGAGGAAACCCGGATGGCCGCTGAACAGGCCGAGCAGAAGCGGCAATGCGCAGCCCAGGCCCGCCACGGCTGCGGCTCCCCAGGCGGGGCGGCCAGGCTGCCATCCGACGACCTTCCACAACGGTTTTTTCATCTGGCTCACGTCGGGCTCGAGCGTCCAGTCATTTCGCCGGCCATTTCGGTCGCGTAGCTGTCGGTCATGCCGGCGATAAAGTCGATCATCCGCACGAATGATTGATACAGCGGCCAGTCGGGGTCTGGAGCATTGCTGCCAAGCAGATCCAAAATGCGGCGATTCTTGAATGACGGCGTGCGCCCGCCGTGTTGCTCCAGCGCCGCGCCACAGAAGGCGTTGAGCAGTATCTCGAGCGTCGTATAGGCGCCGATTTCATGCAGCGTCTTGCGTTTGTCCTGAAAGATTTTCTGCCGCGCCAAGGCTTTGGCCTGCACGACGCAGCGCTTGGCGGGGCCGTGCATGTGCTCGACCAGATCCCCGGTGAGTTGGCCGGTCAGTAGTGCCGGTTGCTGTTCGACAAAGGCGCGTGCAGCTGCGTTGGTGAGGTGTTCGATAGCCTTGCCCCTGAGGATCGCCAGCTTGCGCCTGCGTGAATCGCCAGGACCGAGCTGCCGGTAGGTTTCCGGCAGATCCTCGCCCACCAGATCCAGCAGCAGCGCCTCGACCTCGGGATAGTCGAGCAGGTCCATTTCGAGCCCGTCTTCCAGATCGATAAGGCCGTAGCAGATGTCGTCCGCCGCTTCCATCAGATAGACCAATGGATGGCGCGCCCACCGTTGCTCGTCCAGCTTCGGTAGGCCGAGTTTCGACGCAATCTGCTCGAGCAGGGGCAGCTCGCTCTGGTAGCAGCCGAATTTATGTTTCTTATAGCCGAGCGCCTCGGCATGGCGCGATGTCCAGGGGTACTTGAGGTAGGTGCCGAGCGTTGCGTAGGTCAGTCGGGTGCCGCCATCGAACTGATGGTATTCGAGCTGTGTAAGCACCCTGAAGCCTTGGGCGTTACCCTCGAAGTTGAGAAAGTCGGCTCGCTCGGCGTCACTCATGTCATCGAGCCAGCCACGGCCGGCGGCCTGCTGGAACCAGTGGCGAATGGCATCTTCGCCAGAATGACCGAACGGCGGGTTACCAATATCATGCGCGAGACACGCCGACTGAATGACCATGCCGAGATCGGCCGGGCTGCACCATTCCGGCAGGTCTTCACGCAGCACTTCACCCACGCGCATGCCGAGGGAGCGTCCAACGCAGCTGACTTCCAGCGAATGGGTTAGGCGGGTGTGGATGTGATCGTTGCTTGAGACCGGATGCACCTGGGTCTTGCGACCAAGCCTGCGGAATGCGCCGGAGAAGATGATCCTGTCGTGATCCTTGTGGAATGGACTTCGACCAAGTTCTTCATTGCTGTGGACGGATTTCCCGAGCCGTTCACGATTGAGCAGGGTGTTCCAATCCAAAGAGCCTCCTTGTTATGCCGTCAGTGGGACCGATAGGCCAAGCGGCGCCATTCCGTCAGCGAGAGCGCATCAAGCCGGGGAAGTGTTCGCGCACAGGCAGCAGCCTACCGTATTTCCTCACCGCTAGGCGCTGCCACACCACTAATGCCGCAGCTTGCGAATCACCGGATACAGAAGGAGACCCAGCCGCGCGAGTTTGCCAACTTTCCCCAAACGACGTCCGAAGAGCGTCATGGCCAAGGTTGCGGCAACCATCAGAGGCGCTTTTGGTATGTGCTGATCGGCTCCGGTAGCTCTATTCGCCACCATCCCCTTGATTCGCTGGAATGGGTGAGCCAAAGGCTGTGAGTGGTAGAGGATTTGTTGCCGGTTCATTTCCATGCGCAACCGGATCAAATCCTTGCGCATGGTCAGATCGCTGGAATTACTGAGAGGCAGGCTCATGGCAGTAGACGCTCCCGATTGCGGGCCAATTCTTCGACCGTCGCCTGGAAGGGCGAAGCGCTCGCCTTGGCGAGGCGGATTGCACGGCTGATACATACCGCTAGTACAACCGCGTATGCCGCACAGAGAATCAGAATCGCCGCGATAGGGTTGCTATCCCAGAAGGCGATCACGATCGCCGCCGAAAGCCCTACCAGGATCAGCAAACCGAGTATCAGACTGATGCTGGCCAGCAGAAACAGTTTGAAGACCCGTACCCGCTCTTCCTGTAGCTCTATTCCGACAAGCTCCAGATGCCCCTGGATGAGGCCGGCAAGCGCGCTGCCCATCTTTTTGATGGAGGGGGCAGGGGCCTCATCGGAATACTTGGTTTCCATTGGATCGGTTCCCCACATCAGCGGCGGGTGATCAGGCCGAAGAGAAAGCCGACCCCAGCCGCGATGCCCAGTGACTGCCAGGGGTGGGTGTGTACATATTCCTCGGTGCACTGAATAGCCGCCTGGCCTTGTTCGCGCAGCGAGCCTTCCTGCTCCTTGAGCATCTGCCGGGCGCGGGTCAGGTTCGCGTTGATCTTGCCGCGCAACTCTTCTGTCTGGGTGCCTGCGGTGTCCTGCGTATGTTTCAGCAGACGCTCCGTATCGCCAATCAACGTATGAAACTCATCGATGAGCGCCGCCTGAGCGGCCTGAAGATTGCGGCGGTGTGCGGATTTATCGAACAGGGGTGAGGATGTTCCCGTGGTTGCGTCGGGAATCGGGGTGTTGTCATTGGTGCCGAAAGTCGATTCGGTAGACATCTGCAGCTCCTCTTTTTAATCGCGCAGGGACGACAGGTCCCGGTGCCTAGAGTTTTCGAGCATGCTGCTGGCGCAAGGTTCCCGTTTCGGTTAGTCAATTCGCGTGGTGATCGATGAGGCCGGCGTGCCAGTTTCAGATTGGCTTCGCAGTAGCGTGGGGTGTCAGAGAAAAGAAAACCCGCCGAAGCGGGTTTTCTATCTACTGCATTTGCATGCGGTAGCCGCTATTACATTAGCGGGATGGTGTAGCTGACGATCAGGCGGTTCTGGTCAATATCCTTATCGCTGTTATTGCTGCTGCGATAGGTACCGTTACGCCATTTCACGCCAAGGTTCTTCAGGGTGCCTTCCTGGAAAACGTAGCCGATATCGGTGTTACGTTCCCATTCTTTGCTATTCCCACCAGTACCAAAGTCATCGCCGGTAACGTAGCGAGTCATGAAGGTCAGACCAGGAATGCCCATGGCTGCGAAGTTGTAGTCATAACGCGCTTGCCAGGACTTTTCGTCAGCGTTGGCAAAGTCTGCGCTCAGCATTACATAGTTGACCAGGAACGGATCGGTGCTGGCGCCTGCGTAGGCGAAGCCGGTATCGCCGCTCATTTTCTGATAGCCGAGTCCTAAGCTATGGCCGCTTATGGAATAAGTGACCATGGCTCCGAAAGCCTTGTTGTCAACCGTAGAGGAGCCATCATTGGTCGAGCGCGCGTAGCGAAGGTCCGTTTTCAGGGACTGGTCTTCACCGAGCGGCAATACATGAACCAAATTGAACGAATGCTGTTTATATGCTTCCTCCAGGTTGCTGTAGTAATACGCACCTGTGAGGTTCTTCATCAGCGAATAGGTCGCGCCAGCGAACATGAAGTCTTCTGCTTCGCCGGCAGTCACGCCTCCTTTCCCAGCATACGTAATGTCTTCGTAGTTGGAGGAGTCTCGATTGTTCTGCTCGGTCAGGTAGCCCAGATCCAGGGTCAGACCATCAACTTCCTTGGAAACCAGCTGTGCACCATGGAAGGTTTGCGGCAGAAGGCGAGAGTCACTGCGGGCGATAGCCATATTCTTAGGCTCTATCGCTCCGACCTTCAGAATAGTCTTGGAGACCTTCATCTTCGCGGTGGCATGGAGAGACGAATAGTCGTCCGGTGCGCCGGAATCGCCTGAAGGCAGGAGGCCTGTGCCTGTGCGATCAGGGCTTGAATCCAGTTTGACACCAAGTAAGCCTAGCGCATCAACACCGAATCCAACCGGGCCTTCAGTAAAGCCAGACTCAACGCGCAGAATGAAACCTTGCGCCCATTCATCGCTCTTCGACTTCGTGTTGGCGGAGTTGCGGTTGTCAGAGTTGAAATAGAAGTTACGCAGTTCCAGGCCAGCTTTGGTGTCTTCGATGAAGGCGGCTTGAGCCATGGTAGGGATAGCCAGTGTTGCTCCCAGAGTGGCGAGTGCCACGCCCCGGGCGATTGGGGTCTTGAGCATTTCTTATTTCTCCTCGTTGGATGATGCTCTGAAGTCGCTCTTTACGGCGCTGTGCAATAAAGCACTACATAGGTATTTCAGCCTTTAGACCTTAGTCTTTGAGGCTTAAATGCGAAAGTGTCGGTTGAACTGATCGGTAGTTGCTTTAGGTTGATTTGATGCAAGCATCAATCGCTACCGATACGCACGAACACCTTCGGCCCCACAGCTCTGTGGCCGCTTGGGTTCGCGCATCCTAGCCGTTTGCTGGCCTCGCGTCGATTCCCTAAACCAAACCATCGTTTGAGTGGGGTAGAGATCACACTTTCTTGTTCGTTACGCCAAGGAATGAGGTCGGCTAGCGGCAGTCGGATCAGGGCGAGGCTGCTAGAATTGCGTGCAGCCAGTTTCAATGAGCGCACTTATGTACCTTCCTGAATGCCAACTATTTGGAACGTTGGGCTGTCATCTATGCGAGCAGGCCGAGGCAGTAGTGTTGCCGTTGGTGGAGCGTGGTCTGCTGGTGGAATTGATGGATATAGCGGACAGGCCTGAATGGGTCGACGACTATGGGCTGCGTATACCCGTGCTCCGGCGAGTCGATACGGGGGCTGAGTTGGATTGGCCATTTGAAACCGAACAGGTCGTCTGGTTTCTGCGTTAATAAGCCGTTGCGCCTGAGCAATTGCAGCGAGAGATGGCTTGGTTAGGGCGCTGGGTTAGATAGTTGTCACCGAAACGGCAGGACCATGTTGGCGGATCCTGGCTGCTCGAATCGAGATAACGAAATGAAAATCTGGAACACAAAAAACCGGCCATTAGCCGGTTTTGTATATATCAGACTGTTTCCAATATCGGGATTTGGTCGGAGCGACTGGATTCGAACCAGCGACCTTCTCGTCCCGAACGAGACGCGCTACCAAGCTGCGCTACGCTCCGAAGATGGCGCGCATTTTACATAAAAACTTTTGCTTCACAAGAGGTTAGAACGGGCTTTTTGGTGGTGCCCGGCAAGCCGCCTGGCACCAGAAGGGTGGTCGTCAGAGTTCCTTGACAGTACGAACCTGATCCTTGTTGACTCTGCCCGGCTTGCCGTCGATGCTTTCGTATTCATAGAAGCCAGCTTCATCGTCGTAATGGGGATGGTCCAGTGTCTGGATCTCGCGGCCATCGTTCAGGGTGATGACGCTGGGGTTCGAGCAGCCCGCTAGCAGGGTCAGTCCGACCAACAATGCCAAGGCGGGTCCGGTTGCTGCGCGCATAGTGCTTCTCCTCTTGGTTAGTTGCGTTTGTGACGGCGTTCGAGGGCGCTAAGTTCAATCTGGGGGCTTTTGCTCCGAAAGCAGTTCGGGTGAGTTCAGATTGGCAAGCCGAAGATCATTCTCATTAAGCTCGAGAGCGCGGGATTGTAGGCTCAGCAGTATCTTGCGATTGCTTCGCTCGCCGGCCCGCCAGGCCTCCTCGATTGCAGAAGCAAGCCTGACCGGGATGACGCAAAACAGCGGTTCCCATTGCTCACCTCGCCGAACCATCACGGGAACGTTTGGTTCCGCTCGAGCCGCTGCATGCAGGCCTGCGAGCAGTGAGTCATCGATCAGCGGTGCGTCGCATGGCACTACCAAGAGCCAGCGATAACGAGCCGCCGCGAGGCCGGCGCGTATGCCCGCAAGTGGTCCGGGAAAGTCCGGCTCGTCGTCGCTAACCACTCGATCCGCGAAGGCTGCGTATCGCTGGTGGTTGCGGTTGCAGGAAACAAGCAGATCATCCGTCAATGCCCGTACGATCCGATGCGGCCAGGCTATGAGCG
Source organism: Pseudomonas sp. IC_126 (assembly GCF_004331835.1). Lineage (NCBI taxonomy): Bacteria > Pseudomonadati > Pseudomonadota > Gammaproteobacteria > Pseudomonadales > Pseudomonadaceae > Pseudomonas > Pseudomonas sp. IC_126. The sequence goes on from NZ_SJSS01000001.1 coordinate 675,022, forward strand.
GCTCGCCATGCCACTCGACCAAACCTTTGTCCCGGCCTCCCATCCGCTGCCCGCGACCACCCGCCAGCAGCAGGATTGAGCAATCGGCAAGCATGCTTTGTTGCATCAAGGGCTCCATTAAAAGCTTGTGATATAACACCCGGCATTCAGACCAACAACCGGAATGCCGCCATGAGCCACCTTGCCGATCAATCATTTGTTCCGCTGAATATCGCTGTCCTGACGGTCAGTGACACTCGCTCGCTGGAAACCGATACCTCAGGGCAGTTACTCGTCGACCGTCTGCAGGCTGCCGGTCATCGACTCGCTTCGCGTGTGCTGCTCAAGGATGATCTGTATCGGATCCGAGCGCAGGTCGCGAGCTGGATCGCCGAAGATATGGTGCAGGTCGTATTGATCACTGGTGGCACTGGCTTTACAGGTCGCGACAGTACGCCGGAGGCGGTTGGATGCCTACTGGACAAGCAGGTCGATGGCTTTGGCGAGCTGTTTCGCCAGATATCGGTAGGCGATATCGGCAGTTCGACTGTCCAGTCGCGCGCATTGGCTGGATTGTCGAATTCGACCCTTGTCTGCTGCCTGCCGGGATCGACCAACGCTTGCAGAACCGCCTGGGACGGCATTCTCGCCGAGCAACTCGATGCGCGTCATCGTCCGTGCAACTTCGTGCCGCATCTCAAGCAGGCCGAGCCATGCGAGAGCCGCTCATGACATTGACCGACTCGCCAGCGCTGATGCCTGTAGAACAGGCGCTCGACGCTTTGGTCAGGCAAGCGGAAAGCACTGCAATCAAGGACGTCGAGAGCGTTTCGATCGAGGATGCGGTTGGACGAATACTGGCCGAGCCACTGGTTGCGCAACTGGATTTGCCACCCTGGCCGAACAGCGCAATGGATGGTTACGCCATCCGCGAAAGCGATCTTCGAGGGCAGCCGCTTCGGGTCAGTCAGAAGATCTTCGCCGGTAGCCAGCCTGAGCCTTTGGAAGCCGGCAGCTGTGCGCGAATTTTCACCGGCGCGCCGATGCCGGACGGCGCTGATAGCGTGGAAATGCAGGAAAACGTCGAGCTGCTCGACGATGGCCGAGTGCGCTTCCTTGAGCCAGTGAGGCGAGGGCAACACGTTCGTCCCCAGGGTGGCGAGGCGCGAACGGGAGATGAGGTACTAGCAGCCGGCGCTCGGCTGGGGCCGATCGAGCTGGGGCTCGCTGCGTCATTAGGCGTGTCGCGGCTGAGCGTGAGCCGAAAGCTCAAGGTTGCGCTGCTGTCCACGGGTGACGAGCTGGTCGAGCCGGGTGAAACGCTGCAGCCGGGACAGATATACAACAGCAATCGCATGCTGTTGCGTCATTGGCTGCAACGCCTGGGATGCGAGGTTATAGACGCCGGGATCGTGCCGGATGATTTGGTAAGGGTTCGCCAGTGCCTGGCGGATCTGCATGAGGTCGATCTGATTCTCTCTACCGGAGGCGTTTCGGTTGGTGAGGCTGATTTTCTCGGGCAGGTGCTTCGAGAAGAGGGCGAACTGTCGCTCTGGAAGCTGGCCATCAAGCCTGGCAAACCCTTGACTTGCGGAAGTTATCAAGGTGTTGCCGTCATTGGCTTGCCAGGCAATCCTGCCTCCACGCTGGTCACCTTTGGTCTGTTGGCGCGCCCTTATCTGTTGCGCCGAATGGGTGTGTTACAAGTCGAACCGCTGAGCTTTCAGGTTCCTGCGAACTTCGATTGGCCCAGGCCTGGCAAGCGCCGGGAATATCTGCGAGCGCGTCTCGAATCGGGCAAGGCAGTGCTGTATTCCAACCAGAGCTCGTCGATTCTGCGTAGTGCAGCCTGGGCGGATGGATTGGTCGAGGTGCGGGAGCACAGGCAACTGAAAGATGGCGATTTGGTGCCCTTTATCTCATTCGCCGAATTGCTCTGCTGAGTTCAACGCTCGCGCTTGATTCAGGCGCCGAAGTTGTGCCGCATTCCGTCGGGAATAGCAGCGGCTCGGCGCCTACATCAAACGGATTGCATTTTCCCTTGTCTACCTTTCCCATCTGCGCCAGGTCTGGCTGCGATGTGTCTGGTATTACCCATAACAAGGAGAATGTGATGCAGGAGAGAAATGCCTGGGTCGATTACGCCAAAGCCATTGGGATCATTCTGGTTGTCTACGGACATGTCGCGCGCGGGGTGTTCAACGCTGGGCTGCCGATGAATGAAGATAACTATCTTCTCGTCGATAGCATCATTTACAGCTTCCACATGCCGCTGTTTTTCTTTCTATCCGGTTTGTTTTTTTACGATTCGCTGATCAAGCGTGGAAAGGCGGGATTGATAGTCAACAAGGTGGACACTATCGTCTATCCCTTCATCGTATGGTCGTTGCTGCAGGGCCTGCTTGAGGTAGTGCTGTCGAACTACACCAACGGCGACGTGACGTTAGGGCAGGTGTTCTCGCTGCTTTGGTCGCCCCGTGCGCAGTTCTGGTTCCTCTACGCGCTGTTCCTGGTCTTCGTGGTGTGTTCCTTTATCTACGCCAAGGTCGATCGCCGTTATTTCCTTCCTGTATTTCTGGCCTTCGGCGCGCTTTATGTCTTCAAACAGGATTTGGCGATGGGGAACATTGGCCGATTCATCTTCGGCAATGCGGTTTTCTTCGCGCTAGGCGTGTGGTTCAACGAAATAAAGGCGTTTTTCCTGGCCCGTTATGTTTCGCTCACCTTGCTGTTCGGCGCGTTATTCCTTGCTGGCCAATATTTGTTTCACATCACCTTCGGCTTGAATTGGGAAATAGGCGGCTTGCCGGTACTTGTATTGGCGACCGTTTCGATCTTCTTCGTGATCGCGCTGTCGATGTGTCTGGGCCGGGTCCGCATCGACTGGCTGCTGTTCATCGGGGCTTCTTCGATGACTATTTATCTGGCGCATATTCTGGCCGGAAGTGGAATTCGAGTCATCCTGAGCAGCTTTATGGGTATTGATTCGATCCCAGTGCATTTGGTGGTTGGCACTCTGGTCGGGCTACTTGGGCCGTTGCTGGCTCAGATCATCATCAAACGATATGACCTTTATTTCCTGTTGACCCCGCCCAAGCCTCTGTCAGCGACCGGCCTGCGGACACGCAGGGCAGTGGCTCAGTAGCGGTACGCTATGCCAGCGCAGTTGCCATGCCGATCATGGCACCTGCGCAGCCATACACCGTGGCTATGGTCGGATCAGCCGCAGCTAACTCGCTGCACTGTTAGTGCCTCGTCTGTCGTAAGCGTTAAACGATGCGCGTTGTATTCCAGCGTGACGATGTCCCCGGGGCGAATGATGCGAGCGACCGTGGCCCCGCTTTCGCGACGGGCCCGATCGAGCAGTTCCGGACTCGCCTGTTCTCCAACAAGCTTCTCCACGACGGATGTATCGCATCGGTCGGCTGAGCCGTGAGGCGAATGTGCAGGCTCGGGTGATGATGATTGGCAACCGGCCAGAATGGTGCAGCACAGCGTCAGCGTTATCGAACAGGTAGTTTTCATGCGTTTTCCTTGTTTTGGGAGCATCACGTCGTTCGGCACGATGTGTGTAAATCCGTGGTAGGTAAGTCGAACGTTTCTGTTTGCGAAACCATAACGCTCAAAGGGAACTGGCGGAACAGAGGCGCCGTCTTACTCCTGACGGCCCGAGCACACTACGCTGGGCTAACGAATAAGGAGTTCCGCCATGTTCAACTCGTCCGTGATGAAGCGTGTCGCCACACTCTTGGCCGCGTTGCATTTCATGCTGTTTGCACAGATTCCGCTGGCCCAGGCAACCATGATCGGCACCCCGGAGGTTATCGCCGAGCAACAACAGCAAATGGATCGCCAGCAATTGCTGACGATGCTTGAAGATGAAGACGTTCAGAAAAAGCTGGTGTCGATGGGCGTCGAGCGGGATCAGGTCGAGCAGCGAATCAACAGTCTGACACCGGCGGAACTCGCACAATTCAATCAACAACTGGATCAGGCGCCTGCCGGTGCCGGAGTGGTTGGGGTCATCGTTCTGTTTCTGGTGATCTTCATCATCACGGACATGCTGTGCGCCACCAATATCTTCAACTTCATCAACTGTATCAATCGTTGATCCGGCAGCTAATCTTGCTGTTGGTGGTAGTCCTTCTCGGGGCGTGCGCGCGGGCGCCGGTCATTCCGATCGGTTCCGTAGGGCTCCCCGAGCGGGTTGAGTTGGATGAGGTCCCTTTCTTTCCGCAGGAAGACTATCAATGCGGGCCGGCAGCACTTGCCACAATGCTTACCCAGCGTGGCGTTGCTACCGCGCCGGAAGATCTCGTTCCGAGGGTCTATCTTCCGCAGCGTAAAGGCAGCCTGCAGGTCGAAATGGTAGCCGCTGCCCGAGCGCATGACTTGCTGGTTTATCCGTTGGAGCCTCGGCTGGAGGCGGTGTTGGCCGAAGTGGCGGCGGGGAACCCCGTTCTGGTGCTGCAGAACCTTGCGTTTGATCGCTGGCCTCAGTGGCACTTTGCGGTCGTGGTGGGATACGACCTTGCGGCTCAGACTGTGGTACTGCGTTCCGGGACCACTCGACGCTGGACCGGCAGCTTTCATCAGTTCGAACGAAGCTGGGCCAAAGGTAAACGTTGGGCGGTAGTGACCGTGGCACCTGATCAGCTGCCTCGCACTGCCACGGAAACGGTTTGGCTGAGGGCGTCGAACGATCTTGAGCAAACGGATCATGACGATGCGGCTATGATCGCTTACGAGACCGCAGCCGAGCATTGGAACAGCGGGTTGGCCTGGTTTGCGCTGGCCAATGCTCGATATGCGCAGGGTGACAAACGTGCCGCCGAACGAGCGCTGCGGACTAGTGTTCAGCGCGACGATTCCTTTGCTGCTGGCTGGTTCAACCTCTCGCAGGTATTGGCGGAGCAGGGATGCCCCGTGCAGTCATCCGCCGCTCGTGCATGCGCCGCACGACTCGTGCCCGACGACGAGCGATTTAAGGCGGAGTTGCCTCAAAGGCGCGGCGAAGCGGCTGCCTGTCAGGAACCTCCGCCTTGTCCGGTGTTGTGATCGGTCAAAAGCCAATTCTGTCTCGCAGGCTGTAGTAGAGCGCGCCGAGCGCACTGAGCGGTGCGCTGAAAGTTTGTCCACCGGGGAACGGGTAGTGAGGCAGGCTGGCAAGGGCATCGAAGCGTTCAGCCTGTCCCCGTAAGGCCTCGGCGATTACCTTTCCCGCCACATGGGTATAGGTGACGCCGTGGCCGCTGCACCCTTGGGAATAATAGAGGTTGTCATCGAGCCGGCCGACTTGGGGTAAGCGGGACAGCGTCAGCAGAAAGTTGCCAGTCCAGGCATAGTCCGTCTTGATGTTTTGCAATTGAGGGAACGTCTTGAGCATCTTGGGTCGGATGACCGAATCGACATCGGCTGGATCACGCGCGCCGTAAACCACTCCGCCACCGTAGATCAGGCGTTTGTCAGCGGAGAGGCGGAAGTAATCGAGCAAGTAATTGCAGTCCTCGACACAGTAATTCTGAGGCAGCAGGCTCGCCGCTAGGTCAGGGGCCAGGGGTTCGGTGGCGATGACTTGCGTACCGCAGGGCATGGATTTCGCCGCCAGCTCGGGAACCAGCGCTCCAAGATAAGCATTTCCGGCGATCACTACGAACTTCGCCGTCACCTGCCCGTTTGGGGTATGCACACGTGGGTTGCGTCCTCGTTCGATACGGATTGCCGGGCTCTGCTCATAGATAACGCCACCGAGCGACTCGATCGCCGCCGCTTCGCCCAGGGCGAGGTTGAGTGGGTGAATATGGCCGCCGCCGTGATCGAGCATGCCGCCGATATAACGATCGCAGGACACGACATTTCGAATGCCGTCGTGATCGAGCATCTCCAGCTGATCGTAACCGTAGCGTTCCCAGAGCGACTTTTGTGCTTCCAAATGACGCATCTGCTTGAGATTGAACGCCGCGAACACGCCTCCGTTTTTCAGGTCGCAATCGATGCCATAACGTGCGACTCGCTCGCGAATGATTCGCCCGCCTTCGAATGCCATCGCTCCGATCAGGCGCGCTTCGTCGCTCCCGGCGCTGCGTTCGACCGCGTCGATATCACGACTGTAGCTATTGACGATCTGACCGCCATTGCGCCCGGATGCGCCGAAGCCGACTTTCGCTGCCTCCAGAACGACGACCCGAAAGCCTTGCTCCAGCAGGAATAGTGCGCTTGACAGTCCTGTATAGCCTGCGCCGATGACGCAAACATCAGTTTCGATACTGCTATTCAGGGCATCGCGCGCGTTTGCTGGATTCGCCGAAGCTGCGTAATACGATGACGGGTACGGGGTGTGCGACATTCTGAGTGTCCTGTTCCGAATATTTGACGAGGATGCTAGCGCTGCCGGAACCGCGATGCCATATCAAAGAACGGAGGGCGTCCCTGGTTTCTAAAAATATCAGTGGTTTAGCTAAAAAGCGCTTGACTCCCTCCGGCGGATCTCTAGAATGCGCGTCCATCGGAGGCACATAGCTCAGTTGGTTAGAGCACCACCTTGACATGGTGGGGGTCGTTGGTTCGAATCCAATTGTGCCTACCAAATTCCGAGAAAGGGTCGCGCCAGCGACCCTTTTTTTATGCCTTGCTTGTCAGTGCGGATGCTTTCTGAAAGCATCCGTGCTCCCGTACTTCCAGTGACTTCGGTCCGCCTCGATCAGCCTTAGGGCTCCTGCCACCGTGCGGCAGGTTATCCGGCAGGCCGCTTTCCTGGCTCATCCCAACCCATGTGGCCTTTGGTAGGGGTCACCACTAGGAGAGGAGGCGCCATGCCCATCGTTACTCTTCCTGACGGCAGTCAGCGTTCATTCGATCATCCGGTTTCCGTTGCCGAAGTAGCACAATCCATTGGTGCTGGCCTGGCCAAAGCTACCCTTGCTGGCAGGGTGGACGGCCGCCTGGTCGATGCCTGTGATCTGATCGAGCAGGACGCTTCCCTGCAGATCATTACGCCAAAGGACGAGGAGGGGCTGGAGATCATTCGCCACTCCTGTGCGCACTTGGTCGGGCATGCGGTCAAGCAGCTCTATCCGACCGCTAAGATGGTCATCGGACCGGTGATTGCGGAAGGGTTCTATTACGACATCGCCTATGAGCGCCCCTTCACACCGGACGATATGGCCGCAATCGAGCAGCGCATGAAGCAGCTGATCGATACCGAGTACGACGTGATCAAGAAGGTCACACCCCGCGCGGAAGTCATCGAGGTGTTTCAGGCGCGCGGTGAAGATTACAAGCTGCGTCTGGTTGAAGACATGCCAGACGAGCAGGCGATGGGGCTGTACTACCACGAAGAATACGTCGACATGTGCCGCGGGCCGCACGTACCTAACACGCGCTTCCTCAAGTCCTTCAAGCTGACCAAGCTGTCGGGTGCTTACTGGCGTGGCGATGCGAAGAACGAGCAGTTGCAGCGTATCTACGGCACCGCCTGGGCTGACAAGAAGCAGCTGGCGGCATACATCCAGCGTATCGAGGAAGCCGAGAAGCGCGATCACCGCAAGATCGGCAAGCGTCTGGATCTGTTTCATACCCAAGAAGAAGCGCCGGGCATGGTGTTCTGGCATCCGAATGGCTGGACGCTGTATCAGGTGCTCGAGCAATACATGCGTGTCGTGCAGCGTGAAAATGGCTATCAGGAGATTCGCACGCCTCAGGTCGTCGATCGCAGTTTGTGGGAGAAGTCCGGACACTGGGCCAACTACGCCGAGAACATGTTCACCACCGAATCGGAGAGCCGCGACTACGCGATCAAGCCGATGAACTGCCCGTGCCACGTGCAGGTGTACAACCAGGGCTTGAAGAGCTACCGCGAGCTGCCGCTGCGCCTGGCCGAATTCGGCGCCTGTCACCGTAACGAGCCGTCGGGGGCGCTGCATGGCATAATGCGGGTGCGCGGCTTCACCCAGGACGATGCGCATATCTTCTGTACCGAAGAGCAGATGCAGTCGGAGTCGGCGGCCTTTATCAAACTGACCCAAGCGGTCTATGCGGATTTCGGCTTTGACAATATCGAACTGAAGCTGTCGACTCGTCCAGAAAAGCGTGTCGGCTCCGATGAGCTCTGGGATCGCGCCGAAGCGGCGTTGGCGGCGGCGCTCGACAGTGCTGGTCTCCCATACGATCTGCAGCCGGGCGAAGGTGCCTTTTATGGGCCGAAGATCGAGTTTTCGCTAAAGGATTGTCTGGGGCGTGTGTGGCAGTGCGGCACCCTGCAGCTGGACTTCAATCTGCCGATCCGCCTGGGCGCCGAATACGTCAGCGAGAACAACGATCGCCAGCATCCGGTCATGCTACACCGTGCCATTCTCGGCTCGTTCGAGCGGTTTATCGGCATTCTCATCGAGCACTACGAGGGCGCTTTCCCCGCCTGGCTGGCTCCGACGCAAGCTGTGGTGATGAATATCACCGACAAGCAGGCCGATTTCGCTCTGGAAGTGGAGAAAACACTCAACCAAAGCGGCTTCCGTGCCAAGTCCGACTTGAGAAACGAAAAGATCGGCTTTAAAATCCGCGAGCATACCTTGCTCAAGGTTCCCTATCTCTTGGTTATCGGAGATCGGGAAGTAGAGACACGAGCCGTTGCTGTGCGCACCCGTGAAGGCGTCGATCTGGGCTCCATGCCCCTGAAAGACTTCGCCCAGTTGCTGGCACAAGCGGTTTCCCGGCGTGGTCGCCAAGAATTGGAGTAATGACTATTAAGCGTGAAATGAGACAGGATAAACGAGCTGCACCCAAGGCCCCGATCAACGAGAATATCTCGGCTCGTGAGGTCCGTTTGATTGGTGCTGATGGCGAGCAGGTTGGCATCGTCTCGATTGATGAAGCGCTTCGTATAGCTGAAGAAGCCAAATTGGATCTGGTGGAAATTTCCGCCGATGCGGTTCCTCCCGTATGCCGGATCATGGATTACGGCAAGCACCTCTTTGAAAAGAAGAAGCAGGTCGCTGCAGCGAAGAAGAACCAGAAGCAGATCCAGGTTAAAGAAGTAAAGTTTCGTCCAGGGACGGAAGAGGGCGACTACCAGGTCAAGCTACGCAACCTGGTGCGTTTCCTGAGTGACGGGGACAGGGCCAAGGTATCGTTGAGATTCCGTGGTCGTGAGATGGCCCATCAGGAGCTGGGGATGGAATTGTTGAAGCGGGTCGAAGCTGATCTTGCTGAATACGGTTCGGTCGAACAGCATCCAAAGATGGAAGGACGCCAGCTGATCATGGTCATCGCTCCCAAGAAGAAAAAGTAACCACCAGGGCACTGGCAGGCCTTGCGGTTATTTGAAATCACCCACACTGTGGAGTACCGAACATGCCAAAGATGAAGACTAAAAGTGGCGCTGCGAAGCGCTTCAAGAAGACGGCAAATGGCTACAAGCACAAGCACGCTTTCAAGAGCCACATCCTGACCAAAATGTCTACCAAGCGTAAGCGTCAGCTACGTGGTACATCTCTGATGCACCCGTCTGATAACGCAAAAGTAGAGCGCATGCTGCGCGTTCGTTAATTCGGTCAAGACTCAGAGGAATAACTCATGGCTCGTGTTAAGCGTGGCGTCGTCGCTCGTCGCCGTCACAAGAAAATCCTGAAACTCGCTAAAGGTTACTACGGCGCTCGCTCGCGCGTGTTCCGTGTTGCCAAGCAGGCGGTGATCAAGGCTGGCCAGTATGCCTACCGTGACCGCCGTCAGCGGAAGCGTCAGTTCCGCGCTCTTTGGATCGCTCGTATCAACGCTGGTGCTCGTGTAAACGGTCTGTCTTACAGCCGTTTGATCGCTGGCTTGAAGAAAGCGGCCATCGAGATCGACCGCAAGGTTCTGGCCGAGCTGGCAGTGAACGAAAAAGCAGCGTTTGCTGCAATTGTCGAAAAAGCTAAAGCTTCTCTGGCCTAAGCCCATCGATAATCGGATCTTCGGATTCGTAGTGTCACCGATAGGGGAAGAGCCTTGTGCTCTTCCCCTATTTCGTATCTGAAGGGGCACTTGCAAAAGTGCACGTCGCGTAACGCCTGAGTGCTGATCGCTTGGTGCGGTTCTGCAAGAACCTCTGGAGGTTGTACATGGAAAACCTGGATGCACTGGTCTCGCAAGCGCTTGAGGCGGTGCAACATAGTCAAGACATCAATGCCCTGGAGCAGATCCGGGTCCAGTACCTGGGTAAGAAGGGTGAGCTGACGCTGCTCATGCAGACCTTGGGCAAGCTGTCCGCGGAAGAGCGCCCCAAGGCTGGGGCCTTGATTAACGCGGCCAAAGGCCAGGTTCAGGACGCATTACTCACAAAAAAAACCGACCTTGATCAAGCAGCATTGAGCGCCAAGCTCGCTGCGGAGCGGATCGATGTGACGTTGCCTGGCCGCGGCGAGGCCTCCGGTGGGCTGCATCCAGTGACGCGCACCCTGGAGCGGATCGAACAGTTCTTTAGCCATATAGGCTATAGCGTTGCGGAGGGCCCTGAAGTCGAGGATGACTATCACAACTTCGAGGCATTGAATATTCCGGGCCACCATCCGGCGCGGGCGATGCATGACACTTTTTACTTCAATGCGAACATGCTGCTACGTACCCATACCTCACCGGTTCAGGTGCGTACGATGGAATCGCAGCAGCCCCCGATCCGCATCGTCTGTCCGGGGCGTGTCTATCGATGCGATTCGGATATCACCCATTCCCCGATGTTCCATCAGGTCGAAGGTTTGCTCATTGACGAGGGCATCAGCTTTGCAGACCTGAAGGGCACCATTGAGCAGTTCCTACGCGTGTTTTTCGAAAAGCCGCTGGGTGTTCGTTTTCGTCCGTCATTCTTTCCCTTCACCGAGCCGTCGGCTGAAGTGGACATGCAATGTGTGATGTGCAGCGGTAAAGGTTGTCGCGTGTGCAAGCAAACCGGCTGGCTTGAGGTGATGGGCTGCGGCATGGTGCATCCGAACGTGCTGCGCATGTCCGGTATCGACCCGGAAAAGTATCAGGGCTTCGCTTTCGGCATGGGTGCCGAGCGGCTGGCCATGCTGCGTTATGGCGTCAACGACTTACGCCTGTTCTTCGATAACGACTTGAGATTCCTGGCGCAGTTTCGCTAGGTCCAGAGTCAATCCAAGAATTTTCAGGAGAGCAGGATGAAATTCAGCGAGCAGTGGTTGCGTACTTGGGTCAATCCGCAGGTTTCCCGTGAAGAACTTGTGGCACGCCTGTCGATGGTCGGCCTAGAGGTCGATGCGGTTACTCCGGTTGCCGGCGAATTTAGCGGTGTGGTGGTGGGGGAGGTGCTTAGTACCGAACAGCACCCCGACGCCGACAAGCTGCGCGTATGTCAGGTCAGCAATGGCAGCGAAACCTTCCAGGTGGTCTGCGGTGCCCCAAATGTGCGCCCCGGTCTGAAAATCCCCTTCGCCATGATCGGCGCTAAGTTGCCGGGCGACTTTAAGATCAAGAAGGCCAAGCTCCGTGGAGTCGAATCCAATGGCATGCTGTGTTCGGAAACCGAACTGCAGATCGGTGTCGATGACAGCGGGCTGATGGAGCTGGCTGCGGATGCATCGGTGGGTAGTGATCTGCGTGAATACCTCGGCCTCGATGATGCGAGCATCGAAATCGGTCTAACGCCGAATCGAGGGGATTGCCTATCCATCGCCGGGCTTGCGCGTGAAGTGGGTGCGATTTACGCGGCGTCGGTTTCGCCAGTCGATATTGCTCTAGTGGATGCAGCTCATGACGAGGTGCGCCCGGTCGAGGTGCTGGCTCCGAAAGCCTGCCCTCGCTATCTTGGTCGTGTCATTCGCAATGTCGATCTGGCGCGGCCGACTCCGCTGTGGATGGTCGAGCGGCTGCGTCGTTCCGATATCCGCAGCATCGATGCTGTCGTAGACGTAACGAACTACGTGATGCTCGAGCTGGGCCAGCCGTTGCACGCATTCGATCTTGCCGAAATCAATGGTGGCATCAGGGTTCGGATGGCTGAAGAGCAGGAAAAGATCATCTTGCTCGACGGACAGGAAGTAACACTGCGTGCCGATACGCTGGTCATCGCCGATCACCAGCGTGCCCTCGCGATTGCAGGTGTAATGGGTGGTGAGCACAGCGGTGTAAGCGCCTCGACGCAGGATCTGTTCCTTGAAAGTGCCTTCTTCGACACTATCGCACTTGCGGGTAAAGCACGCTCTTACGGTTTGCATACAGATGCATCGCATCGTTACGAACGCGGTGTCGATTCACAGCTTGCGCAGGCAGCTATGGAGCGCGCCACGACATTGCTGCTCCAAATAGTTGGAGGCAGCGCCGGCCCAGTGACCGAAGTCGCAAGCGAAGCCGATTTGCCAAAAGTCGCTCCGATCCAGCTGCGGGCGCAGCGTATCGAGCAAATGCTCGGTCTGGAGATGGCGGGAGAGCAGGTCGTCTCGCTGCTGTCCGCTCTTGGCCTGGGCGTCGTGGAACAGTCACCGGGCTGCTGGGAAGTCAGCGTGCCTAGTCATCGTTTCGATATCAGCCTTGAAGTAGATCTCATCGAAGAGCTGGGGCGCCTATATGGTTACGATCGTCTTCCGGTGAGTTATCCGCAGGCGCGACTGGCCCCAGAGGCCCGTCCCGAAGCCCGTGCGGAATTGCCAGCGTTGCGCCGTCTATTAGTTGCGCGTGGCTACCAGGAAGCGATTACCTACAGCTTCATAGACCCGAAGTTGTTCGAGCTTTTCAGTCCTGGTGTCGAACCGCTGCGGCTAGCCAATCCGATCTCTTCGGACATGGCTGCCATGCGCGAGACACTTTGGCCGGGTTTGATCAAGGCTTTGCAGTACAACCTCAATCGTCAGCAAACTCGGGTGCGTTTGTTCGAAAGCGGACTGCGTTTCGTCGGCCAACTCGGCCAGCTGAAACAGGAGCCGATGCTGGCAGGTGTAATTACCGGAAGCCGTCTGCCGGTGGGCTGGAGCAACGAACGGGCTGCGGCCGATTTCTATGACATGAAAGCCGATGTCGAAGCTCTGCTCGGACATGCCGGGGATGCCTCTGCGTATGATTTCGTTCCGGCTGAGCATCCTGCTTTGCATCCGGGGCAGACTGCTCGGATTGAACGAGGCGGACGCCCGGTTGGCTACATCGGCGGCCTTCATCCAGAGCTGGCCGCCACTCTGGGTATCGATCAGCCCGTCTACCTTTTCGAATTGTTGGTTGCTGAGGTCAGCGAAGGACTTTTGCCGAGTTTCAACGAGCTCTCCCGTTTCCCCGAGGTGCGACGTGATCTTGCGGTTCTGGTGGCGCAAGACGTATCGGCTGACGACCTGTTGCGGTGCATCCGTAATGCGGCGGGCGAGAACCTCACAGACCTCAAGCTATTTGATGTGTATCAGGGTAAAGGTATTGATCCCCTTAGCAAAAGTGTGGCAGTCGGCTTGACCTGGCAACACCCTTCGCGCACTCTAAACGACGACGAGGTGAGTGGTGCGCTGCAGCAAATCCTCTCCTCCCTGGAAGAAAGGTTCAATGCCACGTTAAGGAAATAGCGTATGGGGGCTCTGACGAAAGCTGAAATGGCGGAACGTCTATATGAAGAGCTAGGCTTGAATAAGCGCGAGGCCAAGGAGTTGGTCGAGCTGTTTTTCGAGGAAATCCGTCAGGCGCTCGAGCATAACGAACAGGTAAAGTTGTCCGGTTTCGGCAACTTTGACTTGCGCGATAAGCGACAGCGCCCTGGGCGTAATCCGAAAACCGGCGAGGAAATCCCAATCACGGCGCGTCGTGTCGTGACATTCCGGCCAGGCCAAAAATTAAAAGCCAGAGTCGAAGCGTATGCTGGAACCAAGTCATAACGACGAATTGCCGACGATACCTGGCAAGCGCTACTTCACTATCGGTGAGGTAAGTGAGCTTTGTGCGGTAAAACCACACGTGCTGCGCTATTGGGAGCAGGAGTTCCCCCAGCTGAACCCGGTGAAGCGGCGTGGCAACCGACGCTATTACCAGCGTCAGGACGTCTTGTTGATCCGCCAGATTCGGTCGCTGCTTTACGAACAGGGATTCACTATCGGTGGGGCTCGTCAGCGAATGTCTGGTGATGAGGCCCGAGACGACACCACTCAGTACAAACAACTGATCCGGCAAGTGATTACCGAACTTGAGGATGTGCTTCAGCTCCTTAAGAATTAAGTGCTCCTGCACAAAAAACTTTCACATATTCAGATGCTTAATGTATAGTTCGATCCGCTTTCAGCAGTGCTGATGGCACAGTCGGGGCGTAGCGCAGCCTGGTAGCGCACTTGCATGGGGTGCAAGGGGTCGAGTGTTCGAATCACTCCGTCCCGACCATATACTTCAATAACTTAGCCACCTTCGGGTGGCTTTGTTGTTTTTGTCTTAGTAATTTTCCGAGTAAACCGGCTTTTTTCCTATCCTGCCTCCTCTTATCGAGCGGGTGCGCATGAGTCGGTGGCAGACATTATTGGCGGCCGCAACCAGCTGGACCAGAGTGACTGGCCCAGCAGAACCCTTCTTTCTTTCCCCGGTACACATTTTCCTTTCACGTAAAGAACAGGCATAGCGTTGCGGCGCTCGTCGGGATTGCCGTAGGGACGTCCGGGCGTGACACCTCTCCGTCTTGCCCCGATTGTCTACCAGCATCCGCATAACGAACGGTTCCGACATCTGTCTGCAGCGAGCGACACCCTGTGCCCACCTATCTTCTAAGCTGACTATCAGCCAGCGCCTGCCAAGCAGCCGGCGCTCGTTCTCATCACAATAAGAAGGAATGGTCACTATGCATCCCCTCCACCTATCCAAACTGACCCTTTGTGTGGCGGTTGTTGTCACCAGTCATGCCGCTCTCGGAGCTAGCCTCGAAGGCGGTGCGGTCGCGGCTCCTGACGAGTACAGCGCTAAGGTCGCCGCGCAAGTATTAAGGGACGGGGGCAACGCGGTGGATGCAGCGGTGGCGACAGCCTTCACGCTTGCCGTTACCTATCCCGAGGCCGGTAATATCGGCGGTGGTGGATTCATGACGTTGTACATGAACGGCAATCCCTATTTCCTGGATTACCGTGAAGTCGCGCCCAAGGCAGCGAGCAAGACCATGTACCTCGATGACAAGGGAGAGGTGATCGAGAATCTCAGCTTGGTCGGCGCCAAGGCAGCGGGCGTTCCGGGGACCGTATTGGGTATGTGGGAGGCGCATCGACGTTTTGGCAAACTGCCTTGGAGCGAGTTAATAACACCTGCAGTTGGCTATGCGCGGGCAGGCTTCAAGGTGGCCGACCAGCAGTTCCAGTACCGTGAGGACGCCATCGGGCTTTTCAACGACAAGACCAATTTCGAAGACTACTTCGGCACCATGAGTCCAGGAGCTAACTTCCGCCAGCCAGAGCTGGCCGAGACGCTGGAGCGCATCGCCGACCGAGGCGCCGACGATTTCTACAAAGGCAAGACGGCCGAGCTACTGATCGCCCAGATGCAGCGCGACGGCGGGCTTATTACAAAAGAGGATTTGGCCGACTACCGCATCAAGTGGCGCGAGCCGATGCGCGTTGATTGGCAGGGCAACAGTCTCTACACCGCGCCGCTGCCCAGCTCAGGCGGCATTGCGCTGGCTCAGCTGATAGGCATCAAGGAGCGGCGCGCTGAAGATTTCAAGGCGGTTGAGCTGAACTCGGCGCGCTACATCCATTTGTTGGCGGAAATCGAGAAGAGGGTCTTTGCCGACCGTGCAGATTATCTTGGCGATCCAGACTTTTCCGACGTGCCGGTAACTCAACTGATCGCTCCTGACTATCTGGAGCAGCGCGCGGCCGAGATCAACCCTTCGGCCATCTCTGCTACCGAAAAGGTGCGTCCTGGCTTGGAACCACGGCAAACCACACACTTCTCGATCGTCGATGCCGATGGTAATGCGGTCAGCAATACCTACACGCTGAACTGGGACTTCGGCAGCGGGGTCGTGGTCCAGGGGGCTGGGTTTCTGCTCAACGATGAGATGGATGATTTCAGCGCAAAGCCGGGCGTTGCAAATGCCTTCGGCGTGGTTGGCAGTGATGCCAACGCCATCGAGCCGGGCAAGCGCATGCTTTCTTCCATGAGCCCGAGCATCGTCACGCGCGATGGAAAGGTAAGCCTGGTGCTCGGTACGCCCGGCGGCTCGCGGATATTCACGTCCATTTTCCAAGTGCTGAACAACGTCTATGACTTCGGCCTCCCCCTGGAGAAAGCCGTGGCCGCACAGCGCATACATCATCAGTTACTGCCCAAGGACACTATCTATTACGACGCCTACGCACCGTTAGCGGGCGAGGTTGCGGACGAGCTGAAGGCCATGGGCTACATACTTGAAGATCAGGGCTGGTCTATGGGTGATATCCAGGCGATACGGGTGGATGGAAAAACGCTGCAAACCGCGTCGGACCCTCGTGGTCGAAGCGTTGGGATAGTCGTTAGACCCTGATGGTTGAGTGTTGAGTCGAGCCTTGTGGCTTCGTTTCGCAACCCGGCATTCGGCCCGCCTTGTGCTGGGGGCTACCGGCTCGATACAGTCAGAACAGTTCCACGAAGCCAGGTGCCGTATTAGTCGACGTGCGGACTGCACGAACATGGTTGGGTTATTTCAAACGTAAGAGCCATCAAACTTAATCGGAGATAGCCCATGAGCATTGATCCACTCGACAGGCCCCATGATCAGCAGCCGGTCCCAGGGCAAAGTCAGAACCCGAGTCACTCCCCCGAGCCGGATTTCATTACTGATAATCCAGACGTGCAAAGAGGCCCTGGCAATCGTGGAAATCCGGCTGAACGGCCGGTTGGTGTGCCGGATTCAGATACCCCTAGCGGTAGCGAGCCAAACATTTATGACCCGAACGAGCCTGGTCTCGGTAACCCGCTTCCCTGATTGGGATCGTGAAGCGAACCCGGCCTTGGGAATACGCCGGGTGCGATGATCGGCGGGGTCGATGTGGTCGGGGTTAGATCAAGGCTGGCGGAACGTATTTGCTGATTTTGGCGTAGAGACCCAGTCTCTGAAGCTCCTGCGCGGTTACGGTCTTGATGTGCACTTCCATCGCGCGTGTCACTGAAAATCTCGACTACGTACATCCAGCCCTGTCAGTAACGCCGTGAGGTCGCTTAAGCGTCCCGCAATGACATGGCGCACGCCGTTAGACGCCTCAAGATGACCATCGATTCGCAGCATCTGGGACTGGATCAATACGCGCCGTTGGCGCTCAGCCAGGTCGCGCCAGACGACGACGTTGATCATGCCGAACTCGTCTTCCAGCGTGACGAAGATGATTCCGCTGGCGGTTTGTGGGCGTTGGCGACCGATGACCAGGCCGGCAACGCTGATAGGGCGGCCAGGCTCGATGGTGACCAGCTCTCGAGAGCTGCGACAGCGCTTTGCTCTCAATTGATCACGTAGCAGCGCCAGTGGGTGTGGACCCAGCGTGGTGCCGAGCGTGGCGTAATCGGTCAGCAGATCTTCACCGACCGTGGGTAACGGCAAGGGGGGCGGAACTTCATTTTGTGGAGGTCGACCAGCGAATAAGGGCAATTGTGGCTCGTACCCTGCCACCGCCCAGCGGGCCCGATGGCGATGGCCTGCGAGGTCTCGCAGAGCACCAGAATCGGCCAGGTGCTCCCGAGCACGGATATCCAGCCCGGCACGCGTGCATAGATCATGGGTGTCAGCAAATGGCCGAGCCTGACGGGACGCCTCGATGCGTCGTGCATCCGCTTCGCGAAAACCGCGTACCAAGCGCAAGCCCAGGCGGATCGCCGGTTGCTCGCTGCCGCTCGGCTCCAGGCTGCAATCCCAATCGCTGTGGCGGACATCCACGGGCCGGATCTCCACCTTGTGCCGGCGAGCATCCTGAAGAATCTGGTCGGGGTTGTAGAACCCCATGGGCCAACTGTTGATCAGCGCACAGGCATAGGCAGCCGGTTCGTGGCATTTCAGCCAGCTGCTGGCGTAGGCGAGCAGGGCGAAGCTGGCGGCATGGGATTCGGGAAAGCCGTAGCTGCCGAATCCTTTTATTTGCTCGAAGATACGGGCGATGAATTCAGCTTTGTAGCCACGGGCAAGCATGCGTTCGGTCAGCCGTATGCGATGCGGCTCCAGGCTGCCATGTCGCTTCCAGGCCGCCATGGCACGGCGAAGATTGTCGGCCTCGTCAGGGGTGTATTCGGCTGCAACCATCGCCAGATCCATCACCTGTTCCTGGAAAAGCGGCACGCCGAGGGTGCGTTCGAAAACCGGCTTCAGTTCTTCGGAAGGATAATCTTCGGGTTCCTCACCATTGCGCCGACGTAGGTAGGGGTGAACCATGTCGCCCTGAATCGGCCCCGGCCGCACGATGGCGACCTGGATCACCAGATCGTAAAAGGTTCTGGGGCGCAGCCGCGGCAACATCGCCATCTGTGCCCGCGATTCGATCTGGAACACACCTACGGTATCGGCGCGACTGATCATGTCATAGGTTGCCCGGTCTTCCTGGGGCAGGGTGGCTATGGTCCAGCGCGTGCCACGATAATGTTCGATTAGGTTGAAGCAGCGGCGTAGCGCACTGAGCATGCCGAGGGCGAGCACGTCGACCTTGAGCAGACCGACCAGGTCGAGGTCGTCCTTGTCCCACTGGATCACGGTGCGTTCGGCCATGCTGGCATTTTCGACCGGTACCAACGTTTCCAGCGAGTGTTCGGAAATGACGAAGCCGCCCGGATGCTGGGACAGGTGACGGGGAAAGCCGATCAATTCCCCCGTCAGCACCAATACCCGGCGCAACACCGGACTGTCGGGGTCGAAGCCGGCTTCGCGCAGACGCCCATCGTCGGGAACCCGGTCGCTCCAGCGTCCGCAGCAATCGGCCAATGCATTGATTTGATCCGACGGCAGGCTGAGCGCCTTGGCCACGTCGCGCAGGGCACCTGTGGCGTGGTAAGTGCTGGCCACGGCGGTTAGCGCTGCGCGATCACGACCGTAGCGGCGGAATACGTACTGGATGACTTCCTCTCGACGATCATGCTCGAAGTCGACGTCGATATCCGGCGGCTCCTTGCGTTCGCGCGAGAGGAAGCGCTCGAACAGCAGCCTGGTGTGCGCTGGATCGAGTTCGGTGATGCCGAGCACGAAGCACACCGTGGAATTGGCCGCCGAGCCGCGGCCCTGGCAGAGAATTTTGTGCTTGCGGGCGAAGCGAACGAGGTCGTGTACCGTGAGGAAGTAACTCTCGTACTCTAGTTCAGCGATCAGTTGCAGCTCATGTTCGATCTGTGCGCGGGCTTTCGTCGTTGCCCCGTCCGGCCAGCGCTGGCGGATGCCGTCCTCGACCAGCTTGCGCAGCCAGGAGGTGGCGTTATGGTCGGTGGGCACCAATTCGTGGGGATATTGGTAGCGCAATTGGTCAAGCGTGAACTGGCACCGCTCGGCAATGCGCAGCGTCTCGTCGAGCAGCTTGGGTGGATAGAGTTGGGCCAGGTCTTCGCGTTGGCGCAGGTGCCGTTCGCCGTTGGGAAACAGATAGCGCCCGGCTTCGGATACCGGCAAGTGATGACGAATTGCGGTCATGCAGTCCTGCAGGGCGCGACGGCCGCGGGCGTGCATATGTACATCGCCGCACGCCACAGCAGGGATGTTCAGGCGCGCAGCCAAGGCCTGCCATTGCTCCAGACGCAGCCTGTCGTCGGGTCCGCGGTGCAGTTCGATACCCAGCCAGAGGCGCTCGCCGAAGCGCTCGTGAAGCCAGCGACCCTCAGCATCAGCGTCAGCTTGTTTGGCGAGCCAGATAGCCAGCAGCCCATCTACCGGCTTGCTCAAATCTTCAGGCAGCAGCTGATAGCGACCTTTCTCCGCGCGGCGTCGGGCGCGGGTGATCAGCCGGCATAGTGCCTGGTAGCCGGTCAGGTTCTCCGCCAGCAAAACGAGCTTCGGTCCGCCCTCGATCTGAACCTCGCTGCCGATGATCAATGGCAGGCCAACCTCCTTCGAGGCTTGCCAGGCGCGCACGATGCCGGCCAGGGTGCATTCGTCGGTGATGGCCAAGGCCCGGTAACCAAGGCGGACGGCGCGCTCGAACAATTCACGGGCACTGGAGGCGCCCCGTTGAAAGCTGAAATTGGACAGGCAGTGCAATTCGGCATAGTCGGCTGTCATGCGAACCAACCGTGCAACGACAGCGGCCCCCCGTCCGTGATCGAACGAAAGGCCCAGCCACGCTGGCCTGAGCGGGTTTCCACCAGGTAATAGTCGCGGCGCACGTCACCGCCGTCCCACCAGCCGGACTCGATTCGCTCGGGGCCCGCGAGAATGCGCAATGAGGCTTCGTGCAACGGCTTCGATTCGGTCAGCAGCCAGCCGGGGCGTGGAGCGGTGCTGAATGGAGGTTCGTTCCGGCCAGGCTGCGGCTGCCAGGCGCACTCAGGGCGATGGTCGTAGCGAGCGCCGAGTCCCTGCACGGCATCGTCACCCAGCCGGGCCCGCAGACGTTCGCGCAGCTGCTCCCAGGGCAGCGATTGCTGTGGCCGTTCGTCGAACAGCTCGCGGTGCGCTGGGGTGAAGGCGGGTAGCTCGCGTGCTATCAGGCGGATCGCCAATACCGGGGCCGGTAATTGCAAGTTTTCCAGGCGCCCACGGGTGAGTTCGAACAGCATGGCCGGATCACGCTCGGCGCTGAGTAGACCGACTGGTACTTGGCTGTCTGTCAGGTTGCGGTGTTCCAGGTGCAAAGCGAAGCGCTGCACGCCACTGTCGCGTCCGGCCAGGTAGGCGGCGAGATCGGCTGTCAGGCGTCGCAGCGGGAATAGCAATGCCTGATGCGACTCGACTTCGAAGTTCAGCTCGAGCCGAGCATCGAACACGTCTGGCGGTCGATGGAAGCCCAGCACCAATGGCTGATGACCGAGCAGGGTGTCGATGTGTTTCAGTGCGCCGGTCGGAAAGCGCTGCGCTAGGCCATGTCGAGGCATTTCAAGGATCTGCTTCAGTGTTCGCAGACCCATGCGTGCAAGGGCGGTCGCCACTTCACGGGGCACTCCGATGCGCTCTACCGGCAATGCAGCGAGCACGCCAGGCAGCGTTTCGGTATCCATCACCGCCAGACCGTCATGGGCGTTGGCCAGGACTCGCGCGGCGGCAGGGTTTGGCGCCAGGGTAATGCGATGCTGAAAACCCAGCGTGTTCAATTCTTCGCGCAGGCGTGCCTCCAAGCGAGGCCAGGGGCCGAACAGGCCGAGACTGGATTGCACTTCCAAAAGCAGGCAACGCGGATAGTGCAGGCTGACCTGCGAGCTAAAGCCATAGGCCCAGGCGGCGAGAAATTGCTGCCAACGCTCGATCGACGCCAGGTCATATTCAGCCGTGGCGAAGGCGTGAGTCAGCGCCTGGGCAGCGATCAACGATTGTCCAGGCTTGAGGCCGAGAGCCCGTGCAGCGGGGTTGACTGCCTGCAGCACGCGGCGTTGTGGTGTGCCGCTCAAGAGCGCCAGCGGCGATTCGGCATCGTCTCGGCCTCGCAGCACGCCGTCCATGGCCAGTTGAGGCAGCAATATGCAGACCCAAAGCATGAGGACCTCAGCCCAACGCCGCAGCGGGAATGGGGAGCGTTCTGGGCAGGCCACCTCGGCACTTGAGGACGCGCAGTTGCGCCGGTCGGTTTTCGACAGCCAGGCGCAGCGCTGCTGGGGACGGATTGACCTCTTCGCGTAGCGGACGATAAGCGAAGGCCAATGTCTGGCCTGTTTCGGCCGCGACCTGCAGGCGGCGCAGAGCGCGATCGTCAACCTGTTGCGGCCAGCACAACACCGCACCGCAACTGCCCGAGCGCAGGCATTGTTCGGTAGCCCACAAGGCGTCACGGCCCCGTGCGTTGATAATGAACAGCTGACGCAGATCTATGCCGGCAGTCAGCCAGGCCTGGGGATAAGGCACATGGGGCGGAGCCACCAGCACTACGCGCTCGCCGGCGGCGGTGAGGCGCGCCAGGGTGGGCCAAAGCAGGCGTAACTCGCCGATTCCGGTAGTGGCGAAGAGAATCTCGCTCAATGCCGATTCAGGCCAGCCGCCGCCGGGTAATACGTCATCCAGCGCAGCATGCCCGGTTGGCTGGGCGTTAGGTGTAAGGACTTTGGTCTGGCCGCGCCAGAGCCGGCGCGTATCGATCAGGTGGTTGAGGGCGACCACGGACGTCATGGCAGTGAATAATCCTAATACTGTATATCGGTACAGTATTCTGGCTGTCGACTACAGGTCAAGGTGAAACGATGAAGAACGCTTTTTCAAACTAAAACTGAAATCCAGAACGTAGCCGCCGCCATCCGCCTAATGCCGCTGATCACTGTATCCGCTCCGTATCGAGTGCGGCAGATGAGCTTTGCTTGTGCTGAAAAAATCAGTCGATTAGGATTCGCGCCCGGGTATGAGTGCGAGGTCGAATGACGCTGCATATTCATGCCGAATGTTGAAGCCCGGCTCGAGGATGACCGGGCTTTTTCATGCGCCGGCTCGTAGCCATGAGCGGGCCGGTTCTATCCCTGGTGATCCGGGGTGCCAGTCAAGAACAGAGAGGATTGCCATGCGCGAACGCTTGTTGGCCGCAGAAAAGGTGAAGGCTATCGAGTGGCGGGACGGGCAGTTGCGTTTGCTCGATCAGCGCAAACTGCCGCTGGAAGAGCTATGGCACACCTATGATTCTGCTGCGGCTGTCGCCAAGGCTATCCGTGAGATGGTCGTGCGCGGCGCTCCGGCGATTGGAATCAGCGCGGCGTATGGACTGGTTCTGGGACTCAGGGCGCGGCTCGCCGAGGGCGGTGACTGGCGCGCGGCGTTGGAAGCAGACTTTGAGGTGCTTGCCGGCTCACGCCCGACCGCCGTCAATCTGTTCTGGGCATTGAATCAGATGCGCGAACGGCTCGATCGTTTGAAATCGGGCGAAGATCCGCTGATCGCAGCCGAGGCTCAGGCGACCTCCATTCACGACAGTGACCGCGAAGCCAATCTCACCATGGCGCAGTTCGGCGTCGACCTGATCCGCAAGCACCAAGGCAATCCGCAGAACCTGCTCACCCACTGCAATACCGGTGCGCTCGCCACCGGTGGTTTCGGCACCGCCCTCGGCGTGATCCGTGCTGCGCATCTGGAAGGGCTTGTCGAGCGCATTTATGCCGATGAAACTCGCCCCTGGCTGCAGGGCTCCCGGCTGACTGCATGGGAGCTGGCGGGCGAAGGCGTGCCGGTGACGTTGAATGCCGATTCGGCTGCCGCACACCTGATGAAAACGCGCGGCATCACCTGGGTGATCGTCGGAGCCGACCGGATCACCGCCAATGGCGACGTCGCCAATAAGATCGGTACCTATCAGCTCGCAGTACTCGCCATGCATCACGGGGTGCGGTTCATGGTCGTGGCGCCCAGTTCGACCATCGACATGGAGCTGGAATCTGGTGATGACATTCCCATCGAGGAACGTGCCGGCAGCGAGTTGCTGGAAGTGAACGGCCAGCGGTTGGCGGCGGAGGTCGATGCCTTCAACCCGGTATTCGATGTGACCCCGGCGGATCTCATCGATGCCATCGTGACCGAGAAGGGCGTGGTCGAGCGACCAAGCGCGGCTAAACTCGCGGCCCTGATGAGCCGCAAGCGGTTGCATTAAGGCGCAAGATGACTAAAGCGGCTGGAGGCTGGGGCGGCAGTAATTGAATTTCGTTGGCGTCGGCGAGCGCTTCTTCGTTACGCCTCCAGCCTCCAGCGACCTCCCGCCTTGTGATACCATCCCGCGCTTAATCGCAGGACCCTGCTGACTATAAGGAACCAGGCTTCCATGGGCGAACTGGCCAAAGAAATCCTCCCGGTCAATATCGAAGACGAACTCAAACAGTCCTACCTCGACTACGCCATGAGTGTAATCGTCGGTCGTGCGCTGCCGGATGCGCGCGACGGACTGAAACCCGTGCATCGCCGTGTGCTTTTTGCCATGAGCGAGCTGGGTAACGACTGGAACAAGCCGTACAAGAAATCCGCCCGTGTGGTCGGTGACGTGATCGGTAAATACCACCCTCACGGCGACTCGGCGGTTTACGACACCATCGTACGGATGGCGCAGCCTTTCTCGCTGCGCTACCTGCTGGTCGATGGCCAGGGCAACTTCGGTTCGGTCGATGGCGACAGCGCGGCGGCCATGCGATACACCGAAGTGCGCATGGCCAAGCTGGCTCACGAGCTGCTGGCCGATCTGCACAAAGAAACCGTGGACTGGGTGCCGAACTACGACGGCACCGAACAGATCCCGGCGGTCATGCCGACCAAGATCCCGAACCTATTGGTCAACGGTTCCAGCGGTATCGCGGTGGGCATGGCAACCAACATTCCGCCCCACAACCTGGGCGAAGTCATTGATGGCTGTCTGGCTCTGATCGCCAATCCGGATATCACCATCGATGAGCTAATGACCCATATCCCCGGTCCGGATTTCCCGACCGCAGGCATCATTAACGGCCGTGCTGGGGTCATCGAGGCTTATCGCACCGGCCGCGGCCGCATCTATATGCGTGCCCGCTCGACCATCGAAGACATCGACAAGGTAGGCGGTCGTCAGCAGATCGTCATTACCGAGCTGCCTTATCAGCTGAACAAGGCGCGTCTGATCGAGAAGATCGCCGAGCTGGTAAAGGAGAAGAAGCTCGAAGGCATCACTGAGCTGCGCGACGAGTCTGATAAGGACGGTATGCGCGTAGTGATCGAGCTGCGCCGCGGCGAAGTGCCGGAAGTTATTCTCAATAATCTTTATGCCCAGACGCAGCTGCAGAGTGTGTTCGGCATCAACGTGGTGGCGCTGGTCGACGGCCAGCCGCGCACCTTGAATCTCAAGGAGCTGCTGGAAGCCTTCGTTCGCCACCGCCGTGAAGTGGTGACGCGCCGCACGGTATTCGAGCTGCGCAAGGCGCGCGAACGCGGCCATATCCTCGAAGGTCAGGCGGTCGCGCTGTCCAACATCGACCCGGTCATCGCGCTGATCAAAGCCTCGCCGACGCCGGCCGAAGCCAAGGACGCGCTGATCGCCACCGCCTGGGAATCCAGTGCGGTGGAAGCCATGGTCGAGCGCGCCGGAGCTGATGCCTGCCGCCCGGAAGACCTCGATCCGCAATACGGGCTGCGCGATGGCCGTTACTACCTGTCGCCGGAACAGGCGCAGGCCATCCTCGATCTGCGTCTGCATCGCCTGACGGGGCTCGAGCATGAGAAGCTGCTCAGCGAGTACCAGGAAATCCTGGCCCAGATCGGCGAGCTGATTCGGATCCTGACCAGTCCCGAGCGCCTGATGGAAGTCATCTGCGAGGAGCTGGAAGGCGTCAAGGCCGAATTCGGCGACGCCCGCCGCACCGAGATCCTCGAAGCGCGCCTGGACCTGACACTGGCCGACCTGATCACCGAAGAAGAACGCGTCGTCACTATTTCCCATGGCGGCTACGCCAAGTCGCAGCCTTTGGCGGCCTACCAGGCACAGCGCCGTGGCGGTCGCGGCAAGGCGGCGACCGGCGTCAAGGAAGAGGATTACGTCGAGCATCTGCTGGTCGCCAACAGCCACACCACGCTGCTGCTGTTCTCCAGCAAGGGCAAGGTGTACTGGCTCAAGACCTACGAAATTCCCGAAGCCTCACGCACCTCGCGCGGTCGTCCACTGGTGAACCTGCTACCGCTTTCCGAAGGCGAGCACATCACCGCGATGCTGCAGGTCGATATCGAGGCAGCGCGTCAGCAGCAGCTGAACGGTGATGACGATATCGAAGACGCTGAAATCATCAGCGAAAGCGATGAAGTGGAAGAGTCGCTCGACGGTGAGGACGCCGACGAGTCGGTGGACGAGCCGACCGGTACCTACATCTTCATGGCGACCGCCAAGGGCACCGTCAAAAAGACTCCGCTCTCGCAATTCAGTCGTCCACGCAGCGTCGGCCTGATCGCGCTCGGTCTGGAAGAGGGCGACACCCTGATCGCTGCTGCGGTTACCGATGGTGCACGCGAAGTCATGCTGTTCTCCGACGGCGGCAAGGTGATTCGCTTCAAGGAGAAACACGTTCGCACCATGGGCCGTACCGCCCGCGGCGTTCGTGGCATGCGCCTGCCGGAAGGCCAGCGTCTGATTTCCATGCTGATTCCCGAGCCCGATGCGCAGATCCTCACCGCGAGCCTCAATGGTTACGGTAAGCGCACGGTGATCGATGAGTTCCCGCGTCGCGGTCGTGGTGGTCAGGGGGTCATCGCCATGGTGACCAATGAGCGCAACGGTCCGCTGGTCGGTGCCGTTCAGGTGCAGCAGGGCGAGGAAATCATGCTGATTTCCGATCAGGGCACACTGGTGCGTACCCGTGTCGATGAGGTTTCATCACTGGGGCGCAATACCCAGGGTGTAACGTTGATCAAGTTGGGCAAGAACGAGCATCTGGTTGGTCTCGAAAGGGTTCAGGAACCATCCGAAGAGGACGTCCTGGAAGATATCGAGGCGGTTCTCGATGACGAGGCGCTGGATAAGGAAATGCCTGTCGTCAGCACCGAGCCCAGCGAGGACGAGCTGCTTGGCGGGGGCGGGGACGTTCCGCCGGATGTAGTGCCCACCGACGACGAAAACTGATTCGACAGATTGCGGCGCCCAAGGGCGCCGCGCGTGTTCGATCGGCAACCCGCTACGGGTGAAGAAATTGCAAGCGCTTGACCTGAGCGCCTCGGCGACGGGCGGAGCGAGCATGGTATCGACCGTTTTTGAGAGAACGAAGATGAGCAAACGCGCCTTTAATTTCTGTGCCGGTCCGGCCGCGCTTCCTGAAGCTGTGCTGCAGCGCGCCCAGGCTGAACTCCTTGACTGGCAGGGCCGAGGCCTGTCGGTGATGGAAATGAGCCACCGCAGCGACGAATACACGGCCATCGCCGAGAAGGCTGAGCAGGATCTGCGCGATTTGCTGAACATTCCCACCAACTACAAAGTGTTGTTTCTGCAGGGTGGCGCCAGCCAGCAATTCGCCGAAATCCCGTTGAATCTGTTACCGGACGATGGCGTCGCCGATTACATCGATACGGGTATCTGGTCGCGCAAGAGTATCGAAGAGGCCAAGCGCTTCGGTCATATCAATATCGCTGCCAGCGCCAAACCCTACGACTACTTCGCGATTCCGGGGCAGAACGAGTGGGCGCTCAGCAACAACGCGGCCTATCTGCATTACGCCAGTAACGAAACCATCGGCGGACTGCAGTTCGACTGGACGCCTGAACTGGGTGACACGCCGTTGGTGGTCGACATGTCTTCGGACATTCTGTCGCGCCCCATCGATGTGTCGAAATTCGGTCTGATTTACGCCGGGGCGCAGAAAAACATTGGCCCGTCGGGTCTGGTGGTAGTGATTGTGCGTGAGGATCTGCTCGGTCGCGCGCGTTCCAGTTGCCCGACCATGCTCGATTACAAGATCGCAGCCGACAACGGTTCCATGTACAACACGCCGGCAACGTTTTCCTGGTATCTCTCCGGCCTGGTGTTCGAGTGGCTGAAGGAACAGGGCGGTGTCGAAGCGATGGAGCAGCGCAATCGCGCCAAGAAAGACCTGCTTTACGGCGTGATCGACTCCAGCGACTTCTATTCCAACCCGATTGCCAGCAACGCTCGCTCGTGGATGAACGTGCCGTTCAGGCTGGCCGATGAAAAACTCGACAAGGCCTTTCTGGCAGGGGCCGATGCGCGCGGCCTGCTCAACTTGAAAGGTCATCGCTCGGTCGGCGGTATGCGTGCCTCTATCTACAATGCGGTCGGGCTGGACGCCGTGGAGGCGCTCGTCGCCTACATGCGCAAATTCGAGAAGGAGCACGGCTGATGAGTGATGCCGACCGGCTGAAGGCGCTACGCGTTCGCATCGACAGTCTCGACGAGCGGATTCTCGAGCTGATCAGCGAGCGCGCCCGTTGCGCCCAGGACGTGGCCCGTGTCAAAACGGCTTCGCTGGCCGAAGGCGAGGAAGCGGTGTTCTATCGTCCCGAGCGCGAAGCCTGGGTGCTCAAGCACATCATGGAGCTGAACAAAGGCCCGCTGGACAACGAGGAGATGGCGCGCCTGTTTCGCGAAATCATGTCCTCATGCCTGGCACTGGAGCAGCCGCTGCGGGTCGCCTATCTCGGCCCTGAAGGTACCTTCTCGCAGGCGGCGGCGCTCAAGCATTTTGGTCACTCGGTGGTTAGTAAGCCGATGGCGGCCATCGACGAAGTTTTCCGAGAAGTGGTTGCCGGTGCGGTGAACTTCGGCGTGGTGCCGGTGGAAAACTCCACCGAAGGCGCCGTCAACCATACGCTGGATAGCTTCCTCGAGCATGACATCGTCATCTGCGGCGAGGTCGAGCTGCGTATTCACCATCACTTGCTGGTGGGTGAGACGACCAAGACCGACCGCATCACCCGCATCTATTCCCATGCGCAGTCGCTGGCGCAATGTCGCAAATGGCTGGATGCCCATTATCCGAACGTCGAACGCGTAGCAGTTTCCAGTAATGCTGATGCGGCCAAGCGCGTGAAGAGCGAGTGGAACTCCGCAGCGATCGCCGGTGACATGGCCGCTCAGCTTTACGGCCTGAGCAAGATTGCCGAAAAGATCGAAGACCGTCCGGACAACTCCACGCGCTTCCTGATCATCGGTAGCCAGGAAGTACCGCCTACCGGTGACGACAAAACCTCAATCATCGTTTCCATGCGCAACAAACCTGGCGCGCTACATGAACTGTTGATGCCATTCCATTCCAACGGCATTGATCTTACGCGGATCGAAACCCGCCCTTCGCGCAGCGGTAAATGGACCTATGTATTTTTCATCGACTGCATCGGCCACCACCAGGACCCGCTGATCAAGGACGTTCTGGAGAAGATCGGTCGTGAAGCGGTGGCGTTGAAGGTGTTGGGGTCGTATCCCAAGGCGGTACTTTAATAAGCAGCTGGAAGCCGGAAGCTGGAAGCTGGAACTTTGGGCAATGCGGATTGCTTCAAGCTTCAAGCTTCAAGTTTCAAGTTTTCAGCTTCAGCGGAGCTGAATATGTCCTGTGATTTCCTCGCCCTGGCGCAGCCAGGCGTGCAGAAGCTGTCGCCCTACGTGCCCGGCAAGCCCGTGGACGAGCTGGCTCGGGAGCTTGATCTCGATCCACAGACCATCGTCAAGCTGGCCAGCAATGAAAATCCGCTGGGTCCCAGTCCGAACGTCATCACTGCGATCAGAGCGCAGCTCGACGAATTGACCCGCTATCCCGACGGCAACGGTTTCGTGCTCAAGCAGAAACTGGCCGAGCGATACGGCGTCGAGCTTGATCAGGTCACGCTCGGCAACGGCTCCAACGATATCCTCGAGCTGGTTGCGCGTGCTTACCTCGCACCCGGGCTCAATGCGGTATTCAGCGAGCACGCTTTTGCGGTCTATCCGATTGCTACCCAGGCCGTCGACGCACAGGCGAAGGCTGTGCCGGCCAAGCACTGGGGTCACGATCTCGAGGCCATGTTGACGGCTATCGATGAGAACACCCGTGTCGTGTTCATTGCCAACCCCAATAACCCGACTGGTACCTGGTTCGATGCCGACGCGCTCGGCAGCTTTCTCGCCAATGTTCCAGCGCACGTTCTGGTTGTGCTGGATGAGGCTTATATCGAATACGCGGAGGGTGGCGAGCTGCCGGATGGATTGACCTTTCTGGTTTCGCATTCCAACTTGCTGGTGTCCCGCACCTTCTCCAAGGCCTACGGCCTGGCTGCATTGCGCGTGGGTTATGCAATCTGTTCGGCGCGGATTGCCGATGTGCTGAATCGTGTTCGCCAGCCATTCAACGTCAACAGCCTCGCCCTTGCCGCTGCTTGCGCCGCGCTTGACGATGCCGAATATCTGTCTCAAAGCAGGGCGTGTAATAGCGCTGGTATGCAGCAGCTCGAGACGGGCTTCAAACAGCTGGGGCTGGACTGGATACCGTCCAGGGGGAACTTCATCGCGGTTGATTTTGGCCGTGACGCCTCGCCGATCAACCAGGCGTTGCTGCGCGATGGCGTCATCGTTCGACCTATGGCTGGCTATGGAATGCCAACCTTTCTTCGTGTGTCGATCGGAACCGAAGCCGAGAATGCACGTTTTCTCGACGTCCTGCGCAAGGCTCTCGGGCGTTGAGTCGCAGCACTGTATCGACGAGCGCCGACGTACCCCAGGTAGGTCGTCTGGTCGTTATCGGTCTTGGACTGATCGGTGGCTCGTTCGCCAAAGGGCTGCGTGAGCGTGGGTTGTGTGGCGAGGTGGTCGGCTTCGATCTCGATGCCCGTTCTCGCGAGCTTGCCGTCGAACTTGGCGTGGTGGATCGCTGCGCAGACAACCTTGCGGACGCTTGCCAAGGCGCGGATGTGATTCAGCTGGCCGTCCCGATCCTGGCGATGGAGCGTCTGCTGGCGGAGCTTGCAATGCTCGATCTCGGAAGTGCGGTGCTGACCGATGTTGGCAGCGCCAAGGGCAACGTGGTGCGTTGTGCTCGTGAGCGGTTCGGGCGGGTGCCGCCGCGTTTCGTGCCGGGCCATCCGATAGCAGGTTCGGAACAGAGCGGCGTTACCGCTGCCCAAAGCACGCTTTTTCGTCGCCACAAGGTGATTCTTACACCGCTGGAGGGCACGGATTCTGACGCGCTGGCGCTTGTCGATGCCATGTGGCGGGCATTGGGCGCCGATGTTGAGCATATGAATGTTCAACATCATGACGAAGTGCTCGCAGCGACCAGCCACTTACCTCATCTGTTGGCGTTTGGTCTGGTGGATTCGCTGGCCAAACGCAACGAGAATCTCGAGATTTTCCGTTATGCGGCAGGCGGGTTTCGTGATTTCACCCGTATAGCAGGCAGCGATCCGGTCATGTGGCACGATATCTTTCTCGCCAATCGCGAGGCGGTGCTGCATACCCTCGATGATTTTCGTGCCGACCTCGATGCGCTACGCGCCGCGGTCGATGAAGGAGACGGGCATACGTTGTTGGGCGTGTTCACGCGCGCCAGGGCTGCCCGGGAACATTTCAGCAAAATACTGGCTCGCAGAGCCTATGTGGACGTTATGCATTCCAAAGATCTGATCTTCCTCGCCAATCCTGGCGGCAGCCTTAGCGGCACACTTCGAGTACCAGGCGACAAATCCATTTCCCACCGGTCGATCATGCTCGGCTCGCTTGCCGATGGAATCACCGAAGTGGAAGGGTTTCTCGAGGGCGAGGATGCCCTGGCAACCATTCAGGCATTCCGCGACATGGGTGTGGTGATCGAGGGGCCGAATCAGGGGCGCGTGACCGTCCATGGCGTCGGCCTGCATGGCTTGAAGGCTCCGCCAGGCCCGATCTATCTCGGTAATTCCGGGACCTCGATGCGTCTGCTGTCCGGCTTGTTGGCTGCGCAGCCGTTCGACACCACGCTGACCGGTGATGCTTCTCTGTCCAAGCGCCCGATGAATCGCGTCGCAAAGCCCCTGCGTGATATGGGTGCAGTGATCGAGACGGCCGCTGAGGGGCGCCCGCCTTTGACCATTCGTGGCGGGCAGAAGCTTTCCGGGATGCATTACGAAATGCCGATGGCCAGTGCTCAGGTCAAGTCCTGCTTGTTGCTGGCAGGACTGTATGCTGCAGGGAGGATGTCCGTGACCGAGCCGGCGCCCACCCGTGACCATACCGAGCGGATGCTCCAGGGCTTCGGTTATCCGGTTATGGTGGAGGGCAGCAC
The DNA here is from genome assembly GCF_004331835.1 of Pseudomonas sp. IC_126. NCBI lineage: Bacteria > Pseudomonadati > Pseudomonadota > Gammaproteobacteria > Pseudomonadales > Pseudomonadaceae > Pseudomonas > Pseudomonas sp. IC_126. The sequence continues at coordinate 706,732 of NZ_SJSS01000001.1, forward strand.
CGCTGCTGTCGAATCTGGCCACAAACTGCACGCCACGCAGATCGAAGTGCCTGCGGATATTTCTTCCGCCGCCTTCTTCATGGTCGCTGCCAGTATTGCAGAAGGTTCGGACATCACCCTCGAACACGTTGGGATAAACCCGACGCGTACCGGCGTCATCGACATTCTCAAGCTGATGGGTGCCGATATCGAATTGACCAACCAGCGTGAAGTAGGCGGCGAGCCGGTTGCAGATATACGGGTGCGTGCCGTTCAGCTCAAGGGTATCGAGATACCGGAGAACCTCGTCCCGCTCGCCATCGATGAGTTCCCGGTGCTGTTTGTCGCAGCGGCTTGTGCCGAGGGCCGGACAACCTTGCGTGGTGCCGACGAGTTGCGAGTCAAGGAGTCCGACCGCATTCAGGTGATGGCCGATGGTCTGCAAGCGCTCGGCGTGCAGGCTACACCGACCCCGGATGGGATTATCATCGAAGGCGGCGCTGCCTTCGGTGGTGGCGAGGTCTGGGCGCACGGCGATCATCGAATTGCGATGTCTTTCAGTGTCGCTGCGCTTCGTGCCGGTGCTGCGATACGCATCCACGATTGCGCTAACGTCGCCACTTCGTTCCCGAACTTCCTGGCGCTGGCCGAACGGGCCGGAATGCGGGTGACTGTGGAGGCTGATTCATGATCAGACAGGTTCCGGTCATAACCATTGACGGCCCTAGCGGGTCCGGCAAGGGCACGGTGGCGGCGCTGCTGGCTGCGAAGCTGGGATGGAATTTTCTTGATTCCGGGGCACTTTATCGCCTGCTTGCCTTCGCAGCCCGCAACCACGGGGTCGATTTGACCAATGAAGAAGCGCTGAAGCTGCTCGCGGCTCATCTTGACGTCCAGTTCGGAGCTGGGGGCGGCCATGGTATGCAGATCATTCTCGAAGGGGAGGACGTCACCAGCGCGATTCGCAACGAGCAGGTCGGTGCCGGTGCGTCCCAGGTGGCCGCACTACCGGTCGTTCGAGATGCACTCTTGCAGCGTCAAAAGGCCTTTCGTGAGCCGCCCGGGCTCGTCGCGGATGGGCGAGACATGGGGACCGTGGTCTTTCCGGACGCTCCGCTGAAGATTTTTCTCACCGCCAGTGCCGAGGAAAGGGCACGTCGGCGCTTCCTGCAGTTGAAGGCCAAGGGTGATGATGTTAATCTCGCGAGTCTTCTCGATGAGATACGGGTGCGCGATGAGCGTGATACCCAACGTGAAGTGGCGCCGCTGAAACCGGCAGACGATGCGGTACAGCTGGACTCTACTGATCTTTCCGTCGAGCAGGTGCTAGGACAGATTCTGAGCGAAGTCGCCAAACGCGATTTCGCCTGAAGAGCGACCGCCGAGGTGCGGTCCGACGGTTCTCGTTTCGAGAGCTGTTAACAAGGAGGCATGTGGGAGACCAGATCCAGTCCCGCAGGCCTTTTTTTATATGAATGAACCCACGTTATCTGGGGCGTGGAGATAGGGCGGATCCTCGCCCGAAAACAGCAGGAATAAACATGAGCGAAAGCTTTGCAGAACTTTTTGAAGAAAGCCTGAAATCCCTCGACATGCAGCCGGGCGCCATCATCACCGGCATCGTGGTCGACATCGATGGTGACTGGGTCACTGTCCATGCCGGTCTGAAGTCCGAGGGCGTCATCCCGGTCGAGCAGTTCTACAACGAGCAGGGCGAGCTGACCATCAGCGTGGGTGACGAAGTTCACGTGGCGCTGGACGCGGTTGAAGATGGCTTCGGTGAAACCAAGCTGTCCCGCGAGAAAGCTAAGCGTGCCGAGTGCTGGATTGTTCTGGAAGCGGCTTTCGCAGCTGAGGAAGTGGTCAAGGGCGTTATTAACGGTAAGGTTAAGGGCGGCTTCACGGTCGACGTTAACGGCATCCGTGCGTTCCTGCCAGGTTCCTTGGTTGACGTTCGTCCAGTGCGTGATACCACTCACCTGGAAGGCAAGGAACTCGAGTTCAAGGTCATCAAGCTGGACCAGAAGCGCAACAACGTTGTCGTTTCCCGTCGTAGCGTCCTGGAAGCCGAGAACAGCGCCGAGCGTGAAGCTCTGCTGGAATCGCTGCAGGAAGGCCAGCAGGTCAAGGGTATCGTCAAGAACCTCACCGACTACGGCGCGTTCGTGGATCTGGGCGGCGTAGACGGCCTGTTGCACATCACCGACATGGCCTGGAAGCGCATCAAGCATCCTTCCGAGATCGTCAATGTTGGCGACGAGATCGACGTCAAGGTGCTGAAGTTCGACCGCGAGCGCAACCGCGTCTCCCTGGGTCTGAAGCAGCTGGGTGAAGACCCATGGGTTGCCATCAAAGCCCGCTACCCGGAAAACACCCGCGTCATGGCCAAGGTCACCAACCTCACCGACTACGGCTGCTTCGCCGAGCTGGAAGAGGGCGTCGAAGGCCTGGTGCACGTGTCCGAAATGGACTGGACCAACAAGAACATCCATCCGTCGAAGGTCGTACAGGTCGGCGACGAAGTGGAAGTCATGGTTCTGGACATCGACGAAGAGCGTCGTCGTATTTCCTTGGGCATCAAGCAGTGCAAGTCCAACCCATGGGAAGACTTCTCTGGCCAGTTCAACAAGGGCGATCGCATCTCCGGTACCATCAAGTCGATCACCGATTTCGGTATCTTCATTGGTCTGGACGGCGGCATCGACGGTCTGGTTCACCTGTCCGACATTTCCTGGAACGAAGCTGGCGAAGAAGCCGTGCGTCGCTTCAAGAAGGGCGACGAGCTGGATACCGTCATCCTGTCAGTCGATCCGGAGCGTGAGCGCATCTCCCTGGGCATCAAGCAGCTGGAAGACGATCCGTTCTCCAACTACGCCGCCGTCAACGACAAGGGCAGCATCGTTCGTGGCACCGTGAAAGAAGTTGACGCCAAAGGCGCCATCATCGATCTGGGCAACGATATCGAAGCAACTCTGAAGGCGTCCGAAATCAGCCGTGACCGCGTTGAAGACGCGCGCAACGTGCTGAAGGAAGGCGATGAAGTCGAAGCTAAGATCATCAGCATCGACCGCAAGAGCCGCGTCATCAGCCTGTCCATCAAGTCGAAAGACGTCGAGGACGAGAAAGACGCGATGAAGGAACTGCGTACCAAGCAGGACGTAGAGCCAGCCGCTGGTCCGACCACCATTGGTGATCTGATCCGCGCACAGATGGAAAACCAGAACTAAGTTCTGCAATCCATAAAAAAGGGCGACTTCGGTCGCCCTTTTTTGTGCTTCGAATAAGCTGGAGATCGCGTCAAAACCTTCAGGCGCATCTGTGCGCCCAAGGTTGCTTAATGTCGATTGGTGCCGGTCGCCAGCGTCTGGTTCACTGCAAGCCAGCCGGATACGGCGTCATCGCCCGCCTGTTTGAACGCTCGTTCGAGTAGCCGTACCTGCTCTCGTCTAAGTAACTGTTCCAGCTTGGCGCCTTCTGCTGTGAAGCGCAGTATGCGCTTGCGCTTGTCGTCCTCCGCGGTTCTGCTTTCCACCAAATGCATCTCGATGAGCTGCCGTAGCGGGATATTCAGTGCCTGTTTGCTCACGCCGAGGTAGCCGAGCAGCTCCTTGACGCTGAGGTCGGGATAGCTTGCGATGAAGAAAAGAATGCGGTGATGGACCCGAGAAAGTCCGCGGCGCGCGAGCATTTCGTCCGGCTTGGCTGTGAAGGCCTGATAGCCAAGGAAGAAACTTTCCATGATCTGGCGTTGGATTGTGCTTTTTTTTAGGTCAGCCATATTGACGTATTCGGGGGCGTAAGCGTAATTTCGGTCAAGTAGTTTGACTTAATTTTCCCCTTAATGCATCTGGTGCCCCATGGTCTTTTCCGAACGCGTCGACCGCCTGAAAAGCTCGCTGATCCGTGAAATTCTCGCCGCTGCGCAGCGTCCCGAGGTGATGTCCTTTGCCGGTGGGTTGCCGGCCGAATCGATGCTGCCGAAGGTGGAATGGGCGCAGATGCCGGCGACCATGGGGCAGTACGGTATGAGCGAGGGAGAGCCGGCGCTGCGCGAGGCCATTGCCGCCGAAGCGCGTTCACTCGGTGTCGACTGTTCGGCCAGCCAGGTTCTCATCGTCAGCGGCTCCCAGCAGACGCTGGATCTGGCATCGAAGCTGTTCATCGATCGAGGTACCGAAGTGTTGCTGGAGGCGCCGACCTATCTGGCGGCGTTGCAGGCTTTCCAACTATTCGGTGCGGACTGCCTGGCGGTACCGCAGGAAGCTGACGGGCCGCACCTCGCTGCGCTACGCCAACGGCTGGAGCAACACAAACCGGCTTTCGCCTACCTCATTCCAACCTTTCAGAACCCTTCAGCGGTGCGCTACAGCGAAGAAAAACGCGACGCTGTCGCGGCGCTGCTCGATGAATTCAACGTCACTCTGATCGAGGACGAGCCTTATCGAGAGCTGGTTTTCGACGAAGGTAGCGCCAAACCCATCGTCAGCCGCATGCACAGGGCAAGCTGGATCTACACCGGTACGGTCTCCAAAACGCTGCTGCCGGGGCTACGGGTCGGCTATCTGATCGCGACTCCTGATCTGTTTCCGTATCTGCTTCGGCTGAAGCAGTCAGCCGACCTGCATACCAATCGCATCGGCCAGTGGCAGGCGTTGCAATGGCTGGGAAGCGAGCAATATCAGTCGCACCTGGTCGAGCTACGATGTTTTTATCGCCTACGCCGTGATGCGATGCAGGCTGCGCTGGAGGCTCATTTTGGCGATCTTGCCGACTGGCAGCTCCCGCAGGGTGGGCTGTTCTTCTGGTTGCAGCTGAAGCGTCCGGTAGATACGCGAACCCTGCTCGATTCGGCGTTGGCGCAGGACGTGGTATTCATGCCCGGCGAGCCGTTCTTCGTCGACCCGGAGCAGAATCCAGGATACCTGCGGCTTAATTTCAGCCACGTCGCGCCGGAGCGGCTGGCTGAGGGCGTTCGCCGGCTGGCGAGCGTCATTCGGAGTGCCGAAATGGTCGATGCGGCGTAGTTTCATTTAGCGGTGCTTGCGCTGCCGCATGGAGAAGAGATATGGCGTACAAGGTTTATGGCGACTATCGGTCTGGCAATTGCTACAAGGTGAAGCTGATATTGCATCTGCTCGGGCGGGATTACGAGTGGATACCGGTAGATATCCTCCGTGGCGAAAGCCGTGAAGGGTGGTTTCTGAAAAAGAATCCTAACGGCAAGATTCCCGTGCTCGAATTGGAAGACGGTTCCTGTCTATGGGAGTCGAATGCGATTCTCAATTTTCTTGCGGAGGGAACCGAGTTCCTGCCCAAGGATGCGCGCTTGCGCACCCAAGTGCTGCAGTGGCAGTTCTTCGAGCAATACAGTCACGAGCCGTTCATTGCCGTGGCGCGATTCATCAAGGTATATCTGGGTTTGCCTGATGATCGTCTCGATGAATATGCTGCCAAGCAACTGGACGGCTACCACGCGCTGGACGTCATGGAGCAACAGCTACTGCGCACGCCGTACCTTGTTAGCGATCACTACTCAATTGCGGACATCGCGCTGTATGCCTATACGCACGTAGCGGAAGAGGGCGGATTCAAACTGGAGAAATACCCAGCAATCTGCGCGTGGCTACAGCGGGTTGCCAGCCATCCGCGGCACGTCGGGATGTTCGACTAAGGAAGACGAGAAAGAGGCTGGAGGCTTGAGGCTGGGCGAGAAAGCAGCTGCGCGCTGCAAGCCTCAAGCAGCAAAGAAAGCATGAAGCCAGCCCAGCCTCATTTCTCCTATCTGACCAACCCGAGAAATTCGCTGCGGGTGGCGGCGTTTTCCCGGAACTGTCCGAGCATGACCGAGGTGACCATCGAGGAGTTCTGCTTCTCAACGCCGCGCATCATCATGCACATGTGCTGGGCTTCAATAACAACAGCCACGCCCCATGCGCCGGTGACCTTCTGGACCGCCTCGGCAATTTCGCGGGTGAGGTTCTCTTGAATCTGCAACCGGCGAGCGTACATCTCGACGATACGCGCTACCTTCGACAGTCCCAGTACTTTGCCGTTGGGCAGGTAGGCAACATGGGCCTTGCCGATGAAAGGGAGCATGTGGTGTTCGCACAAGGAGTACAGCTCGATGTTCTTCACCAGCACCATTTCGCTGTTGTCGGAGCTGAACAGCGCGCCATTGGTGACTTCTTCAAGCGTCTGTTGGTAACCCTTGCATAGGTACTGCATGGCTTTGGCGGCGCGCTTGGGCGTGTCGAGCAATCCCTCGCGGGTGACGTCTTCTCCGAGCTGGCCAAGGATCTCGGTGTAATGTTGTTCCAGTGACATTGAGCTACCTGTCGGGCTTCATGTGAGCGCAAACGCGAAGGGTAGGGTGCACCCGCCGCGCTGGCAAGGGGGAACAGCAAGCTGCACGCTACAAGCCGCAAGAGGAGCGACGGCTCGTTTGGCTTCGCGGGCTCTGTCAGCTTGGGCTGCTACTCATCCCTCCCTTCGAGCATGGTGCGTTTGAGCATCACGTAAACCGCCCCGGTGCCGCCATGTCTCGGCAGGCATGAAGAAAAGCCAAGCACTTGGGCATGCTGACGCAGCCAGGTATTGACGTGGCTCTTGATCATTGGGCGTTTGCCGTCGACGCGTGCGGCCTTGCCGTGGGTGACCCGCACGCAGCGAATTTCGAACTTGCTGGCTTCGGCAAGGAAATCCCAGAGCAGCTCGCGCGCCTTTTCGACGCTCAGCCCATGCAGATCCAGGCTGCCTTCGAAGGGGATCTGGCCGGCTTTGAGCTTGCGCATCTGGCTGTCTTGCACACCGTCGCGTGCCCAATACAGCTCGTCTTCCGCTGCGACATCGATGACGAACTGATCGGAAAGCCCATCGATGCGGATTTCGCTGTCGCTGATGACTGCGTTTGCGCGTCGAGTGGCGATCTGCGCCTTGTTGCTGCGTGGTTTGCCGGTGTCGGCGCGGTCGTGTTTGATTGGCTTGACGCCATGAACGGCTGATTTGAACAGGGAAAAGTCGTCGTCTTGCATGGGGCCTCCGCGTTGCAGGCGATCTTACCCGAAAGCCTCCGCTTTCAACCTGCTCGAAGCGCAGAGGTCAGCGCTTCTTCTTCAGTCCTGGGGACAGGCTCAGTCCACCGGGTTCACGCAACCGGCGACGCACGCGGTGTCGGATGAGCAGACCGATAACCAGCAAAGCCAGGCCAAGCACCAATAGCGTCACTGCTTCTTCATATTCGAACGCCATGTTGGCGAAGGCTGCATGGCTGCCGAACAGGGACGCCGCACCAGATCCCGCCAGAAGCACACCGAGGATGCTCAACAGCAGGCCCAGCATTGCGCCGAGGCGTGCGCCCCAGCTCCGTTGCTCGCGAGGGCGAAGTCGGCGTGCATCGAATCCATCGGTTCGTTTCATTCCGGTTACCTCGTCAGAACTGGCTATGACCGGGGCAGCCCGGTCAGTTTTATTCGCGGTCAGGTAACGCTTACGGCGCGAACGATTACGCCAGTGCTCCTACGTCAGCCACGCAAACAGCGAAGTTGTCCGCGAGAATGGTCATTTCCATGCGATGCACCTGTGCCGCCTCGAGCACACCGTCTCCCATTGGCAGATCGCGGGTGGCGCAAGCTTTGTCAACGAGGGTACAGCGGTACCCATAGTCTTTCGCCGCGCGAACCGTGGTGCTCACGCTGGAGTGGGTCATGAAGCCGCAGACGATGAGGTCGAGGCGGCCATGCTGCTGCAACAGCTCGTGCAATTCAGTGCCGGCGAAGGCGTTGGGCAGGGTCTTGCCGATCACGGTTTCGCCGGGGAGCGGCGCGGCTTCCGGCATGATCTGGCCGCGTAGGCCCTGCGGGTCGAACAGCCCGCCTGGAATACCCAGGTGATGAACATGCACGACGGGTGCACCGGCGGCGCGCGCAGCGCTGACCAGGCTCTTGATTTCCTCCAGCGCTGAGCTCAGGTTCGGTAGCGCAAGAGTCCCTGTCCGATATTCTTCCTGAGCGTCAATGACCACAACGGTCGCGTTAGCCAGAGTCGCCGGTGCATAACTGCGGCCACTGAGCTGAAGCATGGTCTGTGGCTTGGACATCACTGACTCCTTGTTTTGAGAGGGGCCTGATTGTGGCGCTAGATGACCAATATGTGAACTGCCCAAGATGATGATTTCGCCAGCGGAGTTACGCAATCCTGCAATAGACCCATGATCCTTCTATACGATTTGAGAAAGTCGCGAAGCCATCGGCTAAACTCTCGCGCTTTTCAGAAGGAGATGCTGCCGTGACCGCTTCGCCGTCCCAATTGCGCACCTTGCGCGATTACATTCGCTGGGCCGTCAGCCGCTTCCAGGCCGAACAGCTGTTCTTCGGTCACGGCACGGACAATGCCTGGGATGAAGCGCGTCAGCTGGTGCTTGGTGCCCTGCATCTGCCCTGGGAAATGGCTGACAGCTATCTCGACTGCCGGCTGGAAGACGATGAGCGGCAGCATTTGCAAAACCTGCTGCATCGTCGAATCGAGCAGCGTGTGCCCACCGCCTACCTGCTGGGGCAAGCCTGGTTCTGCGGGCTGCCGTTCATCGTCGACGAGCGCGTGTTGATTCCGCGTTCGCCAATCGGGCAACTGATCGATCGTCGCTTCGAACCCTGGCTGGCGCAGCCCCCCGCTCGGATTCTCGATCTGTGCACCGGCTCCGGTTGCATCGGGATTGCCTGCGCTTATGAGTTTCTCGATGCCGAAGTGGTACTGGCCGACCTGTCGTTCGAGGCGCTCGAAGTGGCGAATCGCAATATCGAGCATCATGGCGTGGAGGATCGGGTCTACACCGTGCAGAGCGATGGCTTCGACGGGTTGCCCGGCCAGCGCTTCGATCTGATCGTCTCCAACCCTCCGTATGTGGATGCGGAAGACTTCGCCGACATGCCGGACGAATACCATCACGAGCCGGCCCTGGGGCTAGCCTGTGGGGATGATGGGCTGGACCTGGTGCGGCGCATGCTGGCCGAGGCGGCTGATCACCTGACCGAAACCGGCACCTTGGTTATCGAGGTAGGTAACAGCCAGGTGCATGTCGAGGCGCTTTACCCCGAGGTGACCTTTACCTGGCTGGAATTCAGCGAAGGCGGGCATGGCGTATTTCTGCTTGCCGCCAGCCAATGCCGCGAGCATCAGGCATTGTTTCGCGCTCGCCTCAAAGGCTAGAAAGCAGCGCTGCGATGTGGGGCGGCACGGGACTCAGCGAGTCGCAATCCAGATCAGCAACCCCGCCTGGAACAGTGAGAAGGCGATCAGGCAGGCAATGGTGAATCTGAGCGTGCCATCTTCCCGGCGGAATTTGTTCAGCCGCTCCTGCTGGTCTCGGATCTTGTTTTCCTGCTCCAACAGATTCTGATCGGCCTGCTCCAGCATCGCGGCAGCATCCTTCAGGTCGATGATCTGGACTTTCTCCAGGTTCCAGTCGGGGCGCAGTGAGCTGACACGAGACGCGCTATAGGTCGCCTTGAGTTTGCTGGGCTCCGGATAGAGCACATCGAAGCCTTGACTCAGTAGGCACTGGTCGCGGCGCAAGCGCATGTCTTCGCCGGTTATGTCCGCAGCGGAAAGGGCGCCGCCTTCGACTAGGTAGTGTGCCCAGCGCTTCTGAGCCCAAAGCGCACCCTGCGCCAGCAGAAAGCGTCCGAGGCCACGATTGACTGGCTGCATATGCAGGCCGGAGTCGGGGCCAAAGCGCAGCTCCTTGGCACGATGATCCGCCCAGACTTCCAGTGCATTGTGCTTCTTCGGCAAAACCTGGCCCGGTAGCCGCACGAACAGCTTCAGTAAACTCTGCTGCGGTGTATGCCGTTCGACTTGAGCCAGTTCAACGAACCTCAACGGCCGCGCACCGGTATCCCGATCGGTCGGAAGTGGCGCCAGGCGCAGTAGTCGAAAACGATCCGGGGCGAGCTCCGCCCAGGGATGCGGCTGCGGCGTTGTGTCAGGCGTTTGGGCCTCGCTGTCGTTAGCGGAAGGCGAGCTGTCGGTCATGTCGGCGTCCATGGGCTCCAGGAGCGAGTCGTTGCGTGGGCAAAGAGCGTATCGGCCGACGTTCGGCTAGCTGGAGGCTGGCAATAAGCCATTTCTGCGCAGAAATTGGCTGATCCGCTCCGTCAGCGCATAGGCGATCGGCAGCTCGGGCTGGTTGTAGGAGGCGGTCTGTTCGTTGCGATCCATCGGCACGATGCGCAGTACGTGGTTCATCCCCTCAATCAGTGCCAGCTCGGCGTCTCCTCGGGCGCGCTGCAAGGCTTCGGCATCTTCCTGCTCGACCTGGATGTCATGGGTGCCCTGGATGATCAGGGCCGGCACGGTCGTGCTGGCGAAGGCCTCTGCCGGGTCTTTACCGAACAGGGAAATCAGATAAGGCTGCACGCTTGGACGAAACAGGATCTGTAGCGCATCAGGCACTTGCTCATGCACTCGTCCCACCTTGAGTTCGTCGATCAGGTAATGCGCGGTTGCCAGTAGCGCTGGCGGCAGGCGGCCCTGGAGTTGCTCACGCAGCAGCAAGTCGATTGGGCGGCCGCTGCCGGCAATGCTGATCAGTGCGTCGGGCTTGGCGACAGGCGTGGCCAGGCTGGCGATCAGCGCGCCCTCGCTGTGCCCGACCAGCACGACAGCAGAGAAGCGCGGGTCGGCTTTCAACATCTGTGCCCAGGCCACCGCGTCAGCGGCGTAGCGCTCCACGTGCAGTTGCCTTTCGTCTGGAGCGACTGCAAGGCTTTGCCCAACGCCCCGTTTGTCATAGCGCAGGCTGGCAATGCCGCGCTTGGCCAGCGCCTGTGCCAGCCGCTTGAGGCTGTCGTTGTGGCCCATTGGGCTGTTGCCGTTGCGGTCGGTGGGGCCCGATCCGGCAATCAGCAGCGCGACCGGTATAGGTTCGGCGCTTTTGGGAAGCAGCAGAGTGCCATGTAGACGACCTTCCGGTACTTGCACCGTAACGGCCTGATTCAGCAGCGTCTGAGCTTGGATATGTGGAGCAAGCATGGCGAGAAGGACAAACAGCAAGAGCGTGCGCATGAGTAGGGGTCAACCATCGGCGAAGCGGGTTGGATGCGATGCGAAGCACTTGGTTCGCCTGTCAACCATACGCGCAGTCACCGAAGCGGTGAAACCTGCGGCGGCTCGGGTATACTTCCGCCCCCTCGTTTAGGTCGATCGCGGAGCGCCCTGCATGTCCGGCAACACATACGGCAAGCTGTTCACCGTCACCACAGCTGGTGAAAGTCACGGTCCTGCGCTGGTCGCGATCGTCGATGGTTGCCCGCCGGGGCTGGAATTAACCGTCGCCGACCTTCAACGCGACCTTGATCGACGCAAGCCCGGCACCAGCCGGCACACGACCCAGCGACAGGAAGCCGACGAGGTCGAGATTCTCTCTGGCGTGTTCGAAGGACGCACGACCGGTTGTCCGATCGGCCTGCTGATCGGCAATACCGACCAGAAGTCCAAGGACTACTCGGCGATCAAGGATCAGTTCCGCCCGGCCCACGCCGACTACAGCTACCACCACAAGTATGGGCTACGTGATTACCGCGGCGGTGGTCGCAGCTCGGCGCGTGAAACCGCGATGCGCGTAGCGGCCGGCGCCATCGCCAAGAAATACCTGGCGACTCTCGGCATTGAGGTGCGCGGCTACATGAGTCAGCTAGGTCCGATCGAGATCCCCTTCAAGACCTGGGACAGCGTCGAGCAGAACGCCTTCTTCAGCCCCGATCCAGACAAGGTGCCGGAGCTCGAAGCTTATATGGATCAATTGCGTCGCGATCAGGATTCGGTCGGCGCAAAGATTTCCGTCGTTGCCGAGGGCGTACCGCCAGGCCTGGGCGAGCCGATCTTCGATCGTCTGGATGCCGACCTGGCCCATGCGCTGATGAGCATCAACGCCGTCAAGGGTGTGGAGATTGGTGCCGGTTTCGCCAGTGTTTCCCAGCGTGGCACCGAGCATCGTGACGAGCTGACCCCGGACGGCTTTCTCTCGAACAATGCCGGCGGCGTGCTCGGCGGAATCTCCAGCGGCCAGGCGATCATCGCCCATCTGGCGCTTAAGCCGACCTCAAGCATCACCACGCCCGGCCGCTCGATCGACATTGACGGCAACCCGGTCGATGTCATCACCAAAGGCCGCCACGACCCCTGCGTAGGTATTCGCGCCACGCCCATTGCCGAAGCGATGATGGCCATCGTCCTGCTGGACCATCTGCTGCGGCATCGTGGTCAGAATGCCGATGTGCGGGTGACGACTCCGGTGTTAGGGCAGCGATGAGCTTGAAGCTGGACGCCTGAAGCCAGAGATAGGAATTCCATCCTTACGCTACGGTTTCGCTTCCAGCTTCTGGCTTCCAGCTTATGGCTGCTTCTCTTCCTTACTGGCGCCTGTCCAGCTTCTATTTCTTCTATTTCGCGCTGCTCGGCTCCGCTGCGCCGTTTCTTGGGTTGTATTTCGATCACCTGGGATTCAGTGCCGAGCGCATTGGCGAGCTGGTCGCCATACCGATGCTGATGCGCTGCCTGGCACCGAATCTCTGGGGCTGGCTGGGCGATGTCACCGGGCAGCGTTTGGTGATCGTCCGCATTGGTGCGCTCTGTACGCTGCTGTCGTTCGGTCTGATTTTCTTCGGCAAGAGCTACGCCTGGCTCGCGCTGGTCATGGCGTTGCATGCGTTTTTCTGGCATGCCGTGCTGCCGCAGTTCGAAGTCATCACGCTCGCGCATCTTCGTGATCAGGCATCGCGCTACAGTCAGATCCGTTTGTGGGGCAGCATCGGCTTCATCGCGGCGGTGGTGGGGCTTGGTGCACTGTTCGAGCGTCTGACCCTGGATATTTACCCCGTGGCGGTGATGGTGGTCATGGTCGGCATCGTCATCGCCAGTGTCTGGGTGCCCAATGCCGCGCCGGAACAACGACCGGATCTGGCTGAACAGGGTGGCTTCCTTCGTCAGTTGTGCCGTCCCGGCGTACTCGCGTTCTTTGTCTGTGTTGGACTGATGCAGGTCAGCCACGGGCCTTACTACACTTTTTTAAGTATTCACCTCGAGTCGCTTGGCTATAGCCGGAGCACCATCGGCCTGTTGTGGGCGCTGGGTGTGGTCGCGGAGATTCTGCTTTTTCTGGTCATGGCTGCGCTGATGGCGCGCTTTTCGTTGCGTCAGGTCCTGATGGCCAGTTTCATGCTGGCGGCGATCCGCTGGCTACTGCTCGGCACGCTGGCCGATCATCTGGGCGTGCTGTTGATCGCGCAATTGATGCATGCGGCGACGTTCGGCAGTTTTCATGCGGCGGCGATACATTTCGTCCAGCGTAGCTTCGGCCACCGCCAGCAGGGGCAAGGACAAGCGTTGTACGCGACGCTCGCGGGTGTCGGCGGAGCGCTGGGCGCGCTTTACTCCGGCTACAGCTGGGCCAGCCTCGGGCCGTTCTGGACCTTCGCCATCGCCAGTCTGGCGGCACTGGCCGCAGCCGTTATCATTGCCATCCCCAAGCAGGAGAACCGGGCATGACAGCCACTCGTGAACACTTGTCGCAGGCCATCATCGACGCGGGTCGCTTTCTCTATGGTCGCGGTTGGTCGCCGGCGACCAGTAGTAACTATTCGGCGCGGCTGGCCAGCGCCGAGGCGCTACTGACCGTTTCGGGCAAGCACAAAGGTCAGCTGACGGTGGATGATCTGCTGGCCGTCGATATGGACGGGCGCAGCCTGGAGGAGGGCAAGAAGCCCTCGGCGGAAACCCTGCTGCATACGCAGCTGTATCGCTGGCAGCCGGAAATCGGCGCCGTGCTGCATACGCATTCGGTCAACGCCACCGTGCTTTCGCGCGTCTGCCTGAGTGATTCGCTGGTCTTTGCTGATTACGAGTTGCAGAAGGCGTTCAGCGGCATCGCGACCCATGAATCCCAGGTGCTGGTGCCGATCTTCGACAATGATCAGGATATCGAGCGACTCGCCGCGCGTGTTCAGCCCTGGCTCGACGAGCATCCCGACTGCGCTGGTTATCTGATCCGTGGGCATGGCCTCTATACCTGGGGCGCACAGATGAACGACGCGCTGCGCCAGATCGAGGCGTTCGAGTTCCTGTTCGATTGCGAACTGAAGATGCGCATGTTGCAGCGTGTCTGACCGCCGCTCTTTCTACCGCACGCAACGCGTGCCCGAATAACCGATGAGAAGCCGGGACAGCACCCGGTTCGGAGACAACCCCATGAGCATTCTCAGCGTCTATCAGGACAACGCTCCCGAGCAGCCTCTCAAGGTGCTCACCCATGTCGAAGATATCGCCGCCACATTGGCTGAGGTTGGCGTGCGCCTCGAACGCTGGCAGGCCAGTGCGCCGCTTGCCGCCGGTGCCAGCCCGGAAGAGGTGATTGCCGCCTATCGGCCGCAGATCGACCGACTGATGAACGAGCGGGGCTACGTCACGGTAGACGTCATTAGCCTGAGCAACGATCACCCGCAAAAAGCCGAGTTGCGGGCCAAGTTTCTCGAAGAACATCGTCATGCCGAGGACGAGGTGCGCTTCTTCGTTGCTGGGCGGGGTCTTTTCACGTTGCATATCGATGACAAGGTCTACGCCGTGCTGTGCGAAAAGAACGATCTGATCTCCGTGCCCGCCGGCACCCGGCACTGGTTCGACATGGGTGAAAATCCGCACTTCGTCGCCATTCGCCTGTTCAACAATCCAGAAGGCTGGGTCGCGCAATTCACCGGTGAAGACCTCGCCGGTCGCTTCCCGCGCCTGGAGGATTGAAGATGCCGATCAAGGCCATTCTCACCGATATCGAAGGCACCACCAGCGCGGTGAGCTTCGTCTTCGACGTACTGTTCCCCTATGCCCGCGAGCACCTGCCAGCGTTCGTGCGCAAGCATGCGGCGGAGCCGGCGGTGGCTGCGCAGATTGAGGCTGTACGCAGTGAAAGCGGCGAGCCGGAGGCGAGCGTCGAGCGCGTTGTTGAAGTTCTGTTGGAATGGATCGCCGCCGATCGCAAAGCCACCTCTTTGAAAGTACTGCAAGGCATGGTCTGGGCCGAAGGTTATCGGGCCGGTCAGATCAAAGGCCATGTCTACCCGGATGCGGTGGACGCGCTGCATCGTTGGCATGAGCAGGGCTACGCGCTCTATGTGTATTCCTCCGGATCGATTCAGGCGCAAAAGCTGATTTTCGGATGTGCTGAAGCGGGGGATCTGACCCCACTGTTCTCCGGTTACTTCGACACGGGCAGCGGCCACAAGCGTGAGGTTGAGTCTTACCGACGAATAGCCGGATCGATCGGCCTGCAGGCGGATGAGGTTCTGTTTCTGTCCGATGTGGTGGAAGAGCTGGACGCTGCGCGTCAGGCCGGCATGCACACCTGTGGCCTGGCTCGCGAAGGCGGCGAGCTGACTGGTCATGAGTCCGTCCAAAGCTTTGCCGCGATCGACCCGGCCCGTTATTGAACGGGTCGTCTTACTGAACCCTCAAACCGCCCCGGCATCCTAATTACGTACTCACTGTAATTGGAGTCTTGCCATGACCGATGCCTTCGGCGGTATTTTCGGCCTGCTCATTCTGGCACTGGATGTCTGGGCCATCGTCAGCGTGCTGCGCAGCGACGCCACGACTGGCAAAAAGGCGATGTGGGTGTTGCTGATTGTGATCCTGCCGGTGTTGGGTCTGATCATCTGGGGCATCATGGGGCCGCGTGGTAACCGCCCCGACGACCGGAACCTGAGACCCTAAGCCCATGGAAACCTGGAGTGCTCTGCTGGCAGTGGTAGTGCTGGTAGGCGATGTGCTGGCCATCGTTCAGGTGTGGCGTAGCCGTATCGAGGTGGGGCGAAAGATCATCTGGAGCCTCGTTATCGTGCTGCTGCCGGTAGTGGGGCTGATCATGTGGTTCGTTGCGGCGGGGCACTTTGCCAAGGTCAGGTTGTGAGCTGTGCGGGCGGAGCCAGTTGGTTGTCATGCCGCGATTCGCGAGCAACCACTAACTCGTTGAGGCTGCTGGCCCGGCCTTTGTGACCGGCCTTTTTTGTCCTGCCGTGACGCCGTAGTTCTGCCAGATATGTACCGCAGCGTAGGCCCGCCAAGGTCGCCATGCCTGTGATCGAGCCAATAACTGTCTCGCTGTAATACCCTCGCTCCCCCATAAGGGCGCTTTCAGCAGGCCGAGATCGGCGGCCGGAAAGGCGTCCGCTTCGCCAAATCCTCTCAATGCGATGTACTCGGCGGTCCACGGGCCGATGCCAGGCAACATGCAGAGCCTGCGAATAAGTTCATCCGCACCGTCCTGAACCTGAAGTGTGAGCGCACCTTCTGCCACCGCAGCCGCCAGGCGTTGCAGTGTCGCAACGCGCTTGCCAGGCATGCCGATATTGTCCAGTTGGGCTTGCGCTATCGCTGCCGGGCTGGGAAACAGCGTGAGCAAACCGGCGGCTTGGCTCGCCGTTGAGCGGGGTAGCTCGCCGCCGAGCCGCTCTACTAGCCGTCGAGTGATGGTCACGGCGGCTTTCACCGTGACCTGCTGGCCAATGATGGCGCGCACTGCCTGTTCGAACGGATCGAAAGCGCTGGGCAGGCGCAGCCAGGGATGCGCAACGACCAGCGGCCCGAGCTGCGGATCGTCGATGAAATGCCGCGCTACGGCTGCCGGGTCGATGTCGAGATCGAACATCTTGCGAATCTGAGAAACCAGCATGGGTGCGTGCTCATGTAACGAGTCGCTCAGGGTCAGTTCAATGGCGTCCTGGCCCGGTAACGGTCGCACGCTGATCCAGCCGACACTTCCATTCACGCGAACGGTACGGCTGTAGCGGTCGGCATCCAGCGCCTCGACTCCCGGCAACAGCCGCAGCGCGAAGTGCTGGTGAAATTGTGTCCAGTTCCAGGGGGCGATATAGGGCAGGTGCAGAGGCGTCATGGGCCGACCATAGCCGTCGTTGATGGGGTTGTCTTCACCGAAAGCGCTTTGAAAGCGGTATGGTTTCCCCTGTCATGAGACCAAAGTAGAATGCGCCTCTTTGCCAACGGGCAGTCCGTGCGGCCTGCGGGCGGCTTGTCTGTTACGCCATCCATCAGGGAGACACCCCATGAGCGACTATCAGGAAACTCTCTACGAGGGATACGGCCAGCGCTTCAGGATCGACAAGATGCTGCATGAAGTGCGTACCGAGCATCAACATCTGGTGATTTTCGAGAATGCCCGAATGGGACGCGTCATGGCGCTCGACGGCGTAATCCAGACCACCGAGGCCGATGAATTCATCTATCACGAAATGCTTACTCACGTACCGATTCTGGCGCATGGTCTGGCGCGCCGCGTGCTGATCATCGGTGGCGGCGACGGCGGGATGCTTCGCGAAGTCGCCAAGCATCGGGATGTGGAAAGCATCACCATGGTCGAGATCGATGGCACCGTGGTGGAGATGTGCAAGGAATTCCTGCCGGAGCACTCGAAAGGCGCATTCGCTGATCCGCGATTGAATCTAGTGATCGACGACGGCATGCGCTTCGTTGCGACCACCGAAGAAAAGTTCGATGTGATCATTTCCGACTCGACCGACCCTATCGGTCCCGGCGAAGTGCTGTTCTCGGAAAACTTCTACCAGGCCTGCCGCCGCTGCCTCAACGAAGGTGGAATTCTGGTCACGCAGAACGGTACGCCGTTCATGCAGTTGGCCGAAGTGCAGACCACCGCCAAGCGCATGACCGGGCTCTTCCCTGACTGGCATTTTTACCAGGCGGCGGTGCCTACCTACATCGGCGGCGCCATGACCTTCGCCTGGGGCGCTTGCGACTCGGCCAGCCGCAAACTGACGCTGGAAACTCTGAGCCAGCGTTTCGCCGGCAGCGGAATCGTCACCCGCTATTACAACCCGCACATCCATATCGGCGCGTTCGCGCTGCCTCAGTATGTGTTGCAGGCCATCAGCAAGCCGAGCAACGATTGAGCGCTTAGCGCACTGCGGCAGTCTGTTTGCCGCAGTGTGCAGGTTGGCTCGATGTCTATCATGCGCCCGATAACGATGCGTACACCGTATGTCGTTGGGGGACGGCATGCGGCGCCTGAACCGAACTACTCAGCACTGCTGAGGCCTATTGTTTATACCGCACGCTGTTTCCCGTTGCGGTTTCTTATCTGTTAAAGGTATTTGCGATTGGCTCTAGTCAGCCGATATCCGCAAAGAGGCTGACTCAAGACTCTATCCATTCCCCCACCGTTTCATCCATGAGTGAGAGGAGGTTGTTTTATGAGTGCCACCTTCCATGAGGATGTAAGCAGCAACGTATTGATGAGGATGAAAGAGGGCGGTTTCGATTTCGCCCGCGTCCATCCGATCGAGTTCTATGCCGTATTTCCCGATCGCGAGTGTGCGTCTGCCGCCGCAAGCCAATTTCGCGGTGAATGCATCAACGCCCAGATCGCCCCACGTGATGACGGCGCCTGGGACCTACAGGTCAGCAAGGTGATGTACGCCACCTTCGATGGCATTGGTGATTTCGAACAGGATCTGGAAAATCTGATCGAGCCGCTGGGTGGCGTGGTTGATGGCTGGGGCGTCACCCAGGAAATATCCGGCTGCCCCGTCTGACGTCAATTCCTTAACCAAAGCTTAGCCCGCTTTGCAGTGCCTGATCCCAGGGTGGGATCGGGCCAAACCGGCTTTTCAGAAACTCTAGTAGCAACCGGCTGCGAGAGTCGGCTTCCCTGGTCAGGCGCAGGGCGTAGATGCCGCTTGGCTCCGGCGCTGGCAGGCCCTGTTCACAGAACAGCGGCAGCAATTCCCCGCGCAGCAGGTGATCGCTGATCAACCAGGTCGGCAGATGCGCAATACCCAGGCCAGCCACGGTGCCGCAAAGCAGCGCTTCGGCATTGTTCGCGATCATCCGCAGGCGTCTCGGCCGTAACAGCTGCAACTTGCCCTCATACTCAAATCGCCAAGCGTGGGTCGGTGCCAGTGCATCCCAATCCAACCCGTCATGTTCTGGCAACTCCGCGACCGATATCGGAGTGCCTCGCCGCGCCAGGTAATCGGGGCTGGCGCAGGCGATGCGCGTCATCGGCGCCAGTGCCGTGGCGACCAGCCGTGTTTCGGCCAGCGGGCCGATACGCAGTACCAGATCGACTTCGCCTAAGTGTTCGCCCTGCAGATCGACAAAGCTGTCGATCAGGCGTAGCTGGATATCCACACCCGGATAGGCCTGCAGAAACTCCGCAAGCGCAGGTGCCAGATGCCGGCGGCCGAAAGGCGCTGGCGCATCGATACGGATGCGGCCTTCCGGTGTGCTTTGTAGCGATGTCATTTCGGCGCGGGCCAGGTTGAGTTCCTGAACGATACGCCTGGCGCGCTCGGCAAAGACCTGCCCGGCTGCGGTGGGCTTGATGGAATGGGTGTTGCGGCTGACCAGTTGGCAGGCAAGCGAGCGTTCCAGCGAATCGATACGACGGGCAACGGAAGAGGGCGTGAGTCCATGCAGGCGGCCCGCAGCTGAAAAGCTGGAGGTATCGATCACGGCGAGAAATAGCCGGAACTGATCGGTGAGTGCGTTGGCATCCATGTTCGTTGCTCCGCTTTGCGTAAGTTGCAAAACCATTGTGCAGGCTTGTGCGTGTACCTACTAGAGGGCGGTGAGTAGCATTGCGGTTTTTATCAGGAAGCGATCATGGACTTCGTCGGGCTCGGGCTGAATGTGGTGTTGGGTTTGGCGTTGGGAACACTCGGCGGCCTGTTCGGAATCGGCGGTGGGTTGATTGCGATTCCGGTGCTCGGCGTGCTGTTCGGGCTGGATCAGCAGGTTGCGCAAGGCACGGCGTTGGTGATGGTTGTGCCTAATGTGCTGCTCGCCATCTGGCGTTATCACCAGCGCAACCGCATCGACCCGCGCCACGCTGCGGCGCTGGGTATAGCCAGTTTCTTTTTTGCCATTGCGGGTGCCGCCATTGCGGTTTCGCTCGATGCTGGCCGCATGCGTATCGCCTTCGTCGGTTTCCTCGTCGCCCTAGCTGCCTACACCTTGTTGCGCGTTTTCATTCGGTCGCAGCCTGGGAGTACCGAATTGCGCCATCCGTGGCCTTGGCTGGGCGTGCTGGGTGCTGGCGCCGGTGCGTTGGGTGGATTGTTCGGCGTTGGCGGCGCGGTGCTTGCCACGCCGGTGCTTACGGCAGTGTTCGGTACATCGCAGGTCGTTGCACAGGGGCTGTCATTGTCGTTGGCGGCGCCAAGCACCGCCGTAACGTTATTCGCCTATGCCACTCACGACCAGGTCGACTGGTCGCTGGGGTTGCCGCTTGCCGTTGGCGGACTGCTCAGTATCAGCCTTGGCGTGAAACTGGCACACGCGCTGCCGGAACGCCTGTTGCGCGTTCTGTTCAGCGGCTTCCTGCTACTAAGTGCTGTGATGCTGGCGTTCGAGGTCTGACACGTTTGACGTGATCGCCACACTACGCTGCGGCCTGGGTCGCTTGCCGGCGTATCTCCCGTCGGGCACTGCGCGCCAGGCGGATGGTGAGCAATATCGCGGCGCAACTCAGGCCGGCGATCAGTCCTTGCCAGAGCCCAGCCGGACCGCTCGGGTCGCCGAACCTGTCGGTGAGGCCCAGCAGGTAGCCTACCGGCAGGCCGATGCCCCAGTAGGCGAAGAGGGTAAAGATCATCGTCATGCGTGTGTCCTGATAGCCACGTAGCGCGCCGGCTGCGGTGACTTGCACCACGTCGGAGAACTGGAACAGCGCGGCATAGAAAAACAAGCTGGCTGCGACGGCAATTACGGCCGGGTCGGTGGTATAGATGCGGGCGATCTGCTCGCTGAACAACAGCATCGTGCCGGCCGAGAAACAGGCATAGACCAAGCTTGAAACGATCCCGACGCCAGCAACGAAGCGCGCATCTCGCGGCGCGTTACGTCCCAGCGTCTGACCGATGCGTACGGTGATGGCCATACCCAGCGACAGCGGAATCATGAAGATCAGCGAGGTGAAGTTCAGCGCGATCTGGTGCCCAGCGACGACAGTTGCTCCGAGACTACCGATCAGCAGAGCGATGACCGAGAAGATGCTGGCCTCGGCGAACACCGCAACCCCGATCGGTACGCCAACGGAAAGCAGGCGGCTCAGTACGGACCAGTCCGGCCAATCGAAACGGGCAAAAAGCCGGTTTGGTTGGTAGTAGTCGGCACGCCGGACCCAGAACAGCATGGCCAGCAGCATGAAGCCCATGACCACGGCAGTGGCCCAGCCGCAACCGACACCGCCCATGGCAGGCAGACCAAGCTTGCCGTAGATGAAGATGTAGTTGAGCGGGATGTTCAATGCCAGCGCAAGAAGCCCTACGACCATGCTGGGACGCGTGTGTCCGAGGCCGTCGCTGTAGCAGCGCAATACCTGGTACAGGGCCACCGCCGGAAAGCCGCAAGCCACCGCTCTCAGATAGGCCATCGCTGGCTCAATCAACGTCTGATCGACCTGCATCAGGTGTAGCACGGGTTCGGCATTCCACATCAATATCGCCAACAGCGTGCCGATCCCGAAGCCCATCCATAATGCCTGGCGCACCAGCGGGCCGATTTGCTCATGCTGCCCGCTGCCGAAGCGCTGTGCGACATTGGGTGTCGTTGCCAGAATGATCCCTGTGAGAAGCAGAAACACAGGGACCCAGATGGAGTTGCCCAGCGCTACGGCAGCAAGATCGCGGGGGCTGACGCGCCCGGCCATCAATGTATCGACGAAGCCCATGGCGGTGTTCGCCAGTTGCGCGATCATCATGGGCAGGGCGAGAGCAAAGAGGGTGCGCAATTCAACGCGAACCCTGCTGAGTTTCGACTCAGTGGGCATTCAGGGTGTATCCAATTGTATACAGAGCCGCTCAGTCTACGCCGTGAGAGGTGTTCTCGGAAGGCGGCACGGCGCTTCGAGGAGGTCTAGAATGGGCTCATCAATGACGGAGCCTGCCAATGCGCATCCTTGCCGACGAAAATATTCCGCTGGTCGAAGCATTCTTTGCCGAGCACGGCGAGATTCGCCGTATGCCTGGCCGTAGCATCAATAGAGCGTCGCTCGAACAAGCTGAGGTGCTTCTGGTTCGTTCAGTCACCCGTGTCGACCGCGAGCTGCTCGAAGGCAGTGCCGTGCGCTTCGTCGGTACCTGCACCATTGGTACCGATCATTTGGATATCGATTATTTCGAGGAGGCAGGTATTAGCTGGGCAAGCGCGCCGGGCTGCAATGCCCGGGGCGTCGTCGATTATGTGCTCGGCAGTCTCCTGGCGCTGGCCGAGCGTGAGGGCGCGGAGCTGGCTGATCGCCGTTATGGTGTGGTCGGTGCCGGGCAAGTGGGTGGCAGACTGGTGGAGGTGCTGCGCGGTCTGGGTTGGACTGTACGGGTGTGTGATCCGCTGCGGCAGGCCCGTGAGGTTGGCGAGTTCGTCGGTCTGGATGAAATCCTCGCCGAGTGTGACGTCATCAGCCTGCATACACCCTTGACATTGGAAGGCGAGCATTCGACGTTTCACCTGCTGGACCGATCCCGTCTGCAACAGCTGCGCCCGGGCGCCTGGCTGATCAATGCAGCTCGCGGTGCGGTCGTCGACAACGCAGCTCTACGCGAACAGCTGACCAGACGGCCCGATATTCAGGTGGTGCTCGACGTCTGGGAAGGGGAGCCGCAGGCTGACGTCGAACTGGCCAGGTTATGTCGGATCGCCACACCGCACATCGCCGGTTACAGCCTGGACGGTAAATTGCGCGGAACCGCTCAGATATACGAGGCGTTCTGCGCCAGCAAAGGGCTGGCACCAACGGTGGATCTGGCCGAGCTGATGCCGGTCGCGCCGTTGCGTGGGCTTTCCTTCGATGCATCGGCGCCACCCCGTGACGCGCTGGCAACAATATGCCGAGCGGTTTACGACCCGCGTAGCGACGATGCAGCGTTTCGCCGAAGCTTGACCGGCAAAGACGAACAACGTCGCAACGGCTTCGATCTGCTGCGCAAACAGTACCCTCCGCGTCGAGAGATAGAGGGGCTGCAAGTCGAGATCAACGATACCCAGCCGCAGTTGGAGCAGTTGGTGCGCGCACTGGGCGCGACCCTCAAGCGTTGACGCGACGGTTGGCGTGGTTGCGAGCTGGATCTGCTTAGCTGACGACAGGCCGGATGCAATTTGCGGCCTGCTCCGCTAGCATTACCCGTCCTCTGCTTTCCCCGCGATGGTGTTATGAGTTATCAGGTTTTAGCCCGTAAATGGCGTCCGCGTTCGTTCCGCGAAATGGTCGGGCAGACGCACGTGCTCAAGGCCCTGATCAATGCGCTCGATAGCCAGCGCCTGCACCACGCTTATCTATTTACCGGTACCCGCGGGGTGGGTAAAACTACTATCGCGCGGATCATCGCCAAGTGCTTGAACTGCGAAACCGGCGTCAGCTCCACGCCTTGTGGCGAGTGCTCTGTATGTCGCGAGATCGATGAAGGCCGTTTCGTTGATCTGATCGAAGTCGACGCCGCCAGCCGCACCAAGGTCGAAGACACTCGCGAGCTGCTGGATAACGTGCAATACGCGCCCAGCCGTGGGCGTTTCAAGGTTTACCTGATCGACGAAGTGCACATGCTCTCGTCGCATTCTTTCAACGCGCTGCTGAAGACGCTCGAAGAGCCGCCGCCGCACGTCAAGTTCCTGCTGGCCACCACCGATCCGCAGAAGCTGCCTGTCACCATTCTTTCGCGCTGTCTGCAGTTCTCGTTGAAGAACATGCCGCCGGAGCGGGTGGTCGAGCACCTGAACCATGTACTGAGTGCTGAAAACGTACCCTTCGAGCAAGACGCTCTCTGGCTGCTTGGACGCGCCGCCGACGGTTCGATGCGTGATGCCATGAGCCTGACCGACCAGGCGATCGCCTTTGGTGAGGGCAAGGTGCTGGCCGAGGACGTGCGCAGCATGCTCGGCACCTTGGATCACGGCCAGGTTTACGGGGTAATGCAGGCGCTACTGGAGGGTGACGCACGCGCCATGCTGGAGGCGGTCCGGCACTTAGCGGAGCAAGGCCCGGACTGGGGCGGCGTGCTGGCCGAAATGCTCAATGTGCTGCATCGCGTCGCCATCGCCCAGGCGTTGCCGGAGGCGGTGGATAACGGCCAGGGCGATCGTGAGCGGGTGCTGGGGCTGGCCCAGGCGTTGCCGGCTGAAGACGTACAGTTCTACTACCAGATGGGCCTGATCGGTCGGCGCGATCTGCCGCTGGCGCCGGACCCACGCAGTGGCTTCGAAATGGTCCTGCTGCGCATGTTGGCGTTTCGACCGGCTGATAGTGAAGATGCACCACGAACACCGCTAAAGAGCCTGGGGATCAGTCCGGCCACGACTGATTCCAGACCAACCGATGTGGCCGGTCCAGCAACATCGGCTGCGCCGGAATCTGAGTCGCGTGTGATGCCTTCGCCAGCGCCTTCGACGCCCGTTGTCTCTTCATCGCCACCGGAGCCGGTCACCGCTCTGGTGTCGATCAGTCCCGATCCCGATCCCGCTCCGGCTCCTGCGATCAAGCCCGAGTTGGTGTCCGAACCTGCTCCTCCGGTCGTCGACTTGCCTTGGAATGAGCCGCCGGTTACGCCCCCAGTCGCGGTGGAAAGTGAGGCACTTGAACAGCGAATCGTCCCGATTGGCGAGCCCGAGCATGTGGCCGCAGTCGTTGAGGTGAACGAGCCGGACGATGACGAGCCGCCGTTGACCGATGAGGATTATTTCGAAGTCGAAACTCAGGCCGAAGCCTATCTCGAAGGGCTGGATGACCTGACGGCAGAACCGCAGGTCGTCGCACCGGCCCCTGCGGTCGAGCCTGCTACTGGTTTGGCTGCCGAGTGGCTCGATATCTATCTGAAGTTGGGTCTGGGCGGCCTGACCGGCAGCATCGCGGCCAATTGCACGCTGATTTCAGTGAGCGACGATCGCTGGCTGATGCACCTGGATCCGGCGCAAAGTGCGCTATTCAACGCGACCCAGCATCGGCGTCTTAACGAGGCGCTGAATCAATATCACGGGCGTACATTGCGGCTGGATATTGAGCTGCAGACGCCGCAGCAGGAAACACCCGCTCAGGCAGCGGCACGACGCCGTGGTGAGCGTCAGCGGGCGGCCGAGCAGTCGATCCAGGCTGATCCCGTGGTGCAGCAATTGATGCAACAGTTCGCCGCCGTCATTCGTGACGGTACCATCGAACCCGTAGAACACTCCGAACCCTGATCCGAGGTAAATCCCATGATGAAAGGTGGCATGGCCGGCCTGATGAAGCAGGCGCAGCAGATGCAGGAAAAAATGCAGAAGATGCAGGAGGAGTTGGCCAACGCCGAAGTCACCGGCCAGTCCGGCGCCGGCTTGGTGAGCGTTGTGATGAACGGCCGGCATGACGTCAAACGCGTCAGCCTGGACGACAGCCTGATGCAGGAAGACAAGGAGATCCTCGAGGATCTGATCGCCGCTGCGGTGAACGATGCAGTGCGCAAGATCGAGCAGAACAGCAAAGAAAAGATGGCGGGCATGACCGAAGGCATGCAGTTGCCGCCGGGTTTCAAGATGCCGTTCTAAAAGAAGCCATAAGCTTGAAGCGTGAGGAAGAGCTTGCAAACCATCCGGTCGAACGCAGGCTCTGATTCAGCTTTCAGCTTTCAGCTTTCAGCTTTCAGCTTTCAGCTTTCAGCTTTCAGCTTTCAGCTTTCAGCTTTCTCCGAGAAATTCATGAGCTTCAGTCCCCTTATTCGTCAACTCATCGATGCGCTGCGCGTTCTTCCCGGTGTCGGACAGAAAACCGCTCAGCGCATGGCGCTACAGATGCTCGAGCGTGATCGAAGTGGCGGGCTGCGATTGGCGCAAGCGCTTGCACGGGCAATGGAGGAGGTGGGCTATTGCCGGCAATGCCGTACGTTGAGCGAGGATGAACTCTGTCCGCAATGTGCCGACCCGCGGCGGGACGATTCGCTGCTATGCATCGTCCAGAGCCCAGTGGATGTGTTCGCTGTGGAACAGACCGGTTTTCGTGGGCGCTACTTCGTCCTGAAGGGGCACTTATCGCCGCTCGACGGGCTGGGTCCCGAGGCCATCGGTATCCCTGAACTGCTTGTGCGCGTAGCTGAAGGCAATTTCAGCGAAGCGATATTGGCAACCAATCCGACCGTAGAAGGTGAGGCGACTGCTCATTACATCGCTCAGCTGTTGATTCCGAAGGGGCTGACGTTGAGCCGCATCGCACATGGCGTGCCGCTTGGTGGAGAGCTCGATCTGGTCGATGGCGGCACGCTTGCCCACGCCTTGGCTGGACGGAAGACGATCACGCTCTAATCTTTTGCCGTAGTGCAATCTCAGCAACTTATAACCTCCGGTTTAATGCTTATGGCTGTTAACTAGTGCCGTTCAGAAATAACTTCGTGTAAAGTTCTAAGCCAGAATTGATTTATAACTAAATGGAATTGAAAGCTTTCTTTTGGTTATATGACTAAATGCTGCCTAAGAGCTTGAGGTTGATGATGAAGGCAAAACACTGGCTGGTCCCTGCGCTACTGCTGCTCAGCGCTTTCGCGCAAGCTCAAGAAAAGTTCAAGGTTGGCTTCATCCGGGTTATGGACGATGCTCAAGCGATGGTTGCCTTCGAAGGCGACTTGTACAAAAAGCATGGACTGGATGTAGAACTGGTCGAATTCAGCTCCGGGACCGATCTGATCAAGGCGATCGTTGGCGGGCAGCTGGATACAGGTGTACTGGGCTTCACCAACGCGGTCGCCTGGGCTTCCAAGGGCGCCGATCTGAAAGTGGTCGGTGGTGCCCAGCAGGGTTATCACTCGATTCTGGTGCGTAACGAAACCGGTATCGATGATGTGGCCGGTCTCAAGGGACACAGCTTGGCTTCGCAGCGCGAGGGCAGCACCGCCGATTCGGTACTGCGCGGCGTGACGCTGAAGTCTGCCGGCCTGCAACCCAGCGACGTAAACATCATGGGTGTCAGTCCGGCGGTTGCGGTGCAGTCGCTGGTTTCCGGTCGGGTCGATGCGGCGTTCCTGTTCGAGCCCTATGACCGCATCGCCCAGCTGGTAGCACCGGTCAAGCAGATCTACGAGATCGGCGAGGTCTGGCCTTTCCCCTGCATGGTGGTGATCACTTCCGGTGAAACATTGGCCAAGCGCAAGGATGCCGTCTGGAAATCTCTCGATGCCCAGCGTGACGCCATTGAGTTGCTGGAGAAGCAACCTGCCGAAGCCGCCAAGCTGATCGCCGATTACTTCATTGCCGAACCGACGCTCAAGACGCTCGAGCGTGGCGAGTTGTCACGTGAGGTGGTAATCGAGGAAGCCATCGCGACCCAGGATTTCACCGCCAAACTGGACGATGCCGATCTGGCGCGTATCCAGGAGCTGGCCGATATCCTTCAGGAACTGGGTTCGCTGAAAACCCGCGACGGCAAGCCGTTCGATACCAGCGCGATCCTTGATCTTTCCTGGCAGGAAGCACGCGAACTCTGATCGTCGTATCGGCGACCTGTTAATGGCGCCGATCGTTCATTGCCCGGCCACGTGCCGGGCAGTTTTCATTCTGCCGGTCGTTGCCGGTGAAGTTTCTTTCAGGTTTTTCATGCAGCTCAGATTCGAAGAAGTAGACAAGCAGTTCGGGCAACTGAAAGTCATCAAGGGTTTCAATGGTGAGTTTGCCCAGGGCGAACTGGTAGCGCTGGTCGGACCTTCCGGTTGTGGCAAATCGACCTTGCTGCATCTGGTGGCCGGGCTGGAGAACCCGACTGCAGGTCGTGTGTTGGCCGATGGCAAGAAGATTCCCGGACCGAGCCCGCGGCGCACCCTGGTATTCCAGGAGCATGCGCTCTATCCATGGCTGAGCCTGCAGGCCAATGTCGCCATGGCGCTGGAGCTGCAGGGCGTGGCGAAGGTCAGTGCCTTCGAGCAAGCCGCTGCCTGGTTGGCCCGGGTGAGCCTGGAAGGCTTCGAACATTACTACCCTCACCAGGTTTCGGGTGGCATGCGTCAGCGCACGGCATTGGCGCGTGCCTTCATCGCCAAACCCGAGGTACTGCTGCTCGATGAGCCCTTCGGTGCGCTTGATGCGCTGACCCGCATGGCGCTGCAGGACGTGCTGCTGGAGCTCATCAACGAACATCAGCCCACCGTGCTGCTGGTGACCCATGACGTCGACGAGGCGCTGTATCTGGCCGACCATGTCCTCGTATTCAGCGCGCGCCCGGCGCGGGTGCTGAAAACCTTCAATTTCACCCATTGCGAGAAGAGTCACGATCTCTCCGCATTTGCCGCCGAGCGCACCGAGATTCTGCGGTTGCTGGGCATCAAGACGGAGGTCGGTCAGCCATGAGTCAACCTCGTCGTCTAACCGGGCCGAAGAAACACTTTGCTGTGGTGCTGGCGGTCCTGTTCATCCTGCTGATTTGGCAGGCTGCGGCCTGGAGCCTGCCATCGTTTCTGATGCCAGGGATTCCCACGGTGCTCGAACGGCTGTTCGCCACGGTACAAGAGCCCGAATTCCGCGAAGGCCTGTACGGCAGCATGAGCCGTCTTGGTAGCGGCTACGGCTTTGCGCTGCTGTTTGGCATTGGCTTTGGTCTGGTCGGAGGCGTGCTGTTCTTCTTTCGGGAGATCCTGCGCTCGGCCATCGTCATCCTGCAGTCGATTCCCTCGATCGCTTGGGTGCCGCTATTTCTCATCATCATGGGCTTCGGCAACCTGCCGATCATCGTTGTGGTGGCCCTGGCGGCATTCTTCCCCATGGCCCTGTCGGTGATGAACGCCACCGAAAGCGTGCAGCCGGTACATGTATCGGCCGCGCGGGTGATGGGGGCGTCGCGCTGGCAGTTGCTGCGGCGCGTTTATTTGCCGGCAGTGATGCCAGAATTGATTACCGGCGCTCAGCTGGCCTTCGGTAACGCTTGGCGTGCGCTGATTTCCGCTGAAATGCTGATCGGCTTCGGGCAGGGCCTGGGGCGTTCACTCGCCTATTCCGGCGAGATCGCCGACATGGTCGGGGTGATGATGAATATCCTGGTGATCGCCATTCTTGCCACGCTGATCGATCAGGTGGTGCTGGAAAAATTCAAGCAAAGGATGCTTCGCTACCAGTACGTCTGAGAAGGAGGTGCCGTGAAGTCTCATCTGCTGCGGTTGTTGATCGTGCTGCTGATGCCGGCCAGCGCGCTTGCAGCACCCTTGCAGGCGGTGCTGGTCGGCGATTATCGGCCGCTCAAGGCGACTGAAGCGGAGGCGGTTACCGAAGGGTTCGAGGCGGCCTGGCTTGCCAGCTTGGGTGAGGCGTTGGGGGGCGACATCGACATCGTCCTGGCCGACGCCCAAGCACAGGCGGAGCTGCGTATCGGAGAGATTAGCTCGGGCGCCGTCTATTACTCCAGCGAGATCGCGGCGCTGGCTGCGGCCGAAGCGGGGCCAGCCGAATGGACCGACCTTGCTGGCGCACCCGTCTGCATCGCGGCTGGGAACCCTCATGCCGCTACCGTTGTGTCTCGCTTCGATGGTATTGCCCGCGCTTATCCAAGTGCGGCGCAGACATTGATTGGCTTGAAGCTTGGCGAATGCCAGGCGGTAGTGGGCGATCAGTTGTTGCTCCAGCAGATCGCCACGCTACCGGAATGGCGTCGCTACAATCGGCTGCTGCCTGTTCTGGAGGAGTCCGCGCTGGCACTGCGGATCGAGGCTGACGATGCGCTGTTGCAGCAGCGCATCGAGCAGATCCTTTCAAGCGAGCAGGGACAGGAGATGCTGGTTGAAGCCACTCAGTATTGGATCGACGAAGTGGCATTTCAGGCCTATGTGCTAGCCGACACCCTGGATTGCCACTAGGGCTGGTTTCCCACCGGGGCTGTCACTCGGCTTCGATTATCTGCGGCAGGGCCTGACGCAACCCCTCCAGCTTGAAAGGTGCGCGGATGTGGCCGCGCAGGCTGCCATCGGGGCCGACGATGGCTAGATTGCCGCTGTGGCTGACGCTGTAGTCTCCCTCGGTCTGCTTTGCCGGGACGAACGGAAGCCCCAGTGCCCTGGACAGTTTCTGCAACTGCGCCATGTCTCCCGTCAACCCTTGGAATCCTGCACGGTAATAACCGAGATAGGTGCGCAGCACCTCGGGCGTGTCGCGCGCCGGATCGGCAGTGATCAACACCAGCTGGAGCTGTTCGCGAACATCCGAAGGCAGTTGGCCGAATAGCCGTCGCATGTCGCTCAGTGTTGTGGGGCAGATATCCGGGCAGGCGGTGAACCCGAAGAACATAAGGTGCCAGCGTCCGCGAAGAGAATCGGTGCTGACGGCCTGGCCTTGCTCGTTTATCAGCTCGAGGACCGGCAATGGCCGCTCGCGCGGCAGAAGCAGCAGATTCGCATCATCAAGCAACGCGTTGCGGTCGAGGGCAAACGAAGAGGAGCAGAACGTCACCAGCAAAACTGCGCAGCTGATAATCCTCGTTGCTTTGCGGAACATGATCAGCGCTCGTTCAGCTCGAATGCGGTGAGCGTGAACGTGGGAATGCCCATGTCCTGCAGTTTGCGTGATCCACCCAGTTCGGGCAGGTCAATGATTGCGGCGGCTTCATGAACCTGGGCGCCCATGCGGCGAACCAGCTGCGCGGCGGCAATCAGCGTGCCGCCGGTGGCGATCAGATCGTCCAGCAGTAACACCGAATCGCCTTCACAAAGGCTGTCAGCGTGAACTTCGAGGAAGGCCTCACCGTACTCGGTGCTGTAGGACGCGGCCAGCACGTCGGCCGGGAGCTTGCCTTTCTTGCGAAACAGGATCAGCGGTCTGTTCAATTCGTAGGCGATGATCGAACCGATGATGAAGCCGCGGGCGTCGAGTGCGCCTACATGGCTGAAGTCGGTCTCGACATAGCGTTGAATCAGGCTATCCGCCACCATGCGCAGCGCCTTGGGCGACTGCAACAGCGGAGTGATGTCGCGGAATACCACGCCCGGCTTGGGGAAGTCGGGGACCGGGCGTATCAGTGTCTTGATGGCGAATTCGTCGAAAATCATAACGGGCTCTCGCTATTAGGCGTCCATGTTTCCGCCCGCTAGGGCGCATAACCGGATTGAATCGAGGATACGAACTTCCTTGCCTTCTGCTTCCAGCAGGCCGTTGGCCTGACAGCGGGTAAACACCCGCGAGACCGTCTCGACCGCCAGCCCCAGGTAGTTGCCGATCTCGTTGCGCGACATGGGCAGCCGAAACTGGTTGGCGGAAAAACCCCGCGCACTGAAGCGGGCCGACAGGTTGATCAGAAAGGTCGCGATGCGCTCGTCGGCGCTCTTCTTCGAAAGCAACAGCATCATTTGTTGATCGTCGCGAATTTCGCGGCTCATGATGCGCATCAATTGACGGCGAAGCTGCGGCAGCAACACGCTGAGTTCATCGAGGCGATCGAAAGGAATTTCGCACACCGAAGTTGTTTCAAGCGCTTGCGCGGTTACCGGATAGGTTTCGGTATCCATGCCGGAAAGGCCGACCAGCTCGCTAGGCAGATGAAAGCCGGTGATTTGCTCTTCGCCAGTGTCGGTGACGCTGAACGTGCGCAAGGCCCCGGAGCGGATGGCGAAAACCGAGCTGAACGGCTCACCCTGGCGAAACAACATTTCACCTTTTCTCAGCGGGCGCCCGCGCTTGACGATCTCGTCCAGCGTATCCATGTCCTGCATGTTCAACGAAAGCGGCAAGCAAAGGCCGGAAAGACTGCATTCTTTGCAATGAGCTTGCGGCTGCCTGCGGACCTTGATCGACTCGGACATCGGTGGTTCCTGAAAAACCTTACGGGACGTGCAAGATTAACCCAGGCCAGTGGCTTAGGCCAATTGGCGCGAGGGTCGCAGGCAAGAGCGACCTAAGGTCAGATCGCGCGGGAAAAGAGCCGGGCGGGACGAGGCGGGCGATTGTCGAACTGCATGCAAACCGAGCTCGCCAACAGGCGCCCGGCCGGCAGGATGGTGATGGTGTCTGCCTTGAGTTGAATGAGTCCGTCGGCAGCCATTTGCTCCAGAGTTGGCCAGCTGTCCTTGAAATAGATTTTGAAGACGATTCCGTGGGCGCTTTCGATTTCGTCGAAACGCAGTTCGAAATTGCAGATCAACGCTTCGATCACCCTGCGCCTGATCCGGTCGTCCTCGCTGCATCGTAGCCCGCGAATCGTGGCCAGCTGCCCTTGATCCAGCATCTGCTGATAAAGCGTGATATCGCGGTGGTTCTGGCAGTACAGATCGCCGATCTGGCTGATCGCCGAAACGCCGAGACCGATCAGGTCGCAATGACCATGTGTGGTGTAGCCCTGAACGTTGTGTTGTAGCGTGCCGTCCTCCTGCGCCATTGCCAGCTCGTCATCAGGCAGGGCGAACTGATCCATGCCGATATAGCGGTAGCCGGAGCGGGTCAGTTGTTCCACGCTGTGTTGCAGCATCGCGAGCTGGTCGTTCGAGGTGGGGAGGTCCGTGGCGCTTATTCGTCGCTGTGCCATGTGCCGTTCGGGTAGGTGCACATAATTCGAGACAGATATGCGATCAGGCTGCAGGGCAAGAACGGCTTCTACCGTGCGGGCGAAGCGTCCGTGGGTCTGCAGTGGTAGGCCATAGACGAGGTCCATGTGTAGCGAGCGATATTGCAGGGTCCGAGCTGCCTCGATGATCGTCTGGGTCTGCTCGATCGTCTGCGGCCGGTTGATGGCTCGTTGCACATCTGGATCCAGCGCCTGCAGACCCACACTTATCCGATTGAAGCCAAGCTCGCGCAGCAATCCCATCGTCGGCCAGTCCGCTTCGCGGGGATCGATCTCGATACTGAAGTCCGCGTGATCGTCGTTCTGCAGGTTGAAATGCTTGCGCAGATGCGTCATCAGTCGTCGCAGATCGTCATGGCTAAGCAAGTTCGGCGTGCCGCCGCCGATATGCAGCTGCTCGACCACCTGATGCGGGGCGAGATGACAGGCAATCATCTCGATTTCCTGTTCCAGCCGCTGCAAATAGGACTGGATGCGGCTGCGATCGCTCGTGATGACCTTGTTACGGTGGCAGTAATGGCAGGCCGTTGCGCAGAACGGTAGATGGATATAAAGCGAAAGCGGGTGGCTGGCCTGTCGACTGCGACGCAATGCATGCAGCAGATCGAAGGAGCTCAGTCCGCCGCTGAACTGGAGCGCCGCGTGATATGACGGGTAGCTCGGCCCAGCCTGACCGTAACGATGGATCAGGTCGGCATCCCAGCGAATGGCGTCGAGCATCATACGGTCTCGGTTTGACTGCGGTGATGGGATTCTAGGACTGGCGCATCCGCGTAGACTTGACCTGTATCAAGCAAGTCCAGACCCAGCGGCGGACGCTGAGACCGGTGGCGCGGACATGGAGATTTATCGCCGAACCGTGGTCGGATTAGTCAAACTAGGGCTTGAACCGAAACCGTTCATCCGCATAGGAGACACACATGCATAGCCGCCAACAAGAGATCGCTGCCGCACTCAACGTTTGCTCACCGTTTGATGGGCCTGCAGCGGTCCAGGCCGACATCGAGCGGCGGGTTGCCTTCATCCAGGCATGCCTGCGCGATTCGGGCATGAAAACTCTGGTTCTGGGGATCAGTGGCGGCGTCGATTCGACTACGGCTGGCCTGCTTGCTCAGCGTGCGGTGGAGGGGATGCGTGCCGCAGGGGAGGGCGACGACTACCGCTTCATTGCGGTCCGCCTGCCATATCAGGTTCAGCATGACGAGGACGAAGCGCAGCTGGCAATTGACTCGATCAAGCCGGATGAATGCCATACGGTCAATATCGGCGCTGCGGTGCAGGGCTTGGCGCGGGCGACCGAGGCGCTCGATGACTTGACCCCGGCGAAGCGCGACTTCGTACTGGGCAACACCAAGGCGCGGATGCGCATGGTAGCTCAGTACACCATTGCCAATGCACGACAAGGTCTGGTAATCGGCACCGATCATGCGGCCGAAGCGGTGATGGGATTCTTCACCAAGTTCGGCGATGGCGCCTGTGACCTCACACCGCTGGCCGGTCTGGTCAAGCATCAGGTGCGGGAATTGGCCGCCGCGTTAGGCGCGCCCGAGCAACTGGTCAAGAAGGTGCCGACGGCCGATCTGGAAGAGCTCTCGCCAGGCAAGCCGGACGAAGACGCCCATGGGGTGAGCTATCAGAATATCGATGCGTTCCTACAAGGCCTGCCGGTACCTGAAGAGGCGGCTCGCATCATCGTGGAAACCTACGACAAGTCGGCACACAAGCGGCAGATGCCGAAAGAGCCGGTCTAGAGCAGCTTTGAAGCTTGAAGCCGGAAGGAGTCTGGATGCACCGCCAGAAATTGGAGGATCACCTGTCTGCGCTTCTTCCAGCTTCCAGTTAATGCCCCATCAACCAGTGCTGATGCGGGCCGGGAAGTGTCCAAACGCCGAACAGGATTACCGTGATGCCGCCGAGCGTTCGCACGCCGCGTTTGCGTAATAGCGCGGTGAGCCGTTCGGCAGCCAGGCCGGTCGCCAGAAGTACGGGCCAGGTGCCGATACCGAATGTCAGCATCAGCAGCGCACTGTCCAGCGCATCGCCTTGGCTCGCAGCCCATAGCAATGTGCTGTAGACCAGGCCGCACGGTAGCCAACCCCAGAGCGTGCCAAGTAGCAGGGCTCGCGGCACGCTGCGGACCGGCATGAGCCGACTGGCGAAAGGTTGGATGTGACGCCAGAGGCCGCGTCCTACTGCTTCGACACGCGTCAGTCCACTCCACCAGCCGGCCAGATAAAGCCCCATGCTGATCAACAATAGCGCGGCTACGACTCGCAGCGCCATGGCGGCTGGGCTATTGGCTACCGCCCAGCCGGCCAATCCGATGAGCAGACCCGCACTGGCGTAGCTGAGCACTCGTCCCAGGTTGTATGCCAGCAGCAAACGCAGGCGTCTGCCGCGCTGTTGCGCCGGGATTGCCATGATCAGTGCGCCCATCAGGCCGCCGCACATACCCAGGCAGTGCCCGCCGCCCAGCAAACCGAGGACGAACGCCGACACCAGCAGCGGCAATAGCTCAGTCACGATCGGCTTTTCCCTCGTCGCTGCCCTTGTCCGCTTCTTCGATGCCGGCGCGATGCTTGGGATCTTCCTCGTCGAACAGGATGCTGTGGGCTGGGCCGTCCAGATCGTCGTACTGGCCACTGTCGACCGCCCAGAAAAATACCCAGATAGCCAGTGCGACCAGAACCACGGCGACGGGAATCAGAATGTAAAGTGCGGCCATAGCGGGTCTCCAGATGGGTTCGGCAACGCAGCCTTGGCAGACGCCGACTATCCTACGCCAGGCAGCGCAGAATGTCGGGGCGCAGAGGGAGCAGGCAGGCGCGCCAGTCGCAATGCATTGAGCACCACGACCAGCGAACTTGCCGACATGCCCAGGGCTGCCCACAACGGCGTTACCCAGCCGATGGCGGCGAATGGCAGAATCAAGCCGTTGTACAGGCTCGCCCAGGCGAGGTTTTCGATGATGATGCGACGGCTGCGTCGTGCCACGGCGAAAGCTTGCACCAGGCTGTCGAGTCGGTTGGTGAGCAGGACGGCATCGGCGCTGGTTTTGGCCAGGTCGGTCGCTGAGCCCATGGCTACGCTGATGTCCGCCGCAGCCAGGACCGGAGCGTCGTTGACGCCATCGCCAAGCATCAGCACGCGGCGACCTTCGGCTTGCAGCCGTTGCAGGTGGGCGAGCTTGTCGGTCGGGGTCATTCCTGCGTGCGCGTCCTCGATGCCGAGCTGTCGAGCGATTTCGGCAACCATCGGCGAGCTGTCACCGGATAGCAGCACCGTTTTCCAGCCGCGGTTTTTGCAGGCTTGCAGCAGCGCAGGTGCATCGTCGCGCAGACGGTCGTCGAGTACTAGCCATGCCAGTGGCCCCTGCGTGTCGCCAAGCAGCAACCATTGGCCCTTGTCGCCCGGAATTTCGGGCGCGACGCCTGCGTAGCCGGCCGCAACGAAGCCCGGCTGGCCAATACGCAGAACGCGTCCAGCAACAGATCCCTGCAGGCCCAGCCCGGGAGTGCTGTCCACCGCATCGGCTGCTTGCGGCGCGCGGCCGAACGCTCTGGCGATCGGGTGTTCGGAGCGGTTTTCCAGCGCGGCGGCCAGCTCCAGGCATGCGTTGGCATCCAGCTCGCCCAGGGGACGGACCTCGCTCAGCGTCAGGCGTCCTTCGGTGAGGGTGCCGGTCTTGTCGAAAATCACCGTGTCGATCTGATTGAGCCCCTCCAGGACATGCCCGCGAGTGAGCAGCAGCCCGAGCTTGTGCAATGTCCCGGTGGCGGTGGTCAAGGCGGTCGGGGTGGCCAGCGACAGCGCGCAGGGGCAGGTCGCGACCAGCAAGGCGAGAACGATCCAGAACGCGCGTTGAGGATCGATTTGCCACCAGACGAAACCGACTACCGCAGCGGTCAGCAGCACGATCAGCAGGAACCACTGCGCGACGCGATCAGCCAGTTCGGCGAGGCGTGGTTTATCCGACTGGGCACGCTCCAGCAGACCGACGATGGCGGAGAGGCGGGTGTTGTCACCCAGCGCTTGGACTTCGAGAGTCAGGGCGCCTTCGACGTTGAGGGTGCCGGCGGTAACCGCATCGCCGACATTTCGTGGCTGCGGTAGATATTCGCCGGTAAGGACCGATTCATCGACACTCGACTGCCCGCTGACGATGCGACCATCGGCCGGAATCAGTGCGCCGGGGTGTACCAGCACATGGTCGCCGACCTGCAATTCGCTCAGCAGAATGCGCGCCGTCTGGCCATCTTCGACGAGCTTCAGGCAGGACGCCGGTAATAGATTGACCAGCTGCGCAGTCGCAGCGGCGGTGCGTTCGCGCGCGCGGCGTTCGAGAAAGCGTCCGGCGAGCAGGAACAGCGCAAACATGCCTACGGCATCGAAATACAGCTCGCCCTGACCGGTCACCGTCGACCAGATGCCGGCGATATAGGCTCCGCCAATCGCCAGCGATACCGAAACATCCATGCTCAGGTGGCGGGTACGCAAATCCCGCAACGCGCCCTTGAAGAAGTCGGTGCAGCAATAGAAAACGATAGGCGTGGTGAGCACCAGCGCGGTCCAGCGCAGGGTGACGAAGAAGCTTTCCGAAAGATCCAGATTGAATTCCGGCCATGTAGCCATGGTAGCCATCATCACCTGCATCCAGAGCAACCCGGTCACACCCAGTTGGCGCATGCTGCGGCGGTTTTCCCGCGCGAGTTGCTCTGCCGCCTGATCGGCCCGGTAAGGGTGAGCGGCATAGCCGATGCGCCGAAGTTCGGCGAGCAGTTCGCTGAGTGGCAAGACCGCATCGTTCCAGCGCACTCGCAAGCGATGATTGGAAAGGTTGAGGTTGGCCTCGGCGATCCCATCGAATCCGCGCAGATGTTTTTCGATCAGCCAGCCACAGGCCGCGCAACTGATGCCCTCGATCATCAGCGAGGTGTCGGCCAGCTCGCCTTCGTGCTGCACGAAGGGCTGTTGCACATCCTTGCGGTCGTAGAGTGCCAGCTCTTCGCTCAGCGCCTGCGGCAGAGCGCCGGGATTGATGGCGGTATCGCTGCGATGCAGGTAGTAGCTTTCCAGACCGCCTTGAACGATGGCTTCCGCGACCGCCTGACAACCCGGACAGCAAAGCGCCCGCTGCTCATTGAGAACGCGGGCGTGAAAGGCGCTGCCGGCGGGAACCGGCAGACCGCAGTGAAAGCAGGGGGTTGGATTCGCCATCGACCGGTCAGTAGCTTAGTTCAAGCGTCTGACCGCTCACGATGTCCTTTTCTTCGAACAGACGCCAGTCCTGATCGCCCTCGCGACCGAGCAGTTCGACATAACGCCGGCCGGTGACCGGCTCCTGCATCTGCCCCTGGTAGAAGCCGTTGCCCTGAGGCTGGAGAACGATGCGGCGATCGCGTTCGGGCTGCGTGGGGGAGAGCAGGTTGAGTACCAGTTGCTGCGGACCGCTATGGCCGCTCAGCTGCACTTCGGCGAGCCCACGATCGTCGTTGAGCGTCAGTTGCGCCTGCACTTGCAGACGCTCGGCAAGCTTTTCACGCTCCAGCGACTGATTGATGCCCTTGCCGGCATCGTAGTAGTTGTCCGATACCAGGGTGTCGGAGTTGCGGATCGCGATGACCAGCATCGAGGTGCCGAGGATCACCGACATCATCAGGATGCCGATGACGAACCAAGCCCAGAATTGCTTGTACCAACGGCTATTTTCAGTATCGGAAGGTGCGCTCATGTACTACCTGTTCAGCGAATGCTAGGACCGATGAAGCGGCTATCCGCTTCGTCTTCGATTTCGGGGTCGTCTGCCGATCTGATGTGGAAGACGATTTCGTTTGTGCTCGAGGGCAGTTGTTCCGGTGCCACCGAAAGCTCCACCGGGACCGTGACCAGCTCCCCAGCACCGGCGTGGACCTCGTTGCGGCCTTCGTACTGCAGACCGTCCAGCCCAGTGGCTTCGATGATGAAGGTCTGCTCGTTCTGAGCCTTGTTCATCACTTTCAGCGTATAGACGTTCTCGATCCTGCCTTGCTCGTTCTCGCGATAGAGCACGCGGTCTTTCAGTACGTCGAGCTTGACCAGTGCGCGGTCCGAGACGGAATAGGCAAACACACCCATCATCGCAAGCAATGCGATGGCATAGCCGATCAGTCGAGGCCGAGCCAGCCGGGTTTTCTGCCCCGACAGGTTGTGCTCCGTGGTGTAGCTGATCAGACCTCGTGGATAGTTCATCTTGTCCATGATGGTGTCGCAGGCATCGATGCAGGCCGCGCAGCCGATGCACTCGACTTGCAGGCCGTCGCGAATGTCGATGCCGGTCGGGCAGACCTGTACGCACATGGTGCAATCGATGCAGTCACCGAGGCCCAGCGCCTTGTAGTCGGCGTCTTTCTTGCGCGGGCCACGCCGCTCGCCACGGCGCGGGTCGTAGGAAACGATCAGGGTGTCCTTGTCGAACATCACGCTCTGGAAGCGCGCATAGGGGCACATGTAAATGCACACCTGCTCGCGCAAGAAACCGGCGTTGCCATAGGTGGCGAGGGTGAAGAAGCCGACCCAGAACAGCGCCCAGCCGCCGACTTCCAGTGTGAGCAGGTCGGGCACCAGTTCACGAATCGGTGTGAAATAGCCGACGAAGGTAATGCCGATGGCCAGGGATACGCCCAGCCAGATGGCATGTTTGGCCAGCCTGCGCCCGAATTTGCCGGCGCTCATTGGCGCTTTGTCGAGCTTCATGCGCTGATTGCGATCGCCTTCGGTGATCTTTTCCGCCCACATGAATACCCAGGTGAACACGCTCTGGGGGCAGGTGTAGCCACACCAGACGCGGCCAGCGAATACAGTGATGAAGAACAGTCCAAACGCGCAGATGATCAGCAGCGCGGAAAGAAGAATGAAATCTTGAGGCCAGAAGGTAGCGCCAAAAATATAGAACTTGCGCTCGGGCAGGTCCCACCAGACGGCCTGGCGACCGTTCCAGTTAAGCCATACAGTGCCGAAATAGAGCGCGAACAGCAGCGCACCGCCGACGAGTCGCAGGTTGCGGAACAGGCCGGTAAAGGAGCGAGTGTAGATTTTTTCGCGGGCGGCGTAGAGGTCGGATGAGGCGTTGACCTTGGCCGGAGGAGTTACATCATGAACGGGAATTTGCTCAGACATCGAATGCGTACCACGGCGGAGGGTGAGTGTCCCGGTCAATACGTGTCGACCGGGATCCTTAGCTGACCTGGTGCAAATGGTACGCCTCGATAGCCGGCATCAGGTGCGACCGTAAGTCGCGCCTGTGCGGATTGGATCAGTTCTCCGGCTGCTGCGAGAGGCTGTACACATAAGCCGCCAGCAAATGCACCTTGTCATTGCCAAGGATGTGTTCCTGGGCTGGCATGCGACCGTTTCGGCCATAGCGCAGGGTTTGCTGAATCTGACCGAAGCTCGAGCCGTAAAGCCAGACGTTGTCGGTCAGGTTCGGTGCGCCCATGGCTTCGGTGCCTTTACCGTCGGCTCCATGACAGGCTACGCAGTTGGCAGCGAAGATCTTTTGACCCTGCTCAATGTCGGCGTTGATGCCTTCAGGAATCTCCCGGCCGGACAGAGTACGGACGTAACCGGCCACGTTGCGAATGCCTTCTTCGCCGATCACATCGCGCCACGCCGGCATGACGGCCTGACGTCCACCCATGATGGTGGTCTTGATGGTTTCGGGCGCGCCGCCCCACAGCCAGTCATGGTCGGTCAGGTTGGGGAAGCCGTAGGCACCTTTGGCGTCCGAGCCATGGCAGACGGAGCAGTTTGAAGCGAACAGGCGGCCACCCATTTTCAGGGCTTGCGGATCCTGAGCCACTTGCTCGACCGGCATCGCTGCGAACTTAGCGTAGAGCGGGCCGTACTGTTCGTTTGCCTTGTCGACTTCACGCTGCCATTCCTTGACCTGAGTCCAGCCACCTTCGTAGCCGGGCATCACGCCTTTCCAGTTACCCAGGCCTGGATACAGAACCAGATAGCCAAGGGCAAAGATCACAGTGGCGACGAACAGCATGAACCACCAGCGCGGGAGCGGGTTGTCATACTCCTCGATGCCGTCATAGGAATGGCCGACGGTTTCTTCGGTGCTGTCGTGGCGTTGTCCCTTGCGAGTCGCAAGCAGCAGCCAGACCAGTGCCGCAATGGTCCCCAGGCTGAGCAGGGTGACGTACCAACTCCAAAACGAGGTCATCTATTTCTTACTCCTGGAAGCTTCTTCATCACGCTTCTTGGCGTCGGGCTCGTCTGCGAAGGGCAGGTTGGCGGCTTCATCGAAGCTTTTCTTGCGTTTGCTGCTGTAAGCCCAGAGCACGATGCCGATAAAGGCGACGAAAACAAGAATGGTGCCCAGACCGCGAAGAGTCCCGATATCCATGGTGCGTTACCGTTTGTTGGTGAGTGCGGTGCCAAGTACTTGCAGATAGGCTACGAGGGCATCCATTTCTGTCTTGCCCTTGACCGCGTCCTTCGCACCGGCAATGTCTTCTTCGGTGTAAGGCACGCCTACGCTGCGCAAGGCTTCCATCTTCTTGGCGGTGTGTTTGCCATCGAGGCTGTGCTCGACCAACCAGGGGTAAGAAGGCATCTTCGATTCAGGTACGACGTTGCGCGGATTGTAGAGGTGCGCGCGGTGCCAGTCATCGGAGTAGCGGCCGCCGACGCGAGCCAGGTCCGGGCCGGTACGCTTGGAGCCCCAGAGAAACGGATGGTCGTAGACGCTTTCGCCGGCAACCGAGTAGTGGCCGTAGCGCTCGGTCTCGGCGCGGAACGGACGAACCATTTGCGAATGGCAACCGACGCAGCCTTCGCGGATATACAGGTCACGCCCTTCGAGCTGCAGCGCGGTGTAGGGCTTCATACCTTCCACTGGCTCGTTCACCACGTCCTGGAAGAACAGCGGAACGATCTGGGTCAGGCCGCCGATGCTCACTGCGAGGATCATGAACAGGGTCAGCAGACCGATGTTCTTTTCGAGTATTTCGTGATTCTTCATTTATCGATTCCCTCAGGCGATCTGCGCGGCGGCTTCGAGCTCAGCCGGCTTGGCGGCACGCACGGTACGCCAGGTGTTGTAAGCCATCAGCAGCATGCCAGCGAGGAAGAATGCACCGCCCAGCGCCCGAACGATGAAGCCCGGATGGCTGGCTTCCAGCGCTTCGACGAAGGAATAGGTGAGGGTGCCGTCTTCGTTGATCGCACGCCACATCAAGCCCTGGGTGATGCCGTTGACCCACATCGAAGCGATGTAGAGCACGGTGCCAATAGTGGCCAGCCAGAAGTGGGCGTTGATCAGGCCGATGCTGTACATCTGCTCGCGAGCGAAGACCTTCGGAATCAGGTGATATATGGAGCCGATGGTGATCATGGCTACCCAGCCGAGGGCGCCGGCATGTACGTGGCCGATGGTCCAATCGGTGTAGTGGGAGAGTGCGTTGACAGTCTTGATGGCCATCATCGGACCTTCGAAGGTCGACATGCCGTAGAACGCC
Organism: Pseudomonas sp. IC_126; assembly: GCF_004331835.1. Lineage (NCBI taxonomy): Bacteria > Pseudomonadati > Pseudomonadota > Gammaproteobacteria > Pseudomonadales > Pseudomonadaceae > Pseudomonas > Pseudomonas sp. IC_126. The sequence goes on from NZ_SJSS01000001.1 coordinate 748,774, forward strand.
AGCGAGACCACCAGGAAGCGCAGGATCGGATCGGTGCGCAGCTTATGCCAGGCACCCGACAGGGTCATCATGCCGTTGATCATGCCGCCCCAGCTCGGCGCCAGCAGGATGATCGACATCACCATGCCCAGGCTCTGTGCCCAGTCTGGCAGTGCGGTGTAGTGCAGGTGGTGCGGACCAGCCCAGATGTACAGGGTAATCAATGCCCAGAAATGCACGATGGACAGACGATAGGAGTAGACCGGGCGGCCAGCCTGCTTCGGAACGAAGTAATACATCATGCCCAGGAAGCCGGTGGTCAGAAAGAAACCAACCGCGTTGTGACCGTACCACCACTGAACCATCGCGTCGGTCGCGCCCGCGTAGATCGAGTAGGACTTGAACCAGGACACCGGGATTTCCAGGTTGTTGACGATGTGCAGCATCGCCGTAACCAGGATAAAGGCACCGAAGAACCAATTACCCACGTAGATGTGCTTGGCCTTGCGCTTCATGAGGGTGCCGAAGAACACCGTCGCGTAGCTGATCCAGACGATGGCCAGCAGGATATCGATCGGCCATTCCAGCTCGGCGTATTCCTTGGAGCTGGTGAAACCCATCGGCAGGGTGATCACGGCCAGAACGATGACCGCTTGCCAGCCCCAGAAGGTGAAGGCGGCCAGGCCGTCGGAAAACAGACGCGTCTGCGAGGTCCGCTGGGCCACGTATAGGGAAGTTGCCATCAGGGCGCAGCCGCCGAAGGCGAAAATCACCAGATTGGTGTGCAACGGACGTAGGCGGCCAAAGCTGGCCCAGGGCAGGTCGAAGTTGAGTGAGGGCCACACCAACTGCGAGGCGATAAGGACGCCCATACCCATCCCAATGATTCCCCACACCACCGTCATGATGGCGAATTGGCGAATCACCTTATAGTTATATGCAGTCTCACTTATTGCTGTGCTCATGCAAGGCTTCCACGCTAAATGGCATTTCAGGGGGCAAAAACGGCGGCAAGTATGGAGAAAGGAGGGGGGCAATGCAATCAACGCCCAGGCCATCTCGTGCCGTTCAGACCCTGATTCCAAGCGTTTTCCATGCTCTTTGCAGGGTCGTTTTCACATCATGCCGATGTGATGAATCGAGGGCTTCGCCTTGTAGTTCTGCGGGGGTTCGGCGAGTGGGGAGGAATATAAAAGCAGCTGCACTGAAGGGCAAACGGGGAAGGGGGTGAGCGGTCTGCGACAGAGCGTCGCACTGGCACTTTTTATAATGAGGCTTGATTTGGAACAGGGCGGTATCGCAATACCGCCTGTCATGATTATTGCTTCGCCAGGCGTTCTGGCTGTTGCGAAAGACTGTAAACGTAAGCGGCCAGCAAGTGCACCTTATCGTTGCCCAGATATTGCTCCTGCGCCGGCATCTGGCCGTTGCGGCCGTGGCGGATGGTCTGCTGCAGTTGCGGCAGGCTGGAGCCATAAATCCAGCCGGCTGGGTTGGTCAGGTTCGGCGCTCCCAATGCAGCCATCCCTTCACCGTTCGAACCATGGCAGACCGAACAGGTTTGGGTGTACACCTGAGCGCCGGCGGCGACATCCGCTTCGGTGCCTTCCGGCAGCGATAGACCGGCCAGATCATTGCGTACAAAAGCCGCGACGTTCTTCACACCCTCTTCGCCGATGGCCTGTCCCCAGGCCGGCATCGCCGCAACACGGCCATGGAGGATGGACGCTTTGATGGTTTCAGCATCGCCGCCCCAGCGCCAGTCGTTGTCGGCGAGATTGGGGAAGCCGTTCGCGCCCTTGGCGTCCGAGCCGTGGCAAACCGAGCAGTAGTTGGCGAAGAGGCGGCCGCCGATCTTCAAGGCGCGTTCGTCCTGGGCGACTTGCTCGACACCCATGGCCGAGTATTTGGCGAAAATCGGACCGAACGTGGCATCGGCCTGATCGACTTCGCGCTGCCATTGCTTCTCCTGCGTCCAACCGTCTTCGTAGCCGGGGAAGACGCCTTTCCAGTTGCCCAGGCCCGGATAGATGATCAGATAGAGGATGCCGAACACCAGCGTGCCGATGAACAGCCAGAACCACCACTTGGGCAGCGGATTGTCGTACTCCTCGATGCCGTCGAAGGAATGCCCCATGGTCTTGTCGGTCGTACCGGCCGACTCGCCCTTGCGGGTGGCGAAGATCAGCCAGAACAGCGCGACGATGGTGCCCAGCGTCAGCAGGGCGATGTATCCACTCCAGAAAGTGCTCATGTGCTACTCCTGGACAGCCCGAGCCACTTTGGCTGTCCGCGATTGAAGTCCCCGGCGGCTGTCTTTGCAGCGCGCCGCTTTCGATGGTCAGCGCTTGTTAGTCAGAGCCGTGCCAAGAACCTGCAGGTAAGCCACCATGGCATCCATTTCGGTCTTGCCCTTGACCCCGTCCTTGGCGCTGGCTATGTCTTCATCGGTGTATGGCACACCCAGGGTGCGCAAGGCTTTCATCTTCTTAGCGGTATCCCGGCCATCGAGGGTGTTTTCCACCAGCCATGGATAGGACGGCATCTTCGATTCCGGCACCACGTTGCGCGGGTTATAGAGATGCGCGCGGTGCCAGTCATCGGAGTAGCGGCCGCCGACACGGGCCAGGTCCGGACCGGTACGCTTGGAGCCCCATAAGAATGGGTGGTCGTAGACACTTTCACCGGCGACCGAGTAATGGCCGTAGCGCTCGGTCTCGGCGCGGAACGGCCGGATCATCTGCGAGTGGCAACCGACGCAGCCTTCCTTGATATAGATGTCGCGGCCTTCGAGCTGCAGCGCCGTGTAGGGCTTCATGCCTTCCACCGGCTCGTTGACCACGTCCTGGAAGAACAGTGGAACGATCTGAGTCAGGCCGCCGATGCTCACCGCGAGGATCATGAACAGGGTCAGCAGACCGACGTTCTTCTCGAGTTTCTCGTGTTGTTTCATTTCGGTTCGGCTCCTCAGGCGATCTGCGCGGCGGCTTCGTATTCGGCCGGTTTGGCGGCACGCACGGTGCGCCAGGTGTTGTAGGCCATCAGCAACATGCCGGCGAAGAAGACCGCACCGCCGATCAGGCGAATGACGAAGCCCGGATGGCTGGCTTCAAGTGCTTCGACGAAGGAGTAGGTGAGCGTGCCGTCTTCGTTGATCGCACGCCACATCAGGCCTTGAGCGATGCCGTTGACCCACATCGAAGCGATGTAAAGCACGGTGCCGATGGTGGCCAGCCAGAAGTGAGCGTTGATCAGGCCAATGCTGTGCATTTGCGCCCGGCCGAATACCTTGGGAATCAGGTGGTACAGCGCGCCGATGGACACCATGGCAACCCAGCCGAGGGCGCCGGCGTGAACGTGGCCGATGGTCCAGTCGGTGTAGTGGGAGAGGGCATTGACGGTCTTGATGGCCATCATCGGACCTTCGAAGGTCGACATGCCGTAGAACGCCAGGGACACGACCAAGAAGCGCAGGATCGGGTCGCTGCGCAGCTTATGCCAGGCGCCCGAGAGGGTCATCATGCCGTTGATCATGCCGCCCCAGCTCGGTGCCAGCAGAATCAGCGACATCACCATACCGAGGCTCTGCGCCCAGTCCGGCAGCGCGGTGTAGTGCAGGTGATGCGGGCCGGCCCAGATGTAAACGGTGATCAGCGCCCAGAAGTGAACGATCGACAGGCGATAGGAATACACCGGGCGTTCGGCCTGCTTCGGAACGAAGTAGTACATGATCCCGAGGAAGCCAGCGGTCAGGAAGAAGCCCACGGCGTTGTGCCCGTACCACCACTGCACCATGGCGTCGGTCGCGCCGGCATACAGCGAATAGGACTTCATCGCTGTGACCGGGATTTCCAGGTTGTTGACCATATGCAGGATCGCCACGGTCAGGATGAACCCGCCGAAGAACCAGTTGCCGACGTAGATGTGCTTGACCTTGCGTGTCGCCAGGGTGCCGAAGAACACGATCGCGTAGGACACCCAGACGATGGTGATCAGGATGTCGATCGGCCATTCCAGCTCGGCGTATTCCTTGGAGCTGGTAAAGCCCAGCGGCAGGCTGATCGCCGCGAGCAGAATCACCAGTTGCCAACCCCAGAAGGTAAAGGCCGCCAGCTTGGGTGCGAACAGCGTGGCCTGGCAGGTGCGCTGGACGGAATAGTAGGAGGTTGCGAACAATGCGCAGCCACCAAAGGCAAAAATCACCGCGTTGGTGTGCAGAGGTCGCAAGCGCCCGAAGCTGGTCCAGGGCAGATCGAAGTTGAGTGCGGGCCAGGCAAGCTGCGCTGCGATGAGAACGCCGAGCCCCATCCCGACGATTCCCCACACCACCGTCATGATGGCGAATTGGCGGACCACCTTATAGTCATAGGCGGTACTGGTTGCTGTGTTCATGTATGGGCTTCCATCCACGGTAGTGAGCATGTTTTTCGTTGCGTGAGCAGACGTTTCTTTCACTGAAAAGCGGGGGCAAGGATGGGCAAAGGGCAAATGGCCGGTATTGACGCCGATCAATACTCGCAGGGCGATGAAATTCCATTCATCAGAGCCGATCAGCCGCAAGGCGAGGCGTGCGGCAGCTTGATTCTGGCGCACGGTGCGGGCGCGCCGATGGACAGTCCGTTCATGCAGCAGATGACCGAACGGCTTCTGGCACGCGGGGTTGCGGTCTTTCGTTTCGAGTTCGCCTACATGGCCGAGCGCCGCGCGAACGGGCGCAAACGGCCGCCCAACCCACAGGCGCAGTTGCTGCAAGAGTGGCGTGCGGTGTATCGCTCGGTGCGACAGCAAACCGCAGGTCGGTTGGCGATTGGGGGCAAGTCGATGGGGGGAAGAATGGCCAGTCTGCTGGCCGATGAATTGGACGCTGATTCGCTGGTGTGTCTGGGCTATCCGTTCTACGCCACCGGCAAACCGGACAAGCCACGCGTGGCGCATCTTGCCGAATTGCGCACGTCAACGCTGATCATCCAAGGCGAGCGCGATGCCTTGGGCGACCGGGATACGGTTAGCGGTTACGCGCTATCACCAGCGATTCGTCTCCACTGGCTCGTGGCCGCGGATCATGATCTCAAGCCGCTGAAACGATCAGGGCTGACTCATGAACAGCATCTGGACAGTGCTGCAGACGAAGTTGCAGCGTTTCTGTGTAATCCGTAAGCAGATAGCAAAACGCCCGTGGCAGCACGGGCGTCATGCGATACGAGCCTCGCTCAGCGGTTGAAACGCTCCACCAGGGTGTATTGCGAGCGGGCTGTGTTGGCCAGATCTTCGGAAAGCAGCGCCGAACTCTGTGCATCGCCTGTCGTCTGCACCGCAAGGCGGGCAATATTGCTGACGTTGTGGCTGATTTCGTCTGCCACCGCGCTCTGCTGTTCGGTTGCCGAGGCAATCTGCGACGTCATGTCGATGATGCTTTCCATCGCCGTGCTGATGCCGGCGAGTGCCTTGTCCGCGTCGACCACCTGATCCACGCCACGGCTCGCCTGCACGCGTCCCTGCTCGGTGGTCTCGACGGCATGCCGTGCCTGCACCTGCAGTTTTTCAATCAGCTGATGGATCTGGCCGGTGGCGGCAGCGGTGCGTTGGGCCAATTGACGGACCTCGTCGGCGACCACCGCGAAACCGCGGCCACTTTCCCCGGCGCGCGCCGCTTCGATGGCCGCGTTGAGTGCCAGCAGGTTGGTCTGGTCGGCGATGCTCTTGATCACATCGACCACGGTGCCGATTTCTTCACTGTTATGCGCCAGTGCCGAAACCGCATCGCCGGTTTCCGTCACGGCATGGGCCAGCAGTTCGATGGCCTTGCGGGTCTGAGCACCGATTTCACGGCCCTGGGCCGTCAGCTGGCTGGCCTGCTCCGTAGCCCCGGCGGCTAGAGCGACGTTGCTGGCGACTTCCTGGGTCGTTGCGGCCATCTGGTTGATGGCTGTGGCGACCTGCTCGGTTTCGTGGTGCTGACGAGCCAGACCGTCCGAACAACTGTGCGCCAGTTCATCGGCCCGCTTGGCCTGTTGCTGCAGTTGCACGGCGCTGTCCTGCAGGCGAGTCAGGCAGGTTTTCAGCCGCGCATGCTCGCTGAGCATCGCCATCTCCAGCCGGGCTTCGACGCCCTGACTGTCGGTGTACATCCGGGCAATCATCGGATCGCTCATCGATTGCTCGGCCAGGCGCACCAGGCGATTGACGCCACGCATCTGCCAATGGCGTCCGGCCAGGCCCAGCGGTACAGATAGCAGCGCCGCCAGCGCGAAGCCCCACGCGTGGTTGAGCCAGAAACCGACCATGAAACCGATCTGGCTAGTCAGGATGAAAGGGAGCCAGTTGACGACCAGCGGCAGCCACTTGTCCCGGCGTGGCACGCCGCTTTTGCCAGCGTTGAGCCGCGCATAGAGCGCTTCGGCTCGCTGTATCTGTTCGCGGGTGGGTTTGGTACGGACCGATTCATAACCGATCACATTACGCTGCATGTCCAGCACCGGCGTCACGTAGGCGTTGACCCAGTAATGGTCGCCGTCCTTGCGTCGATTCTTGACGATGCCCATCCAAGGCTTGCCTGCCTTGAGCGTCGTCCACATATGTGCGAATACCGCGGAAGGCACGTCCGGATGACGGATCAAGTTGTGCGGGGATCCGATCAACTCGCCACGATCGAAGCCGCTGACTTCGGCAAAGATATCGTTGCAGTAGCTGATTTTGCCTTTCAGGTCGGTAGTGGATATCAGCCGTTGCTGGTCGGGGAATGCATATTCGCGCTGGGTGATGGGCTGGTTGTTTCGCATATGGAATACGCCTGGCAAATTCAAAATGGCTTGCGTGATTTCTGATTGTTCTAGGGTCGGTTGACCGTGCTGTTTGTCTTAACGGCACGCAAAGCGATTAGTTGAGAAGCGATGGATAAGTGGTCACCGCAAAGTAAAACGCCCGCCGCAGGTCACTGCGAACGGGCGTTCCGGCGGCCGCGCGGCGAGCGCTCAGGCTTCGATCAACTGCCTTAACACGTAATGCAGAATGCCGCCGGCCTTGAAGTACTGGACTTCATTGAGCGTGTCGATGCGGCAGAGCACCTGGAAGTTATCTCGGGAACCGTCTGCGCGCTCGACATCCACCGTCAGCAACTGGCGCGGTTTGATGTCGACACCAAGGCCGCGAATCGAGAGCTTCTCGTTGCCGGTCAGGCCCAGCGACTGCCGGTTCTGCTCGCCAACGAACTGCAGCGCCAGCACGCCCATGCCGATCAGGTTCGAGCGGTGGATGCGCTCGAAGCTTTCGGCTATCACTGCCTTGACGCCGAGCAGGTTGGTGCCCTTGGCTGCCCAGTCCCGGCTGGAGCCGGTGCCGTATTCCTTGCCTGCGACCACCACCAGCGGCACGCCTTCAGTCTGATAGCGCATCGCCGCATCGTAGATCGACATCCGCTCGCCACTCGGCTGATGCAGGGTATTGCCGCCTTCTTCGCCGCCAAGCATTTCGTTCTTGATACGAATGTTGGCAAAGGTGCCGCGCATCATCACTTCGTGATTACCACGGCGCGAGCCGTAAGAGTTGAAATCTTCCGGCTGCACGCCGAGTTGTTGCAGGTACACGCCGGCCGGTGAACTGGCTTTGATGTTACCGGCTGGCGAGATGTGGTCGGTGGTGATCGAGTCGCCAAACAGCGCCAGGATGCGAGCGTTTTCGACATCCTTCGGTGGTGCCGGCGGTTGGCCGATGTCTTCAAAGAATGGCGGGTTTTGCACATAGCTGGAGTTGTTGTTCCACTCGTAGGTGTCGCCCGCCGTTACCGCGATTGACTGCCAGTGTTCGTCGCCGCTGAAGACGTCCGAATAGCGGGTGCGGAACATCTGCCCGTCGATCCTGCTGACCGCTTCGTTCACCTCGGTGCTGCTCGGCCAGATGTCCTTGAGATAGACAGGCTGGTTCTGCTCGTCGTAGCCCAGCGGATCCTTGTCCATGTTGATTCGCGTCGTGCCGGCAAGCGCGAAAGCCACGACCAGCGGCGGCGAAGCCAGCCAGTTGGCCTTGACCAGCGGATGCACGCGGCCCTCGAAGTTGCGGTTGCCGGAAAGCACCGAGGAAACGATCAGGTCGTTGTCGGTGATCGTCTGGCCAATGGCTTCCGGCAGTGGTCCAGAGTTACCGATGCATGTGGTGCAGCCATAACCGACGAGGTTGAAGCCGAGCTGATCCAGGTAGGTTGTTAGGCCGGCGCGTTCGAGATAATCGGTGACCACCTTGGAGCCGGGCGCAAGGGATGATTTAACCCAGGGCGCGCGCTTCAGGCCGCGTTCGAGTGCCTTCTTCGCCACCAGGCCGGCGGCCATTAGCACGTTCGGGTTGGAGGTGTTGGTGCAGGAGGTAATCGCCGCGATCACGACTGCGCCATGCTTGAGACCGAAGTCCTCGCCAGCTACGGGCACCGAGCTGTTGGCTTGCTGGGTTTTACCACTGGTTTCCAGCAGAAGATCGAAGTTGGCGCCGATATCCCCTAGCGAAACCCGGTCTTGCGGACGCTTGGGGCCGGCGAGGGAAGGCCGGACCTGGCTTAGGTCGAGCTCGAGGGTGGCGGTGAATACCGGGTCCGGAGAATTGCTGTCCCGCCACATGCCCTGAGCCTTGCTGTAGGCCTCGACCAGCGCGATGCGGTCCTCGTCGCGTCCGGTCAGGCGCAGGTAATCGATCGTGACCTGATCGACCGGGAAGAAGCCGCAGGTGGCGCCATACTCCGGCGCCATGTTGCCGATGGTGGCGCGGTCGGCGAGGGGAAGATTGTCGAGACCGGGACCGAAGAACTCGACGAACTTGCCCACCACGCCGTGCTTGCGCAGCATCTGCGTGACGGTAAGGACCAGGTCGGTGGCGGTCACGCCTTCGTTGAGCTTGCCGGTCAGGCGCATGCCGACCACTTCCGGAATCAGCATCGACACGGGCTGGCCGAGCATGGCCGCCTCCGCCTCGATTCCGCCAACGCCCCAGCCCAGCACGCCGAGGCCGTTGATCATGGTGGTATGCGAATCGGTGCCGACAAGCGTGTCCGGATAGGCGGTGGTTTCGCCATCTTCTTCCTTGGTCCACACCACCTGGCCCAGGTATTCGAGGTTGACCTGGTGGCAAATGCCGGTGCCCGGCGGTACCACGCGGAAATTATCGAAGGCCTGCTGGCCCCAGCGCAGGAACTCATAGCGTTCGCCGTTGCGCTGCATTTCGATTTCGACGTTCTGCTCGAACGCCTGATTGCTGCCAAAACGGTCCACCATCACCGAATGGTCAATCACCAGATCCACCGGCGAAAGCGGGTTGATGCGCTGAGGGTCGCCGCCCGCTCGGGATACGGCATCGCGCATGGCAGTCAGGTCGACGACGGCCGGTACGCCAGTGAAATCCTGCATCAGCACTCGCGCGGGACGGTACTGGATCTCACGCTCGGAGGTGTGGGTCTTCAGCCATACTGCCAGCGAGGTGAAGTCATCGGCACGCACCGTGACGTCATCCTCCCAGCGCAACAGGTTCTCCAGCAACACCTTGAGCGAGGTCGGTAGACGACTGATGTCGCCCAGCTGTTTGGCGGCTTCGGGCAGGCTGTAGTAGTGATAGGTCTTGCCGTTGACCTCCAGGCTGCGGCGGCAGTTCAAGCTGTCCAGGGATCGCATTCGTCTCTCCTTTTTGCCCGCACGGTCGGGCTTACTGGATGGGAAGCGTTATGTTGACGCTAGCTTCTGGCGGCATGTTTCGCCACGGAGCTGGCCGCAGACCTGTGTCTGCGGCAGTTGAATCTTGCTTGGCATTGCATCTGCCTGAAGGGCCGTAGATCGGGCTTTATCGATCCCAGCTATCTGTTCTGGACCGGAGCACAGAGCCTGGGGTTCCCCTCTCGGCTATCATGTGCGGCTTTGGTCGCAGAGCGCTCGCGCGCCGATGTGCCTTCGCGCTGACTACAGGACGTACCATGAAAACACTGCTGCTGCATTGCCGACCGGGCTTTGAGAACGAAGTCTGTGCAGAAATCAGTGATCAAGCCACACGCCTCGATGTGACGGGCTACGCCAGGGCGAAACCGGACAGCGCCTGCGCTGAATTCATTTGTAGCGAGGAAAATGGTGCGGAGCGGCTAATGCGCGGCGCACGCTTCGCGCGGCTGATCTTCCCCCGACAATGGGCCCGAGGCGATTATCTGGCGCTGCCGGAAACTGATCGGATCAGCGTGCTGCTCGACCGTCTCAAATCCTATCCGGTCTGTGGAAGCCTCTGGCTGGAAGTGCTGGACACCAATGACGGTAAGGAGCTGTCGACTTTCTGCCGCAAGTTCGAGGCGCCGTTGCGCAAGGCGCTGACGAAAGCGGGTCGATTGAGCGTGGGCGGTGACGGCCCGCGTTTGCTACTGACATTCAAAAGTGGTCGCGAAGTTTTCCTTGGTATCGCTGAGGCAGATAACAGCGCGATGTGGCCGATGGGTATCCCGCGTCTGAAATTCCCGCGGCAGGCGCCGAGCCGGTCGACGTTGAAGCTGGAAGAGGCCTGGCATCACTTCATTCCCCGTGATCAGTGGGACGAGCGGCTGGCAGCGGGCATGACTGCCGTGGATCTGGGCGCTTCGCCGGGTGGTTGGACCTGGCAGCTGGTCAACCGTGACATCGAGGTGATGGCCGTGGATAACGGCCCGATGAACGAAGCGTTGCTCGAGTCGGGGCTGGTTGGCCATTACCGGGCCGATGGCTTCGCCTTTCGCCCCAAGCGTGCGGTGGATTGGATGGTCTGCGATATCGTCGAGAAACCCGCAAAAAATGCCGCTTTGCTGGAGACCTGGATTGGCGAAGGCCTGTGTCGCGAAGCGGTGGTTAACCTCAAGCTGCCGATGAAACAACGCTATGCCGAGGTGAAACGTTTGCTGGAACGCATTGCCGATGGGCTTGCCGAACGAGGGGTGAAAGCGAGCATCGGCTGCAAGCAGCTTTACCATGACCGCGAAGAAGTGACTTGCCATCTGCGTCGGCTGTGACGCTTGGCCGAGTGACCGCGCGATCTGTCTGGGCGACAATGCCGACCTGTTTTTAGGGAGTTTGTGATGTCTCAATCTGTTGAACTGTCCGCCGACGCGGTGCTCGATGCCAGCGGCCTCAACTGCCCCGAGCCGGTGATGATGCTGCACAACAAGGTGCGCGGCTTGGGTGGGGGCGAGTTGCTCAAGGTCATCGCGACCGATCCGTCTACCCAGCGCGATATACCGAAATTCTGCGTGTTTCTCGGTCATGAGCTGGTCGGTCAACAGGCTGAAGAGGGAACCTACCTGTACTGGATTCGCAAGAAGCTCGATTGAGCTCCTGAGTTCTCACACGCATGGCGGCAGAAACGCCAGCTGCAGACCGACAAACACCGTCGACAACGCCGCGATGAAATGAATCCCCGATGCGACCTTGGTGACGAATACTTGGCGTTCGTCGAGATCATGTGGTGGCCGTGAGAGTCTACAGGACCGCCACCCCAGCCAAAGCAACAGAGCAACCACTACCAAGGTGAATATGCCGAAACTCGCGTTCAGCCAATTGAAGATTCCCAGATTGGGATCAGGCGGTGCGATCGAACAGACCACCGCATGCGAGCCGTACATCGTGGCGAACCAGATGCTCCAGATGATCAGGCCGAAGGGGATCTGCATCGGATGAAACACTGACGTGCGGCGGTAACTCATCAGGCACCTCCCCAGGCCGACGGGAATAGAACGATCGCCGCGTAAGCGCTCCAGATCACGCCAACGTTGTAGTACCAGAGCTGCTCGACGACCACTGGCTCGTATGGCGCCATCTCACCCACATAACCGTGATGCACCCGCAGCATCTGCAGCAACGTACAGATGGTTGCCAGGCCGCAATGGATCAGGCTGTAGGCGAGGATCACGAAGATCACCGCGTCGTGGGCGGTCTCGGTTACCTGCAAGTTGGCGCTCAGCAACACCCATAACAAGGTGCCGAATTGCGCCACACCGATGGCTGTTACCACACCCAGATTGCCCATCAGGCCGCGGATATCGCCACGGCGCAGCCGCGCCGGTATGACGCGCATCCACAGCGTACCGAGGGTCAGCAGAACGGCGCTGGCGAGCATCAGCCAACCGTTCAGTTGCGACTGCTCCGGCACCTGCCATTGCGGCGAGACGGTCCACAGATAGAACCAGCCGAACAGCAGCGACAGATACAGCGTGCCGTTGGCCAGTAAGGTGACGCCCATGCCCCAGAGCCCTGGGCCGTCGAAGGTGCGCGAATGCAGCGGAGGCTCGCCGGGCTGGGTGCGTGCATCCGGTGCGGCGGATGGATGCGCGCCGTTTTCCCAGGACCAGCGGAACAGCACGATCAAGGTTGCGACCGTCGCGAACAGTGCACCCCAGTAGACCTTGTTCAGCAGGCTCAGGCAGAGCGCGGCGAGAAATACCGAGGCCACGAACGGCCACCAGCTATTACCCGGCAGATGAATGACCTCACGTACCTTGCCGCTCAGCGGGTCCGAGCCCCAGGTCTCCCGTCGTCCATGATCGATGGTCGTCAGCGCATGTTCGGCGCGGGCGATGCTGTGGGGCAGATCCGGATCCTTCCACAGCGGATGACGATCAGTGATGTCCGGCAGGCTGACGAAGTTGTACGGGCTCGGTGGCAGGCTGGTCGCCCATTCCAGCGTGTCGGCATTCCAGGGGTTGGTCTTGGCGGGCTGACCGAAGCGGAAGTGCAACACGATGTCGAGCAGTATGGTGCCGATGCCGATGGCCATGATGAAGCTGCCGATCGATGAGATCAGATTGGGTATGTCCCAGCCCAGACCGGTGTCGTAGGTATAGACCCGGCGCGGCATGCCTATCAGGCCGGTCCAGTGCATGATCAGGAAGGTGGTATTGAACCCGATGAATACCAGCCAGAACCCCCAGCGTCCCAGGCGTATGGAAGGCATGCGGCCGGAGAAATGCGGCAGCCAATAATAGAGCCCAGCCATCAACGGAAAGAACATGCCGCCGACAAGCACGTAATGCATGTGCGCGACGACGAAATGGGTGTCGTGTACCTGCCAGTCGAAGGGCACCAGCGCCACCATCACGCCGGTCAGGCCGCCGCAGACGAAGACGATCAGAAACCCGACCAGCCAAAGCATCGGGACGTGATACACCGGCTTGCCCAGCCACAGGGTCGCGATCCAGGCGAAAATCTGCACCCCGGTGGGGATGGCCACCAGCATGCTCGCTGCCGAGAAGAAGCCCAGTGCGAGCGCCGGGATGCCCACCGTAAACATGTGATGGACCCAGAGCCCGAAGCTGAGAAAACCCGTGGTCAGGACGCCCAGCACGACCCACCGATATCCCACCAGCGGACGCTGGCAGAACACTGGCAACAACGTCGAGACGATGCCAGCGCCGGGCAGAAAGATGATGTAAACCTCGGGGTGGCCGAACAGCCAGAACAGGTGCTGCCAGAGTACCGGGTCACCGCCCTTAGCCGTGTCGAAGAAAGGCAGGCCGGCGGCGCGCTCCAGCTCCAGGAGAATGCTGCCCAGGATCAGCGGTGGGAAACCGATGACGATCATCATCGCCATCACCAGGATGTACCAGGCGTAAATCGGCATCTTGTGCAGCGCCATGCCGTTGGTGCGGGTGCGCAGGATCGACACCACCAACTCGACGCCCGCGCTCACCGCCGAAATTTCGACAAAAGTAATGCCCAGCAACCAGAAGTCCGAATTCACGCCCGGCATGTGCGAGGCGCTGGACAGCGGCGTGTACATGAACCAGCCAGCCTTGGGCGCTACGCCGAGAAATACGCTGGACAGCAGAATGATGCCGCCGAACAAATAACAGAAATACCCGAGGGCCGAGAGTCGGGGAAAGACCAGATCCCGCGCGCCGAGCATCTTGGGTATCAGATAGACCGCCAGCCCTTCCATCATCGGCACGGCGAACAGGAACATCATCACCGAGCCGTGCATGGTGAAGACCTGGTTGTAGACGTCCGGCTCCATCAACACGTAGCCGGGCATGGCGAGTTGCGTGCGGATCAGCATCGCCATCAGCCCGCCGATCAAGAAGAACACGCCCCCAGTGACCATGAAGCGCAGGCCGATGCTGGTGTGGTTGACGATGGTCAGCGCACGCCAGCCGCGCGGGTTGCCCCAGACGTCATTGAATTGATCGTGAAGCTGATCCGGATCGGTAGAAGGGGCGCTGCCCCTGAACGAAGAAATCATGGAGCGAGCGTCTCCAGCCAATCGGCAATCTGATCGAGGGTTTCTGGCGGAACGTCATCATGGGCAGGCATGCCGTTTCCGAATTTGAGCGACTTGTGTTCGCGCAACCAACGGCGCAGTCCTTCGTGGTCGTTTTCGATCACCCCGGCGCCCAGCGACGGGCGGCTGGCGAGGTCGGTCAGGTCCGGTGCTCGATTGCCGTCGGTTATTCCCTCGACGCGATGACATTGGCCGCAGCGTTCGTCGAAGACCTGACCGGCCGCACCGGGTGCGCGCTGCGTGAAGCTAAGGTTTTCCCTCGCGGCGATCCAGGCGTCGAAGTCGGCGGTGGTCTGGGCTTCGACATGGAGTTTCATGTGGGTGTGCTGAAGGCCGCAGAACTCCGAGCACTGCCCATGAAAGATCCCGGCATGCCCGGCTTCGATGCGAATGACGTTGGTTCGGCCGGGCAGCATGTCCATCTTTCCGCCAAGACGAGGCACCCAGAACGAGTGGATGACGTCCGCACTGGTGACATGCACGTCTATCAGGCGGCCGGCTGGGATGATCAACTGATTGGCCGTGGTAACGCCGCTGTCGGGGTAGTGCACTTCCCACCACCATTGATGGCCGGTGACCTCCACCTTCAGCGGCTGCTCGCCGTCCACGGGAAGCGGAATCATGCCGCGGCCAGTGGGGATGCCGAATATCAGCAGCACGATGATGCTCACGCTTGGCAGCACGACGCCGCCACCGATGATCCACCAGCGATTGATTCGCATCGCCTGTTCCTGGCTGGTCTGGCGTGGCTTGCGTACCAGCGCGTAGATCCAGATCGCGCTGACCACCACCAGCACCAAGGTGGCGAAGGCGAACATGCCCCACCAGACATTCGCCACCTGCCTTGCCATCGGGCTGGCCGGGTGGAGCGCGGACAGTGGGCCACCGCACGCGGCCAATAAAGGAACTGCCAGCGCCAGCGTGGTCCATTTCAAGAGGCTGCCGGCTCGTTCGGCGCGTTCCCCTTTATGCCGCTGGAGTGCCGGATGGCCAATGACCAAAGTTCTATTCACAGTCGCGCCGCGATCGCCGGACACCCCCTGCATCCGATGCTGATCCATTTCCCGGTGGCGGCGCTGATCGGCCTGTTGCCGGTCGATCTCGCCCATATCTGGACGCTCGATGACTTCTGGTGGCGGGCCGGGCTCTGGCTCGCCGGTGTGGGTGCGTTGGGCGGCTGGGTCGCGAGCATTTTCGGCCTGATCGACCTGCTCACGGTGCGCGAGATTCGTCAGAAGATCACCGCCTGGTGCCATGCGATCCTGGCGGTGATGATGCTTTCGCTGGCTTCGCTCAATTGGTTGCTGCGCTTCCAGAACGAGGGGGACAACATTCATCTGTGGGCGCTGTACCTGTCCGCGATCACGGCCGCATTGATCTCGCTGGCCGCCTATCTGGGGGGGCGACTGGTCTATGAGCATGCCGTTGGGGTCGATCTGGACAAGGTCTGACCTGGGCTGCTGTGGGTGAGGCTTGAATCGTTCGGTCATGGGCGCTATTCGGTTCGATCCGGCGGTTGGGTCATGGGCTAAAACGGCTTGGCCAGTACCAGCCAGAGCGTCGCGGTAGTGAAAGCCGCGATGGCCACGCCAAGAACGCGGCAACGGGTGGTCACGCTCTGTTCCGGGGTGCGTTCGATATGCAGCACAAGTACGCCGCAAAGGGCATGACACAAGACCATGCCTGCGACGGTGCTGAGTTTGACAATCAACCAGCCAGCCATGATGCCGTCGCGCAGAAACAGGGCCGTCCCCGAACCGATGGCGATAAGCGCAGCCGGCGTACCGACAAGGTTGAACACCATGCGCGTGAGATGAGCATGGTCCCGGTAAAAAAGCGCATCAGTACGCTTGGTGCCGGCGGCAATGAGCGCAGGCAGGTACAGGAGAGTGCCGCACCAGCACAGCAGGCTTGCGAAGTGCAGCAGTTTGAGCAAGGGCATTCGCGTCTCCATCCGGGCCCGCGGCAGGTCAGAGGTTGTGACAACCCTCGACCGAGGCGGTTCGAATGGCGCGCAGTGGCGCTTGATTCGAGGAAATCAGGGCGTGAACGTCTTTGTGCGTGCGGCTCAGCTTTCGGGGTCGGGTTCAGGACGCTTGAAGAGCTGAGTACCGCACCGGCTGCAGAACGCTGCGTTGGCTTCGTGGCTGAGCTTTTCGCATGTGGGGCAACGATGCTGCAAGCTGTCAGCACGCATGGCAGTAGCCAGCTCGGCAGTGAAAATGCCGGTAGGGACGGCGATGATTGAATAACCCGTGATCATCACCAGGCTCGCCACCGCCTTGCCTAGTGGAGTTTGCGGCACGATGTCACCAAAACCGACGGTTGTGATCGTGACGATCGCCCAGTAAATACTCATCGGAATGCTGGTGAAGCCCCTCGATGGCCCTTCGATCACATACATCAAGGTGCCGAACACCAGCACCATGGTGGTGACGCTGAGCAGAAAGACAACAATCTTCTGTTTGCTGCCGCGAAGGGCAACCATTAAGAAGTTGGCCTGGCTCAGATACTGAGTCAGCTTGAGTACGCGGAACACCCTCAACATCCGGATCGCACGCACTACCAGCAGGTACTGCGCATCCGGTAACAGCAAGGCGATGAACGCTGGGAGTACCGACAGTAGGTCGATGGCTCCATAGAAACTGAAAATGTACTTGCGCGGCTCGGGGTGGGTATAAATCCGCACGAGATATTCGATAGCGAAAACGGCGGTAAAAAACCATTCGAGACCGACCAGGAACGTGCCGTATTCCAACCGGTAGATCGCGATGCTGTCGAGCATCACAACCACGAGGCTGGCGAAAATGAATACCAGTAGCCAGGTGTCGAATCGTTTACCTGCCGGCGTATTGGTAAAGAAGATGATGACGTAGAGGCGCTCCCGCCAGCCCATCGAACGGAGGGCGTCGTTGTCCATGTGCGTAAGCTCCCGGCAAAACGGAGAAGGCGAATATCCTAACGTTCGAACCGCACTGGCAAAACATCGTTGCGGACGGCGGTCAGAAAAAGCTGGACGGTTTTTCGTTTTTTTGAATGCACGGTCAGAGGAGGGGCTTCGTGGAATTACGCCGCTCCAAGCTCCGATAGACCATTTGGCTCCGTACCTTTGCCACGCGTCACGTTCCGGCATAGTCTTAGCCCGCGCATCAAGTGTTTGGAGAGCGACATGCCAGATTCCCAGTTGGTCGATCCATTCGGCCGACGCATCACCTACCTGAGGCTGTCGGTCACCGACCGCTGCGACTTTCGCTGCACCTATTGCATGAGCGAAGACATGGTCTTCGCTCCGCGTGCGCAGATTCTCACGCTGGAAGAGCTTTATGCCGTAGCTGATGCGTTCATCAGTCTTGGCGTCAAACGTATCCGCGTGACCGGTGGCGAGCCGCTGGTGCGCAAGGGCTTGCCGAGCCTGCTGAGTCGTCTGGGCGCGCGTGAAGAACTGGACGATCTGGCCATCACCACCAACGGCTCGCAACTGCCAGTACTCGCGACAGTACTGCGCGACGCGGGCGTCAAACGTCTTAATGTCAGTCTCGACTCGCTCAAGCGCGAGCGATTCGCCGAGCTGACCCGCCGTGACATGCTTCACCAAGTCATCGAAGGCATCGATGCCGCGCGTAGCGCAGGTTTCCGCCGGATCAAGCTCAACAGCGTGATCCAGAAGGGCAGGAACGACGACGAGGTGCTGGACTTGGTGAATTTCGCCGTGGAGCGCGGGCTGGACATCAGCTTCATCGAGGAAATGCCGCTCGGCAACATCTCCAGCCATGAGCGTGAAATTACCTTTTGTTCCAGCGAAGAGGTGCGTGAACGCATCGAGGTCGGCCACCAGCTGATACGCAGTAGCCACACCACCGGCGGCCCGTCACGCTATTGGCAGGTCGCTGGCAGCGAAACCCAGGTCGGCTTCATCTCGCCGCACAGCAACAACTTCTGTGGTAGTTGCAACCGGGTGCGTGTCACGGCTGAAGGCAAGCTGGTGCTGTGCCTCGGCCACGAAGGCGCACTGGACCTCAAGACCCTGATGCGCAGCCATCCGGGCGACAGTGAGCGACTGCGTCAAGCGTTGGTTGACGCGCTGCAGCTCAAGCCGGAAAGACATGAATTCCGTACCGACGAGCAAGTGCAAGTGGTGCGCTTCATGAGCATGACCGGCGGTTGAAGCGAGCCGCAAGCGATGGTCTGGTGAAGTAATGCCGTAGGGTGGGCTTCAGCCCACCAGGCGCAGTCCCAAGTCACACCGAAACAGAGCCAGCATTCCGCAAGTTGACGGCTACGCTACGATTCATGTCGTTTGTTGCTGCCTACGAAGTGCTCGCGGCATCGTTGGTGGGCTGAAGCCCACCCTACATTAAGATCGCATGGGTCAGCCCAGTAGTGTGGGCCGAGCGGCGCTCCGCTTCAGCCCGCCAGGCAAGAAACTCCAAGTCACGCCGAAACGGAGCTAGCGTCTGGGCGCGTGGCGGGGGACTCGCCATTGCTTGAAGCACTACGCATCTATCGCCGCGATGGCTACAAAGCGGCGTGATAAACTCCGCCGTTTTCTCGCCAGCACCCACTCGATGCCAGGAATCCCGATGTTCAAGGCGACTCTCTTGTTCGTCCTCACGCTGACTGCCACGGATAGGCCCGCATGCGTCTGAAAAGCATCAAGCTGGCCGGCTTCAAATCCTTCGTTGATCCCACCACCGTGAGCTTCCCCAGCAACATGGCGGCCGTGGTCGGGCCGAACGGCTGCGGCAAATCCAACATCATCGACGCCGTGCGCTGGGTGATGGGCGAAAGTTCGGCGAAAAATCTGCGTGGCGAGTCGATGACCGATGTCATCTTCAACGGCTCCAATACGCGCAAACCGGTGACCCAGGCCAGCATCGAGCTGATCTTCGACAACTCCGACAGCACCTTAACTGGCGAATACGCAGCCTTCGCCGAAATTTCCATCCGCCGCCGCGTGACCCGCGACGCACAGAACACCTACTTCCTCAATGGCGTGAAATGCCGCCGTCGCGACATTACTGACATCTTTCTGGGTACCGGCCTGGGGCCTCGCAGTTATTCGATCATCGAGCAGGGCATGATCTCCAAGCTGATCGAGGCCAAGCCTGAGGATTTGCGTAACTTCATCGAAGAGGCGGCGGGCATCTCCAAGTACAAGGAGCGGCGCCGTGAAACCGAGAACCGCATTCGCCGCACCCATGAAAACCTGGCGCGCCTGACCGATCTGCGCGAAGAGCTCGAGCGCCAGCTGGAACGCTTGCACCGCCAGGCGCAGTCCGCCGAGAAATATCAGGAGTACAAGGCCGAAGAGCGTCAGCTCAAGGCGCAATTGTCGGCGTTGCGTTGGCAGGTGTTGAACGAACAGGTCGGCCAGCGCGAGCAAGTGATCGGCGATCAGGAGGTCGGTTTCGAGGCGCTGGTCGCCGAACAGCGCAACGCCGACGCCGGTATCGAGCGGCTGCGTGACGGTCATCACGAGCTGTCCGAGCGATTCAATCTGGTCCAAGGGCGCTTCTACTCGGTCGGAGGCGATATCGCACGGGTCGAGCAGAGCATCCAGCATGGCCAGCAGCGTTTGCGGCAGCTGCAGGACGATCTTCGCGAGGCCGAGCAAGCACGATTGGAGACCGAATCGCATCTGGGTCACGACCGCACCTTGCTCGCCACCCTCGGCGAAGAGCTGGCAATGCTCGAGCCCGAGCAAGACATCGCCGGCGCGGCAGCCGAGGAAACCGCGGCGCAACTCGAAGAGGCCGAAACTGCCATGCAGGCATGGCAGGAGCAATGGGAGCGCTTCAACCAGCAAAGTGCCGAGCCACGCCGTGCGGCCGAGGTGCAGCAGTCGCGTATCCAGCAGCTCGAACAATCACTGGAGCGTCTGAGCGAGCGCCAGCGTCGCTTGGAAGACGAGCGCGCCTCGCTCGCGGGCGACCCTGAGGATGCCGCGGTAGCGGAGCTGAGCGAACAGCTGTCCGTCGGTGAGTTGAGCTTGGAAGAGCTAATTGCCGCGCAAGAGCAGACCGATCAGCAGCTCGAACGCATACGCGAGCAGCTGCAGCAGGTCGGCCAGGCCGAGCAGCAGGCGCAGGGTGAACTGCAGCGGCTCAGCGGCCGCATCGCTTCGCTGGAAGCACTGCAGCAGGCAGCGATGGACCCAGGCAAAGGCGTTTCCGAATGGTTACGTGAGCAAAGTCTCGATGAGCGTCCGCGCCTCGCCGAAGGGCTGCGCGTCGAGCCGGGCTGGGAGCTGGCGGTCGAAACCGTGCTGGGTGCGGATTTACAGGCGGTCTTACTGGACCAATTCGACGGCCTCGATATGAGCGGCTTCGAGCAGGGCGATCTACGGCTTGTCAGCCCGGCGCAGGGCGGCGGGGGCATGACCAACAGCTTGCTGGATAAGGTCGAGTCAGCTGCCGATTTGTCGCCGTGGCTGGGGCGGGTGCGTCCGGTGGACGATCTTGATCAGGCGCTGGCTGCACGTGGTTCGCTTGTCGAGGGCGAAAGCCTGATCAGCCGTGACGGCTACTGGGTTGGTCGACATTTTTTGCGCGTGCGACGCGCCGGAGAGGCCGAGTCCGGACTGCTGGCGCGCGGTCAGGAACTGGAGCAGTTGCAGGCTGAGCGCGATGAGCGCGAACAAAGTCTGGAATCGCAGGGCGAGCGGCTCGGCCAGCTTCGCGAAACACAACGTGAATCGGAAGATCGGCGCGAACAGCAGCGTCGTCAGCATCAAGAGCTGTCCCGTCAGCAGGCCGAGTTGAATGCACGATTATCCGCCAGCCAGGCCAGGCTGGAGCAGCTCAGCTTGCGCCGTGTTCGACTAGATGAAGAGCTTTCCGAACTGTCCGAACAGCGTGAGCTTGAAACCGAACAGCTCGGCGAGGCTCGTTTGCATCTGCAGGATGCGCTCGACGCGATGGCAGCGGATACCGAACAACGCGAAACATTGCTGGCGAGCCGCGATGGCATCCGCGAGTCTCTCGATCGGGTTCGCCAGGAGGCCCGCCAGCATAAGGATCACGCGCACCAGCTGGCTGTGCGAGTCGGCTCGCTGAAAGCACAGCATGATTCGACTCGCCAGGCATTGGAGCGCCTGGAACAACAATTCGAACGAGCAATGGAGCGTCGCGAGCAGCTCAGTCTGAATCTGGAAGAGGGTGAAGCCCCGCTCGATGAATTGCGAATGAAGCTCGAGGAGCTGCTTGAGCGACGCATGGGTGTCGAGGAGGAGCTCAAGCTGGCGCGCCTGGCACTCGAAGACGCCGACCGAGAATTGCGCGATGTTGAAAAGCGCCGTACTCAGGCTGAACAGCAGGCGCAACTATTACGCGGCCAGCTCGAACAGCAGCGCATGGAGTGGCAAGCGCTCAGCGTTCGGCGCAAGGCGTTGCAGGATCAGCTGTACGAAGATGGCTTCGATCTGCATGGCGTGCTGGCGACGCTGCCTGCTGGCGCAGCGGAGGCGGAGTGGGAGGCTGAACTCGAGCGCCTTGCTGCGCGTATTCAGCGCCTCGGTCCGATCAACCTCGCGGCGATCGACGAATACCATCAGCAATCGGAACGAAAGCGCTATCTCGATGCGCAGAACGACGACCTCACCGAGGCGCTGGATACACTGGAGAATGTCATCCGCAAGATTGACAAGGAAACCCGCAATCGCTTCAAGGATACCTTCGACCAGATCAATGGCGGGCTGCAGGCGCTTTTTCCCAAGGTTTTCGGTGGCGGCAGCGCTTATCTGGAACTTACCGGGGAAGATTTACTCGATACCGGGGTGGCGATCATGGCGCGTCCGCCGGGCAAGAAGAACAGCACCATCCACCTGTTGTCAGGCGGCGAAAAAGCACTGACCGCTCTGGCGCTCGTGTTTGCGATCTTCCAGCTCAACCCGGCACCGTTCTGCATGCTCGATGAAGTGGATGCACCCTTGGACGACGCTAACGTCGGGCGCTATGCGCGGCTGGTCAAGGAAATGTCCGAAAAGGTGCAGTTCATCTACATCACGCACAACAAGATCGCGATGGAGATGGCCGATCAGCTGATGGGCGTGACTATGCATGAACCGGGTTGCTCAAGGCTGGTGGCCGTCGATGTGGAGCAGGCGGTAGCACTTGTGGAGGCTTGAGACCCGCTAGTTCGAGGTGTTTTTGAGGGAAACGGAGACTAACAAAAGAGCCGCGTCGGGCGGTGCACATTACCGTTCGTCGTGCTAGTTTAGAGCGCAATTTTTGCGATGCGCAGATGAGCCTGTTCAGCGGCTGTGAATCTGCGTCTTTATCATCGATTTCAGGGGTTTAAGCATTAATGGATATCGGTCTGCGCGAGTGGCTGATCCTCATCGGCATCATTGTTATCGCCGGCATTCTTTTCGATGGCTGGCGCCGGATGCGCGGCAGCAAAGGCAAGTTGAAATTCAAGCTGGATCGCAATATCGCCAACAGTTTCCCTGACGAAGGCGACTCCAATGAGTTGTTGGGACCGCCGCGAGTCGTTAGCCGCAACAACGAGCCATCGCTGGACGAAACGGATCTCCCGTCAATGAGCGCGCGCGAGACAGTCAAACGTCGCACCAACGAACCTCAGCAGGGCGATCTACACTTCACCAGCGATGAGCCGGTCCCGACATTGCTCGAGCCTGTGGCGGGCGATGACGGTGAGGCGAGCGAGTCCGAGCATGAACTGCCTCCGGTCGAGGAAGTGCTGGTCATCAACGTGATTTCCCGCGACCCGCACGGCTTCCGTGGCCCGGCGCTGCTGCAGAACATTCTGGAAAGCGGCCTGCGTTTCGGCGAAATGGACATATTCCATCGCCACGAAAGCATGGCAGGCAATGGCGAGGTGCTGTTTTCCATGGCCAACGCCGTCAAGCCCGGCACATTCGATCTGGATGATATCGACCATTTCACCACGCCGGCCGTGAGCTTCTTCCTCGGCCTGCCCGGCCCGCGTCATCCCAAGCAGGCCTTCGACGTGATGGTCGCCGCCGCACGCAAGCTGTCCTCGGAATTGAACGGCGAGTTGAAAGACGATCAGCGCAGCGTATTGACCGCGCAGACCATCGAGCACTACCGCCAGCGCATCGTCGAATACGAGCGCCGGCAGATGACCGTCAAGCAACGCTGACTGGCGTAGGGTGGGCCGGGCGGCGCTCCGCTTCAGCCCGTAGGGTGGGCTTCAGCCCACCAAGAAGGAGCCCACCGTGGTCTGTGGTGGGCTGAAGCCCAACCTACTCAAAACCGCTCCGCTCTTGTAGGAGGCGCGCCCTCGCGGCGAAGTAGGCCGCAGGCCTACCAGCCCCTCCGAAAGACCGAACCCCCGCGCACCCCAGCCACCATTTTCTGAATCAGCTAAAATCCCGCGCCTCATATCAACCAAAGGCGCGCTGAGACTGTCTGACCAGCATTGCCACTGCCACGGCTCCGTTCTATGCCTTCCGCCCAAACTGCTGCCGAGCGCATCGCCGAACTGCGCAGCGAAATCGACGCTCACAACTATCGCTACTACGTACTCGACGAGCCCAGCGTTCCCGATGCCGAGTACGACCGCCTGCTCAAGGAGCTCAAAGCGCTCGAAACCGAACACCCGGAACTGGTCACCCCCGACTCACCCACTCAGCGTGTCGGTGGTGCGGCCTTAGCGGCATTCGGCCAGGTCCGCCACGAAGTGCCGATGCTGAGCCTGGGCAATGCCTTCGAGGAGCAGGATCTGCTCGACTTTGATCGACGCGCCCGCGACGGGCTGGACTTGCCCTCGGGTGATCTATTTGGCAACGGCGCTGAGCTGGAATACAGCTGCGAACCGAAACTCGACGGCCTGGCCGTCAGCCTGCTCTACGAAAACGGCCAGCTGGTACGCGGCGCCACGCGTGGCGATGGCAGCACCGGGGAGGACATCAGCACCAACGTCCGCACCATTCGCAATATCCCACTGAAACTTCACGGCAGCGGCTGGCCGTCGGTACTGGAAGTGCGCGGTGAAATTTTTATGCCCAAGGCCGGCTTCGAGGCGTTGAATGCACGCCAGTTGGAAACGGGCGGCAAGCCCTTCGCCAATCCACGCAACGCCGCAGCCGGAAGCCTGCGCCAGCTCGACTCGAAGATAACAGCCAGCCGCCCGCTGGAACTTTGCGCCTATGGCGTCGGCCGCAGCGATGGCGAGCTGCCGGATACTCACATCGGCATCCTCAACGCGCTCAAGGGCTGGGGCTTGCCCATTAGCCGTGAGCTGAGGCTGGCCAAGGGCGTCGCTGAGTGCCGTGCCTATTACCAGTCGATCGGCGAAAAACGCGACGCGCTGCCATACGAGATTGATGGCGTAGTGTTCAAGGTCAACTCGACCGCCCAACAGCGCGAGCTGGGCTTCCGTGCGCGCGAACCACGCTGGGCCATCGCGCATAAGTTTCCGGCCCGCGAGGAAGTGACCGAACTACTGGACGTGGAATTCCAGGTGGGCCGTACTGGCGCAATCACACCGGTTGCACGCCTGAAGCCCGTGCAGGTCGCTGGCGTGACGGTCTCGAACGCCACGCTGCACAACATGGATGAGGTGGCGCGCCTGGGCGTGATGACCGGCGACACGGTCATCGTGCGGCGCGCGGGCGATGTGATTCCGCAAATTCTCGGTGTGATCCCGGAGCGTCGTCCTGAAAACGCGCGTGTCGTTCACGTACCGGAACAATGCCCAGTCTGCGGCTCGGCCGTTGAACGCACCCAGCTGATCAAACGCAGCAAGGGCCGGGAGTCGATCAGCGAAGGTTCGATCTACCGCTGCGTGGGCCGGCTGGCCTGCCAGGCGCAGCTCAAGCAGGCGATCATTCATTTCGTTTCGCGTCGCGCCATGGACATCGACGGGCTCGGTGACAAGATCGTCGAGCAGCTGGTCGATACCGGACTGGTCAGCTCGCCAGCCGATCTCTACTGCTTGACCTTCGAGCAGGTATTGGCTCTGGAAGGCTTCGCCGAAGTGTCGACTCGCAACCTGCTCAAATCCATCGACGTCAGCCGCACGCCGTCCTTAGCGCGCTTCATCTATGCGCTGGGCATTCCCGACGTGGGCGAGGGCACGGCCAAACTCCTGGCGCGGGCCTTGGGTTCCCTGGATCGCATCAGCCGGGCGTTACCGGATGTGCTGGTTTACCTGCCGGACATCGGCCTGGAAGTAGCCCATGAAATTCACAGCTTCTTTGAGGATGAGCATAACCAGCTCGTCATCGAACAGCTGCGCGAGCGAGGCGTGCAGCTGCAGGAGGAGGGCGACGTGCATCCTGAGTTTGCCGCCTGCGCGACGCTCGCCGGACTGCTCGACAAGCTCAACATCCCGTCTATCGCCGCCACCGGCGCTCAGCGCCTCGCCGACCGCTTCGGTAGCCTCAAGGGCATCATCGAAGCCGACTGGCTCGATCTACGCCAAGTAGAGCGGCTCAACGAAAAGGCTGCTCGCGCATTGCGCGACTATTTCGATGTCGCGACCAACGCCGAGCGCGCCTACGCAATCGAGGCCCAGTTGCATGAGTTCGGCATGCACTGGCAAAGCGAGCGTAAGGCGGCGCAAGGCATGCCGCTGGCGGGCCAAACCTGGGTACTGACCGGAACGCTGGAAAGCATGAGCCGCGACGAGGCCAAGGCGAGGCTGGAGGCGTTGGGGGCGAAGGTTTCGGGTTCCGTCTCGGCAAAAACCAGCGTAGTGGTTGCAGGGCCGGGCGCCGGATCGAAACTGGCGAAGGCCAACGAACTCGGCGTCGCGGTGGAAGATGAAGAGTCGTTCCTGCAACGACTGGCGGCGCTCGAAAACTAGCCTACAACGCCGGTTCCTGGCGAACTGCGCATCCGCGTTGGGCGGGTACAATCCGCCAACAAGCAGGCATCCGGATCCGGCGACCGCTTGTGCCCGCTAGGGCTCGCCCCGCGACGAACAGCAGGGTAGTGAACAACAAGTAAAAGCTTCGCGCCGAGGGCGGCCCTCCTACAAAAGCAGCGGCTTTACTCCAGTCCTGTGGGAGGCGCGCCCTCGCGGCGAAAAGGGCTTCCAGCCCACTCTAAAACCAAACACTCCCGCACGCGCCTGCCGTCCACCTCGCTACCTTCTATTCATCCATTAAAGATTTCCACCACCCGTCCGACAACCTTCGCAGGCGGGCTCGCTTGTTTGCGGATTCGCCGGTGTCGTACAGGTTGTTCTCGGGGCTTGCAAAAATATTTTCAACCGCCTCCTAAAGCTCACCGAAACGACGCCGATAAGCTAATCGAATGCGAACTCAATGGGTGCCTGGGCAAAAGCCGGCCCGGAGTCGCAAGCTCAGGCAACCAAAGTAACTAGCGCCCTTGGAGGCACATCATGGCTCTTACAGTCAACACAAACATTGCATCGCTCAACACTCAGCGTAACCTGCAATCTTCGTCCAACGCCCTCAGCACCTCCATGCAGCGCCTGTCTACTGGTAGCCGCATTAACAGCGCGAAGGATGACGCTGCAGGCCTGCAGATTTCCAACCGTCTGACCAGCCAGATTAATGGTCTCGGTGTGGCGGTTCGAAATGCCAACGACGGCATTTCCCTGGCTCAAACCGCAGAAGGCGCACTGCAGCAGTCCACCAACATTCTACAGCGTATGCGCGATCTCTCCCTCCAATCGGCTAACGGAAGTAACTCCACGACAGAGCGTCAGGCTTTGAACGACGAGGTTAAGCAACTCAAAGACGAATTAAATCGTATCGCGGATACTACAACGTTTGGCGGTCAGAAGTTGCTTGATGGTAGTTTCGGTACTAAAAAGTTCCAAGTTGGCGCTAACGCGAACGAAACCATTGGTGTAACGGTAAACGCCTCCGGTGCTAAGAATATCGGCGCTGATAAATTCAACCTCGCCGGTACGGGGATGGGCAAGGTTCTTGAGTCTACTGCGGCAGGAACGCCACTTGCAGCTGCTGTAGGCGGGGCAGCTGCGACCCTTTCGATCACCGGCTCAAATGGT
Source organism: Pseudomonas sp. IC_126 (assembly GCF_004331835.1). Taxonomy (NCBI): domain Bacteria; kingdom Pseudomonadati; phylum Pseudomonadota; class Gammaproteobacteria; order Pseudomonadales; family Pseudomonadaceae; genus Pseudomonas; species Pseudomonas sp. IC_126. Next base: position 775,975 of record NZ_SJSS01000001.1, read on the forward strand.
GTTACGAAAACTACAGCAAACATTGGTGCAGGCTCTGCTAAGTCTGCAGCGGACGCCGTCAATCTTCTATCAGAAGATACTGGTGTAACAGCAGACGCTAGGACTTCAGTGGAGCTTTCCGGCGTTGGAGCAGGAAACGTCTCCTTTACTTTGACGGGAAATACTGGAACTGGTAATGACGCGACTGTCAGTGCGATCGTTACTGATCCGAACGACCTCTCTTCCTTGGCTAGCGCAATTAATGCCCAGAGCTCGAAGACCGGCATCACAGCAACGCTCACTGCAAATAATGCAAAGCTAGAGTTGTCGAGCGAGGCTGGTGACGACATCGTAATGAAAAGCTACACGAACTCCGGCGCTGACAAGGGTGCCGACCTCAAAGCTATCAGTTATGACGGAAAAACTTACGGCACAGCGGTCGGAATTACATCAGGCGCTGTGGACGACACCGCACGTATCCAAGGGAACGTCCAGCTGCATTCCACTGGCGCTTTCCAGGTTTCGGGAACAGGAGCTGAGTCCGCTACTCTCGTTGCAGCAGCAACGACAGCGTATGTGTCGAGCTTGGACAAAGTTTCGGATGTTGATATCAGCTCCGCACTTGGCGCGCAGAACGCAATATCAGTAATTGATGCGGCAATAGCAGGTATTGATAAAAATCGAGCGTCTCTAGGTGCTGTTCAGAACCGCTTTGACAACACTATTTCAAACCTGCAGAGCATCTCTGAGAACGTCTCGGCCGCCCGCGGTCGTATCCAAGATACCGACTTCGCGGCTGAAACCGCCAACCTGAGCAAGAACCAGATTCTGCAACAGGCTGGTACCGCGATCCTCGCCCAAGCCAAGCAACTTCCGCAGGCTGTTCTGAGCTTGCTGCAGTAATAGGCAGAAGGCGTTAATGATGAGGGTAGGGCTGTGCTCTACCCTCATTGATTCATTAGAGGTGAATCAATGGACGTCGGAAAACTATCTGGCGGAGCCGCACCGCAAACGCAGATGACAGCTGGATCGCCACCCAGCCTCCTAAAGGAGGCTGGGTTTTCTGCGTCCGATAAGCTTCAGCCATCAATCGCTCCAGAAAAAGTGGAAGAGCAAGAGAGCACCGCTGATTTGGTCGAAAAGCTTCGGTCGCAGATGCAGAATATCCAACGGGATCTGAGCTTCAGCGTCGACGATTCCACCGGTGACGTGGTTGTTCGTGTGATCGATGGCGAGTCAGGCAAAATCGTTCGGCAGATACCATCGGAGGAAATCCTTCGCCTTACCGAGCGACTGGATGAAATGCGTAGTTTGTTATTCGAAGCCAAAGCTTGACGGTACGATTTTTGTATCGAGCTTTCCGGCTAACAATTTTTTGACGAGGTATGACTATGGCTGACGTAGGTATTGGATCCGGTATTAACATCGGGAGTATCGTGTCCAGCATGGTCGCGGCTGAGCGTGCGCCCAAAGAGACGCAACTCGCGAATCTCGAAAAGAAAACCACCACCCAAATTACTGCTGTTGGTGCTTTAAAAAGCGCCATCAGCGACTTCCAGACGGCGCTTGGCGGGCTGAACAAGCCGGAGCTGTTCCAGGCGCGTTCGGCTACATCCAGCAAGGCGGATCTGGTTGGCGTTACTGCCAGTACCACTGCCGGCGCCGGTAGCTATAAGGTCGAGGTAGAGAAGCTGGCAACCAGCAGTAAAGTAGCTCTCGCTGCGGTTAAGAACACAGCCGACGCACCGGCGCGCTTTGCCAGCGGAACGCTGGAGATTTCGCTCGGTGTGCCGGGCACCCCTCCTTCAAAAGAATCATTTTCCGTTACGGTCGATGAGAGCAACAACACGATGGCCGGTATGCGTGATGCCATCAACGCGGCCGGCAAGGAGATGGGCGTCAGTGCCACCATCGTGACGGACGAGCACGGCTCGCGGCTCGTGCTTGGCAGCAGCAAAAGCGGTGACGGGCGCGATATCACTGTGGCGGGATCTGATGCAGCGCCAGTACAAGGTGGTCAAGTCAGTCTCTCGAAACTGGCTTTCGACGGTACCTCGAGTACCGGTGAGGGCGCACGCGCGCTGGCCACGGCCCAGAGCGCCAGGCTGTCCATCGATGGTTTGCAGATCGTTAGTGAAACCAACAAGGTGGAAGGTGCCATTGATGGCGTCACGCTCGACCTTAAAGCCGAGACGGGTGACAACGGGCCGCTGACTATCAACGTTGCGGAAGACAAGGCAGGCGTCAAAAAGCAGATTCAGTCTTTCGTCGATAGCTATAACAAGCTGATCGGCGTGATTAATGCGCAAACCAAAGTAACGTCAGTGGGTGACGATAAGGCTCCTGTCACAGGCGCTCTGGTAGGGGATGCCACGGCCCGCACCTTGCTCAATACCATCCGTAATGAATTGGTGAATGTGCAGGGTGATGGCGCGCTGCGTGCGCTGACCGATATTGGTATCACCACGCAGAAAGACGGCACGCTGAAGATCGACGATGCCAAGCTGGGCAAGGCAATGGATGGCAGCTTTACCGAGCTGTCGGGGTTGTTTACTGGCGATACAGGTCTTGCTAGCCGTCTGGATGCGAAGCTCAAGCCCTATACCGAAACCGGCGGCATCCTCGAACAGCGCAACAAAGTGATGACCGAGACCATCTCGAAGATCGATGATCAGAGGGAAGATTTGAACCGCCGGATTACCTCCTTGCAAGAACGACTCAACAAGCAGTTCAATGCGATGGACTTGTTGGTGGGGCAGTTGGCGAATACTTCCAGCAGCCTTCTCGCCTCGCTGGAAAATCTGCCTTGGGCGGCGGGTAATGCGAAGAAGTAAAGGCTGTGCCCCGCGAATTTTGGTGGGCTGAAGCCCACCCTACGAATAGGGTGAGAGGCTTGTGTAGCACGGTAGGGTGGGCTTTAGCCCACCAGCAGAGCGCCGCACGACTCGTCTCGAACGACCAAAAAGCTTCGCCCCGAGGGCGGGCCTCCTACAAAAGCAGCACACCTGGCCTCACCGCTTTCTTGTGGGAGGCGCGACCCATGGCAAAATGTGGGTTAAAGGCGCTCTGAAGTGCTCAGCATCGCTGCGAGGCTGGGGCGCCGAGAACGATCCGCTGAAAGCCAAGCCCGCCAAACGGGTGAGATTCGTATCGATCCCAAGCCGCCGCCGAGGCGGTTTCTTCTTTTAATTTTGCTGACTGCTCTCAAGCTTGAGCCACCCCGACCGATAAGCTGTACATGCAAATTGATGTGGCAAGGGGCTCATCCAAATGAATGCTATGGCAGCAATGAGGCAGTACCAGCAAGTCGGCGTTAAGGCCCAGGTGACCGAGGCCGATCCGCACCGTTTGATTCAGATGTTGATGCAGGGTGGGCTGGACCGTATCGCTCAGGCCAAGGGCGCCATGGAGCGTGAGGCCTACGCGGAGAAGGGCACACTGATAGGTAAGGCGGTCAGCATCATTGGCGGTCTGCGCGATGTGCTGGACAAGCAAGCCGGCGGCGAGCTGGCGGAAAACCTGGATCGCCTGTACGAATTCATGACGATGCGGCTGTTCGAAGCCAGCCGGCATAACGACGTAAACAAGCTTGATGAAGTGGCGAATCTGCTTGGCGAAATCAAGCAAGGCTGGGACGGCATCGCGCCTAAGGTTTGATTCAAGCCGCAGTACTACAGATGCTATTTGTCAACGCAACACTGACGCACTGTCTGGCAACTGAGCCAGTCAGTGCGTTTTGCTTTCAGCGGTACTCACACAGATAAGCGGTATCCGACGCGACCTTCAGCTGAAACTTGCTGTTCGCCGGTACGGTGAATTGAGTGCCGGTGCCAAAGGTTTCGTAGCTGTCGCTTCCCGGTAGTTTGACGTCCAGGCTGCCGGCGACCACATGCATCACTTCCAACTGGTTGGTGCCGAACTCGTAATCGCCTGCCGCCATGACGCCGATGGTGGCAGGCCCTGCTGCCATGTCGAAGGCGATGGATTTGACGGTGCCGTCGAAGTACTCGTTGACCTTGAACATTCGGAACTCCAGGGTGCGGAAAAGGGCGGCCAGTATGCCGAAGCGGCAAGATGGCGTCATCAGGCCGCTCATGTTTCGAATGAAGGCCATGTTGCGGCTTTGCAGCGGCACGCTCACGAGCGAAAAATGAAGTACACCGCACCTAACAGGCAAATCCCGGCCCAGAGATAGTCGAGCTTCAGTGGCTGCTGCATATAGAGCACGCTGAAGGGGACGAAGATCGCGAGGGTGATGACCTCCTGCATGATCTTTAGTTGGCCGATCGACAGCTCGGTGTAGCCGATGCGGTTGGCGGGCACCATGATCAGATACTCGAACAAGGCGATACCCCAGCTGATCAGTGCAGCGATCAGCCAGGGTTTGCCGTTGAGTGTTTTGAGGTGGCCATACCAGGCAAAGGTCATGAACAAGTTGGAGATGCAGAGCAGGGCAGCAGTCTGAAGCCAGATGGGCATTGGAAATCTCCGGGTTGGTAGCCTGGTGCCATTCACTCCTCCGATCCCGATGAAGCCGCTCTAATCGCCTACAGACAGACGTCTGTAACCACTGCATCGGGGCAAGGTTGCTCGGTTGAGCTGCGTTGGGCGATGGGGATCGGGGCGCGATATCTTACGTCACGCGCGGCAGTGCTGATGGTCGTTGGGGCGGACCTGACGAACGAACCGGCTATATCAAACCGCCTGGCTATACTTTTTTCACAATGCGCGCACTTCCCGCACGCCTTTACCTATTTCCGCAGAGACCCGCCGGCCCCATGGAAACGCTTTATCTAATCTTTCTGCTGTTGCTTGCGGTGGGCGCGAGCCGGGTACTCGCCAATGTCGTGCCAGTGCCACTGCCAATCCTGCAGATTCTGATGGGCAGCATGTTGGCGCTTCCGCCATTCGGAATGGGCGTTGAGCTACGGCCAGAGATCTTCATGCTGCTGTTCATTCCGCCGTTGCTGTTCTACGACGGTTGGAAGATTCCCAAACGCGAGTTCACCGAGCATGGCGCCGAAATGACGGCCATGGCGCTGGTGCTCGTGCTGGTCATCCTGGTAGTGGTCGGTTACTTCATTCACTGGTTGCTGCCGACGATTCCGCTGGCGGCGAGCTTCGCACTGGCGGCCATTCTCTCGCCGACCGATGCGCTAGCCGTAATCGCCATCGCCCAGGGTCGACTTCCGCGCCATATGGCGCACCAGCTGGAAGGCGAGGCGATGATGAACGATGCCACTGGCCTGGTCTCGTTCAAGTTCGCACTGGCTGCCGCCATTACCGGCACCTTTTCGCTGACGACGGTCACCGGCGAGTTTTTTGTCATCGCTCTGGGTGGTCTGCTCATTGGCGCCGGCTTGAGCTGGGCGGTGGGCAAGGCCAAGCAATGGATGACCGCGCGTAACCTGTTCGATCCCTCGGCCTATGTGCTGATGATTTTGCTGCTGCCCTTTGCCGCGTTCTTCCTGGCCGAGCATGCGGGCATGTCCGGCATCCTTTCGGCGGTGGCGGCGGGCATGGTGCAGAGCCGCATCGACATGCTGCCGGTGAAGACCAGCACGCGCATCCTCAACCGCAGCATTTGGGAAATGCTTGATTTCAGCTTCAACGGTCTGGTGTTTCTGCTGCTGGGGCTGCAATTCCCGCGGATCGTGGCGAGGGTTTGGGAAGCGGCTGGACAGCAGAGCTACAGCATGCCGATGTTGATCTTCAGCGCATTGGCGATCATGGCGCTGCTGCTGGTGATCCGCTTTGGCTTCGTTTACGCCTATCACTGGAGCGAGGCGCGGGTACATCGGCTGCTTGGAAAGACTGTTCAGCCCAAACCCCTTAGGCTGTTTTCCGCGCTTAGCGCCGTGGCGGGCGTGCGTGGGGCAATCACCCTGGCCGGCGTCCTGTCGATTCCACTGATGATTGGCGACACGCCATTTCCGGGGCGCGATCTGATGATTTTTCTGGCGGCCGCGGTGATCATCTTGTCGTTGCTGGTCGGTGCGCTGGGCATCCCCTATTTCCTCAAGCAACTGCCCAACAACGATGTCGAACAACATAGGGAAGAACTCAAGAAAGCCCGTCGGATCGCCGCCCAGGCTGCGGTCACCTGGCTGGAAAACTGGAAACAGGCCAACCCCGTGGACGATCCCGACGAGGCGCTGCTGCGCAGCGAGGTCACCGCTCGGATTACCGAGTCCTATCGGCACGACATCGAAGCCTTGATGGAACACCAAGATCGTGCGAACCAGGCGCGCCAGACGCAGGTGCTGGAGCGCGACATTCGCGTGCAGGCCATCGCTGTGCAGCGCAAGGAACTGTACCGGATGAGAAAGCGCCACCTGATCGACGAGCAGATGCTGCAGATCCTGCTGCGCGAACTCGATTACGAAGAGGCGGCGCTCGGCACGGGCGACGCGGTTTAGGCTTTGTCCGTTGCGCGGCGAAGCGGGATGGATCTAGCGGCCAGCTTGATCCTGATGCGGCTCAGGTTCGAGCACGGCGATGGTATTGCTGCTGCGTTTGAACGTCACCAGCTCGGCTAACCAAGCATGCAGCACAGGCGAATTGCCTTTCTGGTTGCGCAACGCGATGGACAGAATCTCGCGGGCGATGGTCACCATCGCACTTTTGCTACCCAGAAAATGCCAGTTGAACCAGCCGTCGCCATAGGTCAACGGTGTCTTCTGTCCGGGTGCGAGGGGGATGTAAACCTTCACGGACAGATCGAACAGCACCTCCGGCTTGGAGATGATCAGCAGCTTTACGTCCGCCACCTTGCTCAACCAGTAGCGATGATCGAAACGACCTCCAGTCAGCGCCGCGGATTGACTCAGGGCTTCGTTGATCAGCGCTCTGTTATCGATGAGTTGCACGGTAAGGATTCCGTTTGCAGAGTGGCCATGCCGCATCTCGAGTCTGCCGCATGCGAGCAGATACGAGACCGGCTGTGTAGGGCGCCTCGAAGGGGGCGGATCGAACCGCGTCCGCTTCGCTTGGCATGTCGGTTTATCGGTCCATCAGCGCTTTTGTTTAGCGCCAAGTGTCGAAAATCTGTCTGGCGCCGCTCGTGCCCGCTATGCGCCAGGGTGGTCTCGTAGACCGGCTGAATGGCTGGCCACATTGAGCGCATGGCAAAATCTCGCTTAAGCAACCGAACGCATTGAGGAAAGCGACTCATGATCGAGCGACTTTTTGTATACGGCTCCCTCGCACCTGGGCGGCCGAACGAGCACATCCTGGCGGCGATTCCCGGTACCTGGGAGCCCGCAAGTGTGTCGGGCAGGTTGCGTGAAGAAGGTTGGGGCGCTGCGCTGGGGTTTCCCGGTCTCGATCTGGATGAACGCGGCGAGACGATCGAAGGCTTCGTGCTCAGCTCAGAGGCGTTTGCGGCGCATTGGGCAAGGCTCGATGAGTTCGAAGGCGACGCCTACAAACGCATCCTGGCGGACGTCAGGCTCGGCAGCGGTCAGACTGTAAAAGCGTATATCTACGCGCTCGGAGCAGGCTGAGCTAAAGACTAATCAAGACGCTGCGAATTGCTTGCCGCATCTCCGCAGCGCGTCGTATCAGATGCCCGCCAACTCACTTGGCGAACACCTGGCTCATGTCCTTGAATGCCTTGAATTCCAGCGCATTGCCGCAGGGGTCGAAGAGGAACATCGTGGCCTGTTCGCCGACCTGCCCCTGAAAACGCACGTAAGGCTCGATGACGAACTGGGTGCCCAGCGAGCGGAGGCGTTCGGCCAGCGCTTCCCACTCCGGCCAGCTCAGCACGATGCCGAAGTGCGGTACTGGTACGTCATGGCCGTCCACCGCGTTGGTGTGCGCGGCGTCCTGAGACTGGGTTTTCGGATGTTCATGGATCACCAGCTGATGTCCGTAGAAATCGAAATCGACCCAATGGTCGGAAGAGCGCCCTTCAGCGAGTCCGAACACCTCGCCGTAGAAATGGCGGGCGGCTGGCAAATCGTAAACGGGGATCGCGAGGTGGAAAGGTGAGAGGCTCATCGGGGATTCCTTCTTGGGTAGGCACGGTGACGTCATTCTTGCTGTTTGTCGTATGGGCAAACAGCGGATATCTTTTGAGCCGAGCCTCAAAAAAATCGATCAATAAAGGTCCTCATGATTCGCGAACTCAAAACCTTCCTGACGATAGCCCGGTGCGGCAGTTTTGCGGCTGCGGGCAACAAGATCGGCCTGACCCAGTCGGCGGTCAGCGCCCAGATCAAGAACCTTGAGGACGCGTTGGGCCTTCGTTTATTCGATAGAACCGGGCGTTCGGCCGATCTCAACGCGGCGGGTTTGCGGGCGCTGCCGCTGGCCGAGCAGATTATTGAAACCTTCGCCCTTATGGGTCAGCCGGAGTCGGTGGACGACTACCGTGGCGAACTACGCATTGGCGCCATCGGCACGGTACAGACCGGGTTGTTGCCGCCGGTTCTGCTGCGTTTGCTGCGCGAAGCGCCGGGCATAGAGCCCAAGCTGGCGCCGGGCGTTTCGCTGAACCTGTTATCACAGATCGATGCCGGCGAAATTGATCTGGCGGTAATGATCCGCCCACCGTTCGCACTTCCGAAGGAGCTGCACGCCGAGCTGATTCAGAAGGAACCCTTCGTGCTGATCACGCCGCTGAAGATCGAGGGCGACGACCCGTTCAAGCTACTCGTAGAGCACCCCTTAGTGCGCTACGACCGCAATTCTTTCGGTGGTCGCCAGGTGAGTCAATTCCTGCGCAAACACCATCTGTATGTGCGCCCAGGGCTCGAACTGGACGAGCTGGATGCCATCGTCAAGATGGTTGAAAGCGGTCTGGGCGTGGCGCTGGTGCCAAAGGCCGGGCTGTGGCTCGAACGCACGCCAACGGTCCGCATCATTTCTCTCGGCAGTGCCACCTTCTACCGTGAGCTGATGCTCGTCAGCCGCCACAGCGCGCAGCGATTGCCGTTGCATCAGCTGTTTCGGCGCTGCTTGTGGGAGGCGTTAGAGGAGAGAAGCTCGGTTTCATGAGGTAGCTTCGACAGCAGGCTGAAGGTCGCTTGCCGCCGATTGCTTCGTTCAACGACCTCGGATCCCTCAGGCTTTTTTGGTTCTTGGTAGGAAGATCGCCAACACACCAAACAACGGCAGGAACGAACACAGGAAGTACACGTATTCGATGCCGTGAATGTCCGCCAAATGCCCCAGCAACGCCGCGCCAATCCCGCCGAAACCGAACATTAATCCGAAGAACACCCCGGCGATCATCCCGACATTACCCGGCACCAATTCCTGGGCATACACGACGATGGCCGAGAACGCCGAGGCGAGGATGAAGCCGATGACAACGCTCAGGACGCTGGTCCAGAACAGGTCGACGTGAGGCAGAATCAGGGTGAATGGCGCCACGCCAAGGATCGAAAACCATATCACTGCCTTACGGCCAATCTTGTCGCCGATCGGCCCTCCGAAGAAGGTTCCCGCTGCAACCGCACCTAGAAACAGGAACAAATGCAGTTGGGAGCTGGCCACCGATAGATCGAATTTCTCGATCAGGTAGAAGGTGAAATAGCTCGTGAAGCTGGCCATGTAGAAATACTTGGAGAACACCAGCAAGCCGAGCACGACCAGCGCGCTCATCACCCGACCTTTCGACAAGCCATGGGTTGCGGCCTGACCTTGTTTGAGCTTGAACAGGCTCAAGTGATTGGCGTACCAGCGGCTGATTCGATACAGCACGAACAGCGCAAACACGGCGAACAGCCCGAACAAAGCAACATTGCCCTGACCGTACGGAATGATGATCGCGGCAGCCAATAGCGGCCCGAACGCCGAACCCGCATTGCCGCCTACCTGGAAAGTTGATTGCGCCAGCCCGAAACGCCCACCCGAGGCGAGTCGTGCTACGCGAGAAGCTTCAGGATGAAAGGTCGAAGAACCGATGCCGATCAATCCCGCCGCCACCAGAATCAACGGGAAGCTGCCGACCATGGACATCATCACAATGCCGATCAAGGTGCAGACCGTGCCGGCGGGCAATAACCAGGGTTTGGGATGGCGGTCGGTGTAATAACCCACCCAGGGTTGCAACAGCGAGGCGGTCAGCTGGAAAGTCAGGGTAATCAGACCAACCTGCGTGAACGTCAGACCATAGCTGGCCTTGAGCATTGGATAGATCGACGGCAGCACTGCCTGGATCAGGTCATTGATCAAATGCGCCAGCGCGACCGCACCGATGATCCGCATGACCAATGGGCTGCTTTGTTGTGTCGCCGGTGCCAACGTCATGTCGGCCTGGGCATTGCTGATGGTCATGAGAGTTCCACACGGAGGGTACAAACGGCAGGTGCGTCAATGTGCCATTTTTCAGTGCAGTAGCACCATCCCTTAGGCTGCTAAGGAAACAGCGGAAGACCTTCATCTGGCAATCATCAATATCGCTCTCACGTTCTCGATGAGCCGACGACTCTCGTCGACATTACATCGATACGATTGGCATAAATCGACTCAAAGCTGCCGCCCGCAACAGGCAGGAAACGGCCAAAAGCGGACATTGATAGAAAATAGATCTGCCCCCCTTTTTCAATGATGCGCAACTTGAAGAGATGCACAGCGGCTAGCTGTAGCCGAGATGCGCAGGACGAGCTTGGCTACTCCGCAGAGCGACGAAAAACCGGGTTCGCGGTGGCAGCCCTTGATTGCTACCGGCTTCATAAGCTGGTGTAGTGGCCTGAGCTGCGGCGGCAGAAAGCACCACCTGCCCTGAATTCCAGGATGACGTGCGTCATATCTAGGATCGCCTCTTGGCTTGCTCCCTAATTCCCCTCTCCACGGATGCGAGAAATGATTGAATCGATCACCCTTTCCGGCATAGCGACCTACAGCCCCGTAACCCCCGAAACGATTCAAAACCTGAAGGCCGTGAACTACTTCTACGGTGCAAACGGAGCAGGCAAGACAACGATTAGCAGGCTGATAAACAACCCAGCACTAACAGCTGCCTCCAAAGTCACGTGGGCGAAGGGCAATCAGATTCCGGCAATGGTCTACAACAACGACTTCATCGCTGCGAATTTCACTGACTCGAAGCAGTTCAAAGGTGTGTTCACGCTGGGGCAGGCCGAGCAGGCGCAACTTGATCGCCTGGAAGAGCTCAAGAAGGAAAGAGAGCGCCACGCGCTGCTCAAAACCAAAGCGCAAGAGAACCTAAATGGCCCAGACGGTAAGAGCGGGAAGGTCGCCGAAAGAAATGCTCTGGAAGCAAAGCTAGTAGCACGGTGTTGGGAACAAAAGCAGAAGTACGACGATGAGTTTCAGGGGGCTTTTAAAGGCCTGAGAAATAACCGGGAGGCCTTCAAGAATAGGGTCTTACAGGAGAGCAAAAGTAACACCTCTCAGCTGGTTGATATCGAAGACCTGCGTAAGCGCGCAGACGTACTTTATGGTGACGCACCATCACCCATTAATGCTGTCTCTGACCTTGATCTGTCTCGCTTGGTCGAGCTTGAGCAAAACTCCGTCCTAAGCAAGAAAGTGGTTGGTAAAGAGGATGTCAATGTATCTGCGCTGATCCAGCACTTGGGAAACAGTGACTGGGTTAGGCAAGGTATGAAGTACTTGGGTCATACCGACGATGACTGTCCTTTCTGTCAACAGAAACTACCGCATGAATTCGAAAAAAGCCTGGAGGATTATTTTGACGAAACATTCGAGGCAGATACTAGAGCCCTATCGCAGTTTCAGGATGCTTATAACTCGGTATCAGATGACCTGTTAGCCCAGGCTCAAAAAATCTTGGCCACGGATTGTTTTCACTTAGATAAAGAGAAGCTTGATCTTGAGTTGCAGGCCCTGAATGCAATTATTTTGGTGAACCGGCAACGCATCGACCACAAGGTAGCTAGTCCCAGTATTGACGTTGCGCTGGAAGGCCTTGCAGAGATTCCGCTTAGAGTTTCTGAGCTGATCAATTCAGCTAACCTCAAGGTATCTGAACATAATCGTCTTGTTTCGGGGTTCTCCGTTGAGCAGAATACGTTAACAGATGCAGTGTGGCGGTATCTTCTTGATGTTGAGCTTAAAGACACTCTTGCTGCTTACACTAAAGATGTTGACCGTGTCGGCAAAGCAATTGATGGCATCACTGCAAGCATGGACAGGGCAACGGTAGATATATCCACGGCTGACGCAGAAATTGCAAGGATTGAAACTACGCTGACAAGTGTGAGACCTACTGTTATTGCGATCAATAAAATCCTGAAAGACTTTGGGTTTCGAAGCTTTTCCTTGGACCCTGCGTGTGCCGATAATTCATATCGCCTGATCAGAAGTGATGGAACTGATGCTAAAGCAACGCTCAGCGAAGGCGAAAAGACATTCGTTACTTTCCTGTACTTCTATCATTTGCTCAGGGGGAGTATCACGACCTCGGGTATCAGTACTGATCGAATTGTCGTCATTGACGATCCGGTTTCAAGCCTGGATAGCGATGTTCTGTTCATCGTGAGCAGCTTGATCAAAAAGCTTTTCCACGAGGTTCGCCAGAAAGGGAATAACCTAAAGCAGGTCTTTGTTTTAACCCATAACGTACACTTTCATAAAGAAATCACCTTCAACCCCCAGAGGGCTGGAGATGCTTCTATCAAGGATGAAACGTTCTGGATAGTACGCAAGCCCGATCATTTCTCGAAAATTGAAGGCTTTGAAAACAATCCTATTAAGACGTCCTATCAGCTGCTGTGGGCTGAGTTGACGAAAAAGCCATTGCCGGCGCTTACCATTCAAAACACCATGCGCAGAATTTTGGAAAATTACTTCAAAATTCTAGGGAACATAGATACTCAGGTCATCATCGATAAATTCGAAGGGCAGGAAAAAGTTCAATGCCAATCATTGATTAGCTGGGTTAACGACGGATCTCACTATTCGCCAGATGATCTGTACGTAGCAATAAGCGATGGTATGACGCATAGCTATATGAAGATCTTCTTCAAGGTCTTTAAGGCCATGGAGCATATGCCTCATTATAAAATGATGATGGGCCGAGACTTTGTCGATTTAGATCCTGCTGAGGTGGCGACGGAAGATGAAGAAGTGGTGGGCGAAGCAGGCGACGCCGCCGCAGACGCATTTATCATTGTTGCAGGGGCGGCTAGTGATGAAGGTGGGACCGAGCCATTGTGAATCGCCCCTGGCTTTGTAGGCGCCTCCAAATCTCAAAATTGAGCCTTGATGAACGTCCGCTTCTGGCCGTTCTCTGCCGGTCACCCTTCGGTATGTACTGGTGAAAGTCGGGTTCGAGCGGTGGTCGATTGCACTTGATTAATTAGGACGGATGCAACTGGGCAGTCAAGTGCGTGCAACAGCCGCTGTGCTGCCGCGCACGATCAGGTTGAAGGGCAATATCAGGTGAGGCGTCTCAAGGACACGCTGTTCGAACTGCGATACGAGCATCTCGACGGCGTGCCTTCCGAAGGCCTCTGCGGGCTGGGCGATGGTCGTCAGCGGTGGGTCGCTAAAGGCGGCAAAGGGGATGTCATCGAAGCCGGCGATCGATACGTCCTGCGGAACGCGCAATCCGGACTGGCGGATGCGCTGCATGGCGCCTATCGCCATCTCATCATTTTCACAGAAGATTGCGGTCGGTCGATTCGGGTTGTCGAGCAGCTGTCCGGCGGCGTCGTAACCGGCCTGCAATGTGAAATTGCCGCGGCACAGTAGCTCCGGATCGAGCGCGATGCCTGCTTCATTCAACGCATCTTCGTATCCGGCAATACGCTCTCGGGTCAGGGGGCTGCCTTGCGGTCCCTTGATCAGGCCGATGCGGCGATGGCCCAGCGCGAGCAGATGTTCGGTCATTGCGCGAGCCGCGGCGCGGTTATCCAGTCGAACGGTCGGGCAGGGCGGAATATCGAGCACTTCGCAGGCGTTGACCATCGGCGGTAGCGCATCGCCGTGGAGGCAGGTTTCAGCGAAAGGGTTGAACGCGCGCAGCTGGATCAAGCCGTCGGCCTGGTGGGCGTGAACCAGTTCGGCATAAGCGATTTCGACGTCTTCGCGGCCCAGGGTATTGCACAGCAGCACGCGGTAATCGAAGGCTTGCGCGGCTTCCTGAATACCGCTGATGACGCGAGCGAAAAACACGTTGGCGATGGCCGGGACCAGTACGACGAGATTGCGCGTCTTGCGCGAGCGGAACTGCACAGCCATCAGGTTTGGGCGATAGCCCGCCTGTTCGACCGCAGCGTTCACGCGGTCGCGGGTCTGCGGCGATACCTTTTCAGGCGTCTTCAATGTGCGCGAGACGGTGGCGACGGAAACCCCGGCCAACTCGGCCACCTTGCGAATGTTTGGCATAACTCCTCGATCATCGGCGCCGACCCTGTTGGTTAGCGGTGACTAGCGTAACGCAGCACTTGCGACTTGACAGCAAGGCTTTCGGTGCTAACTTCTGAACCAATGTAACCGGTTACATTGCAAGTGATCAAACCTCGAAAGCTGGAGCAAAGGCATGGATTCAACCGGTCGATCTAAGGTTCGGGTGGGCATGGTGGGTGGCGGTGAAGGGGCGTTCATCGGCCAGGTGCACCGACAGGCGATGCGCCTCGATGGCCATATCGAGCTGGTCTGTGGTGCCTTCAGCCGCGACCCCGAAAACAACAGGCGAAGTGGTGCGGCTCTGCATCTCGACCCGCAGCGTTGCTATGACGCCTGGGAGACGCTGCTGGCGGCCGAGCAGGAGCGGCCGGCGGATCAGCGCATGGAACTGTTGGCCATCGTGACGCCCAATCATTTACATGCGCCCATTGCCGAGGCTGCCTTGCGTGCCGGCTTCCATGTGTTTTCCGAGAAGCCGGCGGCGCTGTCGCTGGCGGATATGCAGGTGCTTGCCGAAGCCCAAGCCGACAGCGGCCGACTTTACGGATTGGCGCATACCTACCAGGGATATCCGATGGTCTGGCAGGCGCGGCATATGGTGCAGGCTGGCGCGCTTGGTCGATTGCGCAAAATCTTCGTCGAGTATCCGCAGGGTTGGCTGAGCCAGGACCAGGCAGGGCAGGGCAACAAGCAGGCGGCCTGGCGCGGTGAGCCAGCTCAGGCGGGGCCGAGCGGCTGCATGGGCGACATTGGCATTCACGCGTTCAATCTTGCCGAGTTCGTCAGCGGCCAGCGCATCGAACGGCTATGTGCGGACCTTGGCGTGCATGTCGTGGGGAGGCAGCTCGACGATGACGGTGCGGTGCTGTTCCAGACCGATGGCGGCGCCAGCGGCGTGCTTATCGCCAGTCAGGTCTGCACGGGCGAAGAGAACGCCCTGACGTTGCGCTTGTATGGCGAGCGCGGCGGCCTTGAATGGCGCCAAGAGGAGCCAAACAGTCTGGTTCATCGCCCGCTCGGCGAGGCGCTGCGCGTGCTGCGCGCCGGGGTCGATCAACGCTGGCTGTGCGAAGACGCGCTTCGGCGCCTGCGCCTGCCTGCCGGGCATCCCGAGGGCTATCTCGAAGCGATGGCCAATCTCTACACCGACTTCGCCACATCCATCCGCTCGGGACGCGCGCTCGAGGTTCCGGGTGTCGATGCCGGCCTGCGTGGCATGGCCTTCATCGAGACGGTCATCGCCAGCCATCACAGCGATGCCAAGTGGACGCCATTCGCCGCTACAAAACGATAGGAACTCAAGATGCAGCAACCCATGACATCCAGCGGTATTCGCGGCCCGGCCATTTTCCTGGCGCAGTTCCTCGGGCCGGAAGCGCCATTCGACAACCTTCCAAACCTTGCGCGCTGGGCGGCTTCGCTCGGCTATTGCGGAGTTCAGCTTCCAACGCTCGGAACGCAATGCCTGGACCTTCAACGAGCCGCCGAGAGCCAGACCTACTGCGACGAGCTCAAGGGGCTATGCGCTGAGGCCGGCGTCGAAATCAGCGAACTGTCGACCCATCTGCAAGGCCAGCTGGTGGCGGTGCATCCGGCATTTGATGGCCTGTTCGACGACTTCGCTCCGGCCGGGCTGCGTGGCAAGCCAAAGGCCCGTACCGAGTGGGCCATCGATCAGTTGCACCTCGCGGCCAAGGCCAGTCGGCGTTTGGGCCTCACTGCCCATGCGACGTTTTCCGGTGCGCTGTTATGGCCGTACATGTATCCCTGGCCACAGCGACCGAGCGGTCTGGTCGAGGAGGGTTTCGCCGAACTCGCGCGGCGCTGGCGGCCTATTCTTGATGCGTTCGAGGAAGCTGGGGTCGACCTGTGCTTCGAGATTCATCCTGGCGAGGATTTACACGACGGCGCCTCCTTCGAGCGCTTCCTCGATGCGGTCGATCACCATCCCCGCGCGAAGATTCTCTACGACCCGAGCCATCTGCTGCTGCAGCAACTGGATTACCTCGGCTTCATCGACCGCTATCACGAGCGCATCGGCATGTTTCACGTCAAGGACGCCGAATTTCGCCCGGACGCCCGTTCCGGTGTCTACGGCGGATATCAGAGCTGGACCGAGCGCCCTGGGCGATTCCGCTCGTTGGGCGACGGTCAGGTCGATTTCAAACAGATATTCAGCAAGCTGACGCAGTACGGCTATGAGGGCTGGGCAGTACTCGAATGGGAGTGCTGCCTCAAGGATGCCGCGCAGGGGGCCGAGGAGGGCGCCCGTTTCATTCGGCAGCAGCTGATCAACCGCGCCACCCGGGCCTTCGACGATTTCGTCGGTGTTGCGAGCAGCACCTCGCGAAACCGCCGGTTGCTGGGACTCGATTAAGACGTTCTCCTGATAAACGTGCACAACAATAAGGACAAGACCATGAGCACACTCAATGCGCGGCTGAGCCTGATGATGTTCCTGCAGTTCTTCATCTGGGGCGGCTGGTTCGTCACCCTCGGTACCTTTCTGGCTAACAACCTGAGCGCGACCGGCGGCCAGATCGGTATGGCGTTCTCGACCCAATCCTGGGGCGCGATTTTGGCGCCGTTCGTGATCGGCCTGATCGCCGATCGCTACTTCAACGCCGAGCGCTTGCTCGCCATCCTGCATCTGGTCGGCGCGGTGCTGTTGTTCCAGCTCTATCGAGCCAGCGACTTCAGTGCGTTCTATCCATTCGTGCTGGGCTACATGATCGTTTACATGCCTACCTTGGCCCTGGTGAATGCCGTGGCCTTCCGGCAGATGCGTGACCCGGCGCAGGAGTTCTCGAAGATTCGGGTCTGGGGCACGGTGGGCTGGATCATCGCCGGGCTGGTGATCAGCTTTTTGTTCGGCTGGGATTCCCAGCAAGCCATCGCAGCCGGTGCGCTACGCAATACTTTCCTGATGTGCGCCATCGCGTCGGCGTTGCTTGGGTTGTACAGCTTCAGTCTGCCAAGTACACCGCCGCTGGCCCGGCGCGAGCAGGGCGGGCTCAAGGAAGCGCTGGGTCTGGATGCACTCAAGCTGCTGAAGGATCGCAGCTTCGCGATCTTCTTCCTCGCCTCGGTGCTGATCTGCATTCCACTGGCCTTCTACTACCAGAACGCCAATCCATTCCTCGCGGAAATCGGCGTGGACAACCCGACCGGCAAGATGACCCTGGGACAGATCTCCGAAGTGCTGTTCATGTTGCTGCTGCCGCTGTTCATCCAGCGCTTCGGCATCAAGAAAACCCTGCTGCTGGGAATGCTTGCCTGGACGTTGCGCTATGCGCTGTTCGCCTACGGTAATAACGGCGATCTGCTCTTCATGCTGGTTGCAGGTATTGCCTTGCACGGGATCTGCTATGACTTCTTCTTCGTTTCCGGGCAGATCTATACCGACGCCAAGGCCGGCGAAACCTACAAGGGCTCGGCACAAGGGCTGATCACCCTCGCCACTTACGGCGTCGGCATGCTTATCGGTTTCTGGGTGGCCGGAAAGGTGACCGATCACTTCGCAAGCATGGACGGCCACGACTGGCAGAGCATCTGGATATTCCCAGCGATATTCGCATTGGGCGTCTTCCTGACCTTCCTGTTCGCCTTCCGCGAACAACGGCCAGCCGGGCTTGAGACGACTGCCAAAGTGGCTTGAATGATCAGGCGCTGGTCATTCACGACCGGCGCTCTCCGAACCGGTGACGCCTGGTCCTGCGCAACGACGATTTACCGGTCCCAAACCCGTCCTGCCAGGACGACCGTCAATCCTGATGCGGGCGGTAGTTGCACAAATCTTCTATGACTGCTGTTCATCTCCTTACAGAATGCAGGTTCGCAGGCCTTCGCCTGTAGTCATTCGTCATTGAAGAGCCAACCATGGGTGCCAACAGCTGGGTCGATTTGAAGCTGGATGCCGAAACGGGCATCGAGATCATTCGTGCTCATTTCGAGGGCCATGCCTACGACCCGCATTGGCATGACAGCTACCTCGTCGGTTTCACGGAGCAGGGTGTGCAGCAGTTTCGTTGCCGCAAAGTGCTGCATAGCAGCACGGCGGGGCAGGCGTTTTTGCTGGAGCCTGGGGAAATACATGACGGCCACGCCCCAGCGCCTGGTGGCTTCACCTATTCGATGCTCTACCTGCAGCCGCAATGGCTTGAAGCCCAGCTGCGGGCACTGTTCGAGGACGCGCCTGAGCATTGCCTGCCGAGCTTTGCCGAAACGCTGGCGAGCGAGCCGGATCTGGTGAACCACATTGCCTATGCGTTCCAGGCGCTGCACAGCGCAGATTTGCGCATCGTCCGGCACGCGGCGCTGGATGCGTTGCTGGAAAAACTGTCCAGCCATGTTCATTGGCGACAGAAAGGGGAGCTGAGTCCGCGGCTGCCTTCTGTGGTGCTTAACGCGCGGGATTTTCTGCATGCTCATCTGGATCAGGATATCGGTCTGGATGATTTGGCATTGGCGGTCGATGTAGACCGCTTCCGTCTTTCCCGCGCGTTCAAGGCGGCCTTCGGACTGGCACCTCACGCATATCTGGTGCAACTTCGCCTGAGTCTGGCTCGCAAGCTTTTGCGCCAGGGATTGGCTCCGGCGAGCGTTGCGGTGGAGCTGGGATTTGCCGATCAGAGCCATCTTGGGCGTTGGTTTCGGCGTGCGTACGGGTTGAGTCCCGCTGCCTATCGCAAGCGCTGCTCAAATCTTCCAGACCGCTAACGCGCTCAGCCGGAACATGGCGGAAACAGCCCACTGGAGTTTCCGCCATGTTTTCAATCTTCGAAGTCTGTCGTAGCCAGCCGTGCCTCGGTGCATGGCGATGAGTCAGTTTTTGCCTTTCGTGCTCTTTGCCCTGGTGGCATCGATCACACCTGGGCCGACCAACATTCTGGTGCTCAGCAACAGCGCGCTGTATGGATTGCGTGCCGCGTTGCCCATCGTGCTAGGCGCCTGCGCCGGTGCGGCTGCCATCGTGCTGGTGGTCGGGTTGGGGCTGGGCGAGACATTGCTGCGGTTTCCGTTGGTGCAGCAAAGCCTGGCGTGGCTCGGTGTGGCGTGGATCAGTCTGCTGGCGTGGCAGCTGTTCCGCACTCAGCCCGTCGGCGTGGATAAGGACGGCAGCAGTAAGCGCATCGGGGCCTGGGGCGGAGCGGCGCTGCAATTGGTGAATCCCAAGACCTGGATGATGGCGTTCGCTGTCGTTAGCGTATTCACCAGCGCGGGGGCCAGCTCGTTCCGCTATGGCATCTATGCGCTGATTTTCTTTCTCGTCGCCGTGCCTTGCCTAACTGCCTGGGCCGTACTGGGGCGGGGCGCCGCGCGGTTTCTGACGTCGACGCGCTGGATGCGGCGCTTCAATCAGAGCATGGCGCTGCTGCTGCTCGTCTCGGCATGGACGAGCCTGTTGGGCTGACCACAAAGAAGTCGTATGGGTTACTCGTTGCTCGATGCAAGGTGAATGCAGCGGACCTTCGCTACCGAAGAAATCGGCAATATCATGCGTACCCGAATCAGCCCGAACATGTCTTTATCACGCATGGGGAACCAAAGCCCAAGGGGTGGTGGTCTTAGCGCGTAGATAAGTGGCGCGGGACCGCGCTTTATTGCTTCGATTGCCTCCTATGCGACCCCTGCGGTTATGCCCGAGGCGACATTATCCAGCCCCTTCAAAGGAACGACAGATGAGCATTGACGTCAACGCAGGACGCCTCCCGCACGAGAATTCCCTGGTCAATCTTCCACGCCTGGTATCCCGTTACTACAGCGAGCGCCCCGATCCGTCGGACCCAGCGCAGCAGGTTTCCTTCGGGACGTCTGGCCATCGTGGTTCGTCGCTGAAGAACAGTTTCAACGAATGGCACATCCTCGCTACCACGCAGGCAATCTGCGACTACCGTCGAGAGCAGGGCATCGACGGTCCGATTTTCGTCGGTATGGACACCCACGCGCTGTCTGAACCGGCGTTCGTTTCGGCTCTTGAAGTGCTTGCAGCCAATGGCGTCGAGACGCGCATTGACGCTGGCTGCAGCGAAACCAATGGCGAGCCCGGCTACACCCCGACGCCGGCGATATCGAACGCCATCCTCGAATACAACGTCGGCCGCAGCAGCGGCTTGGCTGACGGCATTGTCATCACCCCATCGCACAATCCGCCGGCCGATGGCGGCTTCAAGTACAACCCCACCA
Organism: Pseudomonas sp. IC_126; assembly: GCF_004331835.1. Classification (NCBI taxonomy): domain Bacteria; kingdom Pseudomonadati; phylum Pseudomonadota; class Gammaproteobacteria; order Pseudomonadales; family Pseudomonadaceae; genus Pseudomonas; species Pseudomonas sp. IC_126. The sequence goes on from NZ_SJSS01000001.1 coordinate 796,489, forward strand.
ATGGCGGCCCGGCTGATACGGGCGTGACCAAGTGGATTCAGGAACGCGCCAACGCGCTGCTGGTCGCCGGGCTCAAGGGCGTGCAGCGAATGGATTACGCGCAAGCGCTCAAGGCTCCGACCACCCAGCGCTTCGATTTCATCGAAAGCTACGTGGGCGGCCTGGATCAAGTGGTCGATCTCGAAGCGATCCGCAATTCTGGCCTGAAGTTCGGCGTCGATCCGCTCGGCGGCGCCGGTGTGCATTACTGGACGCGCATTGCTGAACGCTATGGTCTGCCGCTCGAAGTGCTCTCCACCCGAGTCGACCCAACCTTCCGCTTCATGCGCCTGGATTGGGACGGCAAGATCCGCATGGACTGCAGCTCGCCACACGCCATGGCTGGACTGATCGAGAACAAGGACCGCTTCGACGTTTCTTTCGCCTGCGATACCGACCATGACCGCCATGGCATCGTCGCGCGCTCGGTTGGGCTGCTGAACCCCAATCACTACCTGGCCGTCGCCATCGAATACCTGTTCACCCACCGCCCCGAATGGAGCGCTGGGGCGGGTATCGGCAAGACGCTGGTTTCTTCCTCAATGATCGACCGCGTCGCCAAGGGCATCGACCGCCAGGTGGTGGAAGTGCCGGTGGGCTTCAAGTGGTTCGTCGATGGCTTAATGAATGGCAGTCTGGGCTTCGGTGGCGAAGAGTCCGCAGGCGCGTCCTTCCTGCGCAAGGCCGGTGGCGCCTGGTCGACCGACAAGGATGGCCTGATCCTAGGCCTGCTGGCGGCGGAAATCACAGCGGTAACCGGCAAGGACCCAGGCGAACGCTACCAGGCGCTGACCGATCGTTTCGGCGCTCCGGTGTACCAGCGCATCGACGCCCCAGCCAACCGTGAACAGAAAGCCAAGCTCGGCAAGCTGTCGGCCTCTCAGGTCACGGCGGGCGAACTGGCCGGCCAGCCGATCACCCAGATCCTCACCGAAGCCCCTGGCAACGGTGCTGCGATTGGCGGTTTGAAAGTCGTCACCGACAACGGCTGGTTCGCCGCTCGGCCATCCGGTACCGAGGACGTCTACAAGATCTACGCCGAAAGCTTCGAAGGCGAGGCGCACTTGAAGCGCATCCAGGAAGAAGCCAAGGCGCTGGTCGACGGCGTGCTGGCAGGGTGAGGCAACAAGCGCAATCCAGTAGGGATTGATTGTTGCGAGCACGGTTTTCATTACCGTCCAGCGGCTCGGACATGGGGCTCGCCGGTATGTGTCGCTCTGTGAGCATGTACAAAATGCTGGACATTGCACTAACTGGCTGAAGGGTAAGGACACCCATCTTCTCGTTCCGAACGCCCGCTATCGCGGGCGTCTCGACCTTTTTGCCCGGCCGCTCGCCGCTCTGGCATGGCTTTCGCTCTGGTTTTCCGGTCTCGCTTGTTTCCGTGCCGCACCGTCGATGCATTTCGACGGTGCGGCCGGCGCGATCAGAACAATAAGGAAAACCGTACATGAATGCCCTACGCACACTTTTCGGCGGATCAGCCGCCGGCACCCGACCGTCCCGCTTCACCATTATCCCGCCCAGCATGCTTCGTAACAGCCGCTACTCTGATTGTCATCAGGGTGCCATGTGCACCGCTGCCCTGATCGTTACCCGCAGCAATCGGAGACAGCCATGATTCTGAAAGGCAAAGCAGCCCTGGTCACCGGCTCGACCAGCGGGATCGGTCTAGGCATAGCCTGCAAGCTTGCAGCGGCGGGTGCCGACGTGATGCTCAATGGCTTCGGCGATGTGGAGGCGGCTATCGCCCGAGTGTCCGTCTATGGCACCCGTGTGCTGCATCACTCAGCCGACGTATCCGACGCCGAACAGATCGCCGAGATGGTCAGCCAGACCGAGCGTGATTTCGGGTCCCTCGATGTGCTGGTCAACAATGCCGGCATTCAGCATGTCGCTCCGGTCGAAAGTTTCCCGGTCGAGCGTTGGGACAGCATCATCGCCATCAATCTGTCCTCGGTATTCCACACCATGCGTTTGGCGCTGCCGGGCATGCGCGAGCGCAACTGGGGGCGGATCGTCAACATCTCCTCGGTACATGGCTTGGTGGCTTCGGCGCAGAAATCGGCTTACGTGGCCGCCAAGCATGGGGTGATCGGGCTGACCAAGACGGTCGCACTGGAAACCGCATCCACCGCAGTCACCTGCAATGCGCTCTGCCCAGGCTGGGTACTGACGCCGCTGGTACAGCAGCAGATCGACAGCAAGACGCAAACCCATGGCGACCCGGCCCGCGCGACGCGGGAGCTGCTGATGGAGAAACAGCCTTCGCTGGATTTCGTCACGCCCGAGGAGCTGGGTGATCTGACGCTGTTTCTCTGTAGCGACGCCGCCAAGCAAGTACGCGGCGCGGCCTGGAATGTCGATGGCGGCTGGCTGGCGCAGTGACGCTGCGGCCTTGATCGACCTTTGCGGCAAGTCTTCACGTTAACGCACTTAGGAACGGCGCCTGAGCTCTATGCGCTGGTGAGCAGTTGCGGTTCGCCAATGGTTGGCGCGCTGCCTTCATAAGGATGACGTCTCGATGAACAGCTTCTTTCGTCAGTTTCGTATCGGTCAGCGGGTCTGGATGCTTACCCTTGGTTTCGGTGTGGTCGTAGTTCTGTTCACCTGGTGGATGGTGGCCAGTCTGCAACGCAGTCTGACCGAAGAAAAAATGGCCGCCGTGGATGCGGCACTGACCACCGCCGTACGGGTGATGGAGCATTACGAGGGCAAAGCGCGCGCGGGTGAAATCACGCTGCCAGAGGCGCAAACCGGCGCGATGGAAGTGATCGGCACCATCCGTTATCTGGGCGACCACTATCTGTGGATCAACAACATGGATTTCGTCTGGCTAATGCACCCGGTCAGCCCGCAACTGGTCGGTCGCGATCTGCGTGATCTGAAGGACAAGGCCGGCAAGCCATTCGTGCAGCAGCTGGTGGACGGTGTGCGCAGCAACGGCTCCATGCGGCTCGAATATCTTTGGCCGCGACCGGGCGCCACCGAGCCCGAGCTCAAGCTGACCGAGGCACGCGGCTTCAAACCGTGGAGTTGGATGGTGTCCAGCGGTATTCACCCCGCCGATATCGATGCGGCCGTGAACCGAGAAGTGACGACAGCATTGCTCGTCGGCGCGCTTATTCTCGCGGCGCTCGCGGGATTCAGCATGCTGTTGATACGCAGCATCACCGGGCCCCTGCGTGAAACGGTAACCACCCTGGAAAAGGCTGCCGAGGGCCGCACTGACCTGACCGTACGCCTACCGACACAAGGTCGCGACGAACTCGCGCAGATGGCAGGCAGCTTCAATACGCTCATGGAGGCCGCCAGCGGCGTGGTTGGCCAGGTGACCCAGGCCAACCTGAAGCTGATGACCGCCAGCGAAGATTTGTCTCAGATCACCTCAGGCGCCCAGCGCGATGCCGAGCGGCAGGAAAGCGAAACCATCAGCCTGGCCGCCGCGATGAACGAAATGGTCGCCACAGTGCAGGAAGTGGCGCGTAGCGCCAGTCTCGCGGCTGATTCGACCAAGCAGACAGAAGCAGAGGCCGCGCAAGGTCGGCGGATGGTCGAGCAGACCATGCAGGAAATCGCGGACCTGACCGGCGATCTGTCGCAAGCGCGCTCGGTAGTGGAGAAACTGGCGAAGGATTCCCACGACATCGGCACGGTGCTCGACGTGATCAATGGCGTCGCCGAACAGACCAATCTGCTTGCGCTCAATGCTGCCATCGAGGCAGCCCGCGCGGGCGAGCATGGTCGCGGTTTTGCGGTGGTGGCCGACGAGGTACGCTCGCTGGCGCAGCGTACCCAGCGTTCGACTCAAGAGATCCACGCGATCATCGAGCGGCTCCAGTCAGGTGCAACCACGGCCGTCGAGCGCATGGCTCGCAATGCGGAAAAGGCACAATCGACGATGGAACAGGCCGCGCGCGCGGGTGAATCGCTCGGCGCTATCACCGTGGCGGTCTCGACCATCAACGACATGAACCTGCAGATCGCGACGGCCGCAGAGGAACAGACCGCTACGGCTGAGGAAATCAATCGTAGCGTCAACGGCATCCGCGACACCGCCAGTTCCGCCGGGCAGACGGTCACCCGAACTCGCGCCGCCAGTACCGAGCTGCGGCTATTGGCGCAAGAGCTTGGTGGTCAGATCGAACGATTGAATGCCTGATAGGCCCCGGTGCGCCGTCCAGTTCAAGCCTGGACGGCGCCATTGGGTCGATCATGGTGATTCGTCCAGATTATCAGCAGTTCTGCCTGAGCATTTCGGGGGTGGTGGGCGGGGCGTTCACTTAAGCACCTCCCACGAAAGCAGGCAGATGCACCTGACTCTGTGGGAGGCGCGACCTCGCGGCGAAAAAGGCCGCAGGCCATAGAGCGTCTTCAGCGCTAGAGAAAGCATTGCGGGAAGAGACACGTCTTTCGAGGGTTGCGAGGCAGGCTGTACGCCACCGAGCCGATGGCGTCTTGTGTCACGAAAGGCTAACGCTCGCTCAACCCGTGCAGCTGCAGTTTCGAATATAGGCTCGCACGCGAAATACCCAGCTCGACGGCGGCACGGCGACGGTTGCCTTTGCAGGTGCGCAGTGCATGTTGCAGCGCGCGGCGTTCGGCCTGAGCAATGCTCTCGGCCAGCAGCTGAAGCGGCGCTTCTTCCAAGGCGGATGGTTCGGTGAGGAGCGGCATTACTGTTGGCGGCACAGATGCGGCACTGCTGCTCTGCTCGCCAAGCAACGGGAGCAGATGTCGCGATTCCAGTGGCAGGCCATCGGCATTCAATTGGGCCCGCTCCAGCAGGTTGCTCAATTCGCGAACGTTGCCGCGCCAGGGTTGGCCGCAGAGCAGCGCTACGGCTTCGGGCGTGAGCTCCATCGGCGCATGGCCGGATCGATTGGCGATGTCATCGAGCAGATGTTCGACCAGCGCAGGAATGTCGCTGGCGCGTTCGCGCAACGATGGCACCTTGAGCGCGAGGACATTGAGGCGGTAGTAGAGATCGTCTCGGAATTGCCCGGCGGCGACCTTGGCTTCCAGGTCGATGTGGGTCGCGGCGATCACCCGCACGTTGAGCGGTTTGACCTGGTTGGAGCCCAGGGGCTCGATTTCCTGTTCCTGCAGCACCCGTAGCAGTTTCGCCTGCAGCGGCATGGGCAGATCACCGATTTCATCGAGGAACAGCGTGCCGCCGTTAGCCACTTCGAATTTGCCGATACGCGCCTTGCGATCCGCACCGGTGAACGCGCCTGGGGCGGTCCCGAACAGCTCGGCCTCCACCAGGGTTTCCGGGATGGCCGCGACGTTGACCGCGACGAAAGGGCCATTGGCCCGTGGCGATAGGTTGTGAATGCCTTGGGCGAGCAATTCCTTACCAGTGCCGGTCTCGCCGCGGATCAGCACCGTGGCGTCAAGCTGTGCCGCACGGCGGGCCTGACGCTTGACCTCGCTGGCGGCTGGGCTGGTACCGATGAAGCCGGCAATGGTGTAACGCGCGCGGCGGGCCTTGGCCAACTCGTTCTGGGTCGCGACCAGCTGCGTCTGCAGAATGTTGAACTTGGACATCAGCGGTCTGAGGTGCTGCGCCCGGTCGAACAGCACGAAGCCCAGCGCGCCGACCAAGGTGCCGTCCTCGTCCCGTAGCGGGATGCGAGTCACCACGAAATGCTCATCGCCGAACGCCATCAGGTCGAGCATGCTGGGCAGCCCGTTTTCCATGACCTCGCGTAGACGGCTGGCTGGCAGCACCTCTTCGATTTCCTTGCCAAGCACGCTGCGTGGGTCGCTGATGCCAACCTTTGCGGCGTACTTGTCATTGATCCAGACGATGCGCGCCTGGCGGTTGACCGCAATGGTGCCTTCGCACTGGGCGTTGAGGTGATCGAACAGCAGGGGCATCGCCACGGCGCGAAAGCGCTCCGGGGAGACGCCGATTATCAAACCATTGTGATCGAGGTCGTTGCGCGCAATCGCCATGGGCAGGGATGTCCGTTTGGGTTCCGACCGATTATGGAAGGCCCCGGCTGCCTCGGGCAAGGCAGCCGGGGCGAGGACGCATGCAGGCCGTTGAAAAACGCTGGCGAGGCAGGCAAGACAAGGCGAAAACGGCCGAGGAAGCGAAGTTTACGTGTTGTAAATGAGCTTCTGAGGCCGTTTTCAACGCCGTATTGCCAACGCAGGTAGTTTTTCAACAGCCTGTTAGCGCGCATATACCTCATTGGGCAACCACGTCGCCAGCGGCTCGAAGAAGAACACTAGAGCCAGGCCGAGCAGCTGGATCAGGATGTACGGCAATACACCGAGATAGACGTCGCGGGTGGTCACTTCTGGCGGACAGACGCCTTTGATGTAGAACAGGGCGAAGCCTACCGGTGGTGTCAGGAACGAGGTTTGCAGGCACAGCGCGAAAAGTATCGCGAACCACAGCGGATCGACGCCCATCGAGAACAGTACCGGTGCTACCAGCGGCAGAACGATCAAGGTGATCTCCACCCAATCCAGGAAGAACCCCAGCAGGAAGGTGATGAATAGCACCGTGAGCAATACGCCAGTCTGGCCGAACGGCAATCCGGTGAGTGCATCGCGAATCACATCGTCGCCGCCCAGGCCGCGCAGCACTGCGGCGAACACCGTGGCACCGATGAAAATGCCGAAGATGAAAGCGGAGGTGCGGCTGGTTTGGTAGAGCGCTTCCTTCAACACGGTGAGATTCAGCCTGCGGCTGCAAGCGGCCATCAGTACCGCGCCGAATGCGCCGACAGCGGAGGCTTCGGTGGTCGTGGCGATGCCGAAGAAGATCGAACCAAGCACAGCCAGGATCAGCACAAAGGGCGGCACCACGGCCAAGAAGACGTCGAGCAGCGCGCGCGCGTCGAGCTTGGGACGGTTGGCCGGAGCAGGCGCGAAGTCTTTTTTTACCCAGGCAACGATCACGATGTAGAGGATGTACATCGCAGCCAGCATCATGCCGGGGATCAGCGCGCCCATGAACAGTTTGCCCACCGAAGCTTCGGAGGTGCCAAGACGATCAGCCATTAGCACCAGCATGATGCTTGGCGGAATCAGGATGCCCAGCGTGCCGACCGAGCAGGCAGTACCGACGGCCAGGCTCTTGTTGTATTTGGCCTGCAGCATTGGGCCGATCGAAAGCATGCCGAGCAGCGCCACCGAAGCGCCGACGATGCCGGTGGACGCGGCAAGCAGAATGCCCACTAGCACGACCGTCACGGCGTAGCCGCCGCGCAATGGCCCGAGCACACGGACCAGGCTGTGCATCAAGCGCTCGGCGATGCCGGAACGGTCGAGCATGATGCCCATGAAGATGAACAGCGGCAGGGCGACCATCAGTTCATTGGCGACGATGCCGTAGATGCGGGCGTCCAGCACGCCGATGGTGCCTTCCCAAGTGAACCAGAGATCGGCATCGAAATGCTCGACCATGACATAGCCGAGAACGGCGAACAGAAGCCCGATGCCGGCCAGCGACCAGGCGACAGGGAAACCAAGCAGCAGGAGCACCATGAAGCTGGCGAACATGCCGATGACGAGTATTTGTTCCAGACCCATGATTACGGCTACTCCATCAGGGCTGCGGATGGCCGCGGTCGCGGTCATTCGGAGAGGCCGTAATGGCCCGTGGGAATTTGAACAACAGCGTGCTGCAGCGCGTGGCTTTGGAGAACAGCGCCAGCGCCAGGAGCATCAAGCCCAGCGGCAATGTGCTCTTGAAGATAAAGCGATGCGGCAGGCCGCTTGGCGCTTGCGAGCGCTCGTTGTAGATGAACGCCTGGTAGGCGAAGGGAATCAGCGCATCGACCATCAGCACAACGACAGGCAACGCAAGGAACGCGATGGCCAGCAACTCGATGATGGCCCGGCTGCGCAGGGTGAATTTCTCGCTCAGCACATCGACCCGCACGTGGTCGTCGCGTACCACGGCGTACGCAAGCGAAAGCAACACAGCGGCACCAAACAGGTGCCAGGACAACTCTTCCAGCGCAATGGAGCCACGCGCCAGCACGAAACGGCTGAACACATTGGTCAGCACCACCAGCAGGCACAGCACCCAGATCCAGGCGCTGAGTTCGCCGATGGCGACCAAGGCCCTGTCCAGCCAGTAAGACAGTCGGTTATGCGGCAGCTCGGCCTTGGCAGAGGCGGGCGCCGCGTCGTTGGGGGAAACGGGGTGAACGGACATGACGACCTCGGCAAATCCAGCACGGGCACGCGACGCAACTACACCGGTACGGCAACGGCCCGCTTGAAATAAGGGGCACAGCTGCGCTGCGCCCCTCGACTCGTGCGGTTACTCGTACTTGTAGTAATCGCGCGGCAGGTAGCCCTTGCCGTGCCAGATGGAGTGGTGCTCCATGAATTCGCGCTGGCTGGTCAGGACGCGCTTGAACATTTCGTTCTCCGCAGCCATTTCGTCGAGCACCTCGTTGGTGACGCGCTCGAGCTCACGCAGCACTTCTTCGGGCAGTACCTGCGCCTTCACGCCTTGCTTCTCGTAGTCACGCAGGGCGGTCGGCTGAGCCCATTCGCTTTCGGCAAAGCCCTTGAGCGTGGCGGATTCGCAGCCCATTTCGATCAGTGCGCGGCTTTGCGGCTCGAGCTTGTCCCAGACGCCCTTGTTCACCAGCAGGTGCGACGTGGTCAGCGTCTGGTGCCAGCCCGGCATGATGTAGTTCTTGATGATCTGGTCGAGGCCCAGCATCTTGTCCACCGCCGGCTGCGAAAACTCGGTAGCGTCGATGGTCTTGCGCTCCAACGCCTGGTAAATCTCACCGCCCGGCACCATGGTCACCGAGGCGCCGAGCTTTTCGAGCACCTTGCCGCCGATGCCGGCGAAGCGGATGCGCAGCCCGTCGATGTCTTCCAGCTTCTCGATGGGCTTGGCGAACCAGCCGGCGCCTTCCGGGCCGATGATGCTGCACAGCATCGGGTGGATGTTGCGCTCAGCGTAGATCTCCTCGAGCAGCTTCTTACCGTCGCCCTCGTAGTACCAGGCAATGTAGGCCGGCGGCTCCATGTTGAACGGAGCACCGGAATACAGTGGCAGCGCTGGGATTGTGCCCTGGTCGTAACCGATCCAGGTGTAGCCGGCCGGATACTTGCCGTTGCTTACCGCATCCATGATTTCGAAGGGCGGTACCAGCTCGCCGGGCTCGTAGTAGCGCAGTTGGATGTCGCCGCCCGAAATCGCTTTGAGCGACTCGGAAAGGTGTTTGACCGGTGTAGTCAAGCCAATGAGATGAGATGGGAACGCAAGCGGTACCTGCCAGCGAATTTTCTCGGTGGCCATTGCGTTGCCGCTGAGCAGGCTGGCGCTGAGAAGGGTGGTTGCACCGATGGCACAGGCGAGACGGGACAGTTTTTTCTTTGCTGACATGTTCAGGTTCCTTGTTTTTGTTGTTTTCGTAACCAGAAGGCTGTGGCCTGGCAGCGGTTGCCGCTTAACCGGAGCGGGGCGCGCGACTGCCGATCACCCGTTCGCTAGCTGTTCTGGTGTGTAGCGCAGATGTATTAGCAGGTTCTGTGCCTGACTTTCAGAAAACGCTGGAAAGACCGTTCTAGAGCGGTCGAGCCTAAGGCGTAAGCGAACCGGTGTCCAGCTCGCTGGACAGCTGGAGGGAGGGCGACATTGAGTGTCCATGATGCTGGACGAGTGTCCACTTGGCTGGACTGGCGGGGCGGCGAGGCGTTTGAAGAACGCGCCTGTCCGTCGCTGCATCGTAGGAGCGGAGGGACGATTTCACCTCAGAGAGCAGCACGAAATGCGGACGGCACAGGTCGAGTGAGAACCTAGCGAGCAAGATTCAGGCAAGGCAAAAACAGGCGACAAAGCGGAGTTTCCCGCTGTAAATGAGCCTTGATCGGACGCGACTGAGCCTGTTTTTAACGCAGCCTGGCCGAGCGCAGTCGTTTTCACCCGACCTGGGCAGTGCGTGTTAGATCGCTTCCTTACCGAGGGTGGCTTTCAGCGCGCTGAGGCAGCGTTCCTCGGCCGTATCGAGCTCCAGCTGCATCTGTTGAATGTCCAGCTGCTGTTGTTCGAGCTGCTGGCGGCGTTCGGTGATCATGCCGAGCATGATGTTCAGCTGTTTCTGGTTGCCGGCCTTGGGATCGTAGAGTTCGATCAAGGTCTTGCATTCAGCGAGAGAAAAGCCGATGCGTTTGCCACGCAGGATCAGCTTCAGGGCCACACGGTCCTTGGGGCTGTAGATACGCTCCTGACCACGGCGAGTGGGCGAGAGCATGCCCTGTTCTTCGTAGAAGCGAATGGCGCGAGTGGTGATATCCAGCTCGTTGGCCAGGTCGGAAATGCTGTAGGTCTGCTTTGCCATAGGTGTCCAATCTTGCGGGTCATCGGCTCGAGATGAGCCGGCGTATCGTTCTTCAGGTGCCGGCAAGGCTACACGCCGGCGTAAACCGTGCACAGTGGCGCATGGCTACCGCGCGTTCGGCTCATCGATGGATCGTGCAGCCGGTCGCGTCCCGCATCTGCTCGAAGCTCACGCCATCGGCCAGCTCCACGAGCTTCAGGCCTTGCTCGGTGATGTCCAGCACGCCGAGGTCGGTAATGATCCGGTCGACCACGCCAACGCCGGTCAGCGGCAAGTCGCACTGCTCGATGATCTTGTGCGCGCTCTTGGCCGTGTGCTCCATCAGCACCACCACGCGCTTGACGCCGGCCACCAGGTCCATCGCGCCGCCCATGCCTTTGACCATCTTGCCGGGAATCATCCAGTTGGCCAGATCGCCCTTCTCCGAGACCTGCATGGCGCCGAGAATTGCCAGATTGATATGACCGCCGCGGATCATGCCGAAGCTCATGGCATTGTCGAAAAAGGCGCTGCCGGGCAAGGCGGTGACGGTCTGCTTGCCGGCGTTGATCAGGTCCGGATCGATTTCTTCCTCGGTAGGGAAGGGGCCGATGCCGAGCAGGCCATTCTCGCTCTGCAGCCAGACGTCCATACCGTCCGGAATGTAGTTAGCGACAAGGGTTGGCAGGCCGATGCCGAGGTTGACGTAGAAGCCGTCCTGCAATTCCTGCGCGGCGCGCTGCGCCATCTGTTCGCGTGTCCAGGCCATGATCAGCTCCTCACCGTGCGTTTTTCGATGCGCTTCTCGGCGTTCGGGTTGTGGATGATGCGCTGTACGTAGATGCCCGGCAGGTGGATCTGATCGGGATCCAGTTCGCCGGTCTCGACTAGCTCGTCGACTTCTGCCACGCAAACCTTGCCGGCCATGGCTGCGAGCGGGTTGAAGTTGCGCGCGGTCTTGTTGAAGACGAGATTGCCGGCCTTGTCGGCTTTGTATGCCTTGACCAGCGCGATGTCGGCGGTCAGCGATTCTTCCATCACGTACCACTCGCCGTTGAACTGACGCGTTTCCTTGCCTTCGGCGATCAGCGTGCCGTAGCCGGTGCGGGTGTAGAACGCGGGAATGCCGGAGCCCCCGGCGCGCAACTTCTCGGCCAGCGTGCCCTGCGGGGTGAATTCGAGTTCCAGTTCGCCCGCCAGGTACTGGCGCTCGAACTCTTTGTTCTCGCCCACGTAGGAGGAAATCATCTTGCGCACCTGGCGCGTTTCCAGCAGTACGCCGAGGCCGAAACCGTCCACGCCGGCGTTATTGCTGATCACCGTGAGGTCTTTTTTGCCGGTGTCGCGCAGCGCTTCGATCAGCGCTTCGGGAATGCCACACAGCCCGAAGCCGCCCACGGCGAGGGTCATGCCGTCCTCGATCAGGCCGTCGAGGGCCTGCTGGGCGCTAGGGTAGAGCTTGTTCATAGCGTGCCTCTCTTGTTGTGCTGACCTGTGGCGCCGGGTGTTACAGGTGCCGCTTTTGTGGGAGGCCCGACCTCGGGGCGAAGCTATTCTGCTTCAGGCGGACCTGCGGTCCGCATCGCCGCGAGGGCGCGCCTCCTACAAAAAAAGTGCGGCGTCAGGCGCCGCTGCGAGCCCGCCCGACCCGCGAGCCGTTGGGCCGCTCTAACAGATCGCTGATGCGTTGCCCTGCAGCGACCAGCGCGTCCAGATCGATACCCGTCTCGATGCCCAGCCCATTGAGCATGTAAAGCACATCTTCGCTGGCCACGTTGCCGCTGGCGCCCTTGGCGTAGGGGCAACCGCCGAGCCCGGCGACCGAGCTGTCGAACACGCAAACGCCCTCTAGCAGACTGGCATAGATATTAGCCAGCGCCTGGCCGTAGGTATCGTGGAAATGCCCGGCGAGCTTGTCGCGTGGTACTTCGCGGCTGACGGCGTCGATCAGCTGACGGGTTTTGCCCGGCGTGCCGGTGCCGATGGTGTCGCCCAGCGAAACCTCGTAGCAGCCCATGGCGAACAATTCGCGCGCCACGTGGGCGACGCGCTTCGGATCGATCTCGCCTTCGTAGGGGCAACCCAGCACGCAGGACACATAGCCGCGTACCTGAATGCCATTCTCACGTGCCGCTTCCATCAGCGGAGCGAAGCGCGCCAGGCTTTCCTCGATGGAGCAGTTGATGTTCTTCTGCGAGAACGCTTCGGACGCGGCACCGAACACCGCGACTTCGCGGACACCGGCTTCGATGGCCGCTTCGAGGCCTTTAAGGTTCGGCGTCAGGGCCGCATAGGTCACGCCGGGCTTCTGCCTGATCTGCGCGAAGACATCGGCCGAGCCGGCCATCTGCGGTACCCACTTGGGCGACACGAAGCTGCCGACCTCGATGTATTTCAGGCCGGCGGCACTGAGGTCGTCCACCAGCCGCACCTTGTCGGTGACGCTGATCGGCTGCTTTTCGTTCTGCAGCCCATCGCGCGGGCCGACTTCGACCAGGCGGACGTGTTTGGGCAGGTTCATAGAGGCTCCAGTGGCGACGTAGCGTCTTATTAGTTTCTGGTGGGCTGAAGCGGAACGCCGCCCGGCCCACCCTACGCGTCCGGTGGACCCAAGCGGAATACTTTCGTTACCACTCTACGGTGCTGTTTTCCGTAGGGTGGGCTTTAGCCCACCAATTGCCGGGCAATACGTGCCGTGTCACCGCTATGAGGGTGGGCCGGGCGGCGTTCCGTCCAGCCCACCAATCCGAACACGTCAGGCTTCCTCCATCTCCAGCAATACCGCGCCTTCGTTGACCATATCGCCTTCGGCGCAGAACAGGCTTTTGACCACACCGGCCTGCTGGCTTCTGATGCTGTGCTCCATTTTCATCGCTTCCAGCACGATCAGTGCGGTGCCAGCCTCGACGTTCTGGCCGGGCTCGACCAGCACGCGCACGATACTGCCGTTCATGGGCGCAGTAAGGCCGCCGTGATGTTGGTGGCTGGCCTCTGCTTCGGCAATGGGGTCGAAGGCGGTGACGGCTTGCAGTTCGCCGTTCCATTCCAGATAGAGCGTGCTGCCCTGGCGGATGGCTTTTGGCTGACGCAGGGCTTGTGTAGGAGCGAGCTTGCTCGCGAACCCTTCTCCGGTGGATGCCGCGCGCTCGGATTCGCGAGCAAGGACTGAGACCTTCCCGTCGCCCCTACGTGAGGCTGCGTCTACCTTTACCAGCCGGCTTTCGCCGTTGCACATCAGGTGCACACCAATTTGCGTCGGCATACCGAAGCGCAGGCCGTCGCGGCTGGCCCAAGGCGAATGGGCGTCGTCGCTCCGGACCCGAGCCGGTTCGGTCTGCACGAAGCGTTCACCGGCCAGCCGCCAGAATTCATCGGGTAACTCACCGGGTTTGCGCATCAGCTCCGCTTCGTGACGAGGGATGAAGCCGGTGTCCAGCTCAGCCGCCGCGAACGCGGGATGACCGATGACACGACGCAGGAAGGCGAGGTTGGTGCGCACGCCGCCTACGTAGGTCTCATTCAGCATGGCCAACAGGCGCAGACGAGCCTCTTCGCGGTTTTCACCCCAGGCGATCAGCTTGCCGAGCATTGGGTCGTAGAACGGTGAAACCGTATCGCCTTCGGCCACGCCGCTGTCGACGCGACGACCCGGACCGGCGGCAGATTCGCGGTACAGATTGAGCGTCCCGGTAGCGGGCAGGAAGTCGTTATCCGGGTCTTCGGCATACAGTCGCACTTCGATGGCGTGGCCGTTGAGCGGTACCTGATCCTGGCTGATCGGCAGCGGTTCGCCACGGGCGACGCGGATTTGCCAGGCGACCAGATCGAGACCGGTAATGGCTTCGGTGACAGGATGTTCGACCTGTAGGCGGGTATTCATCTCCATGAAGAAGAATTCGCCACGGGCGTCGAGCAGAAACTCAACCGTGCCGGCACCGACATAGCCGATGGCCTGCGCAGCCTTGACCGCCGCTTCGCCCATGGCTCGACGCAGCTCTGGAGACAGGCCCGGTGCTGGCGCTTCCTCGACGACTTTCTGGTGGCGGCGCTGGATCGAACAGTCGCGCTCGTTGAGATACAGGCAGTTGCCGTGCTGATCGGCGAATACCTGGATCTCCACATGGCGCGGCTTGAGCACGTATTTCTCGACCAGCATCCGCGAATCGCCGAACGAGGACTGGGCTTCACGCTGGGCCGATTGCAGCGCTTCGGCGAGATCCGCTTCACGCTCGACGACCTTCATTCCTTTACCGCCGCCGCCTGCGGTGGCCTTGAGCAGGACTGGATAACCGATCTTCTGCGCAGCGACACGGAAGGTTTCCACATCTTGGGCTTCGCCGTGATAGCCGGGCACCAGCGGCACACCGGCTTTTTCCATCAGCGCCTTCGCGGCGGATTTGCTGCCCATGGCGTCGATGGCGGAGGCGGGCGGGCCGAGGAAAACCAAGCCAGCGTCTTCGATGGCGCGGGCGAAATCGGCGTTTTCGGACAGGAAGCCATAGCCGGGGTGAATCGCCTGGGCACCGCTGGCCTTGGCGGCGGCGATCAGTTTTTCGATCTGCAGGTAGCTTTCCGCCGGCTTGGCGCCGCCGAGGTCGATGCGGATGTCGGCTTCGCGAGCATGCCGCGCGTCACGGTCGATGGCGCTGTGCACGGCAACGGTGGTCAGGCCCATGGCCTTGGCGGTGCGCATCACGCGGCAGGCGATCTCGCCGCGGTTGGCGACCAGGAGGGTGGTAATCATTGTTGTGGCTCCTGCGTGGCCTTGAATATGTTTCCCCTCACCCTAGCCCTCTCCCCAAAGGGGCGAGGGGATGACGGAGTGAGGCGGAGCAATGGTGTGGTGTGACAGCTGTTCGCGCGTCTGGTTAATGGCCAAAGGCGGGCTCGGTGTGACGGCGCAGCGCTGCCATCGTTGCTAGCTTGAGCTTGGGCCGACGTCGCGGTCCAAGCGCTACGCGAAACAACCCCCTCGCCCCCTTGGGGAGAGGGGGCGGAGTCCCAGACGAGCACCGACATCAAGCGTCCCCCAACCAGGCCGGTTTGCGCTTTTCCAGAAAGGCGTTCAGTCCTTCCTGGCCCTCGGGACTTACGCGGATGCGCGCAATGGCGTTTTCGGTGTAACGGCGCAGCGCCGGACTCAACGAAGCGCTGCTGGCTTCACGCATCAGGTCCTTGCTGGCGCGCATGGCCTGTGGGCTATTGAGCAGCAGATTGTCGATCCAGCTATCAAGACCATCGTCCAGTTCGGCCGTGGCATAGGTTTCGGACAACAAACCGAGCTCGCATGCGCGTTCGCCGCTGAAACGCTCTCCGGTCATGGCATAACGGCGCGTGGCGCGTTCGCCGATGGCCTTGACCACGAAGGGGCTGATCACCGCTGGTGCTAGGCCGATGCGCACCTCCGAAAGCGACAGCTGCGCGTCGTGAGCGCCGATGGCCATGTCGCAGCAGGCGATCAACCCGACTGCGCCGCCAAAGGCTGCGCCTTGCACCACCGCCAGCGTCGGCAGTTTGAGGTGGTAGAGGCTGTACATCAGTTCGGCCAGCTCGCGGGCGTCGGTGAGGTTGGCCTCGAAATCCAGTTTGGCCGACTGTTGCATCCAGGCGAGATCGGCGCCGGCCGAGAAGTGCTTGCCGCGACCACGCAATAGCAGGAAGCGCAGGTCCTTGTTCGCCTGCACCTGATCGATGGCCAGCACCAGCTCGCGGATCATCTCGGCATTGAAGGCGTTGTTCTTTTCCGGGCGGTCGAGCCAGAGGGTGGCGAAACCCTTGGCTGAGTATTCGAGTTCAATGGTTTGAAAGGAGGACGTGTTCATATCAGGTTCCTGCAGCGAAGGCCTACGGCCCTTTGCTGGAGGCGGGACGTCACGCCTCCAGCGTCGTTATCAGCTTTTTTCTACATGCGGAACACGCCAAAGCGGGTCGGCTCGATCGGTGCATTGAGACTGGCCGAAATTGCCAGGCCCAACAGGTCGCGGGTCTGCGCCGGATCGATGACGCCGTCATCCCACAACCGCGCACTGGAATAGTAGGGATGGCCCTGACGCTCGTACTGTTCGAGGATCGGCTGCTTGAGCTGCGTTTCTTCCTCATCGGAGAACGTTTGCCCGCTGCGCTCGGCTTGCTCGCGCTTGACCTGCACCAGCACGCCGGCAGCCTGTTCGCCGCCCATCACGCCGATGCGCGCGTTGGGCCACATCCACAGGAAACGCGGATCGTAGGCGCGCCCGCACATGCCGTAGTTGCCGGCGCCAAAGCTACCGCCGATGACGACGGTGAATTTCGGCACTTGGGCGCAGGCCACAGCAGTGACCAGCTTGGCGCCGTGCTTGGCGATGCCACCGGTTTCGTACTTCTGCCCGACCATAAAGCCGGTGATGTTCTGCAGGAACAACAGCGGAATGCCGCGCTGGCAGGCCAGTTCGATGAAGTGCGCACCTTTCTGCGCGGCCTCGGCGAAGAGGATGCCGTTGTTCGCCAGGATCGCGATCGGGTAGCCGTGCAACGTGGCGAAGCCGCAGACCAGCGTGGTGCCGAACAGTGCCTTGAACTCATCGAATTCGCTGCCGTCGACAAGTCGCGCGATCACCTCGCGCACATCGTAGGGCTGCTTGGCTTGGGCTGGAATCACACCGTAGAGCTCGTCCGCGGCATACAGTGGCGCTCGCGGCTGATGGGGCTGGACTGTGCCGAGCTTCCGCCAGTTGAGGTTCGCCACGCAGCGACGCGCAATGGCCAGCGCGTGCTCGTCGCTTTCGGCGTAATGGTCGGCCACGCCGGAGATCTTGCAGTGCACATCTGCGCCGCCCAGGTCCTCGGCGGTCACCACTTCGCCGGTGGCGGCTTTCACCAGCGGCGGGCCGGCCAAGAAGATGGTCGCCTGGTTGCGCACCATGATGGTTTCATCGGCCATTGCCGGCACGTACGCGCCGCCTGCAGTGCAGGAGCCCATCACCACCGCGAGCTGCGGGATGCCCATGGCGCTCATGTTGGCTTGGTTGAAGAAGATGCGGCCGAAGTGTTCTCGGTCGGGGAAGACCTCGTCCTGACGCGGCAGGTTGGCACCGCCGGAATCGACCAGGTAGATGCATGGCAGGCGATTCTGCTGGGCGATGGTCTGGGCGCGTAGGTGCTTTTTTACGGTGAGCGGGTAGTAGCTGCCGCCTTTTACTGTCGCGTCGTTGGCAATGATCATGCATTCGACGCCTTCGACCCGGCCAATGCCGGCGACCACGCCAGCGGCGGCGACGTCTTCACCGTACACCTCATAAGCAGCCAAAGGCGCGACCTCGAGAAAGGCCGAACCTGGGTCGAGGAGGGCGTTGATGCGATCACGCACCAGCAGTTTTCCGCGCGCGGCATGGCGTTGCTGGGCCTTTTCGCCGCCGCCTTCGCTGACGCGAATGAGCAGGCTGCGCAGGTTGTTCACCTGCTCGGCCATGGCTGCGCTGTTGGCCGCAAACTCCGGTGAGCGGGTGTTGATTTGGGTACGCAAGACGGCCATTCATTGTCTCCGATACTTGACACGCCGGAAGCTGGAAGCAGTCTGTAGGGTGGGCTTCAGTCCCGTAGGGTGGGCTTCAGCCCACCGCTGTGCCGGGGAATGTGGGCTGAAGCCCACCCTACCGATATCGCGTTCCGCCTCACCTGCTTTGTCTTATTTGGTTTCGTTAAACAGCTCGCGCCCAATCAGCATGCGGCGAATTTCGCTGGTGCCGGCGCCGATCTCGTAGAGCTTGGCGTCGCGCAACAAACGGCCAGTTGGGAACTCGTTGATGTAGCCGTTGCCGCCCAAAATCTGGATTGCCTGCAGGGCCATCTGCGTCGCCGCTTCGGCGGTGTAGAGGATGACGCCGGCGGCGTCCTTGCGGGTGGTCTCGCCCCGGTCGCAGGCCTGGGCCACCGTGTATAGATAGGCGCGGCTGGCGTTGAGCTGGGTGTACATGTCGGCGACCTTGCCCTGGATGAACTGGAACTCGCCGATGCTCTGGCCAAACTGCTTGCGGTCGTGGATGTAGGGCACCACCACGTCGAGGCAGGCCTGCATGATCCCAACCGGGCCACCTGCGAGTACCACACGCTCGTAGTCCAGCCCGCTCATCAGCACCTTGACGCCGCCGTTCTCGACGCCCAGTACGTTCTCTTCCGGTACTTCAACGTCGTCGAAGAACAGCTCGCAAGTGTTGGAGCCGCGCATGCCGAGCTTGTCGAACTTGTTGCCGCGCGAAAAGCCCTTCCAGTCGCGCTCGACGATGAAGGCGGTGATGCCGTGCGGGCCCTTTTCCAGGTCGGTCTTGGCGTAGATCACGTAGGTGTTGGCATCCGGGCCGTTGGTGATCCAGGTCTTGCTGCCGTTGAGCACGAAGCGGTCGCCTTTGCGATCGGCGCGCAGCTTCATCGAAACCACGTCGGACCCAGCGTTTGGCTCGCTCATCGCCAGCGCGCCAACGTGTTCGCCGGAGACCAGCTTGGGCAGATATCGGGCCTTCTGCTCTGCGGTGCCGTTGCGGTTGATCTGGTTGACGCAGAGGTTGGAATGCGCGCCATAGGACAGCCCCACCGAGGCCGAACCTCGGCTGATTTCCTCGAGCGCGATGACGTGCGCCAGATAACCCATTCCAGCGCCGCCGTATTCCTCGTCTATGGTGATACCGAGCAAGCCCATGTCGCCGAACTTGCGCCACATGTCGTTGGGGAACAGGTTGTCACGGTCGATGGACTCGGCGCGCGGCGCTACTTCGTCGGCAACGAATCCGCGTACCTGATCGCGCAGCATGTCGACGGTTTCACCAAGGGCAAAGTTGAGTCCGGAATAATTCATGTCGCCACCTGCTGTCTTGTAATTGTTCTGATCGATGGTGCCGCGCGCCGGGGGGGAATGGATTCACCCGACGTTCGGCCCCGCTCTTACTGCATTCCGACACCTGTTTTAGCGGTAGGGTGCGGTGGGTTGTCACGCTGTTACCTTTACGTTAACGTAACCAATGCCCGGAATGACTGTCAACACTCCAGCCTCCGGGAATGCAAGGCCTCATAACAAACATAAGACTGAGGAGTTTCGACATGAGTCTTCCGAGCTATACCTGCGGACCGCAGACCAAACCCCTGTTGGCAATGACCATTGGTGCGGCGTTCGACCGGACAGTCGAGCGGTTCTCCGACCGTGAGGCCTTGGTCGTGCGTCATCAGAACCTGCGCTACACCTGGGCGCAGTTGGCCGAAGAAGTGGATCGCTGTGCGCGCGGCTTGCTGGCGCTCGGCCTTCAGCCAGGGGACCGGCTGGGCATCTGGTCGCCGAACAACGCGCAGTGGTGCATCACCCAGTTCGCAACGGCGAAAGTGGGCGTGGTGCTGGTGAACATCAACCCGGCCTATCGCCTCAACGAACTCGAATACGCGCTCAAGCAATCCGGCTGCCGCTGGCTGATTTGCGCCGATGCTTTCAAGACGTCCGACTACCACGCGATGCTCCATGAGCTTCTACCGGAGCTCGAGCGCTCCGCGGTGGGCGCCTTGCAAAGCCATATGTTGCCGGAGCTGCGCGGCGTGATCAGCCTGTGCGACAAACCGGTGGATGGCATGCTGCTGTGGAAAGGTCTGATGGAGATGGCCGAAGGCGTCGGCCCCGAGCAGCTGCGTCAATGCGGCGAGCAGCTGCAGTTCGACGATCCGATCAACATCCAGTACACTTCCGGCACTACGGGCTTCCCCAAGGGTGCCACGCTCAGCCACTACAACATCCTCAACAACGGCTACATGGTCGGTGAAAGCCTGAAACTCACCGAGCATGACCGGCTGGTGATCCCGGTGCCGCTGTATCACTGCTTCGGCATGGTGATGGGCAACCTGGGTTGCGTGACCCACGGCACCACAATGATTTACCCGAGCGCGGCCTTCGAACCGCTCGCCGCCCTTCAAGCCGCCGCCGAAGAGAAAGCCACGGGCATGTATGGCGTGCCGACCATGTTCATCGCCATGCTCGACCATCCGGAGCGTCAGTCACTGGACCTGAGCCATCTGCGCACCGGGATCATGGCCGGCTCCACTTGCCCGATCGAAGTGATGAAGCGTGTCATCGACGATATGCACCTCAATGAAATGCAGATCGCCTACGGCATGACCGAGACCAGCCCGGTATCGACTCAGACCGCTGCTGACGACGATCTGGAGCGCCGTGTCACCAGCGTCGGACGCACACAGCCGCACCTGGAGAGCAAGGTGGTAGACGAGCACAACCGCATCGTCCCGCGCGGACAAATCGGCGAGCTTTGCACCCGCGGTTACAGCGTAATGCTGGGCTACTGGAACAACCCCGAAGCGACGGCTGGCGCCATCGACGGTGCGCGTTGGATGCATACCGGCGACCTGGCAATCATGGACGACGAGGGCTATCTCAAGATCGTCGGGCGCAACAAGGACATGATCATTCGTGGCGGCGAGAACGTGTATCCGCGCGAGGTCGAGGAGTTTCTCTTCACTCATCCAGCCGTCGCGGACGTTCAGGTGATCGGGGTGCCGGACAAGACCTACGGCGAAGAGATCGTCGCCTGGGTCAAGCTGCATCCGGGGCACGAAGCCAGTTCCGACGATCTGCGTGATTTCTGCAAAGGCAAGATTGCGCATTTCAAGACTCCACGACACTTCAAGTTCGTCGATGACTTCCCCATGACCATCAGCGGCAAGGTGCAGAAATTTCGCATGCGCGAAGTAAGCGTGGCCGAGCTCGGGCTCGCTGAACAATAAGAATTGCTGGCAGGCCCAGCCGCTGCATGTCCGGATAAGGAGTTAGCCGATGACTCAAGCAATCAGTCGCTTTCCGCTGGTCGACGACCTGGATGCGCTGCCTGCCGATGTGCGTGAGCGCATTCTGGCGGTGCAGGAAAAAGCAGGCTTCGTACCCAACGTCTTCGTGATGTTGGCTCATCGCCCCGATGAATTACGCGCGTTCTTCAGCTATCACGATGCTTTGATGGAAAGGGAGTCCGACAGCCTGACCAAGGCGGAAAAGGAAATGATCGTGGTGGCCGTGAGCGCCGATCACGGTTGCCTGTATTGCGTGGTGGCCCATGGCGCGATCCTGCGCATTCTGGCCAAGGACGCGCTGATCGCCGACCAGATCGCGGTCAACTATCGCACGGCGCCGATCAGTGAGCGTCAGCGGGTGATGCTCGATTTTGCTCTGCATCTGGCTGCGCAGCGCGGCGTGCTGGACGACATTTGGCAGGCGCGCCTGGAAGAACTGGGCTTCACTTTGGATGACATCTGGGATATCGGTTCGATTGCGGCGCTGTTCGGCCTTTCCAACCGTCTGGTGTCGATGGCGCGTACGCCGCCTAACGATGAATTCTATTTGCTGGGTCGGGTACCCAGGGCTGCCGCAGGCTGAGCGGCAGCGATCGATTTACCGCAACGCGGTAAAGCCCGACCGGTCGGAGCGAGGCCGGTCGTAACAGCTGCATCAACCAAGACAATAACAAGAGAGATGACTATGCAACTGAAACCCCTAAGCCGTTTCTTCGTCTTCAGTAGCCTGGCGGCCACCGCGTTGGGCATGTCGACGACGGCATCAGCCGCGTTTTTCGACGACAGCAAAGCGGCCATCGAGCTGCGCAACTTTTACATGAACCGCGATTTTCGCGGCAGCGAGTCCACCCAGGCCAAGGCCGAGGAATGGGCCCAAGGCTTCATTCTGAAATTCGAGTCCGGCTACACCGAAGGCCCGATCGGCTTTGGTGTCGATGCCCTCGGTCTGCTTGGCGTCAAACTCGACTCCAGCCCGGATCGTACGGGTACCGGAATTCTGCAGCGAGACAGGGAGGCGCCTAACCGCGCTCAGGACGATTACGGCACGGCAGGCCTTACAGCCAAAGCAAAGATGTCCAACACGACTGTCCATGTCGGGACACTGCAGCCGATCATTCCGGTGGTGATGCGCAACGACAGCCGCCTGTTGCCCAACATCTACCGCGGCGCCTGGTTGCAGAGCAAGGAACTCGAAGGCCTGACCGTTGACGTGGGCATGCTCGACCGCGTCAGCTACCGCGACTCTTCGGATTACGAAGAAATGGCGGTGTTCAACGGCGGTTCGAGAAATATCGTATTGGGCAGCACGGCGACCAGCGACGAATTCGTCTTCGCTGGCGGCCGTTACCAGTTCACTCCAGAACTGACCGGCAGCTACTACTACGGCGGGCTGGATGGCATCTACGACCAGCACAACTTCAACGTCGTGCACGTGCTGCCGATCGGTGATAACCAGAGCTTCAAGACCGATCTGCGCTACGTGCGCTCCACCGACGATGGCGGCAGCAACGTCGACAACAACGCCTTCGGCGCGCTCTTCACCTACAAGATCGGTGGCCATGGCTTCACTGGCGGCTATCAGAAGATGAGTGGCGATACCGGTTTCGCCTACATCAGCGGCGGCGATAACTCGCTGATCAATCTGCTGCAGATCAATGACTTCGGTAACGAAGATGAGAAGTCATGGCAGGTTCGCTATGACTATGACTTCGCTGCCATGGGCATTCCCGGTCTGAGTCTGATGACCCGCTACGTGACCGGTGACAACGTCAACGTCGTCGGCCGTGCCAGCGAAGGCAAGGAATGGGAACGCGACACTGACATCGCCTATGTGATTCAGAGCGGACCGATGAAGAACCTTGGCCTGAAAGTGCGCAACGCGACCGTACGCAGTAATTTCGGCAGCAATATAGACGAAACCCGGCTGATCCTGAGCTACACCATGGCGCTGTGGTAACAGCGCAGCGTTTGTTTCAAATACCTCCTCGTTGATCGATTTACCGGGCTGTTGTAGCCCGGTTTTTTTCGGCTACCTTCAATGGGGATTCGCCCCATGGCGTGGCAAAAAAACGGGTCATTCCGATCAATCGATCGTTTGAAATTGGAGCTTGCCTGCTGATCGAAACGATTGTTATCGTTTACGTAAAGGTCATCCAGCGACCTGCGCCATAACCAACAACAATAATCAGGGTTAGAGGGCATTCCATGGCACCAGAGTTCGTGCTGGAAACGCGCGGTTTAACCAAGGAATTTCGCGGCTTCACCGCAGTGGATTCCGTTGATCTTCGCGTTCAGAAGGGTCACATCCACGCGCTGATCGGCCCGAACGGCGCCGGCAAGACCACCGTCTTCAATCTCCTCACCAAATTTCTGAAGCCCACTCGCGGCGACATTCTCTATCGCGGCAAATCCATCACCGCCATGAAGGCCAACGAAATCGCCCGGCTCGGACTGGTGCGTTCGTTTCAGATTTCAGCGGTATTCGGCCATATGACAGTGCTGGAGAACGTGCGGGTAGCGCTGCAGCAAAAGCTCGGCAACTCGTACCACTTCTGGAAATCCGAGCGAACGTTGCGCGATCTGGATGAGCGCGCCATGCAACTGCTGGCTGACGTGGACCTGCAATCCTTTGCCCAGACGCTCGCCATCGAACTGCCCTACGGTCGCAAGCGCGCCCTCGAACTGGCAACCACGCTGGCCCTGGACCCGGTCGTGCTGCTGCTCGATGAGCCCACTCAGGGAATGGGCGGCGAGGATGTCGATATGGTCGTTGCGCTGGTCCGCCGAGCGGCGGCGAACCGAACGGTGCTGATGGTCGAGCACAACCTCAGTGTGGTCAGCCGCCTCTGCGACCGCATCACGGTGCTCGCTCGCGGTGCCGTGCTGGCCGAGGGCGACTACGAGACCGTTTCGGCCAACCCACAGGTACGCGAGGCTTACATGGGTAGCGAAGCCACCGTAGAGGAGGCGCATCCATGACGCCCATGGCCGATCGCGACCAGCTGCGGCTGGATGACCTGCATGCGTTCTATGGCGAGTCCCACATCCTTCATGGCGTCGACATGGTAGTCGGACGGGGAGAGCTGGTGACGTTGCTCGGGCGTAACGGCTCCGGACGAAGCACCACCTTGCGCGCCATCATGAACATGGTCGGCCGCCGCACCGGCTCGATCGTGGTCAACGGCAACGAAACCATCGGCATACCCGCCCACCAGATTCCGCGGCTGGGCGTCGGCTATTGCCCGGAAGAGCGGGGCATCTTTTCCAGTCTGAGCGTCGAGGAAAACCTACTGCTACCACCCACGGTTCGCAGCGGCGGCATGGGGCTGGACGAGCTGTACGAAATGTTCCCCAACCTCTATGAGCGCCGTTTCAGCCAAGGCACGCGGTTGTCCGGCGGGGAACAGCAGATGCTGGCCATGGCGCGCATCCTGCGTACCGGCGCCAATCTGTTATTGCTCGATGAAATCACCGAAGGCCTCGCACCGGTGATCGTGCAGAAGCTTGGCGAGGTGCTGATCAAGTTGAAGAAGCGCGGCTTGACCATCGTTCTGGTGGAGCAGAACTTCCGCTTCGCGGCACCCCTGGCGGACCGTCACTACGTGATGGAGCATGGCCAGATCATCGAAGAAATAAGCGCCGCCGAACTGGATTCGAAAAAGGAGTTTTTGAACAGCTGTCTAGGGGTCTGACGGGCCTCTTTGTCAGGAAGGCATGCCGGGTTGAAGTGCGCACCGGCGTGCTTATCAATAAAGGGCAAAACAACAAAAACAATCACAGTGAGTGACTATGAAAATCATCAAGAAAACTGCAGCTGCCGTTCTGGTTTCGAGCATGATCGCCGGCGCCGCCCAGGCGGAAATCAGCAACGACGAAATTCGTATCGGCTATCTCGCCGACATGTCCGGCACCTACCGTGACCTGTCCGGCCCGGGCGGTCTCGAAGCGCTGAAAATGGCCATCGAGGATTTCGGCGGCAGTGTCGATGGTAAGAAGATCGTGACCTTCAACGCCGATGATTTGAACAAGCCGGACGTGGGCGCCAACACCGTGCGCCAGTGGATCGATGAGCGCAACGTCGACATGGTCACCGGCATGGTGGCTAGCTCCGTGGTGCTGGCAGCCAGCAAGGTGGTGGAGCAGGGCGGCAAGCTTGCCTTGATCTCGGGTGCCGCCGCATCGAGCATCACCAACGAGTTCTGCTCGCCCAACCACATTCACTGGACGTATGACACCTTCGCGCTGGCCAACGGAACCGCCAATGCCGTGCTCAAGGACGGTGGCAAGAGCTGGTTCATCCTCACCGCTGACTACGCATTCGGCCATGCCATGGAGACGGATATCAAGAAGGTGGTCGAGGCTGAGGGCGGCAGCGTGGTCGGCACCGTTCGCCATCCATTCCCGAGCAGCGATTTCTCGTCCTACATTCTGCAGGCACAGGGTTCTGGCGCCGATGTGATCGCACTGGCCAACGCCGGCGCCGACACCGTCAACTCGCTGAAGACCGCCAGTGAATTCGGCGTGACTCAGTCTGGGCAGCGTCTGGCCGGCATGGTGGTGTTCCTCAACGACATTCACGCCATGGGGCTTGAAGTGACTCAGGGCCTGATGCTGACGACTGGCTGGTACTGGGACATGAACGAGGAAACGCGTGCCTGGGCTAAGCGCTACGAAGAGCGCATGGGCAGCATGCCGACCATGGTTCATGCCGGCATCTACTCGGCGACCACCCATTACCTGAACGCTGTGAAAGAGACCGGCAGCGACGACACCGAAACCGTTCGCGCGCAGATGGCCAAGACGCCGGTCAATGACATGTTCGCCAAGAACGGCACCATCCGCGAGGACGGCCGCATGGTCCACGACATGTACCTGGTACAGGTCAAGACACCGGCCGAATCCAAGGGCGAGTGGGACCTCTATAAAATCGTCAGCACCATCCCGGGCGACGTGGCGTTCCGCCCACTCTCCGAAAGTCAGTGCAAGCTGGTTACCAAGAACTGACCGGCCGGACCCGAGCCATCCCCGGTCGCCGATGGCCGGGGCGTCACGGACTTTTCTGGGTAGTGAATCATGACTCTCGTTTTCGGCGTCCCCCTGAGTGTGTTGTTCGGGCAGTTGCTGCTCGGTCTGATCAACGGGTCGTTCTATGCGCTGCTGAGCCTTGGTCTGGCGATCATCTTCGGCCTGCTGCGTATCATCAATTTCGCCCATGGCGCGCAATACATGCTGGGCGCCTTCGCAGCCTTTCTCGGGCTGAACTACCTGGGCATCAATTACTGGGCAGCGCTGCTGCTGGCGCCGCTATTGATCGGTTTGCTGGGGATGGGGATCGAACGCGGCCTACTGCGACGCATCGCCGGTGAAGACCACTTGTATGGCCTGCTGTTGACGTTCGGCCTGGCGCTGATCGTTGAAGGCAGCTTCGTCAAACTCTTCGGCGTATCGGGCTCGTCCTATCCGATGCCTGAAATGCTCAAAGGCGGGCATAACTTGGGCTTCATGTTCCTGCCGACCTACCGTGGCTGGGTCATCGTCGCCGCGCTGACGGTGTGCTTCGCTACCTGGTACATGATCGAGCGGACCCGCCTGGGCTCTTATCTACGCGCTGGTACGGAAAATCCTAAGTTGATGCAGGCATTCGGTATCAACGTGCCGCTGCTGATCACCCTGACCTATGGCTACGGTGTGGCGCTGGCTGCCTTCGCCGGCGTGCTGGCGGCGCCGATCTATGCGGTAACGCCCGGCATGGGCTCGAATCTGCTGATCGTGGTGTTCGCGGTGGTGGTGATCGGAGGCATGGGCTCGATCATGGGCGCAATCATTACCGGCCTTGCCATGGGGCTGATCGAGGGTTTGACCAAAGTGTTCTACCCAGAGGCGGCAAACACGGTGATCTTTGTGATCATGGTTCTGGTCCTGCTTGTTCGTCCGGCAGGTCTGTTCGGTAAGGAGGCATGAACATGTCGACTCAGGAAAGCGTTCAAGCGTCTCCGATGACCATCCGTGCAAATGCCGAGCGTGAGCGCCGCCGTGCTGCGCGGCGGCGCCAGAACATCTTCTATCTGGTCCTGCTGGGTGTGGCGCTGGTCGCGCCGATGATGGTCTACCCCGTGTTTCTGATGAAATTCTTGTGCTTCGCACTGTTTGCCTGTGCGTTCAACCTGCTGCTGGGATATGCCGGGTTGTTGTCCTTTGGACATGCGGCTTTTTTCGCCTGCGGCGGTTATATCACCGGCTACATGCTCAGCACCTACAGCGGACTGAGCACAGAACTCGGCATCCTGGTCGGAACTCTGGCATCTACGGTACTAGGCGTGATTTTCGGGCTGCTGGCGATTCGCAGACAGGGCATCTATTTCGCGATGATCACCCTGGCCCTGGCACAAATGGTCTTCTTCGTCTTCGTCCAGGCGCCGTTCACCGGCGGTGAAAACGGCATGCAGGGGGTTCCGCGTGGACACCTGTTTGGGCTGTTCGACATGCAGAACAACATGTCCCTGTATTACTTCGTGCTGGCGGTGTTCGTGCTTGGCTTCGCGATCATCCAGCGCACCATCCATTCGCCCTATGGGCAGGTGCTCAAGGCGATCCGCGAGAACGAGCCGCGGGCGGTATCGCTGGGCTACAACGTCGATGCGCACAAACTGCTCGCGTTCGTTATCTCCGCAGCGCTCACCGGGCTGGCTGGCTCGACCAAGACGGTGGTGTTCCAGCTCGCCTCCTTGACCGATGCCCACTGGCACATGTCTGGCGAAGTGATCCTGATGACGCTGCTGGGCGGCGTTGGCACGCTCCTCGGGCCGATAGTCGGAGCGACCGTGGTGGTGACGCTGCAAAGCTCGCTATCCAGCGGCCCGCTGGGCGAGTGGGTGCATGTGATTCTCGGCGTGATCTTCGTACTGTGCGTGCTGCTGTTCCGCTCCGGCATCGTTGGCTGGTTGGAAAAGCTGATCAAGCGCAACTTCAAATAGCTGGAGGCTGGAGTCCGACCTGGGTGCAACCCATCGCGGTTGGGACTGATGGTTGGTGATCCCCGTGCTCTGGGTGGAAATTCCGGCTGACGCTTCGCTCCCCCAGATGCAGGGCGTCGAGGGGAGCGAGGGAACGACGAAAACAGCCAAAGCCCCGCATGCGCGGGGCCGGATCGGCTCAGGCGTTCTGCCATTTGGCGCTGCGCTTCTCCAGGAACGCGTTGACGCCTTCTTTCTGGTCCTGCGTATCGAAGAGTTCGGCAAACAGCTCGCGTTCGGCGGCCCAGCCGGCGGATTGCGGCGCCTGCCGGGCGTTCATCACCAGACGCTTGCAGCGGCTGACTGAGGAGGGGCTTTGTGCGCTGACGCCTTCGGCGAGTTGGAGCGCGACCTCCAGCGACTGCCCGCGCGGCACTACTTCTTCGACCAGGCCGATCTTTTCCGCTTTCTGAGCATTAATGCGTTCGCCACAAAGGATCATCCGCTTGGCCCAGCCTTCGCCGACCAGCCAGGGCAGGTTCTGCGTGCCGCCGGCACAGGGCAGCAGTCCTACCTTGGCTTCAGGCAACGCCATTTGCGCATGCTCTTCGGCGATACGGATATCGCACGCCAGCGCGCATTCCAGGCCGCCGCCCATGGCATAGCCATTGATGGCGGCGATGGACACACCGCGGAAATGGCTCAGCGCCTCGAAGGCCCGACCGAACAACGCGGCGACTTCCTGAGCGCTCTGCTTGTTTCCATCGGCAAATTGATTGAGGTCGGCACCGGCGGAGAAAAACTTTTCGCCCTGGCCGGTGATCACCAGCGCGTACACGTTCGGATCATCGTTGAGGCGCTCGATCATCTGTTCTAGAGCGGCCAGCGATTCCCGATCCCAGGTATTCGCTGGTGGGTTGGCAATGGTTAGCAAGGCCGTGTGGTCGCGCATTTCGAGCTGGATCTTCTGGCTCATGTCGGTTCCTTCTTGTTGGAATGATCGGTAGGCGATACAGCGCTCGATGAACGAGCCTAGCAGCGTAAAAATAGTAAACCCATGGTGCGAAATGCAGAGGTATTCTGTGTTTTTGCACAAGTCGGCACGCTCAAGCCAACTGGATGGAGCCTGAAGTGGATTGGGACAACCTGCGTTTCTTTCTTGAACTCTCCCGGGCGGGCAAGCTGACCGTCGCTGCGCGACGCCTGGCCGTCGATCACACGACGGTGGCGCGACGCGTGCAGGCACTGGAGAAAACCCTGGACCGGCAACTGTTCATTCGAGCCAAGGCGGGCTATCGACTGTCCGAAGCCGGTCGCGAATTGTTGGTGCAAGCCGAGGCAATGGAAAGCGCCATTACCTCGATCGAACAACCGAGCCTGAGCGCCGACAAGCTGTCCGGCCAGGTACGCATCGGCGCGACCGAAGGCTACGGCACTGTGATGTTGGCCGGTCAGTTGGCCAATCTCACCCGCGACTATCCGCACCTTGGCGTGGATTTGCTAGCGGTCCCGCGTTCGGTGCGGCTGGCGCGGCATGAGGCCGATATCGTCGTCACGTTGGAGCGCCCGGAGCGAGGCCCCTATGTGATCACCAAACTGACCGATTACGTGTTGCGGCTCTACGCATCGGAGGCTTATCTCGCGCAGCACCCGCCGATTCGCAGTCGGGACGATCTGAGCAACCACGTATTCGTCAGCTATATCGAGGACCTGCTCTACAGTAAGGAGCTGAACTTCCTCGATGAAATCATGCGGCCGCGCCAGCACTCGCTGCGCAGCACCAGCATTCTTGCGCAGCAGGAAGCCGTTGCGGCCGGCGCTGGGCTGGCGATCCTGCCGGTGTTTGCCGCACGCAAGGAGCCCTTGCTGAAGGAGGTGCTGGTCG
This sequence comes from Pseudomonas sp. IC_126, assembly GCF_004331835.1. NCBI lineage: Bacteria > Pseudomonadati > Pseudomonadota > Gammaproteobacteria > Pseudomonadales > Pseudomonadaceae > Pseudomonas > Pseudomonas sp. IC_126. Next base: position 826,485 of record NZ_SJSS01000001.1, read on the forward strand.
AGGAGATCGAGTTCACCCGCACCTTCTGGATGCTGATGCCGGTTGAGAACAAGGACCTGGCTAGGATGCGCGTGTGCTGGGATTTCCTTCGTGAGGTCGCCGCCAGCAGCCAGGATCAGATGATGGGGCGAGCATGATGCGCGAGGACAAGGGCACCATTTCCGTACGGCTGGTGGAAGAAGCGCTGAGGGCCTTCATGACGCCAACGCAGACGGCCACTGTGCTGCTGCACGCTCTGGATGTTTCACCGATCGACCTTGATGACTCGGCGGCGCGGGTCGACGTGGTCGAATACAGCAAGCTGTGGCGTCGTCTGGCGCGGCGCTTCGATGACGAGTTCTTCGGCATGGATTCACGGCGGATGCGTACGGGCAGCTTTGCCTTCGTTGCGCGTGCGGCCATGGCACAGCCGACGCTCGACGGTGCGCTGCGGCTGGCGCTGGATTTTTTCGGCCTGACCTTGGAGCATTTTCGCGGTGCGTTGCACCGTAGCGAGAGTCTGGCCGAGGTCGTACTGCTGGAACGCACGGATTCAACGCCGCTCCGCGCTTTCACGTACTTCACGTTCTGGATGTTGGTGCACGGCCTGGCGTGCTGGCTGATCGGGCGGCGCATCCCGCTGCTGGCTGTGGAGCTGCGCTGCGACGAACCGACCTATACCGATGATTATCGAGTGATGTTCTCCGACAACCTGCGTTTCGCCAGGCCAAGTACACGGATCATATTTGCCGCCGAGATGCTGGACCTGCCGGTGCGACGCAGCGAGCAGGAACTGCATGACTTTCTGGCTCATGCTCCGGCCAACATCCTGGTCAAATACCGCGACACCACCAGCCTCGCCAGCCGCATCAAGGCGCAGCTGCGCGAGCTGCCGGCAGATCGATGGCCGACCAGCGAATTGCTCGCACAGACGCTGTGCGTTTCCCCTTCGACGTTGCGTCGGCGATTGGCCGAAGCCGGAATGCCATACCAGGCGATCAAGGATCTAGTACGTCAGGAGATGGCCACGCTGTGGTTGGCAGACGCCGGTATCACCTACGCCGAAATCGCCGAGCGCCTCGGTTTCGCCGATGTCAGCTCGTTCTATAAGGCGTTCCGCAAGTGGACCGGTACGAATCCAGGCCAGTATCGTGGGTTGATCCTCCGCGCCGATGAATAGGCCAAGCGTGTTCCTGTAGAAGCAATGAACGTCGTGCTGCAAGATCTGATGGTGCTCCAACCACCCTTGTCTTGGGACAACCAGCGCTGCTGCTGACTACTCCGTCTCGTCGTCAAACCCCGCCTGATACGTCTGGCTACCGGCTCCCTCGCCCCGTTGGGGAGTGGGCTGGGGTAAGGGAACAAGGCTGAGCTATCCACCGGCGCCAAACTGATAACACGGAAGCGTCGCCTTGCTATGAATGTCGGCTACGCCGCGCCGTGCAGGCGATTTGGCCAAAACAGTCATCGCGATTGCGTGCAACGACCATTGTCCGGGCAAACCGGTCTGATGAAGATGGAACCAGCGAGATCCGGCAGCGCGTCTGCAGCGATCCCTAACATTTTCGTGAGGTCATGCTGTGAACATTCAAGACAAGGTTTTTCTGATCACCGGCGGCGCTTCCGGTCTGGGTGCGGCAGCTGCCGAAGCGCTGATCGCCGCGGGCGCGAAGGTCGTGCTGGCGGACATCAACGCCGAGCTGCTGAACGAGCGCAGCGAAGCGCTGGGCGCAAGCGCTCACGGTGTGGTCACCAATGTGTGTGACGAGGTGGCGGCGCAGGCGGCTGTGAATGCGGCTGTCGAACATTTCGGCGGCCTGCATGGGCTGGTCAATTGCGCCGGTGTCGCCAGCGGCGAAAAGGTTCTCGGCCGTCAGGGGCCGCACGGGCTGGGCAGTTTCAGCCGGGTCATCGGCCTCAACCTGATCGGCAGTTTCAACATGCTGCGCCTGGCTGCCGAAGCGATGTCGCGCGGTGAGCCGGATGCGCAAGGCAATCGCGGCGTGATCATCAACACGGCGTCCATCGCCGCCTACGACGGGCAGATCGGTCAGGCCGCTTACGCCGCGTCCAAGGGTGGCGTGGTCGCCATGACATTGCCCGTTGCGCGTGAACTCGCGCGTCACGGCATCCGCGTGATGACCATTGCCCCGGGTGTATTCGAGACGCCAATGATGGCTGGCATGACTCAGGAAGTGCGCGACTCGTTGGCCGCCGGTGTGCCGTTCCCGCCGCGTCTGGGGCGAGCGAATGAGTACGCGGCGCTGGTGCGCCACATTATCGAAAACGACATGCTCAACGGCGAAGTGATCCGCCTCGACGGCGCGCTGCGCATGGCCGCGAAATAATCGGGAGATACATGATGAACAACGATCCAATCGTGATTCTGGGCAGCGCCCGTACGCCCATGGGCGGCTTTCAGGGAGATCTTAAAAGCGTCAGCGCGCCGGAGCTGGGTGCGGCGGCGATTCGCGCGGCGGTGGAGCGCAGTGGCGTTGCCGCCGAACAAGTGCAGGAAGTATTGATAGGCTGCGTGCTGCCGGCCGGTCTCGGCCAAGCGCCGGCACGTCAGGCCGCGCTCGGCGCTGGGTTAGGCAAGGCGACCGCGTCCACCACGCTGAACAAAATGTGCGGCTCTGGCATGCAGGCCGCCATCCTCGCGCACGATGCGTTGCGCGCGGGCAGTGTCAATCTGATCGTCGCGGGCGGCATGGAGAGCATGTCCAACGCGCCCTACCTGCTGGAAAAGGCCCGCAGCGGTTACCGCATGGGCCACGGCAAGGTGCTCGACCATATGTTCCTCGATGGCCTCGAGGACGCGTACGACAAGGGCCGGCTGATGGGCACCTTCGCTGAAGACTGTGCGCAGAACCATGGCTTCAGTCGCGAAGAGCAGGATGCCTACGCGCTGACATCACTGCAGCGCGCCCGCGATGCGATCACTAGCGGCCGCTTCGCCAGTGAGATCGTCTCGCTCGACGTCACCCAAGGCCGCGAGCAACGTACGATTCGCGACGATGAGCAGCCGCCCAAGGCGATGCCGGAGAAGATCCCATCGCTCAAACCGGCGTTCCGCGAAGGCGGCACGGTGACCGCGGCTAACTCCAGTTCCATTTCCGATGGTGCCGCCGCATTGGTGCTGACCCGCCGTTCCGAAGCTGAGCGCCTGGGGCTGAAGCCTCAAGCGGTGATCCACGGCCACGCGGTGTTCGCCGATGCGCCAAACCTGTTCCCGACCGCGCCTATCGGCGCCATTCACAAGCTGCTGGAGCGTACCGGCTGGCGTCTCGATGAGGTGGATCTGTTCGAGATCAACGAGGCGTTCGCCGTGGTCAGCATGGTCACCATGCGCGAGCTCGGCCTGGATCACGCCAAGGTCAACGTCAACGGCGGCGCCTGCGCACTGGGCCATCCCATCGGTGCGTCCGGTGCACGCATTCTGGTGACATTGATCGCCGCACTGCGTGATCGCGGCTTGCGCAAGGGTATTGCGGCCATCTGCATCGGCGGTGGCGAAGCGACCGCCATGGCCGTCGAACTGCTCGACTGAGGATTTGCCATGCTGCTCAATGACGATCAAACCAGCATTCGCGACATGGCCCGGCAATTCGCCCAGGAGCGGCTGAAACCTTTCGCCGCCGACTGGGACCGTGAACATCGCTACCCGGCCGACGCGATTGGCGAAATGGCCGAACTCGGCTTCTTCGGCATGCTTTGTCCCGAACAGTGGGGTGGCAGCGACACCGGCTACATCGCCTATGCGCTGGCCCTGGAAGAGATCGCCGCTGGCGACGGTGCCTGCTCGACCATCATGAGCGTGCACAACTCGGTGGGTTGCGTGCCGATCCTGCGCTTTGGGACCGACGAGCAGAAGCAGCGCTACCTGACGCCATTGGCCAGCGGCGCGCAGATCGGCGCCTTCGCCCTCACCGAGCCGCACGCGGGCTCCGATGCCAGTAGCTTGCGCACCCGCGCCCGGCGTGACGGCGACGGCTACGTGATCAATGGCGCCAAGCAATTCATCACCTCGGGCCAGCATGCCGGCACGGTGATCGTCTTTGCCGTGACCGATCCGGACGCCGGCAAGCGCGGCATCAGCGCCTTTATCGTGCCCACCGATACGCCCGGCTATCAGGTGGTGCGCGTCGAGGACAAGCTCGGCCAGCATGCGTCCGACACCTGCCAGCTGGCGTTCGAGGACATGCGCGTGCATGAATCTCAGCGCTTGGGCGAGGAGGGCGAGGGCTACCGCATCGCCTTGGCGAACCTGGAAGGCGGCCGCATCGGCATCGCTGCCCAAGCCGTCGGCATGGCCCGCGCTGCCTTCGAAGCAGCCCGCGACTACGCCCGCGAGCGCGAGGCGTTCGGCAAGGCGCTTACCGAACACCAGGCCGTTGCCTTCCGCCTGGCCGACATGGCGACCCAAATCGCCGTTGCCCGGCAGATGGTGCTGCACGCCGCCGCCCTGCGCGAAGCCGGCAAGCCCGCGCTGGTCGAAGCTTCGATGGCCAAGCTGTTCGCCTCCGAAATGGCCGAGAAGGTCTGCTCGGCGGCGATCCAGACGCTCGGTGGATATGGCTACCTGCAGGACTTCCCTGTGGAACGCATCTACCGCGACGTGCGGGTCTGCCAGATTTATGAAGGGACCAGTGACATTCAGCGTTTGGTGATTGCGCGTAACCTGGGAGAGTGAGAGCCCGAGAAGCTGTTCGGGCGTCGTGAGGGCCATCAGGCCGTTCCGCTCCTCGTAGGGCGGGCCGGGCGGCGTTCCGCTTTAGCTCACTACTATGCGCGTTCTGGGGTCCTGGTGGGCTGAAGCCCACCCTACGGGGTTGTGTCGACATGCCGGCGTCCGGGCTGCTCCGGGTCTCGCGTAGGGTGGGCTTTAGCCCACCGCAACGGAGTGATACTGCCGTCTTTGGTGGGCTGAAGCAGAGCGCCGCCCGGCCCACCCTACAGTTCCTGCGTGGGTGCGGGGCGCCATGGATGATCCGCGGCGCTTAGGTAGGGTGGGCTTTAGCCCACCGCAATCGAGTGATCCTGGTGCCCATCAATCCCAGCCTGCCGCATCCTCTTCCGAATCCCTGATCGCTCCCGGCGTTCTTGAAAAACGCGGAGCCGGTGCGGCGTGCAGGGCACCGTCGATGTCGCGATAGACGCCGCGTTGCTGCATATGCGGGTGCTGCGCGGCTTCTTCCAGAGTGAGCACTGGCGCGAAGCAGGCGTCGGTTCCTTCGAGCAGGGCGCACCAGTCAGCCTGGGTTCGGCTAGCGAAGAGTGTGGCGAGCTCTTCGCTTTGCTCTTCCCAACGGTCCGGGTCGGCACAACCTTGTTGCAGGCTTTCTGAAGCGTCGATTTGCTGCATCAACTCGGCGAAGAATTGCGGTTCCAGCGGTCCGACGGCGATATCGCAACCATCGGCACAGGTGTAGCAGCGGTAATGCGGCGCGGCGCCAGAGAGCAGATTGCGGTCGCGCTCAAGGGATATGGCCCCGCTGGGCAAGAGTCCCGCAAAGAAGCTCATCATCGATGACACACCATCAACGATAGCTGCATCGACCACCTGACCTTTGCCCGATCGTTCTCGCTCCCATAGCGCGGCCATGATGCCGAACGCCAGATACAACGAGCCGCCGCCGAAGTCGCCGACCAGATTGAGCGGCGGAATGGCCGGGCCCTCGCGACCGCCGATGGCAGCCAGCGCGCCGGTAATCGCCAGGTAGTTGATGTCGTGTCCTGCGCTTTTAGCCAACGGCCCGGTCTGGCCCCAGCCAGTCACGCGGCCGTAGACTAGACGCGGATTGCGGGCGTGAACCTGTTCCGGGCCGAGACCCAGACGCTCCATCACGCCGGGGCGAAAACCTTCGATCAGCACATCGGCGTTTTCGGCCAAAGTCAGGCAGCGCTCGCGACCGGCATCGCTGCGGATATCCAGCGTCAGCCGCTTGCGACCGCGGTCCACCACTGGGTTGGGCCAGCCGTTACCGCCGTCACGCTCGATGCGGATGACCTCGGCACCCAGATCGGCCAAAAGCATCGCGCAATGCGGCCCGGGCCCGATGCTGGCAAATTCCAGTACGCGCAGCCCAACCAGCGGGCCTTGGCGGTGTAGAGTATTTTCGGTTGGCATGGATGGCTCCTAAGCGTAGCGGGCGAGGCGCGTAGCGCGTGTTGAACCGGAACCGTTGGCGGCTCCGAGCACAGACGTGCGGCCGGCTTTCCGATGGGTATCACCTGATGGATCGGTGATGCGTACTGTTCCGTAGGATGGGGCAGGCCACGCGGAAGCAACTCGTGGGATGCTCCCGAGGTGGATGACCATGTCATCCACCTTATGGGACGCTCCAGTCGCGGTGGGACTCGCTGAAGGCTGCACCCCGCAACGCAGGGCGCTGGATCGGAGCTGCGTCGGGCTGTGCAGGTTGACGGGAGCGAAGTCCAACGAGCTGGCTTGGCTCCGCAACCTCTCCGCCCTACGGCCAGCAGTGTTGACTACATACTCGCCGCGCTCGCTTCGCTCGCCGGCATGTCTACGAGGTACGAGCGATAGCGGTCGCGCAGGGTTTTCTTGTCGATCTTGCCGGTGGCGGTAAGGGGCACGCTGTCGAAGATCACCGCGTCGGGCACCCACCACTTGACGATCTGTGGTTCGAGATAGGCGAGTACGGCTTCGGTGGACAGTTCGGCATCGTCATGCGGTTCGATGATGAGCAGCGGGCGTTCCTCCCATTTTTCATGCGCTACACCAACCACCGCGGCGATGCGTACGCCTGGGCAGCCCACGGCAACGTTTTCGATATCGATGGAGCTGATCCATTCGCCGCCGGACTTGATCACATCCTTGCTGCGGTCGGTGATGCGCATGTAGCCGTTGGGGTCGAGGGTGGCGATGTCGCCCGTGTCGAACCAGCCGTCAGCATCCAGTGCGCTGGTCTCGCTGCGGAAGTAGCGCTCGACGGTCCAGGGACCGCGCACGAGCAGGTCACCGGAGCTGGTCCCGTCATGCGGCAGATCGTTGCCCGCTTCGTCGACGATCTTCAATTCGATACCAAATTGCAGACGGCCCTGGCGGGTCCAGATGGCCTCGTTGGTGGCGGCTTCGCCCAGGGCTGCGAGCTTGGGCGTCGGGGTGGCGACCACGCCGAGCGGGCTGGTTTCGGTCATGCCCCAGAGCTGACGGACGCTGACGCCATAGCGGGTTTCGAATTTCTCGGCCAGCGCTCTGGGCACGGCCGATCCAGCAATCACCAGGCACTTGAGCTTGCCCGTGTTCTCGCCGGTGCGCTCCAGGTGGTTGAGGTACATGGTCCAGATGGTCGGGACGCCACCGGAGAAGGTGACGCCCTCGGTCTGGATCAGCTCCTGCAGACTCGCGCCGTCCATCTTGTCGCACGGCAGGACGAACTTGCAGCCGTTGATGGCGGCGGTAAAGGGCACGCCCCAGGCGGTGGCATGGTAGAGCGAGGAGCAGGGCATGATGCAATCGAACGCGGAGAAGCCGAAGGCGCCTGTGAGACCCGCCGCCATGGCGTGCAGAACGACGGAACGGTGACTGTAGACTACGCCCTTCGGATTGCCGGTGGTCCCGGAGGTGTAGCAGAGCATGGCGCCTGCGTTCTCGTCGAACTGCGGCCAGTCGGTAATCGGTTGCTCCTTGGCGAGCAGCGTTTCATAGCTGAGCGCACCCACTTCCCCCGGCTCGGTGCGTTGCGCATCGGAGAGCATGATGAAGGTGTGGATGTGTTCCAACCGTGGTCGTACGCGTTCGACCACAGCGAGGAAGCTGCGGTCGAACAGCAACACGCCACTGCCGGCGTGATTCAACGTATAGATGATCTGCTCGTCCGACAAACGGGGGTTGGCGGTGTGCAGCACGGCGCCGATGCCAGGCACGGCGAAGAATAGTTCGAAGTGACGATGCGTGTTCCAGGCCATCGAAGACACCAGATCGCCGGGTTTGACGCCAAGGCTGCGCAGCATTGCGGCTGCTTGGCCGGCGCGCTTCGCCAGGCCTGAATAGTCATAGCGCCATAGGGGTTCGTCCACCAATCGCGAAACGATTTCCCGGTCGCCATGGGCCAGGGCCGCGTGGGTCAGAATGCCGCTGATCATCAGCGGGGTCTGCTGCATCGTACCTTTGAGCATCTTCGTATCCTTCTTATTGTTGTCTGGATACCGGCCGCGCTTGCCGGCATCCGCCGCTCGGATTACTGCTTCGAGGTGTTTCGTCTGTTGGCCGCCAGGTGTGCGTCCATCTTTGGATCGCTGATCGTTGGCAATCGCTCGCGTTCCCCTGGGTCCTTCGCTCGTTATCTGCTTCCTCCCTTCCGTTGGTTTCGATCACAAACCGTAGTTGTTCAGTTCGCGCGCGATCAGCAAACGCTGGATCTCGCTGGAGCCTTCGTAAATCTGGGTGATGCGCGCGTCGCGGTAGTAGCGCTCGACCGGATAGTCCTCGAGGTAGCCGTAGCCACCGTGTATTTGCATGGCTTTGGAACAGACGTATTCGGCCATTTCCGAGGCGAACAGCTTGGCCTGGGACGCCTCCGAAAGGCACGGCAGGTTGGCGCTGCGCAGGCGGGCGGCATGCAGGATCAACAGGCGCGCGGCATTCAGCCTCGTATGCATGTCGGCCAGCATGTTCGCCACGCTTTGGTGCTCAATGATGGGCTTGTCGAACTGGATGCGCTCACGGGCATAACCTAGCGCCGTTTCGAAAGCGGCGCGGGCGATACCTAGCGCCTGGGCGCCGATGCCGATGCGTCCACCTTCGAGGTTCGACAGCGCAATGGCTAGGCCCTTGCCGCGCGGGCCGAGCAGGTTGGCCTCGGGAATACGGCAATCGCGCAGGGTCACGCCGCAGGTATCCGAAGCACGGATGCCCATCTTGCTTTCCATGCGATCGACGATGAATCCGGGGTTATCGGTGGGCACCAAAAACGCCGACAGGCCTTTCTTGCCCATATCCGGGTCGGTCACTGCGAAGACGATGGCGATCTTCGCGCGCTTGCCGTTGCTGACGAACTGCTTGGCACCGTTGATTACCCATTCGCCGTTATTCAGCACGGCACGGGTGCGCAAGTTGTGCGCTTCCGAACCGGCCTGGGGCTCGGTGAGGGCGAAGCAACCGATGGCACGGCCCGCAGCCAGCTCTGGCAGCCATTCGTCCTGCTGTTCAGGTGTGCCGTATTTCAGGATGGGGCCACAGCCGACCGAGCTGTGGATGGACATCAGTGCGCCAATGGCGCCGTCGCCGGCCGATATTTCTTCGACCGCCAGGGCGTAGGCGACGTAATCGATATAGGTTCCGCCCCATTGTTCGGGGACGATCATGCCGAGAAGACCGAGGTCGCCCAGTTGGGTCACGGTCTCGTCGCCGATCCAGCCGGCCTGTTCCCAGGCCTGAGCCTTGGGGGCGATCTCGGAGCGGGCGAAGTCTCGCGCCATATCGCGGATCATCCGCTGTTCTTCGCTCAGTTCGATGTCTTGCATTGATCCTCCTCAGGCACCCGCGAAGAAATCGGCAACACGCTGCGGCGTTACTTCATTGAGCGTAGGCGGGCTCCAGCGCGGGTTCTTGTCCTTGTCGACAATCAGTGCGCGCACGCCTTCGATGATGTCGCCCTGGTCGAACCATTGGCGGTCCAGATGAAGCTCCATGCCGAAGCACTCGGCCAGCGACAGCGTGCGACCACGACGAAGCATTTCCAGCGTGACGCTGAGCGATAGCGGCGAACGGCTGTCGATGACCTTGAGCGTTTCGGCCGCCCAGTTGCGGTACTCGGGTCGGTTTTCGTCCGCCAAGGAATCGCGGATGGCCGCAACGCTGTCATGGGCGAAGTGCTTCTCGATGGCGGGGAACAGGGTCTTGAACGGCGCGTCTGGCAGTTCCTTGCTGCCCATGGAGGCGAGCAGGGCGGTAAGTGCTTCGCCGGCTGGAGCGGTCCAGCGCTGCTCGTCCAGCCGTTGTTCCAGTTCGGCGAAGCGCTCGTAGGGCACGCAGTAATCGGCAAGCCCCGCGTAGAGCGCATCGGCCGAACCAACGTGGTTGCCAGTCAAGCCCATATAAATGCCGAGATTGCCGGGCAGACGCGGTAAGAAGTAACTGCCACCGACATCAGGGAAATAGCCGATGCCAACTTCCGGCATACCCATGCGTGTACGTTCGGAAATGACTCGCAGCGACGCGCCCTGGACCAGGCCCATGCCGCCGCCGAGGACGAAGCCGTTCATCAGCGCCAGCAGTGGCTTGCTGTAGGCGTGGATGTACTGATCCAGCGCGTACTCTTCCTCGAAGAAGACGCGGTGAAGGTCTTCGCCGTTCTGGTAGCTGTCATACAGCGAGCGGATGTCGCCGCCGGCGCAAAAGGCTTTCTCGCCAGCGCCGCGCAGTACCACGGCGACCACGCCCTGGTCGTCGGCCCAATCCTGCAGCTGGCGATGGAGGGTGCGCACCATGGGCAGCGTCAGGGCATTCAGGCCGGCTGGACGATTTAGTGTGAGATAGCCGACGCGATTGCGGACTTCGATCAGTACCGGCGCTTCTGCCTGGGTCATGCTCAATGCTCCTGGCGGTAAAGTTTGATGATCGCGGAAAAGTCCAGCGCACCGTTGCCCTGCATGCTGAAGGCCTGGTACAGCTGCTGCGCGAGGCCACCGAGGATAACCGGCTGGCGGACCTGTTTCGCCGCTTCACTGGCAAGGCCGAGGTCCTTGAGCATCAAATCGGTGCCGAAGCCGCCGCTGTAGTCGCGCGAGGCCGGGCTGTTTTCCACAACGCCGGGGAACGGATTGTAGATTTCGGAGCTCCAGCAACGTCCGCTGGAGGAATTGATCACACCAGCCAGCACCTTGGCATCCATTCCCAGCGCGACGCCCAGTGACATGGCTTCGGCGGCGCCGATCATGGAGATGCCGAGCAACAGGTTATTGGCAACCTTGGCCACCTGGCCGTTGCCGCTGCCGCCACAGTGGACGATGTTCTTGCCCATCGTCGCGAGAATTGGCTGCGCTTTCTGAAAGTCCGCGTCACTGCCGCCGACCATGAACGTCAATGTGCCGGCTGCGGCGCCGACCGTGCCGCCGGAAACCGGCGCGTCGAGCATGGGGTTGCCATTGCTGGCTGCCGCTGCGGCGACTTCACGCGCACTCATCGGGTCGATGGTTGAGGAGTCGATCAGTAATACGCCGGCCGGTACGTGGGCCAGCAGCCCATCGTCACCAAGATAGACCTGACGCACATGCGCGGCCGCTGGCAGCATGGTGACGATGACCTCAACACCCCCCGTTGCGACCGCAGCGGGCGAGGTCGCTTCCTTCGCGCCGGCTTCCACCAGCCCGGAAACCGCCGCGGCGGATAGATCGAAAACGCTAACCTGATGGCCGGCTTTTAGCAGGTTGTGGGCCATGGGCCCGCCCATGTTGCCGAGTCCCAGAAAACCGATATGCATGGCCGTTCCTTCTTCTTGTTAGTGGCGACTGGTTGTTGGTGGAGAAAAGGCGGCGCCGCTGGTGCGCGGCGCCGATTGCGTTACTTGAGGTTGATGGTGGTATTCACCGGCCCGCCAACTTCGTTTTCATCGAACCAGCGCTGGATGACAGTCTTGGTCTGAGTGTAGAACTGCACCACCTGTTTGCCGTACGGACCGAGGTCGCCAAGCTTCGAGGCACGCGAGCCGGTAAAGGAGAACATTGGCACCGGCACCGGAATCGGTACGTTGATGCCCACCTGGCCGACGTCGATCTCTTCCTGGAAGTGGCGTGCCGCCGCGCCGGAGCGGGTGAAGAGGGCGGTGCCGTTGCCGTTGGGGTTGGCGTTGATCAGTTCGATGGCCTCGTCGAGGGTGTCGACCTGCATCACGCAGAGCACCGGGCCGAAGATTTCTTCGCGGTAGATGCTCATCTCAGGCTTCACTCCGGAGAAAATGGTCGGCGCAACGAAGTTGCCTTTGTCGTAACCGGCGATCTGTGGATTGCGCCCATCGAGTACCAACTCGGCACCTTCCGAAACGCCGCGCTCGATCAGCGAGCTGATGCGATCAAGCGCTGCGCAAGAGACAACCGGACCGAGATCGGTATCGTTTTCGGCACCCGCGTTGACTTTCAGGGTCTTGGCCTTGGCCACCAGATCGGGCAACCAGTTCTGCGCCTCGCCGACCAGAATCAGCACCGACAATGCCATACAACGTTGTCCCGCCGCGCCGAACGCTGCGCCAAGCAGGTTGTTGAGCGTCTGCTCCTTGTGCGCATCGGGCAGGATGATGCCGTGGTTCTTGGCGCCCATCATGCATTGCACACGCTTGCCGGCCTGGCTGGCGCGGTTGTAGACATGGGTGCCGACCTTGGTCGAGCCAACGAAGGAAACGGCCTTGATGTCCGGGTGATCGCAGATCATGTTCACTGCATCGGCGCCACCATGAATGACGTTGAGCACGCCCGGCGGCACACCGGCTTCCATCGCCAGTTCGGCCAGGCGCATGGTCACCATCGGGTCCTGCTCGGATGGCTTGAGCACGAAGGTATTTCCCGTGGCGATGGCCATCGGGAACATCCACAGCGGAATCATCGCCGGGAAGTTGAACGGCGTGATGCCGGCACAAACGCCCAGCGGTTGCAGCAGCGTATAGGTGTCGACGCCAGTGGCGACGTTGTTGGCCAGCTCGCCCAGCTGCAGGTTGCCGATGCCAGCGGCGTGCTCGACGACCTCCAGCCCGCGGAACACATCGCCCTCGGCGTCGGGCAAGGTCTTACCCTGTTCGGCGGTGAGGATCGCCGCGAGCTCCTTCATGTTTTCGCGAATCAGCTGCTGATACTTGAGGAAGATCCGCGAGCGCACGCCGATTGGCGTCTTGCGCCACGTCTTGAACGCTTCCTTGGCGCTGGCGACGGCGGCGTTCATCTCCGCTTCAGTGGCGAAGGGGACTCGCGCCAGGACTTCCTGGGTCGCCGGGTTGACGATGTCGCGCCACTCGCTAGTGGACGACTCGACCAGCTCACCGCCGATCAGGAGTTTGACTGTTGGGATGGCACTTGACGGGGTCATGGCGGGGTCCTGCGATTGTTGTTATTGGATACGTCTGTCCTGATCCTAGAGTGCAAATTTCTCAGTATCAATGAGGCTTGCCGCATAGTGCATCTGCAAAAATGCACGTCGTGCTTGCGCACGTTGACGGGACACTGATTCGCTGCTGCTTGAATGACTATAGATGTTGAGGCTGGATAATTCTGGCGAAGCGGTAGTCGACAGGCCTGATGGACTTCGATGAAGCGCTATCGGATGTGATGGCTACTGACATGGCTGCTCGATGCGATGATGCGTGCAAGTCGCGGGTCAGGCGTGTCGGCGTCCAGGCGGATGGGAGCCAGATTGGGGGCTTGCGCAGACCGGATGCGCAAGCCCCCCGCTGAAGTGCAGGGGTGTTGGGCCATTGCACGCGCTATCGAGCAAGACGGCAAGTGTGACGTACCGCTAGACCGCGTATCCCAGCACGCGCGGTAGCCACAGCGCGACTTCCGGGAAGACCGCCACCAGCACCAGTGCGCTTCCCATCACCAGTACGAACAGCATGGCCCAGCCGACCGTTTGCTCCAGACGGATCTTGGCGACTTCGGCCGTGACCATCAGGTTGATTGCAACTGGCGGCGTGAATTGGCCGATGGCGATATTCATCGCCAGCAGGATGCCGAACCATACCGGATTCCAGCCGAAGTGCTGCATTACCGGAATCAGAATGGGCATCAGGATCAGGTAGATGGAGATGGCGTCCAGCAACATGCCGGCCAGCAGCACGGCGATCATCACCAGAATGAGCAGTACCGTGCCGTTGTCCGATAGCGAAATCAGCCATTCGGCCAGATGACGGAACGTGCCGAGCATCGTCCCGGACCAGGCGAAGATGCCGGCCAGAGCGATGATCAGCATGACCACGCCAGAAATCACCGCAGCCTCGCCGCAAAGCCGCCAGAGGTTGCGCCAATCCAGTTCGCGAGTGACGAACAGGCCGATCAGTACGCCGTACGCCACGCCGGCTACGGCCGCTTCGGTCGGCGTGAACAGGCCACTGCGCAGGCCGCCGAGGATCAGCACTGGCGCGAACAGTGCGGGCAACGCCTGGCGGAAGCTTTCGCCCAAGGGAGGTCGCTCGGCATCTTCCGGATTTTCCCAGCCATAACGCCTGGCCAGCAGCCAGGCCGGCAGCATCAGTACCAAGCCGGCGATGATTCCCGGAAACAGGCCCGCAGCAAACAGCGCACGCAGGTCCACGCCGGGTACGACGATGGAATAAAGGATCAGCGCGATGGACGGCGGAATCAGGATGGCGGTGGAAGCCGAGGCGGCAATTAGCGTGGCGGAGAACGGCTTGGGATAGCCCGCGCGAGTCATGCTCGGCAGCATCACCATAGCGACCGCCGCAGCATCGGCCGGCCCCGATCCGCTCATTCCGCCCATGATCAGGCACACCAGGATCGCAACCATCGCCAGGCCGCCATGACGTGGGCCGATCACCGCCTGGGCGAAGCGCACCAGACGCAGTGCTACGCCGGATTTCTCGAATACCAGACCGGTGAGTATGAACAGTGGAATGGCAATCAGCGGGTACTTGGCGACGCCGTTGTAGGTATTGGTGCCGAGCGTTGCCAACATGTCCGGCGAGAGCCCGGCAAGAATGCCGATCGCGCCCGACAACGCCAGAGAAAATGCCACCGGCACGCCGATCAGCAGCAACAGCAGGAAGCTTGCGAGCATCCAGAAGTCAGGGCTCATCAGAGAGCCTCCCGCGCAGTCGATCGACGGTCATTTGAGTAAGGCGCACCGCCATCGACAGAGCCAGCAATGGCAGCCAGACCACATACCACCAGTTCGGCAGGCCAAGGCCGGGTGACTCCGATTCCCATTGATACTCTTCCAGGGCGAACTGGCCACCGAACCAGGCCACCAGACCCAGCACCAGTATGCTGGCGAGCCATTGGAGGAGGATCAGGGATGTGCGCAAGCGCGGAAAGAGGCGCTCGATCAAGCCAATGCGAATGTGGCGGTTACTGCGCATTGCCACGGAGGCGCCGGCAAAGGTCAGGATGACCAGCAGAAAGACAGAAAGCTCTTCAGTGAAAGCAAAGGAGGCATCGGTGAAATAACGCACCACTACGTTGGCCAAGCTGATCAGGCTGATAAATATCAGCGCCAGCGTGCCCAGTACGCGCTCCAGGCGCGCGTCCTTTCGATTGTTCATGGATTTCCTCGAATCCCGGCGGCACGGTGCCGCCGGGTAGAACGGTTTACTCAGCGATGGCCGCGCGCGCCGCCTCGATCAGCTCTGCGCCGATCTTCTGCGTCCACTTCTCATGTACGCTGCGAGTCGCGTCGACGAACGCTTGGTGCTCGGCATCAGACAATTCGGTGACCTCGACGCCGCGGGCGCGGATGTCTTCCAGGCGCTTGGCCTCGCTGCTGCGCGACAATTCGATCTCCCATTTGCCTGCGTCGATGGCAGCCTGACGCAGCAGTTCGCGATCGGCTTCGGGCAGTTGTTTCCAGACGCGCTGATTGACCGCGAAGATCAGCGGGTCGGCCATGTAGTGCCAAAGTGTCAGGTATTTCTGGCCAACCTGATCAACGCGCGCGACGTCGAACACCGCCAGCGGGTTTTCCTGGCCATCCACCGCGCCAGTGGTGAGCGCTGGCTTGGCATCGGCCCAGCTCATTTGGGTAGGGTTGGCGCCCAATGCGGTGAAGGTGTCCTGGAACAGCGGGGAACCAACTACCCGAATCTTCAGGCCGGCAAGATCGGCCGGGGTTTTCACCGGCTTGGATGAGTTGGATATTTCGCGAAAACCGTTCTCACCCCAGGCCAGTGGAACGATGCCGCGCTTCTCGATGGCGGCGAAGGCCTGCTTGCCGGCGTCGCCTTGGGTGATGGCGTCAAGATCGGCGCTATCGTCCATCAGGAAGGGCAGGGAGAACAGGTTCAGCTCCGGCACCTGAGGCGACCAATTGATGGTCGAGCCGACCGCCATGTCGATCAGCCCGGAACGCATCGCGGAGAATTCCTTGGTTTGATCCCCGGCGACCAGTTGCGCGTTGGGGTAAACGCGTAAGGTGATTTCGCCTCCGGAGCGTTCCTCGACCAGATCGGCCCATTTTTGCGCCGCCTGGCCCCACGGAAAGGCATCGGACAGCACGGTGGAAACGGAATATTCGCGGGCCGAAGCGGCGAAGGTGGCAGATAGGGCCGCAGCGGCAGCCAGCGCGGTAAAGCAACGGGTCAGTTTCATGAGGCGTCCTTGTTCGGATCCGATCTTGGTTTTATTTAGCGAACGACCGGCCGCTGGCGGGCAGCGACGGGTGTAACGATAGCGGGTCGGCCATCGAACGCGCGGGTAGCGCGAAAGGACGCGGCGAGCTGCAGGAGGTGGGCGCAGCGAATATCGAAGGGCGTCACGAACGCCGAATGCCTTGTGAGCGAGCGGCGTACCAGCCGCAACGCGACAGGTCGGACAACTATCGCAGAAGGTGTCACGGAGCGCTATTGCCGGTTCTGGTTAGACGCAACGGCGGATCATCAGGCATCGCGTAACAAGTCGTGGGCGTTGAGGAGACTGAAGGCGATTTCCGGGCGCTTCTGTAATGCCCGGCGAATCGCGGCGGGAATCGACTGGCGCGTTTTACGACACAGCCCAGGCAGCTCGGCTATCTCAATGCGGATGCCGCGCATGCTGCGCACTTCGTTGTGTCCCGGCGCGATCTCCACGCGAATGCCCAATTGCTGGTGCATCCGCTGCTGCATGCGCTCGAGGTCGCCCATGCTGGTAAGGTTCTCCAGCCGCTCCAGCAGCCGATTCTCTTCATGAAGGGTCAAGCGAAGGATGCGCGCATCGCTTTTGGGCTTGTCCAACAACTGCTCTCGGCCGCAGTTGCAAGCGGTGGGTGGGCAGGGTTGGCGGATCTGAACCGAGGCTGTCATGGCGCTGATCATAGTAAACGGCACACGGCGTTGCCTATCGATCTTAATTGAACCGTCCGTTGATTCCGCCAGCGCTGTACCTGCCGGCACCGAGTAGCGCGATAGCGATCGAACCGAAGAGGAACATGCCTTGTAATTCGAGCGCCCAGCCACCCATCTGGCCGAGCGAAAAAAGCTCCTGCATATGTGCCAAGGTAAAGGCTACTGCCATATTGCCAACCATAAGTACCGCCCCAACACGTGTGAACAGTCCGATGATCACCAGCACGGGCCCGACCACTTCCCCAAGGTAGACGCCATAAGCGAGGAGCGTGGGCAGCCCATGGCTTTCCAGCATCCCCTCAATACCGCCTATGCCGTTCTGCAGTTTCGATATTCCATGCAACAAGATCAGCACACCAACCGATACTCTCAGTACCAGCTTCCCGATATCTTCAGTCATGTTCGAACCATCCAGTAGAGCACCGATGCTCTGGTATCTAAGACAGTAGACCAGCCGTGGTACTGCTGCATGTGCACCGACTGTATTTCCCCGTCATGCATCGTTCGATGCGTGAGCAGCAAAGTTAAGGATTCCGCCGGGCGGAACGCTTCCCTTTATTGTGACTGCATCCAATAGCCGGAAACGGGACAGTCGCTTCGCCTACGACCTTCAGTTGGTCGTAATGCCTGTGCCGGATGGCTCCAGTTGGCGCTGGGGCATCTGGTCGCACTTTTCCGCCGAAATCGCCTTTTAACTCGTGGCAAAGCTCCGTTTGATTGTGTCCTGACGAGCGGGGTGACTTCTATGATTCGAGCCACTAGAATGCTTGCCCATTCTGGGGCCGGAACGCCGGCTTATGTCTGTGCAACGAGGAAAATCCATGCAAGTTTCTGTTGAAAGCACCTCCGCTCTTGAGCGCCGCATGACCATTGGCGTGCCGGTCGAGCGCATCGAGAACGAAGTCAACAAGCGTCTGCAACAGACCGCCAGCCGTGCAAAGATCCCAGGTTTCCGCCCCGGCAAGGTGCCGATGAGCGTCATTCGTCAGCGTTATGAAGCTGCCGCACGCCAGGAAGCGCTGGGCGATCTGATTCAGGCCACCTTCTACGAAGCCGTGGTAGCCGAGAAGCTGAACCCCGCCGGCGCGCCTGCCGTCGAGCCGAAAGTGTTCGAGAAGGGCAAGGATCTGGAATACGTCGCGACTTTCGAAGTTTTTCCCGAATTCAAGGTTGCCAGCTTCGAAGGCGTCGAGATCGAGCGCCTGCAGGCCGAAGTGGCAGATGCCGACGTCGACAACATGCTCGACATCTTGCGCAAGCAGAACACTCGTTTTGAAAAGGCCGACCGTGCTGCCGAAGACGGCGATCAGCTGAATATCGATTTCGTCGGCAAGATCGACGGTGAAGCCTTCGCCGGTGGTTCGGCGCAAGGCACCCAGCTCGTGCTGGGGTCCGGTCGCATGATTCCAGGCTTCGAATCCGCGCTGGTTGGCGCCAAGGCTGGTGAAGAGCGGGTCATCACCCCGACTTTCCCGGAGGACTACCAGAATCTCGACCTCGCCGGTAAAACTGCCGAGTTCACCGTTACCGTAAACAGTGTCGAGGCCCCTCAGCTGCCGGAACTAAACGATGAGTTCTTCGCTCAGTTCGGCGTACAGGAAGGTGGTCTCGAAGGTTTCCGTGCCGAAGTGAAAAAGAACATGGAGCGCGAGCTGCGCCAAGCCATCAAGACCAAGGTCAAGAATCAGGTCATGGAAGGGCTGGTTAGTGCCAATCCGATCGAAGTCCCGAAAGCACTGATCGACAACGAAGTGAACCGTTTGCGCGTTCAAGCCGTTCAGCAGTTCGGCGGCAACATCAAACCTGACCAACTGCCGGCGGAGCTGTTCGAAGAGCAGGCCAAGCGCCGTGTCGTGCTGGGCCTGATCGTCGCCGAAGTGGTCAAGCAGTACGAGCTCAAGCCTGATGACGCACGTGTTCGCGAACTGATCGAGGAAATGGCTTCCGCTTACCAAGAGCCGGAGCAGGTCGTGTCCTGGTACTACAAGAACGACGAGCAATTGAACGAAGTCCGTTCTGTTGTGCTCGAAGAGCAAGTTGTAGATACTGTCCTGCAGCAGGCTAAAGTGACCGACAAATCGGTCTCCTACGAAGAAGCAGTGAAGCCTGCGGAAGCTCCGCAAGCTGCCTGAGTCTCTTCACCGTTTATATGCATTCATAAGCCAGCCTCGTGCTGGCTTATGTCTTTGCGGCATGACATAGGGAGTTTCGTTGGAAATGTCCGGCAATCCGTTTATGCAAGCACCAGATATCCAAGCGGCTGGCGGCCTGGTGCCGATGGTCATCGAGCAGTCTGCTCGTGGCGAGCGCGCGTATGACATCTATTCCCGTCTCCTGAAGGAGCGGGTGATCTTCATGGTCGGCCAAGTGGAAGATTACATGGCCAACCTGATCGTTGCGCAGATGCTGTTCCTCGAGGCGGAAAACCCCGAGAAGGACATTCACCTGTACATCAATTCCCCCGGTGGTTCGGTTACTGCAGGCATGTCGATTTACGACACGATGCAGTTCATCAAGCCCGACGTTTCCACGATTTGCATCGGTCAGGCCTGCAGCATGGGCGCCCTGTTGCTGACGGGCGGCGCAGCGGGCAAGCGTTACTGCTTGCCGCATTCGCGCATGATGATTCACCAGCCGCTGGGTGGTTTCCAGGGGCAGGCGTCTGACATCGAAATTCACGCTCGCGAAATTCTCACGATTCGCGAGCGGCTGAACAAGGTAATGGCTGCACACACTGGCCAGCCGATGGAAGTGATTGCGCGCGACACCGACCGTGACAACTTCATGAGTGGCGAAGAAGCTGTCAAGTACGGCCTGATCGACCAGGTCTTGGCCCAGCGGCAGATGGCAGTCTGATCACACCGCCCGGCGATATCCGGCTGTAGCGTGGGCTTGAAAAAGCCCACGATTGCCTTCATCTTGTGTTTCAAGCCTTCCCCGATTGGATCGATCGAATGACTGACACCCGCAACGGCGAGGATTCCGGCAAGCTGCTCTATTGCTCTTTCTGTGGCAAAAGCCAGCATGAAGTACGCAAGTTGATTGCCGGACCCTCGGTCTTTATCTGCGACGAGTGCGTCGACCTGTGCAATGACATCATCCGTGAGGAGGTGCAAGAGGCACAGGCTGAAAGCAGCGCGCAAAAACTGCCTGCACCCAAAGAGATCAGCGGCATTCTCGACCAGTACGTCATTGGTCAGGAGCGCGCCAAGAAGATCTTGGCAGTGGCTGTTTACAACCATTACAAGCGACTCAACCAGCGCGACAAGAAGGAAGAAGTCGAACTGGGCAAGAGCAACATTTTGCTGATCGGGCCGACCGGTTCGGGTAAGACGCTGCTCGCCGAGACGCTCGCACGGCTGTTGAATGTGCCGTTCACCATTGCCGACGCCACCACCCTCACCGAGGCGGGCTACGTAGGCGAGGACGTTGAAAACATCATTCAGAAGCTGTTGCAGAAATGCGATTACGATGTCGAGAAGGCTCAAATGGGCATTGTCTACATCGATGAGATCGACAAGATTTCCCGCAAGTCAGACAACCCTTCGATTACCCGCGATGTGTCGGGCGAAGGTGTACAGCAGGCATTGCTCAAACTGATCGAAGGTACGGTCGCTTCGGTTCCGCCGCAGGGTGGTCGAAAGCATCCGCAGCAGGAGTTCCTGCAGGTCGATACGCGCAATATCCTATTCATCTGTGGCGGTGCGTTCGCTGGTCTGGAGAAGGTTATCCAGGGCCGCTCGACCCAGGGCGGCATCGGCTTCAATGCCGAGGTTCGCAGCAAGGATCCGGGCAAGAAGATCGGTGAGTCGTTGCGTGCCGTGGAGCCTGACGATCTGGTCAAGTTCGGCCTGATTCCAGAGTTCGTCGGTCGTCTGCCGGTCATTGCGACCCTCGATGAGCTGGACGAGGCGGCGCTGATTCAGATCCTGACCGAGCCCAAGAACGCGCTGACCAAACAGTATGGGAAGTTGTTCGAGCTCGAAGGCGTAGATCTCGAGTTCCGTACCGATGCACTTAAGGCCGTGGCTAGTCGTGCCTTGGAGCGCAAGACCGGAGCGCGTGGTCTGCGTTCGATCCTGGAAGGCGTGCTGCTCGATACCATGTATGAAATTCCTTCGCAGAAGGATGTCAGCAAGGTGGTCATCGACGAAAGCGTCATCGAAGGGACTTCCCAGCCGCTGCTTATTTACGAGAGCAGTGAGCCGCCTGCGAAGGCTGCGCCGGACGCGTAAGATAACAAGGGGCCTCCGGGCCCCTTTGCTTTTCTGCCGCCGCCTTGTTTTTTGCCCTGCACGCCCTCATCTTGATTGCCAGGGTGTTTCCCGTTCACCGCCGTATGGCCGTCGTAGAGCTGAATTTATGAAGACAACCATCGAATTGCCCCTTTTGCCACTGCGCGACGTCGTGGTTTACCCGCACATGGTGATTCCGCTGTTCGTTGGCCGGGAAAAGTCCATTGAGGCGCTCGAATCCGCCATGGCTGGTGACAAGCAGATACTGCTGCTGGCCCAGAAGAACCCGGCCGATGACGATCCGGCTGAAGACGGGCTTTACCGTGTGGGCACGGTTGCGACCGTGCTGCAGTTGCTCAAGCTTCCGGACGGCACCGTCAAGGTTCTCGTTGAGGGCGAGCAGCGTGGCGTCATAGATCGCTTTTACGACGTGGACGACCATTGTCGCGCTGAGGTGTCGTTGATCGATGAGTCCGACATCGAAGAGCGCGAAGCGGAAGTTTTCACTCGCAGTCTGCTGAGTCAGTTCGAACAGTACGTTCAGCTTGGCAAGAAGGTCCCTACCGAGGTGCTTTCATCGCTTGCCAGCATCGATGAGCCGGCGCGTCTGGTCGATACCATGGCCGCGCATATGGCGCTTAAGATCGAGCAAAAACAGGCGATTCTCGAAATCATCGATCTGCCGGCCCGGGTCGAGCACGTACTGGCGCTGCTTGATGCCGAAATCGATCTGCTTCAAGTGGAAAAGCGAATTCGCGGGCGCGTAAAGAAGCAGATGGAGCGAAGCCAGCGTGAGTACTATCTGAACGAGCAGATGAAGGCCATTCAGAAAGAGCTGGGCGATATCGACGAAGGTCATAACGAAATCGATGACCTGAAGAAGCGCATCGAGAATGCTGGCCTGAGCAAGGATGCCCACGCCAAGGCGACGACCGAGCTGAATAAGTTAAAGCAGATGTCGCCGATGTCGGCCGAAGCGACTGTCGTGCGGACTTATATCGACTGGCTGGTAAATGTACCGTGGAAGGCCGCGAGTAAGGTGCGTCTGGATTTAGCGAAGGCTGAGGAAGTGCTCGACGCAGACCATTACGGTCTCGAGGAGGTCAAAGATCGCATTCTTGAGTACCTTGCGGTCCAGAAACGCGTGAAAAAGCTCAAGGGGCCGGTGCTCTGCCTGGTCGGCCCGCCGGGCGTGGGTAAGACTTCGCTGGCGGAGTCCATTGCGCGTTCCACTAACCGCAAGTTCGTGCGGATGGCGCTGGGTGGGGTGCGGGACGAGGCTGAGATCAGAGGCCATCGGCGTACCTATATCGGTTCGATGCCTGGCCGGTTGATCCAGAAGATGAGCAAGGTCGGCGTGCGCAATCCGCTATTCCTGCTCGATGAGATCGACAAGATGGGCAACGACATGCGTGGCGATCCGGCGTCCGCGTTGCTTGAAGTGCTAGACCCCGAGCAGAACCATAATTTCAACGACCATTACCTCGAGGTCGACTATGACCTGTCCGATGTGATGTTCCTTTGTACTGCGAACTCCATGAATATCCCGGCTCCGTTGCTGGATCGTATGGAGATCATTCGTCTTCCGGGGTACACCGAAGACGAGAAAATCAACATCGCGATTCGTTACCTGGTTCCGAAGCAGATACAGGCCAACGGACTGAAAAAGACCGAGCTGCTGTTCGAGGAAGAGGCGATCCGCGACATCATCCGTTATTACACTCGCGAGGCGGGCGTTCGCAGCCTGGAACGCCAAGTGGCGAAGGTCTGCCGAAAAGTGGTCAAGGAACATGCTGCGGAGAAGAGCTTCGAGGTGACGGTTA
Source organism: Pseudomonas sp. IC_126 (assembly GCF_004331835.1). NCBI lineage: Bacteria > Pseudomonadati > Pseudomonadota > Gammaproteobacteria > Pseudomonadales > Pseudomonadaceae > Pseudomonas > Pseudomonas sp. IC_126. The sequence continues at coordinate 849,525 of NZ_SJSS01000001.1, forward strand.
CCGCCGAATCGCTCGAGCATTTCCTTGGCGTTCGCAAGTTCCGCTACGGGCTTGCCGAACAGCAGGATCAGGTCGGCCAGGTGACGGGGTTGGCCTGGACCCAGGTTGGCGGCGAGCTGCTGACGATTGAGGCCGCCGTGGTGCCTGGCAAGGGCCGGTTGACCAAGACGGGTTCGCTCGGTGATGTAATGGGCGAGTCGATCACCGCGGCGCTTACGGTCGTGCGTAGCCGAGCTAAAAGTCTGGGTATCCCGGTGGATTTTCACGAGAAGCAGGATATCCATATTCACGTGCCGGAAGGCGCAACGCCCAAGGATGGACCGAGCGCGGGGATTGGAATGTGCACGGCGCTCGTATCAGCGCTTACGCAGATTCCGGTTCGCGCCGAAGTTGCGATGACCGGAGAAATCACATTGCGTGGTCAGGTATTGGCTATCGGTGGACTGAAAGAGAAACTGCTCGCCGCGCATCGGGGTGGAATCAAGACTGTGATCATTCCCGAAGAAAATCAGCGTGATCTGAAAGAGATTCCTGAGAATATTAAGCAGGACCTGCAGATTAAACCGGTGAAGTGGATTGACGAAGTCCTCCAAATTGCGCTGCAATACGCGCCGGAGCCCTTGCCCGATGCGGCTCCCGAGATTGTTGCAAAGGACGACAAGCGCGAGTCTGATTCCAAGGAGCGAATCAGCACGCATTAGTCTGAAAGGCTTTGTTGACACATTTTCGCCGGCCTTGATATAAGCCGGCCCCTTGTGTCGTCGCTATTTCGACACCGCTTTGCTTACACCTAAAAAATTAAAGATACGACTCAACAGAAATAAGGGGACTTAGAGTGAACAAGTCGGAACTGATCGATGCCATCGCTGCATCTGCTGATATCCCGAAAGCTGTTGCTGGCCGCGCGCTGGATGCAGTGATTGAATCCGTCACTGGTGCTCTGAAGGCTGGTGATTCAGTGGTACTGGTTGGTTTCGGTACTTTCGCTGTCAAGGAACGCGCCGCCCGTACTGGCCGTAACCCCCAGACCGGCAAGCCAATCAACATTGCCGCCGCCAAGATCCCAGGTTTCAAAGCCGGCAAAGCTCTAAAAGACGCTGTCAACTAAGCGTTTTCGATCCGGCCAGTTGTCAGTTAGCGCTGGCCCTGGCTTGGAGCGGTTAATCGAACAGGCACGGCCTGTTGCGTTCGGGCCTGGGGGATAAGGTCCAACCGCTCCAAAGCTCCAAGAGGCGCATCCCTGGATGCGCCTTTCTTTTATTCGGATTCCACCCGCGCTGCAACGATCATTGCGCAGCTGACTCCTGGGGGACGCATGCTTCAGAACATCAGGGACAATTCACAAGGTTGGATTGCCAAAACCATCATCGGCATCATCGTTGTGCTGTTGGCGCTTACAGGCTTCGAGGCCATCTTCAATAGCGCGGGCAACAGCCGAACGGCCGCCGAGGTCAATGGCGAAGAAATCTCGCAGGATGAGCTCAACCAGGCAATGAACATGCAGCGCCGACAGCTGACCCAGCAGTTGGGCGGTAACTTCGACCCTTCGCTGCTGGACGATAAGTTAGTCCGCGAATCATCTCTGCAAGCGCTGATTGATCGTGCGCTTTTGCTACAAGGCGCTCATGAAGCCGATTTCGCCTTCTCCGAGGCTGCGCTCGATCAGCTAATACTGCAGACACCTGAGTTTCTCGTAGACGGCATTTTCAATGCGTCACGGTTCGATCAGGTCATTCAGCAGATGGGCTATACCCGATTCCAGTTTCGCGAGCTGCTGAAGCAGGAAATGCTCATTGGGCAGCTGCGTGCCGGTATCTCTGGTTCCGGTTTCGTCACGGATGATCAGATCGAAGCCTTTGCTCGACTGGAGCAGCAAACTCGCGATTTCGCCACCATTACCGTGCCGGCAGATAAGACCGTGATTGAAGTCAGTGACGATGAGGCGCGCGAGTACTACGAGCAGAACACGGATCGTTTCCTCTCGCCTGAGCAGGTCGTTCTTCAGTACGTCGAGCTGAAGAAGGAGTCGTTCTTCGATCAGGTCGATGTCTCGGACGAGCAAGTGGCGAATCTCTATCAGCAGCGCATCGCCAATCTTGCCGAGCAGCGCCGTGCGGCGCATATTCTGATCGAGGCCGATAACTCCAGCGACGCTGAGGCCAAGGCGAAGATCGACGAAATTGCCAAGCGCGTGGCCGCTGGTGAGGATTTCGCGGCATTGGCCAAGGAAATCTCCGACGACCCGGGTTCGGCCACTGAAGGGGGTGATCTGGGCTTCGCCGGTCAGGGGGTCTATGACCCCGCGTTTGAGGAAGCGCTGTATGCGCTCGAAGAAGGACAGGTATCAGCTCCGGTCCGGTCTGACTTTGGCTGGCATCTGATCAAGCTGTTGGGTGTGCAGTCACCTGAAGTCCCTACGCTGGAAAGCATGCAACCGGAGCTGGTTCGTGAGCTCAAGGTGCAGCAGGTCGAGCAGCGTTTCGTCGAGGCAGCCAAGCTGTTGGAAGATACTGCGTTCGAGTCGTCCGATCTCGCCCAGCCGGCTCAAGAGCTCGGCTTGTCCGTGCATACGACCGAGGCGTTCGGACGTGAGGGCGGCGGCAGTGGTGTTGCAGCCAATAGGCAGGTTATCCAGGCGGCGTTCAGCGAAGAGGTTCTGATAGATGGCGCCAACAGCGGTGTCATCGAACTGGATCCGGACACCGTTGTTGCGGTGCGTGTGAAAGAGCATCTACAACCGGAAGTGCAGCCTTTCGATGAGGTAAAAGGCGACATCGTCGCACAACTGCAGCGCAGCAAAGCGGCTGAACAGGCGCGTGAGGCAGGCGAGTCGCTGGTTGCCAGTCTGCGTGAAGGCGTGCAGGCTGAGCAGCAATGGCAGCCGGTAGAGGCTGCTTCGCGCAATCAGGAAGGCGTTGATCCGGCAGTGCTTCAGCAGGTGTTCCGGATGCCGAAGCCGGAGACGAATGAAACGCCGACTTACGGCAGCGTCCGGCTTCCCGGTGGGGACTTTGTAGTCGTTCGTCTAAGCGGAGTCAGCGAGCCGAACGCTGAACTGTCGGAGGAAGACAAGCAAAGCTATCGCCGTTTCCTGGCTTCGCGTAGTGGTCAGCAGGATTTTGCTGCCTACCGGCAGATGCTGCACGCCAACGCTGACATCGAAACCTTCTAATTCGATTCACTTAGGCGCAAAAAAAAACCCGCACTTGGTGCGGGTTTTTTTATGGGCGCTGGGTCAGTCTTCGATCGCACCCATTGCCGTGGTATTGAAGCCACCGTCGACGTAGAGAATTTCACCACTGATACCGGAAGCGAGATCCGAGCAGAGGAACGCGCCGGCATTACCGACTTCTTCGATGGTGACGTTGCGACGCAGTGGTGTCTGCTTCTCGTTGGCTGCCAGCATCTTACGGAAGCTTTTGATGCCAGATGCCGCCAATGTGCGGATCGGGCCTGCGGATACGGCGTTGACGCGGGTGCCCTCTGGGCCGAGGCTACCGGCTAGGTAACGAACGCCTGCTTCAAGACTGGCCTTGGCCATGCCCATGACGTTGTAGTTAGGCATGGTGCGCTCGGCGCCCAGGTAGGAGAGGGTGAGGATGGCGCCGTTACGGCCCTTCATCATCGGGCGACCGGCCTTGGCCAGGGCGACCAGGCTATAGGCGCTGATGTCGTGAGCGATCTTGAAGCCATCGCGAGTGGTGACATCGGTGAAGTCGCCGTCGAGCTGATCGCCTGGTGCAAACCCGACCGAGTGAACGATGCCGTCCAGGCCGTCCCACTTCTTGCCTAGCTCTTCAAAGACCTGGACGATTTCATCGTCATTGGCGACGTCGCAGGGGAAGCACAGCTCCGGACCTGAGCCCCAGCCGGCGGCGAACTCTTCGACGCGCCCCTTGAGCTTTTCGTTCTGATAGGTAAAAGCCAGCTCAGCGCCTTCGCGATGCATGGCGGCGGCGATACCCGAGGCGATCGACAATTTGCTGGCGACGCCAACGATCAGTACGCGCTTACCGGTAAGAAAACCCATGTGCTTGTCCCTCTTCTGGTTGTTCAGGCGCTGGCACCATGAAGGCGGATTCCAGCAACTGCTGTGTATATGGATGTTGGGGGGTGGCGAAGATAGCCTCGGCCACTCCCTGTTCAACGACCTTGCCTTGCTTGACGACCATCATCTGGTGGCTCAGCGCCCGTACCACCGCCAGATCGTGGCTGATGAACAGGTAAGTCAGGTTGTACTTGGCCTGTAGCGAGCGTAGTAGCTCCACGACTTGCCGCTGTACGGTTCTATCCAGCGCTGAGGTTGGCTCATCGAGCAGGATCAGCTCCGGCTTGAGCACAAGGGCCCTGGCTATCGCGATACGCTGCCGCTGCCCCCCCGAGAATTCGTGGGGGTAGCGGTGGCGGCTCTCCGGGTCGAGCCCAACCTCGACCAGCGCATCGATAATCGCCTGCGCCTGTTCCTCAGCACTCCCCATTCCATGAATGCCAAGCCCTTCGCCAACAATCTGGCCGACCGACATTCGGGGACTGAGGCTACCGAATGGATCTTGAAATACGACCTGCATTTGACGCCGCAACGGACGTACCGAACGTTGCGACATCTTCTCCAGTGCTTGACCCTGAAACCGGATTTCGCCATTGCTGGCTAGCAGCCGCAGGATTGCAAGCCCCAACGTAGATTTCCCCGAGCCGCTTTCCCCGACGATCCCCAGCGTCTGGCCCTTCGGCAAGCTGAAGGTGACGCCATCAACCGCTTTGATGTGATCGACGGTGTGCCTGAATAACCCCTTCTTGATAGGGAACCAGACGCGCAGATCATTCACTTCCAGCAGCGTCGGCGATGGTGCTTCAACTGTTACCGGACCGCCGCTCGGCTCCGCCGCAAGCAGCTCCCGGGTATAGGGGTGCTGTGGCGAACGAAACAATTCTTCGCAAGGCGCTTGTTCGACGACGCGACCGCTCTGCATGACACATACACGATGAGCGATTCGGCGAACGAGGTTGAGATCATGGCTGATCAGCAACAGCGCCATACCCAGGCGTGCCTGCAGATCCTTGAGCAGTTCCAGGATTTTCAACTGGACCGTTACATCCAACGCTGTGGTCGGTTCGTCGGCGATGAGCAGTTCGGGTTCGTTCGCCAGCGCCATGGCGATCACTACACGTTGACGCTGACCGCCTGACAGTTCGTGCGGATAGGCACGAATACGCTTAGCAGGTTCTGGAATGCCGACCATTTCGAGAAGCTCGAGGGTGCGTGCCGTGGCGGCTTTGCCGTTGAGGCCCTTGTGAATCTGCAGCACTTCATTGATCTGTTTGCCAACGGTATGCAGCGGATTCAGCGATGTCATCGGCTCCTGGAACACCATGGCGATGCGGTCGCCACGTATGCCACGCATGCGTTTTTCGGTTGCCTTGAGCAGGTCTTCACCGGCGTAGCGGATTTCACCGGCTGGATGTTGGGCGAGCGGGTAGGGCAGCAGGCGCAGGATCGAATGAGCCGTGACGGACTTGCCGGAACCGCTTTCTCCCACCAGTGCCAGGGTCTCGCCCTTGCGGATATCGAAGCTAACACCTTCGACGACCCGCTGAACCCGGTCCCCGGTGACGAACTCGACGGCCAGATCGCGGACCTCTATCAGATTCTCAGCCATGCTATTTCCTTGGATCGAAGGCATCGCGAGCGGCCTCCCCGATGAATACCAGCAAAGTCAGCATGACGGCCAACACCATGAATGCACTGATGCCAAGCCACGGCGCCTGCAGATTCGCCTTGCCTTGCGCCACCAGTTCGCCCAGCGATGGGGCACCAGGCGGCAGGCCGAAGCCAAGGAAGTCCAAAGCGGTTAGCGTGCCGATTGCTCCGGTCAGGATGAACGGCATGAAGGTCATGGTCGACACCATCGCATTCGGCAGGATGTGACGGAACATGATGGCGCCGTTGCGCATGCCCAATGCCCGTGCAGCGCGGACGTATTCGAGGTTGCGTCCACGCAAGAACTCGGCGCGCACGACATCGACCAGGCTCATCCAGGAAAACAGCAGCATGATGCCGAGCAACCACCAGAAATTCGGCTGCACGAAGCTCGCAAGGATGATGAGCAGATAGAGCACCGGCAATCCGGACCAAATTTCCAGGACCCGCTGTCCGACGAGATCCACCCAGCCGCCGTAGAAGCCCTGCAACGCACCGGCGACGACGCCTATCACCGAACTGATCAGCGTCAGGGTCAGCGCGAACAATACCGAGATGCGGAAACCGTAGATGATCCGGGCCAACACGTCGCGGCCCTGATCATCAGTACCCAGCCAGTTACTCAATGACGGCGGGGCGGGCGCAGGCACCTGAAGGTCGTAATTGATGCTGGAGTGATGGAATGGAATCGGTGGCCAGATCATCCAGCCGTCCTTCTTTTCGATCAGCTCCTGAATGTACGGCCCCTTGTAATCGGCCTGCAGCGGGAATTCGCCGCCGAACACCGTCTCCGGATAGCGTTCGAATACGGGGAAATACCAGCCGCCGTCGAAGCGCACCACGATCGGCTTGTCGTTGGCAATCAGCTCGGCCCCGAGACTCAGCACGAACAGGGTGAGAAATATCCACAGCGACCACCAGCCGCGTTTGTGGGCTTTGAACAGGGCGAAGCGGCGCTGATTCAGCGGCGACAGCTGCATCTCAGGCCTCCCTGCTTTCGAAGTCGATCCGCGGATCGACCAGTGTGTAGGTCAGATCACCGATCAGCTTGACCACCAAGCCGAGTAGAGTGAACAGGAAGAGGGTGCCGAACACGACGGGGTAGTCGCGGTTGATGGCGGCTTCAAAGCTGAGCAGGCCAAGGCCGTCGAGTGAGAAGATCACTTCGATCAACAGCGAACCGGTGAAGAACATACCGATGAAGGCTGCTGGAAAACCCGCGATGATGATCAGCATTGCGTTGCGAAAGACATGGCCGTAGAGAACGCGATTCTTGCTCAGGCCCTTGGCCCGTGCCGTGATCACGTACTGCTTGTTGATTTCGTCGAGAAAGCTATTTTTCGTCAGCAGGGTCAGGGTCGCGAAGTTGCCGATGACCAGAGCCGTGACCGGAAGCGCCAAGTGCCAGAAGTAGTCGAGAATCTTGCCGCCCAGCGTCAGCTCATCGAAATTGCCCGAAGACAGCCCTCGCAACGGAAACCAGTTCCAGTAGCTGCCACCGGCAAACAGCACGATCAGCAGGATGGCGAACAGAAATGCCGGTATCGCATAGCCGATGATAATCGCCGAACTGGTCCAGACATCGAAAGGGCTGCCATGACGAGTCGCCTTGGCGATACCCAGCGGTATCGACGCCAGATACATGATCAGCGTGCTCCATAGCCCCAGCGAGATCGACACCGGCATCTTTTCGATGATCAGATCGGTCACCTTGGCGTCACGGAAGAAGCTTTCGCCGAAATCCAGGCGCAGATAGTTGCTGAGCATGATCCAGAAACGTTCCGGTGCCGGTTTGTCGAAGCCGTACAGACGTTCGATCTCGGCGATCAGGTCCGGGTCTAGCCCTTGCGCGCCCCGATAGCTGTTGCTGCCGGTAGCCACTTCAGAGCCACCACCTGCAATGCGGCTCGTCGCGCCTTCGAACCCTTCGAGTTTGGCGATCGCCTGCTCGACCGGCCCCCCGGGCGCGGCCTGGATAATGATGAAGTTGATCAGCAGGATGCCGAACAGGGTAGGAACGATCAGCAGCAGACGCCGGAAAATGTACGCCAGCATGCCTATCGCTCCGCTGCTCGGGTGGAGTGGCTGGCGTCTGATTCTGTGATTGGCTCTTGCGGATCGGGGCTGTCGACGTTGGGCTTGTGCCACCAGGTCATCAGGCCAATATCGTAACGAGGTGTCGTTTCGGGGTGAGCCAGATGATTCCAGTACGCCACACGCCAGGTCTTGATGTGCCAGTTCGGAATCACGTAGTGCCCCCAAAGCAGTACGCGATCCAATGCGCGGGTGCGGGTGATCAGCTCTTCACGCGAGTCGGCGGCGATCAGCTTTTCCACCAGCGTATCGATGGCTGGGTCCTTCAGCCCAATGAAGTTGCGGCTGCCGGGATTGTCCGCACTCGCTGAATGCCAGTACTCGCGCTGTTCGTTGCCCGGAGAGCTGGATTGGCCGAAACCGCTAACGATCATGTCGTAGTCGCGCGAGCGCAACCGGTTGATGTATTGAGATACGTCGACCCGGCGGATCTCCAGCTCGATCCCCAGGCCGGCAAGGTTGCGCTTGTACGGGAGGAGCACCCGTTCGAAGTCGGCCTGTACCAGCAGAAACTCCAGTTTTACCGGCTTGCCCTCGGCATCCACCATGCGATCGTTTTCAATCTTCCAGCCTGCGTCGGTGAGTAGCTCGTAAGCGCGGCGCTGCTGCTCTCGGATCATGCCGTCGGCGTTGGTCTGCGGCAGTTCGAAGGGTTTTTCGAACACCTCTTCGGGTATTTGGCCACGCAGGGGTTCGAGAATGCTCAACTCGTTCTCGCTCGGCATGCCCGAGGAGGCGAGTTCCGAATTGTCGAAGTAGCTGGTCGTGCGGGTATAGGCGCCGTTGAACAGCTGGCGATTGGTCCATTCGAAATCGAACAGCAGCGCCAGGGCTTCTCGAACCCTGATGTCTTGAAGGTGTTGTCGGCGAGTATTGAAGATGAAGCCCTGCATGCCTTGCGGATTGTGATTGGCGATCTCGTCCTTAATGATCCGCCCGTCTCGGACCGCGTCGGTATCGTAGGCGGTCGCCCAGCTCTTCGCGCTGGTTTCCAGCCAGTAATCGAAATGTCCGGCCTTGAAGGCCTGTAGCGCTACCGTGTTGTCGCGGTAGTAATCGTGGTGCACATGGTCGAAGTTGTAAAAGCCGCGGTTGACTGCCAAGTCCTTGCCCCAATAGTCCTCGACACGGGCGTAGCGCACCGAGCGTCCAGCTTCCGCGCGTTCGATTCGATAGGGGCCACTGCCTAGCGGCGGCTCCATGCTGCCGGAGGTGAAGTCCCGTTCGGCCCACCAGTGCTTCGGCAGGACCGGTAATTGTCCGAGAATCAGCGGCAGTTCGCGGTTGCCGCCATGCTTGAAGTCGAAACGCACGCGGCGTGGGCTTTCGGCCACGGCTTTCTCTACGTCGGCGTAGTAGCCACGGTAGTGCGGCGCGCCCTGGCTTATCAGCGTCTCGAAGGTAAATACGACATCTTCCGCCTCAACCGGCTCGCCGTCGTGAAAGCGCGCTTCGGGCCGTAGATGGAAGCGAACCCACTCATTGTTCGGGCCCTTTTCGATCTTTTCTGCCAGCAGGCCGTAAACCGTGAAAGGTTCATCCAGGCTGCTGGTCGTCAGGGTGTCGTAGATCAGGCCGATGTCGTCCGCAGCGACGCCTTTATTGATGAAAGGGTTGAGCGAATCGAAACCGCCGAAGCCTGCCTGTCGCAGCGTGCCGCCCTTGGGCGCATTGGGGTTGACGTAATCGAAGTGAGAGAAGTCAGCGGGATACTTGGCCGGCTCGTCGTACAGCGTCAATGCATGCCGGGGCGCCGCTTGGGCAACGCCCAGAAGGCATAACACGGCAAGGATTCCCGTATGCAGGATCGGTAATCGTATGTTTCTTGTCATTGAGCCTTCTCCAGATCCTTCAGCCACCAGGCACGCAACCCGAGAGTGTACGGCGGCGTGGTGACATGGGCGAACCGATTGCGGTACGCCAGGCGGTGGTAACTGATGTACCAGTTGGGGATGGTGTAGTGATTCCAGAGCAAAACGCGGTCGATGGCGCGCGCGGCGGCGATCTGCTCTTCTCTGGTTTTGGCCGCCAGCAATTTGCCGATCAGCTCATCGATCAATGGGTTGGCGATGCCGGCGTAATTGCGGCCACCTTTGACGTTCACCTGGCTGGAGTGGAAATACAGCCACTGTTCGAGGCCAGGGCTGAGGCTCTGACCCAGCGTTGTCAGAATCATGTCGTAGTCGTACTGATCCAGGCGCTGCTTATACTGCGCACTATCAACGGTACGCAAGCGAGCCTGTATGCCAATGCGAGCCATATTTTCCACGTAGGGCTGAAGAATGCGCTCTAGTCGCGGATTAACGAGCAGAATCTCGAACCGGAAAGCGCGGCCTGCGTGGTCGCGAAGACCATCAGCCGTCAGTTTCCAGCCAGCTTGATTGAGTAGGTTGAGCGCTTCGCGCAAGGTGTCGCGTGGAATACCGCGCCCGTCCGTTTTCGGCAGTTCGAAGGGCTCGGTGAATAGTTCGGCGGGCAACTGGTCGCGGAAAGGCGACAACAGCAACCATTCACCTCCTTTCGGTGTGCCGGTCGCCGCGAAGTCGCTGTTCGGATAGTAGCTTTCGCTGCGCTGATAAGCGCCATAGAACAGCGCGCGGTTGGTCCATTCAAAATCGAACATCATGCCCAAGGCCTGACGAACCCTGATGTCGGCAAAGGTCTGCCTGCGCCCGTTCATGAACAGCGCCTGCGTCTGGGTGGGGATCTGATGCGGGATTTCAGCGCGGATCACGTCACCGCGCAGAACAGCGGGAAACTGGTAACCGTTGGCCCAGTTCTTCGCCTGATGCTCGATGTAGAAGTCGAATTCGCCGACCTTGAAAGCTTCGAATGCCACCGAGCTGTCTCGATAGAATTCGACGTCGACACGGTTGAAATTGTATTTGCCGCGGTTGGCTGGAAGCTCCGCGCCCCACCAGTCCTTCACCCGCTCGAAGGTTACCCGGCGTCCCGGTTGCACCGCGCTGATGCGGTAAGGGCCGCTACCCAGTGGTGGCTCGAACGTCGTGGCGCGGAAATCGCGATCTTTCCAATAATGTTGCGGCAGTACCGGTAGTTCGCCGAGGCGCATGATCAGCAGCGGATTGCCGGGCTTGTCGAATACGAAGCGAATCCGGTGGCGGTTGAGTATGTCGACGCGCTCGATGCCTTGCAGGTCGGTGCGAAAGCGCGGATGACCATCCTTGATCAGCAAACGATAGGAAAAGGCTACGTCATAAGCCGTGATCGGTCGGCCATCATGAAAGCGAGCCGAATCGCGCAGATTGAATACCACCCAGCTATGGTTGTCGCTGTACTCGATGGTTTCGGCGATAAGCCCGTAGGCCGAAGCAGACTCATCGCCGGAAGGATCATAAACGCCCGTTCCCACCATCAACGGTTCGTTCAGCTCACTGATGCCATATTGGAAGAACCCTGGCGTCGCGGTCGGGCTGGTCCCTTTGAAAGTGTAGGGGTTGAGCGTGTCGAACGTGCCTGAAGCCATCAATCGTACACGGCCCCCCTTCGGGGCATCGGGATTCACCCAGTCGAAGTGGGTGAAGTCTTTCGCATACTTGAGGGTGCCGAACTGGGCATAACCGTGGCTCTCGCTGATGGTCGCGAACGACGGAAAGCTAAATCCCAGGCAGCTCAATAACAATAGGATGGGTCGCATCAAACGGTGAATCCGATCCATGGCGCTTTCGGTCTTTTCGGCCGGCTACAGTAACAGCTTGTATCCGCTGGAAAAAGGCCGGCCATCTGGGCACACTGCCCGCTATTAGCTGCCGTGGCGTTAGGGTCTGTTGACGTTTCGTTCGCGGCCGCGCCGAAGCCTGTTTTGGCGCGAGGCAAGGCACGAGGAGTGAAGTTTGGTCGTTCCAAATAAGCGACGAGAAACGCCGCCTCGCGCCAAAACAGGCCCGGCCCGAAGGGTTGCGCGTCAAATGGCGCCATGCGGCGTTGCGGGACTTGGCAAGGGAGAACCATTACCTGCGTCCCGCGCCTGGCCTGGCGCCATTTGGCGCAGCAACGCGGCTCGCGGCGAAACGTCAACAGACCCTCGGTGAGGTCGCAAAATCTTGAGTGAAACTAGCTACGGTTTGCAGGCGTGGATAGACCGCTTGAACCAGTCCGAGTTACCGGCACTGGCGACGGTCGTGCAGGAGCTGCAGCGCCTCACGGGGCAGCAGCATGCCTCCGTGCAACAACTTGCCGACGTTCTGCTGCGCGACGCCGCGCTGACGGCCAAGGTGCTTCGGGTTGGTAATAGCAGCTATTACAACCCGTCACAGGAGACCATCAAGACCATTTCTCGCGCGATCGTCATGATCGGCTTCGATAACGTCCGTTCGATCAGTCTCTCAGTCAGTCTCATCGATGGGCTGATGGATCGCGCGCCGCGCCAGCAGCTGCAGGAACTGTTGGCACGGTCGTTTCACGCTGCGGTGCAGGCGCGCAATATTGCCGGTTACGTACTGGCGAAACATGAGGAAGAAGTGTTCATCGCGGCGTTGCTGCATGAGGTCGGCGAGCTTGCCTTCTGGGGTTGCGGTGGTGTGCAGGCCGATGAGCTCGCAGAGGCTCTGGCGGCCCGCGACACTGATCATGAGCAGGCGGTTGAAGACGTGCTCGGCACCAGTTTCCGCCAGTTGAATCTCGGCATGATCAAAAGCTGGAATATCGGAGAGCTCGCCAGCCTGGCTCATGGTTCAGCTAATCTGCGGGATCCAGCTGTGCATTCGATCAGCCTGGGGGTGCGCATCAGCGCGGCTGCGCTGGACGGGTGGGGCAGTCCCGGAATGGAGGAGTTGGTCAGTGAGCTGGCCGAGTTTTGCGGCATATCCGAAGCGGATGCGATGCAGCAAATCTTTGCGAGCGCCGATGAAGCGGTCAAGATCGCGACGACCTTCGGCGCCAGTCGATTAAGCAAGCTGATCCCATCAACCGACCCCGAACAAGTGCGGCTGCAGCAGGCGCAGCGTAGAACGAGCCACTTGCAACCAAATCTGCTGTTGATGCAGCAGACCATGCAGGATCTCGGAATGATGGCGTCCGGCAAGGGCGACGTCGCGTTGATCCTCGATGCGTTACTCAAAGGTTTGCATGAGGGCGCCGGGTTGGAGCGTGTGATGCTGACTGTTCTTGCGGATCGACAAACGACGTTTCGTGCAAAATGCGTCGTTGGGGAACAGACGCAGCCTTGGCTCGAAACCTTCGTCCTGCCTATCGAGCTGTCGAGCCAGACGCACATATTCAGTTACGTGCTTCGTCAACGTCAGCCGCTATGGATGGGCGTGCCGGCAAGCTACAAGCTCGATGAATTGGTCACATTGCCGCTTCGGCAGCAGTTGGGCAAGGGCATGTTCTTCATTGCACCGATCATGGCGGGTACGCGTGAAATCGGTGTGCTCTACGCGGATAGCCGGATTTCCGGCCGAGCGTTGAAACATGAGCAGTTCGTGGCTTTTCAACGATTCGCCCAACTGGCCGGACGCTGCCTCGAGGCGCTGAGCAGACGCGGCTGAAAAGGCGCGCCTGCCATGCCTTATTGAGATAGGTATAAGGTAAGGGTCTGCCCCGGTTTGAGCATCGCGCTATCCCTGGGATTCCAAATCTTCAGATTATTGATCTGAACGTTGAACCGCTTGGCGATTTCGTAGAGCGAATCACCTTTTTTGACTTTGTAATAAGTCGGTGCGGGTTTGGCGCGCTGATTGCTGCCGGCTGCCTGCAGAAATAGCGCCTGGCCCACCTTGATATTGCTTCCCGATAAGTTGTTCCAGCGCTGCAGGTCACCTACCGAGACGTTCTGCGTCTTGGCGATATCCCAGAGATTGTCGCCCTTGCGGACTCGGTAGCTGCGCGGAGCTGGCTGGCTTCTCGCAACGGCATGCAGCAGTTCTCGAGACTGCCCTGTAGCAATCGATTGAGGAATGCTCAGCACTTGCCCGATTTGCAAGCGGTCACTTCGAAGACGGTTAATGTCCCGAATGATATTGACCGAGAGGCGATGCCTGTTGGCGATCGCTCCGAGCGTGTCGCCGGGGCGCACCTTGTACTGCTGCCAGTCGACCAAATCCTGTGGCTTCATCAATGCCAGGTTGGCCGAGAACATCTCGACCTTGTCACTCGGGACCAGGAGGTGCTGCGGCCCATCAAGTGTGATGCGGCGGGTAAATGCTGGATTCAACTGGTAGATCTCGTCTTCCTCCATGTCCGCCATTTCGGCGACTCTCGCGAGATCCATGCGTTGCTTGAGTGCAACGACTTCGAAGTAGGGTTCGTTGGCGATCGGGTTCAGATTGAGGCCGTATGCCTCGGGGCTTTGCACCATCTGCGAAAGCGCCAGCAGTTTAGGCACGTAATCGCGCGTTTCTTGGGGCAGAGGTAGATTCCAGTAGTCGGTCGGCAAGCCGAGTTTCTGGTTGCGCTCGATCGCTCGGCTGACGGTTCCTTCGCCTGCGTTGTAGGCAGCCAGGGCCAGCAGCCAGTCGTCGTTGAACAGGCCATGCAGATAGGTCAGGTAGCGCAACGCTGCGGCGGTGGAGGCGGTAATGTCGCGCCTGCCGTCATACCAGCTGGTTTGCTGCAGGTTGAAGTGCCGGCCAGTTGCGGGAATGAACTGCCATAGACCCATCGCCTTGGCGGGAGAGTAAGCGAACGGGTTATAGGCGCTCTCGATTATCGGCAACAGTGCCAACTCGAGTGGCATGTCGCGCTCTTCCAGCTGCTCGACGATGTAGTGGATGTAGGGGCTGCCTCGCTCGCTGGCGATCTCGATGGAGTTCGTCCGGCTGGAGAACAGGAGGCGCTGCTGCTCGATACGCGGATTGCTGCCCAGATAATCTTGGAGCTTAAACCCATGTCTGATGCGATCCCAAACGTCGGAATGCGTCGGTACGGCAGGCGCCTGGGTGAGCCACAGCGTTTCTTGTACCTGTGGCACCGCTCGCGTCTGGATATCGCTGCCGGTCGGCGCACGCGGCGCGGTGCTCTGGCAGCCTGTAATGGCGAGACAGATTGCTAGCGCCAGGGCCCGGCCGGAGGCTGCCAAGGCGTCCGGATGAGGGCTGTTCGAAGAGTCAGACGGCATTGGCTGAAGGGTTCCCTTGGCGCAAATTCGGGGGAGTGTAGGAATGCCGTTCCGGTGGGTCAACCCGACGAACCTGTTTTTGGGGAGTGGTCGACTCCGTCAGAAGCTATCTTTCCAAGCGCGCAGGGCTGCGAAAACGGCTTCTGCTGTGGCAAGTTCGCGCCCAGCGTGCTGGCTTGCCGCAGCGGCCACGGCTGGCTCGGCGCTACGCAGGAAGGGATTTGTGGCTTGCTCGGTGCGTAGATCGGAGGGGAGGGTGATGCGTTCCGCCTCACGCATCTGGGCGACTCGTTCGAGGCGCTCGGCAATCGCCGGATTGCCCGGCTCGACCGCTTGGGCAAAGCGCAAATTGCTCAAGGTGTATTCGTGCGTGCAATAAACGCGTGTTTGCGCCGGCAGCGCTGCCAACCGTCCTAGTGAGTTGAACATCTGGGCTGCCGTCCCCTCGAAAAGGCGGCCGCAGCCTGCGGCGAAGAGGGTGTCGCCACTCAGCAGCCAAGGATCCTGAGCGTTGTCATGATAGTAGGCGATATGGCCGCTGGTATGGCCGGGTACCTCGATGACGTCTAGGTCGTGATCGAGGATGCGGATGCGTTGCCCATCGACTAGAGCCTCGTCCCGGGCAGGAATATTCTCTGCGGCCGGGCCGTAGATCCTGGCTCCATGTCGGGTCTTGAGTTGCTGCACCCCGCCCACATGATCGTGGTGGTGATGGGTTATCAATATATCGGTCAGACGCCAGTCGGGATGCGCGTCCAGCCACGTCTGAACGGGGGCGGCATCGCCTGGGTCCACCGCTACGCAGCGACGTTGCTCAGGATCCAGGAGCAGCCATATGTAGTTGTCGATGAACGCGGGCAGTGCTTCGATTTTCAACATGAGACCGGTCGCCAAGTCATTAGCAAAGGCGCATCCTAGCAGTCGAACTGGAAAGTTGAACCGACCGGTAGCATTTATCGGTGCGGCCGAACCGATGAACGGAGGCTAACCATGAGTGAGTCTTGTACCAAGTCGGATGACCGCTGGCTGTCGCTGATGAACGATGCCAGCGCCTGGTTCGACAGCCCGTCGGGTCGTCAGTTGCTGACGCAGGAGCAGCAGGCGATCGATCAACAGCTATCGCGTTGTTTTGGCAGTTATCTGGTGCACTACGCGCCTTTTGCAAGCGCTCCGATCGAGTCGCAAAAAATCAAGCGCAGTGTCCGGCTGGGGCCGCCGCTTCCCGGAGTCGAGATCGTTTGTGAAGAGCAATCTTGGCCGATCGGTGAACATGCCGCTGATGTCGTCGTGGTTCAGCATGGCCTCGATTTCAGTCTGTCACCGCATGCCTTGCTGCGCGAGGCCGCACGTAGCGTTCGGCCGGGCGGCCATCTGGTGATCGTCGGGGTCAATCCGTGGAGTGCCTGGGGGGCGGCGCGCCTGCTGTCACGCAAGACCTTTCGCCACGCTCGCTGCATCCGCCCCACACGCGTCGGCGATTGGCTGAACCTGCTCGGATTTGCACTGGAGAAACGCAGGTTCGGATGCTATTGTCCGCCGCTTTCTTCGAGCGCCTGGCAGACGCGATTATCCGCGCTGGAAGTCGTCGGCCAACGGCTGCAAATGCCTACTGGCGGTTTCTACCTGCTGGTGGCGCGAAAGCTGATGGTGGGGCTGCGTCCTCTGCGGCAGAGCCGTCGGGAGCGCATGGGTCAGCTGTTACCAATGCCGGTGGCGAAAGTCAGCCGCCGCGATGCCGAACTGTAAGGTCGAACATCCTTCATGAATGAAGACGTAGTCGAGATATACACCGATGGCGCCTGCAAGGGTAATCCGGGGCCGGGTGGCTGGGGCGCGCTGCTTATCTATAAAGGTGTAGAGCGTGAGCTTTGGGGTGGCGAAGCGGAAACCACCAACAACCGTATGGAGTTGATGGCGGCGATTCGCGCATTGGAAGAGCTGAAAAGGTCATGCCCTGTGCGGTTGGTGACCGACTCCCAATATGTCATGCAGGGTATCAACGATTGGATGCCCAACTGGAAGAAGCGCGGCTGGAAGACAGCTACCAAGCAGCCGGTAAAAAATGCTGATCTATGGAGACTGCTAGATGAGCAGGTCAATCGTCACCAGGTGAGCTGGCAGTGGGTGCGCGGGCATACCGGCCACCCGGGTAACGAGCGCGCCGATCTTCTGGCCAATCGCGGCGTAGTACAGGCCAAACGACAAACCGCTTGAGTGATTGAAATATGCGTAGCGTAGTGCTGGATACCGAAACTACTGGCATGCCGGTGACCGACGGCCACCGGATCATCGAGATCGGCTGTGTCGAAGTCATCGGTCGCCGCCTTACCGGTCGGCATTATCACGTGTATCTGCAGCCGGATCGTGAAGTGGACGAGGGCGCAATCGCGGTCCACGGCATCACCAATGAATTCCTGACCGATAAACCACGGTTCAAGGATGTCGCCGATGAGTTCTTCGAATTCATCAAGGGCGCCCAGCTGATCATTCACAACGCAGCGTTCGACGTCGGCTTTATCAACAACGAGTTCGCTCTGGTCGGGCAGCAGGATCGCTCCGAGCTGAGCGATCACTGCAGCATTCTCGACACCCTGCTAATGGCCCGTGAGCGTCATCCAGGGCAGCGCAACAGCCTCGACGCGCTGTGCAAGCGTTACGGGGTAGACAACTCCGGTCGTGATCTGCACGGCGCATTGCTCGATGCGGAAATTCTCGCCGACGTCTTCCTGACGATGACGGGCGGGCAGACCAATCTGTCCCTGGCCGGGGACGGCGCCGATTCTGAAAACGGCGGCCGCCAACAGGCGACGCCGATTCGGCGTCTGCCTGCCGATAGAGCTGGAACCTTGGTTATTCGCGCCAGCGCCGAAGAAGTCGCTGCACATGCGGCGCGCATGCAGGCGATTGAAAAAGCGTCGGGAGCAGCACCGCTCTGGGTTCAGCTGGAACAACCCGCCGACATCGAGGCGGAAGCCCTGCCTGCTTGAATCTTAGCGCTGAGGTAGCGCTTTGCCGCGTCAGCCTGGCGCAATCGCATTTCACGCTTGGTGCTTGGAGGGCGGACCTTCTACGCTGAAGGGGAACGCTCTCAGGAAGCACTCATGTACAAAGATCTGAAATTTCCCATCCTTATCGTTCATCGCGACATCAAGGCTGATACCGTCGCCGGCGAGCGGGTTCGCGAAATCGCGACTGAGCTCGAGCGCGACGGCTTTCATATTCTTCCTACCGCAAGCGCTGCTGAAGGCCGTATCGTCGCTTCGACGCATCATGGCCTGGCCTGCATTCTGGTTGCTGCCGAAGGCGCAGGTGAGAACCAGCGACTGCTGCAGGACGTCGTAGGGTTGATCCGTGTCGCCAGGCGTCGTGCTCCACAGCTTCCTATATTTGCGCTGGGCGAGCAGATCACCATCGAGAACGCTCCGGCCGAAGCGATGGCCGATCTGAATGAGCTGCGTGGGCTGCTTTATCTCTTCGAGGATACGGTGCCTTTTCTGGCGCGGCAGGTGGCACGAGCTACACGCGCCTATCTAGAGGGCCTGCTGCCCCCGTTTTTCCGCGCGCTGGTTCAGCATACGGGCGACTCGAATTATTCGTGGCACACACCGGGCCATGGCGGCGGGGTTGCTTTTCGCAAGAGTCCGGTCGGCCAGGCGTTTCACCAGTTCTTCGGCGAAAACACGCTGCGCTCCGATCTGTCGGTGTCGGTGCCCGAGCTCGGTTCGCTGCTCGATCACACCGGTCCGCTGGCGGCGGCCGAGGCGCGTGCGGCGCGCAATTTTGGCGCCGATCATACATTTTTCGTGATCAACGGCACGTCGACCGCCAACAAGATCGTCTGGCACTCGATGGTAGCGCGCGACGATCTGGTATTGGTGGACCGTAACTGCCATAAGTCGATACTGCACTCGATCATCATGACCGGCGCGATTCCGCTCTATCTGGTGCCGTCACGCAACGAGCTCGGCATCATCGGTCCCATCCCGCTCGAAGAGTTTTCTCCGGCCTCGATTCAAGCCAAGATCGATGCCAACCCGCTGACCCGCGGGCGTGCGCCGAGGGTGAAGCTGGCAGTCGTAACCAACTCCACCTACGACGGCCTTTGCTACAACGCCAACCTGATCAAGCGAACCCTCGGCAACAGTGTCGATGTGCTGCATTTCGACGAGGCCTGGTACGCCTATGCCGCGTTTCACGAGTTTTATGACGGCCGCTATGGAATGGACACGCGCGAGCAGGGCCCCCTGGTGTTCACCACCCACTCGACGCACAAGGTATTGGCGGCGTTCAGCCAGGCTTCGATGATCCATGTGCTCGATAGCGAGCAGCGGCAGCTGGATCGTGATCGTTTCAATGAAGCCTTCATGATGCATATCTCGACATCGCCGCAGTACGGCATTCTCGCATCGCTCGATGTGGCTTCGGCCATGATGGAAGGCCCCGCCGGCCGCTCGCTGATTCAGGAAACTTTCGACGAGGCGCTGAGCTTTCGGCGCGCGCTGGCCAATCTTCGACAGCATCTGCCTGAGGGCGACTGGTGGTTCAGTATCTGGCAGCCCACGGCAGCGGACGGAGCCGACGAGCTGGTCACGGCGGACTGGTTGCTGGAGCCTGAAGCGGACTGGCATGGTTTCGGCGACGTCGCGAATGACTACGTGCTGCTCGATCCGATCAAGGTCACGTTAGTCACACCCGGGCTTACCGCCGGTGGCAAGCTGGGCGAGAGCGGCATTCCTGCAGCAGTCGTCAGCAAATTTCTCTGGGAGCGCGGCCTAGTGGTGGAAAAGACCGGTCTCTACTCGATCCTGGTCCTCTTTTCCATGGGGATCACCAAGGGCAAGTGGAGCACCTTGCTGACCGAGTTGTTGGAGTTCAAGCGTCACTACGACAACAACGTACCACTGTGCGATGCACTGCCCTCCGTAGTGCAGGCCGGCGGCAGCCAGTATGTCGGCATGGGGCTGCGAGACCTCTGCGAATCGTTGCATGACTGCTATCGGGAGAATGCGACCGCCAGAGCCATGCGGCGGATGTATACGGCGCTACCGGCGTTGGCGATGAAACCCGCCGATGCCTATGACAAGCTTGTTCGTGGCGAGGTGGAGGCGGTGCCCATCGAAGCGCTGGTGGGCCGTATCGCCGCTGTGATGCTGGTGCCTTATCCGCCTGGGATTCCGCTGATCATGCCAGGCGAGCGGTTCACTGCCGAGACGCGCTCCATACTCGACTACCTCCAATTCGCACAACGTTTCGCCGCGCGCTTTCCGGGCTTCGATGCCGATGTCCACGGGCTGCAGCTTGAGGATCACCCGGACGGCATGCGCTATACGGTCGATTGCATCCTGGAAGGGTGATTGGTCGCCTTGGCGATATCGCCGAATGTCAAAGCCGATGATGCGCAAGGCCGTGGGCTGGGTCACAACCTACCGCATCGACTTTCACTCGGCTGTTGTTATAGTTGTTCGGTTGAGAGCAGTCCCTGGGGAGGGACTGTCCCACTGTTTCAGGCACTGAGGTGCCTCGGCTGTCGAGGATGATAGCGTGACTGAATACCAAGCCTTCCGTGTGGAGTTGAAGGACAAAGTTGCTCATGTAGCGATCAACCGGCCGGACAAGCTCAACGCCATGAACGCTGCGTTCTGGAGCGAAATCGTCGAGATCTTCCAATGGGTTGACGATACGGATGAGGTTCGGGTGGTGGTTTTGTCCGGTGAGGGCAAACATTTTTCGGCCGGTATCGATCTACAGCTGCTGGCACAGGCCGCCATGCAGATGGGCACGGATATCGGGCGCAACGCAGAAAGCCTGCGCCGCCAGATACTCAAGCTTCAGGCCTCGTTCATTGCAGTGGATAACTGCCGAAAGCCGGTTATCGCAGCCATTCAGGGTTATTGCATCGGCGGTGCAATAGATCTCATTGCCGCATGCGATATGCGTTACAGCACGCTCGATGCGCGATTTTCCATCAAGGAAATCGACATGGGCATGGCAGCGGATGTCGGCACGCTGCAGCGTCTGCCACGAATCATTGGCGATGGAATGATGCGCGAACTCGCCTACACCGGGCGAAGCGTGGATGGACAGGAAGCGCAGGCCATTGGTTTGGTCAATCGGGCGTATGCCGACCAACCTGCCCTCATGGCTGCCGTATTCGCACTCGCGGCTGAGATCGCCGCGAAGTCGCCGGTCGCCATTCGCGGCACCAAACAAATGATCCGTTATATGCGTGATCACCGTGTCGACGATGGCCTCGAGTACATCGCTACCTGGAATGCGGCAATGCTTCAGTCGGCCGATCTCAAAGTAGCCATGGCCGCTCATATGAGTAAACAGAAACCGGATTTCGCCGACTGATGAACCATCTAAACGTTGCGCGGGAGGCGCGCTAGGCATGGTTACCGGAGCTACTTCACTCAGCCTGGTTCGCGATGAGTTGTTCGCTACCATGGAGGAGGCCGAGCAGAGCCTCGAGCATTTCATCATCGACCGTAATAACGGCAGCCTGCTGCAACAGGCTGTCGAAAATCTCAAACAGGTTCGCGGGACCCTTAAGCTCATCGAGTTGACGGGAGCCGAGCTGCTCGCACAGGAAATGCTTCAGCTGGCGACCGATATTCCGGTTGGGGCAGGCGGGGAGCGGGATACGCAGTTGGCGGCGCTGAGCAACGCGCTGTACGTGCTGGAGCGCTACCTGGAAAGCGTCGACGCGACTCGTCAGGAAATGCCTGAACTGTTACTCCCGGCGATCAATGCGTTGCGCCTTGCCAGCGAGCAGTCACCGTTGCCCGAAAGCTTTTTCTTCAGCGCTCGGCTAGACCATGCCCGGCCTGCGGTGGTTGCAGCGGTGCGGGAGCCTGCTGTGCGAGCGACCGAAGCTCGGCGTTTGCGCCAGATGTATCAAGTCGGTCTGCTTGGCTTCATTCGCGAAGACAACGCTGCGGCGAGCCTCAAGCTTATGGCACGGGCACTTTGCCGCTTGGATCTGCTGTTCGCCAGCACGCCTGCAGGGCGACTGTGTTGGCTGGGTAGTGCAGCTGTGGAGGCCCAGCTGGATGGTCAGCTGCTCCCGCGTCAATCGCGCAAACAGTTGTTCTCCAGGCTCGACCGTGAGCTTCGACAGCTCAGCAGCAATGCTACCTACGAGCCGCCGCGTGTTCTGCTCAAAGAGCTGCTGTATCTGGTTGCACTGGCAGAAAGTAACGGACCCATGGCTACCCAGGTCCGGGAAATCTTTTCTCTTGGCCCGCTCCCCTTTACCGATCACCTTCTCGAGGATGAGTCCCAGCGTCTTGCCGGCCCCGGCCAGGCGGTGATGCGCTCGTTGTCATCGGCGATTCGCGAGGAACTGGCAAGCCTCAAGGATCTGCTCGACCTCATCGAAAGACAGACGGCTCCGGCAGAATCCTATGCCACTCTGCATAGCCTGCTGGGCAAGCTGGCGAAGACCCTGGGAATGGTCGGTCTGTCGTCGGCATCAAGCACCTTGCATGCACAGCTCGCGGCAGTATCGAGCTGGAGCGCCGGGGAGGCACCTGATTCGCCGGCTTTGCTCAAATTGGCCGATGCGGTGCTATATGTAGAAAGTATGGTTGCAAGCCTGGAGCGCGGCGAGCGTCGCGATACGCGCCCGCAAATTGCACAGCCAGGTCATGAAGCCGAAGCGTTCGCCAATCACCAGCTCACCGAAGCTTGCATCGTTGTCATCGGAGAAGCGACCGCAGGCCTGGCATTGGCCAAGCGCGCCATTACTGCCTATCTGGAATCCAACGGAGAGAAGCTGCATCTGGCTAACGTCCCCTTCAGTCTGATGGCGGTTCGTGGCGGGCTGCACTTCTTGGAGCAGAATCGCGCCGCCGAGCTGATCGGTGCATGCGCTGACTTCATTCAGAAACAGATGCTCGAAGGTGTGCAAATGCCCTCAGAGCAAACCCTCGAGACCCTGGCTGATGCGCTGACCAGCCTAGAGTACTACCTCGACGGCGGAGCGATATTGCGGCGCGACGATTCACGTGCCAGCGTGCTGGACCTCGCGACCGAGAGCGTCAGGGCGTTGGGTCTTCCGGTGGCGGCCTGATGAGCTTGCGCTGGCAGCCGGCATTGCTTGACCCTGCGGGCGAAGGCGGGTGGGCGGTCGTACATTGCCAGCATGGCTTTCTTTTCGACGCCAATGGCGTGCTGTTTCCGAGAGGCTGGCTCAAGCGCCTCGAATTACCGCTGCTCAGCGAGCAGGGCTTGGGCTATTTCGACGGCGACCAGGTGTTTTTGCTGGAATTGGCGCATCCGGTCGAGGTGCCCGGTGCGGCCTGGCAGAGCCTGCGGCAACTCATGATGCAGGATGACGATACCGACAGGTTCCGCATGCTGGGCTTCGCGGCACAGATCGGCACTTGGGCCAATCATCATCGCTTCTGCGGCAGTTGCGGCAACCCGATGCGTCAGCATCCGACCGAGCGGGCGATGCAATGTGAGACCTGCGGTATTCATCATTACCCGCGCATTTCCCCGAGCATGATCGTTCTTGTCACCCGCGGCGACGAACTGCTGCTGGCCCGCTCACCTCGGTTCGCACCGGGTGTCTACAGTACGCTGGCTGGCTTCGTTGAACCGGGCGAATCGGTCGAGCAATGTGTTCGACGCGAAGTGCATGAAGAGGTGGGAGTTTCGATCCACGAGCCTCGGTACATTTGCAGCCAGGGCTGGCCGTTCCCGCACTCGCTCATGCTGGGGTTCCATGCAGACTACGCATCGGGTGAAATCGTGATGCAGCCTGAAGAGATCGAAGATGCCGGATGGTTTTCCATCCACGATTTGCCCGCGCTTCCGCCCCCCAAATCCATCGCACGTTACCTGATCGAGCTGTATCTGGCGCAACGGCTAGGCCGTCCCGAACCAATGCTGCCAGGCTAACCGCAGGCTCAGCACCAGTACGACCGAAATGAAGATCGGCCGGATGAACCTTGATCCGCCCTGGATCGCCGTGCGTGCGCCAAGGTAGGCGCCCCCCATCAAGGCGATACCCATTCCGATCCCCAGCGCCCAAGCGACCTGGCCGCTGATGATGAACACGGCGAGCGCGACCCCGTTACTGACGAAGTTCATGCTGCGTGCCACGCCACTAGCCTTGAGCAGGTCGAGCGGGTAAAGAAGCATATTGCTGACGGTCCAGAATGCCCCAGTACCGGGGCCGGCTATGCCATCGTAGAAGCCCAGTGTCAGACCCTGTGGCCACTGGCGGCGCTTGCCTATCGGCGCAGCGTCGGCTCGCGGCGTGGTCGGAACACGACCAAAAAGCAGATACAGTCCGCAGCCGAAAACCACCAAGGGCAGCAGTTGATTAAGCCAGTCAGCCGGGATCAGATGTGCAAGTCCAGCACCCAGCGCTGCTCCGATGGCGGTGGCCACGAGCGCGAATCGCCATTGCGTCGGATCGAACAGCTTGCGGCGATAAAAGGTGTAGCTCGCCATGGCCGAGCCGAATGTCGCGGACAGCTTGTTGGTGCCAAGAACCAGATGTGGCGGCAGGCCGGCGGTTAGCAATGCGGGTAGCGTCAATAGCCCACCCCCACCGGCAATCGCATCGATGAAACCCGCTAGAAAGGCTACGGCCATGAGGGCGGCTAGCACCAGCGGGTCCGCAGCGAATTCAAGCATCGGTATGGGCTCTCGTGAGCGAATAGGAGATCACAGGCGATGCATGATGCCGTTTGCATCGTGATATGCCAATGGCATGCCGTTCAACACGGCTTCCTTGCTGTTCACCAAGAGAAAGGCAGCAGAATGTCGACTCGTTGCCACTGTTCCGATCTGTCGCTGGATGCACGATATGGGGCTGCGGATAATGCCCCGTCAGGTTTGTAGGGAAGGCGGGTCATGCAGTATCTGGGGCTGGCAGTGGTTGTCGCGCTAGTCGCGTTCATCATTGCACTGATAGCGGTACGCATGCTGTTTGGCGGAAATTGGTTGCTTGGCTGGTTGCGCGGCACCTTCGGCATGCTGGTCCTCGCGCTTGCTGGGCTGATCGGCCTGATTGCCTGGGACGTCAAAACCTATCAGCCTCTCGCCCAGGGCAAGCCGCTGGCTGCGCTGTCATTTCAGGCCGATGGTCAACAGCGCTATCAAGTCAGGGTCGAGGAAAATGAGCATGTCCGCTTTGTCACGCTGGAAGGCGATCTCTGGCAACTCGATTTGCGGGCGCTTCACTGGAAGGGGTTGGCGGCATTGATTGGTTTGAAGCCCGGCTACCGCCTTGAGAAGCTTTCGGGGCGTTACCTGGCCGTCGAGCAACAGAATCAGGCTAATCATCCGTACGTCGAACTCGGACACAGCTGGGGCGGGGTGGATTTCTGGAGCTGGTTGCACCGTTGTCGCTGTGCACCCCTTATGCTTGATGCGCAGCTCCGGCGTCTCAGCTATCTGCCGATCGCCGATGGGGCTGCCTACACGCTGGAAATGGCTCCCACCGGCTTGCGCGCGACGCCAGCGAATGTTGCTGCCGAGCAGGCAATGAAGAACTGGTGAAAAGGGTTTGAAAATGAAAAGGGAACCCGAAGGTTCCCTTTTTTCGTTTCCAGATCGATCAGGCGAGATAACCGCCGTCCACATTGAGCGACAGGCCGGTGGTGTAGCTCGATGCATCGCTGGCCAGATACAGGACGGCGCCGGCCATTTCGCTGGGGTCGGCGACGCGGTGCAGCGGGATATGACGCAGCGCTTCTTCGCGGATCGAGTCGTTCTTGACCAGTGCCGAAGCGAACTTGGTGTCAGTCAGACCCGGTAGCAACGCGTTGCAGCGAATGCCCTGCGGGGCGCATTCCTTGGCGAACGCCTTGGTCATGTTGATGACCGCAGCCTTGGTGACCGAATAGATCCCCTGGAAATTGCCTGGTGTCACACCGTTGATGGACGCAACGTTAATGATGCTGCCGCCGCCATGCTCGCGCATCAATTTGCCGGCCTCGACGGACATGAAGAAGTAACCACGAATGTTCACGTCAACGGTCTTCTGGAATGCCGAGACGTCAGTGTCGAGAATGTGGCAGAACTGAGGATTGGTCGCTGCGTTGTTGACCAGAATGTCCAGTCGGCCGAATTGTTCCCGAATCTGAGCGAAGACGGCCTGGATCTGCTCCAGCTCACCAATGTGGCAGGCCACCGGCGTCGCCTTGCCACCCGCGGCAACGATTGCATCCGCGACAGCCTGACAACCTTCGATCTTGCGGCTGGAAACAATGACGTGGGCACCTTGCTGAGCCAGGAGCTTGGCAATCGCCTCGCCAATACCTCGGCTGGCACCCGAGACGAACGCGATCTTGCCGTCCAGATCGAACAGAGTTGTTTTGCTCATGGAAACATTCCTCATGGTGAGCTGTGCTACAGCTTCGATTTGTTAATGACCTGCAGGCTCACATGCTCGAGCAGGGCGTTCATCTGAACGAACCTCGAGAACCGCTTGTCTTGCGTCTGGCCGTGGAAATAGCGGTAGTAGATCTGTTGCACGATAGCGGCGAGGCGGAACAGGCCGTAGGTGTAGTAGTAGTCGAAGTTGTCGATGCGAATGCCAGCACGCTCGGCGTAGTAATCGACGAATTGCTGGCGCGTCAGCATGCCCGGCGCGTTGCTGGGTTGCTTACGGATCAGCTGCATGGGAGGTGGGTCCGTCGCTTCGATCCAATAAGCGAGCGTGTTACCCAGATCCATCAGTGGATCACCAAGGGTCGTCATTTCCCAGTCCAAGACGCCGATGATCTCCATTGGGTTATCTGGGCTGAGAATCACATTATCGAATCGGTAGTCGTTGTGAACGATTGCCGGCTTGTGGTGATCCGCAGGCATCTTGTCACGCAGCCAGGCCTTTACCGGCTCCCAGGCGGGTGCGTCAGGCGTTATCGCCCGCTCGTAGCGATCAATCCAGCCGTTGATCTGACGTTGCACGTAACCTTCGGGTTTGCCCAGGTCGCCCAGGCCGCAGGTGTTGTAATCGACGTTGTGGAGCTCGACGAACTTGTCGACGAAGCTTTTACACAGCGCGGTTGTTTGGTCTGGGGTGAAGCCCAGCTCGGCGGGAATATCCTCTCGCAAGATGATGCCCTTGACGCGCTCCATGACATAGAACTCGGCACCTATAAGCGTCTCGTCAGTACAGTACGCATAGGCTTTGGGGCAGTAGGGAAAACCAGCGTTCAGTTGGTTGAGAATTCGGTATTCACGGCCCATGTCGTGCGCTGACTTGGCCTTGTGACCAAACGGAGGGCGACGTAGCACGAACTCCTGCCTCGGATATTCCAGCAGATAAGTCAGGTTGGACGCGCCCCCTGGAAACTGCGTGATATTCGGCGTGCCTTCCAGACCAGAAATCTGACCTTTCAGGTATTGGTCGATGACTTCGGTAGGCAGCTCTTCACCGTCTCGTATGCGGCTGGTCTGATCTGTTAATGCCATGCTTGTCCCTTTTTATAATCGATGCCGATGAGCAGGTCATTGGCAGGCGCGCATTCGATACCCTCTGACCATCCGGCGTTCGTAATCTAATGTGCGGTACAGGCATCACCAAGCAAAGTGCGTCGTTATTGGCCGGGGTGTTGCCGCGTAATCAAACTGCCTAATGCATGAACGTCAGTAAAAAGCGCATAAAAAAGCCGAAGTCATACGACTTCGGCTTTTTTACGCAACGGCTGATCAGGCCGGGAACAGTTCGCTCAGCTTCAGAGCAAGCATCATGTCGCCCTCGGCGCGCAGCTTGCCGGCCATGAATGCCTGCATGCCGTCGGTTTCGCCGCTGATGACGCCCTGCATGGTTTCGCTATCCATGATTAGCGTAACGTTGGCGTCGGCAGACTCACCTTTGTGGAAGTCGCAAGTGCCGTCTTTGACGACGAGGTAGTAGTTCTCTGCATCGGTGATATTGAACTGGAAAACCAGATCCAGGCCGGCCGCAGCGCTGGGGTTGAACTTGGCCTTCATGCCCTGAATGGTTTCGTCGACGTTGCTCATCGGATATGTCCCTTTGTTGTCGTGGAGTAAACATGCAGCCTCGGGCTGCAGGCGGCTGGAGCTTATCGGTAGGTGACGAGCTCCGGATTTTTCATCAGATCCAGATGTACATGACTATTGAACGTCGCCAGCGCGACATCACGATCACGAAATCTGAGTCGACTGAGCGAGGTGTTGACGATCTGCCAGTTCAATTCGAACGCCTTGATAGGCGGCACACCGATGACCAATTGAAGCAGTGCCGTAATGGTGCCGCCAGATGTGAAGACGGCGATATGGTCTTTTTTGTCTGCCTGGTCGAGTAGGCGGTTCAGGCCGTCCTGAACGCGGTCGATGAAACACTGCCAGCTCTCCAAGTCGTCCTTTTCATGTTCGCCAGACACCCAGCGCTGAATGACGTACTGAAACAGGCGTTGAAATTCGGTCCGGTGATCGGCTGCGTTGGTAAGGATTTGCATAGCGTTGGGTTCGAAGGCCAGCAGATCGGCCATATGGGCACGAATCACTTCGTCGGCATGAAATTCGTTGAAGGCCGAATCTATTTCCAGCAGCGGCAACGGCCTATCTTGGCAAGAACTCAAGCGCTGAAGCGTCGCCTTCGCCGTGTCCTGCTGGCGCTCCAACTCTCCGCTCAAGCAGCGGTCGAAGCGAATATCCAGTTGGTTGAAATAATTGCCCAACGCAGCTGATTGCTGAAAGCCGAGCGGGGAGAGCACATCGTAGTTGTCCGCGCCAAACGACGCCTGACCATGCCTGATCAGGTAGATACTACCCATGCTCCGCTCCAGATCCCCTGTTTTCGCGAGGGTAGGGGGATCGTTCTGGAGTGTCAACGATAAATCATACGTTTGTTTGAATTGAGCTCTGCTGGCTCAGATACACGAGTACTCGGTATGCTTGGCCGGTTTGTGCCACGCTGCGTCTCTGCTGGCGACCGTTAAATCCTAGGAGGATCTGTGGACTTTCTTGCTGACTATGCAAGCTTTCTGGCGAAGACCGTAACCTTGGTGGTCGCTGTGCTGGTGGTGCTTATCGCGCTTGCCTCGTTGCGGCGTGGGCGGTCCCGGCATTCGGGCGGCCACCTCGAAGTCCACAAATTGAATGACTTTTATAAATCGATGCGTGAGCGCCTTGAGCAATCGTTGGTCGACAAGGATCAGCTCAAGCTGCAGCGCAAGCGTGAGGCCAAAGCCGCCAAGCTGGCAAAGAAAAACCCGGAGAGCCGTCCGCGGGTGTTCGTGCTCGATTTCGATGGAGATATCAAGGCGTCGGCGGTCGACAACCTTCGTCATGAAATTACCGCACTGCTGACCCTCGCTACGCCACAGGATGAGGTCGTTCTACGTCTGGAAAGCGGCGGCGGCATGGTTCACGGTTATGGGCTCGCTGCCTCGCAGCTGGTTCGCATCCGTGATGCGGGCGTTCCGCTGACGGTGTGCGTCGACAAGGTCGCTGCAAGCGGCGGATACATGATGGCGTGCATCGGCCAGAAAATTCTCAGCGCACCTTTTGCAATCCTTGGCTCCATCGGTGTTGTCGCACAGTTGCCCAACGTGCATCGGCTACTGAAGAAGCACGATGTCGATGTCGAGGTGCTGACCGCCGGCGAATACAAGCGGACTCTGACGATTTTTGGCGAAAACACCGAGAAAGGGCGGGAGAAGTTTCAGGACGATTTGGAAACGACACACGAACTGTTCAAAAATTTTGTCGCGCGATATCGCCAGCAAGTATCGATCGATGATGTCGCCACCGGCGAGGTCTGGCTCGGTATCGCGGCCCTCGGCAAGCGGTTGGTTGACGAGTTGAAGACCAGCGATGAATACCTGGCTGCCCGGGCTCGCGAAGCGGACTTGTTCCAACTGCATTACGCGGAGAAGAAGAGCCTTCCCGAGCGATTCGGCATGGCCGCCAGCGCTACCCTTGAGCACGGCCTGCTAAAGGGCTGGACACAACTCAATGAACAACGATTCTGGCAATGAGGAGTAACTGATGAGTAGCTTCAAGGCACTGCAAACCAGCGAAAGCGCAGATGGTCGTTTCGAAACGCGCATCATCGAGCGGGAGGTTAGCGAACTGCCCGCTGGCGAGGTGCTGATTCGCGTCAGCTACTCATCGCTGAACTACAAAGATGCCCTGTCCGCCAGCGGCAATCGCGGCGTTACCCGTAATTACCCGCATACGCCAGGCATCGACGCAGCAGGCATAGTCGTCGAGTCGAGTGCCTCGGGCTACTCCGAAGGCGACGAGGTGATCGTTACCGGTTATGACCTGGGAATGAACACAGCAGGCGGCTTCGGCCAGTTCATTCGGGTGCCGGCGACGTGGGTGATCAAGCGTCCATCGGGACTCTCCATGCGTGAAGCGATGGCCCTCGGAACCGCAGGCCTGACCGCTGCGCTTTGCGTGGACAAGCTTGAGCGGGCGGGCCTCATGCCGGGCGACGCGCCAGTTCTGGTGACTGGAGCGACCGGCGGCGTTGGCAGTATCGCGGTCGCATTGCTGTCCCGGCTCGGCTACAACGTGGCCGCCGTGACGGGCAAAGTCGAACAGGCGCAGTTTCTGACCAGCCTTGGCGCCACTCAGGTGATCGAGCGTAGCGCGCTGCAATCCGGCACGGAAAAACCGATGCTCAAGGAGCAGTGGGCGGGCGCTGTCGATACCGTGGGTGGCGACATTCTGTTCAACGTCATCAAGTCCCTGCAGCGCGGTGCCAGTGTCGCTTGCTGCGGCCTGACCGCTGGGACTAATTTCCAGGCCAATGTACTGCCGTTCATCCTTCGCGGCGTGAATCTGCTTGGCGTCGACTCGGTCGAGATTCCAAGAAGCACGAAGGCTTCGATGTGGGACAAGTTGTCGACCCAATGGAAGCTACCGAACCTGAATGAACTGGTGCAGGAAATGTCCCTGGAAGAACTGCCACAGGCGATCGAGCGAATGCTGGCGGGCCAACAAACAGGACGAATGCTGGTGCGGCTCGACTGAACACGCTATTGGCTGTATAGCCAGAACCGATTTCGTTGCGGCAGTCGTTTGCGAGAAGCTAGCGTCACTTCAACGCAACGGGAATTGGTCATGAAAGCATTGGCAGAAAAAATCATGGAAACGTTCGGCAGGAAGCAGCCAGCCAAAATCGCCCAAATCGAGCATCCCAACTTCTGGATGTATCAATAAAAAAAACCCGCCGAACGGCGGGTTTTTTGTACAGCTGAATCAGCCCTGTCGGCGACGGAACAGTGGCAGCGGCTCATCCACGGCGGACTGGTACGTCACCGAGAAATCCTTCAGACCTTCTAGTGCATCGTAGGGGTCGCGATCGGCGCGTACGGCATAGGCGTCGAAACCACAGCGGCGCATGAGAAACAGCTGATCGCGCAGCACGTCGCCAATGGCACGAATTTCCCGTTTGTAGCCGTAGCGTTCACGTAACAGGCGCGCACTGGAGAAATGACGACCGTCAGTAAACACTGGGAAATTCAGCGCCACGACCTGGAAGTGTTCGAGATCGTCGACGATGTCCTCGATGGCTTCGTCGGCCTCCAGCCAGATGCCCAAGCCGCCATCACGCACCTTGAGGGCATGGGCGTGATCGGTCCAGAGCCGCATCGGCACTATTACATCGTCGCTGTTCGGCACGTCCGTCAGGGCGACGTCACTGGGCAGCAGGTGCCAGGTCTCGTCGACGACCTGATCGTGTTTAATGATTCGCTGCATAGACGCGCTCCTTGAAAGGATCGATGCCGATGCGGCGGAAGGTGTCGAGAAACTGTTCATCTTCGTTACGTTGCTCCACGTAGACGGCAATGATTTTTTCGATGACGTCGGGCATCGCGTCTTGGGCGAAGGACGGGCCGAGGATCTGGCCAAGGGTGGTATCGCGACCCGAGCTGCCGCCAACCGAAACCTGGTAGAACTCGGCACCCTTCTTGTCGACGCCAAGGATGCCGATGTGACCGACATGATGGTGGCCGCAGGCGTTCATGCAGCCGGATATGTTCAGGTCCAGATCGCCAATGTCAAACAGATAGTCAAGGTCATCGAAGCGACGCTGGATGGCGTCGGCAATCGGGAGCGACTTGGCATTGGCCAGCGAACAGAAGTCACCGCCTGGGCAGCAAATGATGTCGGTGAGCAAGCCGATGTTCGGCGTGGCGACGCCCAATTCACGCAGCTCGTGCCACAGTTCGAACAGACGCGATTGTTCGACGTCGGCGAGGATCATGTTCTGTTCGTGCGAGTTGCGTACTTCGCCGAAGCTGTAGCGGTCGGCGAGATCGGCGATCATGTCCAGCTGCTTGTCAGTGACGTCGCCGGGCGCAACGCCGGTGCTCTTCAGCGACAGCGTGACCGCCGCGTAACCGGGTTTCTTATGCGCCACCACGTTGCGCTCGCGCCAGCGGGCAAAGCCGGTGTGCTCGGCGTCTAGCTGGCGGAGGGCATCGTCCTGATCATCCAGGGTCTTGTATGGAGGATCGACGAAATACTGGCTGACCCGATGGACCTCGTCATCGTTCAAGGTGCTGGGGCCGTCCTT
Source organism: Pseudomonas sp. IC_126 (assembly GCF_004331835.1). Classification (NCBI taxonomy): domain Bacteria; kingdom Pseudomonadati; phylum Pseudomonadota; class Gammaproteobacteria; order Pseudomonadales; family Pseudomonadaceae; genus Pseudomonas; species Pseudomonas sp. IC_126. The sequence continues at coordinate 881,919 of NZ_SJSS01000001.1, forward strand.
GAGATGTTCCCACTCAGCATCGACACGTTCAGCGAAGACCGCCGGCGTCAGAGCCTTGACCAGGATCTTGATGCGAGCCTTGAACTTGTTGTCACGACGGCCATAGCGGTTGTACACACGCAGGATGGCTTCGAGATAGGTCAGCAGGTGCTTCCAGGGCAGGAATTCATTGATGAAGCTGCCAATGATGGGGGTACGCCCCAATCCACCACCAACAGCGACGCGGAAGCCCAGTTCGCCTTCGGCGTTCTTCACCGCTTCAAGTCCGATATCGTGCACGCCGATCGCCGCGCGATCGCTTACCGCACCGTTGATCGCGATCTTGAACTTACGAGGCAGGCGAACGAACTCTGGGTGGAAGGTCGACCATTGGCGGATAATTTCGCACCACGGACGCGGGTCGATCAGCTCATCTTTGGCGACGCCGGCGAACTGGTCGGTGGTGGTGTTGCGGATGCAGTTGCCGCTGGTCTGGATTGCGTGCATCTGCACCGTCGAGAGTTCGGCGAGAATTTCCGGAACATCCTCGAGATCTGGCCAGTTCAATTGCACATTGGTACGGGTACTGATGTGGGCATAACCCTTGTCGTACTTGCGCGTGATTTCGGCCAGTTTGCGAATCTGCGTCGAGGAGAGCAGGCCATAGGGCACGGCAATGCGGAGCATCGGTGCGTAGCGCTGGATATACAGGCCATTCTGCAGGCGCAGCGGCAGGAATTCAGGGTCGGTCAGTTCACCGGCGAGGTAACGGCGGGTCTGTTCGCGGAACTGGTTGACGCGTTCTTTTACGATCTGCTGATCGTATTGGTCGTAAACGTACATAAGAGTCCTGTTCAGGCTGTCTACAGCTTGTCGCGCGCACGGCCGCGCACCCATCAGGGAGGCAGCAAGATACCAGCTAGCGTTTATACGCAAAAGTGATGTTTGGGAATATGTTTAGAACGAAACGCTGCTTTTTGAGCATTTAAACCGCTTGCCTTGAGCGCCTCGCTTGCGTGGTCTTAACTGCAAGCAGACGAGCTCTCAACAACAGGGGGAAACAGCTATGTCGGAGCCTTCCAATCAGCGTGGCAATGACAGTAGAGCAGACGCTGCCGCCATTTTCGTTCTGATTCTTCTGGCGGTAGCGACGGCGATTTTCTGGGTCAGCCATCAGTAAACGGCAGTGCGCCGATTTACAGCCCTACGAGATAGAGCACTAGCTTGACTACGCCGAGAATCACCAAGACGAACACCACGGTAAAGCCCAGGCCCAACAGGATGAAGTGACTGGGCTTGCCGTGACTGAAGTCGCGAGCGCGATTCTTGCCGCTTTGCACCCCCAGTGCGCCGGCCAGAATGCTTTGCAGCATTTGCCGCAGGGTTAGAGATTTGCGCTCTTGTTCGTCGCTCATAGACACCTCGAAGCTATCGCCTGTCAGAAGTCTAGTCAGTATTCAGCGATGCGGGACGGCACAGGCAATCCCATGGTTCGGGCCTGGGTTCAGTGGCCTTTGAACCAGTCCCAAAGGCCAAGGGAATGATTCGGCAGCAGGTTGATGCCGAGTGCCGACTTGAGCAAGTACAGCACGACCAGTCCCACCAGTACGGAAAAGAACAGGAACAAGGTGATCGCGATGGCTTTGGTCACCAACGACAGGTTGCGCTGTCCCCGCGTCAGCCCGCGCTTGTTATGCCCTCCGACCAGGACGAAATAATACTGGTTGTTCCAAATACGGAAGGTGCCGCGTAGATCGATTTTGTGACGTGCCCATGAGCGTGTGGCGAAGGCACTACGAAGTCCTAACAGTTGCTGTTCGGTGAAGCTCTCGCGAAGCGCTTCGGGTAGGCGCTGCTTTAGGCCAATGATGAACGGGTCATGCTTGAGCGCAGCAGCGTTTTCAGTGGCTGGGTATAGGGCGGAGCTGTCGTTGTCAGAGTCGGAAGGAAGCATAGCGTCAGGTTGCCGTCAGTACAGGGATTAGGCGCAACCTCATGCAACTAATCGGCCGGAATTAGGCTAATTTGGTCAATTTTTTCCAGTTCGCGCTGCAGCTCGCTGAAACAAGGCCTATCCGTTGGGTTGTCGAGCCGGCATTGGCGCTGCAGCGTGTGAAGTCGTTGAACTTGGAAATGGTCATCAGCAACGCCACAGCGTTCCAGCAACTCTTCGAGCAAGCAGCCGAATGCTCGCACTTCGAGTCGTTCGAGAGACTGACCCTGAGCGCTTTGCGGTGCATAGAAGGAGGCCGCGCCGAAGTCGCTTAGCAAGGTCTCCCCGCTTGGGTCGACTAACAGATTATGGCCGTAGAGATCACCGTGAAGAATGCCACGCTGATGAAGATGGCCGACCACCGAGATCACGCTAGTGGCGATGCGTAACACCTGGCCGACTGAAAAACGTCGCTCCGCTTCGTAGCAGTCGCGCGTGCAGCTAGCGAATGATGGCGGCCCGGCCAGTGGCTGGTAGGACGATGCGATGAGCTCCATCAGCAAACCCGACAGCGTATCGGCACTTTCGGCCAGCGGCCCGGCGATACCGATCAGACCGGGATGCTCGCCGGCAGCGATGCACGCGGCCATCTCGCTGTGCGGCAGCCCATCGCTGGTCACACTGCCTTTGAATAACTTGACCGCCATTGGCCGCGGTGCCTGGTTGCCGTACTGCCAATGGGCTTGATGAATGACGCCGGAAGCGCCCTGACCGAGCACGCTACCCAGAGTGATTTCGTCACGACCGACCGGCGGCAGCGGGTGCCGCGCCAACGTCTCTGCTTCGATCGCGTCGCTGAATGGATTGCCGGCAAAAGCAAGCCAGGTCAGCCGAGGCATGCTCAGCAGCCAGTCGGGCAGTGCAGGCAGGCGGTTCGCGGCAATGCGCAGCAGTTCTAGATTGATACAGCGGGAAAGACCTTCGGGCAGTGTTTGCAGTCGATTGCCGGCGAGCATCAGCTTTTGCAGCCGCGTGCAGCGACCTATCTCATCGGGCAGGGATTCGAGCTGATTGTCGGTGAGAATCAGCCAGCGGAGCTTGGGTGGCAGCGCCTCGGCGGGCAGACGCCGGATATGGTTGGCCTTGAAACCGACCATCTCCAGATTCAGGCACTTGCCGAGCGTCGCCGGAACCTCCGTGAATGCATTGTCCGAGCAAAACAGAATGCGCAGCTTGTGTAGCCGCCATAGATCAGGCGGTAGGCTGCTGAGTCGGTTGCCCGAAAGGTTGAGTACTTCCAGGCTATCGGCCAGGTCGAGAATCTCGCTGGGAAAGATTTCAAGCTGTTCCGACAGATTCAATCGCGTGGCGCCCTTCAGCTCGCCGCTTTTCAGTTGTGCCAGTGTGTGCATGCGGTTTCCGTGCGAGCTGACTGTCGCGGCGAAAGGGAGGTGTTGCTGCCAAGGCGGCCAGCGGGTCAGTGCGCTACGACCGTGAAGAATGCCCGGCGTTCCGTCAGCCTTTTGATGCAGGCTTTTCCGTTGATTCTTGCCGCTTACGGATGACTCGCTCAGCGCGGGCGCGCAGTTGCCCGCAGCCGCCATCGATGTCCTGGCCGGCAGAGTTACGTACCTTGGTCAAAACGCCGTTCTGGTGCAGGTAACGCATGATCTGATGGATGCGATCAGCGGTGGGGCGTTGGAATTCATCGTCGTCGAGGCTGTTATAGGGAATCACATTCATGATCGCGAACTTCCCCTTGAGCAGCCGGATGATGCCGTCCATTTCCTCCTGGCTGTCATTGATGCCCTTGAGCAACGTCCACTGGTACTGAATCGGATAGTCGACCAGGCGCGCATAGGCCTCACCCAGTTCGACGAGCTCGGCAGGGTCGAACACCGGTGCTCGGGGCAGCAACTCGCGGCGCAGCGCCGCATCGGTACTGTGCAGCGATAGCGCCAACGCAGGACGTATCTCCTGCTGGGGCAAACGCTCGAATACACGTGGATCACCTACGGTGGAAAACACCAGATTCTTGTGCCCGATGCCGCCGTCGGTGCCCAGCAGATCGATGGCCTCGAGCACGTTATCGAGGTTATGGGCCGGCTCGCCCATGCCCATGAACACGACTTTCTTTACCGGGCGGAAGCGCCGCGCAAGGGCAACCTGGGCGACGATCTCGGCACTGCCTAGCTGGCGCAGCAGGCCGCTTTTGCCCGTCATACAGAACACGCAGCCGACCGCACAACCGACCTGGCTGGAGACGCATAGACCATCGCGAGGCAGGAGGACGCTTTCCACCATTTGACCGTCAGCCAATTCCACCAGCAAACGCGCGGAACCGTCATTACCTGGATGCTCGGAGCGCAGCCGGGCCAGGCGTTCAATGGTTTCGCTGACGGCGGGGAGGCCGTTGCGTACCGATAGCGGCAGAAAGTCTTCGGTTTTCTGATGCCGGGTACCGATGTCCAGCGCCTGGCCTTTGAGCCAGGCACGCGTGACCCGACCGATGTGGACGGGCTTGGCACCAATTTCGGCGAGCTGTTGATGAATATCGTGGATGCGCATAGGGCGCGCATTCTAGCCAAAGGGCGCGAGCGGGTCTGTAGTGGGCTAAGCAGCTCCGCGTCTCGATGATCATTCGTTGAAGCGACGACCACCCAATGCAAGGCTGGCCAGCAGCACAGCAAGAAGGCCAAAGGCGAGGGTCAGTGAACCAAAGTGTGCGATGACCCCAATCAAGGCCGGACCGGCAAGCACCCCGGCGAAGCCGATAGTGGTCGCGGCAGTGATGGCCTGGTGCACCGGCATGCTGCGCTGTCGGCTCAGAGAGGAAATCAGTACTGGCGAGACATTGGCGCAGCCCAGCCCACAAAGGCCATAACCGATGAGTGCGAGCGCCCAGTGCTCGGTCACGAGGCTTAGGCCGACGCCGATCGCTGCCAACAGCCCCCCGAAACCAATCACGCGCGCTGTCCCCAGCGCGTTCACGATAGGCCCACCGGCGAAACGGCCGATCGTGACCATCAATGCGAAGCTCGCGTAGCCCAGACCGCCCCTGGCCGTTTCCAGTGCCTTTTGTTCGGTGAGGTAGAGGGCGCTCCAGTCCAATATCGCGCCCTCGGCCAAGTAGACGACGAAGCACAGGGCGCCCACCAGCAGCACCATGCCGGTGGGGCGAATGAAGGCGACTCCGCCGGCCGGCGCTTTGTCCCGTAGATATCCGGGTGTCACGACAAGGTTCGCCACTGCGATGACCGCAATCATCAGCAGAGTGCCGGTTAGCGGTGCGAGACCCAGCGTCAGCGCGACGGTGAGGGCCAGCGCACCGCAGATCGATCCCAGACTGAACATGCCGTGAAAGTTCGACATATGTCGCTTACCGGTGTCGCGCTCGATCATCACGCCTTGGATGTTCAGCACCACATCGATGACGCCGAGACTGCCGCCGAAAAAGAACAGCGAGAGTGCCAGCAACCAGATCGATTCGGTCATGGCCATGCCGCCCAGCGCGACGAGCAATAACGCCACGCTGGACAGCACGACCGGGCGAATCCCGTATCGGGTCACCAGCAACCCGGACAGCGGCATCCAGGTCAGCGAGCCGATACCGATGCACAGCAGTAGCGTGCCGAACAGCGCATCGCTCATTTCGATGCGCTCACGTACATAAGGTACCAGCGGCGCCCAGATGGACAGGCCGAACCCCGCCATGAAAAAGCCGACGCGTGTGGCGCGACGAGCAGTGGGCGATGTGGCATCGACGGAGAAGCTTGCCGCAGACATGCGCGGTTATCCTTGATCAGCAGGAAATGAATGATAGGCGCTGGGCACCAGAGCCGATTGTGCCGGCGCCGTTGTGTCAAAGAACAGGGAAATGCCGTCGCAGAGGTCTAAGCGGGCCGCACTGGGCTCACCCAGTCGTGAAAGCGGCCGTGGTAATCTGCGCCTTTGCCAGCAACACGGTCCGGAGCGGTACATGAAGTTCATTCACCAGCGCGAACACCTCAACGAAGACGACTTTGTAATCATTGAATGTTCGCAGCCCTGCAATATCCGCTTGATGAACGACAAGAACTTCCGCAGTTTCAGAAATGGTGGTCGGCATACCTATCACGGTGGTGCCTTCGACAAGTTTCCGGCGAGGATCAAGGTACCCAACACGGGATTCTGGAATATCACCATCGACACGGTAACGCGTAGAGCCATTAGCGTTACCCGCAAACCAGCACTCACACATTCGATCAAAATCGTCCGCAATTCACCCTCGCAGCTGAAATAACCATTCCTGATGCGTGCACTTGGCTACGCGCTCGGTTTTCAGTCAGCCGAGTGCCACTCGTCGCCGCGCTCGCGCACGCGGTGTTATCGCTTGCCTTCCGTGCTTCGCCTATTTAGCTTTATGTAAAGATTCTTTTCCTGGAGTTATTTATGCGCAAGTCCGAGGCTGGCGACCACGTCGACGGCGTATTGGCCCAATGGCACAACGTGCGCCCTGAAAGCGACGCATCGCCGATGGCGATATTCACGCGCGTATTTCGGCTTTCCAAGTACCTCAACCGCAGCATTGCCGCCGTGTTCCGTACTCACGGCCTGCATGACGGCGAGTTCGATTTGCTCGCGACGCTGTACCGTGCCGGTCAGCCACAGGGGCTGACGCCAAACGCGCTTCGCCACGCGGCAGTGCTCAGCTCTGGTGCGATGACCAATAGGCTCGATCGACTTGAAGCCGCTGGGCTGATTCAGCGTGTCGCCAATCCGGCAGACCGTCGCAGCCTGTTGATACGCCTCAGCGACGAAGGGCAGGCCGTGCTGCTCGGTTGTCTCGATGAATACCTGGCTACGCTGCATCGCATGCAGGCGCCACTCGATGAGGAACAGAAGCGGGCCCTGGCGAATGGACTGCGCGCGCTTCTACTGACGCTGGAGGAGCAGGGCGATGACTAAAACAACCCGTGGCGTTACCCGCGCGCATCTGGGCATGGTGCTCTGGGCATTGTTCGTTGGCCTGTCCTTTCCTGCGGTGGGGCTGATGAGCGAAGGGCTACCGCCGCTGCTATTGACCGCCATCCGCTTCAGCATTGCTGCGTTGGCACTGCTCCCGTTGTTATGGCGACAGGACGAGCGCTGGCCGAGTATTCCTGGGCTGCTGCTGTATGCGTTGATGGGCCTGAGTCTGGCTGGCTTCTTCGGCACGATGTTCTGGGCAGCGCACCGTGTCAGCGCGTTGTCGATGGCCACGCTGTTCGTCAGTGTGCCGCTGTTGGCCTACTGCATTGGTCGTGGTTTGGGTGTCGAGCAAGCAGCGGGGCGGTTGCTGGCGATTCTTGCATTGGGTGCGTTCGGCGCACTAGGGCTAGCCATCGCTGAAAATAACGGGGATCTCTCCGAGCTAAAATTCGGCTTTGGCGAACTGGCATTCTTTTTCGGCTGCATCGCCTCGGCGTTGTATCCGGTGTTGAGCAAGTGGGGTTTACATCGTGGCGTACTGGCCCGGCAGGCAGGATTACGGACTTTCTGGAGTCTGTTCATGGGCGCGATTCTGATCGGCATGCTGGGGCTGATCTGGGAGCAACCGGTCGCGTTGATGCGGATGGACCTGAGGGACACGGCGCTGGTCATCTATCTAGGCGTGTTCTCGAGCGGCATGACCTTCTTTCTGCAGCAGCGGGCCACGGCGGTGCTGACACCAGGCGCGGTCACTGCTTATAGCTATCTGGTCCCGTTCGTGTCGATGGTGCTGCTGTTTGTCGCCCAACCACAACGAATCGGCTGGCATTGGCTACCGGGTAGCCTGATGGTGGTCCTGGCTATCGCGCTATTGCTGCGGCGTGGCGAAAGCCATGAATAACCTTGCATCAACCCTCGCTCAGATCGAGAAAGTAGCTGTAGAACTCGTCATCCCTGGCATATCCCAACGACTCGTAGAGACGCTGGGCGCCGGCATTGGTCTTGGCTGTTTCAAGCGATACGCCTGTCGCGCCAGTTGCTATTGCATGCTCGCGGGCGCGGTTCATTAGCATCCGCCCGACGCCGCGGTCTCGGGCGCTTTCGGCCACGTAGAGATCATTCAATATCCACGAGCGGTGCGCGGAAATGGACGAGAAGACGGGGTAAAGCTGAGTGAAGCCTATATAGCTTTCTGCTGTGTCCCTCGCATAGAAGATCACTGACTCGTCATTACGGATGCGTTCGGCGATAAAGTTGCGGGCCAACTCGAGATTGGAGGGTTGGCCGTAGAACATCCGATAGGCATCGAATAGCCGGGCAACGCCCCCTACATCGGCATGTTCAGCTCGCTGGATCTCAGGTTGCATGGTTTGCCTTCGCTCTATGATGGAATACGCAACGTTAGCTGAGACGGATCGCAACGCCAGCCTTGTGCCGGCTCACACCGCGAACAGTTCGTAAAGCGTCCTACCCAGCTCGGCGAACGCCGCGTTTCGGTCGTCGAACGAGGCGACCGTCTCGGTCATATAAATGCTGACGATCAAGGGGTGCTGTTGCGGCGGCCAGATGACGGCCACGTCGTTCATGGTGCCGTGATCGCCTCCACCGGTCTTGTCGCCGATCCTCCAACTGGCTGGCATGCCGGCCCGCAACTTGGCATCGCCAGTCTTGTTGGCTACCAGCCAATCACTCAGCTGCTGTTGTGATGAAGCGGAGAGAGCATCGCCGAACAACATGACATCGACGCATTGCGCCATAGCGGCTGGCGTCGTGGTATCTCTCGGATCGCCGGGTGTCGCTTCGTTGAGCTCGGTTTCCCAGCGATCGAGCCGGGTCACCGTGTCGCCGAGCGACCAGGCAAACTCGGTGACCCCGCCTGGCCCGCCGATTTGCTCGAGGATGAGGTTGCCCGCCGTGTTGTCGCTGTGCGTCAGCGCAGCCTCGCAAAGCTGAGCGAGAGTCATACCATCACCACCGGCCTGGCTTTCCGTAATCGGCGAGTAGTCGACGACATCGGCAATCTCGAAACGGACGATCCGATCGAGCTGCTCTCGACCTGCATCCACTTGAGCCAGCAGGCTACCTGAGGCGAGCAGCTTGAAGGTACTGCACATGGGGAAGCGCTCATCTGCCCGGTACGCCCAGTGCATATCAGCATGCGAGCTTCTTACTACCGCGCCGATGCGTGCACCGAGTCTGGTTTCCAGCTCCATTACCTTACGGATGAAGACGTTTTCCGAGGCATCGTTCGTGCCGCCATTCGAAAGCATGGACGCGCAAACGCTACCGGCGGCGAGGCTGGCTGCAGCTGAGATAAGACGGCGTCTCGTTAGGCTCAATGAAGAATCACTTGGAAGTCAGGTCGCGAAAAGATGGTAGACAGTTGCGCTCCAAGTACCTGAGCAAGCGAAGTTGCATAGAGCCCGCAGGCCGGCTTGTAGGGACCTTGGTAATCGACCGGGTGCGCACGTTTGCTTTAGGCAGGATTTCCCGACGCGCATGAACCATCTGTTCCGGTGTCATTCGTCTTCGCTGCACGCGCTGATCGCGCCCAGGCATTTGAGGCGATGTTGAGGCGGTTCGCCGAGCACCCAGCTGTCGTCTTCGACATCGTGTTGCGCTTCCATCACGGCGTTGTAGCTGAACGACCACCGGCGCCGTTCACGCCCGTCCAGTGACTCGATCCGCAGCACTATTTCTTCGCTGGAGAAAGACTCGTCGGCGCTTGCTGCTGCTTCGGCGCGATCCAGCAGTTCGTCGTTGAGACTGAATTCGAATGCGTGCAGCCCGTCGATTTCGAGCATGTCGGCAGTTTCGAGCTGGTCAAGGAGATAGAGGGGCGAGGCGGGCATGGGTGGTGTCCACGTAATCGGCAGAATGAATAGGTAGGAGCGGCTCGCTAACTGCACAGCAGGAAGTCAATATGTGCCTTAACGAGCGAGAGCCACGCGTTACTCCCGCTCATACAGGCCGACATTGCTTCGTTAGTCGTCGTATCCCAGGTTAGGCATCAACCAGCGCTCGGTCACGGCCAGCTCCTGACCTTTGCGTTTGCTGTAGCTTTCGGTCTGATCCTTGTCGATTTTGCCAACCGCGAAGTATTGCGCCTGCGGATGTGCGAAGTACCAGCCGCTGACGGCCGCCGTTGGGAACATCGCGAAATGTTCGGTCAGCGTGACCTGGCTGATGCCATCAGCATCGAGCAACTGGAACAGGGCGCTCTTTTCGGTATGGTCGGGGCAAGCGGGGTAGCCGGGGGCAGGGCGGATGCCTTTGTACTGTTCCTTGATCAGCTCTTCATTGCTCAGCTGCTCTTCCGGCGCATAGCCCCACCAGGACTTGCGCACCTGCTCATGCAGCCATTCGGCGCAGGCTTCAGCCAGGCGATCGGCGAGCGCTTTCACCATGATTGAGTTGTAGTCATCGCCGGCTTCCTGATAGGCCTTGGCGACCTCTTCGGCCCCGATACCGGCAGTGGTAATGAAGCCGCCAATGTAGTCGGTCACGCCACTGCCCTTCGGCGCCACGAAATCGGCCAGGGAGAAGTTCGGCTTGCCGTCGGTCTTCACCGTCTGCTGGCGCAGATGGTGCAGGGTTGCCAAGGTTTCTCCGCTGTCATCGAAGACTTCAATGTCGTCTTCGTCGACCTGATTGGCGGGCCAGAACCCGAACACGGCACGGGCCTTGATCAGCTTTTCGTCGATCAGCTTGTTGAGGATCGCCTGAGCATCGCCAAACAAAGCGGTTGCGGCTTCACCGACGACTTCGTCCTCGAGAATGCGTGGATATTTGCCGGCCAGATCCCAGGCAATGAAGAACGGCGTCCAGTCGATGTAATCGACCAGGGTGCGCAGATCGATATCCTCAAGCACCTTCCTACCCGTGAAGGTCGGTTTGACCGGCGAATAATCGCTCCAGTCGAACTCGGGTTTGGCGGCGATGGCTTTGGCGTAGGTGAGGCGTTCGGTGCGGGCGCTGCGGTTGGCGGTGCGCTCGCGGATCACCGCGTATTCTTCGCGAGTTTTCGTGGCGAAGGCCGGCTTCAATTCCTTCGACAACAGCGTCGTGGCGACACCCACCGCGCGCGAGGCGTCGGTGACGTAGACCACGGCATCGTTCTTGTAGTGTGGATCGATCTTTACAGCGGTGTGGGCCTTGGACGTCGTAGCACCGCCAATCATCAGGGGCAGGCTGAAGTTTTGGCGCTGCATTTCCCTGGCCACATGCACCATCTCATCCAGCGACGGGGTGATCAGACCGGACAGGCCGATGATGTCGCACTTCTCGGCGATGGCGGTCTGCAGAATTTTCTCCGCCGGGACCATCACACCCATGTCCACCACGTCGTAGCCGTTGCAACCGAGCACCACGCCGACGATGTTCTTGCCAATGTCATGTACGTCGCCCTTGACCGTGGCCATGAGGATCTTGCCCTTGGCCTCTGGCTTGTCGCCTTTTTCAGCTTCGATGAATGGGATCAGGTGCGCGACCGCCTGCTTCATCACGCGGGCCGATTTGACCACCTGCGGCAAAAACATCTTGCCCGAGCCGAACAGGTCGCCGACCACGTTCATGCCACTCATCAACGGGCCTTCGATAACTTCGATCGGGCGTGCGCACTGCTGGCGGCACTCTTCGGTATCCTGGACGATGTGCGTGGTGATGCCCTTGACCAAGGCATGTTCCAGTCGCTTCTCGACGGTATAGCTACGCCACTCCTCGGTTTCCGCTTCCTTGACGCTGCCATCGCCCTTGAACTCATCGGCAATGGCCAGTAGCGCCTCGGTGCCATTGGGCGTGCGATTGAGCACCACATCCTCGACGGCATCACGAAGCACCTTCGGAATTTCGTCATAGATCTCCAGCTGTCCGGCGTTGACGATGCCCATCGTCAGGCCGTTCTGGATGGCGTAATAGAGGAAGACCGAGTGGATCGCCTCGCGCACCGGGTTGTTGCCGCGGAACGAGAACGACACGTTCGACACGCCGCCGGAAGTCAATGCGTAGGGAAGGTTGTCGCGGATGTAGGCGCAGGCTTCGATGAAGTCCACGGCGTAGTTGTTGTGTTCCTCGATGCCGGTGGCGATGGCGAAGATGTTCGGGTCGAAAATGATGTCTTCCGGCGGGAAGCCCACCTCGTTGACCAGAATGTCGTAGCTGCGCTGGCAGATATCGCGCTTGCGTGCGGCGGTGTCGGCCTGGCCAGCTTCATCGAAGGCCATTACCACCACGGCGGCGCCGTAGCGCTTGCACAGACGGGCGTGATGCTTGAAGGCGTCGACACCTTCCTTCATGGAAATCGAGTTGACGATCCCTTTGCCCTGGATGCATTTCAGGCCCGCCTCGATTACCTCCCATTTGGAGGAGTCGATCATGATCGGTACGCGGGAGATGTCCGGTTCGCCGGCGATCAGATTGAGGAAGGTCACCATGGCCTTCTTCGAATCCAGCATGCCCTCGTCCATGTTGATGTCGATCACCTGGGCGCCGGCTTCTACCTGTTGCAGGGCGACTTCCAAGGCTTCGGTGTAGTTTTCCTCGCGAATCAGACGGGCAAATTTCGCCGAACCGGTGATGTTGGTCCGCTCGCCGACGTTGACGAACAGCGAGCTGCGATCGATGGTGAAGGGCTCGAGACCGGAGAGGCGGCAGGCTTTAGGGATGTCCGGGAGGGCTCGCGGCGCATATTGAGCGACGGCCTTGGCGATCGCTTCGATGTGCGCGGGGGTAGTGCCGCAGCAACCGCCAACGATATTGAGGAAGCCGCTGGCGGCAAACTCCTCGACAACCCGGGCCATTTCCTCGGGGCTTTCATCGTATTCACCGAAGGCGTTCGGCAAACCGGCGTTGGGGTGCGCCGAAACATGGGTCTCGGCCTTGTTCGACAGCTCTTCCAGATACGGTCGCAGCTCCTTGGCGCCCAGCGCGCAGTTCAGCCCGACGGAGATCGGTTTTGCGTGCCGTACGGAGTTCCAGAAGGCCTCGGTGGTTTGCCCGGACAGCGTGCGGCCCGAGGCGTCGGTAATGGTGCCGGAAATCATGATCGGCAACTCGAAGCCGAGCTCTTCGAACACGCCTTGTACGGCGAAGATCGCGGCTTTCGCGTTGAGCGTGTCGAAGATGGTTTCGATCAGGATTAGATCCGAACCGCCCTCGATCAGACCGCGGGTGGCTTCGGTGTAATTCTCCACCAGCTCATCGAAGGTGACGTTGCGGTAGCCGGGATTGTTCACGTCCGGTGAGAGCGAGCAAGTGCGGCTGGTTGGACCGAGCACGCCGGCGACAAAACGGGGTTTGTCTGGTGTTTCCGCCGTCTTCGCATCGGCCGCCTGGCGGGCGAGGCGGGCGCCTTCGACGTTCAACTCGTAAACCAGCTCTTCCATGCCGTAATCAGCTTGGGACACGCGGGTGGCGTTGAAGGTATTGGTTTCGACGATATCCGCGCCGGCGTCGAAGTACGCCTTCTCGATCGCGCTAATGGCGTCCGGGCGAGTGAGGATCAACAGGTCGTTATTGCCTTTGAGATCCTGCGGCCAATCGGCGAAACGCTCACCGCGGTAATCGGACTCCTCCAGTTTGTAGCTCTGGATCATGGTGCCCATGCCGCCGTCGAGAATCAGGATGCGCTCCTTGAGCGCCTGCTGGAGTGCCTGGAGACGGGCGTTGCGGTCAAACATGGGAACTACCTGGGAGCTGATTACGGGACCGGGAATGATAACAAAGCTGCACGCTATTTGATCGCCCGCGGATTTGAATGAGTTTTGCTCATGTTGAACTGCGGAGCGTAAGGGATGAATCCGTGCTATTTCCTACTAAAACACTAGGACTTTATCCTGCGCATCGGTTGGCGTACACTGCCGGGCATGTATGAGAGGAGTTCCCATGAGCGCCATTACCATTACCGAAGCTGCACACGATTACCTGGCCGAGCTGCTCGAAAAGCAGAACACCACCGGAATTGGCATCCGGGTCTTCATCACTCAGCCCGGTACGCCATACGCCGAAACCTGCATCGCCTATTGCAAGCCTGGGGAAGAAAAGCCGGATGACGTTGCGATTGCGCTAAAGCGTTTCACGGCGTGGATCGATGGTGTCAGCGAGCCCTTTCTGGAAGACGCTTTGGTGGATTACGCCACCGATCGCATGGGCGGCCAGCTGACCATCAAGGCCCCCAACGCCAAAGTCCCCATGGTCAACGAAGACAGCCCGTTGAACGAGCGCATCAACTACTACCTGCAAACCGAAATCAACCCGGGGCTTGCCAGCCACGGTGGTCAGGTCACCTTGATCGACGTGGTCGACGAAGGAGTGGCCGTGCTGCAGTTCGGTGGCGGCTGCCAAGGATGTGGACAGGCTGACGTTACGCTCAAGGAAGGTATCGAAAAAACGCTGCTGGAGCGGATTCCCGAGCTCAAAGGCGTGCGCGACGTAACTGACCATACCAATCGTGATAACGCCTACTATTAAGGCTTAACCGCCTAAACGATGGGTGTTTCCGCCAGTCATGTGGCTAAATGCCATTATCGTTGTATGTCGCCGCCACGGCGCTCGTTTGCTGGGATAAGCTGTTCAGGTTCTGGAGGCTGACCACGTGAGCGAGCGCTGCATGTCTGCCGTTTCCCTATTGATTTGCGATGATTCGAGCCTGGCGCGCAAGCAGCTGCTGCGAGCGCTTCCGGCTGCCTGGCCACTGGATATTCACCAGGCGTCGAGTGGCCGCGAGGCGCTCGAACGTATTCGTGAAGGCGGCATCGATGCGCTACTGCTCGATCTGACGATGCCGGACATGGACGGCTATCAGGTGCTTGGCGCGCTTCGCCACGAATGCCTCGAATGCAAAGTCATCGTCATCTCGGCGGACGTTCAGGACGAGGCCGTGCGACGCGTGCTGGAGTTGGGCGCGCTTGCATTCATCCGCAAACCCGCCGATCCGGTACATCTGCAACAGACGCTGGCAAGCTTGGTGTTGTTAGGCGATGAAATGCCTTCGCTTGGCCAAAGGAATACCGGACAGATCCCGTTTCGCGACGCGTTTCGCGAAGTGGTGAACGTCGCGATGGGACGTGCAGCAGCGCTCCTGGCGCGAGTTCTCGGCGTTTTCGTTCAGTTGCCTATTCCCAATGTGAACATTTTCGAAGTCGGCGAACTGCATATGGCGCTTGCCGACGCGGCTCAAGGGGACAAGCTCACGGCCGTCTGCCAAGGATATATTGGCGGCGGTATTGCCGGCGAGGCGTTGCTGATCTTTCATGATTCGGAAATGGCCGACATGGCGGTCTTGATGGGCGCGGAGGATTACCGCGAACTTGAGATGCTGCTCGATCTGTCGAGTCTGTTGATCAGCGCGTGCCTGAGCGGTATCGCCGATCAGATCGATGTCGTGTTTTCCCAGGGGCATCCGCAAGTGCTGGGCCAGCACGCATCGATCGATGAGCTCATCCGCGTGAACCGCCAACGCTGGAAAAATACCCTTGCGGTGGAAATCAGCTACAGCATTGAAGCTCACGATGTACATTTCGACCTGTTGTTGCTGTTCACCGAAGATTCGGTTGAGCTGCTGTCCCGTAAACTCGCGTACCTGATGGACTAAGCATGTCCGACTCGAACAATCTGAGCGAACTTCACGGGCTGCTGGCAATCGTTCAGAGCATTGACGTTGGTGTTGTGGTGATGGATCGCCAATACCGCATCGATGTGTGGAATACGTTCATGGAGAACCGATCCGGGCGGTTACCTGAAGAAGCGCGAAAGAAATCATTCTTCGAGCTGTTTCCGGAAGTCGACGAGCAGTGGTTCCGGCGTAAGGTAGAGAACGTCGCAACGCTCGGCACGCCTTCGTTCACTGTCTGGGAACAGCGCCCCTATCTGTTGCGATTCAAGAATTACCAGCCGATCACCGGACTGGAAGATTTCATGTACCAGAACACCACACTGCTGCCTTTGAAGGGGCTCGGTGGGGGCATCGAGCAGATTTGCCTGATCATCTATGACGTGACCGATGTCGCAACCAACCGCCGCCAGCTGCAAGCGGCGAACCGGGAGCTGCAACGGCTATCGAGCACCGACCGCCTGACAGGTCTGTTCAACCGAGGGCATTGGGAAGAGATGCTGCGTCAGGAATATGCACGGCATCGCCGCTACGACCGCAACGCGGCGCTGGTGATGTTCGACATCGATCATTTCAAGAAAATCAACGACACCTATGGTCACCAGACTGGCGATGCCGTCATTCAGCAGACGGCTGACGTCATTCGTAACAGCATGCGGGACGCTGATATCGCAGGGCGCTACGGCGGTGAGGAGTTCGTGGTGTTGCTGCCTGATACCGATAGTGAGGGCGCAGTATCAGTCGCCGAAAGGCTGCGCCAATCCATCGAGGCGCATGAAGTTGTCTACGAAGGTCATAGCATTCGCTTTACCGTCAGCCTTGGCGTCGCCGATCTCAGCCAGCCCACAACTGGCTATGCGCAATTGATCGAGCGGGCCGACAGTGCGCTGTATATCTCCAAATCGGCGGGGCGCAACCGGGTAACGCTTTACCAGTAAGTGCGTCACACCGGATTGCGGTCAGTAAGGAAATTCAGAAGCGTGACCTCCGCGCTGCTCAACCATTTACGTTTTCGCGCCTTGGGCAGCCGCGCAAGTTCACCTGCAACAAAAGCATCGAGCACGTCGGGGTGTATGTAGCACTGGCGACACACCGCTGGTGTGTTACCCAGCTGTCGGGAGACATCCTTGACCGTTTCGACCAGATTGCGGCGCGCAACCGCTTCCGGTTGCCAGTCACATTTGCGCAGATACTCAAGGGCCAGCGCGCTGCCTGCCCAGGTGCGATAGTCCTTGGCCGTGAAATCGCCACCGGTCATATCCTGCAGGAATTGATTCACGTCGCTTGAATTGACCGGATGGCGCTGACCGTCCTCGTCCAGATACTGGAAGAGATGTTGGCCGGACAGCTCCATGCAGCGGCGCATGATGCGCGCCAGTCTCTGATTCTTCAGCGTGACCTGATGCTCTACGCCGCTCTTGCCGCGAAATTGAAAGCGAATCGCCGCGCCCCGTACATCCACATGGCGCGTGCGTAACGTCGTCAGACCGTAGGAGCGGTTGTCCCGCGCGTATCGTGAGTTGCCGACACGGATCAATGTCGATTCGAGCAGTTGCACGACAAGCGCCATGACCTTTTCCCGCGGCATGCCGCGCAAGGACAGTTGCTGCTCCAGGCGAGCACGCAGCCTGGGCAGGGCCGCGCCGAACGCCAAGATGCGTTCGTACTTGTTGCTGTCGCGAATTTCCCGCCAGCGAACGTGATAGCGATATTGTTTGCGACCGCGTGCGTCGCGCCCGGTGGCCTGCATATGGCCTTGCGGATCTGGACATATCCAGACGTCGGTATAGGCCGGAGGAATAGCCAGCTTGTTGATCCGCGAAATCTCTGCCGCATCACGAATGCGCTCGCCGCTTGGCAAAAAGTACGCAAATTTTCCTCTCAACACGCGGCGACTGATGCCGGGACTGCGGTCGTCGACGTAATGAAGATCGGTAGGAAGCGGGGGGCACAGGGGAGTGCCCGTATCGTGTTGCTCGTCCGCTGGCACCGGGCGCACGCCTTCCGCCGAGCCTAGAGGAGTCTCACTGCTCTGATCGACCAGCATTCGAAACTCCTCTTTCAAACATCATTCGGCCCTGGACGGCGTGGCCGGCAAGCCTGATCAGGGACCGCAACATACCCGGCGAGAGCCGGCGCCTAGTGCGATCAGCTTTCCTTTTCCTGGCTGTTACGCATCAACAGCCGTATCGCGGCTACCAACTCGTCGATCGCTTCGCGATAAATTGCCGGATCCGCGCTTGTCTCAGCATGGTCAGCGTGCTTTCGTGCGGTTTCGAGATGTTCATTTATTGAGGAATAGTCGCCTAGCATAGGAATGCTCCTGAATCGCGGATGAAAAGCGCAACCGCGCTGAGGACTCTTCGCGCGGACCGTCTTTATAAGTGACCGATGTCGGCGGAGTGGGTTCGCGCCGCATGTCAGCGCAAGCGCGGATTGCTAAGCGCAATGCACCAGTGCTGGTTCTGGCAACGAGGACAGGTCGCCTGCTGCTGTTCGCCGATCACTTGCGGGTATCCGCAGCGCGTGCAGGCATATAGACCGCTGGAGGGCGCCTGCTGATATGCAGGCCGGTACTCTGTGGGTAGAACCGGTAACCCGGGACGTATCGAGTCGTCGTCGTTGAAAAAAAGGCTCACGTCGCCGTCGGTTTCAAGAATGCCCAGGCGAACCTGCCCCAGGTGCTCGACGCCTTGCTGGCGCAACTCCATGAAGAATTCATCGGACGAAATGTTCAATCCTTCCAGGCTGTTCAGCTCATACAGCCCGTCCTTGATGATCGTTACCGGCTTGCCTTCCATCCAGTTTGAGAATCGCTCGCTGTGGCCCGACGCCCATACCGTGAGCCGGTAAAGCCCAAGTAAAGTAACGAACACCGCGGCAACGGGCAGTAGCGGTACATCCTCATAAAACGACACGTCGCCGGCGGCGGAACCGAGGGTCAGGATCACTACCAGTTCGAACAGCGACAGCTGCCTGATACCGCGACGCCCGCTGATCTTCAAAAACAGAAAAACCGCACAGAAGGCAAAGAACGCCCGTAGCGCCACCTCAGCGATGAACATCGGAGGGAAGCTATCCAGCAGCATGCGCTGCCAATCGAAAGGAGTCATTCAGAGTCTCGGCAGGTGAGGGTGGTCATCCGGTGATACCCGGTTGCTCAGGCATGGACCACGGGCTCAGCGATATCCCGTCTTTGCTGAGCTGCAGACGCGCATGTTCCAGCATCCCGGCAAGGTGCAGCGGCGTCGCGTATTGGGAGCGTGCAATATGAGCAATGGAAAGAGCTTCATCGCCCGCTGCGTTGGTTACTCGCAGCGAAAAGCTGGCGTCCTCATGATCCGCCACGGTGGTGACGTGGCAGGGTAGAAAAGCCATCTCGCTGATACGCATGGCTTCGTCGAGTGTGAGCTGTTGACTGGTCATGGTTCCGCTCCCTCGTGATAGCTGCTCAGTTTGCGGGGGCGACATCGAAAACGAGGTCTACGCCATCGCCGCTACCGTCCCCGACGACCGAACCCACCACTGGTTTGTGCGTTACCTTGCGGCCTTCATAGAACTCGCTCAGCCGCCGTTGCGCGACTTCGCACACATGATTGATCAGTCCGGTGAATTGAGCATCGCGGGGAATGATGAACTTCAAAGTAATGCAGTGCGCCTCGGGCCCTTCTGGCAGATTTGCCAGCCCGCTGCTATGCCACTGATCATTGACGTAGGCTTCTGCACCTTTCATGGCTCGCTCCTTTTGATTCACTTATTGCTGGGACCGTGAAACAGGCGAATGGATCAGTCGAACAAGCGGGGCGGCGATGCGTGGTGGTACCACGAACGCAACGCAAAAGGCCCGGTGCTTGCGCAACCGGGCCTTTTGCTTTCGAAGCCGAAGCTTATTCGGGCATGTGCCAGGGGGCGAAGTGAACGCCCTGACGGCTCAGATCGGCCCGTGCCTGCTCTAAGGATTTGCCAAGCTTGACCGGATCGGAATAGACATTGCTGGACAGTTTGCAATGGCCGACAGCGCGAGACTCGCTGCCATCCACCACGGTGATGCTGAGGTCGCCGTTGCCTTCGAGCAGCGTCCAGGCGACGCACTGGAACGGCTTGAAGGCTCGGTCAGTAATAAGAAGGGCGTCGTTGAAACGAAGGGGGCTGTTCATGGGGGCATGTCTCTCTAGTGATACCAAAATTCGGATTGAGCCTGCCGCCAGGCTGCCGGCATTGGCTTACATATCCATTGATGTACACAGAGGACTGATAAGTCACACAGACAGTTCGTAATTGCTGGGGATTTTTGCAATTAGCCGAAGGTATAGGATTAGTTGCGAGCGCGAGATTTGGATTAATCGGGTTCTGAAAGCCTGATGCTGACTGGCCTGCAGCAGTTCAAGGGCAGTCATCTTTACGCTTGGCGTTCCGTTTTGAGTACTTGGAGCGTGGCGAAAAGTCGCAGTGGATGGTCGAAATAAAAAGGCCAGTTCCTGCGGGAACTGGCCATATGAACTACCAGCGGTAAGTCTACGGTCAGACTTTGAATTGTTTGAGTAATCGATTCAACTGTTCTGCCAAATCACCAAGTTGTTTGCCTGCCGCGCTCGATTGTTCGGCAGCCAGGGTGCTTTCTTGCGCCAGACCAGCTGCCTGAGTGACGTTCTGATTGATGTCCTCGACGACGTGGCTCTGCTGTAACGTCGCACTGGCAATCGAAGCATTCAGGCCTGACAGATTGCGTAGCGCCTGAGCGATCTGGCCAAGGCTCTCACCGGCCTGACTGGCCTGTTCAACTGTAGCCTGTGACGCGCGGCTGCTATTCATGATGACGGTGACCGCAGCTCCCGAGTTCTTCTGCAGGCGTTCGATCATCGTGTGAATTTCCGCCGTCGAGGTCTGGGTGCGCTGCGCCAACAGGCGGACCTCGTCAGCCACAACGGCAAAACCGCGTCCCTGTTCGCCGGCA
Source organism: Pseudomonas sp. IC_126 (assembly GCF_004331835.1). Taxonomy (NCBI): domain Bacteria; kingdom Pseudomonadati; phylum Pseudomonadota; class Gammaproteobacteria; order Pseudomonadales; family Pseudomonadaceae; genus Pseudomonas; species Pseudomonas sp. IC_126. The sequence goes on from NZ_SJSS01000001.1 coordinate 902,343, forward strand.
CGTGCCGCCTCGATTGCGGCGTTCAGCGCGAGGAGATTGGTCTGTTCGGCAATCGACCCGATGACTTCGAGGACCGAGCCGATCTGGGTGGTTTCTTCGGCCAGCGATTGAATCACCCCGACCGCCTCGTTGATCGTCGTCGACAGTTGATCGATTTGTTGCAGGCTGGCATCGATATTGCGCTGCCCCAGGTCAGCCTGCTTCTCCGCGTCGTTCACCTCGTTCGACGCATGCTCGGCATTCTTTGCCACTTCCTGTACAGCGTAAGTCACTTCGTTGATAGCCGTGGCGACCAGCTCCATCTGCTGGGATTGCTGCTGGCTTTGTTTGTGGGCCTGGCCGGCCAGCCCACCGAGGGCGCTGGATGACTGGTCTAGCGAGCCTGACGTTTCGAACAGTTGGGTGATGACCGTACGGAGCTTGTGAGTGAAGGTGTTGAAGTCACGACTTAAAGTCGTCAACTCGTCATTGCCCGAGACGTCGAGGCTACGCGTGAGGTCGGCTTCGCCGCTGGCTATGTTGGCCATGGCCTGCATGGAGTCGCGCAGCGGTTTGGTAATGCTGCGAATCAGAATGGCGACCAGTACGGCCATCAGCGAGGCGATCACCAGGCCAATGATCGAAAAGCGAACCACATACCGCTGGAACTCTGCTTCGACATCGTCGACATAGATGCCCGTGCCGATGATCCAACCCCAAGGCTTGAACAATTCGACATAGGAAATCTTCGGTACGGGATCTACCTCTCCCGGCTTCGCCCATTGATAGTCCACCAGACCCGCGCCCTGACGCTGTGCAACCCGAACCATTTCATTGAACAGCTCCTTGCCGTTCGGATCCTTGGTCTTGGACAGGTCCTGGCCATCGAGCTCCGGCTTCATCGGATGCATGAGCATTGTCGGCTTCATGTCGTTGATCCAGAAGTAATCGTCCTGCCCATAGCGGAGCAGGCGAATCTGGTCCATCGCCGCCTTTTGCGCCTCGGCAGTACTCAGCGAGCCGTTCGCTTCGAGTTGCTGGTAATGGCTGAGAATGCCGTTGGCGGTCTCGACGATGTTTTGCGTCATGACCTGCTTGCCTTTGTACAGGTCGGTCCGCACTTGCTGAATCATCAACAGGCCGAGGATGAAAAGCATGGCGATTGCTAACGCCGGGATCAGCCAAAGGCGATTGCTGATCGGAAAATTTCTTAGCAGATTCATGGGTTTGTACGCTCCTGTTGAACGCTTCTCTTAATTATTATTCGTGTATTGCTTCGCAGGGAGCTTGGCGCCGTGCCTGCCTGATGAGTCGCAAGACCCCAGCGTCTATTGCTGGGCCATCGAATAGCTTTTCGGCCGCTCAAAAAAAAAGATGAGCGCCGTATGTCGATGCATTGAATTTACTTGGCACTAACGAGTCAGAACAGCGCCCTGTGTGGCTATCTGACATATACCTTCGTTGCATATTCAAGCGCGGTGGTCTGCACCGCTATTGGGGAGTAGATGGATCTTTGGGTTGCCTTTCAGGCGTTGCTTCTAGGGGTGGTTGAGGGCATCACGGAGTTCCTGCCGGTCTCCAGCACCGGACACCAGATCATCGTTGCCGACCTGATCGGGTTCGGTGGCGAACGGGCGCTTGCTTTCAACATCATCATTCAGCTGGGCGCGATTCTGGCTGTGGTTTGGGAGTACCGCCGCAAGATCATCGACGTCGTGGTCGGCTTGCCTAAAGAGCGGCAAGCGCAGAAGTTCACCGCCAATCTGCTGGTGGCATTCATGCCGGCTGTGGTACTGGGCGTCGCCTTCGCTGACCTGATTCACGAATACCTGTTCAACCCGATCACCGTGGCAACCGCGCTGGTCATCGGTGGCGTGGTGATGCTCTGGGCGGAAAAGCGCCAGCATGAAGTGCAGGCCGAAACCGTCGACGACATGCGCTGGACCCACGCGTTGAAGGTCGGTTTCGCTCAATGCCTCGCCCTAGTTCCGGGTACCTCGCGCTCTGGCGCCACCATCATCGGTGGTCTGCTATTCGGACTGTCGCGCAAGGCAGCTACCGAGTTCTCCTTCTTTCTGGCGATGCCGACCATGGTTGGCGCCGCGGTGTACTCGGGCTACAAGTACCGCGACCTGTTCCAGCCGGGCGACTTCCCGGTGTTCGCGATAGGCTTCGTCACATCGTTCATCTTCGCGATGCTGGCGGTACGGGCATTGCTGAAATTCATAGGCAACCATAGCTATGCGGCATTTGCCTGGTACCGAATCGTCTTCGGCATCATCATCCTGGCGACTTGGCAGTTCAGCCTGATCGACTGGAGCACCGCGGCGGGTTGAGCGCCTTGAGGCCATTGCTGAAGGAGCGCCCCGTGCACGAATACGAACACCAACTGCTGTCGGTCAATGGCATTACGCTTAGCGTCTATAGCGCCGGGCCGGCAGAGGGCCCTGTGGTCTGGTTGCTGCACGGCTTTCCTGAAAGCTGGTACTCGTGGCGACATCAGATGCAGGCATTGGCCGATGCAGGCTACCGGGTGGTGGTTCCGGAGATGCGCGGCTACGGCCAAAGCAGCGCACCGGATGATGTCGCGAGTTACGACCTGATCACCGTATGTGGCGACATCCAGGCTGCGATGGACCAGCTCGGGCACTGCTCGGTGGCCGTGATAGGGCATGACTGGGGCGCACCGGTTGCATGGCACCTGGCACTCCTCGAGCCGGAGCGGGCCCGCGCCGTGGCTGCCATGGCCGTACCTTATGGCGGCCGCCCGAAAAAGCCTGCCATCGACATCATCCGCAGCCAGTTCTCAGATCGCTTCCACTACATTCTTTATTTTCAGCAGCCGGGCGTTGCCGAGGCCGAGCTGGATCCAGACATTCCGCGCACCTTGCGGATGATGATGCATAACACCTCGGCGGCCGTCCCGAAGAACTTTTTCCTGCAAGACAAGCCTGCCGGCAGCACGCTCTATCTCGGCATGCAGGATCCCGGCTCGCCGCCGGCCTGGTGTGATCCGGAAGCCTTTGCCATCTACGTACGGACCTTCGAGGGGCGCGGTTTTCGCGGTGCGCTGAACTGGTATCGGAATTTCGAACGTAACTGGGAGCGAACCGCGCCGCTGGCCGAGCGCAAGGTCGAGCTGCCGGCACTTTTCCTGCTGGGGGACAAGGACCCGGTAGGCACGCTAGAAGCGCATACGTTGCAGAAGATGCTCTCCTGGGTCCCTGACCTTGAGCAGCACCTGCTCAGCGACTGTGGCCACTGGGTACAGAGTGAGCAGCCCGAACAGGTCAACCGACTGTTGCTGGATTTCCTCGAGCGCCGCTACGCATCACCCCGATAAGCGGTTGGGGCGGCTCGTCATGCACCGAACGACGCATTAGAATCCCGGTCCCTGCCAACCGGATCACCCGTCATGGAATTACGCGGTCAGCTTAAAAGCTGGGACGACCAGAAGGGATTTGGCTTCATCCGGCCGGAGCTGGGTAGTGGTGATGTTTTCGCACATATCTCGGCCATGCGTGGCGCGCGTCGCCCCGTGCAAGGCGACCGGGTGCTGTATCTGAGCGAACCCGACAAGGCCGGGCGCCTGCGTGCCACGCATATCCGGCTTGATGCGCCGCTGTCCCTCGACGAGCCAGCCATTCGCCGCAAGCCGTCCATGAAATCCCGCCCCGCGCAGTCTGTGAAGCCCGCGCCGCGCGCACGCCGTAACGGTCCGTTGCAGCAACCGCTGTTGAAAGCGCTGGGGTTCTTCCTGCTCTGTCTGCTGCCTGCGCTCGGTAGCCTTCGATTGGCGGAGCACGGCAGCAACTGGCCGCTGTTCGCATACGTACTGGCTAGTTTGCTGGCCTTTGGGCTGTATCTGCGTGACAAACGCAGTGCGTTGCGCAGTGGTTGGCGCACACCCGAGGCGCGGCTGCATCTGGTCGAGTTGCTCGGTGGCTGGCCGGGCGCATTGATCGCCCAGCAATGGTTGCGACACAAAACCCGCAAGCTGTCGTTCCAGCTGGCGTTCTGGCTGATCGTCATCGCGCATCAGGTTGCGTGGTTCGACTATCTGTATCTCCAGCGCCTCTATCGACTGTTGCCGTAGATCTGATCCAAGCTCGGGCGAAGTTGGATGCGTCAGCTGGGTACAGGTGCAAAAACGCCCCGTACTAGCGGGGCGTCTTCTATCGCTGCGATCCCTTAGATCACGCCGAGGCTGCGCAGGTAATCGTCATAGGTGCCGCTGAAGTCGGTCACGCCCGAGTCGGACAGCTCGATGATGCGGGTGGCCAGCGAGCCGACGAATTCGCGGTCATGGCTGACGAAAATCAGCGTGCCCGGATAGTTCTCTAGCGCCAGGTTCAGCGCCTCGATGGATTCCATGTCCAGGTGGTTAGTCGGTTCGTCCATCACCAGCACGTTGGGCTTTTGCAGGATCAACTTGCCGAACAGCATGCGGCCCTGCTCGCCACCGGAAATTACCCGCACCGATTTCAGGATTTCATCGTTGGAGAACAGCATGCGGCCGAGAGTGCCGCGCACCAGCTGCTCGCCGCCCTGGGTCCACTGGCCCATCCAGTCGAACAGGGTCGCGTCATCTTCGAAATCTTCGGCATGATCTTGCGCGTAATAGCCGACGTCAGCGCTTTCGGTCCACTTCACCGAGCCGGCATCCGGCTGCAGATCGCCGACCAGAGTGCGCAACAGGGTGGTCTTGCCGATGCCGTTGGGGCCGATGATGGCGACGCGTTCGCCAGCCTCGACGGTGAAGCTGAAGTTCTTGAATAGTGGCTTGCCGTCGAAGCCCTTGGCCAGGCTTTCTACCGTCACGGCCTGACGGTGCAGTTTCTTGGTCTGCTCGAAGCGAATGAAGGGGCTGACGCGGCTGGACGGCTTGACTTCGTCGAGCTGGATTTTGTCGATCAGCTTGGCGCGCGAGGTGGCCTGCTTGGCTTTCGAGGCGTTGGCCGAGAAACGGCTGACGAAGGTCTGCAGCTCGGCGATCTGAGCTTTCTTCTTGGCGTTGTCCGACAGTAAGCGCTCGCGGCTTTGGGTAGCGGCGGTCATGTACTCGTCGTAGTTGCCGGGGAACAGACGCAGCTCACCGTAGTCCAGGTCGGCCATGTGTGTGCACACGCTGTTGAGGAAGTGCCGGTCGTGGGAAATGATGATCATGGTGCTGTTGCGGACTTTGAGAATGTCTTCCAGCCAGCGGATGGTGTTGATATCCAGGTGGTTGGTCGGCTCGTCGAGCAACAGTACTTCCGGGTCGGAGAACAGCGCCTGCGCCAGGAGCACGCGCAGCTTCCAGCCGGGTGCTACTTCGCTCATCGGGCCGAAGTGCTGTTCCAGAGGTATGCCCAGGCCCAGCAGCAATTCACCCGCGCGGGATTCGGCGGTGTAGCCGTCCAGCTCGGCGAACTCAGTTTCCAGCTCGGCCACGGCCATGCCGTCTTCTTCGCTCATCTCCGGCAGCGAATAGATGCGCTCGCGCTCGGCCTTGACCTTCCACAGCTCCTCGTGACCCATGATCACCGTGTCGATGACATTGAAGTCTTCATAGGCGAACTGATCCTGGCGCAGCTTGCCCAGGCGCACGTTGGGTTCGAGCATCACCTGGCCACCGGAAGGCTCCAGATCGCCCCCGAGGATTTTCATGAACGTCGACTTGCCGCAGCCGTTGGCGCCGATCAGGCCGTAGCGATTGCCGTTACCGAACTTGACGGAAACATTCTCGAACAGAGGTTTAGCGCCGAATTGCATGGTGATGTTAGCGGTGGAGATCAAAGCGGTGTCCTGGGGTTTCAGAGAGGCCGGGGTGCGGCACAGGCGCGACCAAGCCCGGTCGATTCGACCGGCGCGAGAGGCGAGTTGCGTAAAGGGCGTGCATTGTAGTGCGGATGGCCGCGATTCGACAGGGCTTCGCGTGTCCGTTTGGTCGCCTGCGTCATCAGCTAAAGGTTGTGGGGCGAGAGAAATATAGCGAGGCGGGTAAACGCGATGGTCATACCGATCAACAGGGAAAAGCGCGGGTACCGTACGCAACCACGCGCTGAACGGGATCGCGGCGGCGGTCACGGTCGACAGCGAAATGCACGCCCACGCGTGCGCGTGCATTTCGCTGACGTTTGTCAGTAGGCTCCACCAGGCAAGCGCCGCTCTGTCAAAGCGGCGCCATTCGGTCACAACCAGCCTTTTTCCTTATAGAACCGCTCGGCGCCCTCGTGGAGCGGGGCGGTGAGGCCGACGCGGATCATGTCCTTGGCTTCCAGATTGGCGAAGGCAGGATGCAGGCGCTTGAATCGTTCGAGGTTGTCGAACACGGATTTGACCAGCTGATACACCACTTCCGGGTCGGCCTTAGCGGTGGTCGCCAGCACGGCCTTGCCGCCAATCGAAGGCACCGCCGCATCCACGCCTGGGTAGAGCCCGGCTGGAATTTCGGCGGCGGTGTAGTAATCGGCACCTTGGAGAAACTTCTCGATTTCCTCACCGCTGACTGGGATCAGCTCGGCCTCGACATTGTTCAGCGCCTCCTGGATCGCGCCGCTGGGATGGCCGACCACATAGGTGATGGCGTCGAGGTTGTTGTCGCCGAGCGCCGAAGCCATTTCCGCGGGCTTGAGTTCGCCGGCCAGGGCAAAGTCGGCGTTGGTCCAGCCCTTGGCCTTCATGACGTCGTCGAAGGTGTCGCGGCTACCGGAGCCGGGCACGCCGATGTTCACTCGCTTTCCTTTGAGATCGTCGAATGCCTTGATGCCACTGTCGGCCCGGGCCACCACGGTGAGGATTTCGGTCTGCAAGGAAAACACCGCCCGAAGCTCATCGATCGGACCATCTTTGTCGAACGGTGCGAGCCCCTGCAGCGCTTTGTGCTGATGGTCCGACTGGATGAAGCCGAACTCGTATTCGCCGTTACGTAACGAGACGATATTGGTCACGCTGCCGGCGGTGGAGGGCGCGTTGCACTTGATCGCAGGCTGCACCTCGGCGCGGTTGAGCAGACGGCACACCGATTGGCCGGCGGTGTAATAGACGCCGGTCTGGCCGCCGGTGCCGATGGTGACGAAACGTTCCTGCGCCACGGTTGTGGTTGCAGCCAGTGAGCCCGCCAGGGCACAGCCCAGCAAGCCAATACGGATTTTCTGACTCATCGTCATTCCCTCTCGTGTTGTTATTGGGTGAAACAAGGGGCGGCTCGGCAGCCAGCTAGCTACGAAGAATCAGGCAGCGGCAGCAATCACCATGATCTCAACCAGCACGTCCGCCGAGGCGAGACGTGCTTCGACGGTGGCCCGCGCCGGTGCGCAACCAGCCGGGAGCCATTCGCTCCAGACGGCGTTCATGGCCGCGAAGTCGGCTTCGATATCCTTCAGCCAGATCTGTGCGCTCAGCATACGCGAGTGATCGGACCCGGCCGCGGCCAGCAGCCTGTCGATCTTCGCCAGCACCTGGCGGGTCTGTCCGGCGACATCCTCGCTACGATCATCCGGCACCTGTCCGGCCAGAAATACCAGATTGGCGAAGGTCACGGCTGCGGACATGCGCTCGTTGGTCTCGATACGTTGCAGGGTCATGCGGAATCCTCTTCAGGTGATGCAGTCAGGATGTAAGGGTCAGGCCATCCAGCGCAACGGCAGGGCGCTGGTCGCCAATCAGACCACAAAGAAGGTCGGCGCTACCGCAGGCCAGGGTGAAACCGAGGCTGCCATGTCCGACGTTGAGCCAGAGATTGTCGAGCTCAGTCGCGCCGAGCAGCGGCGTCCCCTCAGGGGTAGCGGGGCGCAGACCGGCCCACTGGGTAGCGCTGCGATAGTCCCCGGCGGCGGGGAAGGCCTCGCTGGCGAGGCGCTGCAACATGGCGATTCGTCCCTGGTCCAGGCTCGCATCCCAGCCGCCGATATCGACCATCGCCGCCACCCGCAGGTTATCGCCGAGGCGCGCGTAGACCACCTTGTTGTCGTAGTCGGTCACGTTGGTGTCGGGGATACCGGCATGGTTGCGCAAGGGCAACGTCAGGCTGTAACCCTTGAGCGGATAGATCGGCAGTTCGATGCCAAGCGGCCGCAGCAGCGCCACGCTGGCAGCCCCGGCGGCAACCACCAGATGATCCACGGCCAGTTCTTCAGGGCCGAGCCGCACCGCGCATACCCGGCCCTGCTCGCTGCGCAATGCGGTGACGGTCTGGCCGCCGTGCAGTTGAAAGTTCGGCGATCGGCCAAGCCGTTCCAGCAATCGTCGGCAGAACAGATGGCAATCCGCGACCTCGTCGCCGGGCGAGTAGATGCCGCCTTGCAGCGCGTCAGCCAAAGGCTGCAATGCGGGCTCAATAGCTGCGCATTGATCGGCATCGAACAGCTGTTGATTGCCGTCGCCATTCAAACCCGCTGCGGCTTTGTCCAGGCTGGCGCGGTCGCGGTAGATCACCAGCTTGCCGTTGGCGCGCCAGGCGAAATCGTCCAGTCCGTCCTGTTCGCGCCAGTTGCGCAGCACCTGCTGGCTATGAAGGGCCAGGCGCAGCAAATGCGCGGCGTTGCGCCGATTGGTCGAGCGGCGGCAGGCGAGCAGAAAACGCGCGCACCAGCGCCACTGCTGCATGCTCATCTTGGGTCGGAAACGCAGTGGGGCATCGTTGCCGCGGAACATCCAGCCGAGCGCTTGCAAGGGCACGCCGGCATCGGCCAGCGGTGATACGTAGCGATAACTCAGTTGGCCACCATTGGCGAAACTGGTCTCCAGCGCCACTTGGTCGCGCTTCTCGATCAGCTCGACCTGATGGCCCTGGCGCACCAGTGCATAGGCCGTGGTCAGCCCGATGACGCCGCCGCCGATTACAGCAATTCGCATCGTGCCGCTCCGTGAGATGGATGACAGAAGCCTAAGTCCGCACCAGCGAAGCGGCCAATGAAAGGTTGGAGGCAACACATAACCCAGGGTTATGCTTCGTCCCAACCACTGGGGACCCTGCATATGCGCCTTCGCCACATCGAACTCTTTCAGGCCATCCTGCGGACCGGCAGCCTGACCGCCGCTGCGCAGCTGTTGCATATCTCCCAGCCAGCGGCGAGCAAGATTCTCAAGCATGCCGAGCAGCAGCTCGGCTTCGCGCTATTCAATCGGGTGCGCGGCAAGCTGCAGCCGACTGCCGAAGCGCGCATCCTGCAACAGGAAACCGAACGTCTGGCTGCGGACTTGCAGAGCCTTCGGCGTCTGGCCGGTAATCTCGGCCGCGGCGAGGAACGGGCGTTGCGGCTAATCTGCACACCTGCGCTGGCCCAGGTGCTGCTGCCCGAAGCGTTGCGCTGCTGGCGCAGCCGTTTCGCCAGTACGCCGTGCCAGCTCGCCACCCAGCACACGGCGGAAATCGTCGAGGCCTTGTTGTTGCGCGAAGCCGATCTTGGGCTGACGCTGCAAACGGTGGAGCATCCCGGCTTGAGCAGCGAGGTGCTCGCGCAGGGACAGATGATGGTGATCGCACCAGCCAGCTGGTGGGCCGACGCCGAACTGGCAAACCCCGTGCGGTTGGAGGAACTGGCCGATGTGCCGCTGATCGGCCTGGACACCCGCGATGCGCTGGGCGGCCTGCTGCGTGGCCACCTCGAAGAGCTCGAGCCGCCGCCGCGTATCAATACCTGGGTGCAGACTTACCAGCTGGCGCGTTCGCTGGTGGCGGCGGGGCAGGGCTTGGCCCTGGTCGATCCGCTTACCGCGCTGGCCGGCGGCGATCATGCCGTGCAGGCACGCCCGCTGGAGCCGGCGATTCCGGTGCCGCTGCATGCACTGGTGCGTGCGCAGGAAGTGTCGTCCGCCGCGCAGTTGGAACTACTGGCGCAGATTCGCCAACAGGCCGATGGGCTGATGGCTGCGTCGCGGCGGTTCTGATCGTCCAGCGCCAGAGCTGTGCTTCAAGCGTTGCTGGGCTACCATCGCGGCCATCATCGATATCGGCTTATTTCATGGATAACGTCTCTCCGCTTGCCCTGTATCAGCAGGCCATGGCCCGCGACGGGTTCGTCAGCGATGCCGCGCAGCTGCGTGCTGTCGAGCTGCTGCAAACCTGCTATCAGGCGTTGCATCAGCCTGGCGCTATCGAGGGTCCGCCTCGTGGTATCTACCTGTGGGGGCCGGTGGGGCGTGGCAAGACCTGGCTGATGGATATCTTCCATCGCAGCTTGCAGGTCCCGTCGCGGCGGCAGCATTTTCACCACTTCATGCGCTGGGTGCATATGCGGCTGTTCGCGCTCAATGGCACCGCCGATCCGCTGCGGGCGCTAGCAAGTGAGCTGGCCGAAGAGGTCCGTGTGCTGTGTTTCGACGAGCTGTTCGTGGCCGATATCGGCGATGCGATCATCCTGGGCCGCCTGTTCGAGGTGATGTTCGAGCAAGGCGTGGTCATCGTCGCCACATCCAATCAGCCGCCCGATCAGTTGTATGCCGATGGCTTCAATCGCGAGCGCTTTCTGCCTGCCATCACCGCCATCGAGCACCATATGCAGGTGGTGAGTGTGGATGGCGGCGCTGACCATCGCCTGCGACCCGGTGCTGCGCTGCAGCGTTACTGGGTCAGCGATGATGAAAGCAGCGGTGAATTGCAGCAGGTGTTCGCTGAGCTGGCTGAAGGCACCGTCAGCAATGATCCTGTGGTCATTGGCCGGCGATCGTTGCAGGTGGTGCATCGCAGCCAGTCGGCAATTTGGTGTCGTTTCGACGATCTATTCGAGCAGCCGTTTTCAGCACTGGATTTCATCGAGCTGTGCGACCGTTTCTCCTCAATCCTGATCAGCGAAGTGCCACGGCTAGGCAGCAAGCAGAGGGAAGGGCGCATCGCTCGTGGCACCGAAGACGCGGCGGCTCGGGTGGAAGCGGGGGACCGTGAACTGCCCAAGCTGGCCGCACGCGACGATGCGGTCAGACGTTTCATTGCGCTGGTGGATGAATGCTATGACCGTCAGGTACCGCTGTATCTGCAGGCGCAGGTGCCGATGAACGAGCTCTATACCCAGGGCTATCTCTCGTTCGCCTTTCGCCGCACGCTGAGCCGGCTGCGGGAGATGCAGTTGCAGCGCTTCGGTACTGTGAGCTGACGGGCCTCAGTCGCGATAGAAGACCTGCACCAAGTGATAGCCGAACTGACTCTTCACTGGCCCATGCACTTCACGCAACGGCTTCTTGAAAATCACCTGATCGATGCTGCGCACCATCTGGCCGGGGCGTACCTCGCCCAGGTCGCCACCTTTCTTGCCCGAGGGGCAGGTCGAGTACTTCTTCGCCAGCACGTCGAAGGCTTCGCCATTGGCGATACGCTTTTTCAGCTGTGCGGCCTCGGCTTCGGTCTTTACCAAGATGTGGCGTGCCATGGCTTTGGGCATTACAGGTCTCCTCGGATGCGGCGGCGATTGTAGTCAGCACGCGAAGAAAACCGAAGCACCGACGCCAACAAGACGACCATTTGGCAGAGTCGAAAAGCGACGAACGGTAGTTATCGTTAAAATATGTTAGCGCTACCATCTGGCTCAACAATCATAACGCGGCACATTGATGCTGCTGGAGAGCCGATAGTGGATTTCCACTCCAATAGCGACATTCGCGCCGCCAGCCGCACGCTGGTGGTCATGGGTGTCAGCGGTTCGGGTAAGACCGACACCAGCCATGCCGTTGCCGATGCACTGGGTTTTCGCCATATCGAAGCCGACAACTTCCATCCCGAAGAAAACGTCGCACGCATGCGTGCCGGCACGCCGCTTTCCGACGCCGATCGCGTGGAGTGGCTGCAGAAACTCATCGTCGAGATGCATAAGGCAATCGAAGACGATGTCGGCTTCGTGCTGGCCTGTTCTGCACTCAAGCGCCGCTATCGTGATCTATTACGCGACGCAGTGCCGGCCTTGCGTTTCGCGCATCTGTCCATCGATTACGACACTGCGATTCAGCGCGTCGGTGGCCGTGCTGGGCATTTCATGCCGATTTCCCTGGTGGACAGCCAGTTCGCCACACTCGAATCGCCGGAAGGCGAACCTGGTGTGCTGGTAGTCGATGCCAGCCAGTCGCGCGAGCAGGTTCTCGAAAAAATCGTCAGCTGGATGCAGCATGAATCTGGACTTGAAATCGCCGATCGCGAGGATCTTTCCGCACGCCCGCTTGATAGCGCTAACACAGAGCTGGAGCGCGGCGCTGAGTTGACCACCGCACCCATTTACAGCGGAAAAATAGCGCAGAGCTTTGATCGGATCACCGATTGGCTGATGGCAGGCTTGCTCGCATTTATGGTGATCGTTGTGTTCAGCAGCGTGGTGCTGCGTTACGCCTTCGGTACCGGTTGGACTGGCGCCGAGGAGCTTTCGCGATTGGCCTTCGTCTGGCTGGTCTTCGTTGGCGTCGCGTCGAGCATGCGCCGCGGAGAACTGATGGCTTTCAGCATGATCCGTGATCGTTTTCCAAAGTTGTTTCGCCGCCTGGTCGATTCGGTCAGCTGGCTGATGGTGGCCATTGCCAGCGGCATGGCTGCTATGGGCGGATGGAACCAGATGCAGTTCGGCTGGAACATCAATAGCCCGGTGGTGGGCTATCCGCTGGCAGTAGCGATGCTACCAGTGATGGCCAGCATGATCGCATTGACGGTCCTGGCGCTTTTGCAACTCGTGAACGTATGGCGCGGGCAGCCCCAGCCGCATGCCGCCGACGCCAATGTAACGGCTGACTGATTTATCGATAACAACAGGGCAATGCCCGCCTGAGGACCGTACATGACTGTCGTCGTCTTCCTTTCTTCACTGTTTGGCTTCATGGCCTTCGGCATGCCGATCGCATTCGCGCTGATTCTCACTGGTGCGGTGCTGATGTGGTATCTGGATTTCTGGGATGTGCAACTGCTGGCCCAGAACCTTCAAGCCGGAGCCGACAGCTTTCCACTGTTGGCCGTGCCGTTCTTCATTCTTGCCGGTGAATTGATGAATGCCGGCGGCATTTCTCGCCGCATCATCAACATGGCGCAGGCCTATTTCGGCCACAAGCGTGGTGGGCTCGGGTATGTCGCGATTGCGGCCTCGGTGCTTCTAGCGAGCATGTCCGGCTCGGCACTGGCGGACACTGCCGCGCTGGCCACGCTGTTGCTGCCGATGATGCGTGAGCGTGGTTATCCGTTGAGTTCGTCATCGGGCCTGGTTGCGGCCGGCGGAATCATCGCCCCGATCATTCCGCCTTCGATGCCTTTCGTGATTTATGGCGTAGTCACCAACACGTCGATCAGTCAACTGTTCCTCGCCGGTATGGTGCCCGGTTTGATTATGGGCGCGGGTCTGGTGGTGGCCTGGACGTTGATCGCACGCAAGATCGAAGAGCCCCCTCAGGAAAAAGCCACCCGTGCCGAGCGCCGCAAGGCGCTGGTCGACGGAGCAGCCGCTTTGATGCTCCCGGTGATTATCGTCGGCGGCTTACGCGGCGGGTTGTTCACGCCAACCGAGGCAGCAGTAGTGGCAGCGGTTTATGCGCTTGCCGTTTCGACCTTGCTGTATCGCGAACTCAACTGGCGCGGCGTAATAGAAGTGCTGACCCGCGCGAGCCGTACTACGGCGTCAGTCATGTTCCTCTGCGCCGCGGCAATTGTTTCCGGCTACATGATCACGCTGGCGCAGCTGCCGGACGAGATCGCCGTGATGCTCGGCCCGCTGGCGCAAGATCCGAAGCTGCTGATGGTTGCCATCATGGTGCTGATGATTGCGATTGGCATGGTGCTCGATCTGACACCGACCATCCTTATTCTTGGACCAGTGCTGGCGCCTATCGCGGTCAAGGCCGGTATCGATCCGGTGTACTTCGGCGTGATGTTCGTATTGATCGGCTCCATCGGTTTGATTACGCCGCCGGTGGGCACTGTGCTGAACGTTGTCGGAGGTATCGGCAGGTTGCGCATGGAGACACTGGTGCGCGGAGTGATTCCATTCTTCGTTATTTATTTGCTGATCGTCGCACTGCTGGTAGCCGTGCCGGCGATCATCACCGTGCCGCTGCAATGGTTGCGCTGATCGGGGCAGGTACTCGCTTCGCAGCGGCATTCAAGTTTCGCCTTGGCGAGAAAAGCTTCACCTTCATTTCATCCACAACAACAAAAGGTAAGACAGCATGAAACGATTTCTCATAGCGGCCCTGGCGGCCACCACGCTCGGTAGCGCCATCACGGCGGTCAGCGCACAAGCGGCTGACGACGTCCGTTCGCGCATGATCCGCTTTGGTTATGGCCTCAACGAAGACAGCAACCAGGGCAGGGCGGCGAAGCTGCTTGCCGAAGAAATCGCCAAGGCGTCCGACGGCAAGCTCAAGATGCGGACCTTCGCCTCCGCTAGCCTGGGTTCGGACGATCAGATGCAGAACGCGCTGATGGGTGGAGCGCAGGAAATGATGGTTGGCTCGACGGCAACGCTGGTTGGCATCGCCGAGGAAATGGCGGTTTGGGATACGCCGTTCCTCTTTGAAAGCGAAAAGCAGGCGGATTACGTGCTCGACGGTCCGGTAGGGCAGAAGGTCATGGATGCGCTGGAAGAGAAAGGGCTGGTTGGCCTGGTCTACTGGGAGAATGGCTTCCGCAATCTCACCAACAACGTGCGCCCGGTCGAGGAGATGGAGGACTTCAACGGTATCAAGCTGCGCGTGATGCCCAACCCGGTATTCATCGACACCTTCAAGCAGATGGGCGCAAACGCGGTTCCGCTTCCGTTCTCCGAGCTGTTCACCGCGCTGGAAACCAAGGCGGTCGACGGTCAGGAAAACCCCTACAACACCATCCTCTCCTCGAAATTCTATGAGGTGCAGAAGTACCTGAGCGTCACCAATCACGTCTACAGCCCTTGGATCGTCACAGCGTCCAAGCGCTGGTGGGATGGCCTGTCCGAGACCGAGCAGAACATCATCATGGACGCGGCGAAGAAGTCGCGTGATTCGGAGCGCGAGGACACCCGTGCCGAAGCTCGCGAAGCCTTGGCGCAAATCGAAGAGCACGGCATGGAGATCAACAAGGTCAGCCCTGAAGAAATCCAACGTATGCGCGAGCAGGCCAAGCCGGCGATTCAGACCGTGATCGATACGGTCGGCGAGCCATTGTTCAATGAAGTCCAGGCAGAAATCGCGAAGGCGCCGAAGTGATCCTGCGCGCCCCTTCGGGGGCATCGTGCCGAGGTAGAATTCACGCCTCTCGTCGCTGGATCCCGCTATGAGTTCTCGTCGCCGTCGCTCGTTGGAGCGGGTCACTTTGTCTGATGTGGCTCGCAGTGCTGGTTGTTCATTGATGTCCGCTTCGCGTGCGCTGTCGCAACCGGAGCGAGTGTCCGATGCGCTGCGCGAGCGCGTCGTGGCTGCGGTCAAGGCGCTGGGTTACGTGCCGCATACCGCGGCGCGAAGCCTCGCCAGCGCGCGCTCGAATCTAGTAGCTGTGATCATCCCTTCACTGTCGAACGCCGTGTTCGTCGATACCGTCGAGGCGGTTCAGCGAGTCCTGATGCCGGCCGGGTATGAGCTGATGATCGGCGTTAGTCACTACCGTCCGGAGGAAGACGAGCGCCTGTTGCGTGCGTATCTGGCCCATCAGCCGGCGGGACTTCTGGTCACCGGCTTCCAGCGCAGCGATGCCGCGCGCGAAGTGCTGGGCAGCTACACCAGCCCCATCGTTACGCTGATGGAGCTGAGCGATGCGGACGAGGACTATTGCGTCGGTTTTTCCCAGTACGAAGCAGGCGCAGCAATGACCCGCAAGCTGCTCGAGCGTGGTTACCGCACTATCGCCTTCGCCGCTGCGCAGCTCGATCCGCGTACCCTGCAGCGTGCCGAAGGTTATCGGCAGGCGATGCGCGAGGCCACCCGCTACGACCCCGCGCTGGAGCTGCTGACGCCGGAGGTATCCTCCATCGGCCTTGGCGCCGAACTGCTGGACAGGCTACTGGCCCAGCAGCCAGGCATCGATGCGATCTTCTTCAATAACGACGACCTGGCGCTGGGGGCACTATTCCGTGCCCGCCAGTTGCAGCTGGCCGTTCCTGGGCGCTTGGCCATTGCCGGTTTCAACGACCTACCAGCCGCCGCTTGGATGCACCCGGCGCTGACGACTGTACGCACCATCCGTGGCGAGATCGGCACGCTGGCCGGGCAGATGCTGCTCAGCCTGATGCGCGGCGAAACGCCACCGCAACGCCGGATCGATGTGGGGTTCGAAGTGGTAATGCGCGAAAGCGCCTGAAAACTGAACCGGCAGGCATTGCGCTTGCCGGCATCATCAACAGATCAGTCGGCCTGCTGCGCCGCCGTGACCTGCTGGGCGATCTCGATCATCTGTTCGCGCATCCAGCGGTTGGCCGGGTCTTGATCCGTGCTTTCGTGCCAGTAGATGTGCGTTTCCAGCGGTGGAATATCCACCGGCAGCGGTACCTGATGCAGGTCGTGGCGGCGGGCGAAACGCTCCGGCACGGTCACCGCCATATCGGTGTGCTGAATGACCTGAGTAGCCATCATGTAATGCTGCGAGCGCAGGGCGATCTTGCGCTGCAGCCCCATCTTGCCCAGAGCCAGATCGACCATGCCCAAACCGCTGCGCCGGCTTGAGATATGAATGTGCGACAGCGATAAGTATTCCTCGACGCTCAGTTTGTCTTTCGCCAATGGATGACCGCGGCGCATCGCGCAGACATAGCTGTCCTCGAGCAGCTTGACGTGACGCACCTGCGGGTCGGTATTTAGTGGCGCGTCCATGGCGAAGTCCAGGCGCCCAGCCGCCAGCTCCTTGGTGGTCTCGCGGCGCTTGGCCAGCATGCTCTCGATCTTCACGTTCGGTGCCATGCGGCGCAGGCGTTGAAACAGCGGCGGCAACACCACGGCCTCGGTGAGGTCGGTCATGCTAATGCGGAAGGTCTTGTTTGCCTGCAGCGGATTGAAGGTACGGCTTTCCTGCACCGACACGCGCAGCAACTGCAATGCGTTGCGTACCGGGCCGATGATGTTCTGTGCCATCGGCGTCGGCACCATGCCTTGCGCGGTGCGCACGAACAGCGGGTCGTTGAAGGTCTCGCGCAGGCGCGCCAAGGCATTGGAAACGGCGGGCTGAGTGATACCGACGATCTGCCCGGCGCGGGTCAGATTCGCCTCGGTATAGATGGCATCGAAGACGATAAACAGGTTGAGATCGACCTTGTTCAGGTTCATTTCCGCAAGCTCTCCGGCTGGGTCATTCGCGCCGATCATATATCGGTGATGAATGTTTATACACGAGGAAAATAGCGTAGGTAAATCTTCAGCCCTGCACTAGCATTTCGTTACATCGTCCAATCCGAAGAAGGTTGCCCATGGATTTCGCCTATTCCCCCAAGGTTCAAGAGCTGCGTGAGCGCGTGCAGGCGTTCATGGATGCGCATGTCTATCCCGCCGAGAAGATCTTCTATCAGCAAGTCAACGAGGGTGATCGCTGGCAGCCCACCGCCATCGTCGAGGAGCTGAAGGCCAAGGCCAAGGCCGAAGGGCTGTGGAACCTGTTCCTGCCGGAATCAGAATTGGGCGCCGGATTGACCAATACAGAATACGCGCCGCTGGCGGAAATCATGGGTAGCTCGGGCCTTGGCCCGGAAGCCTTCAACTGTTCGGCGCCCGATACCGGCAACATGGAAGTGCTGGTGCGCTACGGCAGCGAAGCGCAAAAGAAGCAGTGGCTGGAGCCCTTGCTGCGCGGTGAGATCCGCTCGGCCTTCGGCATGACCGAACCGGGCGTAGCGTCCTCGGATGCCACCAACATGGAAGCCCGCGCCATGCGTGAAGGTGATGAGTGGGTGATCAACGGCCGCAAGTGGTGGACGTCGGGCGCCTGCGACCCGCGTTGCAAGGTGATGATTTTCATGGGCCTGACCAATCCGGATGCGCCGCGCCACCAGCAGCATTCGATGATTCTCGTGCCGATGGATGCGCCCGGTCTCAAGGTACTGCGCCCGCTACCGGTGTTCGGCTATGACGACGCGCCGCACGGCCACGCCGAGGTGTTGCTGGAGAACGTGCGTGTGCCTTACGAAAACGTCCTGCTCGGCGAAGGCCGTGGCTTCGAGATTGCCCAGGGTCGCCTTGGCCCGGGCCGCATTCACCATTGCATGCGTTCGGTGGGTGTCGCCGAGCGGGCGCTGAAGCTGATGTGCGAGCGTTCGGTCAGCCGCACGGCGTTCGGCAAGCCGCTGGCGCGCCTGGGGGCCAACTTCGATCACATCGCCGAGTGCCGGATCGAGATCAATATGGCGCGCCTGCTGACGCTCAACGCGGCCTACATGATGGATACGGTGGGCAACAAGATCGCCGCCAGCGAAATCGCCCAAATCAAGGTGGTCGCTCCCAACGTGGCGTTGAAGGTTATCGACCGTGCCATTCAGATCCACGGTGGCGCCGGCGTCTCCGAAGATTTCCCGCTGGCCCACTGGTACGCCATGCAGCGCACCCTGCGCCTGGCCGACGGCCCGGATGAAGTACATCGCGCCTCGATCGCCAAGCACGAGCTGGGCAAATACGTACCGCGCGAGGCGCTGCGTAGCCGTTGACGCGCTCTGGTTGTACCGAAAGGCAAAGCCATGAACCCTGGCTTTGCCTTTTTTATGCGTGGGTTATCTGCTGGTGTGGCGCGCTGGCGATTGGACAAAGCGTTCGCGCGCAAGCTCGTTCCTACTGGATCGTGCGTCTCTCGGCCCGTGTAGGAGTGAGCTTGCTCGCGAACGTGTCACGCCTGCTGATTATGGAGGCCGGTCACCAGCCCGCGATAACGCCGATAGGCCTGCTCGTAAGCTGCGACGGCACCGGCCTCCGGCTCGACTGAGGTCGTCTCGTCCAGACTGACACAACGCTCGCAAATATCGGCAAGACTGGCCTGCGCATCGCTCTGCCGCGCATGGCACCACGCCGCCTGGATAGCCGCGCCCAGCGCTGGGGCCTCGCTGTGCGTGGCGCAGATGACTGGTGCATCCATGACGTCGGCGATGATCTGCCGCCACAGTGGGTTCTTTGCACCGCCACCGATCAAACGAATCCGCTCGCTGCGGATGCCGCTGTCCCGCAGCAGGTCCAGGCCATAACGCAGGCCGAAGGTCACGCCTTCGAGCACGGCGCGGCAGAGATTGGCGCGAGTGAGGTTGTCGCTGGTCAAGCCGTGCAGGCTGGCGCTGGCCTGGGGCAGGGCGGGTACGCGTTCGCCGTTGAGAAACGGCAGCATGCTTACGCCAGCCGCGCCGATGGGCGCTTGTGCCACCAGTGCGTTGAATTGTTCGAGATCGAGCTGCAGCAACTCGCGGATGGCGCCATTGGCGTTGGTCAGGTTCATGGTGCAGATCAGCGGCAGCCAGCCACCGCTGGAGGAGCAGAAGGTCGCGACCGATGGCTGCGAACTGACGTGGGGCTCATTGCCATATCCGTAAAGCGTGCCGGAGGTGCCCAGGCTCATGGTGATTGCGCCCGGTGCGATATTGCCGGTGCCGATGGCGCCCATCATGTTGTCGCCGCCACCGCTGGCCACCAGGGCCTGGGGATTGAGCCTCAGACGCACGGCCAGTTCTGGACGCAGCGATCCGATCGGTTGGTGGGCTTCGATCAGCTCCGGCAGTGCCGCTGCCAGCCGACCGCTCGGGTCGATATGGTGTAGCAGTTCCAGATCCCAGCAGCGGGTACGCACGTTGAAGTAGCCGGTGCCCGAGGCATCGCCGAACTCGCTGCGACAACGCCCGGTGAGCCAGTAGTTGAGGTAGTCATGGGGTAGCAGGATGTGCGCGATGCGCTCGAACAGCGCGGGATGCTGCTCCTTCATCCAAAGCAGCTTGGACACCGTGTAACCCGGTGCGATGGCGACACCCAGGCGCTGCAACGAGCCGGTCTCGCCACCCAGCCAGTCCAGCAGGCGCTGGTTTTCGGTGGCCGATTCGGTGTCGCACCAGAGCTTGGCTGGCCGTAGAACCTGGCCATCTGCGTCCAGCGTGACCAACCCATGCTGCTGGCCGGAAACACCAATGCCAAGCACGGCTGTTCCCTTGATCCCTGCCTGGGCCAGCGCAGCCGCCGTAGCCTTCTCGAACGCCTCGATCCATTGCTCGGTCGCCTGCTCGCGGCGACCGTTAGGGCCGCTGTTCAGTTCATGACTGGCCGAACCTTCACCCAGCACGGTTCCGGTCGCGGCGTCGAGCAGCAGCGCCTTGGTGCCTTGGGTACCGCAGTCGATGCCTAGAAACATAGGGCCTCCTAGCTCGCGAGCAACTGATCGAGCGTGCCTTTCACCCCCAGCGAACGCAGCCGCGTCAAGTTGCGCTCGAAGGCCTCCCGAAATGCAGCCGAACGCGGGATCTGCGTACCGAAGATATCCTCGCGGCCGAGCAGACGCTCGGCCAGTCCTTCGTCCTCGGCGACCAGGGCCTGGCAGAACTCCAGCCGTGGATCGAGAATCCGGTAGCGCTCGCCATTCTCATCGACGCCCCGCAGATACAGCGCCCAGGCTGCGATCACCAGCGCGGCGCGATCCAGCTCGGCGTCGTCGGTGATTAGCCGGTTGATGGTCGGTACGCTGAACTTGGAAAACTTCGAGGAACCATCCGAACAGACCCGCTCCAGCTGGTCGGCGATGGCGCGATTGGAGAAACGCTCGATCAGTGTGCGCTTGTACTGGGCGAGGTCGATGCCGGGCACTGGTGCCAGTTGTGGCGTCACGTCGTCATCCATGTAGCGCTGCACGTAGCGCCTGATCAACGGGTCTTCCATGGTTTCGTGTACGTAGCGATAGCCGCGCAGAGCGCCCAGGTAGGTCAGCGCCAGATGGCTACTGTTGAGCAGCTTGAGTTTCATTTCCTCATAGGGTGCGACGTCGTCGGTGAACTGCACGCCGACCATCTCCCAGGCGGGGCGGCCATTGACGAACTTGTCTTCCAGCACCCATTGCACGAAGGGTTCGCAGACCACCGGCCAGGCGTCTTCAATGCCATGCTGTTCCTGCAGCGCCTGACGATGCGCGGCGCTGGTCATCGGCGTGATGCGATCGACCATGGCGTTTGGGAAACTGACGTGGCGCTCGATCCAACCGGCGAGCTCGGCATCGACCAGCGTCGCGAAGGCCAGCAGCGCCTTACGGGTGACATCGCCGTTGTGCGGTAGGTTATCGCAGGACATCACCGTGAAGGGCGCAACACCTGCGCCACGCCGCCGGGCCAACGCCGCACAGAGCAGGCCGAACACGCTGATTGGCGCGCGTGGGGTGGCCAGGTCGTGCTGGATCTGCGGCAGCGAGGCGTCGAACTGGCCGGTGCTTTCGTCCATGCAGTAGCCGCCTTCGGTGATGGTCAGCGAGACGATACGGATCGCCGGATCGGCCAGCCGGGCCACTACGGCTTCCGATCCATCCTCGACCAGCAGCATGTCGCGAATGCTGCCGATTACCCGCACCTCGGTATCCGGTCGGTCATCCAGCTCCACCAGGGTGAACAGATAATCCTGCGCCGCCAGGGCATCGCGCATGGTCCTTTCCTCGGGGCGGGTGCCGATGCCGCAGATGCCCCAGTCCAGCCCTTCACCGGTATTCATCAGGGCATCGGTATAAGCCGCCTGATGGGCCCGATGAAAACCGCCAACGCCGATATGGGCGATGCCGGTGCTGACCGTTTCCAGGGCATAGCCGGGGCGCTTGATGTTGGCCGGCAGGCGTTGCAGATTTTGTTCGTTCAACTTCATTGGATGTCTCACGGATAGGCGTGTGCGTCCGAACTACGGGATCTGCCATAGCGGTTGGCGACACGGGAGCGGATGGCAGGCTGCCGTTTGGGCGGCCTGCCCAAGCTGATTCAGGCCACCTGACGCAGGGGCTGGCCGACCGCCAGTCCCTTGCTGTCGAACAAGTGGCAGTGGGCGGCATCGAGCGTCAGTTTCAGTGACTCGCCATAGCGCGGTGTGAAATCGCCACGGATGCGCATGGTCAGGGGCTCGCCCGCCTGAGTGAGCACGTGGCAATAGGTGTCGCTGCCCAGACGTTCGCTGACATCGGCCTTGACCTCCAGCTGGCAGCTGCCGTCGGTGCTGCGGTTGAGGTGTTCGGGGCGAATACCCAGCGTCACCGGGTCGCCAATGGACAATGCCGTGCCGCCCAGCGGCAGTTGCAGGCGACACCTGGCGTCCAGTTCCACCTCGCAACCCTCGGCATGTACACCGACGACTGTGCCTTGGAGAAAGCCCATCTTCGGCGTACCGAGAAAGCCTGCGACGAAGAGGTTGGCCGGGCTGTGATAGAGCTCCATCGGCGAGCCGACCTGCTCGACACGGCCGGCGTTGAGCACCACCACCTTGTCGGCGAGGGTCATCGCTTCGACCTGATCGTGGGTGACGTAGATCATCGTCGCCTGCAGTTCCTGATGCAGACGCGACAGCTCCAGCCGCATCTGTACCCGTAGCGCGGCGTCGAGGTTGGACAGCGGCTCGTCGAAGAGAAATACCTTGGGATTGCGCACGATGGCGCGGCCGATCGCGACCCGCTGACGCTGACCGCCAGAGAGCTGTTTCGGCTTGCGTTCCAGCAGCGGCTCCAGGCCGAGAATGCGCGCTGCATTGGTGATCTTGTGGTCGACTTCCTGCTTGTCGACCCCGGCCAGGTCCAGGGCAAATGACATGTTCTTGCGCACCGTCATATGCGGATAGAGCGCGTAGGTCTGGAACACCATGGCCAGGTCGCGTTTGGCCGGGCTGACCTGGGTGATGTCGCGGCCGTCCAGCTCGATATGGCCGCTGCTGACTTCTTCCAGGCCGGCGATCAGCCGCAGCAGGG
This sequence comes from Pseudomonas sp. IC_126, assembly GCF_004331835.1. Lineage (NCBI taxonomy): Bacteria > Pseudomonadati > Pseudomonadota > Gammaproteobacteria > Pseudomonadales > Pseudomonadaceae > Pseudomonas > Pseudomonas sp. IC_126. The sequence goes on from NZ_SJSS01000001.1 coordinate 925,102, forward strand.
TGGATTTGCCGCAACCGGATGGGCCGACGAACACCACGAACTCACCATCGCGGATTTCCAGGTCGACACCCTTGATGATCTCGTTGCCGTCGAAGCCTTTTTTCAGGCTGTGAATTTTCAGATTTGCCATCTTCGAATCCTCTGTTGTTCTTCTCGGTTCGGCGTTATTTCACGGCGCCGAACGACAGGCCGCGGACCAGCTGTTTCTGGCTGATCCAGCCGAATATCAGAATGGGTGCGCAGGCCAGGGTGGAGACGGCCGAAAGCTTGGCCCAGAACAGACCCTCGGGGCTGGAGTAGGAGGCGATCAGCGCCGTCAGCGGCGCGGCATTGGCTGAGGTCAGGTTGAGCGACCAGAAAGCCTCGTTCCAGCACAGGATCAGCGACAGCAGCATGGTGGAAGCCAGCCCGCCCTTGCTGATGGGCAGCAGCACGCGGAGCATTTCCTGCGACAGGGTGGCACCGTCCATGCGCGCCGCTTCGAGGATGTCGCGCGGGATGTCCTTGAAGTAGGTGTAGGTCATCCAGACCAGGATCGGCAGGTTGATCAGCGTGTAGATGACGATCAGCACCGTGCGGCTGTCGAGCAGGCCGAACTGCTTGGCCAGCAGGTAGATCGGCACCAGCACGCCGACCGCCGGCAGCATCTTGGTGGAGAGCATCCACAGCAGGGTGCCCTTGGTTCGCTTGGTCTCGAAGAAGGCCATCGAGTAGGCCGCCGGAATGGCGATCAGCATGCCCAAGACGGTGGCACCGAAGGAGATGGTCACCGAGTTCCAGGCGTACTTGAAGTAGCCGCTGCGCTCCTGGATGTGCATGTAGTTGTCCAGCGTCGGTGTGAAGATGAATTGCGGCGGCGTGGCGAAGGCGTCGATCTCGGTCTTGAAGCTGGTCATCAGCATCCAGAAGATCGGGAAGAACAGCAGCAGCGCCACCGCCCAGGCGAGTACGCCAACCAGCAGGGTGTTGAGGCGGCGGCTTTGTTTCAGCGTCAGCATCGGTCTGTCCTCAGTATTTCTCGGTGAGATTCTTGCCGAGCATCCGCACCAGGATGATCGCCGCGATATTGGCGATGACCACCGCGATCAGCCCGCCTGCCGACGCCATGCCGACATCGAACTGCAACAGCGCCTGGTTGTAGATCAGGTAGGCGAGGTTGGTGGAGGCGTAACCGGGGCCGCCGCTGGTGGTGGTGAAGATTTCAGCGAATATCGAGAGCAGGAAGATGGTTTCGATCATCACCACGACTGCTATCGGGCGGGCCAGGTGCGGCAGCGTCAGGTGCCAGAAGATGGCGATGGGGCCGGCACCGTCGAGGCGCGCCGCCTCCTTCTGCTCCTGGTCCAGTGACTGCATGGCGGTCATCAGGATCAGGATGGCGAAGGGCAGCCATTGCCAGGAGACGATGATCACGATGGATGCCAGCGGATGCTGCGCCAGCCAGTCCACCGGCTGCGCGCCGAAGAACTTCCAGACGGCTGCGAGGATGCCCGAGACCGGGTGATAGATCAGGTTCTTCCAGACCAGCGCGCTGACCGTCGGCATGATGAAAAACGGTGAAATTAACAGCACGCGAACGATCCCACGACCGGCGAAATCGGCCGCTTCCAGCAGTGCCGAGATCAACACACCCAGCACTACGCTGATCAGCAATACGCTGCCGACCAGGATCAGGGTGTTGGTCATGCCCGGCATGAAGCCGGCGTCGGTCAGGAAGTAATGGAAGTTCTCCAGTCCGACGAAATCGTTTTCGCCCGGGTAGAGCAGGTTGTAGCGGATGACCGAGAAATAGACGGTCATCGACAGCGGTACCAGCATCCACAGCAGTAGTAATGCCACGGATGGGCTGACGAGAAACCAGCTGGGTCTGAGGCGCCGGCGAGGACGCTCGGTCGGTTCGCTGTCCATGCGAGTGTCGGGAGCCTTGGGCAAGGCAGTGGTTGTGGTAGCCATGGTCGTGCTCCAGATGAAGGAGGGCCGATGAGGGCTCAGCGAGCCCTCAATGGGAGGTAACGGCTGCCTACTTGGGATAGCCCGCGCGCTTCATCTCGCGCGTGGTCGACTGCTGCACGGCGGTTAGCATCTGCTCCACCGGCATCTGCCCGGTGAGGGCGGCGGCAAACATCTTGCCGACCTGGGTGCCGATGGCCTGAAACTCGGGAATGGTCACCAGCTGGATGCCGACATAAGGCACCGGCTTGGCCGAGGGCGAGGCGGGATCGGCCTGCTTCAGCGATTGCAGGGTAACCTCGGCAAACGGTGCCGCGGCCATGTACTCCTCGCTGTAGGTCGATTCGCGGGTGCCCGGCGGTACGTTGGCCACGCCATCAGTCTCGGCGACCAGCTTGGCGTAGTCCTTGGAGGTCGCCCAGGCGGCGAAGGTCTTGGCGGCCTCCTTCTGCTGCGAGCTGGTAGGAATCGCCAGCGCCCAGGAGTAAAGCCAGGCCGATCCCTTGTCGGTGTCCTGATGCGGCGCGAAGGCGAAGCCGACCTTGTCAGCCACCTTGCTCTGCGAGCTGTCGGTGACGAAGGAGCCAGCCACGGTGGCATCGACCCACATGGCGCACTTGCCCGTGTTGAACAGCGCCAGGTTTTCGTTGAAGCCGTTGCTGGAGGCGCCCGGTGGACCGTATTTGCTCAGCAGATCGACATAGAAGGTAGCCGCCTTGGTCCATTCGGGACTGTTGAATTCAGGCTGCCATTGCTCATCGAACCAGCGCGCGCCAAAGGCGTTGGCGACGGTGGTGACCAATGCCATGTTCTCGCCCCAGCCGGCCTTGCCGCGCAGGCACATGCCGTACTGGTCCTGATCGGGCTTGTGCAACTTCTCGGCGAACTCAGCCATCTGCGTCCAGGTCGGGCGTTCCGGCATCTGCAAACCGGCCTGCTCGAACAGGTCGGTGCGGTAGTAGGTCATCGAGCTTTCGGCGTAGAAGGGCAGCGCATAGAGGGTGCCGTCGACCGATAGGCCTTCGCGTACCGAAGGGAATACATCGTCGAGATCGTAATCGGCGGGCAGGTCGGTCATCGGTGCTAGCCAGCCCTTGTCACCCCACAGCGAGGCTTCGTACATGCCGATGGTCAGTACGTCGAACTGCCCGCCCTGGGTGGCGATGTCAGTGGTCAAGCGCTGGCGCAGTACGTTTTCTTCAAGTACGACCCAGTTGAGATCAATCTCGGGATTCTGTTGTTCGAAGGTCTGGGAGAGGCGCTGCATGCGGATCATGTCCGCATTGTTGACGGTGGCGACCGTGAGGGTTTCGGCCGCGTGAGTCGCGCCGATCATCGCAATACAGGTGGTGCCGAGCAGCAGTTTGACGATTTTCATCCTGGACTCCTCTTCCACGCCAGGGCGGTGGAAGCGCTTATTGTTTTTGTTGTTGCTCGTGTACTGCGTACGAGCGTCTCGCGAGCATTACAACGCTCGCATCGAGGTGGTTACAAAGCCCTGACCGCACTTCGTTAGATACTTTTTTGCACTTTCGTCTGATCGTGCTGGGTGCAGTGATACGCGGCTCGACAACGGTGAAGAGCACGGCGCAGCGGGGTTACCTATACAGAGAGGCAGCGCAAACGGCGCCTCGGTAGTCGGGAAGCGACACCGCGAAGCAATGACGATGCGTATCAGCCGGCCAGGTTCTGCGCCGTCAGCCGCTGCTCGACCAGGCGGCGGTAACACGAGGGCGTCATGCCTTTGAGCTGCTGGAAGCGGCGGTTGAAATTGGAGAGGTTGTTGAAACCGGACTCGAAACAGACGTCGGTGACCGGCTTTTCGTTGTCCAGCAAAAGCTCGCAGGATTTGCTGATGCGCAGGCTGTTCACGAACTCGACATAGCAACGCCCGGTGGCACGCTTGAAAAAGCGCGAGAAGTAGGTGGGCTTCATGCCCAGATGGCCGGCGACTTCTTCGAGCGGCAGTTCGCGCATGTAGTTCTCGAAGATGTAGTTGACCGCCATGTTGGTGCGGTCGGCGTGGTTGTCATCTCCCAGCTGCGCTGAGGTAGTGCCGGACAGCAGTTGATAGTCGTCACAACTGGCGAGCAGTTCGAGCATGATCAGGAAATAGCCGAGACGGGTGGCGCCGCGGCTGTCAGCCACTCGCTGCATCAATCGACCGGCCTCGGTGATCGTGCGGCGGCAGCGGAACTCGATGCCATAACGCGAGCGTTCGAGCATCGGCGTCAGGCTGCGCAGCTCGGAAAATACGCTGTGGCCCGCTTCGAACAACTCGTCGGTGAAATTGACCAGCATGTCTCGCTTGGCGACGACTTCGCCGTCATCGACCTGGCTGATCCAGTTGTGCGGTAGATGCGGGCCGGTGAGAAACAGGCTGTCCGGACCGAAGTTGCCCACGTAATCGCCAACGAAGACCTTGCCGGTACTGGCGACGATCAGGTGCAGCTCGTACTCCTTGTGGTTATGCCAACGCACCAGAGGGCAGGGGAAGCCGTGCTCCCGGTAGATCAGCGAGTTGCCGTGGTGGTCGTCCATCAGCTCGTAGGAGGGATCGGAGATCTTCAGTCCTTTCATTGCACGCTGCGCCGTAGGGTAATTATTGTCAGGGGCTGGACGTTACGTAATCGATTGTAGGGTGCGCTATGCGCACCGAACGGCGGATGCCGGGAATGAGCTGCGCCCCCGTCGCCGTTGCGCGGAGCACACCCTACGATGGCCGACCGGCGAAACGGAACAGGACCTATGGTTTATAGACCTGGAACCAAATTCGGCCAGTCAATTTCGTATCGGTAGGGCAGGTCCGGCCCGGTGCGTGAACAGGTGATGGCCGCTGCTTGCACAGCGAATCCGAGCATCGCCTCGAGTTGTTCGCGATCCAGTTCGGCAAGCCCCGCCGCGGTCTGGACACGCTGCTCATGCAGATAACTCAACAGCGCGGCCTGGAAGGTATCGCCCGCTCCAACGGTGTCGCGAACTACCGTAGGCTTTGCGGCTGCGTAGAGCTGACCATGCTTACGGCTGAACAGCTGCGCGCCTTCGCGGCCACGTGTCAGCAATACCAGTTCACAGCGATCCTTCAACCAGCCTTGGGCAATGCGCTCGGGTGCCTCGCCGGGATAGAGCAACGCGAGATCCTCGTCGCTGACCTTGATCAGGTGCGCATGTTTGGCGAATGCCTCGACGCGTTCGCGCCAGCGTGGCAGGCTGGGCTCGACGTTGAGGCGTACGTTGGGATCCATGGAGATCAGGCGCCGGTGGCTCTCACGCGCGACCAGCGTCTGCAGGGTATCGGCGATCGGCGGCACAACCAGGCTGTAAGAGCCGACATGAATGGCGCAGATATCGTCACTCAGCGGCTTGAGGTGCGCTTCCTCGAGCAGACGGTCGGCGCAGCCTTCGCCACGAAAGCTGTAACGCGGCGAGCCGTCTGCGCCAAGCGCGACCATCGCCAGCGTGGTGGGTGCTTCGAACGGCACCAGGTAGCTATCGACCACGCCTTCCTCACTCAGGATCTGGCGCAGGCGTTCGCCGAAGCTGTCGCTGGAAATCCCGCCGAGCAAGGCTGCCGGCACGCCAAGCCGTGAAAGGCCGACGGCGACGTTGAAGGGTGAGCCGCCCGCAACCGCCTCCAGTGTCAGTCGGTTGCTCGGGCCGTCCCCGGTCGCAGTGAATACATCGAACAAGGCTTCGCCACAGATCAGGTACATGACAATCGCTGCTGTTGTTGTTTGAGCCGAGCTTAGTACCCGCTCGGTTCTTCGGACAGTACGAAGCGTCCACCAGACTGATACGTTCTTGTCCTTGATGTTGGGTTCGTCTGATGGACCCACTCCCTAAGCCATGCAGCAGCCACTTGGCCACAAGCGCTACGGCGTAATACCAAAGCGCCAGTGCTGCCGATCGGTGCTGCCTGTGCTCGGGAGGCAATACGGATGACAGGGCCAAAGCACTAGCCATTCGCCGCCATCGCAGCGTATGTGCGCCCCGGTGGCCTTTCGATAATCGCTCCCGTCACGACTGCCTGTCGTCAAATACAGCGGAGAGCGCCATGCACAACAACAAGAAAGCCGTTTCAACCCTGCTGCCTCTGGCCCTGGTCAGTGCCGTTGCCATGTCGGTGAGCCAATTGGCATCGGCTGAGATCGTGCTTTACGACCAGGACGACACCCGTTTTTCCACCGACGGTTACTTCAATACCTTCTACGTCCATAGCGATGTCGATCGTGCCGGCGAGCAATTTGACCGCAAGCAGTCGCGGGTCAAGATGGGTTTCCTGCCCAATTACATCGGCTTCAACTTCAGCAAGCAGGTCAATGACCTCAAGCTCGGCGGTCGCTCCTCTTTCTGGGTGACCATCAACGACAGCGACACCAATGGCACCGAAACCGGTATCGACGTTCGCCAGTTCTACGCCACGGTGTCTAACGATGCCTGGGGCGAGGTGCTGTTCGGCAAGGATTTCGGCCTGTTCGCCCGTTCCAACATCCTGCTCGACGAAATGCTCACCGGCTATGGCCATGTCAGCGACACCCTGGGGCTGGTGGACGGTGGCGGCGTGTCCTTCGGCAACATCGGCACCGGCTATCCGTACCCGTTCCCGACATCGCAGGTTACTTACCGCTCCCCGGTCATGAGCGGTGTGCGCGTGGCGGTCGGCATCATGGACCCGGTGGACACCACCGAGGACACCAGCTCCACCCTCGACAAGGCCTACCAGGAAGAACCGCGCCTGGAAGCCGAGGTGACCTACCAGTTCGAGCTGGGCGGCACCCAGCTCTATACCTGGATCAACGCCATGCAGCAGAGCTCGGACAACACCGACGACAGCATCGATGACGTGACCTCCAAGGGCCTCGGCTACGGCGTGCAGGCGAAGATGGGCAACTTCTCGCTGACCGCCTCGGGCTTCCAGGCCGAAGGCATCAACCCGTTCTTCACCAATAACGCCGGCGAAGCCTTGCTGCGCGAGGTGGACAGCGATGGCTACCTGCTACAGGGCTCCTATCGTTTCGGCAAGAACCGTATTGCGCTGTCGTACGGTAAGACCAAGGATGACGGCAACGGTTTGGGCACCGCCGCTGATTATGAAACCCGCGGCATCGCGCTGTTCCACGATATCAATGACAACCTCAAGTTGGTCGCCGAACTCAACGAGTTCGAGATCGCTGGACGCGATACCGGTGCCGTCGACGAAGACACCCGGACTTTTGCTATAGGCGCTGCGCTGAGCTTCTGAGCCAAGGGTGAAGGACAGAGGGCTGGCCCCGTGAGGAGGGCCAGCCTTTTTTGTTATTCCAACGCAGGCGGTGCGCGGAGCGCACCCTACGAATGTTTGACGCATGCGTAGGGTGCGCTCCGCGCACCGATTGGGAGGCGAGGCCCCGCTACCTAGGCAGGTGTATTCCGGTACTCAAGTAGCATTTTCGTGCCCAATGCCCTGACCAAGAATGTGGGCAATCCGATAGCGGTGCGGGAGGCAATGCGTGAGCGAGCAACAGACGGAAACGATACGTACGGCAATGTCCGAAGCGCGGCTGGCTGAAACGGTGGCCCAGGACCTGGCGCGCCAGTTGATCCATCCGCACCTGGGTTTCGTGCTGTTCTTCTGCTCCGCCGAGTACGACCTGCCGGCATTGGCCGATGCGTTGCAGCAGTACTTCGGTGGCGTGCGTCTGGTGGGCTGTACCTCGGCGGGCGAGATTACCGCCCAGGGCTACAGCCGCAGCTGCGTCAGTGCCATTGGCTTCGATCACCGCAGCTTCTCGGTCGCCTGCGAGCTGATCGACGAGATGGAATGCTTCAGCCTGGTCGATGCCCAGCAACTGGTGGAGCGATTGGGCAGCGTCTGTCGCAGTAATTCCCTGGCACCGATCAAAAACCACAGCTTCGCCCTGACGCTGCTCGATGGGCTCTCTAACCGTGAGGAACAGGTGCTCGCCGCGCTCAGTGCCGCCTTCGGCAGCATTCCGCATTTCGGTGGCTCGGCGGGCGACGACAACCACCTGGCCGACACCCACGTCTACTACGACGGCCGTTTCCACAGCGGTGCGGCCATCGTGGTGCTGATCAATACCTGGCTGGATTTCGAAGTGTTCACCACCCACCACATCCTGCCCAATGACGAGAAACTGGTGGTTACCCGGGCCGACAGCAATAGTCGCCGCGTCTTCGAGCTGAATGCCGAGCCGGCCGCCGAAGAATACGCGCAGCTGATTGGCGTGCCAGTCGCCGCCCTCGACCACCGGCTGTTCGCCGCGCATCCGCTAGCGGTGCGCATCAATGAGCAGTATTACGTGCGCGCCATCCAGAAGGTCAACGACGACCTGAGCCTGACGTTCTACTGCGCCGTGGAGAACGGCATCGTGCTGACGGCCATGCAGCCCGGTCCGTTGATGCCCAATCTCGAAGCGTTGTTCCGGCGGCTCGAACAGCGCCTCGGGCCGCCGCTGCTCACCATTGGCTGCGACTGCTTCCTGCGCCGCCTGGAAATCGAGGCCAACGGCGCCAGCGAGCAGGTTTCGGCTTTTCTCAAGCGCCAGCAGGTGATCGGCTTCAACACCTACGGAGAGCAGTTCAATGGCATGCACATCAACCAGACCTTCACCGGTGTCGCCATTGGCCGACCAGGAGGGCGGGGCGGTCGTTGACCTGCTGGCGCGCCAGGCCGAACTGGAACGCGAGAACCGCAAGCTCGCGCGCATCAACGCCGCGCTGATCGAACGGGTCGAGTCCAGCGGTGCCGGACGTGATGCGCCCTATGCAGCCTTCCAGCATTCGGTAGAACTGGCCGAGCAGGTGCGCGAGCGTACCGATGCGCTGAACCAGGCGATGGCAGAGCTGAAGGGCAGCAACCAGCTGCTCAGCGACGCACGCCTGCGTGCGGAAACCGCCCACCAGCATCTGGTCGATGCCATCGAGAGCATTTCCGATGCCTTCGTGCTGTTCGACCGTGAACAGCGCATCGTTCTGTTCAATCGCCGTTTCAAGTCGCTGTGGAGCCGCACCCGCGCGCGCATCAATGCCGGCACGCGACTGAGCGACGTGCGCCAGCTGGCCGAGAGCACCGGGATGATCGTCGAGGAACATCGCGGCAAGGGTGATGATCCGATGGTCTATCGACTGAACAACGGCCGTTGGGTTCAGGTCAGCGAGCGGCCCACTCGCGAAGGCGGGTTGGTCATCCTCTACACCGACATCACCGAGGTGAAGGTCAGCGAAACCATGCGCCGCGAACAGGCACTGGCGCAGAAGTCGCGCTTGCTGCAGCGCGCGGTCGACAACCTGTCCCAAGGAGTGGCCATGGTGGGCGCCGAGGGCACGCTGGAACTGTGGAACCGGCGTTTTCTCGAACTCTGCGGGCTTGCGCCGATCGAGGCGCATCGGCCGTTCGATGAGGTGATGGCAGAGAGCGAGCTGAAGCTCCTGACGCCCAACAGTCGAGATGGTAATGGGCGACCTATCCGTGAGCTGGAGCAGCGCCTGTTCGACGGCCGCATGCTGGAGATCCGCACCCATGCGCTGCCCACCGGCGGCTTCGTCAACACCTTCACCGACATCACCGATCGCTACCGCCACGCCGAGGCGCTGCGTGAGAGCGAACGTTGGATCCGCCTGATCACCGACCACGTACCGGCGCTGATTGCCTACGTGTCTTCCGATCTGACCTACGAGTTCACCAACAAGGTCTACGAGCAATGGTACCGCTGGCCCAGCGACGGCATGCTCGGGCAGAGCCTGCCCGAAGTGCACAGCGGCGAGCATTGGCGGCAGCTGGCGCCTTATATCGACCGCGCCTTGTCCGGCGAAAACGTCAGCTTCGAGATGTCCGAGTGCAACCATGCCGGCCAACAGCGCTACATGCTGCGTTCCTACGTACCGAACCGGCTTTCCAGCGGCGAGGTCGCCGGCATCTTCGTGCTGATCCAGGACATCACCGACCGCCGGCGCACCGCCGAGGCGCTGCACCAGGCCTATCAGAACCTGGAGCAGCGAGTGCGCGAGCGCACCGCCGAACTGACCAGCCTCAATGACCAGCTGTTGCGCGAGATCGATGAGCGCAGCCTGGTTGAAGCACGGTTGCGCGAGGCCAAGCGCGAGTCGGAGCTGGCCAACCTGTCCAAGACCAAGTTTCTCGCAGCCGTCAGCCATGACTTGTTGCAGCCGCTGAATGCCGCGCGGCTGTTCACCAGCGCGTTGCTGGAACAACCGGCAGAGCCCAGCGGCGGGTTGGTGCGCAACATCAGCAACTCGCTGGAGGACGTGGAGAACCTGCTCGGCACCCTGGTGGATATTTCCAAGCTCGACGCCGGCGTGATCAAGCCGGATATTGCCCCGTTCGCCGTCAGTGAACTGCTGGAGAACCTGGCCATGGAGTTCCGCCAGATCGCCGGGGCCGAGCGCCTGCAGCTGGATTTCATCCCCAGCTCGGCACTGGTGCGCAGCGATATCCAACTGCTGGCGCGCATCCTGCGCAACCTGATGACCAATGCCATCCGCTATACGCCGCAGGGGCGCGTGCTGCTGGGCTGCCGGCGGCGTCGGCAGCGGCTGTCGATCGAGGTGTGGGACACCGGCGTCGGCATCGCCGAGGACAAGCTCGAGGAAATCTTCCAGGAGTTCAAACGCGGGGAGGGCGTGCGGCCGAACCAGGACCGCGGGCTGGGCCTCGGCCTGGCGATCGTCGAGAAGATCGCGCGCATGCTCGGCCATCGCATTCAGGTCAGCTCGCAGCCGGGGCGAGGGTCCCGGTTCGCCATCGAGGTGCCGCTGGCCAAGCGCGCCCCCATGACACGTGCCGAGCCGACGACCACCGAACTGGTGCTTCGACGCCTGCAAGGCGCACGCGTCTGGGTGCTGGATAACGACACGGCGATCTGCGCCGGCATGCGCACCCTGCTCGAAGGTTGGGGTTGCGCGGTGACCACGGCGCTGTCGGAAGAGGATCTGGCGCGTCAGGTGGACGACTTCCATGCCGAGGCCGATCTGCTGATCGCCGACTACCACCTGGACAACGGTCACACCGGCATCGACGTGGTCGCCAAGGTCAACGCCCGTCGCGCCAGTCCGCTGCCGTCGCTGATGATCACCGCCAACTACAGCAACGATCTCAAGCAGCAGGTACGAGAGTTGGGGCACATGTTGATGCATAAGCCGGTACGGCCGATGAAGCTTAAGACCGCCATGTGCCACTTGCTGGAGCATGGGCAGGCGGGGTGAGCGGGCATGTTTCGCTGATGCGGAAAGCTCGGTGTTGGCGTTTTTAGGTGCGCGGAGCGCACCCTACGGGCACCCGTAACGCTCTTGCGCGCACCGTTGCCACGTCGGGTCAGTCTGTAGGGTGCGCTCCGCGCACCGATGGGAATCAGCGCCGCAGATAGGCGGTGAAGTCGATATCTCCGGCTGAGAGGATCGCCTGCACGCGGTTGTGCACGTTGAGCTTGCGCAGGATCGCCGAGACGTGGGCTTTGACCGTGGTTTCGGCGATGTCGAGGTTGTAGGCGATCTGCTTGTTGGATTCGCCCTTGGTCATGCGCTCCAGCACCAGTAGTTGCTTACGGGTCAGCGCCTGCAGCAGCTCAGGCGGAATCGAAGGTTCGTTGTAGCTGGTCTGGCGCCGGCCGCTTTTCTGGCTGCGGATGATGTCCGAAGGCAGGTAGACGTTGCCGTTGAGAATCTGCTCGATGGCTTCGGTCATCTGTGCGCGAGGCGAAGACTTGGTGATGAAACCGACCGCGCCGTAGGTGATCGCCTGCAACACGATTTGCTTGTCCTGCTCGGCGGAAACGATCACCACCGGAATCGTCGGCGCCTCGTTGCGCAGGTTGATCAGCCCGTTCAGGCCATGCATGCCGGGCATATTGAGGTCGAGCAGGACCAGGTCGAGGTCGTCGTGTTCGAGCGTCAGGGCTAGCGCGCTGTCGAGATCGGCGGTTTCCAGGATATGACTGTCAGGAAAGCCGTCGCGTATGACGTTGTGGATGGCTTCGCGAAACAGCGGATGGTCGTCGGCAATCAATATCTTGTACAAGGCTGGTCACCTCTTTTTGTGATTATGGTCGGCACGCTTGGTGGATCATTCCGGACCGCTCAGAGCCTCAGGCGTTGCGGGGTTCAGGGGCAGGTTGGCCTGTTCCCAGCCATCCACACCGTCGCGATACCAATAGAGGTTCGTGTAGCCCAGTGCTTGAGCCCGTCGGGTGGCGTTCCAGCCGAGCCAGCAATCGGAGCGGCAGTAGAATACCAGCGGCTGGTCGAAACGCCCCCGGCTGATACGGGCAAGGTTCCTGGCGAAATAGTCCGCCCATTCGGTTGCGAGGGCTCCATCTCCGGTATTGGGCAGCCAGACGCTGCCGGGCAGATTGGTGTGCGCCTCGGTGTCGATGAAGCGGCCAGCCAGCCACTGGCGCCGGTACACATCTACCAGCACCACATTAGGTTGTTCAGCTAGCAATGACTGTAGCGACGCGGTATCCAGTGTTTGCGCACCCTCGACAGCAGCTGGCGTCGGGCTGCGGTAATGGGCCTGGCGGTAACCCTCGGCAGAGAACAGCTCGTCATCCGCTTGCGCCGATGCTGCCTGGCTGATGCCCAGGCAAGCCAGTATGACGATCAATAACGGTAGACGCGGCATCGTCTGGGCTCCTGTGTGCTCCGATTGGTGGATTACAGACCAATGGTGCTGCCTTTGAAATCCTACGATGGAGGCGAAAACCGGTACCAAAGTAGTAGATCGCCACGCGTCCATCGCGCGATCAGGGTGAGAGACGTCGGCGGCGCAAGCGGGACTGCATAGAAAGTACGGCTTCGACGGCACCAAGGTAGTAGGCAGGTAAGTTTTCCCAGGCTCTAGGATATGGTTGTCCGAAGCACGAACTGGCGCCGGAAACCAGTGAAGTACTTGCCGGTGCACACAGCGCACCCCACGGATGTACAAGACCCTTGTAGGGTGCGCTCCGCGCACCACGGACCTGACGGCATGCCGACAGTTGCCTGAACGTCCCTTATGAGAAGGCGACTAGCCTGTGAAAATTCTGCTGGTAGATGACCATGCGATGGTGCGTCAGGGTTGCGCCGCGTTGCTGCGTGCAGTGCTGCCCGAGGTACAGCTGAGCGAAGCCTGCGACGGCGAGCAGGCGTTGGACGAGTGCCAGCGGGACATCCCAAGCCTAGTGATTATGGATATCGGCCTGCCGGGTATCAGCGGTATCGAAACCACCCGACGGCTGCGCCAGCGGCTGCCGCATCTACGCGTGCTGTTTTTCAGCATGCACGATGAGCTTTCACTGGTTCGCCAGGCGCTTGATACCGGAGCGGCGGGATATATCACCAAAAAGGCTTCGCCACAGGTGCTGATCGAGGCCGTGCGGCGCGTTATCTCCGGTCATGCTTATATCGAACAGCCGCTGGCTACCGAACTGGCGCGCAATCCCGGCCACCACGGCTCGCCGGACCCGCGTCTGCAAGGCATGACTCAGCGTGAGTTCGAAGTTTTCGTGATGCTCGCCAAGGGCACGCCCGCCCGGCAGATCGCCGATCAGTTGTGCATCAGCGGCAAGACCGTTTCCAACTATCTGACCATGCTCAAGAGCAAACTGCAGGTCGGCTCTCATGCTGAACTGGTACACCTGGCCATCGATACCGGCGTGCTGCGCGTCGGCGAGCAGAAAATGGTATTCGAAGTTTCCTGAGGCGACCCGCCGGGTGGAGTGTTTGTGAGGTACGGGGCTGCGTAGGGTGCGCTCCGCACCCCACCGAGCCTTAATACATGCGGTGCGCGGAGCGCACCCTATTTCAAAATTATTTTTCCCAATCCATCGGGCAATCCGTGCAGCCTTCCATGTTGGTGCCCTGAAAGGTTGCGTAATGCCGACGCGCGCCCGTGAGGGTGGCGCTTTCGAGGTTGGCGTCGTTGAATTTTGCTTCTTGCAGGTTGGCGTCGGTCAGGTTGGCGCCTTTGAGGTCGGCCTTGCTGAGCCAGGTCATCTCCAGGTCGGCGGCGCTCAGGTTGCTGTCGTGCAGCTTGGCGCCGCTCATGCGGGCGAATTCGAGATAGGCGCCGGTGAGGTTGGCCCCCTTGAACTGTGCGGCCTGGGCGAACAGTCCCCATCCCTGGATGGCTACCAGTTGGGCATCAGTGAAATTGGCCAGGCGCAGGTTGGACTGTTGGAGGCTGGCGCGGTTGAGCGTTGCGCCGCTCAGGTTGGCCTTCTCAAGGTTGGCCAGGTCCAGAATAGTGTGCCGCAGGTTGGCGCCGGACAGATTGGCGCCGGCCAGGTTGATCTTGCGCAGGTCCTGATTGCTGAGGTCGGCACCGCGCAGGTCGGCGTTGGCGCACTGGCTTTCCGGTTCGAGTGTGCAGCCGTTGATGATCAGGGGTTGGTCGTCGGCGAAAGCCGGGGCAGCAACGAATAACAAGGGAACGATCAGGCTGGACGGTTTCATATGAGGCCCATGCATTTGTAGGGTGCGCTCTGCGCACCGGATTCAGAATGAAAAGCTGGTGCGCGAAGCGCACCCTACGGGCGACGAGAACGCTCGCATCTAGCGAAAAGGCCGTGTCCGCGATGAGGCGGGCACGGCCGGGACATCAGCGCTGGGCGGTCTTGTTTTCCCACTCAGGTAATTTGAACACCCAGAACGAACCGCCCTGTGCGACCGGCTTGGTCAGCTCGGCCATGTCGCCGCCCCACAGCGGCACTGCGCCGCCGTAACCGACGGTCACGCCGATGTACTGCTCGCCGTCCTGCTCCCAGGTCACGGGCGGGGAGATGATTCCGCTGCCAGTCTGGAATTTCCAAAGCTCGTCGCCGGTCTTGGCGTCAAAGGCCTTGAAGTAGCCATCGCTGGTGCCGGTGAACACCAGGTTGCCCTTGGTGGCCAGCACACCGGCCCACAGCGGCAGCTTCTCCTTGTGTTCCCACTCCACCTTGCCGGTGGTGGGGTTCATGGCGCGCAGGATGCCAACGTGGTCGTCATACATGCGCTTGATGCGGAAGCCCTGGCCAAGGTAGGCCGAACCCTTCTTGTAGCTGACTTCCTCGGTCCAGTAGTCCTCCTTCCAGTGGTTGGCTGGAACGTAGAACAGGCCGGTGTCCTGGCTGTAGGCCATGGGGTTCCAGTTCTTGCCGCCGAGGAAGGGCGGGGAGACCTCGACGGCTTTGCCGTGCTTCTCGCCCGGCTCGGGCTTGGGTGGACGCTGGCCTTCGTTTTCAATCGGGCGTCCGGTCTCGAGGTCGATACCTTTGGCCCAGGTGATGTTGTCGACGAAGGGGAAGGCGTTCTGCAGCTTGCCGTCGTTACGGTCGACCACGTAGAAAAAGCCGTTGCGGTCAGCGTGGGCGGTGGCCTTGATCGTCTTGCCGTCTTTGTCCTTGTAGTCGAAGAGCACTAGCTCGTTGTTGCCGGAGAAGTCCCAGGCATCGTTCGGCGTGTGCTGGTAGAACCATTTCACTTCACCGGTGCTCGGGTCGACGCCAACCTGGCCGGACGTGTAGAGGCTGTCGTAGTCCTGGGGCTTGCCATCCTTGGAGGTGCGTGCCCAGCCGTTCCACGGGGCCGGGTTGCCGGCGCCGACAATGATGGTGTTGGTTTCGGCATCGAAGCTCGCGCTCTGCCACGGTGCGCCGCCGCCCTGGCTCCAGGCCTCGACCTTGCCGGTGGGGGAGTTCGGATCGTCCGGCCAGGAGGGCGCCTTGATGTCGCCGGTGGGGGTGCTGTCCTTGCCGTTCAGGCGACCCACATGGCCTTCGACGAAGGGACGCATCCAGATTTCTTCACCGGTATCCGGATCGCGGGCGAACAGCTTGCCGACCACGCCAAATTCGTCCCCCGAACTGCCGTGAATCAGCAGCACCTTGCCGGTCTCGCCGTCTTTCACGAGGGTCGGTGCGCCGGTCATGGTGTAGCCCGCGCCGTGATCGCCGAATTTCTTGTTCCAGACGACCTTGCCGGTGTCTTTGTTCAGCGCCACGACGCGAGCATCGAGCGTGCCGAAGTAGACCTTGTCGCCATAAATGGCGACGCCGCGGTTGACCACATCGCAGCAGGGACGGATGTCGTCGGGCAGACGATGGGCGTAGCTCCAGAGGCGCTTACCGGTCTTGGCATCCAGCGCGAATACCCGCGAGTAGGAGCCGGTGACGTAAATGATGCCGTCGTGCACCACGGCCTGGGATTCCTGTCCGCGCTGCTTCTCGTCGCCGAAGGAGAACGACCAGGCGGGTGTCAGCTTGAAGACGTTCTTGTCGTTGACCTGAGCCAGCGGGCTGAAGCGCTGGGCGTGGGTGCCCAAGCCATATTGCAGGACGTTGTTGGTCGAAATGTGGTCGTTGGCGATGTCTTCCCAGCTTACCGGCGTGGCCTGGGCGGCACCGATCATTGCAAGGCTGCCAGCCAGTGCCAGGCATTGCACGGCTAGGGCGAGGGGACGTTTGCTGCCGGGGTGCGATCTTGTTGTCATGGTTGCGATTCCCTTGGTCGGTTCGGACAAGGCCGCTGCTCGGTCTGTGTAGACGCGGGTCTGACACTGCCGATAGCGGCTTGGCGAATCGATATTGGAAGCGCGGCGCAGGCGCCGATACGGAAATATTCCCGCGAACGCCGGGAATATTTCCCAAACGTCCGGTGTTTTGGCCTTGCTCCACAAGTGCTGTTCGACCCACTGCCAAAGGTGGTGGGAAAGCTTGCTACCAAGGGAGGAGCCGCCGGCTTCCAAAGCAGGATTCAGTCAACCCGACACCACCGCCAACATGGTCGCCATGCGCTCCCGGAAGGGGGCTGCCTTGCACGGATTCACGAAACGAGGTGGTTAGTCATGAACAATAAGAACCCTATGCGCGCACTTGTGGCTGCAGGCTTTATCGTTGTAACCGGTCTGGCTCTGGCTCATGGTGATGTCGTTCCCCATGCCGTAGAGACCAAGGGCCTGCCCGCTCTTGGTGAAGAGTGGGTGGATGAAAACCCCTATCGCGAAGCGGGCGAGCACCACGACCTTGCTGTAGAAATTGGCTCTTCCGCCTACAACCAGAACTGCGCCCGCTGCCATGGTCTGGAAGCGATCTCAGGCGGCATCGCGCCGGATCTGCGCGAGCTGGAAGCCGATATAAGCGGTGACGAGTGGTATAAGGAACGCGTGATCAACGGCGCCGTACGCGACGGCGCGGTGTACATGCCGCGCATGGCCGATACGCTCAGCCAGGAAGCGCTGTGGGCCATCCGTACCTATATAGAGAGCGAAGCGACCAAGCAGTGATGCGGGTGAAAAATGTAGGGTGCGCTCCGCGCACCGCACGCACCGAGGTCTGGCGGTGCACCAAGCGCACCCTACGAAAAACCCGTGCTGCTTCGTGCAGGCGGACAGCTCATCCGAAAGATCACTGGGGCTGGCCATGCCGATCCGCCGCCGGAGATACGACATGAACATGCGAATCCTGCTGGCACTCGTGCTGACCTTTCGAACCGGCAGCCTGTTCGCGGCCGACACCGACCCGCTGCAATCGGTCATGTGGGAGCACCACCACGAGCGCGTGCTGAACGGCGAGCCTTACGTGTTCGACGACCGCGTACAGGTGCTTGTGCCGCCCTTCGCCGAGGATGCGCGCCAGGTGCCGATGCACATCGATGCCCGCGCCCTGGGCGATGAAGTGGTGCGTATCGAGGCCTGGGCCGAACTCAACCCCATTCCACGCGTGTTCAGCTTCAGCCCCGGCGAACAGGTACTGCCGTTGGTGGCGATTCGCTTCCGCGTGGAGCAGGCCACGCCCATTCGCGCGGCGGTTCTGACCCGAGATGGCGTCTGGCACGTGGGCTCGGCCCGGGTGGATGCCGCTGGCGGGGGCTGTTCGGCGCCAAGCGTAGTGCGCACCCAGCCCGGATGGGAAAAGCGGCTGGGAAGGGTAGTGGGCGGTCGCTTCGAGCGTAGTACCAGCAACCGCCTGCGATTGCAGGTATCACACCCGATGGACAACGGCCTGATTAGCGGCATCCCCGAGTTCTTCCTAAACCAGGCCGAGCTGCGCGATACCGAGGGCAACGTACTGGCGACGCTGGAGCTGTATCCGGCCGTCAGCGAGAACCCGACGCTGAGTCTGGAAGTGAAAGGCCAGCAAGGCACCCGCCTGTGGTTGCGCGACAACAACGGCAACGAGTTCGAGGCGGCATTGTAAGACCCGCTGCTTTTGTAGGGTGCGCTCCGCGCACCGGCTTTCCCGCCAAGGAAACGACATGCGCTTGCTGATTCTGACCCTCGCGTTCTGCCTGGCGCTGCCTGTACAGGCCGAGCTGCAATATCGGCTGCAACCGCGCCAGATCGCCGAAAACGTCTGGCTGCTGGAAGGCTTGACGGACAACTTCGACCCACGCAACGGCGGCAATATCGTCAACACCGGCTTCATCGTGACCTCGGCCGGTGTCGTGGTTATAGACAGTGGTCCTTCCAGACGCTACGGCGAGGCTATGCGCGCCGCTATCGCCGAGGTTACCGATCGTCCCGTCATCAAGGTGCTGCTCACCCATCACCATCCCGACCATGTGCTGGGCAACCAAGCGTTCGCTGACGTGCCCATCGCCGCGCTTGCCGGGACGGCCGATCTGCTGCGCGAGCAGGGCGATGCCATGGCCGAGAACATGTACCGGATGGTCGGCGACTGGATGCGCGGAACCGAGGTGGTGCTGCCAAACGACAAGTTGGAGCCTGGGCTGCTGGAAGTCGGTGAACACAGGCTGCGCCTACTGCAATTGCGCGGGCATACCGGCGCTGACCTGGCAGTTCTTGATGAAATCAGTGGCGTGCTCTTCGCCGGTGACATCCTCTTCTACCAACGTGCCCTGACCACACCCAATAGCCCCGGGCTGGATGTATGGCTGGCGGATCTCGATCGTCTCGAAGCCACGCCCTGGAAACTGCTGGTGCCCGGCCACGGCCCGCTGAGCCGTGACAGCGCGCCGTTCGAGCAGATGCGCGATTACCTGGGCTGGCTCGACGGTCTGTTGCGCGACACTGCGGCCACCGGTGCCGACATGAACGAAGTCATCCAGAGCCCGGTGCCCACGCGCTTCGCCGGCATCAGCCTGACACGCTACGAACTGATCCGTAGCGTCAGCCATCTCTATCCGAAATACGAAGCTCGGCAGCTGCAGCGGGTGGATGAGTAGAGGCGGGAGCTCGATTGTAGGGTGCGCTCCGCGCGCCGTGACTCGAAAGCAGAAAAGAAATTACAACCATGCATAGTCGGCATGGCATCGGTCGAAAACAGACTCTACCCTCGCACTCCAACTGGCGAAGGAGACAAGGAATGTCCAACTACCGCCGCCCACAGAGTGACGGCGGGCTGTATTTCTTTACGGTGGTCACCCAGCACCGTCGGCCTCTGCTGATCCAGCCGCAAACCCGTCAGATGTTGCGCCAAGCGATCATCGAAGTCAGGCGGTGCTATCCCTTCCGAATTCACGCCTGGATATTACTGCCCGATCACCTCCATTGCATTTGGGAGTTGCCAGAGGACGATGCGGCGTTCGGCAAACGTTGGGCGTTGATCAAGGCCGGCGTCAGCAAAATATTCAGACTTTACCCACCGTGAACCACAGCCAGGCACTCCGTCGCGAGCGGGGCTTTTGGCAACGCCGTTTCTGGGAACATCGCATCCGCAACGAAGAGGATTACCGCAGGTATATGGATTACCTGCATTGAAATCCAGTGAAGCATGGACTGGTTACGCGCGTGAGCGATTGGCGTTAATCATCGTTTCACCGCCTAGTGCCAAAAGGTGTTTACCCTGCCGATTGGGGCGTCGCGGGGGATATCGAGGGAGCCTTTGGTGAATAGGTCCAGATGGGGTCACGGTGCGCGGAGCGCACCCTACGAGTTTCGATAGTTTCATGCACCGTGTTTGTGCGCTCCGCCAGCTCTCAGGTACCGACTTGTAGGGTGCGCTCCGCGCGCCGGACATTGCATCGCAGCTCCGCAGAGCCCTTGGCATCTACTACCAAATGAGGAGCGCCTCGCTGCCATGGGCGCATACCGGGGGTGGTGGGGCGCTGCCTAAGATCGGTCCATGCCCTGCGTCCGTTCTGGCGCAGGCTCTGACACGCAGAAGAAAGAGAGGCCCATCATGATTTACGCCCAACCTGGTACCGCAGGCGCCGTCGTTTCCTTCAAGCCGCGATACGGCAACTACATCGGTGGCGAATTCACGTCACCGGTCAAGGGTGAGTATTTCGTCAACACCTCGCCGGTGAATGGTGAAGTGATCGCCGAGTTCCCGCGCTCCGGCGCCGAAGACGTGGAGAGGGCTCTGGATGCCGCCCACGCCGCCGCCGATGCCTGGGGCAAGACCTCGGTACAGGACCGTGCGCTGATGCTGCTTAAGATCGCCGACCGCATCGAGGCCAACCTGGAAAAGCTCGCTATTGCCGAGACCTGGGACAACGGCAAGGCCGTGCGAGAAACGCTGAACGCCGACGTGCCGCTGGCTGCCGACCACTTCCGCTACTTCGCCGGCTGCATCCGCGCCCAGGAAGGCAGCGCCGCCGAGATCAACGAGCACACCGCCGCTTATCATTTCCATGAGCCACTGGGTGTGGTCGGGCAGATCATTCCGTGGAACTTTCCGCTGCTGATGGCGGCCTGGAAGCTGGCGCCAGCGCTGGCCGCCGGCAACTGCGTGGTGTTGAAGCCCGCCGAGCAAACCCCGCTGTCGATTATGGTCTTCGCCGAAATCATCGACGGCCTGTTGCCGCCGGGCGTGCTGAACATCGTCCAGGGCTTTGGTCGTGAAGCCGGCCAGGCGCTGGCCACCAGCACCCGTATCGCCAAGATCGCCTTCACCGGCTCGACGCCGGTGGGTTCGCACATCATGCGTTGCGCTGCTGAGAACATCATTCCGAGCACCGTGGAGCTGGGCGGAAAGAGCCCGAACATCTTCTTCGAAGACATCATGCAGGCCGAGCCGGCCTTCATCGAGAAAGCCGCCGAAGGCCTGGTGCTGGCGTTCTTCAACCAGGGCGAGGTCTGCACCTGCCCATCGCGTGCGGTGATCCAGGAGTCGATCTTCGAACCCTTCATGGAGGTGGTGATGAAAAAGATCCAGCAGATCAAGCGCGGCAACCCGCTGGACACCGAGACCATGGTCGGCGCCCAGGCGTCCGAACAGCAGTTCGACAAGATCCTCTCGTACATGGAGATCGCCCGCCAGGAAGGCGGTCAGATCCTCACTGGCGGCGCTGCCGAGAAGCTCGAAGGGAGTCTGGCGACCGGTTACTACGTGCAACCGACCCTGATCAAGGGGCACAACAAGATGCGCGTGTTCCAGGAAGAGATCTTCGGGCCGGTGGTGGCCGTAACCACCTTCAAGGACGAGGCCGAAGCTCTGGCGATTGCCAACGATTCCGAGTTCGGGCTGGGCGCAGGCGTCTGGACCCGCGACATCAACCGCGCCTACCGCATGGGCCGCGGCATCAAGGCTGGGCGTGTCTGGACCAACTGCTACCACCTGTACCCGGCGCATGCGGCGTTCGGCGGCTACAAGAAATCCGGTGTGGGCCGCGAGACCCACAAGATGATGCTCGACCACTATCAGCAGACCAAGAATCTGCTGGTCAGCTACGACGTCAATCCGCTCGGCTTCTTCTGATGGATGGGCTCCGGCGTGCGCTCCCGAATGCGCCGGTTACTTGGCAGGCACCGAGTGTGCCGAGCCTTTCCGGGCCGTCATCCCCGTGACGGCCGTACGGCTCGTTTCGCAGCGCGGCCTTTTGGCCGCGTTTTTTTTAGAAGAACGCTGTAAGAACGTGCGGGCTCTGGTTCTGCACTAGAGTGCTTTCGGCAGAGCACTGTTTTCATTCCTGACACAATTGTTCCATCCCTCGCTTCGCCTGTTCCTTCCCTGGCACAGCTGCCCGCCTGCCAGCGCAGTCATTTCCGCTTTCATCCAGTCATCAGATCCAGTATCCACGCGCCCTCCAGCGATAAAGCGTAACGCTGGCACAGCCATTGCGATATCTCAGGGACCGTGGCGCGATGCTGCGGCCCCTAATAAGAACTGGAGACGCATTGATGAATCGTACTGGCCTGCAAAGGTGTGGAGGCGCAGAGCCGCCGCCAGCCGCCTCGTTCGTGAAAAGCCTGTTCACCGTGCTGGCGTTGAGCGCTGCCTGTTCTTCGGTAGCGCTAGCGGCCGATGTCGACGGCAAACGCATCTCCAATGCCGACGCCGAGCCCGGCAACTGGATGAGCCACGGTCGTGACTATGGTGAGCAGCGTTACAGCCCGCTGACGAACATCACAGCCGAGAACGTCGACGAGCTGGGGCTGGCCTGGAGTTACAAGCTCGACATCGACCGCGGCGTGGAAGCCACGCCTATCGTGGTCGATGGTGTGATGTACACCACTGGCCCGTTCTCCATCGTCTACGCGCTGGACGCCCGCAGCGGGGAGCTGATCTGGAAGTACGATCCGCAGTCCGACCGCTCCCGCGCTGGCGAAGCCTGTTGTGATGCGATCAACCGCGGCGTTGCCGTGTGGAAAGGCAAGGTCTACGTCGGCGTGCTCGATGGTCGCCTGGAAGCCATCGACGCCAAGACCGGCGAACGCGTCTGGTCCGTCGATACCCGCAACGACAAAGCGCGCAGCTACTCCATCACCGGCGCGCCGCGAGTGGTCAATGGCAAGGTCGTGATCGGCAATGGTGGCGCCGAGTTCGGTGTACGCGGTTACGTGACCGCCTACGATGCCGAGACCGGCGAGCAGGCCTGGCGCTTCTTCACCGTGCCCGGCGACCCGGACAAGCCTGCCGAAGGCAAAGGTATGGAGATCGCCAAGAAGACCTGGCACGGCCGCGCCTTCGTCGAACAGGGCGGCGGCGGCACCGCTTGGGACTCCTTCGCCTACGACCCCGAGCTGAACCTGCTTTACATAGGCGTCGGCAACGGCTCGCTGTGGGACCCGATTTGGCGCAGCGAAGGCAAGGGCGACAACCTGTTTCTGTCCTCCATCGTCGCGGTCAATGCCGATACCGGCGAATACGTCTGGCATTACCAGACCACGCCTGGCGATGCCTGGGACTACACCGCTACCCAGCACATGATTCTCGCTGACCTCGAAATCGAGGGGAAAAAGCGCAAAGTGTTGATGCAGGCGCCGAAGAACGGCTTCTTCTACGTCATCGACCGCGCCACTGGCGAACTGCTGTCGGCCGAGAACATTGTGCCGATCAACTGGGCCAAGGGTGTCGATCTGAAGACTGGCCGCCCCATCGTCGACGACGAAGCCGCGGCCTACTGGAAGGGCGAGAAGAAGGCCAAGCTGGTCCAGCCCGGCTTCTGGGGCGCGCATGACTGGCACCCAATGTCTTACAACCCGGACACGGGCCTCGTCTACATCCCTGCGCACATCATGTCCGCTTGGTACGAACACGTGCCGGACGCGCCGGCGCGCAACAAATTCAAGAGCATGTATCAGCTAGGCCTGAAGACCGGGATGATGCCTGAGGACCCCGAAGGCCTTGGCAAGTACGCCGACACCTGGTCCGGCAAGCTGATCGCCTGGGACCCGGTGAAGCAGGAGCAGGCCTGGGAAGTGCCCTACGTCACCATCTTCAATGGTGGCACCCTGACAACCGCCGGCAACCTGGTGTTCGAGGGCAGCGCCGATGGTCGCGTCATCGCCTACGCCGCCGACACCGGCAAGAAGCTATGGGAACAGCCCGCCGCCAGTGGCGTGATGGCAGCACCTGTGACCTACAGCGTCGACGGCGAGCAGTACGTGACCTTCATGGCTGGCTGGGGCGGCGCTTTTTCCACCTTCGCCGGGGCCTTGTCGCTGCGGGCCGGCGTGCAGCCTTATGCGCAAGTGCTGACTTACAAGCTCGGCGGTACGGGCGAATTGCAGGAACCAGCACCACGGGCAGACGCACCCGAGCCGCCACCGCTGACCGCCGACGCCGCCACGGTCGAAGCCGGCGCCAAGCTCTACGACGGTTATTGCTCACAGTGCCACGGTATCCACGCGGTCAGCGGCGGTGTGCTGCCGGATCTGCGCATGCTTA
This sequence comes from Pseudomonas sp. IC_126, assembly GCF_004331835.1. NCBI lineage: Bacteria > Pseudomonadati > Pseudomonadota > Gammaproteobacteria > Pseudomonadales > Pseudomonadaceae > Pseudomonas > Pseudomonas sp. IC_126. The sequence continues at coordinate 949,098 of NZ_SJSS01000001.1, forward strand.
CCGCGGAAAAGCACGAGCAGTTCCTCGGCATCCTCCACGGCGCTCGGATACCCGACGGCATGCCGTCGTTCGCCGAAGCCTTCGACATGGAACAGATGAAGCAGATCCATCAATACCTGATCAAGCGCGCCCACGACCGCGTCGAGCACGGCCCGGACGACCTGCCGCAGCCGACTCAGAAAACCGCAAGCAACTGAAGCCACGGAGAGCGATATGACCGACGCAATCACCTATCAGAACTACATCGACGGCGAATTCGTCGCCTGCGACAACCTCGTCGAAGTGCGCAACCCGGCCAACGGCGCCGTGCTTTCCCGCGTGCCAGAATCGGACGCGGCCACCACAGAGCGCGCCATCGCGGCTGCGCGCACCGCGCAAAAGGAGTGGTCCAACAAACCGGCCATCGAGCGCGCCAGCTATCTGCGTGCCATCGCCAGCAAGATTCGCCAGAACGCCGAGCGTCTGGCTCGCGTGATTACCGAAGAACAGGGCAAGATCCAGAGCTTGGCACTGGTGGAGGTCAACTTCACGGCCGACTACATGGATTACATGGCCGAGTGGGCGCGGCGTATCGAAGGTGAAATCATCACCAGCGACCGTCCAGGTGAGAACATTTTCCTATTCCGTAAACCGCTGGGCGTGGTAGCCGGCATCCTGCCGTGGAATTTCCCGTTCTTCCTGATCGCGCGCAAGATGGCGCCGGCGCTGGTCACTGGCAATACCATCGTGATCAAGCCCAGCGAAGAAACCCCGAACAACTGTTTCGAATTCGCCAAACTGGTGGCCGAGACCGACTTGCCGAGGGGCGTCTTCAATGTGGTCTGTGGCAGCGGCGCCGGTGTCGGTAGCGCGCTGACCACGAGCAGCGGGATCGACATGATCAGCTTCACCGGCAGCGTCGGCACCGGCTCGCGGATCATGGCCGCTGCGGCGCCCAACGTCACCAAACTCAACCTCGAGCTTGGCGGCAAGGCACCTGCGATCGTTATGAACGATGCCGATCTGGAACTGGCGGTCAACGCTATCCGCGCCTCGCGAATCATCAACACCGGCCAGGTGTGCAACTGCGCCGAGCGCGTCTACGTGCAGCGAGGCGTGGCCGACCAGTTCATCGAACGCATCGCCGGCGCGATGGCTGAAACCCGTTACGGCGACCCGATCGCGCAGGCGGATGTAGAGATGGGCCCACTTATCAACGAGGCCGGACTACGCAAGGTCGAGCAAATGGTCAGAACCGCCCAGAATCAGGGCGCCCAGCTGATCACTGGCGGCCAGGTCGCTGACCTCGGCCAGGGCTTCCACTACCAGCCGACGATCCTTGCCAACTGCTCGCAGGACATGGAAATCATGCGTCAGGAGATATTCGGCCCGGTGCTGCCAATCCAGATCATCGACGACCTGGAGGAAGCCATTGCACTGGCCAACGACTGCGAGTACGGCCTGACTTCGTCGATCTACACCCGCGACCTGTCCACCGCGATGAAAGCGGCCGCTGGGCTGGATTTCGGCGAAACCTACATCAACCGCGAGAACTTCGAAGCGATGCAGGGCTTTCATGCTGGCACTCGAAAGTCGGGGATCGGCGGGGCGGACGGCAAGCACGGGCTCTATGAGTACACCCGTACGCATGTGGTTTATATCCAGCAGTAAAGGTAAGGGCCGCCTTGGGCGGCCTCATACCCATCTTCCTTCCCAGGGTAAGACCAGCGAATCAGGACTCGCCCTGGAGAGCCGCGGAAAGCTCGGACCTCGAACTGCCGAGCACTATTTCAGTGAGGCACGGCGCCAGGATGGCGAGGCACGGAAGGCCTTCCTAGGTTTCGCCATTCGCCATTCGCCATTCGCCATCTGCGGTCAGCTCGCTCCATGGCGTGCTGAGTCTCTCCTGCAACTCAGAGCTAGAACATCTCATTGGGCTGGACGATGCCGTGCTTTTTCATCTTGCGGTACAGCGTCGAGCGGGAAACGGAGCTGGCTTCGGCTGCCGCGCTGATGTTCCAACGGTATTGCCGCAGGACTGCCAGCAGATGGCGCGCTTCGTCGTCGCCCAACTGGTCGGCCAGGGTGGCCGCTGGCGCCGGCGGCGTGGCCGGAGCGGGAAGGGATGGTTGATGCAGCTCGACAGGTAGGCAATCGCAATCGATCACACCGTCTTCGGCCAGGGCCACGGCGTAACGCAGCGCATTGAGCAACTGGCGGATATTGCCAGGCCAGGGATGGTTGAGAAGGCGCTGGCGTGCCGCTTCGTCCAGGCGTAATCCATCAGCGTCGGCCTGAGCGCTGAGCAGGTTGTGAATCAGCTCGGCGCGGTCGCTGCGCTCGCGCAACGCCGGCAACGCCAGGGTCATGCCGCTGAGTCGATAGAACAGATCCTCGCGGAACAGCCTGGCCTGGATCATCCCGTGCAGATCCTGATGCGTGGCGGACACCACCTGCACATCCAGCGGCACCGGCGTCTCGGCACCCAAGGGAAAGATCTCTCGCTCTGCCAGCACCCGCAGTAGACGGGTTTGCAAGTGCGCCGGCATATCGCCGATCTCATCGAGAAACAGCGTGCCGCCGTTGGCCAGCTCCAGCTTGCCCTTCATGCCTTTCTTGCTGGCACCTGTGAAGCTGCCGCTACGGTAGCCGAAGAGTTCGCTCTCGATCAGAGTTTCCGGGATGGCGGCACAATTGAGGGCGATGAAAGGACCGCCTCGCCGGGCGCTGGCCTGATGGACGGCCCGCGCGAAGGCTTCCTTGCCGGTGCCTGTCTCGCCAGTAATGAGGATAGGGATACCTTTATCGATCACCTTGCGGATTCGCCGCACGCCCAGTTGCAACTGCGGGTCGCTGCCGCCGAGATGTTCAAGGTCGGGATGCTCGCTTGCCGGGGTGCGTGCGCACGCATCTGACGTCGGACGCGCGGAGCGCAGATGGTTCGCGGGAATGCGCAAGCCAACATCCATCAGCGCCTCGCCCTGCAGGGAACGCAGTCGCACGCCACGGGCTCCGCCGTTGGTCATGCTGAGCAGTTCATTGACGTTGGCCGGCAGTAGGCTATCGATGGGCCGGCCGAGCAGGGCGCTTCCATGGCCTTGCTCGTAGGCGACGAAGGCGGCGCGGTTGGCACCGATCACCCGTCCTTGTTCGTCCAGGGCCAACAACTGTTCATTGGCAAGATCGGTGATGTCGTCGCGTGGCTTGATGGCCAAGGTCAGGCGATCGCGGTAGCTCTGATGGAAGTGGGCGTTCTCGATCAGCCGCGCGTACATGATCACCAATTGCAGGGTCAGGTACTGCGCTTCCTTGGGGCCATCGCTGTTCAGGCATGTGGCGTTGAGGCAGCCGCGCAGCTGGCCCTGGGCGTCGAAGATTGGCGATACCGAGCAGCTCAGGCGGAAGTTCGTGGCGAGGAAGTGCTCCTCACGGTGGATGGTCAGCGCCTGGGTCGCGGCAAGGGCAGTACCGATGCCGTTGGTACCGGCGACCGATTCGTCCCAGCGCGCACCGATGATTAGCCCAGACTGAGTGTAGAGGTCGCGCTGTGCGGGCAGGCGCGCATCCAGCGTGACGCCGCCCTCGTCGCTGAGCAGCACGGAGAAGCCGGCTTGCACGACGCGCTTGGCCAGGCCGGTGACGCCCTGGCTGGCGACAGCCAGATACTCCTGATGCTGAGCCTGGTGCTGGCGGATCTCGGCAGCGGTGAGAATGTTCTTCTCGCAGCGTCCGCGCGGGTTGAGGCGGTGCTGGGTAACGCTTCGGTACCAGGACTGAGCAATCAAGCCGTCCGGTTGAATGCCACGTTCGGGAAAGTGATCAGCCACGAAGGCTGCGAGTTCGCTGGCATTATCCGAAGCATGCAAATTCATTGTGATCCTCATTGGCCGATGACGGACCTGGGGCACGTCTCGACGTCTTGTTGTTTTTTGTCGAACCAGCGGCTGACCGAACGCTTCAACCATAGACTTCTTCGGCGGCACCTTCTGTCATCCATCCGTCGGAGATGGCACGGATACAGCAAGTGATATGCCGGGAGCACTCGGCGTCACCGCAAGCCCCGAGCTTGGGCGGTCAGAGGTAGGCCGCTGAGTGCGGACGTCGGCACAGCCGTCGCAAGAATGCGACATGTGGAGCAGACAGGCGTACAGGTGTCGCTGACACGCTACCAAATCAGGACCGAAACTCGTTCGAAAGTAGCATTCGGGGGTGTCGGGCCTGATGGTTAACTCAAATCTGCCGGAATTCTCCGGCTTCATAAGAAGAGGAACGACCCATGTGGACTAAACCCGAGTACAGCGATCTGCGCATTGGTTTCGAAGTGACCATGTACTTCGCCAATCGTTGACTGTTCCGCCCCGGCTTCGGCCGGGGTTCTATCAATCGGGGGAAGTGCATGTTCATCCAGATTCTCGGTTCTGCTGCAGGCGGTGGTTTCCCTCAGTGGAATTGCAATTGCTCCAACTGTGCCGGCCTGCGCGCCGGTACGTTGCGCGGACTGGCACGTACCCAGTCGTCCATCGCCATCAGCGATAACGGCGTGGACTGGATTCTCTGCAACGCCTCGCCGGATATCCGTGCGCAACTGGAGGCCTTTCCCGCCTTGCAGCCGGCGCGCAAGCCGCGCGATACGGCGATCGGCGCGATCATCCTGCTCGACAGTCAGATCGATCACACCACCGGCTTGCTGACGCTGCGCGAAGGCTGCCCGCATGAGGTCTGGTGCAGCGAGATGGTCCAGCAGGACCTGACCACCGGCTTTCCATTGTTCAACATACTCGAGCATTGGAACGGTGGCCTGAAGTGGAACCCCATCGCGCTGGACGACAGCTTCGTCATTCCGGCCTGCCCGAATCTCGTCATCACGCCGATCCCGCTGCGCAGCTCCGCGCCGCCATATTCGCCGCACCGCAACGATCCGCATCCGGGCGACAACATCGGCCTATTCATCGAAGACCGCCGTACCGGCGGCAAGCTGTTCTACGCACCTGGCCTGGGCCAGGTGAGCGAGGCGCTGCTGAGCACCATGCGTGGCGCTGATTGCCTGCTGGTGGACGGTACGCTCTGGCGCGACGACGAAATGCGTGTGCGTGAGGTCGGCGACAAGCTGGGCAGCGAAATGGGCCATCTGCCCCAGAGCGGCCCGGGCGGCATGATCGAGGTGCTCGACGGCCTGTCGGCGGCGCGCAAGATCCTCATTCATATCAACAACACAAACCCGATTCTCGACCAGGACTCGCCCGAGCGCGCCATTCTCGACGAGCACGGCATCGAAGTAGCCTTCGATGGCATGAGCATCGAGTTGTAGCTGCGCTCCGGACGTAGGGTGCGCTTTGCGCACCGAGTAATTAGAGCCGGTGCGCAGAGCGCACCCTACGAGACAAACCTTCCCGCGTTGAGCGCTGGACCTGCATAAGGAAGCCGCGATGACCCTGCCAGCCATGACCCCCGCCGAATTCGAGCAGGCGCTGCGTGCCAAGGGCGATTACTACCATATTCATCACCCCTTTCATCGAGCGATGTACACCGGGCAGGCCAACCGTGAGCAGATCCAGGGCTGGGTGGCCAACCGTTTCTACTACCAAGTCTGCATTCCGCTGAAGGATGCGGCGATCATGGCCAACTGTCCGGATCGCGACGCGCGCCGCGAGTGGGTCCAGCGCATCCTCGATCACGACGGCGCACCCGGCGAGGAGGGCGGCATCGAAGCCTGGCTGCGGTTGGCCGAAGCGGTGGGGCTCGACCGCGAGCAGGTGCTGTCGCAGGAGCTGGTGCTGCCCGGCGTGCGTTTCGCGGTGGATGCCTATGTTCACTTCGCGCGCCGCGCCTCCTGGCAGGAGGCGGCCAGCAGCTCGTTGACCGAGCTCTTCGCACCGACCATCCACCAGTCGCGCCTGGATGCCTGGCCGCAGCATTACCCCTGGATCGAGGCGTCCGGTTACGACTATTTCCGCAAGCGCCTGAAGGAAGCGCGGCGCGACGTCGAGCACGGCTTGCGCATCACCCTCGGGCATTACCGCACGCGCGATGCGCAGGAGCGGATGCTGAACATCCTGCAGTTCAAGCTGGACGTGTTGTGGAGCATGCTCGATGCCATGAGCATGGCCTACGAGCTGGACCGCCCGCCGTACCACACTGTCACCCGCGAGCGAATCTGGCACAAAGGTATCGAGCTGTGACGGCGGATATCACCTCGCCGGAAAACGGCGTAGGGTGGATAAACATTCCATGTGGGAGAGCGCCACGCGGGCTTCCCATTTCGACCTTTGGCGAGTGACCCGACATGACCGAGAACATCCTGCCGAAAGTCCCGACCTTGCGCCGCGGCTACCGCTTTCAGTTCGAGCCGGCGCAAGGCTGCCACGTGCTGCTCTATCCGGAGGGCATGATCAAGCTCAACGACAGCGCCGCCGAGATCCTCAAGCGGGTCGATGGCGCGCGCTCGGTGGGCGGCATCGTTGCCGAGCTTCAGGCAAGCTTTCCCGGCGCGGAGGGCATCGAAGAAGACATCCTGGCGTTCGTGGAGGTGGCCGTTGAACGGTTCTGGATCGAGCTTCGTTAAGCCCGGCTACGAGCCCGGTCCGCCGCTGTGGCTGCTCGCCGAGCTGACCTACCGCTGCCCGCTGCAATGCCCGTACTGCTCTAACCCGCTGGATTTCGCCCGCAGCCATGAGGAGCTGAGTACCGCCGAGTGGATCGAGGTGTTCCGCCAGGCGCGGGAGATGGGCGCGGCGCAGCTGGGTTTTTCCGGTGGCGAGCCGCTGGTGCGCCAGGACCTGGCCGAGCTGATCGAGGCGGCCCGCGGGCTGGGTTACTACACCAACCTGATCACTTCGGGCATCGGCCTGACCGAAGAGAAGATCGCCCGCTTCGCCGAAGCCGGGCTGGACCATATCCAGATCAGCTTCCAGGCCGCCGACGAAGAGGTGAACAACCTGCTGGCCGGCTCGAAGAAGGCCTTTGCGCAGAAGCTGGAAATGGCCCGCGCGGTGAAGCGGCATGGCTACCCGATGGTGCTCAACTTCGTCACCCATCGGCATAACATCGACAACATCGAGCGCATCATCGAGCTGTGCTTGGAGCTGGAAGCGGATTTCGTCGAGCTGGCCACCTGCCAGTTCTACGGCTGGGCCGAGCTGAACCGCGCCGGCCTGTTGCCGAGCAAGGCGCAACTGGAGCGGGCCGAACGCATCACCAACCAGTGGCGCGAGCGGCTCGCCGCCGAGAATCATCCCTGCAAGCTGATCTTCGTGACGCCCGACTATTACGAAGAGCGCCCCAAGGCCTGCATGAGCGGCTGGGGGAACCTGTTTCTCGACGTCACTCCCGACGGCACCGCATTGCCGTGCCACAGCGCGCGCCAGCTGCCGGTGGAGTTTCCCAACGTGCGCGAGCACAGCATCGAATACATCTGGCGGCATTCCTTCGGCTTCAACAAGTTTCGCGGCTACGACTGGATGCCCGAACCCTGCCGCAGTTGCGACGAGAAGGAACAGGACTTCGGTGGCTGCCGTTGCCAGGCGTTCATGCTCACCGGCGACGCCGCGAATGCCGATCCGGTGTGCAGCAAGTCGGCGCAGCACGGCGTCATCCTCGCCGCGCGCAAGCAGGCCGAGGAGGATGCGCCAGGCCTCGATCAACTGCGCTACCGCAACGAGAAGGCCTCGAGGCTCATCCTTAAGGTCTGAGCCCGGCGCTGGCCGGGCCGCTGAACGATAGATGCATGCATGAGCAAAACCGCTGTCCCCTATGGTTCCTGGCCCAGCGAATGGAGCGCCGAGCGGGCTGTTCTGGATCGAGTACGACCCAACGGATGCGCGTTGCACGCTCAGGTACTGGCGGGTTGCAACAGCCGCGTTTTGCCGAGGACGGGATTCTTTATTGCCTGAGCGATCATGATGGTTTGGCGCGAGAGCGGAGGGCGGCTTGTGGTGCGTGAGTTTGGCGGTGCGCCGAGCGTACCCTACGGAAACATGCCTGAGTCAGCCGTAGGGTGCGCTCCGCGCACCGGTGATTTCGACCGTGCCCCGGCCCCATGGCAGTTAGGTACTGCCAGCTATCAGTCCCTGGCCGGTGGCGGTCTGTTGTTGACCCACCGCCGCCTATCAGCTGCATCCGGTGGAACGCCACGGCTTTCGCAACGCCGCCAATCCGGCTGATGCGCTTCAGCGTGAGTGACGCTTCTACCAAGCGCTGCTTTGAACGACGCTCGTCTGGAAAGCCAACCCTAGCTCTGATCCCGTTTCGCCGAAGCCGCGTCGGGTTGTGCAACGAAACGGGACGGACCTGCGCACGCTATTCCTTGAGTGCATTGCTTTACCCGACCAATCCAGTAGGCTTGCGCGGTTGTTACAAAAATAATAAAGGCCACGGTGATGAGCCCGAATATCAGCCTCCAGCGTAAATTCGTTTCCCCTGAAATCATCTTCGGCGCTGGTTGCCGCCACAGCGTCGGCACCTGTGCCAGCAACTTCGGCGCGCGCAAGGTGCTGGTGGTTTCCGACCCCGGTGTGGTGGCTGCTGGCTGGGTAGCCGACGTGCAGGCCAGCCTCGAGCGGCAGAACATCGAACACCACCTGTTCACCGATGTATCGCCCAACCCGCGTTGCGAAGAGGTGATGCTCGGCGCCGAGGTCTATCGCAACGAAGGTTGCAACGTGATCGTCGCGGTGGGCGGCGGCAGCCCGATGGACTGCGCCAAGGGCATCGGCATCGTGGTCGCCCACGGTCGCCATATCGTCGAGTTCGAAGGGGTGGATACCCTGCGCGTGCCCAGCCCGCCGCTGATCCTGATTCCCACCACGGCCGGCACCTCGGCCGACGTTTCGCAGTTCGTGATCATCTCCAACCAGGACGAGCGGATGAAGTTCTCCATTGTCAGCAAGGCGGCGGTGCCGGACGTTTCGCTGATCGACCCGGAAACCACGGCGAGCATGGATCCGTTCCTGTCCGCCTGTACCGGCATCGACGCGCTGGTGCACGCCATCGAGGCGTTCGTCTCCACCGGTAACGGCCCGCTGACCGATCCCCACGCGCTGGAGGCCATGCGGCTGATCAACGGCAATCTGGTGCAGATGATCGCCAATCCGACGGATATCGCCCTGCGCGAGCAGATCATGCTCGGCAGCATGCAGGCCGGGCTGGCGTTCTCCAACGCGATTCTGGGCGCCGTGCATGCCATGTCCCACAGCCTCGGCGGCTATCTCGACTTGCCTCACGGACTGTGCAACGCGGTGCTGGTCGAGCACGTGGTGGCATTCAACTACGACGCCGCGCCGGATCGCTTCAAAATCGTCGCCCAGACGCTGGGTATTGATACGCGCGGCCTGAACCACCGGCAGATTCGCGAGCGCCTGGTGCAACATCTGATCAGCCTCAAGCAGTCGATCGGCTTCAAGGAAAGCCTCGGCCTGCATGGCGTCGACCTGTCGGATATCCCCTTCCTTTCGCAGCATGCGATGCAGGACCCCTGCATCCTTACCAATCCACGTTCTTCGACCCAGCGCGATGTCGAGGTCGTCTATGCCGAAGCCCTCTGACGATCAACAGCAGGCCCTGACCCAGCTGCTCGGCTTCGGTAGCCATTCGGCGCGCAAGAGCCATTACCCCGAACTGCTGAGCCGCCTGGAGGAGCTGGAAGCCGAGCGCAATCGCTACAAATGGCTGTTCGAGCATGCGGTGCATGGCATCTTCCAGGCCAGCCTGCAGGAGGGCATTCGTGCCGCCAACCCGGCCTTGGCGCGCATGCTCGGCTATGAAAGTCCCGAGGCTGCGCTGTGGGCGCTGACCGATCTGTCGCATCACCTGTTCATCGGCGGCGAAGAGGAGCTGTTGCAGATTCGCCATACGCTGACCATTCAACAGGGGCTGTTCGGCTACGAAACCCGACTGCGGCGCCAGGACGGCAGCTTCATCGACGTGATGATGAACCTGCTGCTCAAGCCGGACGAAGATGGCCTGGTGGAAGGCTTCGTAGCCGATATCACCGAGCGCAAGCAGGCGCAACAGCGCTTGCTGCAGCTTAACGAGCAGCTGGAACAGCGCGTGGCCGAACGCACCTGCGAGTTGCGAGAGGCCCGCGACGCCGCCGAAGCGGCCAACCTCAGCAAGGACAAGTACCTGGCCGCCGCCAGCCACGATCTGCTGCAACCGTTGAATGCGGCGCGGCTGCTGATCTCCACCCTTTGCGAACGGGACCTGCCGAGCGCCGAGCGCAACCTGGTGCTGCGGGCGCACCAGGCGCTAGAAGGCGCCGAGGACCTGCTTACCGACCTGCTGGATATCTCCAAGCTGGACCAGAGCGCGATCAAGCCGGACATCGACAGCTATGGCCTAGACGAAGTGCTGTTGCCGCTGGTTTCGGAGTTCCAGCCGGTCGCCGAGGCGGCGGGGCTGCAGCTCGTCCACTTCATTCCTCGCTATGCGATCCAGACCGATTTCCGGCTGCTGAGCCGCATCCTGCGCAACTTCCTCAGCAATGCCTGCCGTTACACCGAACGCGGCCGGGTATTGCTCGGTGCGCGCAAACGCGGCGGTTCGCTGCGCATCGAGGTCTGGGACAGCGGGCGCGGCATCGCCGAGGATCAGCTGCAGTCGATCTTCCTCGAGTTCAATCAGCTCGGGGTCGAGCGCGCGGCCGAGCGGCGCGGCGTCGGCCTGGGGCTGGCCATCGTCGAGCGCATTGCCAAGATGCTCGACTACCGCATCCAGGTCAGGTCGCAACCGGGTCGCGGCTCGGTTTTCAGCATCGAGGTGCCGCTGAGCGAATCGATGCCCAGGCGCAATCTCGAGACGCTGGTCAGCGTGCCGCAACTGGGTGATCCCTTGCCGGGGCGGCGACTGCTGGTGCTGGATAACGAGCTGAGCATTCTGCACAGCATGTCCGCGCTCCTTGGCCAGTGGGGCTGCGACGTCCTCACGGCGACCGATCAGGCGCAAGCGATTGCCGTGCTGGGCGGGCAGGCGCCGGAGCTGATCCTGGCCGACTTCCATCTCGACCAAGGCGTCACTGGCTGGGAGGTGGCGCAGGCATTGCGTGAGCGCTTCGGCGAGGCGATTCCGGTGGTGATGATCACCGCTGATCGCAGCGACCAGTGCCGCAAGCAGTTGCAGGGCCTCGGCGTGCCGGTGCTGAACAAGCCGGTCAAGGCCGGCAAGATGCGCTCGGTGCTCAGCCATCTGCTTGCTGGCGATACATCCAAATCGGCTGTGGAGTAGTGGTAGAAAACAAGCCGCGATCTAGGCATTTCAGTAAAGCCAGACCTCTACGCGCCTGTTCTTGACCCGGCCTGACGGGGTATTAGAAGCCACTGGAAGTTGATCACCCAACCCATTGATATCTTTAACCAGAATTCCACCACGCGCTAACTCGCGACGCACCGCCATCGCGCGGAGTTTGGACAGCAGCTCGGTACGCGCCGAGTCCCCTCGCGCATCGCCGAAGCCCACCAGCACCGCGGCGTTCATCTGTTTGTCAGCACGCTGGAGATAATCGATCAAGCGTCCGATATCACGTTGAGCCTTGTTATCCAGCCGTGCGCTGCCCTCGTCGAAACGAAAGTTGACGGTCAGCCGCCGGGCATCGTTGGCCAGGTCTTGGTAAAGCTGTGGCATGTCGGGTTGGGCCGGCAGCTTTATCGCAGTGATTGCCTGCGCGACGTAGCCGGCCTTTTCGACGATGGCCTGCCCGGCGGCGCTATGGGCAAAGTCGAGATAGGCCCGTGTCCAGTCCGACTGGGCAGTAGGCTTGGCGTAGAGGAACAGACGACGCGACAGCGGATAGTCTTCGGTCGCGACCAATGCGGTGGACGGAAGCATGGGCTCCGAGTCGCCGTCGGCAATCGCCAGCGCCTTGGCGCTTCCCACCGAGGCGAGGCCCACGAAGCCGATAGCACCAGGGCGGCTGATGACCGTTTGGGAAAGCTGGTCATTGGATTCATAACGCAAGGCACTGCCGGCGAGCGTCTTGTTCTGAGTGCCGAGTACCAGTTCCTTGAAGGTGTCATAGGTGCCGGACTGATCGTCGCGCGCATGCAGTTCAACGGTCAGATCATCGCCGCCCAGCTCGCGCCAGTTGCGAATCTCGCCAGCGAACAGGCCGGCGACTTGCGCGACGCTGAGCGAGGCGATTCGGTTGTTCGGATGGACGATGATCGCCAAACCGTCGATGGCGATGATCTGCTCGGACTGTGCGCTGCGCAGGTTACCGAGGCTGGCCAGGCTGTCGTATTCGCTGTCCTTGATGGGGCGCGATGCGGCGGCAAGATCGGCGGAACCGTTTCCGAGCCCAGCAAAGCCAGTGCCTGTGCCGTGAGCGGCAACCAGGGCGTACAGCGTGCGGCCGGTTTTGCTGTCGATTGCGCTTATCCGCTGCTCGTTTTCCTTGGTGGAAGCGATCTTTATCGATTGCAGTCCCTGTGCTTCGAACAGACCGGCGATCAACATGGGCGCTAATTTGGCGCCGACGGTGTTCGACCCATGGATGCTCAGTACCGGCTGATCCTTTGCAGGTAACGCCGGCACGGCTCCGTTTACCGAGAGGGGAGATGCACAGAACAGGGCGAGAAACGCCAGGCATAGCACCCGTTTCCCAATGGTGCGTGCGGACGTAAAAAGTGCCATGCAGCGAATCTCCCTTTCAAAGAAGCGGGGAGATTAAGACGCTTTGTTTACCGTTATGTGACCGCCGACCTGGATGGATGTCGATCTGTGCATTAGTACCCCGCCGCGCAACGCGGCGGGTGGAGTCGAACCGGCGGCTCAGTTCAGCTCGATCCAGACCGGGCAGTGGTCGGAAGGCTTCTCCATGCTGCGGATGTCGTAGTCGACACCACTGTTGATGACGCGCTGATGCAGGCCGGTGGTGGTCAGGATCAGGTCGATGCGCAGCCCTCGACGTGGGTCATCTTCGAAACCACGGCTGCGGTAGTCGAACCAGCTGAAGCGATCGACGACTTCCGGGTTGAGCGTACGGAAGCTGTCCTGCAAACCCCAGCTCTTCAGCCGCGCCAGCCATTCGCGTTCTTCCGGCAGAAAGCTGCACTTGCCCGTACGCAGCCAGCGCTTGGCGTTCACGTCGCCGATGCCAATGTCGCAATCCTCAGGCGAGATGTTGAAGTCGCCCATGATCGCCACCGATTGATCGGGCGTGAAGCGCTCTTCCAGCAGGGCTTGCAGATCAGCGTAGAACTTGGTTTTGGCGGGAAACTTGGTCGGATGGATACGGCTTTCGCCCTGTGGGAAATAGCCATTCATGACGGTCACCGGCTGGCCGTTGGCATCGGCGAAGCGGCCCCAGATGAAGCGCTTCTGCGATTCCTCGCCATCGCCGGGAAAGCCTTTGTGGATTTCCAGCGGCGCCTGCCGCGATAGCAGGGCGACACCGTAATGGCCTTTCTGACCATGGAAATGTACGTGATAGCCGAGCGCTTCGATCTCGGCCTGCGGGAACTGTTCGTCCGCTACTTTGGTTTCCTGCAGACCGATGACGTCCGGCTGGTGTTTTTCGATAAGCGCAGCAAGTTGATGAGGTCGTGCGCGTAAGCCGTTGATATTGAAGGAAACGAGCTTCATGGATGAGGGCTCCGGAAAAACCGCGATTCTAATCGTTTCGGCCTTTGCGGTGCGAGTCGTATCAGCCGGTCGCCAATAAGCGGCACGAGCACGGTACGGGTGCTAACGTGAATTCAGCGCTCTACAACATAAGAAAGAGAACTGCCATGCCGATGCCTGCTGAAGTACGAATGCTGGACAGTGGTTACGCCAGGGAGGCGCGCTCGCTTCTGTACAACGCTTACCGTCACGAACCCACCTATGCCTACCTGTTCGAATCCGATCGGCCCGGGTACGACCAGCGTGTACGCGCCACCGTGCGTGAGCTGGTCAATCAGCATTTTCTGCAGGATCAGCCCGCGCTGGGGTTGCTGGCGGATGATCGGCTGATCGCCGTGGCGTTGATCGCGCCGCCGCAGCGTCGTCTGGATGTCACCGAGAGTTGGGTCTGGCGCATGCGCATGCTGATGACCACGGGCTTTCGCTGCACCCGGCGATATCTTGATTACCACGCGGCAGTGCTCGGCTGCCTGCCGCCGGGCGCTTTTCATGTGCTGCCATTGATGGCCGTCCATCCGCAGTTTCAAGGGCAGCACTACGGTGAACAGTTGCTCGAGGCGCTGCATAACTGGTGTGCTGTGGACACGACCTCGCAGGGATTGGTGCTCGACACGGGCAATCCACGCTACCTGAACTTCTATGAGCGGCAGGGCTATGAGGAAATCGGTCAGGTCGCGATCGGGCCTGTGGTCGAACACGTGTTCTTCCATCCCGCGCCGCGCCAGGTCGAAGCCAGTCGAGGATAGCGGCGAATTTTTGCGCGTTGCGCATAGTCCAACCGGTGGTTTTCCGACGAAGCTTTTCGATGTTCTACCTAACGCTGTATGTACCGTGCTACACGCATCCACGCCGATCCGAGCTTCGGTGTTTATCGTGCTAGCATCGCTCGCCATGCGTATGTCCTCCGTTGGCCGGCTCGTTGCCGTCGGCCTAGCCTCGTTTATGTCCACTGGCGTTCATTCAGCGGAGCTCGATGTCAGGATCGAGCCGTCCAACCGTGCCTTGCGCGAAAACGTTGAGAACTACATCGGTGACCTCGGCGACCGTAACGAGCGTGAACTGCTGCGCTACAGCCGTATCGCCCAGGAACAGGCGGAAAAGGCGCTGCAGGCCTTGGGTCATTACAACGGCGAGATCGAATCCGAAGTCAGCGGTGGCGAGAATCCGCAGCTCATTCTGCGTATCGAGCCCGGCGAGCCGGTTCGACTGCGCGATATCACCCTGCGAGTGGATGGGCCGGCCAGCGAGTTGCGTACCTTCCATGTGCCCCGTAACACGCTCAGGACCGGCGAGGTGCTCAATCACGGCCTGTATGAAGAGGTAAAGCAGCAAATCCTCAATCAGGCCTCGCGCTATGGATTCTTCGAAGGTCGCTTCACGAGTCAGCGCTTGACCATCGACCCTTCGATCAACGCCGCGGACATCGAGCTGGTGTTCGAAAGCGGCCCGCGTTATGTGCTGGGGAATGTCAGCTTCGAAGGCGATTCACCCTTCGACCCGGATCTGCTGGCGCGGATGGTGCCGTTCGAGGCGGGCACGCCTTATGACTCGGAACTGGTGGCCGAGCTCAACCAGGCGATGCAGTCCAGTGGCTATTTCGAAGGGGTACGGGTCGACGCCAACCCGGCCAATGCCCAACAGCAGCGCATTCCTGTCGCGGTGCAGCTGACCACGCGCGATCCAAGAACCCTAGGGCTGGGGTTGGGATTTTCCACCGACGTGGGGCCGCGCATGCGTCTGGATTTCCTCCGTCACTGGGTCAACCCCCAGGGCCACAGTTACGGCGTCGAGACCGAACTCTCGGCCCCTCGTCAGAATGTCGGACTCTGGTACGACGTGCCGCTGGACCCGCCGCTGACCGACAAGCTGCGCTATGCGGCCGGTTACCAATACGAGGAGCTGGGTGACAACGATAGCCTCAGCGAACTGCTGACAGTCGGCCCCGAGTGGCATCGGAAGCTGCCCAGTGGCTGGCAGCGGGTCTGGTCGCTCAAATGGCGCCATGAACAATATGAGCTGGGCGATGATACGGGCGTCAGCACGCTGTTGATGCCCGGCGTCTCCTATAGCTATCTGCGCAGCGACAACCGTATCGACCCAAGCCGTGGCTACCGCCTGGAGTTCGAGCTGGCCGCAGCGAAGGACGGTCTGCTGTCCGACGCGGATCTGATCCATGCAAACACCACGGTGAAAGGCTTGATCACGCTCGCGGACCGTCATCGCTTCCTTGGTCGGGTGCAGGTCGGCGGCAACTGGACCAACGAATACACCAACGTGCCGCCATCACTGCGCTATTTCGCTGGTGGCGATCAAAGCGTGCGCGGTTACGACTATCAGAGCCTATCGCCGACCAACTCGGACGGCGACCGCATCGGCGGCCGTTACCAGCTGGCAGTCAGCGCTGAGTATCAATATTCGCTCACCGACAAGTGGCGCGTGGCGACCTTCATCGATCAGGGAAATGCGTTCAACTCGCTGGAGCTTCCGTCGCTCAAAAGCAGCGTTGGTCTGGGCGTTCGTTGGGTTTCGCCGGTCGGGCCGATTCGTGTCGATCTGGCCCATCCGTTGGACAGTAACGGCGGCGTGCGGCTGCATTTCTCCATGGGGCCGGAGCTTTGAGGCGTACCGCGAAAATTGTCGGCTGGGTAATGCTCGGCCTGGTGACGTTACTGCTACTGATTCTGCTGGCCGTAGGTGCGGTACTGGGCACGCACACGGGGAGTCGTTGGGTCCTGAACAAGGTGCCTGGGGTGGAAGTGGAGCAATTCCATGGACGTCTGGGTGGCGAATGGCAGGCGGAGCGGCTGACATGGCAACAGGGCGCCAACAGGGCGGTAGTGGATGCGCCGCGAATGGCCTGGTCACCGATGTGCCTGTTGCGCATGACGCTGTGCATCGAGGAGCTGGTGGTCGGCGACATCGATCTGCAGTTTCCGCCGACAGCCGAGGATGATGCACCGAGTGAGCCGTTCAGCCTGCCGGACGTCAAACTGCCGCTGGAGCTGCGAATCGAGCGCATCGAAATCGGCGAGCTTCGGCTGAATGATGTCCAGCAGCTGCGAAGCCTGCAGCTGCGCGCCGATTGGCGAAAGGAAGGGCTGGAGATCAGCGCCCTTCAGGTCCGCCGTGATGATCTTTCGCTGGATCTGACCGGCCGCTTGCAACCGAACGGCGACTGGCCGCTGGAATTGAGCGGCACGGCTGCAATCCGTTCACCCGACGCGCAACCCTGGGCGCTGATGCTTGCGGTGAACGGCGAGCTGCGCGACCAGTTGCATTTGAATGTCGAAAGCCAGGGTTACCTCGATGCCAGGCTCAGCGGCCAGCTAAGCCCGCTGGCATCGGAGCTGCCGGCGCAGCTTCGGGTGGTGGTGGAGCGCTTCAAGGCGACTCCGGAACTGCCCGATGGACTGCGGCTGGATACCCTTGAGCTCAGCGCCGAGGGTGATCTGGAACAAGGCTATCGGCTGGTTGGTGACGGGCGCTTGCAAGGCGAGGGCGGCGCGGTCGGCATTGCGCTGAACGCGCTGGTCGACGCCAAACATGCGGAGGTCGAAGCGCTGCAGCTGGATGCCGGCGAAGGGCAACGGATCAGCTTGAACGGGCAGGCCGATTGGCAGGAGGGTCTGACGGGTGAGGCCGAGCTGGCGTGGCGCGATTTTCCTTGGCGCAGGCTTTACCCCGACGTGGATGAGCCGCCGGTGGCGTTGCGCACGCTCGATGCGCAAATCCAGTACGACGACGGCAACTACCTGGGTAATTTTGATGCCGCGCTGACCGGGCCATCCGGTGAATTCACGCTGCGAAGCCCTGTCAGCGGCGACCTCGAAGTCGTGCATCTACCGCAGCTGGAATTGCAGGCCGGGCAGGGCAGAGCTGCCGGCAATCTCAGCGTGGGCTTCGCGGATGGCATCGAGTGGAACACTCGCCTGGACATGAGCGAACTCGATCCGTCCTTCTGGGTCGCCGAGTTGCCGGGCCAGCTGGCCGGCACGTTGAGCAGCCGTGGCACTATGCGCGATGAGCAACTGCAGGCCGAAGCGCGTCTGGATCTCACTGGAACGTTGCGTCAGCAACCGTTGAAACTACAGCTGGAGGCGAGTGGACAGGGCGCCGCCTGGGATGTTCCGCTCGTCGACCTGCATCTCGGGGACAACCGAATCCAGGGCAGCGGGCGCTGGGCCGAAACGCTGCAGGCGAATCTTGAGCTCAACCTGTCGCGACTGGCGCAGCTCTGGCCTGATCTGCAG
Source organism: Pseudomonas sp. IC_126 (assembly GCF_004331835.1). NCBI lineage: Bacteria > Pseudomonadati > Pseudomonadota > Gammaproteobacteria > Pseudomonadales > Pseudomonadaceae > Pseudomonas > Pseudomonas sp. IC_126. Next base: position 966,938 of record NZ_SJSS01000001.1, read on the forward strand.
GGCCAGTTGGCCGGCGACCTCAAGCTGGCCGGTACGCCGCAAACGCCGGAAGGCACGCTGGCCCTCGAAGGCAGTCAGGTGGCGTTCCAGCAAAATCGCATCGAGCATCTGGAGCTGGCCGCCAGCCTCGAACAGGGCGAGCGTGGACAGCTGCGACTGGTTGCCGATGGGCTGCGGGCAGGTGATACCGAGCTGGGCCGGCTACAGGTGACGGGCGACGGCTCCCAACAGGCTCATCAGGCCGATCTGAGTCTGCAAGGGCCGCTGCTGGATCTGTCTCTGGCGTTGGATGGCAGTCTACGCGGCGAGGATTGGCGAGGGCGCTTGCTGCGGGCCGAACTGGATGCTCAAGGCCAGCAGTGGGCCCTTCAGCGGCCAGCATCGCTGGAGCGACTGGCCAACGGTCGGATCACATTCGGTGCTCATTGCTTCGGTTCAGGCCCCGCCACGCTGTGTGCTGAAAATCAGCGGCTTCTGCCTGATCCGCAACTGCGCTACCGGCTACGCGACTTTCCGCTCGAATCGCTTGCCGAGCACATGCCGGACAACCTGAACTGGCAGGGCGAGGTCAACGCCGACCTGTCGCTCGACCTGCCCGCTGCCGGTCCTAGCGGCACCATTCGCATCGACGCCGGCCCAGGCACGTTGCGTATGCGTGACGGCGACCAATGGCTGGATTTCCCCTACGCAACCTTGGCTTTGAACAGCGAACTGACGCCCAAACGTGTCGATAGCCACTTGCGCTTCGAGGGCGGCGAACTCGGCGAGCTCGATGTGCGCCTGCAAGTCGACCCGAGTACCGAGGCGAAGGCCATCTCTGGCTCCTTCTTTCTGAGCGATTTCGATCTGTCCGTGGCCAGGCCCTTCGTCGCCCAGGTCGAGCGGTTGAATGGGCAACTGAACGGGCGTGGCGAGTTATCCGGCAGCTTGCAGGCGCCGCAGGTTAACGGCGAGCTGCGATTGAGCGACGCCGAGATTGCCGGCAGTGAGTTGCCAGTCAGTTTCGAGCAGCTGCAGGTTCGGGCGCTCATCGAGGGCGAGCGCGTGCGAGTCGACGGTGACTGGCGCAGCGGCGAGCAAGGACGAGGGGAAATCGCCGGAACCTTGAATTGGACCGATGCGCTGGATCTGGACATGCGCATAAGCGGCAGCCGGCTCCCGGTTATCGTCGAACCCTATGCCGAGCTGGAAGTCGAGCCGGATCTACGGCTGGAGCTAGCCGGCGACCAGTTGGCGGTAAGTGGAAAGGTCCGGGTGCCACGTGGAGATATCCAGGTTCGTGACCTGCCTCCTTCGACAGTCAGGGTGTCCGAGGACGCGGTAATCGTCGGCACGGAAGCCGAGGACGCGCAGACGCCGTTGGCCATTCGCATGGATATCGATGTCGAGGTGGGCCAGGACCGCCTGCGTTTCTCTGGCTTTGGCCTCACCGCGGATCTGGCGGGTTACCTGCACATCGGCGACAACCTCGACGCGCGTGGCGAGCTCAATCTCAACAATGGGCGTTATCGAGCCTATGGCCAGCGTCTGACCATTCGCCGCGCACAGCTGCTGTTCACCGGCGTGCTGTCCCAGCCATTCCTCAATATCGAGGCGATACGGCGGATCGACTCGGACAACGTCATCGCCGGTCTACGCATCACCGGCAGCGCCGAGCAGCCACGGGTCGATGTGTTCGCCGAACCGGCGATGAGTCAGGAACAGGCGTTGTCCTATTTAGTGCTGGGACGGCCGCTGGGAACCGATTCCGGTGAGAACAACATGTTGGCGCAGGCTGCTCTTGGGCTTGGCCTGGCTGGCAGTGCATCGATTACTGGCAATGTTGCGCAGCGTCTGGGTATTCAGGATTTCCAGCTCGACACCGAAGGAAGCGGCACGGAGACCAGCGTGGTCGCCAGCGGGCGCTTGACCGATCGCCTGACGCTTCGCTACGGCGTGGGCGTATTCGAGTCGGCCAACACCGTTGCCCTGCGCTATCAGCTGACCAAACGCATTTTTCTCGAAGCCGCAAGCGGTTTGGCCAGCTCCCTTGACGTTTTCTACCGACGTAATTTCTAAAGTCACGGTGCGGCATCCGCTTCTTGAAAAATATATTGAGTGGACTGGCGGCGGTGCCGCCTTAGGCTACTCTGGTGGGCTTATGTAACCAGCAAGTCGGCGTGACTCAACGGTCGATCTACAAGCCCTCCAGCGTCTTTCCGATGCTGCGCGAATCGCGTGCAATCGACGTCGCGCCAAGCGCTTGTGGTGGTGGTAGGATCGCTCGGTCGCTCCTTGTGTCGCAGCTATTACAGAGGCCTTGGCATGGGCCCTGCAAGTTGTCGGTAGTCACCCAGGACATGAAGTTCAGGGTAATTACCGGGTCGTTTCGGTTAGTGGCGGAAGACGGCAGTGATGCCTGCTGGCGTTGTGCTTCTGCTGCGCTCCAATGCGGGCCGCTCGGGCAAGGATGTCTAACATAATCAATAAGGGTGCTTTGAATGGAATTTCTGCAAAACCTGGTCAATAGCGTCAATGGTCTCGTCTGGGGACCGCCCATGCTGGTGCTGATTCTAGGCACCGGTTTCTTCCTCATGGTCATGCTCAAGTTCATGCCGCTGGTGCGTATCGGCACCGGTTTCGCGCTGATCTGGCGCGGACGCGTCAAGGGCGATGAAGACACGGGCGAGATCAGCCCGTTCCAGGCACTCATGACCTGTCTGGCGGCCACCGTCGGTACCGGTAACATTGCCGGTGTCGCCACCGCCATCTTCCTTGGTGGGCCGGGTGCGCTGTTCTGGATGTGGTGTACGGCGCTGGTAGGCATGGCGACCAAGTACTGCGAAGTGGTACTGGCCGTGCATTACCGCGAGAAGGATGACCGCGGCGAGCATGTCGGCGGCCCGATGTATGCCATCAAGAATGGTCTGGGCAAGAAGTGGCTGTGGCTCGGCGGGGCATTCGCGATCTTTGGTGGGCTAGCTGGCTTCGGCATCGGCAACATGGTGCAGGTGAACAGCATGGCGCTTGCGCTCGAAACCACCTTCTCGGTGCCGCTGTGGCTCACCGGTCTGGTCACGATGGTGGTTGTCGGTCTGGTGATTCTCGGTGGCATCAAGCGCATTGGTGCCGTGGCCGCTGCACTGGTGCCTTTCATGTGCGTTGCCTACATCATTGCCGGTATCGTCGTGTTGGTGGTCCATGCCTCCGAGATCCCGGCGGCCTTCGATCTGATCTTCACTCACGCCTTCACGCCCATTGCGGCCACTGGCGGGTTCGCCGGTGCGGCGGTCATGGCCGCTATTCGCTTCGGTGTGGCGCGCGGTATTTTCTCCAACGAAGCAGGTCTGGGTACGGCGGGTATTGCACAGGCGGCCGGCACCACTAAAAGCTCCGTGCGCTCCGGAATGATCGGCATGATGGGTACCTTCATCGATACCATCATCATCTGCTCCATTACCGGTCTCGCGATCGTTTGTTCCGGCGTCTGGACCAGTGGCGAAAGCGGCGCGGCATTGTCTGCTGCAGCCTTTGAATCGGCTATGCCTGGATTTGGTGGCGCCGTACTGACCATCGCCCTGGTGGTCTTCGCCTTTACCACCATTCTGGGCTGGAGCTACTTCGGTGAGAAATGCTGGGAGTTCATGATGGGCACCAAAGCGATCTGGCCATTCCGCGTCATCTGGGTATTGGCAGTGCCCTTCGGCGCGATCGCACAGCTCGACTTCGCCTGGCTGCTGGCAGATACCCTTAACGGTTTGATGGCGATTCCCAACCTTATCTCGCTGATTCTGCTTAGCCCTGTCGTGGTCAAGTTGACCAAGGAATACTTCGCCCGCAAGCAGGCAATTTAAGCAAACTGGGCCGCAGGGCAGTCTTGCGGCCCATGACTGAGAGGAGTTCACATGACTGAAGTAACCCTGAAAGGCGCCCCGATCCAGGTCGCTGGCACGTTCCCACAGGGCGGCCAGAAAGCGAGGCCATTTAGCCTGGTAGGCGGTGATCTGTCAGATACCACGCTGGAGAGCTTTGCCGGTAAGCGCAAGGTTTTGAACATTTTCCCGAGTATCGATACGCCGACTTGCGCCACTTCGGTGCGCAAGTTCAATGCTCAAGCCAACGAACTGGCCAACACCGTGGTGCTATGCATCTCCGCGGACTTGCCATTCGCGCAGAAGCGTTTCTGCGGTGCTGAAGGTTTGGAAAATGTGGTGAATCTATCGACCATGCGTGGCCGCGAGTTCCTCGAAGATTACGGCGTGTTGATCGCCAGCGGTCCGCTCGCGGGCGTCTCCGCACGCGCGGTTGTGATTCTGGACGAGCAGGATCAGGTGCTCTACAGCGAATTGGTGCCGGAGATCGGTAGCGAGCCGAATTACGACGCGGCTATTGACGCACTCAAGTAAGTGATCGGTAGAAAGGCGGCGCAACGCCGCCTTCTACTCCCGACTCGATAGCCTGGCGCCACCTTTACGCGAGCCCGCGTCGATGGGCCGATAACCTTCCTCCAGTCAGTTTTTCATGTGGCCTTTGTTCTGCGTTGGTTCACTGCGATGGCGATAGGCCAGATTTTTTAATTTGCTACAAAATCTTTTCGCGTGACTGCGGTCCTACCTTTCATTGCCAAACTGAATGGATTCGCTTATGCCACTCTCGCCCCCCAAGAAGATCGGTGTTTCGGGCACAGGGATGATCGCCCACTGCCTCATTCGCCTATTCGAACAGCATTTTCAGGACATACAAGTTTCCCGGGTGCTGACGCGTCGGCCGTTGAATTCGTTCACCGACTTTCCGCTTACTGAGCGGCTCACCAATTCCATCGATCAGCTTATCGACGAGGCTGACCTGATCATCGAATGCAGCGGTGATGTTTTCCACGGTACGGAGGTTATCGAGCGTGCCTTCGAGGCAGGGTTGCCAGTCGTTACGGTAAACGCCGAGCTACAGGTGACGACAGGTTCTTATCTGGCTGGGAAGGGCTTGCTCACAGAGGCGGAAGGCGACCAGCCGGGCTCGCTGGCGGCGTTGCATGAAGAAGCCTTGATGATGGGTTTCAAGCCGCTGGTATACGGCAACATGAAGGGCTATCTGAATCACGATCCGACACTGGAAGACATGATGTTCTGGTCGAAGCGCCAGGGCATCAGCATCGACCAGACGACGTCTTTTACCGATGGCACCAAGGTACAGATCGAGCAGGTGATCGTAGGGAACGGCTTGAGCGCAAGCATTACCAAGCAGGGCCTGGGCGGGATGGCTTCGACCAACCTGACCGAAACCGGCAACGTGCTGGGCATGATGGCTGATCGTCTCTGCCAACCCTTCGTTGACTACGTGATCCCGTCCGGCTACTCGGCCGGAGGCGTGTTTCTGGTCTGCCGGCATGACGATAACCAACAGGCTGCCCTCGAATACTTCAAGCTCGGGCCAGGTCCCTATTACACCTTGGTGCGCCCGTTCCACCTGTGTTCACTCGAGGTCGGCAAAACCGTACGCCGTGTGTTCAATGGCGGCGGCGTGCTGCTGAACAATTCAACTACACCGACGCTCGGTGTGGCTGCGATTGCCAAGCGCACGATGCGCCCGGGTGAGCTGATCGAGCGCGGCATTGGCGGTTTCCAGTTCCGTGGCGAGGCGGTGAAGCTCGACGAGAATCCCGATCACGTGCCGATTGGACTGCTGCGCAAGACGGTACTCAAGCGTGCGGTTGAGCCGGGGCAGTTGATCACGTTCGATGATGTCGACATCCTGCCGAGCCGTGCGCTGGATATCGTCATGCAGCAGCGTGCGGAACGCATCGCCAGGAGCAAGCAAACATCAGGAGCGAGCCGGGAACCAGGCGGGATGATAGCGACAGGCAGCTGAACGCTGCTGTAAGAAGAGAAGGCCGCGAATGCGGCCTTCTTTATATAAAAGAAAAGGGATTACTGCTGGATCAATCCTTGCGGTAAGTCAGCATGACGATGCCGAAGATGACGATGGCGCCCCCGAGAATCTGACCCGCAGCGAGCATCTGATCGAGCACCAACCAGCCCATGATCAAGGTCGCCAGGGGCTCGATATTCATCACCGGTGCGTTGCGCGACATGTTGAGTCTTGGCACGGAAACGAACAGCGTAATGAATGCCGCGCCATAGAGCCCGACCAGCACTGCCAGTGCTGTCCAGCCGGTACCACTCTGCGGCAACGACAGCCCGCCAGGCAGCAGGCCGCTGGCCCCGGCAAGGTTGGCGCTGCTGAATACGATCAGCATGGTCAACAGGCTGCGCACCGATCCGCGTACCTGCGACAGCTTGTGGTCGGTGATCCAGAGCGCTAGGGCGAAAACGCTGGCGGCACAGAATGCGAGCGCGACCCCGAGAATCCATTCCGGTCCTGCGTCTTCGCTGGAAGAGAGGCGTGCCGGCACTTCCAGGACGAATATCAAGCCGACCAGTATCAAGCCCATCAGCAACGCTGTGCGCGCTGTGGGGCGCGCCCCTCCCAAGGCCCATGTCAGCAAGGCCAGCAAGATTGGAAACACGTTGGCCACCAGTAGCGCCAATGCCACCGGAACCCGCGCCACGGCTGAGTACAGACAGATGCTTTGAGTGGCGATCAACAAGCCCAACAGCAACTGCCAGCGCCAGGCACCGGGCGCCAGGCGGATGCTCTGCCGCTGCCAGAAAACCAGCCCGGCCAGAACAATGAGCGTACCGCCCGAACGCAACAGGATTGCCAACAACACGCCCGCGCCATCATCGAAGGCTACCCGCGCCGCGACATGGTTACCGGCGAACCCGCAGCCGAGGCAGACGAGTATCAACACTGCGATATGGCGCGGAAAAGTTACGGGTACGTCGGGAGTAGCTATAGCAGTCATGTCGAGTTCCGATCCTAATAATCAAACGCCAGCCCTATAGGCTGGCGTAGGTGAACATTGAACGGTGAGACCGCCCGCCCTGCGAACAGGGCGGGCGGCGTCGCGTTACAGCACTACACTCGGCAGCCACAGGGAGATTGCCGGAATGTAGGTGACGGCCATCAGCACCAGGAACAGCGCGGCATAGAAGGGTAACAGCGCCTTGATGGTGTTTTCGATGGTGACCTTGCCAATGGCGGCACCGACGAACAGCACCGCTCCCACCGGCGGGGTGATCAGGCCGATACCGAGGTTGACCAGCATGATCATGCCGAAATGCACCGGATCGACCCCGATATCGGTGATCACGGGCATCAGGATCGGTGTAAGGATGAGAATAAGCGGAGCCATATCCATCAGCGTACCGAGTGCCAGCAGCATGAAGTTGATGCACATGAGGATCACGTAGCGGTTGTCCGACAGGGTCAGGAACATCGAGGTGATTTTCGAGGGGATCTGCATCAACGTCATGATGTAACCGAAGGCACCTGCGAAGGCGATCAGGATCATCACGATCGACAAGGTCCGCACTGTGCGATGCAACAGCTTGGGCAGTTCGCGCCATTTGTAATCGCGGTAGATGAACATGGTCACGAAGAATGCCCAGAGCACTGCAATCGCCGCGGACTCGGTCGCGGTGAACACACCGCTGAGAATGCCACCCAGGATGATCACCATGGTGAACAGCCCCCAGAGCGCATCGACGCAGATTTTCAGTGCCTGGCGTAGTGGAATGACTTCGCCCTTGGGGTAGTTACGCTTTTTGGCGAATATCAGGCAAAGCCCCATCATCACCGCGCTGAGCAGCAGGCCTGGGCCGATACCGGCGATGAACAGTGAGGCGATGGAAACGGTGCCGCCAGCGGCCAGCGAGTAGAGCACCGAGTTGTGACTTGGTGGCGTCAACAGTGCCTGGACCGAGCCGCTCACGGTCACGGCGGTGGAAAACTCGCGGGGATAGCCCTTGCGTTCCATTTCCGGAATGAGGACCGAGCCGACCGAGGCCGTATCGGCCAGGGAAGAGCCGGAGATCGCTCCGAAGAAGGTCGAGGCCATGATGTTGACCAGCGACAACCCGCCTCGGACAAAGCCGACCAGCACGCTGGCGAAGGCCACCAAGCGCCGGGACATGCCGCCCTCGGCCATGATGGCCCCAGCCAGCACGAAGAAGGGAATGGCCAGCAAGGAGAACTTGCTGATGCTTCCGGCAATCTGAATCATCACCGCATGAAACGGAATGTCGATGTACCAGGCGCCAGCCAGCGCAGCCAGGCCCAGCGAATAAGCGACGGGGACGCGCAGGAAAATCAAGACGATGAAGCTGCCTACCAGTATGAGCGCATCCATTTAGAGTGTTTCCTTGCTGTCTTCGAAAAGCTCGAAATTGACCGAGCGACGATGGCGTTGATCGCCGAAGCAGAGCTTCTCAACGATGAAGATCAGACTCAGGAAGCCGCCGATGGCAATGGGTGAGTAAGCGATGCCCACGCGTAGCGTTGGCAGGGTGCTCATATATTGATTCCAGGTGGCGATGCACAGTTTGATGCCCCAGATCAGCATGAACAGGCAGATTGCGGCCATCAGGAACTGGACCAGAAGGTCAATGTAACGCTGCCAGGAAGCGGGCATGCGATCCGTCAAAGTGGTGACCGCCATGTGCGCACCGGCACGATAGCTGGCCGCCGCGCCGACGAAGGTAAAGATGGCCATCAGCAGTATCGCCACTGGTTCGGGCCAGCCGGCGCCGGTGCGCAGTACATAGCGGGCAAAAATGCCCCATGGAATGATCAGGGCCATGGCCGTAATGGACAAACCGGCAACCCAGATACAGCTGAGGTAGATCACGTCATTGACGCGTAGTAAGGAATTTTTCATGAGGCTTCACCGCGAGCACGACGCCGGCTGCGGGCCGGCGTCGCGAGGTTCTTCTGAACGACCTGTTACTGGACGGCTTCGATACGCTTGATCAGATCGGTGTAGGCGGCGCCGTACTTTTCGCGTACCGGGGCGGTGGCATCGTAGAAGGGCTTCTTATCGACTTCGATGAACTCCACGCCTGCGGCTTTGAGCTTTTCTTCGCTGCTGGCGGATTTTTCATCCCAGAGCGTGCGCTCTTCCTGCTGCGCTTCCTTGGCGTACGTCTTCACCAGCTCCTGTTGCTCCGGGGTGAGCTTGTTCCAGGCCGTCTTGGACATGACGATAGGCTCGGGAAGAATCAGGTGACCAGTCAGGGTGTAATGCTTGGCTGTGCGGTAATGGTTGTGCTCGAGCAGCGTCGGCGGGTTGTTTTCGGCACCGTCCACGACACCGGTCTGCAATGCGCTGAAGATTTCAGCAGTATCCATCGCCACGCCCTGAGCGCCCATGGCATTCAGCGTATCGATGAACAGCGGGTTGCCGATCACCCGAATCTTCATACCCTTGAGGTCTTCGATGCTGCGTACCGGCTCCTTGGTGTAGAGATTACGGACGCCGCCATCCATCCACGCCAGACCGACCATGTTGAATTCGGAGTCAGTGATCTTGTCGAGAAGCTCCTGGCCGATTTCGCCGTCGATGACCTTGCGCATGTGTTCGTGATCGCGGAACACGAACGGCATGTTGAAGGCATTTACGTCCGAAACCACCGGACCGAGCGTGCCGAGGCTGACGCGGGTCATCTGGACGGCGCCGATCTGGAGCTGTTCGACCACTTCTTTTTCCGAGCCCAGCACGCCGCCGGAGAACATCCGGTATTTCAGTTCGCCATCGGTGGCGTCTTCGAGTTTCTTGCCCAGATTCTCCATGGCCACCACGGTCGGATAACCGGCTGGATGGACCTCGGCCATTTTCAAGGTGGTGGCGGCTTGTGCGAGGCCCGGCAGACACAGGGCGAAGGGAAGCGCGGCGATGAGCAACTTGCGTTTGAAGTTCATGTGAATCTCCATCTTGTTGTTGTTGATGTTGCAGCGTTGCGAGCGACAAGGTCGGGCGACTGCGGGCCTGTCCTTGGTGGGTGAAGCATTAGCGGAAGCGGGGTTCCTCCAGTCCGGCGACGCCGGGTTGCAGCGCGAATACGCCGCCAGCCAGTGGCTGGTCGGAGAGGTCACCGCCTGGGCGAATGGATGTAACGAACAGAGTGTCCAGGCCAGGACCGCCAAAGGCGCACATGGCGGGTTTCTTCACCGGCACTTCGAGCGAGCGGTCGAGACGACCGTCCGGTGTGAAGCGATGAATCAGGCCTGCGTCGTTACCGCAGATCCAGTAGCAGCCGTCGATGTCGACGGCTGTACCATCTGGGCGACCGGGGTACTGATTCATGTCCACGAACAGCCGACGATTGCTCGGTGTACCGCTTTCGATGTCGTAATCGAAGGCCCAGATGCTCTGGACGCTGGGGTGAGAATCCGACAGATACATGGTGCGGCCATCCGGACTGAAGCCGAGTCCGTTGGGTACGATGAAATCGTTCAGGCGCGCACTGAGCGGATCACTGTCGACGGCACCGTCGAGCCGATACAGCGCGCCTGCGGAAATGCCGGCGGCCATATCCATGACCATGGTTCCCGCCCAGAAGCGCCCCTGGCGGTCGCAGCGGCCATCATTGAAACGCATGTTGCCGTGGCCATGCTGCACACCGGCCAGGCGCGTGGCGTGAAGGGAGCCGTCGTCCTGCGGAGTAAGATCGAAGTAGCCGTCTTCCATGCCGGCGACCCAGCGATTGCCTTCACCCTCACGGCGAGCGATACAGGCGATCATCTGATCGGCTGTCCAACGGGTTACCTTGGCGTCCGCCGCCTGCCAGCGCAGCAGGTGGCGGTTGGGAATGTCGACCCAGTAGAGCGCTTGTTCATGCGCGACCCAGACCGGGCTTTCTCCGGTGGCGTTCTGCGCATCGACTATCAGTTCTGCTTGGTTTGCCATGGCGATTCTCTTGTCGTTGTTCTCGGCGTGGCGGGAAGAGTCAATCGTCGAATGGACCTGCTTCGCAGAACGCGCCGCCCTGGTAGATCAAGGCAGGATCATTGGCAGCGTAGGGCGGTTGCGCTTCGACCTTTTCGCGGAACACCTCGGATGTGTCCTTGGGTTCGAAGCCCAGATGGGCCGCCATGCGATTGTCCCACCAGACGTCACGGTTCGCCGATGCGCCGTACACCACGGTGTGGCCAACGTCAGGCGTGAACAACGAACGGCCGATCAGGTCGGTCAGGTCGCGATAGCTGAGCCAGCTGGCCATCATGCGACGGTTGAGCGGTTCGGGGAACGAAGAGCCAATGCGGATGCTGACGGTCTCGATGCCGTAACGATCGAAATAGAAGCTTGCCATGTCCTCGCCGTAGGACTTGGACAGGCCGTAGTAACTGTCCGGACGGCGTGCGACGCTGGCGTCGATTTTTTCGGTCTGCTTGTAGAAGCCGATCACATGGTTGGAGCTGGCGAAGACAACGCGCTTGATACCGTGCTTGCGTGCGGCTTCGTAGACATGAAACACGCCGCGAATGTTGCCTTCGAGAATTTCCTCGAAAGGCCGCTCGACCGATACCCCACCAAAATGGGCGATGGCATCGACGCCTTCGCAGAGGGCATGTACGGCGGCTTTGTCGGCGAGGTTACAGGTCACGACCTCTTCGTGAGGGCCAGCAGCGGGCTCCATCGAGGCGATATCGGAGAGGCGAATGATATTGGCGTAAGGGCGAAGCGTTTCGCGTAGCACCTTGCCCAAACCTCCTGCCGCTCCCGTTAGCAGGAGGCGATTGAAGGGTGTGGCAGTGGTTGTCTTACTTGTCATGGAGGGTCTGCCTGTCGCTTATTGTTTTTGATGTCATCGGTTGTCAGATGACTTGTGCTCGATTATTTGCGTCGCAGTAGGTGTTTGTCAACCCGCTGAGCGAATAACGCTTCATCAAACGATCTATGAAAAATCCTTCCAAAGGCGAGGTACTGGAGGGCACGGAATAACCATCCAGTGCGGACTTGCGAGCACTCCGCCAGTAGCATCGACCACCACGCTAACTACCCGTACGGCGTTTTCACATCCCACTAAAGTCGTGATGGCCCGCACACCAGCATGTAGCGGAAAAACTCCGATATTCCGCTTAAGTTGTATGATGACGGAGTCGCGTGAGTATCTCTGTCCGAGCGCATCGGCAAATCATTGTCGGCAGCGTCACCAAACGAAAGACCGCGCCAAAGGGCGCGGTCGGCGATCTAGCACAGCTCCCAGTCTCTGCTGCAACTGGGGAGTTTGTTTTCAGGCGCCCTGCAACTTGGTTACGGCACTCCTTTGGTGGCGCAGCGCGGTCACGAGATGCCATAGCACCGACGCAAGCGCCAGCAACAGAAAACTGGCCGAGATCGGATTCGTTAAAAAGCCCATGAAGTCGCCATCCGACAACATCAGGCCGCGACGCAGGTTGGTCTCGGCCATCGGACCCAGGATGAAGCCAATGATGAATGGCGCTGCGGGCATCCCGCCTTTGACGAAACCGTATCCAATCAGACCGAACAGCAGAATGGTCCAGACATCGAACACGCGACTGCTCAAGCCGAAAGCACCTACCACGCATAGAACCAGGATGATCGGCAGCAGAATATGCTTGGGCACGGCCAGCAGTTTGATGAAGATCCGTAGCCCATAGAACTCCAGCACCAACATCAAAACCGAGGCCAGGATCAGGGCCGCGAAGATGGTGTAGACCAGCTCGCCCTGGCTGATGAACAGCAGCGGTCCGGGCTGTATACCGTGGATCATGAAGCCACCGAGCAGGATCGCGGTGACGGTGTCCCCTGGAATACCGAGCGTCATCAGCGGAATCATGGCGCTGCCGATGCCTGCGTTGTTCGCGGTTTCACTGGCGACCACGCCTTCGACGGCGCCCTTGCCGAACTGCTCGGGATGTTTGGAGCGTTTCTTGGCAATGATGTAGGAGACGATGTTCGAAGTACCAGCGCCGATACCCGGCAGGATGCCGATACCGATGCCGATCAATCCCGAGCGGAACGCGTTTGGAATCTGCCCGAAAAACTCCCTGAGTGAAAAGCCGAAGCCCTTGACGTTTTTCATGCTTACAGAGGCGACTTTGGTTTTGTGCGCTGCCCGGCCGGTCTCAGCGATCTTGATCACCTCCGCCACCGCGAACATACCGATCATGACCGTCAACATGGCGAAGCCGCCGTTCAGGTTGGGCGAGTCGAAGGTGAAGCGGCGAATGGCGTCGACTGGCGCGATGCCTACGGTGGAGAACGCAAAACCCAGGACGCCGGCATAGATGCCTTTAAGCAGCGAGCCGGTGGAGAGTGTCGCAATCAGCGTTAGCGAGAAGATCGCAATGGCAAAGTATTCATGCGGCCCGAAGCGCAAGGCGATTTTGGCCAGTGAAGGAGCGATCGAAAGCAGGGCGACGATGCTGAAGATGGTGCCGAGAAAGGAGAACACCACGCCGACACCAAGCGCCTTCAACCCTTCACCTTTTTCCATCATCGGCCCGCCATCGAAGGTGGTGGCGATGGAGGCGGGCGTTCCGGGAATCTTCAACAGAATCGCCGAAATCAAGCCTCCCGAGGTGGCGCCAACGAACAACGCGACCAGCAGCGACAGCCCGGCGGCAGGACCCATGGCATAGGTGAGCGGCAGACAGAGCGCAATCGCCATCGTCGCCGACAATCCGGGGACCGCGCCAAAGACGATGCCGACGGCTACGCCAAGCGTGATCAGGATGAAAATGTAGGGAGAGAAGACCGCGGCGAAGCCGGTCTGGAAGAGTTCGATCATGGCCGTCTCCTAGAATTTCAAAAAGCCGGCCGGGAGCATCAGATCGAAGCCCTGGCGGAAGGTGACGAAAATGACGGCCGATGACACCAACGCAATGACGATATAAGCGACATGGTTGATCTTCCGCTCGCGCGGAGTGATCACGATGAACTGCGCATACAGATACAGCACAGTCATGATCGGAAAGCCGACTTTCTGCAGCAACGCAACGTACACGGCGATCAATCCCAGTGTCTTGAACACGGTGGGGTAGTCCGGCGGCGTGCTGTCGGGGAGTTCTGCATCGGCATCTGGGTCTGCCGGTGGCTGTGTGGCCTTGGTCGCGGTCAGCAGTTGCAGCACACCGAGCAGGCATAGCCCGATCGACAGAACGTAGGGAACGGTGGAAGCGTCAATGGCGCCTTTGCGCGGAAGGTTCATGGTCAGGAACAGGTAGAACAGGCCAGCGCCCAGCATCAGCGCTCCGACCAGCAACTCCTTTCTCTTATAGGTGTGCATGGCGATTCTCGTATCGGAGGGAGAATTGCCGGGCGCAGGGCGCGCGCCCGGCATCGTGTCGCGGTGCTTACTTGCTTTGGCGCAACTCGTCCTTGTATTTCATGAAGTCTTCGCGAGTGTTCTTCAGACGCTCTATGGACTCCTCCTTGCCGAAATAGCTGACTGGCTGCTTGAAGGATTTGCGCAGCTCATCGGCGTACTCGGGCATTTCGGTGATCTGTTTCACGATGCCTGCCATTTTGTCCACGATGGCCGGATCGGTGCCGTCCGGGAAGGCAACGATGTAGGGCTTATCCATGACGAAGTCGACGCCTTGCTCTTTGAATGTCTTGACGTCTCCGAGCAATGGGTTGCGCTCGTCGTTGGGTTGACCGAGAGCCACCATCTCGCCGCTGGCAATGTAGTCCTGAACGGACCCGTAGCTGATTGCGGCGAGGTCGATACGGCTACCCAGTAGCGCGACGACCTTCTCGGAAACCGTACCGGCGTCGACCATCTTCAGCGTGGTGTCGGTCAGGCCTTCGAACTTCAGGCCTTGCAAGTGCGAATAGCTGCCCATCTCGGTGCCATAGGTCACGCTGCTTGGCTCGGCCTTGGATTTGGAGATCAGATCTTCCAGCGAGGTCAGACCGGAGCTTTTCGAAGCGACGAAAATAGCCCCCTTGTCGACGCCGGCGATGCAACAGATGTCGAAGGCATCGAGGCTGTCTTCGCTCAATCCCGCCACTTCGTTGACGATCATTTGCCCGGTGTGGGTGAACAGAATGGTGTTGCCATCCGGATCGGCCTGCTTGACCTGTTCGGCGGCGAGGGTGCCGCCGCCACCGGCGACGTTGGTTATAACCATCGCTTCACCGGTGATCTTGGTGAAGTACTTGGCCATGGTGCGGGCATTGAAGTCGGTATCACCGCCGGCATTGGCG
The DNA here is from genome assembly GCF_004331835.1 of Pseudomonas sp. IC_126. NCBI lineage: Bacteria > Pseudomonadati > Pseudomonadota > Gammaproteobacteria > Pseudomonadales > Pseudomonadaceae > Pseudomonas > Pseudomonas sp. IC_126. The sequence continues at coordinate 981,990 of NZ_SJSS01000001.1, forward strand.
ATGACGACGACCTGAACCGGACGCGTGGGCCATTCGGTCTCGGCGGCAAACGCGCCGCTGACGGCAGTTGCCAGTACGGCGGACACAAGGGAGGCGCTAATTGCTTTTTTCATTGTCAAGTCTCTCCGGTTGGGGGTGCGGCTCGTCTTATCGTTCTGCTTGGCTCGCGTTGGGGGTCATGAACGGCCCAGGCTGGGTCGCTTGGGATCGTATTTCCAGCCTGGCGCCAGGTACTGCATGGCCATGGCGTCGTCACGGGCGCCAGTGGCGACTTTGTTGTAAAGCTCGTGCGCGGCCATGATCCGGTCCATGTCCGGCTCGATACCAAGGCCCGGTTTGTCGGGCACCTGTACTTCGCCACCAACGATTTGCAGGGGCTCGCGGGTCAGGCGCTCCTGGCCTTCCTGCCAGATCCAATGGGTGTCGATCGCGGTGATCTTTCCGGGCGCGGCTGCGGCGGCGTGGGTGAACATCGCCAGCGATACATCGAAGTGATTGTTGGAGTGCGAACCCCAAGTCAGGCCGAACTGCTCGCATAGCTGAGCGAGGCGCACCGAGCCTTGCATGGTCCAGAAGTGCGGATCGGCCAGCGGAATATCGACGGCGTCCAGGCGGAACGAATGTCCCATCTGCCGCCAGTCGGTCGCCACCATGTTGGTAGCGGTCGGGATACCGGTTGCACGCTTGAATTCGGCCATGATTTCGCGACCGGAGTAACCGTTTTCCGGACCGCAAGGGTCTTCGGCATACGCGAGGATATGGCCCTGGCCCTTGCACAGTTCGATGGCCTCGGCCAGTGACCATGCGCCATTGGGATCCAGCGTGACGCGCGCGTCGGGGAAGCGCATCTTGATGCCGGCGATCGCCTGCATTTCCTCGCTGCCGCGCATCACGCCGCCCTTGAGTTTGAAATCCTTGAAGCCGTAGCGCGCCGAGGCGGCCTCCGCCAGCCGAACGATTGATTCGGGAGTGACTGCCTCTTGATGACGGATGTGGTACCAGTCGTCGGCTGAACCGGTACCGGAGAGATAGGGCAGGTCGGTGCGATTGCGATCCCCTATATAGAAGAGGTACGCCAGCATCGGCACGCTGTCACGTTGCTGCCCGCTGCCGAGCAACTCCGCCACAGGCACGTCGAGATGCTGGCCGAGCAGGTCGAGGAGGGCGGCTTCGACCGCAGTGATGACGTTGTCCAGCCGCAGATTGATCTCGTGCGGCTGCTTCAATACGGCGGCTTCCGCCTCCGAGGTGACCTGATGCTGAGTAGTCTGTGGACCACCAGCCGCGCCGCCTGCGATGGCATGGCGCAACGTATTCAATACCCGGTTGTAGCGACCGATCTGCTGGCCTATCACCAGCCCCTTGGTACGTTCGAGCGCCTGACGGATGCCTTCGCCTCCCGGCACTTCACCGATACCGGTGCGGCCAGCGCTGTCTTTGAGGATCACCAGATTGCGGGTGAAATACGAAGAGTGCGCGCCGCAGAGGTTGAGCAGCATGCTGTCGTAACCTGCCACCGGAATCACCTGCATTTCAGTTACCGCCGGGGTCGCCGTCTTTGCGTCTAGCATCTGCTGCATAGCTCCTTGATTGTTGTTGTGAGCGAGGGTTGATCAGTTGTGTATCGCGACGGCCGAGCGTCTCCTGCCAGCTTTGCAGCAGCGGGGCAGCCCGGACTGACGGTGAGGTCGATTTGATCTGTAACGTGAAAATCGAACAGTGCAGAGCTCATCGATGCCGCAAATGGAACTCGACGCGCAAGAGACAGCCGGATCGCTAGAGGAGGGCGGGAGAGATACATGGCTCTAAGCTCTGTTTTTGTTATACGTTGTCGTATGACTTGACTGGTTTTTTAGCAGTGCACTGAGTGGATGTCAAACAATTGAAACGTCCCAAACTGCATCTTTGTAATTCATCGGTTAAGCATCTTATGTTGCATTTGGTACTGCTTTGCTATTGCGAACCATCGGACATCTATCGCTCGTTCTATGCCATTCAAAGGTGCCGTCAATGAGCCGTTCGAGAAACTTCTACAAACGGCTAGCATTCATAATAGTTGTACGATAACGTATCTCCAAGGCTGCGGCCCCACTCATACCGATTAGTTTCATTAGGATGCTCGAACAATGAATCCACAAGAACTGAAGGCCATCCTCTCTTCTGGTCTGCTGTCCTTCCCGCTCACCGATTTCGACCAGCAGGGCGACTTCAACCGTGCCGGTTATATCAAGCGCCTGGAATGGCTGGCACCTTATGGTGCGACGGCACTTTTCGCTGCGGGTGGCACTGGCGAATTCTTCTCGCTGACCTCTCAGGAATATCCTGAAATCATCAAGACAGCGGTCGATACCTGCGCCGGGCAGGTGCCGATTCTCGCCGGTGTCGGTGGCCCGACTCGTCAGGCCATCGCCTATGCCCAAGAAGCGGAGCGTCTGGGGGCGAAAGGTCTGCTGTTGCTGCCTCATTACCTGACCGAAGCCAGCCAGGAAGGTGTCGCCAAACACGTCGAGGAGGTGTGCAAGTCGGTCAATATCGGTGTGGTGGTCTACAACCGCAACGTATGCCGCCTGACTGCGCCTCTGCTCGAGCAACTGGCCGAACGCTGCCCAAACCTGATCGGTTACAAGGACGGCCTGGGCGATATCGAGCTGATGGTGTCCATCCGTCGTCGTCTCGGCGAGCGTCTGACCTATCTGGGTGGCCTGCCGACTGCCGAAGTCTATGCCGCGGCATACAAGGCACTCGGCGTTCCGGTCTATTCATCGGCGGTGTTCAACTTCGTTCCGAAGATGGCGATGGAGTTCTACCATGCCGTCGCCCGCGAGGATCACGAAACCGTCGGTAAGCTGATCGATGATTTCTTCCTGCCGTATCTCGACATTCGCAACCGTTGCAAGGGCTACGCGGTCAGCATCGTCAAGGCTGGCGCACGTATCGCTGGTTACGATGCCGGCCCGGTTCGCGCACCCTTGACCGAGCTGCGACCCGAAGAATACGAAGCGCTCGCCGCTTTGGTCGAAAAGCAGGGCGCTCAATAACGGTCCAGCCCGATCTATCACTCGCCCCACCCGCCGTCCGCGCCCGCCATCCATTGGCATGGCGCGGTCGGCGGACCTCACGCAGGAGAGAGCTCCGTGGCAGACGTAAAACGTTACGACAACTACATCGATGGCCAATGGGTAACCGGCAAGAACTATCAGGCCAACATCAACCCATCCGATCTTGCGGACGTCATCGGCGAATACGCCCAGGCGGACGCTGCACAGGTCGAGGCCGCCGTCACAGCAGCACGCAAGGCATTCCCGGCGTGGTCTACGTCGGGCATCCAGGTACGCGCCGATGCGCTTGAGAAAGTCGGTCTGGAAATCCTTGCCCGCCGCGAAGAGCTAGGCGCGCTTCTGGCCCGCGAAGAGGGCAAGACATTGCCCGAAGCCATCGGCGAAGTGGCTCGCGCCGGCAACATCTTCAAGTTCTTCGCTGGCGAATGCCTGCGTCAGGCCGGCGAAACCCTGCAGTCGGTCCGTCCGGGCGTGAGCGTCGAGGTAACCCGTGAGCCACTGGGCGTGATCGGTCTGATCACCCCCTGGAACTTCCCCATCGCCATTCCAGCCTGGAAGATCGCTCCGGCGCTGGCTTACGGCAACTGCGTGGTCATCAAGCCGGCTGATCTGGTCCCTGGCTGCGCCTGGGCCATCGCCGAAATCATTTCCCGCGCTGGCTTCCCGGCAGGCGTGTTCAATCTGGTGATGGGCAAGGGCCGTGAAGTCGGCGAAGCCATCGTCAACGACAAACGCGTCGATGGCGTCAGCTTCACCGGCTCGGTCGGTGTCGGACGTGGCATCGCTGCGACCTGTGTCGGCCGTCATGCCAAGGTTCAGCTGGAGATGGGCGGCAAGAATCCGCAGATCATCCTCGATGACGCCGACCTCAACACGGCCGTCGAACTGGCTACCCAGAGCGCCTTCTATTCGACTGGCCAACGCTGCACCGCGTCCAGCCGCATTATCGTCACCGAAGGTATCTATGACCGTTTCGTCGAAGCCATGATCGAGCGCATCAAGAAGATCAAGGTCGGCTCGGCCCTGGAGCAGGGCGTGGACGTCGGTCCGGTGGTTTCCGAAGCCCAGCTGGAACAGGACCTGCGATACATCGAAATCGGCAAGGAAGAGGGCGCGCGCCTGGCCTGTGGCGGTGAGCGCGTCAAGTGCGGCACCGACGGTTACTTCCTCGCGCCGACACTGTTCGTCGACAGCACCGCCGACATGCGCATCAGCCGTGAAGAAATCTTCGGACCGGTGGCCAACGTGGTCCGCGTGAAGGATTACGACGAAGCCCTGGCGATGGCCAACGACACCGAGTTCGGGCTGTCCGCCGGCATCTGCACGACCTCGCTGAAGTACGCCAATCACTTCAAGCGTCATTCCCAGGCGGGGATGGTGATGGTCAACCTGCCGACCGCCGGCGTGGATTACCACGTGCCGTTCGGTGGCCGCAAAGGCTCGTCCTACGGCCCGCGTGAGCAAGGGCGTTATGCCCAGGAGTTCTACACGACGGTGAAGACCACTTACATCGGCTGATCAGCCGTGCCGCTTCATGTGACGCAACTCGCCGAGTCGCTCGAGCAACTCGGCGAGTTGCAATCCATGGCGGCAGATTCGTTTTCGCGCAGCGGACCATAAGAACAATAGAGAGAAGCGTATGAACAATTCTGCGAATCGAGGCGCTCCGGTCGTCACCGAACTTCAGGTGGTTCCGGTCGCCGGTCAGGACAGCATGCTGCTCAATCTGAGCGGCGCACATGGTCCGTATTTCACCCGCAACATCCTCATTCTCAAAGACAGCGCCGGCAATACCGGAGTCGGTGAAGTCCCCGGTGGCGAGGCGATTCGCCAGACCCTGGAAGATGCACGCTCCATCCTTGTCGGTCAGTCGGTCGGCAATTACAACGCTCTTCTGAATCAGGCGCGCAAGGCTTTTGCCGACCGCGATGTTGGCGGTCGCGGCCTGCAGACCTTCGATCTGCGTATCGCCATCCATGCCATCACTGCGCTGGAGTCGGCACTGCTCGATTTGCTCGGCCAACACCTCGGCGTGCCGGTTGCGGCCCTACTCGGAGACGGCCAGCAGCGCGACGAAGTCGAGATGCTCGGCTATCTGTTCTTCATTGCCGATCGCAACAAGACTGACCTCGGTTACCGAGACGAGTCGGATGCCAGCGATGCCTGGTTTCGCGTACGCAATGAAGAAGCGCTGACCCCCGAGACGGTCGTTCGCCAGGCCGAAGCGGCCTACGAGCGTTACGGCTTCAAGGATTTCAAACTCAAGGGTGGCGTGTTGCCGGGCCGCGAAGAGGTCAAGGCGATCCGCGCGCTGGCCGAGCGTTTCCCCGATGCACGCATCACTCTGGACCCCAACGGGGCCTGGTCACTGGCCGAAGCCATCGAGCTGTGCAGAGACCTGCACGGTGTCCTGGCCTATGCCGAAGACCCGTGCGGTGCCGAGAACGGGTACTCCGGTCGTGAAGTCATGGCCGAATTCCGCCGCGCCACTGGCCTGCCGACTGCAACCAATATGATCGCCACCGATTGGCGGCAGATGGGCCATACCGTTCAACTGCAGTCGGTGGATATTCCGCTGGCCGATCCGCATTTCTGGACCATGAGCGGTTCGGTGCGCGTTGCGCAGATGTGCCATGACTGGGGCCTGACCTGGGGCTCGCATTCCAACAATCATTTCGACATTTCGCTGGCGATGTTCACCCACGTGGCCGCGGCGGCGCCGGGCAAGATCACCGCGATCGACACCCATTGGATCTGGCAGGACGGCCAATATCTGACCCGTGAACCGTTGCAGATCGTTGGCGGCAAGGTCGCCGTGCCGGCCAAGGCGGGTCTTGGTGTAGAGCTGGATCAGGATGCGCTGCACAACGCCCATGAGCTGTATCTGGAGAAAGGGCTTGGCGCGCGCGATGACGCCATCGCCATGCAGTTCCTGATCCCGGATTGGACGTTCAACAACAAGCGGCCCTGCATGGTGCGTTGACCAGTAGGGTGGGGCGGCTTGTGAGTTTCGGTGGGCTGAAGCCCACCCTACGGCTGACACGCTCACTCATGGCATCTGTAGGGTGGGCTTTAGCCCACCAAATCCCAACGCACAGCTCACCGATACGAACAACAATTCCAACCGGCCTGCTCCGGAGACGTAAATGAACGAAACCGTGCAATTGATTCAGCATCAAGACTCGCCTCGTTATATCCGCCTGAACGAAGCGGATAACGTGGCCGTGGTGGTCAACGATGGTGGCGTACCGACAGGAGCTCGCTTCGAAGATGGGTTGGTCACGGTCGAATCGGTGCCGCAGAGTCACAAGGTCGCTTTGGTTGACATCGCCCCTGACCAGCCGGTACGTCGTTACGGCCAGATCATCGGTTACGCGCTCGAACCTATCGCCCGCGGTTCATGGGTCAAGGAAACCCAGCTGCGCATGCCCTCAGCGCCGCCGCTCGACAGTCTGCCCATGGCCGACGCCGTACCGCAGCGGCTCGAGCCGCTCGAAGGCTTCACCTTCGAAGGCTACCGTAACGCCGATGGCACCGTCGGCACGCGCAACGTGCTCGGCATTACCACCACCGTGCAATGCGTGACCGGCGTGCTCGATCATGCGGTCGCGCGCATTCGCAAGGAGCTGCTGCCCAAGTACCCCAACGTCGACGATGTCGTCGCGCTGACGCATAGCTATGGTTGTGGCGTGGCGATCAGCGCCAAGGACGCCTACATTCCGATCCGCACCGTGCGCAATCTTGCGCGCAATCCGAATCTTGGCGGCGAAGCCCTGGTTATCAGCCTCGGCTGCGAGAAGCTGCAGGCCGAGCAGGTGATGCACGAGGGCGACGCCTCGGTCGATCTCAGCGAGCCCTGGCTCTACCGCCTGCAAGAGTCCACCACCGGCTTTGGGGAAATGATCGAACAGATCATGGCGCTGGCCGAAACGCGGTTGCAAAAGCTGAATCGTCGCCAGCGCGAAACCGTTCCAGCATCCGAACTGATCCTTGGCATGCAATGCGGTGGCAGCGACGCCTTTTCCGGTATCACCGCCAATCCAGCGCTGGGCTACGCCTCGGATCTTCTGATCCGCGCGGGCGCTACGGTGATGTTTTCCGAAGTGACCGAAGTGCGCGACGCCATCTACATGCTCACCTCACGCGCCGAAACGCCAGAAGTGGCCGAAGCGCTGGTGCGTGAAATGGACTGGTACGACCAATACTTGGAGCGCGGCGCGGCGGATCGCAGCGCCAACACCACGCCTGGCAACAAGAAGGGTGGCCTGTCCAATATCGTCGAGAAATCCTTGGGCTCCATCGTCAAGTCCGGCAGCAGCGCCATCAATGACGTACTCGGCCCAGGCGAACGCTTCAGCGGCAAGGGCCTGATCTATTGCGCGACACCGGCCAGCGATTTCGTCTGCGGCACGCTTCAGTTGGCTGCGGGGATGAACCTGCACGTGTTCACCACCGGACGTGGTACGCCTTATGGCTTGGCCATGGCTCCGGTAGTCAAGGTCTCGACCCGCACCGAACTGGCCGAGCGCTGGCCAGACCTGATCGACGTGGACGCCGGGCGCATCGCCACAGGGCGTTCCAGCATTGAGGAGTTGGGCTGGGAGCTGTTCCACTACTACCTGGATGTCGCCAGCGGCCGGAAGAAGACCTGGGCCGAGCAACACAAAATTCACAACGACATCACTTTGTTCAACCCAGCACCCATCACCTGATTGCCCCGTCAGGTTGAGCCAATAGCACATCCCTGTACCCTGCGCTGGAACCGAATCGCCATTCTTTTCGAGGTAGTCCCGTGACCTGCATTCTCCAGCTTGGCCCCCTTACCGAACGTTTCAACCGCAGCCTAGCTGCGGATCATGAGGTGCTGCGCATCTGGGAGCAGGATGCCGATGCGTTGTTTGATGGTCAGGCTCACCGTATCGAGGTCGTGGTGACTTCCGCGCGTTTCGGGTGCTCGGCGGCTCTGATCGAACGCTTGCCCAACTTGCGCGCGATCATCAGCTTCGGTGTCGGCTATGACTCCATCGACGTGGCGGCGGCGCGGGCGCGCGGCATTCCTGTGAGCAACACGCCGGACGTGCTCAACGATTGCGTGGCGGATCTGGCGTTCGGGCTGATCATCGACTGTGCACGGCAGATGTCGCGTGCCGACCGCTTTGTCCGCACGGGCGAATGGCTTTCCGGCGGTTTACCGCTGGCGACCAGTGTCAGCGGCAAACGGCTCGGTATCGTCGGCCTTGGCCGCATCGGCGAGGCGGTAGCCAAGCGCTCGAGTGGTTTCGACATGCAGGTGCGTTACCACAACCGTCGACCGGTTGATGGCAGCGCTTACGGTTATGAGCCGAGTCTGATCGAGCTGGCGCGCTGGAGCGATTTTCTCGTGCTGACTTGCCCGGGCGGGGCGAGCACTCGCAACCTGATCAATCGGAGCGTATTGGACGCGCTTGGCCCGAACGGCATCCTGATCAACGTGTCGCGCGGTTCGGTCGTGGATGAGCCAGCACTGGTCGAGGCGCTGCTCGAAGGACGGCTGGGCGGCGCGGGGCTCGACGTCTACGCTGAAGAGCCCAAGGTGCCGCCGGCTTTGTTCGAGCTACCCAATGTCGTCCTGCTGCCGCATATCGGCAGCGCCACCGCGGAAACGCGGCTGGCAATGGAGGAGCTGTTGTTCGCCAATCTACGTGCGTTTCTCGAACGTGGAGAGGTGCTGACAGCAGTCTGAGCGCACTCACCGGTACGCTGCAGACTGAGGCGATGCTAGTCGCCACGGCGCTTGGCCAAAAGCTCGGGGCCGACACCTTTAGAGTTGTCCTCATGGCGCTGCCATGCCGCAAGCCACAAGCGCGCTGGCGTGGAGCGCCGTTTACATTTCAATTCTCGCGGGCCTGCGCTCGCCAAGGAGAAACACCTCAATGCCCGGCTTCCAAGCGGATCTGACCGAGATCGAACTGCGACATGACGCATTGCGACTGTCGGTCTGCCCGGCGTTGGGCGGGGCGATCACACGGCTGAGCGTCGATGATATCGACCTGTTGCGACCATGGGACGGCTCCGACAGCGTACGCCGCACCGGCTGCTTCGTGCTGGCACCGTTTTCCAACCGGGTCGGTGACGCTGCCTTCGAGCACGAAGGCCAACGCTATTCACTGCGCAGCCTGTCTGCCGAACACCCATTGCCGATTCATGGCGTTGCCTGGAAGCGGGCCTGGAGCGTGACTGAACAGGGCGCCGCCAACCTGAGCCTGCATTTCACCCATCGACCCGAGGGCGAAGCGGCGCTGGACTGGCCGTTCGCCTTCGATCTCGAACATGAGCTGCGTCTGGACGAGCAGGGCGTTGATCTACGCCTGAGCCTGCGCAACATCGATACGCGATCGATGCCCGCCGGCCTCGGCTGGCACCCGTATTTCGCCCGTCATGACGCGTGCATCCTGCAATTCTCCGCGCAGTCGGTTTGGCTGAGCGATGAGCGAAACTTGCCGGCTGAGTTAAAGGAAGTGCCGACCCAGTGGGATTTTCGGCAGCCACGGCGCCTGGAGTCCCCGAACCTGGACAACTGCTTCGTCGGTTGGAATGGGCCGGCGCAGATCGGTTGGCCGGGCAAAGGTATCGAGCTGACAATGACGAGTGAGGTGAGGCATCTGGTGGTGTTCACGCCGCCCGCGGAGATGGGTTTTTTCGCGGTGGAACCGGTGTCCCACGCCAACAACGCGCTCGGCATGAGCGATCCGATGGCGAACGGAATGCGCACCCTGGAGCCCGGCGATGTCATGCGGGTCAGTTGCCGGCTCAGCATCGAGCGGGTGGTCCGCGCGGGATCGTAGAAGAGTCCCGACCAGCCATTCTTCAGCGCGGGCCTGCGCATTGTGTCGGCCGCAACGTCTATCGACGGGTATCCCGCCTGCATATCATCCAGCGCCACGCCTCATGCGAAAAAGCATCACCGCTTCGTAGGATGGGTGCAACCCATCACTGTCTCCGCCTCGCACAGCCGCCCGCACATGCTCGTTCGCGGGACGAAAAAAGCCCGTCACAAGGACGGGCAAAGTTTCCGCAACAGGAGCGAGGAGTGTTGCGTCCAGCGTGGTGAATGATGCTTACAGGATCGAAATCGGATAGTTGAAGATCAGACGATTCTCGTCGAACTCGTTGTTGCTGAACGAGTTGTCCCGACGCATGCTGGAGTTACGCCACTTGATGTTCAGGTTCTTGAACGCACCACTTTGCACGGTGTAAGCCAGTTCGGACTCGCGGCCCCATTCCTTGCCTTCGTCACCGCTTGCGGTTGTGATGTTGTCACCGCTGATGTAGCGGTTCATCAGGGTTAGCCCAGGAACGCCAACACCTGCGAAGTTGTAGTCATGACGCAGCTGCCAGGAACGCTCATCGGCGGCGTCGTAGGCGGAGTTGAAGCTGTCGTTGGCCAGCGAAGCGCCGCTGGTACCGTTGACGCGCATCCACTGATCACCGCTGACTTTCTGCAAACCGACGTAGAAGGTATGGGCACCGGTTTGCAGGCCGAACAGACCGGAATAGGTCTTGTTGTCCAGGTCGCCGGCCAGCGCGCTACCTTCATCCTTGCCGGTGAAGTAGCCGAGATTTGCCGTGAAGGCGAGGTTGTCACTGATAGGCTGGGTGTGCAGCAACTGGACGTAGCTCTGCTGGTAGATGTCTTCGAGGCGGGCATGCCACAGGCCGACCTTGGTCTGGTCGGTGAAGGCGTATTCGCCACCGGCGAAGTTGAAGCGATCCGAACTCGCGCCGCCGAAGACCATGTCTTCCATGCTGGCGTCGTCACGGGTGCTGTTCTGGCGCATCTGGCCGCCGTACAGCGTCAGGTTGCTGATCTCCTTGGAAGTGATCATGCCGCCCTCGAATGTCTGCGGCAGCGAACGCCCGTCATCCGCGCGCAGTACCGGTACGACTACCTGCCATTCACCGACGCGGATTTCGGTTTCCGAGATTTTGGCTTTCGCAGCTACGGCGATGCGGCCGAAATCATCGGCGGGGTGACGATCATCGCCCGTGCCGTGCGTCGGCAGCAGGGCCGTTCCGTAAGTGCCGCCGCCGCCATCCAGCTTGACCGACAGCATGGCCAGCGCATCGACGCCAAAGCCGATCGGACCGGGCGTATAGCCGGACTGAACGTTGAGAATGAAGCTCTGCGTCCATTCTTCGGCCTTGTTCTGACCACCGTTATAGGCTGGATCGACGAAGTTGCGGTTGATGTAGAAGTTACGTGCGTTCAAGGTGACTTTGCTGCCTTCGACAAAGCCTTCCGCTGCGTGAGCAGCAGCGGGTATGCCAAGCGCCAGCGACAGCGTGCCCGCGAAAACGGCGGCGGACAATGGATTGCGTGGGGTCATTGTTGTTGTGCTCCCTTTTTTGATGTATCCGTCCCGCTTAGCCGTACGGCGATAGGCGAGACGGGGTGTAGCGCGACCGCACGCAGGCGGCGCATGTCTTGACGCATATCTGTTATCAGTCGTCATATGACATGTCGAATTATGGCGACAGCCGAATGCTTGTCAATGCAATCTGTAAAGAAATGTAAGGCGTGAGACTTTTGTCTAAGCGAGGCTATTAAGCTGCAGGGGTAGGCGCAGCGCTGTCCTTGCGGTCTGGACGCGCCGTGAAGGGATCTAAATCTAAAGGACATCAAGAAATAGCGTTCCACCAACCGGGCAGAAGTTGTCTGACGTTTGGACGTGCAAAGCGGTCATCAATTAGATGGACGACGCCTTGGTCGTCGGTGGTACGGATGACTCGGCCCGCAGCTTGTACGACCTTCTGCAAGCCGGGGTAGAGGTAGGTGTAGTCGTAGCCGGCGCCAAACAGTTCATCCATTCGAGCCTTCATCTGCTCATTCACCGGGTTGACCTGCGGCAGGCCTAGCGTCGCGATGAAGGCGCCAATCAACCTGTTCCCAGGCAAATCGATGCCCTCGGCGAAGGCACCGCCCAGAACCGCAAAACCGATGCCGCAACTCTCCTCGGTGAAGCGCCCAAGAAAGGCGCTGCGAGCCGTTTCAGGCATGCCGCGCGTCTGTTCCCAGAACGGCAGATTCGGATGCTGCGCCGCCAGCAGCCTGGTCACTTGTTGCAGGTAATCGAAACTGCTGAAGAACGCCAGGTAGTTGCCGGGGCGCTGGTGATACTGCTGCGCGAGCAGATCGACGATGGCCTGCAGCGAGGCGGCGCGGTCCTGATAGCGGGTGGAGATATGGCGCGCCAGGCGCACTTCCAGCTGCTCGGCTCGAAAGGGCGATTCGACATCGATCCAGACATGATTCGGCGGCAACCCCAAGGTGTCGGAATAGAACGGCCTCGGGTTGAGCGTGGCCGAAAACAGCACGCAGGAACGTGCCTCTCGAAAACGCGGGCCGAGAAAAGGCGCCGGTAATAGGTTGCGGATGCAGAGAATCGAGCTTCGGCCACCATGAACGCTGCGTTGTGGCAGCAGCGTGCAGTCGAAAAGCGAATGTGGCCCGAACGACTCGGCCAGGCGACAGAAGTGCATCGCGTCGAAATACGCACTCTGCAAGGCGGGATCGATGCCAGCCGGTTGTTCGCCGAGGTAATCGGTGATCGCACTGATAGCCTGTTGCAGCGCGCCGATGAGTTTTTGCGGCAGTTCCGGCTGCACCTCATAAGTATCGATTTGCGGACGGTGCACGTCGCCCCAGCTGCGTAGGATTCGCTCGATCGGCTTCTTCAGCGGTGCGGGAGCTGTTTTTCGTAAACCCTTGAAGTGCCTGATATCCAGCTCTGCGGTGTACATACTCCGGCCGCGTTCCAACAGATTGTGAGCCTCGTCCACCAGCACGCTGATGTGCCATTGATTGACCAGCGTCAGGCTGTGGAGCAGGGCGCTCATGTCGAAGTAATAGTTGTAATCGCCCACCACCACATCGGCCCATCGGGCCAATTCCTGGCTGAGGTAATAAGGACATATCTGATGGCGCAGCGCTGTCTCGCGCAATGCTTTCTGGTCGAGCATCGGATACGTCATCGCCTCGGCACGCGCCGCCGGGAGGCGATCATAGAATCCACGAGCAAGCGGGCAGGACTCGCCGTGACAAGCCTTGTCCGGGTGCTCGCAGGCCTTGTCGCGCGCAGTCAGTTCCAATATCCGCAAGGGCCCCGCGTCGGTCGTCAGGCTGTTCAGCGCATCCAGCGCCAATTGCCGTCCAGAAGTCTTGGCCGCAAGAAAGAACAGCTTGTCCAACTGCTGACCGGGGAACGCCTTTAGCTGCGGAAACAGCGTGGCGAGCGTCTTGCCGATGCCCGTCGGCGCCTGCGCCATGAGATGCGTGCCGGTGCAGGCCGCCTTGTACACTGCTTCGGCCAGTTGCCGCTGACCATGGCGGAACTCGACATAGGGGAACTTCAGTTCGGCCAGTGCCTGGTCCCGTTCACGTCGATGAGCCAGTTCCTGCTCGGCCCAAGCGATGAAACGCTGACACTGGGTTTCGAAAAACGCCTGCAGCTGCGTCGCGCTGTAGGTTTCGACCAGCAGCGTTTCCTTCTGGCTCACCACATCGAAGTACACCAGCGCTACATTCAGCGAGATCAACTCCCGTGACGCACACAACAGCCAGCCGTAGATCTTGGCCTGCGCCCAATGCAACTGGCGATGGTTGGCGGGCTGGCGCGAGAGGTCGCCGCGGTAGGTCTTGATTTCCTCGAGCTGATTCTTCGCCGGGTCGTAACCATCGGCGCGACCACGAACCAGCAAATCCACGTATGTCCCCTCCAACGCCACTTCGCGCTCGTATCCCTCTGCTCGGCGAGCGGTCACCGTGGCATGCCCGGCGATCCCTTCCAGCGCGGTGGGAGAGGGCGTGAAACGAAGGTCCAGATCACCCGTCTTGGCGGTAAATTCACACAACGCGCGGACCGCGACTCGATAGCTCAACGGTCGCCCTCGGCCCATTGCACATAGCAGACGGCAATCGGCACGGCGTGACGCAACGCAAAATCGATCCAGCGTTTCTGGTTGTCCTGCAGGCGGTCGCCGGGGCCTTTTACTTCTATCAGCCGGTAGCGCCGTTCGCCGGGCCAAAACTGAACGAGATCCGGTAGCCCGCTGCGGTGGCTGGGCACGTCCTGCAGGATGCGCTGGAAAAAGGCGCGCAGATGCTCGGCCGGGATGCAGTCGAGCGCCACGTCCAGCAGCGTGTCGTCGAACAGCCCCCAGCTGACGAATTGCGACTGCAGGCCGAACTTCTGCTGATACATCCGGCGTATGCAGTCGCGGTATTCGTCCGTGCCGAGCTTGCTCAGGCATTCGCTGAACAGATCGGCGCGACGGGTATGAAAGTCGGGCCGCGCGAGGTCTGCCGGCCCGGCGTGAAAGGGGTGAAAGAATGCCCCAGGCAAGGGCGCGAAAATCGCTTCCCAGCAGAGCAGGCCCAACAGCGAATTGATCAGCGCGTTTTCCACGTAGTAGACGGGCGCATCGTCGCGTGTCAGGTGTTCGCGCACCGCGTGCTCGACACTCATTCCGTTCGGCCTGGGCAAGATCAGGTTGATTCGTTCCGGCTGGGCAATGCTGGCGCGGCGCGCGGCGGGTTTACCCAGGGTGCGCCGCAGACGCGGCAGGATGCGTTGCAGCTGCTGGGCTTCGTGCTCGCTTTCAGGCGCGGCCTGGGCGACCAGAGCCAGTTGCAACGCGGCTTGCGGCTGGTCACAACGCTCCAGTACGCGGATTGCGCGCTCGCGTGCACCTGGGTAGCGGTTGGCGGCGTGCAGCTGCAACGCCAGGGACAGATCACCGTTGCGCTCGCATTGTCGGGCCAGGCTCAGCAGCAGCTTGCCGCGGCGGTTTTCCAGCCAGTCGTTGGCGTATGGCGTCGCCGGGATATCCAGCAGCACGGTTTCGACCGCCTCACCAGCATCGAAACGTTCGCGGCAGCGATGCAGATGCAAGTAGGCATCCACCTCGGAGCGCGCGTGGAAGGCACGGGAAGCCGGGGAGAAGGCGACCTGCTCGTAACGGAAGATGCCCAGATCGGCAAGCACGAATTCGGACCAGTCCTGATGAATATTGCCGAAGAACATCAGCCGCAGCCGGTCGCACAGGTCGCCGATGGTCAGGCCGAACGCCGCTTCACCGAGCATTTCGCACCAGCTGGCGAAGGATTTTGCCTGCTCATGTTCAGCCAGCAAGGTCTGGAGCAGATCGCCCTTGCGCTGGCCGTTGGCGGCGCCGCCGAACACGCGCAGCAATTCATCTTTCTTCAGCAGGCCGAACAGCTGGACGAGATCCAGCACCGGGTTAGCCTCGATCCAGCCGTGCTCGATCAGCATAGCCGAAGCCTGCAACGGACAACCGATCTCCTCGTAGCGCAATTTGCTGGCGCGAAACAGCGTGCCTTTACGCATCACCATGCGCACCAGTAGGGCCTGCGAGGCTTGAGGAATCTGTGGGAAGCGATCAAGGAACGCGCGTTCGTCGTCGTCCAGCAAATCACCGTGGCGCTCGCCGACCCAGGCGAGTACCTGGCAGAAATTGTCGAGGTAATAGAAGGGGTTTTCCAGGGCCTGGCGCATCGAACGTCCGGTTCGGTAGGCGCGGGCAACATCGCCCGTCGAGCTGGGTATTTATACAGTTGTCATTGGGTTTGGCAACGCCGGGACGATCAGTGGTTCGATCATGGCGTGCATGGATAGCGCGGGGGTATTGCGAAGGTGCGCCTCCTGTGTTTGATGCAGGAGGCGGGAGCCAAGCGTCAGACGGTACGCGAGAAGCGTCCCCGCTGTTCACCGCCCAGGTAGGCATCGAAGGCCATGGCCACATTTCGCATCATTAGATGGCCCTGAGGCAACAGCACCACGGCGTCGTCACGGATTTCGACCAGGCCGTCGGCGACATGCTCATCGAGCTTGACCAGCGAGTCGGTGAAATAATCGCGGAAGACGATGCCGTAGCGCTTCTCCATCTCGGCGAAGTCGATGCGGCCGTGGCACATCAACGAGATGATCACGTCGCGGCGCAGGCGATCGTCCTCGCTCAGTTTGTAGCCGCGGTGCACCGGCAGTATCCCTTCGTTCAAACGCGCGTAGTACTGCGACAGTTCTTTCACGTTCTGGCTGTAGCTGTCGCCGACCTTGCCGATGGAGGAAATGCCGAGGCCAATCAGATCGCAATCGGCATGGGTCGAGTAGCCCTGGAAGTTGCGCTGCAGCGTGCCGTTGGCACGGGCGAGGGTCAGCTCGTCGTCTGGCAGGGAGAAGTGATCCATACCGATGTAGACGTACCCGGCATCGGTCAGACGCTTAATGGTCAGTTCCAGCAACTCCAGCTTGCGTTCCGGCGGCGGCATATCTCCAGGGCGAATCAGCTTCTGCGCGCGAACCAGGTCAGGCAAATGCGCGTAGCTGTAAGCGGCGATCCGGTCGGGGCGGATGTCGATGATCTTGTTCAGCGTGGTGTTGAAGCTGTCCACCGTCTGCAATGGCAGACCGTAGATCAGGTCAACGCTGATCGATTTGAAGTTCGCGTCTCGGGCAGCCTGGACCAACTCGCGGGTCTGCTCTTCGGTCTGGATACGGTTGACGGCGATCTGCACCTGCTCGTCGAAGTCCTGCACGCCGAAGCTCAGGCGGTTGAAGCCCAGCGCGCGCAGTTGATGAATCTGCGCTGGGGTGACGGTGCGCGGATCGACTTCCAGCGAAAACTCGTGATCGTCGCTGTCGTCCATGTTGAAAGCATCGTGCAGCGCGGCCATCAGGTCCGCCAGCTGTTCGCTGGTGAGGTAGGTCGGCGTGCCACCGCCCAGATGCAACTGGGTCAACTTGCGCGAGCGATCGAACAGCGCGGCCTGCATCTTTATTTCACGCTTGAGGTAGTCCAGGTACTCGACGGCCCGATCGGTCTTGTGAGTGATGATCTTGTTGCAGGCGCAGTAGTAGCAAAGGCTCTTGCAGAACGGAATATGGATATACACCGACAGCGGCTTGGGCGTCACGGCCTCGTTGGTTTCCGTCGCGGCGCTGCGGTAGTCGTCCATGGCGAAAGCCTGATGGAACTGCGGCGCGGTGGGGTAGGAGGTATAGCGAGGCCCCGGACGGTCATACTTCTCGACCAGGGCGCGGTTAAAGCTCGGCGTTTGGTCCATGTCTGCTCTCACCTTGCGGTTGATAGGGGAGTGGTCGGACGGGTCGCTGTCGACGGCCCGCGACTTCATGGCGACGATTATCCCGATTCTAGTTCACGAGTCGGCTGTCCCAGATCAAGAAGGCGGCACAAGCGGGGCTGAAGTCCGGCTTCAACATTGTGATGTTGCGGTCGATTTTTCTCTGCCAGCGTCGCATCGATGTCATCACGCTGTGCAACAACTCGGACGCGAGGGTCCGCTCATGCCGATCTCGCACGCCCACTTGGCAAGCGGCTCAGCACCGATCAAGCTATGTCGGTGCGTAGGTCAATAACCGCCGGTCGCTTGATTGCCAACGTGGCCTCGAATTGGCTCAGAAAATGTGCGAACCCCTCGCCGTTTCGGTGGTCGTAGCCTCTAGTCAGCCGCTGGCGGCAGGACGTGCAGGGTATGGCTGTTGACCGATCCAGGCGCAGTGCATCAACCGGAACAATCTTCTCAAGGACTCACATGATCAAGAAATGCCTTTTTCCTGCGGCCGGATATGGCACGCGCTTCCTTCCTGCGACCAAGGCCATGCCCAAGGAGATGTTGCCGGTAGTGAACAAACCCCTGATTCAGTACGGGGTAGAAGAGGCACTGGCAGCCGGGCTCAGCCAGATCGCGATCGTTACCGGCCGTGGCAAACGTTCCCTGGAAGACCACTTCGACATCAGCTACGAGCTGGAGCACCAGATCCGCAACACCGACAAGGAAAAATACCTGGTCGGCATTCGTAAACTGATCGACGAATGCAGCTTTTCATACACCCGTCAGGTGGAAATGAAGGGGCTTGGCCACGCCATTCTCAGCGGCCGTCCGCTCATCGGCGACGAGCCCTTCGCAGTGGTCCTCGCGGACGACCTGTGCATCAACCTCGATGGCGATCCGGTGTTGGCGCAGATGGTCAAGCTGTACAACCAGTTCCGCTGCTCGATCGTTGCCATCCAGGAAGTGCCGCCGGAAGAAACCAGCAAATATGGCGTCATCGCCGGCGAGATGATCCGCGACGACATCTTCCGTGTTAGCCACATGGTCGAGAAACCCAAGCCGGAAGACGCGCCGTCCAACCTGGCGATCATCGGCCGTTACATCCTGACCCCGGACATCTTCAACCTGATCGAGCAGACCGAGCCGGGCAAGGGCGGCGAAATCCAGATCACCGACGCCCTGATGCGTCAGGCTCAGGATGGCTGCGTGCTGGCATACAAGTTCAAGGGTCAGCGTTTTGATTGCGGTAGTGCCGAGGGTTATATCGCGGCGACCAACTTCTGCTACGAGAACTTCTACCTCACCGGCAAGGCGTTCTGACCTACGCCATGCAACAAGGCCACCTTCGGGTGGCCTTTGTGTTTCACGGCGCCGGCATATCCTCGGCGCCCGGACCCAATGGCTGGCCATAGCTGAATTCGACATAGTTGCCAGCCGGATCACGAACACCGCAGTAATAACCGACCGGATAGGGCTCGTCACGCGGCTCCCAGATCAGGCATCCGGCCTGTCTGGCGCGCTCCGCAATCGTATCGACGTCTGCGCGACTCGCCAGCGCGAAGCCGAAATGGCTGTAATCATCTTCAGCCAGCTTACGGTTCTGGCCTCCCGGCATGATCACGAAGATGAATTCGCGCTCTTTTCCAGGCTCAGCCATCCAAACGATGCGCGACCCTTTTCCGGCGCGTTCGTGGAACACGTGCATACCGCAGAACTGCGCATAGAACGCGATGCAGGCATCCAGATCGGGAACATGCAGTGCGAGATGGGTCAGGGTAGGGCGCATGCGGCAGACCTCCGGTGAATCAGGCCAACAGCCTGGGTTATGCTGTCCGTTCTACAAGGGAGACAACAGTTCATGGCTTACGACTTCGATCTTTTCGTCATCGGCGCAGGGTCCGGCGGCGTCCGCGCGGCACGTTTCGCTGCCAGCTACGGTGCCCGCGTCGCGGTCGCCGAGAGCCGTTATCTGGGCGGCACCTGCGTAAACGTCGGCTGCGTACCGAAGAAACTGCTGGTCTACGGAGCCCACTATGCCGAAGACATCGGCCAGGCCCAAGGCTATGGCTGGACGATCGATGGTGCGACCTTCGACTGGAAAACCCTGATCGCCAACAAGGACCGTGAAATCCAGCGACTCAATGGCATCTACAAGAACCTGCTGACCGACAGTGGCGTCACCTTGCTGCAAGCGCACGCACGCCTGATTGACGCCCATACGGTTGAAGTCGAAGGCCGGCACTACCGCGCCGAACATATCCTCGTCGCGACTGGCGGCTGGCCCTTCGTGCCGGAGATTCCAGGCCGCGAGCACGCCATCACCTCCAACGAAGCCTTCTACCTCGACGAACTGCCGCGCCGCGTGCTGGTGGTTGGGGGCGGCTACATTGCCGTCGAGTTCGCCTCGATCTTCCATGGCTGTGGCGCCGATACCAAGTTGCTGTACCGGGGCGAGCTGTTCCTGCGTGGTTTCGATGGCTCGCTGCGTGATCACCTGAAGGACGAGATGATCAAGAAGGACATCGACCTACAGTTCAACGCCGACATCGCGCGCATTGACAAACAGACTGATGGCAGCCTGCTCGCCACGCTGAAAGATGGGCGTACCCTTGAAGCGGACTGCATCCTGTACGCCACGGGGCGGCGGCCGATGCTCGAAGGACTGGGATTGGAGAACGTCGACGTCGCGCTCGATGATCGGGGTTTCATCGCGGTTGACGAGCAGTTCAGGACCTCAGCGCCCTCAATCCTGGCGATCGGTGACGTGATCGGGCGAATCCAACTGACGCCCGTCGCGCTTGCCGAAGGCATGGCGGTGGCGCGTCAACTGTTCAAGCCCGATGAATACCGGCCGGTCGACTACAACACCATCGCCACGGCGGTATTCAGCCTGCCGAACATGGCGACCGTTGGGCTGACCGAAGAAGAAGCCCGCGAGCAAGGCCACAAGGTGACGTTGTTCGAGAGTCGCTTCCGGCCGATGAAACTGACCATGACCGGCAGCCTCGAGCGCAGCTTGATGAAGCTGGTGGTCGATGCCGACACCGACAAGGTACTGGGCTGCCACATGGCCGGGCCGGACGCGGGCGAAATCATGCAAGGCATGGCTGTGGCACTGAAGGCGGGCGCGACCAAGCGCATCTTCGACGATACCGTCGGCATCCACCCGACGGCAGCCGAAGAGTTCGTCACCATGCGCACGCCAACGGGTTTCTGATCGGGATGCTGCGTCGTCCGCATGGTTGGATTGCGCAGCAAATCAACTGCAGCCGATTTCTAACGGATAAAGAGGAGGGTGACTCTATCGACGGACGCGGCAGGACCGAAACCCGCCGCGCCGACTCGCCGAGGCTTTAGTGATGCATATGCCCGTTGCTCGACTCCGGGGCCTGGTGCTGAATGCTAACCTCGACGGCCACCTCTCCAGCGTTTTCGAATATCAGCGTGAGAGGAAACTCCTCGCCGGCTACCAGCGGTTCGCTCAGCTTGAACAACATGACGTGATTGCCGCCCGGCTTGAACTCAACTTCGCCACCGGCAGGTAGGTCTACCGCGTCGATTCGTTCCATACGCATGACCTCGCCTTCATGGAAATGAGTATGCAGTTCGGCTTTCTCCGCGCGGGGGGTCTGCACGCCGATCAGCCGATCCGGCTTATCGGCCGGATTACGCAACGTGAAATACACGGCGCCGGTTGGCGCGCTCGGCGGCATGGCGCGGGACCATGCTTGCGTAACGGCAGGCGCGCCGGCCATTGCATGATGGGCGTGAGCAGGGTCGTTTGCCATGGCCGTCAGGGTGGCGGTGCCGAGAACGAAAGCGGTGACCAGACGAAGCAGCATGAGTCTCTCCAGGGCGGTTTTCGATGGCGCACAGTAGCATGAGAGCTCGCGCCTTCGCTGTGCCGACGCATCGGTGAAATCGCCACAAATGAACCTGCAGGGCGGTAACGTTTCTGTTTGAATGAGTCTGGTCCAACCCCCATCGGAGACGCATCACTTGATGGAACGAAGTCGCTGGAGTCACCGGTTACTATCCGGCGGAAGGGAGCCCGACCCCCGGTTCACCCTGGCCAACGAGCGAACCTTTCTTGCCTGGATCCGCACCTCGCTGGCGCTACTGGCTGGCGGCGTAGCAGTCGAAGCCTTTGCCGGCAGCATATTTGCGCTGGAGCTACGCAAGCTCCTGTCGATTTCACTGCTGTTGCTGGCCATGTTCATCAGCTCGACGGCTTGTATCCGCTGGCTGAACATCGAGCGTGCCATGCGCCACAACAGGCCGCTGCCGTTTCCGCTGCTGATTCCGATCCTGTCGATCGGCGGCACGCTCGTCACGTTGATCCTGATCAGTTTCATCGCGCTTCGTGGTTGACCATGCACATATCCGTTCGTCGAAGCCTGAAACCCAAACCGCCACGTCCGCCGCTGCACGAAGACCCAGGCCTGCAGCCGGAACGTACATCGTTGGCATGGGGGCGGACCTTGCTCACCATGATCGCCGTCAGCGCGCTTTTCCTGCGCTGGATGCCCTATCACGGGGCCTTCGTCGGCATGCTGTTAGCGGTTTCGCTGATCACGGCGCTATACATCTGGGCCACGCAGCAACGCCGCTATACACGTAGCGCCAGCGGACTGAAGAGTGGACGCATCCATGCCGATGCGTCCTCGATCCTGTGGCTGGGCGCTTCGGTTTTCATGCTTGGGGTTTTGGGGCTTTACACCGTTATCTTCTTGCCGATCACTCGCTGAGGCAGCAACCAAAAGAGGCTTAAATGACCACCGCTAATCAGCAATTCGCCAGCGACAATTATTCAGGCATCTGCCCTGAGGCCTGGGATGCCATGGCCAGAGCGAATCAGGGGCACGACCGGGCCTACGGTGATGACCAGTGGACTGCGCGCGCCGCTGACCATTTCCGCCAGTTGTTCGAAACCGATTGCGAAGTGTTCTTCGCATTCAATGGCACGGCGGCCAACTCCCTGGCGCTGTCTTCCTTGTGCCAGAGCTATCACAGCGTCATCTGCGGAGATATCGCGCATATCGAAACCGATGAATGCGGCGCGCCGGAATTCTTCTCCAACGGCTCCAAATTGCTGGTGGCGCGGACCGAGGAGGGCAAGCTGACCCCGGCGGCGATTCGCGAAGTCGCGCTCAAGCGCAAGGACATCCATTACCCCAAGCCGCGTGTCGTCAGCATTACGCAAGCCACTGAAATCGGTACCGTCTACCGGCCCGACGAACTCCGTGCGATCAGCGATACCTGTAAGGAGCTTGGGCTGCATCTGCATATGGATGGCGCGCGCTTTTCCAATGCCTGTGCATTTCTCGGCCTGACGCCCGCCGAGCTGAGCTGGAAATCGGGCGTGGACGTGCTTTGTTTCGGTGGTACCAAAAACGGCATGGCCGTGGGCGAAGCGATCCTGTTTTTCAACCGGGAACTGGCCGAAGACTTCGAATACCGTTGCAAGCAAGCTGGTCAGCTGGCATCCAAGATGCGCTTTCTGTCCGCACCATGGGTTGGATTATTGGAGAGCAACGCCTGGATCAAATATGGCGAGCACGCAAATCACTGCGCCCAATTGCTCGCAAAACTGATCAGCGACGTGCCGGGCGTAGAGCTGATGTTTCCCGTCGAAGCAAATGGTGTCTTCGTGAGCATTCCGCCGTTGGCGCTAGAAGCGTTGAGGAACCGCGGCTGGATGTTCTACACATTCATCGGTGTCGGCGGCGCACGCTTCATGTGCTCTTGGGACACCAGCGAAGAGCGGGTACGCCAGCTGGCCGACGATATCCGTAGTGTGGTGCTGCAGCACCGATAGTCAGGGGAGGGGCTTGTGCGTCGAGCCTCCGGAGCCGCGAAAAAAGAAAGCCCCGCATGCGGCGGGGCTCCCTGTGGTCCGTTGACCAGGCCCGATGCGGGTCAGGTTATGAACAGGCTGATCAGCAGGCAGATAGCGAGACCGGTCAGGCCGACGATCGTTTTCATCACCGTCCAGGATTTCAGCGTGTCGGAGACGCTCATGCCGAAGTACCGGTTGGCCATCCAGAAGCCTGAATCATTGACGTGCGAGAAGGCGGCACCACCACAGGCAATGGCGATGGTGCACAGCGCCAACATTTGCGGGCTTGCGCCAAGCAACTGAGCCACCGGTGCCGTCAGGCTTGCGCCGGTGATCATCGCTACGGTACCCGACCCTTGGGAAATCCGCATGATCGCCGCCGTTGCAAAGCCGAACAGCACGAGCGGCATGTTCATGTCCTGCATCGCATCGGCGAGGATCTTGCCGACGCCTGATTCGACCAGCACCTTGCCGAACACACCACCCGCTCCGGTGATCAGGATGATGATCCCGGCTGGCTCCAGCGCCTTGGTAGCGATCTTCTGCAACTGGTCCGCCGTAAAGCCGCGATTATGTCCGAATATCCAAAAGGTCAGCAGCGTCGTCAGCAGCAGGGCGATGATCGGGTTGCCGATAAACATCAAGATGTCACGTAGCGGATTTCCTTCGGACAGCAGCATCTCGGCCGAGGTGTTTCCGAGGATCAGCACCAGCGGCAGCAGAAGGGTGAGGACCACGCCTTTGAATGCCGGCAATTTGCTCGGGTCATCGAACTTGCTCTCCCCGGTCACCATGTATTCAGGCACCGGAACGAAGATACGGCTCGAAATGAACTTGCCGAACATGGGACCCGCGACGGCCATCGCTGGCAATCCGGCGATCACGCCCCAGATGATGACCCAACCGAGGTCGGCGCCCAGAATGCTGGCGGTCGCGATCGGGCCGGGGGTTGGCGGCAGAAAAGTGTGGGTCACGCTCAGCCCTGCGCACAGCGGGATGCCGTAATAGAGCAGGGACTTGCCGGTACGGCGTGCGATGCCGTAGATCAGGGGCACCAGGATGACGATGGCCACATCGATGAACACGGCGATGGAGACGAGGAATCCGACCAGTCCCAACGCCCAGGGAACGCTGCGATCCCCGCATTTGTCGATCAGGGTCAGCGCTAAGCGCTCCGAGCCGCCCGAGACGCGCAGCATCTCGCCGAACATCGATCCGAGTCCGATAATCAACGCGACGAAGCCCAGCGTGCCGCCCATCGACTTGACGATGAAAGCGAGGAGGTCTTGCGGCGCCATGCCAATGGCGAGTCCCGCGCCGAGACTGACCAGAATCAGCGCAAGGAAGGGTTGGAATTTAAGTTTGACGATCAGAAAGAGCAGGGCGACGATCGACGTCGCTGTGACCGTCAGTATCAGGGCATTACTTTCCATTCGGACTCCGATTGTTATTGTGAGGAGCGTAAAAGCGCGCCGGTCATCCGGCGCATGCGCAAGCGCTGAGTGAAATCAGTCGCTGGAACCACTGGGGACCCGACCGTGCATGGTCGGTGGACGCAGGAAGTCGAAATCGCAGCCTTTGTCGGCCTGGGTGATCTGTTCGAAGAAGAGCTTGCGGTAGCCGCGCTCGGCGTTCTGGGGTTTGGGCAGCACAAGGGCTGCGCGCCGACGCTCGAGTTCATCCTCGGCTACCAGCAAGTCGATGCTGCGCTTGGAGACGCTCAAGCGAATCCGATCGCCACTCTGCACCAGAGCCAGCGGTCCGCCCAATGCAGCCTCCGGCGTCACATGCAGCACGATGGTTCCGGCAGCGGTGCCACTCATGCGACCGTCGGATATCCGCACCATGTCCTTGACGCCAGCGCGCGCGAGTTTTTTCGGAATGGGCAGGTAGCCAGCTTCAGGCATGCCGGGTGCGCCAATTGGGCCGATATTCTTGAGTACCAGCACATCGTCGGCGTTTACGTCGAGGTCGGGATCATCCAGGCGCCGGGCTAGATCCTCCGAGTTTTCGAACACGACTGCACGGCCTTCGTGCTCCATCAGCGTCGCGTCGGCGGCGGACTGCTTGATGATGGCGCCTTCGGGCGCAAGGCTGCCGCGCAAAAACGCGATGCCACCGACCGGATAGATCGGGTCCTTCACGCTGCGCACCACGTCCTGCTTGAAGACCGGCACTTGATCGAGCTCTTCGCCTAACGTGCGACCGGTAACGGTGAGCGCGTCGAGATGGAGCAACGGACGCAGTTCGCGCAGCACCGTCTGCAGCCCGCCTGCGCGATGAAGGTCTTCCATGTAATGCTGGCCGGACGGTTTGAGGTCGACTAGTACCGGAGTGTCCCGGCTCATACGATCGAAGGCCTCCAGGTCGATGTCATAGCCCATGCGTCCGGCAATGGCGGTCAGGTGCACGATGCCATTGGTGGAGCCACCGATGGCCAGCAGCACGCGCAGGGCGTTCTCGAAAGCCTTGGGCGTGAGGATCTTGTCGGGCGTGAGTTGGCTGCAGGCCATTTCGACGGCCTGCTTGCCGGTGAGTTCGGCAATGCGCATGCGATCGGAGGTAACGGCCGGTGGCGTCGCTCCGCCGGGCAACACGATACCCAGCGCCTCACTGATACAGGCCATGGTGCTGGCGGTCCCCATTACCGAGCAAGTTCCAACGCTGGCAACCAGCTTCGAATTGACCTCGACGATTTCAGCCTCGTCGATCTCCTCGCCACGGTACTGTCCCCAGTAACGTCGACAATCGGTACAGGCACCGACGCGTACCCCACGATGGCCGCCCGTCAGCATGGAGCCGGTGATCAGTTGCACGGTGGGGATGTTTGCCGAGGCGGCGCCCATCAGCTGTGCGGGTACGGTTTTGTCGCATCCACCAATGAGCACCACGGCGTCCATGGGCTGTGCACGGATCATTTCTTCCGTGTCCATCGACATCAGGTTGCGCAAGTACATGCTGGTCGGCGTGGAAAAGCTTTCACCGATGGAAATGGTGGGGAAGTCGATTGCGAGTCCGCCGGCCAGCATCACGCCGCGCTTAACCGCCTCGATCAGTTGCGGTGCATTGCCGTGACAGGGGTTGTAACCGCTACCGGTGTTTATGATGCCGACGATGGTGCGGTCCAGCGCGTCGTCCGTATAGCCGGCGCCCTTGATGAACGCCTTACGCAAAAAGAGCGAGAAGCCGGTATCCCCATAATTCGTAAGCCCCTTGCGCAGGCCCGTCGGTACGACCACGGCGTCGTCTGTTTTCTTGTCCACCATCGGATTTCACCTTTGTCGATATTATTATCAATAATCTGATGAACGCATTTAGCCATGATATGAATATCGTGGCAACCCATGCGGCGCGTCCCGTTGAGGCAGTACCAGAATCCCTCTATAGTCCTGCTGATAAGTTCGATAGCACCTGGAAACGCCCTTGGATGAATCGCAGATAACGCCGGTTTCAGATGCGGCTAACAGTCCGCAGTCAGTAATCGAGACGCTGGAAGAAGAAATTGTGCTCGGTACGCTGCACCCGCGCGAGCGCCTGGTCGAAGACGATCTGATGGCGCGCTTCGGACTCAAGCGCCATGCGGTACGGAACGCTCTTGCGGAGCTTGAGCAAATGGGGCTTGTCGAACGCAAACGCAATATTGGCGCGTTGGTAAAGGCCTATACGATCGAAGAGGTCGAGCATCTCTACGAGGTTCGCGAGCTGCTCGAAACCTATTGTGTCCGCCTCATTCAGCTTCCGGTCCCTGAAGAGCGCTTGCAGACTCTGCTGTCGATCCAACACGCCCATGATGATGCGGTGGAACGTAGCGATCTGCGCCAGCTCTTTCGCCTGAACGTGCGCTTTCACCGCGAGCTGTTCAGCCTGGCGAAGAACCCGGTACTCGTCGAGGCCATCAGCAACCATGCCCAGCGAGCCCATTCGATGCGCTCGTCAACCATCGCCATGCCGTCCCAGCTCGAACGTTCACGCCAAGACCATTGGGAATTGATAAATGCACTGCGAGGTGGCGACGTAGAGGCTTTGGTTTCGCTGTGCCGCGGGCACCTGTCTCCATCTAAGGAAGCGTATATCCAAGCGCAAAAGTTACGTGCTGGCCCAGTCGACAAGCTGTCTGCCGCCAGATAATCGGCTCAAGCGGAGCACTCGAGGGCAAGGCTGCCCAGACGGTGTGCAGGAACACGCGTGGAAGTATCAGCCGCTTCGAGTGTTCGGCAAGATTTGATTGGGAACGCGGGGCACACTGGCTATTGAACAGGGCCGACGGGGCCCGATTGGGACGGCGAATTACGATGTGGTAGTGCCGTTGCCGGCCACGGCGTCGCCTTGCAATGCAGCGCCAAATTGGGTGCGAAGAAAAGAGATACATACGGCTAATCAATAGCCAGTCCATATTGCTAATTTAACTTATGGGCGATGTATATTGTTCATGAACGTCCTAACACCAGCTCCAGACAGGCACTAGCCTTAGCTAGAAACACGGATGTTCATGGCTTCATGTTCATAAGAAGGTCGTTGGAGGGGCTGTGAGCCCCGGAATTTGGCAGGCGGATCTGTTGACTGCGCCCCTGGCAGGTCTGATCTACATACTGCTTATAAGCTTTTTATACTCAGATCTTGGCATGTGGTCGTGATCTATCATGTGATCCATAATCGCGCGAATGTAACCGTCAAGCTCTCTGAAAAGATCCTCTCGTTCACTTCGGCTTTTTACTAGTTGCTCAAGCCGTGCCCCCATGTGAACGATACTGGTTCGGAGTCCGATCTCTTGCTTAGTGATCTCATCCTTCTTTCCAGTCAGTTCTCGAAATCTTTCCATCAACCGTTCGTGCTCCCCAGGGCAGTTAGCCACATACTTTGAAACCACTTTTTTGATGTCCTGAAATTTCATGTAGCCGTCAGGGCATGCTAGGAACTCAATTAGGCTTAGCGCCTGTACGAATTTCGACGTGGCTGATTGGGTCTGAAGCATTTGAGAGTAGAGCGAAAGCCCATGAGCTGCGATCTTGCCGACCTCCCCGTGCTGTGGAAAGCGATCCCATTCTGGTTGACGTAAGTCGAGGCCAAGGCCTTTCGTGATTGCATGCGTAAATGCCGTGCCAGCTAACAGAACGGAGTCCAATGCATCTGATTTCACTAGTAGCGCGGAGGACATCAAAGAGTTAGACATCAATTGCCCTGGATATGCAGGCTTCGTTTCACATGAAAGATGTTCAAGTTTGCAGTTTAGGTAGTTGATTACGTCAAAGCATAGACCGTCGACTATCTCGGAAATTCTGACAATCATTTCCAGATGCGCATTGTGGTTGCAACATTTAAGTGCGTCCCATGAAAATTTCACTGGCATTACAAGTAAAGGGTGTTTCGCCAGCTTATCTATCCGCACTCCGGAAGCTTTTATTTGAGAAGATGCAGGCCTGGCTAGCTGTTTATTGTCGATGTGCAAGCTCGCCAAATTCAATCTTCCTTGTGGGTAGATCATAATCCCATGCGGCAGAAATATTGAACGATCAGTGATAAGGCGAGCCAGTGGAAGTATGGCTAGATGGCAGCCTTCTTGAAAATAATGATTGTATGCTGCCCTGAGGTCGCCTTGATCAATTTTTTCGTAACTTGCAATATCGTACCAGTGTAGATGAATTTCTGGAGAGGGCGATACTATTTCTATAGACTTAGTTTCTTCTCGAGGGGCATCGAAAGGGACAGAAACACCAAGCCAGCACTCTAGACAGTTTCGCTCGCAGCCGTTTTTGTAATTTATTGGCCTGTAGAAATGGTGCTCATTTAACTCCATATAGTCATATATGCTATAGTCTTTATTGCATTCGGAGCAGCTTCTGACGAGCCTTGTCTCGTAGGCACTTAATCTGAGGCCATCAATGCTAAGTTTCACATTATTATCTCGATAGTCGTGCAGCGCGGACACTGCTTTCTTAATGGGGTTGCTGCAAACTCTGGACCCGCAAAAGTAGGGGCGGGCGGCGTTTGGCCTGCTTGAATCAACGCGCGACTCCTTGCTGCAATAGACTTATGCTAGGAAGGAAATTCTGGGCATTTCACTGACGGAGCGCTTTAACCGGCAAGCTATGTCGGCTGCCCTGCTATGCAGGGACTTACCTCGACTTGCGGGTCGTACTTGAATCCTGCGGCCTCCCAATCACGCCAGTCAGGAGTTACGCCCTCGACCCACGGTACATCGATAGGCGTCGCATTGAGCAATGTGTCATCGCCATCCTGATGCCAAATGGCAGTTACGGTGTCACTTGCCTCCACGGCCAAAGGCTTGAGTTCGAATGAAGCGGGCAGCGGCAGCTTCCATCCCGGCGCCAACAAGAGCCGGACCCGTTCGTGTTCTTGTCGTTGCAAATGGTAGAGAGTATTGACTAGGTCGCTGAATGTGCATCGAATTGATAAATTAGAAAACTTCTTATAACCAACCGATTTCCGTGAAGGGCTCACATGCCTATCCAGCGTCCGGCCGCTACACAGATAAAACTCAACATCTTTGAGGTTCACATCGATAACACTTACGTTCGGGTCTTTCTCTATAACCGCGAGGATGTAGTACTGGGCAGGGAAAATTTTTTCGGCTTTGTTTTTGTTTTGAACCGAGTTCCATCGGCAGGTTTTGTAGAGTCTCCAGTTTGCCCGATTGCTCGTGCTTTTGATTTCGATCGTCACGCCCCATGTCAACTGCAAATCGAACACGTCACCGTGAGGTTGGCAGGCATAAACAGGCTCTAGGCTTTTCGTCAGTTGTCCACGATGTGGCTTTTGGCAAGTGAGATCCAGCACACGCTCAAGCACGATGTCGTCAACACGATCCATGAGGTAGCGAGCCAGGATGAACTCAAGCATCACACCACGGATCACGGGGGTTGTAATATTAGAGAAAGCCCAGTTCCAGAAATCATCGACACTGTAGGGTAATTTTTGATCGCCAAAGGAAAACTTCAGGTCATTGGTTACGATCAGAGGCATGGCACACACACATTCATATAAGGAGATACCATTATAACTTGCCAACTTTGGGCTGAAGAATACCCGGATTATTGTGGGTAGGGAGAGGTGTTTAGCGGCGTCTCTACACCTTGGGTGTCTTCAGTCACGCTCATGCCTCTCTAGTTACTCCGGTTGGGCGAGCTTTCAAATGTACGAATCCGGGCGAGTGGGGCACGCCAATGAGGAACCGCGCGCAGTGTCCAGCGTATGCTGGCCACGCACTCATAGTCCGAATTTGGGGCTTTGTACCGCTATTCGTGCCGTGGTGTAAGCGTTGGCGAACTCGGACTGGTCACTCGTCCCCCTCGTTAGGCTCTCATTGAGCGCGGTGAAGATTCGCAGCCCTTCGCCAGTTACGGATTCCAACTGAGCACATCTTGTACCTAACATTCGGATAGCCACCGTCTCAAGGCGTTCATCCATTTGATCGCCATGGTGAGACTCCACCAACAGCCTGTAAATAGCCCAGAGTTGTTTGGCGAAAGCCTTCGGCAAATGACCCATGAGTGCGGCGGTGATGATCAACATGACGATGGTGTCAAGGGCCTGATCAGGGGCATCATTTTTCATGGCTGCTTTGACATGCCAGTGTCGCATTAACGCAGCTATCCCGATCTCAGGCAGTAGAGCCTGATTCACGAGTGTACGTAGCACCGATGCTGCATGACCCAGCGTTTTATCAAAGGGCGCGCGATAATCCCAGAGCGCAGAGATCACTGAAATGAACCCAGGTTCTGCGTCGAGGATTTCCACGCCTTGGCGTACGGTTCGTGCAGTAAAGACAGCCGGAGGGAGTAACTGCACAATTTCGGATAGCTGTACGATTATCCCGACCCGCCATTCACACAGCAGGGCAACTTTGCCTGCTTTTTCAAGTGGTGAGAGCTGCCCAACTTCTGCTAGGGCGGCCAGGACGTCAAGCGTGCAGAAGCCATCGACTTCGGAACCTGCGACACAAAAAGTGCGCAGTGCTTCGTCATCAGAATAGAGGCTGTACCGTTCAGGCTCTTTGGCGCATATCTCCACCATTTCGCTGTTGCTTCGCCCAATGACTGTTGAGGACGATGCTTCGTTTGCTTCCTCTGGAGAGGAGAGTTGGAGGATCGAAGCAAGATGGGGTTTCAAGGCGTTCTGTAGGCCCAAGCACTTGCTTCGCATTGGGCTTCCGAATAGCGGATTCGTGAACTCGGCAAGCTCCTCCATAGTGGCTCTGGCCACTGCAATTTGACCGAAGAAAGTGATGACATCGTCGATGAGCCCCAAATCATTGAGCACCAGCAGCGCTGTCCAATCCAGCAAAGGCACTCGCTTGCGCAGGGCATCGGCACCGGTTGGTTGCCAACCAATATCGTTGACCATTGCCAAGTGATACTGGCGATCATCCCGACTGGAAACCTTGGCGACTTCCCACAGATGCACGATATCGGAAATACAGGACAGAACCAGTCGGGGACGCCATGAGAAAGGGATGGTCTTTAATCCCTGCTGTAGGGAGCGCTCCAGCCGTTTCTGGAACGCTTCTCTGTCGGGAGTCAATCCAGTCAGTGCTTTCAGGCTTTCAACCAACTCCGTACCAGTGGCGCCCTCTCGAACCTCGCCCCTCCATAGCATCCGGGAATTCGGGAAATTTCTAAAGAATGCATCAGCTCGTGTTCTGAATTGCCCTCTATCTCTGGCAAGGTCGATGTCACTGCGCCCACTCAGGGTGCTGCTCAGATGCATCATCAAGTAGGTGCCTTCCTGGCTCTCTACGCTCTGATCCACTAGCTCGCCTGCTCGCAGGGCCAACTCCAATAGCCTGTCGCTCGTTGGGTCGGAAAACTGTATGAGGAAGAACAGTAGCTTCACAAATTGCAACTGTTCCCCTTTGGACTTCGCAGTTTCGAGAGCCCTTTCTGCCGCCTCCACGGCGTCATCGACGTAGCCGCAACGAGTGGCGATCGTGACATAGGTGTTCAGAGCCAGTGGGTCGTCGGATCCCGTAGCTACAATATTCAACAACCGATCGCGGGCTTTTTCCGTTTCGCCTAGATGATCAAGCGCCAATGCCTCAAAGGCCCCCATTCGATCACCTGGCTCAGCGCGCACTCTATTGCTTTGACACAGTTCTACGAGGCCCTGCCAATTTTTCAAGGTTACCAACGCCATCCCGAGGCGCGCAGCAATCGCAGGCGAAAGTACGTAGTGCTCAGTTATCCTTTCGGCGAGTCGAACACACTCCATTGCACTTTCCGAATCGGTAGGATCAAGCTCGTGGATGAGGGTGAGTGCAATGCTCACGGGCCGATCCAGTTCCCCATACCTGGCCTGGAGCGAACTCAAAGCCTCATTTCTGGCCAACCTGCTGATCTCCAACTGGAGATAAAAATGGGCAAGGGCGGCTTGGGGGGCCAGATCAGGATTTGATTCGAGCAGCTCCATCCACTGTTTTACGAGGCCAGGCTGAACTGATTTGTGAGCAGAAATAGAGGCTGCAGTGATAGCCGACCCAAATAAGGGATGGCTGCGATCCACGCTACCGATGTATACGCTGAAGCTTTGGTAGCATGCCCGGAACTTCCGCGTTTCATATAGCAGGAGCGTGTTCCAGAGCTGCTTGTCCGCTGAATCAGGCAACTGATCATTTGCCGACAAAGCGAGGTTGAAGTCCGATAACTGACCTGCAATACCTCGTAAGACCTCATGGATATGGGGCAAGTCCGGGCGTTTCTGCGCAGCATCCTTCAGGTCTGCAAGTATGGACTCTGCCTTGCCGAGTGCCGACGCTGTAGCCCCCCAAATGTCGACGAGCTGCTCTATGTTGGAATTCCAGCCTGATGCCTTTATGGACAAGACAGCGTCGTAAATCGCAGCCCAAGCCTCCTCAAGCTTTTGAAGGTCTACACCCGGAAGCCCTGCTGGTGGGATATATTCACGCCGCTGCGTACCGGCGGTCGCCAACGCGAGGGCAAATTTGGCTCGGGCCCTAAGTAAAAGCAACAGTTCACGTATGTCATCGGATGCCTCGCACGATGCAAGGCCTGCCTCGCAGTCCGCCAGGGCATTTGCAGGGTCCTCAGACAACCAATATGCGAACGCTCTGGCGAAAGACCGTTGAGGTACTGGAAGCAAATCAGCGAGCTCAACGGCCAGCTGGTAATGCCCTTGGACCGCATGTAGCCGGGAACGGACGGCGATGACTATCGGGTCTTCACCCTCTAGTAGATCATGCAGCTCAGCAAGCGAGTCGCTATCCTTTTCGAATCTGATGCGGATCTCTGCTTCCACCCTAGCAGCTCGGTACTTAGGCAAAGGCGTTGCCTCATACGCGTTCTGATATGAAGTGACTGCCGCTTGGTTATCCCCCGTTTGAACCTGCCAGTTGCCACGTAGACGCCAATATTCCGCGCGCTCAAGGGTGGTCGATTCTTCTAGCTTTGGCTCTGCCTCGTCGAGCATTATCTTTGCTCGATCCAGCGCAGTTACCCGTAGATCCGCTTTGGCCTGAGTCAGATTCCAGGCAAGCGTGTCCCGAGCTGGGTTGACCCAGTAGTCTTCCGTTGAGCCTGCCAAAGCGTTCATGAGTGCAGATCCTCTCGCAGCCACGCCTTTTACCACCCCCTGAACCAAGGTTAAGCGGTCGTCTGCACGCATTCCGGGGTGGGTTTGCTCCGCGCGTTGGCTAAGGACGTGCCCCACGCGAGACAGTTCGTTCTGGTGGCGAATGCCCTCAGAGAGGTCTGTATTCCTTTTCAGAATGTTCTTTGTTGGCGCGCGAAGGGTGACGTATTTTTGTTCGGTAGACAGATCATCGACGGTGATGCGGATCAGCTCATCCCTGAGCCAGACGTAGTAAAGGGGGCAGTCAACAGGGTCTTCGTTTACCGAAAGGTCGCAGATCACCAAGAGCACCGGCTCTACGGCTCGGGCGTAATAGCGGACAGTGGTCGCTTTCAGAGCGACCGAAATATATTCGCCATCCGCCGTCAGGCTCGGAGAGCGGGTGCCTTTAAGTTGAATTCGGAAAATATCCGTCGCGCGTTGATTTGGCGTGGTCTGCACTTGGAAGTCATAGCCATAGTCGTCAGTCCCTTCCAGGCTTTGCAATCGCCAATCCTTGGGATGACGAGCCATCAGGCAACGTGTTGCATCGGCATTGATGTCGTGCTGATCACCCGTCCCAGGTAAAGGCCCGTCAACTGGCATGGTGCTTCCTCGGCATAATCAAAAGGGCGCTGTTGGCGTAAAGAGGCGTTTCTCGGTGCAATTTTTTTCAGGAGTACTGTAGCGGTCAACCCATCCCGCCTTAGCCTAGCCGCTCTGTTGTTTCAAAGTATTCACATTGGTTCCGACACCAATTCGCATGCCTCCGACACCTATTCGCACCACGCCCACGCCGACAGTTCGCTTTGCCGACACCCGGAGACAGCCAGTCACTGCCTTGCAGTTCCAAATGGCCTCTCGTCGACTGCCGCTATCGGCCAAAAGCGGCCAGTCGTAACGGGCAATCATCGGCCAACTATTTAGTGCTTCACAATCACTCAGAGCAAGAATAGAGTAGAGCTTATTACCTAATAGGTATTTTACTCTACATGAATAATTGGCTATCTCTGATCATCGCCTTGCCGACAGCTAATGCCACAGAGCGTATGCGCGCCTGGCGTGCCCTCAAGAGCAGTGGCGCAGCGGTACTGCGCGATGGGGTCTATTTGCTGCCCGGCACTCCCGCCTGCCGAGAAGCATTGGAGGCTGTTGAGCGCGACATCCTGGGTAGTAATGGCACGGCCTTTCTGTTGCCCATCAATGATCCGCAAGGCGAGCGCTTTATCGAACTGTTCGACCGTAGTGAGGACTACGCCAAGCTGCGCGTCGATATCGAGGCGTGCCAGGCTCAACTGACTTCGGATTACGCCCTCACCAGCACCAAGCAGGTACGCAAGCTGCGCAAGGCGTTTGCGCAGGTGGCGGCCATCGATTTCTTCCCTGCGGTGGCTCGGCAACAGACCGACATGGCTCTCAAAACACTTGAAACGGCCATCAGTCGGGCACTTTCGCAGGATGAACCGAGCAGTCACGATCAGCCTATCGAACAGCTTGATCGTCGCGACTACCAGGGTCGCCTTTGGGCTACGCGCAAGCGGCCCTGGGTTGACCGCTTGGCTAGCGCCTGGCTGATCCGGCGCTGCATTGACCCGAGCGCCCGCATTCTCTGGCTGGACACGCCAAGTGATTGCCCTACGGAGGCGCTGGGTTTCGATTTCGACGGTGCGACCTTCAGCCATGTCGGCAGTCGCGTCACCTTCGAAACCCTGCAAGCCAGCTTTGCACTGGTCGAGCCAGGCCTAAGCCGCATCGCGGCTCTGGTGCATTACCTGGATGTCGGTGGCGTTCAACCCGCCGAGGCTGTTGGCATCGAGCGTGTATTGGCTGGGCTGCGCGAAACCATCCTCAATGACGACCAGTTGCTAACGGCTGCTTGCGCCATCTTCGATGGGTTGCTGGCGGCATTCGTGAAAGAAGAGACCTCTGATGATTGAGACCACACTGCCACCTGTAGAGCAGGATTTGCCACGTACCGAGCCTGTCAGTTTGCTTCAGGCTTTTCTGTTCTGGCTCAAGCTCGGTTTCATCAGCTTCGGTGGCCCGGCCGGGCAGATTTCGATCATGCACCAGGAGCTGGTGGAGCGTCGGCGCTGGATCTCTGAGCGGCGTTTTCTGCATGCCCTTAACTACTGCATGCTGCTGCCCGGCCCGGAGGCCCAGCAGTTGGCCACCTATATCGGCTGGCTGATGCACCGTAGCTGGGGCGGTGTGATTGCCGGGGTGCTATTCGTGCTGCCCTCGCTGTTTATCCTGATCGCGCTGTCGTGGGTCTATATCGCCTTCGGCGACGTGCCGGTGGTGGCCGGACTGTTTTATGGGATCAAGCCCGCCGTGACCGCCATCGTGGTGCAGGCCGCTCACCGCATCGGCTCCCGTGCATTGAAGAATAACTTGCTGTGGGCGATAGCTGCTGCATCGTTCGTGGCGATATTCGCCCTTAACCTGCCGTTCCCTCTGATCGTACTGGGTGCCGCCGTGATCGGTTATTTCGGTGGGCGTTTCGCTCCAGAGAAGTTCAGCATCGGCGGTGGTCATGGCGCTGCCAAGCAGTCTTACGGCCCGGCGCTGATTGATGATGAAACCCCGACACCGGAACATGCGCGCTTCCGCTGGCCACGTCTGCTCTTGCTGGCAGCGATAGGTGCAACGCTGTGGGCGTTGCCCATGGGGCTGTTGACCGCTCTATTCGGCTGGGAAGGCACGCTGACGCAGATGGGCTGGTTCTTCACCAAGGCCGCACTGCTGACCTTCGGCGGTGCCTATGCGGTACTACCCTATGTCTACCAGGGTGCAGTCGGCCACTACGGCTGGCTGACCCCGACACAGATGATCGACGGTCTGGCTCTGGGTGAAACTACGCCAGGGCCACTGATCATGGTGGTGGCCTTCGTCGGTTTTGTCGGTGGCTACGTGCAGCAGGTGTTTGGTGCCGACCAGGCCTTCCTAGCCGGTGCCGTGGCCGCCAGCCTGGTCACCTGGTTCACCTTCCTGCCGTCATTCCTGTTCATTCTCGCGGGCGGCCCGCTGGTGGAATCAACCCACAACGAACTGAAGTTCACCGCGCCGCTGACGGCCATCACCGCCGCCGTGGTCGGGGTAATCCTCAATCTGGCGTTGTTCTTCGGTTATCACGTGCTCTGGCCGCAAGGCTTCGAGGGTGCTTTCGACTGGCCGTCTGCACTGATCGCGTTGGCTGCTGCCGTCGCCTTGTTCCGCTTCAAACGCGGTGTCATCCAAGTGCTGATGGCCTGTGCCTTGGCCGGACTGGTGGTACACCTGCTGCAAAACTGAGAGGTGGAGGATGAGCAGAATCTCGATATGCGAACTGGCGGAATGGCAGGCAGCAGATCGGACGTTCACTTTGCTGGATGTGCGCCGTACGAGCGTGCGGCTTGCCGATGCCGAAGAAATTCCCGGCGCACACTGGCGTGATCCCGAGGATGTCTTCACTTGGAAGGATCAGGTTTCACGGGACCGGCCAGTGATTGTCTATTGCGCCAAGGGCCATGAAATCAGCCAGGGCATCGCCGCCACATTGGAGGCTATGGGCCTGGATGCGCGCTACTTGATCGATGGCTTTGCTGGCTGGAGCGGCGCTGGCCGGCCCACCCGGAGCCTATCCAGATAGCTGGCCGCCACAAATGTGAGGCGGCCAGCCGTTACTGGGAATGCTCAGTGGCAGTGGTAATCGCCCGTTTTGTGGTTGCGGTGACAGCCTTTCGAGTCCGTACCGCCGCTGTGGGCAAGGGCTGCCACGGAGGTTAGAGCGAGAACAGCAGCAATCAGGACAGCAAAAAACTTCTTCATGAGGAACTCCTTTTCAGCTTCTTGTTGTGTGTGACTCAAGTCACACTTACAAGGTATGGCAAAATGCCTGCATTGAGCAAGAAGGCTTCTGAAGAGGAAAAATTCTATCTAGCCGAGCGAGCGAATCAGGTGCAGTGTGGCCAGATGGCCAGGGTAGAACCAATAGCCCCAGCGCTTGACCGGCCACATCTTGAAATGGCCCGGTCGGCGCAGGAACCATAGCCCAAGCAGTGGAGCGGCGAAGGCGACGGCTACTATCAGCAGGGTAAAGGGCTGCAACTCCCACTCCGAGAGCCAGCGGTTGCGACTGTTGGCCAGTACACACAGTGCGGCAGGTAATAGCCACGCAATCCCAGGACGTTGCATGGCCAGGAGCAGTGCTGCTGGCAGCAGCGCGCCGAAAACGCCGTACATCAGGCGCTCTTGGATTAACACAGCTACAGCCACGCCAGTCAGAGCCAGAACAAAACCGCGCCCACGGTTATGCGCGCCCCAGGCGATAAGCAGGCCCAGCAGCAGTGAGGGCATCACATTGAGCGTGCTGCTGTCGCTAGAAAGCAGGCGATAGGGCAACTCCGAGATCACTGCAAACGCCGCCATCCAGCCCAGGTAGCGAACGTTGTCATCGGTGTACAGCTCACCGGTTTGCGAGCGCGCGACATTGGCGGCGATCCCCAGACAGAACAGTGGAAAGGCTAAGCGCCCGACGATGAACAACCATTCGGTGTCAGGCCAGACGTAGCGCAGGTGATCCAGCAGCATGGTCAGCATCGCCAGCCACTTGATCAGATCCAGGTTGGTGTCGCGTGTATGCAGGCTCACCCGAACCACCCAAGCGTCAAGGCAGCCAGCACCAGATAGCGAGTGGCCTTGGCCAGCGTCACGATCAACAGAAAGCTCCAGAACGGTTCGCGCATAACACCGGCTATCACGGTAAGCGGATCACCAATGATCGGCACCCAGCTGAGCAGCAGCGACCAGCGACCGAAGCGGTGATAAGCCTGCTGGGCCTTTTCCAGTTTGCCGTCGCTGACGGGAAACCAGCGCTTGTGCCGGTAGTGCTCGATAGAGCGACCCAGCAGCCAGTTCAGCACCGAGCCCAGCACATTACCCGTGGTGGCCACCGCCAGCAGCGCCCAGGCCGCATAGCGGCCAGTCAGCAGCAACCCAACCAGTACCGCCTCCGACTGCATAGGCAACAGCGTGGCGGCACCGAAGGCGGCGAGGAATAGGCCGAAATAACCGGAGAACTCCCACATCGGCTAGGTGTTCAGGCCGACCCAGCCGTGGAAGCCGACGTAAATCCCCACGCTGATGATCAGTACGCTGGATAGGTAAGGGGCGCGACGCGCCACAGCACCCAGCCAGGGCCAACGATTGGACGCCTGGCGTGCGCCGATAGCAGCGGCAGCACCAACGGTAACCAGAGTTATGGCCAGACCGATGCTGAAACACAGCACCAGAACGGCACCCAGGGCGACTTCTTTCACTTGCAGGCAGAGCAGCAGCACGGTGATCGCTGCCGGGCAGGGAATCAGTCCGCCCGTCAAACCGAACAGGATGATCTGGCCGGTGGTGACATTGCGGTTGCTGAAGCGCTTGCGGATGTCGTTGGCATGCGCCCGTTCATGGGCATCCTGGTAGCCCTCCGGCGACAGTTCCAGTCCCTCCAGCTCGGAATGATCATGGTCATGACCGTGGCTGTGCTCGCGGAACTCCAGGTCATAGTCGTGGGAGTGATCAGCATGGCCGAGGCTCAGGCGCGCGGTGAATTCGTGGGGTTCAGGGATCTCGTCCAGTGACTCCAGGTAGTCACCCCGGTCGACGAAGCGAAACTGCTGGGCCAATCCATCGTGGCGAGTCGTCAGCAAGCTTACTTCAGCAGCCGGCCAGGCATGGCCACTCAAGGTTTTCAGACGCCAGCGCGGTGGGACGCCTTCTTCGAAGATCGACAGCTCGATACGCCCGTGCCCGGTGTCGATGCGCTGCGTTTCATCGTGGTGGTGATGGTCGTGTTGATGCTCATCACCCTCCTCGAAACGCCACATCTGCTCGCCACGCCAGGTGCGCCAGAGCATCCACAGGGCGATGGTGATAATGATGGCGGCGGAGGCGAGCTGGAAATATGGCTCGGTAGTTTCGGCATCCAAATTCTGCCCCAGGTACATGCCGCCCATGGCCACCAGCCAAACTACGGCGGTGTGCGAAAGCGTTGCGGCAAGGCCTAGCAGAATGGCCTGCTTCACCGTGCCACGAATGGCCACGATAAACGCCGCCATCATGGTCTTCGAGTGCCCAGGCTCCAGGCCGTGCAAGGCACCCAGCAGGATGGCGCTGGGGAAGTACAGCCAGGCCTGCGAGGCCCCCTGTTGCAGCAGTTCGGCGAAACTCGACATGGGAGGGGCCTAGAGGTACTTGGTAATTTGCTTGAAGTCTTCGAGTGATGCGCGCTCGCCTATCGCAAGTGCTTCGACCGTATGCTCCAGGCAGTGGTCGATGTGGTCTTGGATTAGGACACGCTTGGCCTGGCAGACGGCTTTTTCCACGGCATGCAGCTGCTGAGCGATGTCGACGCAGGCCCGGCTGTCTTCGATCATGGTGACGATGCTGCGCAGGTGGCCCTCCGCACGCTTCAACCTTTTGATGATGTCGCCATGACTTTGGTGCTGGTGGCCGTGTTCGTGATCGCTCATGCCTTGAGTCTCGTGCGTCGATGAATTACGCTCGTATGCTATCCCCCTGGGGGGGATATGGTCAAACCGACCAGCCCTCCAGAAAAGCCACCCGCTTAGGCATCGAAAGAACCACAACATGCTCAGCAATCCCATCAGCACCAAGGTGATTTTTGCCCTTGCTCTCGCCATATTGATGGCTTGGGCTGGGCATACCTCTGCGCTGTTTATGGGATCGAGCCAGCCTTCCTTGAGTGGCAATGACGGTGCTCATTCGCATGCGCATGGTGACGAGACGCTGGCCTGTGCTGCGTACGGGGATCACTGCCACTCGCCGCTGACCGCCGACCATCTGCATGAAACACCGCATCTGACCGCGCGACTGAGCATCAGCACGCTGCCAGAGCGTGCGCAGCCGATTGAAGCCCCTCGCTACTCCATTCCTCCAAGCCCGATCTTCCTAATCGAGCGGCCACCGCGCGCCACATTCGTGCTCTGACACAGGCCGCTGTGCGGCCCAAGCCCCCTTAATTTAGGACTCAACCATGCATTCGCTACCTATGGGCGCAATGGACGCATCTGTCGTGCGCCCGAATCGCTCGTTACTACTGTTGCTGCTGTTCACGGCATTGCTGTTTCTCGGCATGCCTGACGCTCTGGCCCACGCTGTCGCCGAGGGCGACAAGGGCTTTATCCAGGAAAGCTCCGGGGTGATGGTGCTGCCGTTTATCTACATGGGCGCTAAGCACATGATCACCGGCTACGACCATCTGCTGTTCCTCTTCGGGGTGATCTTCTTTCTCTACCGCCTGAAGGACGTGGGGCTCTACGTCACGCTGTTCGCCGTGGGTCACACCGTGACGCTGTTGTTGGGCGTACTGGCGGAAATCAACATCAGCTCTTATGTGATCGACGCCATCATCGGTTTCTCGGTGGTGTACAAGGCGCTGGATAACCTGGGCGCATTCCAGCGCTGGTTCGGCCACCAGCCGAACACCAAAGCGGCCACGCTGATTTTCGGCCTGCTGCATGGCTTTGGTCTGGCGACCAAGATCCAGGAGTACGAGATCTCGGCAGACGGCCTGATCACCAACCTGATCGCCTTCAACGTCGGCGTCGAAATCGGCCAGCTCCTGGCCTTGAGCGCCATCCTGATTGTCATGGGCTACTGGCGGCGCACCGCCAGCTTCTGGCGCCATGCCTACACCGCCAACGTCGCCATGATGAGCGCCGGTTTCCTCTTGATGGGTTACCAGCTCACTGGCCTGATCGTCTCTCAGTAAGGAATTTTCAGCATGTTCAATACCCAGCTTCCGACCCAAAGCGAATTGCCGACCAGCCGCCAACTGCTGCGCTCCACCCTAATTGCCGTGGGCGTTGCCGCCGCCTTGCTGGTCACCGTGGTGATGCCTTCGGAGTACGCCATCGACCCGACGGGCGCTGGTCGCGTACTCGGCCTGACCCAGATGGGCGAAATGAAGATAACCCTGGCCGAAGAAGCGGTAGCGGATGCAGCGGTTCAGCCAGCTGCGGCTCCAGTCGCTCAAGCTCCCGTGCCTGTTCAGCCTGTAGTTCAAGAACCTGTTGCAGCAGCACCTGTGGCCGAACCCGTAGTTGAGCCTCAGCCTGCCCTGAAGTCGGATGAAGTGACCGTCACGCTGAAGCCGGGCGAGGCCAGTGAAATCAAACTGGAGATGCTGGACAAGGCCACGGTCAGCTACGAGTGGACGACCAATGGTATTCCGGTCAACCACGACACCCACGGCGAGCCCTACAACGGCCCCAAGGGCTACTACCACAGCTACAGCAAGGGTAAGCAGATCAAGGGCGACAAGGGTGAATTCACCGCCATCTTCGACGGCACACACGGCTGGTTCTGGCGCAACCGCAGCAACAAAGACGTGACCATCACGCTGAAGACCAAGGGCGAGTACCTGAGCGTCAAACGAGTTATCTAAGGCAAAGCGCCCCAGCGTCATCAGGCGCTGGGGCTTCTACACACCTGATCGAAATTGAAAGGATTACATGATGAAAACCACAACTACCCTGACTCGCTCCCTGCTACTGGTTTGCCTGCTTGGCCTACTGTCGGCATGTGGC
Source organism: Pseudomonas sp. IC_126 (assembly GCF_004331835.1). Taxonomy (NCBI): domain Bacteria; kingdom Pseudomonadati; phylum Pseudomonadota; class Gammaproteobacteria; order Pseudomonadales; family Pseudomonadaceae; genus Pseudomonas; species Pseudomonas sp. IC_126. Next base: position 1,024,182 of record NZ_SJSS01000001.1, read on the forward strand.
AGTGGCGAGCCGGAAACCCAGTCCGAAGTCGAAAGCCATGGTCACGCTCACGACTAAGAACTTAAACGCTGTGATGTCACGCGCGAGGAGAGCTACTTGCGCGTGACAATCAGCAAGTTCCCTTTTCTTCTCGGCTACCGCTACATCATGCAGCTGAAGTGTTAAATGGCTGCTTTTGGCCGAAACCAGCCATCCCCACCGCCCCCGCGTCAGCGATGAGCGTCCCTGGGTCGAGACGGCTCTGCCGTCTCGATGCGCAGCACGCCAGCGCGACCCGGCCCAACCGGGTGACGCCCAATCCTTTGCTCCTTTGCTCCTTTGCTCCTTTGCTCCTTTGCTCCGGACGTTGCTCTACCTCACACTCGTCGGAACCCCCCGCAACCACACCCCACCGCGACCTCACGCACCTACCTACACCGGGCATTTGCCGCTACAGTGCAGGCAGCCCCGTAGTCTGTCGCAAGGATCGCCGTCCGGATGGCTCCACCGTCTCAACCTAAAAGCCTGATCTTCGATCTGGAAGTCGCCCCCGGCAAAGCCGAACAACTCAATCGCATCTCCATGGTCGGCGCCCTTCGCCCCGGCGTAGCGCTTCGGCTCGACGAAATTGCAATCGCCTTCCCGCAGGCACGGGGGAGGGCCTGAGATGCGAGCCATCAGCGACAAGGTCCGTCATTATCGCAAGACGTTTCGTCCCCCTGTTTTCTATGCGCTCGGATCGTTAGCGTTCCGGCTGACCGTTCTATTGGCTTTGTTGATCGTGGGTTTGATCCTCTCGGACCTGTACCTTCGGTTATTCCATGCTGTGGAGCTGTTAGACGGGCGAGACCAACTCATCCTGCTGCTGTTTGAGATTCCAATGTTGTTCGGGATGCTCCAGGTGTACTTCATGGGGGCCGAGCGGCGATACCGGCAGCTGCATCCTGGCGCGGGACGAGTGACCTTGCGGACCCCCTATGTGTATCTGGTCGGCGAGAAGCGCGCCTATCTCAGTGCGACGTTTTCCCATAAGGGCAATCTGCGTGAACTGGCCAGGGCGCTAGTGGATGAGTGGGAGTGGCGGCGTGAAATCCGCAACCGTACTCAAGAGCCGTTGTGGAGGCGAGCGGTCAGCTTCTTCGGCCTTCCATCGGCCGCCAATTTCGCCGCCTACCTGACCGGCCTGCTGGCCGTCTTCGCGGGCATTGTCATCGCGACGATGTCGGCGGAAACGGTATTCGGATCTCTCGAACAGCTTGTCAAGGACGCTTGGAAACTGATCTGGCTGTTGTGGCTATCCATCGCCTGGCCTATCGCGCTCTGCGTGTTGCCCGGGACTGCTATTGTCTCGGCAATCAAGAACCTGGGCGAGTCCCTGGTTGAGGGGCTGAACGACCAGTACCTGAGTGATACGGCTTTCTATCGGTTCATATCAGAAATCTTGGAGCTTGATGATCGAGGAGAGCGCCTGTTACTGAGCAGGACAAGCTCGACGCTGTACTGGATGGCGCGGCTGATCATGGCGCCAATTCAAGACATCCCAAAGGTGTGGAATCGCATCAGGCGAGCAAGGCGCCTCGGTAAACGAATGGCCCTCACAATAATAATGCCTCCCACTATTCCTTGATCCCCAGCTTTGAACTGTGGGCATTTCGACTAGAGCAGGGGGCGAGGACGCTACGCACACATTTCACACCGAGTTATATTGCTTACGTACATGCTTGGTTCACAGTGGACGTCCCTGATGCGCTCAGGGTGGTAGTGATCCTTGATGCAGCCAGCCGGAATATCCCCATGGATTACATAGCAGGGCGGGGAGTCCATGCCGAGGTGCTTACCTGTCACATTCTGCCCCCACGCGGACAAAATCATGTTCGCGACTTCAGTTCTCTGCCTTGGGCGGATAAGGGCAAAGGGGATGTCCACTTCAAAAACGGTAGGCACGCCAATCTCGCGTAGCCTCCAGCGATAATCCTCTCCGTATCCGTCAAGGCGGGTCAGCCTGGCAGCCAGCGACATTAGGTATTCGCTGCCATTGATGGAGTAGTGTCCGAAGTCATCAAGCATTTTGCGATCGTCCCCGGTCAGCCAGATTTTCCCTTTCTCACTGATGCTCCGGCTGCCCAGCTCATCGATTGCTTTCTGGAGTTGATTGGGATCGACGTCGTGGAACAGCTCTCGAAATCGAGCCTGGATTCGGTCTGGCTGGTGTCCTTGAAGGCCATGCTCGTAGTAGGAGCGGAGGTTCTCAGGGCGGCAGCCATGAAACGCTTTCGCATAGCTGTAATAGCTCGCCAGCAGCTCACAGAAGGCGGGTACGAGTTCTTCGTGGTTCGGTAGCCAAGACAGATCATCTGACCAGCATTTCGGTCGTTTGCGCTCAAGGTGTCGGCGCATAGCTGGATCTAACAGCTCACCTGCGTAGAAACGAATCGAGCCGAGCCAACTGCGGCGATTACGCCAGTCAAGTGTCCGTTGTTTCATCTGCTTTCCTTTGAGTAAGGCCGGAGCTTTGGGGGAGCGCGTTACAGGCGATCCAGGGCGCCGAGGGTAGGGCAATTGCGCTCTGATGCAGCGAAGAGCAACGTAGAGCTGTGACTGACTAATAGCCAAAACACCGTGCTCGAAAGTGGATTCCAGGAAGCGGCGTAAGGCGCCTTTAGCGTAGCGCCTTCGCCGTCGTAGGTAAGATCAGCTGAGTGCACTCAAATCCGCCCCCTGATTTCTGGACGCATCTGACTGGCTCGTTTGGCCGGTAGCTGCCGATTAAACTAGCTGCTATCGGCCAATTGCAGTCATCCATGCTGCCAAGCAGTGGCACCGAAGACGCCAAGTCTCACTACGAGGAGGGTTCTGCCGGCAAGAAGTGAGTACCCGGAGGACTTTCGATTTCCCGGTTTGGATTGCAGTCATATTACCCGGATGGAACCCGACCCTCGACTATTTCGTCTCGCCAGTCCTTTCTGAATCAAAAGCGCCATCAGGCTATAAGCTAAGGCTTCAGTCAGCCTGTCGGTCCTCAAATGCACACACTATTTCACGTAAATACAGCGGACATAAAAGCCCTGAACGACGAGCAAGCGCGCGCACTGATCGCAAGATTGTGTCGGGCTGAGATTCGCAAGCACGGGGGCTCCGAGTCGGCCGTCACCTGGGGTGGCGATCAAAGAGCAAAAGATGGAGGGGTGGACGTCAGGGTAGAGATAAATCCGCCACTGGGGATATCTGGCTATCTACCCAATGACAACACAGCCTTTCAGGTAAAGGCCGAGGTGTTCCCCTCCAGCAAGATTTCTGGGGAAATGGCGCCCAAGACGGGGCTAAGACAAGCAATACGCGACCTCGCTACGACCAAAGGAAGTTACGTCATCGCCGCGACGCGAGACGATACCTCCGAATCCGCTCTCGATCTTCGACTCAATGCAATGAGAGCTTGCTTGTCGGCCAACGGCCTCGGCTCTTCGCCGCATGTTGCCTTCTATGACGCAAGAAAGATCGCAGACTGGGTCGAGCAACACCCTGCGATCGTAGCTTGGGTGAAACACCAGCTAGGCAAGCCACTTGTGGGTTGGCGCCCATACTTGGGCTGGGCGTACCAGGAGACGACCGCGGACTCAGAATATCTGCTTGATGATCGAGTCAAAGTGTTCACGCCTGACGCGGAGAAGGGCATTGATGTCTCGGCCACCATTGATCTCCTGCGTCTCGACCTGTCGAAGGGGGCAAGCGTACGCATTGTCGGCTTATCTGGTGTCGGCAAAACGAGATTGGTACAGGCACTTTTCGATCCGCGTGTACAGACGAACCAAGCTGCGCTGAGTGCTGATGACGTGCTGTACACGGACCTATCAGATGGGCCTTCGCCTCAACCTTCAGCGATGCTCGAAGCGCTGATTGAAGACGGAAGTCAGTGTGTTCTCGTCGTGGACAACTGCGGAGCTGACACTCATCAGAGGCTCACCGAGCTGCTGAAAAAGTCTGGCAGCAAAATAGGCTTGGTTACTGTCGAGTACGACGTTCGAGACGACTTACCAGACGCCACGAAGTGCTACCGTCTCGAAGGCTCCTCCGATGACGTAATCAAGCAGCTTCTTCAGCGGCGTTATCCAGTCCTATCGCTCAGTGATGTCGATACGATCACCGCATTCTCAGACGGTAATGCTCGCGTCGCGTTTGCGTTGGCAGCGACGGTTACGATGACTGGTGAGCTGGCGCGGTTGCGCGACTCTGACTTGTTCAAGCGCCTGTTTCATCAGAAGAACGCCGAGAATGAAGATCTTCTCAGCTGCGCGGAAGCGGCCAGTATCTTGTACTCGTTCGACGGAGAGGACGATGGCCCTGGTTCAGAGCTCAACAAAATTGCCGCTGTTGCTGACGTTTCATTGATCACCCTACAGAGAAAAGTGGTTGATCTACAGCGAAGAGGCCTCGTACAGGCGCGTGGTAAATGGCGTGCTGTTTTGCCACACGCGATTGCTAATCGACTTGCAGCCCAGGCACTGGACGCGATACCCAAATCGCAGATCGTGAGTATCTTTGTCGATACCGCGACCGACCGTGTTGCCCGGTCGTTCTCGCGGCGACTTGGTTACCTACATGAAAGCGAAAAAGCCGCCGAGCTTGTACGGGACTGGCTCTCGCCATCCGGCCGCTTGGGCGATCTAACGGCTCTCAATGACATTGGCCATGAGATCTTTCACAACATTGCGCCTGTATCTCCAAAGGTCGCCCTAGCGGCAATTGGACGGGCTGCCAATATCCCTAGCTTTCTTTCTGACGAAAACAGACAACGTACCCAGTATGCGCACACGTTGAAAGCCATCGCGTTCGAAGAAGAAGACTTTGAGATGGCCGCCGATATTCTTGTCAGATTCGCCTTGGCAGACCTCCAGGAAAAGGGGCGGCATGAATCTACTGTAGAAATCCTGAAGTCTCTGTTTTTCTGCGTGCTATCCGGGACGAATGCCCCTCCCAATCACAGGTCAGAGTTCGTCAGAAAATTACTTGAATCCGGCGATCCCAAGCGAGAGCAGTTGGGGCTGTTGCTGCTTGATGCGGCGCTTGAGGCAGTGCACTTTACCTCTGTGAGCAAATTCGATTTCGGAGCTCGTAAGCGGAGCGAGGGATGGGCTCCGGAATCCCAATCCGACGTTCAGGTGTGGTTTATGCCATTCCTTCGCATTGCAATCGACATAGGTAAGCAGAAGTCCGACCTTGCTGAAAGTTGCAGATCTATTTTTGGTCGCCGCTTAAGAGGGCTTTGGCGTGGCACGAGTTTGAGACCAGAAGTGTGTGCAGCCGTAAAAGAACTGGCTTCAGTCGTGAGCTGGCCTCAAGGTTGGTTTGGAGTCAAAAGCATCCTTCGCTATGACTCGGGCAAATGCGATGAGGCGATTCAGAGCGAGCTTCGTGAGATGGAGGAGGTTCTCAAACCGAAGGCTATACCAGACATGATTCGAGCTCGACTTCTAGACTCGAACAATTTCGACTTGGATCTTGATGGCGATGATGCAGATCAGCTCGATGAAACGACTAGTGAGCGAATCCGCAAATCAAACCAGGCCTTGGAGGAGCTAGGGAAGGCCGCTGCCATCATTGACGGCCTAATCTTGGAGTTACTTCCGCAATTGATCTCAACCAAGTCAGGAGCCAGTGCATTTCCTTTGGGGGTTGGTGTTGGAAAGCAGATTGCGGACCCGAGATGGATTTTGGGTGCAGCTAAGGAACACATCGCCACTGCCACTCCCGGAGCAGTAGGTGTCTTGTTCCTACGTGGCTTGATCAACGGCTGGTATCAAGCATCTCCCGCTTCTGCCGAGGATTTCCTCGACAGCGCGGTGACTGATGCAATTTGGGGCAAGTGGATCATGGACCTTCATTGCATACCGCTGAACCAAGCGGCTTACGCTCGTATCCTCCAATCAATCAAGGCTGGGGCTACTCCTGCCTGGCAATACTCCTATCTCGGGATGGGGAGACAAACCGACGCATTCTCTGTTGCAGAGATTGGTGAGTTGCTTGCTGCGATAGCACTGCTGCCTAGTGGTGGGGGAGTGTTTCTCGACGTCCTTTCTATGGTCGTCCACTGTGCGTCAGATCACGATGATGCGTACAAGGCGTCTCTGGCGAAAACCTGCCTAAATCTTTTGCGCTCAGCCGACTGGGGACAGGTTCTTGGGGATCGCGCCAATAGCGGTTACCGCATTGAGAGCATATTGGAGTTTTCACTGACGCGATTAGCTTCTTCCGAAGCAGCGCTGGAGGTATTGAACGGTCTAGTTGCCTTTGCGCGCACGAAGGAACGTAGTTACTCCGACAGGGACGTCATCAAAAACGCCATCTCGCCGTTCCTTAGGCACATGCCACAACAAGCGCTCGACGCGATCTATGTTCCCGGCGAAGAAGCCTACTACCGTCAAATGTCGCCGGTGATCGGGCGCCCTTACAGTGATCGAAAGGAGGCAACACTAAACGTAGTCCCGGTGGACGTATTAGTCGATTGGTGTAATGCCTCGCCGCCTGATCGTTATGTGTTTGCGGCACGGAGCTGCAAGCTATTCGACATCCGAAGTCGAGCGAATGAAGAGCATACTAATATCCACTCTGTGGACGATTCTGAGTTGGTTATTTCGGATGCCGCGCTCGCTGTGCTCGCTAATGCTCCTGATAAGAAGGCTGTAATCGAAGTCTATTTAAAGCGATTTACGCCTTCAGGCTGGTCCGGGTCCTTGGCCGAAATCCTGAAGAAACGGATTCCGCTGCTCGATGCTCTGAGTCTCGGTAACGAGGAACAGCTGATGCCAATATTGGCAACAGCTAGAGCGAGCCTCGAACGAAGAATCGCAGCGGAAGAGCTTCGAGAGGACGAAGAGGAGCGCGAGCGTACTGGGAGCTTCGAATAGGCTAGCCCGACGCCCCTTGGCCGAAAGCAGCCTGGTACCTACATCCATCTTGTCCAGATGAACCTCGCTCCCAGTGATAGCTTCCGGCCAAATGCGGACGTTGAACATCGGCGCTGGCAGCCTTCTATGAGTCAGCGTGACAGATAGCTGCTCTACCCCTTATTTAGACCAACAGGTTCAAGTCAGGGGGGCGGTGTCAGCACGTTAGTGGGGGAGCATACGATCAGCTGCCGGGCTCCGCGGGTCATAGCCACGTACAAATGCTGGGCCGTCATCTCCTGGGGTTCCAGGATCACCGCTATGTCGGCCTCAAGCCCTTTGAGCAGAAGTGTGCTGCCTACACGTCGGCGCAATTGAGGCCTTACGTTATGACGCTGCCGCTCGCGGACCTGAAGCGCGGCGGCATAAAGCCCAGCAGTGCTGCCTTGGGCTGCTTGTAGTGCGGTTTGGCAGCTTTGCAGAAGCTCCGGTCGGTAAACGCGTGTTTGGGGCGAGCGGCTGAGGTTTGCCAGAAAGCGTTGTGCCTCGACAAAGCTAGGGTTATCAGCGAATGCAATCGCAGCCGATTCAATAGGGGACGCCGGTACTTGTGCGCGGCCAGACCGTAGGATCCGTACGCGGTCCAGCAGCGCAGTGGTACCCACGCCTGTCATCACGCTCGCGGCGAATCCTACGAGAGGGGTTAGCGCGTCAGCGGCCATCGGATCAAAGGACCGAGCAAATTGAATGAGCTCAGGAAGGTCCACGCGCTCCACCACGGTGGCTCCGGGTGTCTGACTGGCAAAGCCGTTACGGCTAGCGGGTCGCCTGGAGTCCCCGATGATAAGCACGCTTTCTTGGTCGCCACTGCCGCGGGCCATTGCGGCCTGCCGTCGCTGGGCGTCGGCTGAGCCGGCTTGCAACTGAACCCACTGCACTTGGGGTGGTGCTGTTAGCAGGTCAACTGAGTGCCCGGCTTGGAGCTGTGCACGGACGCGCAATAGCCACTGCCCCAATGCGGGTGTTCCGGCTCGCTGCCAGCGCCAAGGCGTTTGGAGAGTGCCGACCGAGGGGAAGTGTGTCTCCACATCGGCCTGCCAATTCACTAAGGCATTACCCCCGAAGCCAAAAATTGCCTGCATTGGATCACCCAGCACGCAGGTGGGAAGCACCTGAGCTGCCCACGTGATAATGGTGTGCTGCGGGATGTTGCAGTCCTGGTACTCGTCTACCAGCAATCGAGCGTAGGTAGCTCGGAGGGATTGTGTGATGTGGCCTGCCTGCAGCAAGCGGCCGGCCGCAGCGCGGATAGCGGGATAATCCTGCCCAGGGTTGGCCAGCTCGAGTACTGCCGGCGGCAATCCGCTGCGCTGCGGGAACCTGGCCACCAGGCGCATCGCGAATCCATCGATCGTCGCAACCCTGTATGCCGAGCTGGGTACCGAGGCTTGGGTCAGGCGGGCCCGTAGAGCGGCCACGCCGGCATTGGTGTGGGTGAGCACGAGAATGGGCTTCCTCCCTGTGTGAGCACACAAGGCTTCCGCTATCTGCTGAGTTTTGCCGCATCCCGCCGGCGCGGTGACCGAGCCGCGACCCACCGCCAGCAGGTCAATCTCCGGCGGCACGAGTCCACCCCCTCAGCTGATTTACCAGATTCAGGAATTCATGAGCACTCTGCAGGGCGTACGGGCCCACGATCCGGCGCCCAACGTGCTGGAAGGCGGTTACGTTCTTGAACCATCCATTTCTAGTGCGAGCCGCTTGGCCAAGCATCTGGCGGGTCGGTGGAGCGTATGGCACACCCTGAGCGCGTGAGGCTTTAATTTGGTCTAGCGTAAGCGTTCCGCTTGACCTGGAGCGGATATGTTCCGCCACAGTCTCGGTTCCTTTCTCTTCCTCCGCGAAGGCCAACAGTGCATCGATCGCTTGATCTGGAAGGCCGAAGAAAATCGCGTCCTCCAATGCCTGGCCTTGTTGCCATGTGAGTACGTCGATCCCTTCTCGGACTACTTCATCCAGCAATGTCTGAGTGTGTGGCTTGTCGGCATCGATGAATACCATAACCCGGTAGCCAAGCCGTCGAAGGGCAAGGCTGCGCTGCAAGCACAGGTCTGGCGTACTGCCACCAGCGTTGACGTAGGAGCCCCCTAGTGCAAAGAAGGAAGGGTGATTGTGCTCCGTCCAATATTGGTCCAAGCCCCTGGCTAATCCAATTTCGCTCGCTCCCTCACATACCAGCAGTGACCTGGCTAGAAACGCCTCTGGATCCGTACGTAAGGTGCTCTGCACGTGATCCGACAGCCCAGGAGCGCGCACCTCGTGGAAGTCTGTTTGTTTGCGGACGATGAACAGCTGGCTGCTGCTGAGCTCTCGTAGCGCAACCGGTGAGTGCGTCGTCAGGAATACCTGCAGAGGTGCATTGGCCTCTTTGGCTCCCAGCGAGTCCAGCAAGCGTTTGAGGCGGTGCGGTTCCAGACCGTATTCGACCTCGTCTACGAGCGCGATTGTCGACGCTTGCGCCGCAGCTCTTTGCAGGCCGGCGGTGAGCAGCCGTGCTGAACCTGTCCCCAATGCATGCAGTGGCACGCCTGCCTGGTCATGTAGCGCGATCGCACCATCGCCGATGGAGACCGCATGTGCATCAAGTAGCGCCTGGGGCTGTCCGACGTGCACCCCCAAATTAGCCGCGGTCAGTGCCACCGTTTGGAGGGTCTGCGCGAGCTGGGCGCTCGCCTGATTGCCAAACCCTGCACGGGCATCTCGGGCAGCGCGAGCGAGCTCTGCACCCAAGTCCGGACGTTCCTCAGTTAAGCGGTTGAGCACCGAGCTGCGGTTCCAGCTCAAGTGTGTGCTGGCGTATTGGCCGATACGAGCCGGAGCCAACAGTGCACGATGCTTCCAGGCCAGCCCACGCTCTATCCCCTGAGCAACGGCCCTATTGGAGAAGAGTGACCAGACAGGCTCCAGGTCAGCCCCCACCTGTAACTGCACGCTCAGGACTGTTTCGATGTCAGCATGCGGCTCATCTTCCACAAGCTTGGTGTTCGTATCGAATCCGCGTAGAAACTCGCCGTAGGTGTCGAGATTCAACAGCTCATCGGGCAAGGCCCCGACGGTGACCGTGATTTGGATGGGGTGAGCGACGTTCAGCAAATGAAAGTCGGTATCGCTGAAGCGGGCGCTGCGTCGAGCGCCCAGGCAGAGATCAATGGCCTCAAGAACGCTGGATTTACCGCTGTCGCCTGGACCTATCAGGCAGTTGATGCCAGCGGAGGGAGCCCAATCCATGGCCCTGATAGCTCGGAAGTTTCGAATACTCAAGTGCCTGACTCGAACCATGAAGGCCGCCTTCATCATCCCTGTTTGGCTTGAGTATCCAACGCGTTGTGCAAAACATCCAGTCACTACGGCAGACGGTTCAGTACCACGGCTATCTTCACGCTGGGCTGATTGGCGCTCTGGTCGACACCGCCTGTCGTTTTGCTGCAAGTACGGTATCTGGGTCAATATTGACATCCCAGTTCTCGGCCAGGTGTATCGCACCTGCCGAGGGGCAGTCCTTTATTGTCCGAGGGCGAATTGTGAAGTCAGGGAGGCGGCAGGTTTTAGCCAACAGCGGAGCTTCATTATGAGAGTCCGGAATCCTCGGAGCCTACGCTATGCGCAAGCGGCGATGCGATTCTCGTCCCGCTGGGAGAGTCCAGGCAGCCGTACAGCCCGTCTGATACGAAGATCATTGACCGCAATTGCGCCGGAAGCAGACAGCTGCCCGTAAGAAGCAACCATCCCAAACTCGCGTGACCTCTGCCCACAGGCGACCGCCTACACTTTCTGCCTTCCTGGAATCAGTCCTGGCCCGGCTGGCGACAGTTCGCTGCTATTCGGTAGCCAGCGCCTATGGCAGCAGCCTCACTAGAGAAGGCCACCCGGTTCTTCGGCGCCACGCTGGCGTAGCTCGGGCAGCCCTGCAGGTGGTAAACCTTGCTGTTCCGGTTGCCGATGATCACATCGCCGGCCACGGTTTTAGCGGAAGGGACGGCAGCGACGCGGGTAGGAATTTGGCTCGCCAGCCCCTCACGCGATGGTTTGTGTCCCAGCGTCCACGTGCGCTCGCCGGTAATGAAGGGGTTGTGGTGCCCCATGACCTTTGCCGTACGGCTGTCCCACTCCCGCTCCCAGGCTGAAACCGGGTACTGACGATCCCAGGCCATCAGCAACTGCTGTTGCTGGCGCGACATGGACAGGCCGTAACGGTCATACATGTAGAAGGTCGACCTGGCGACAAGGCCTTTCACCTCGTCGCGCGGCTCGGCGGCGCGTTCCTTGAAGTCTACTTTAGTGGTGCATGCCCCATACTGGGGAGCGCCGCCGGCCACCATTCCGTACTGGTAGTTGCTGCGGTCGCCGTTGACCTCGCCGACGGATGGGTAGACGTTAAAGAGGTCGGCCTCCATCGCCCGGAACACCGGGTCGTCCGCCACGCAGTGCTTACGCCCGCCGTCCTGCCAGCACTGCCGCTGGTGGCCGAAGATCCAGGCCGGCACGATGTGCTCCCATTCGATCCGCTCCGCGCGCGTCTGCTGAGCGCGCGTCTCGTAGCCGCATGAGGCGGCATCGATCCGGCCACCCGACTTGCCCACCCACTTCCATTCGCAGCCGCAATAGAGGTCGCCGAGCCCGGTAAATGCCTGGTCAAAGAACACCTTGTTTCTGGCGACGGCCTTAGCAGCGGTAAAGGTCGAAGGTGGATCGGCGAGGGCGAGGGAGGTGATGAACAGGGTGGCAAGGCTCGCCACCGTCAGGTACTTCATGCGAACTACTCAGGGCAAAACGAAGCGGCATTGTATGGATTAAGCCAGCCGCGCCCACCGCCCCGACGACTTGGCAGTGAAACATCTATATGCCGCCTCCACTGCGCCTACAGCGCGGGGTCGTCAACTTCCTCTATCAGGTGCGCACCTTCGTTCCTCACATTCCCAACCGCCCTGTCCACCGGGTACCACTTGAACGCCTCTACAGGCAACGCCAGGTCCCGCACGATCTCCTCGGCCCGCTCGGGCGATGTGCCGGGCTCCATCCACTCGCGCGCCAGATCCGGTGGCAGCACGACCGGTCGGCGATCATGGATGTCAAGCATCCCCTCGTCGCTGTCCGCCGTGATGATGACGAACCCGTCGCCCTCCTGCTCCTCGGTGCAGTCCCCTCGCCCGAACTGCCCCAGCGCCGCGAACCACATCGGCTCGCCTGACCTGAGCCGGATGTAGTAGGGCCGTTTCTTCTTCGGGTCAACCGGGTCCTTCACCCACTCATACCAGCCGTCGGCGCCGACCAGCGTGCGGCCGGTTCGCCAGACGTCCCGGAAAAACTTGCTGGTGGCCGCCGTTTCCACGCGCGCGTTGATCGCCGGCGGCCGTTTGCCCTTGGCCCACCACGGCTGGTAGCCCCACGGTAATTTCGCCATGCGCAGGCCGTTGGCCGCCTCGAAGAACACCAGCACCCGGGAGCGGGGCGGCACGTTGTAGCGGCCAATGGGCGCAGGGTCGATGCCGCTCTCGATGGACTTGTCGTAGCGCAGCGCCTCGAGGTATTCGATCGCTGTTCGGTACTGCGAGAAACGTCCGCACATGGACCCTCCGGTCATCGCCGTGAATTGACCCGCGCGGTGTGTCTCTGATAACTGTATATTTATACAGTTATCGTTGAGCAGTACAACAATGCGAGTCACTATCCTGGGGCGCCTCGGCCCCGCAAAAACATTCTCTCAGTACGTGGACAGCCGGGTGCCGGCGGGTTTCCCGTCGCCCGCTGCAGATTATGAGGAAGTTACCCTGTCGATCGACGACTTGGTCGACCTGCGGGCCCCCAATGTCTACTTGGTGCGGGTGAGCGGGCCGAGCATGACCGGCGCCGGCATCTATGACGGGGACGTGCTGGTGGTCAACCGGGCTCTCGAGGCACGGTCGGGTGACGTGGTGGTCGCGTACGTGGATGGCGGGATGACGGTCAAGCGTCTGCAGGTCACCGCGGCAGGAGTTTGGCTGCAGCCCGAGAACCCCAACTACCGCACGGTCGCAGTGACCGAGTCGCTGCACGTGTGGGGCGTGGCCACGCACAACTTGCACAGCCTATGTTCGCGCTGATCGACTGCAACAGCTTCTATGCCAGCTGCGAGCGGGTCTACAGGCCCTGGCTCGACGGTTTGCCGGTTGTTGTGCTGAGCAACAACGACGGCTGCGTGATCGCGCGCACCCGCGAGGCCAAGCGCCTGGGCATCCCGATGGGCGCGCCATACTTCCAGTGGCGCGACCAGCTGCGAGAATGGGGTGTGGTCTGCTTCAGCTCCAACTATGAGCTCTACGGCCAGATGAGCGCGCGCGTGATGACCACGCTCGAGGGAATGTTCCCCCGAGTCGAGGTGTACAGCATCGACGAGGCGTTCGCCGACCTAACGGGCCTCCCGGGGGACCTGGTCAAGCTGGGGCGCGAGGCGAGGGCGCGCGTACTGCTGTGGACCGGCATCCCGGTCGGGGTCGGCATTGGGCCCACCAAGACGCTCGCCAAGCTAGCCAACTGGGCGGCCAAGACCTGGAGCAAGTCCGGCGGGGTGATCGATCTGCGCGACCCTGCGCGGCGCGATCGCCTGCTGCAGATGACCGAGGTGAGCGAGGTGTGGGGCGTCGGCCGCCGGCTGACCGCTCGGCTCCAGCCGCTGGGCATCAAGACCGCCTGGGACCTGGCGCGGTACGACCCGGCATCGCTTCGCAAGCAGTTCTCGGTGGTGCTCGAGAAAACCGCCCGCGAGCTGCGCGGCATCTCGTGCCTGCACCTGGAGGAGGCCGAGCCGCCGCGGCAGATGATCTGCAGCAGCAAGATGTTCGGCGCCCGGGTGCGGGAGCTGCCGCCGATCCGCGAGGCGGTTGCCGCCTACGTGTCCAAGGCGGCAGAAAAATTGCGCGCCCAGGGCAGCCTCGCCGGCGCCCTGCAGGTGGCCATCCGCACCGGCATGCACAACCCCGACCAGCCGCGCTACGCCAACGCCATCAACTGCCCGCTGCCGTACCCCACCGACGACACCCGCGTGCTCGCCGCGGCGGCCATGCATGGCCTGGATGCCATCTACCAGCCCGGCTACGCCTACAGCAAAGCCGAGGTGCTGCTGATGGACCTGCGCCAGCGGGGCGAATTCACCAGCGACTTGTTCGCCGCCACACCCCGGCCGGGCGCTGATCGGCTAATGGCCGTGGTCGACCGGATCAACGCGCGTGAGGGCAGGGGGACCGTCCGCCTGGGCCGGATACCGGCTGCACCGAAGTGGGCGATGAAGCGGGAGATGATGTCGCAGCGGTATACGACCCGGTGGGATGAGCTGATGGTGGTGAGATGAGCGTTGCCTGGGATAGAGGTTCTGAGCGACGACTGAGCTTCATAAGGTCGGTCTAGTAGATATTAACTAAGATTCGATCAATAATAAGCGACATTTGATAGAATCAGTGTCGACGCGAATTCCTTTTTTCTATTCGCGCTGAGTGTAGGGCGGTGAGTGCGAGATATTAAACCCGAAAAGCCAAGCTAAAATCTTCGAAGAGGCATTAGCTCGTGAAAATATTGAGAACAAGGGGCCTGCGGCTGACGTGACGACGACTTCAGCCCAAGGAAGATGTCTCAATGAGTTGTCATAGCTTTTGGGAAAGTATCGGGGACGCTGCTGCCGACTTCGACTTGCTTGCACTCATCCATCAACCATATTAGGTGACCCAGTTGAAATCGCTAAGCGCGCATGAGATTAATAAGCCTCGCAATCGCAGGCTTCGCAAAAAACTACGTACTGCTGAGTTTAGAGAATATGGAATTGATATCCAAATTTTCTTTCGCAGGGAAAGCATCTCGTTTGATACGGCACTAGATCTATGGATTGATTTTGTTGATTCTAAAGGTTGGGCATTCGGTGGCGGTGGTAACGAAGGCGGCGAATCTTTTTCTGGTTTTATTTGCCACCCTGGACGAGGCACACTGGCTGAGCCAGATCTTCTAGCAATACAAGCGTGGTCCAAAGAGCAGAATTGGATAACATGTGTAACGCAGAATCTGCAAGATGCATGGCACTCAAACTAACCATAAGGCAACCTATTTTTCTCCAGCCAGATGGTCGAATCGCAGCGGTCATAAGGGTTAGTTGTTGAAAGCAATATCTCGTAGCAGAAGGGGTAACACGAGGCAAATGGGTAAAGGGATTGAAACTACCGTCCAATCCTAGGTGAGATAGACCCGAATACGCTCTAGGCATCGTGCCAAGGCCGCAAGCTCTAGCCAATAGAACGTGGTACGGCCTTTCTGAGCCACATTGTTGATAAATTTTGCTTATTAGGCGTAACGCACAGGTGCCTATTTCATCTGACTTGGCAGCTCCGCTCGAATTCGGCGAAACAACTCGTCGAGGGCGATTGGGCTATCCTTCAGCAGATAACCTCCTACCAGTAAGGTTAATGGATGAACCTCCAGCACAGATGCCAGTTCGTCTACCTTATCGAGCGTTGGGCTCTTCAGACCGCGCTCAAGGGTACTGAGATAGGTACGACTGCTGATGTCAGAAAAATCCTCTTGCGAAAGGTTCCTTTCCGACCTTAGCTGCTTCAGAGCTAAGCCAAATGCCCGTTTCAGTTCCACATTGCCAACCTCGCAAAAGGAACAATGAGGCCTTTTCGAGCCCTATAGAGCTACAATCTATAGTGTTCATATCATTTGGTGGCGCTATGTTTATTACTCACAAGCATGCGGAGATTTCTCTTGGAGCATACCTGGGCGATAGCTCCGTCCAGTGCTGGCAGTACATTGAGCAAACCACTCATTGCCCCTGGTTCTACGTCACAGTCGGCCGACGCCATGATTGTGAAACCCTGACAAGCATGATTTTGATTCCCAGTGTTTCAGCACTGGAGCAGTTAATCAGTGAGGAGGGGACAGATATATGGCTGTTAGACGTGCAGCTGGTTTCCCCAGCTTATCTGAACGGAAGTGATGGGTGGAAGATGGAGAAGCTATTAGAGATACGAGAGGCGGTCGATGAAACCAATAAGGAAGCGATCTACGTGTATAGCTTGGAGGGAGGGCACATCTACACTGAAGAGTTAGGCACCTGCAGATCCAATGTGCAAAAGTCGCCTATCATATTTTCAGCCAACAGAACCTCGCTAGGTTAGAGACCAATACACTCGAGACGCTTAAAGATGCCTTCGGCGTGCCCGCTGTGTGATTCATGGCGAGATTAGCGTTACTGTTTAACGCTTTCGTAGCGGGGTTAGAATGCTTTCAACGTCCAATCCGTTCAGTAGACAGTTATGCGTAATTGTAGACAGCGCCTCGTAAAGGTTATCCCGCTGCCTTATCAACTCGGCCTTCTCCGCCTGCAGAATAGCAATACGATCCTCAAGGCTTCTTCGCCGGCGGGCTCCATCTGCGTCTCTCCCGCTTTCCTTCAGCTGCGCGACGCGGGCTGACTCGATTCGCCTCCCACGCTCACCCACCAAGGTCGCTCTACTCGTTAATCCAAGACGTCGCTGCACTTCCGAGCGTGAAATGGGCGCGTGGTCGAACCCTAAGCTGATCATTTGAGCGAGGAGGGCATCAATTGCCTCATCTAAGGCGGCACCTCTCAAGGGATGTCGTTGCACCATATTATCGCTACTCATCCGAAACCGAGCTGTGGCGTCTATCTGCATCAGAAGTCGTTATCGGCCGCCCCATAGGGAACACCTGCTGGACACCGGCGCTATCCCGCGACAGGGCAGCCTGGAGATTGTTGAGTTTGTGTTCTTGATCTGCCAGCCACACATCACTGCCAGCCTCACCATCGCCGGCCTCGCGCATAATGATGATGGATTTCGCCAGCCTATCCGCTTGCTCTTGGAGATTCTTTTTCTCTGATGGTGTTCCCAGCATGTGTAAATGCGAACAGTCATTCCAGCATTGCAGATGCTTAGGGCAGGGGGCCTGTGAAAAATCATGGACACAGCCGCCAAACGGAGTGATATGTAACGCCGTAGCGTGAACAGTCAAAAAGGTTTCAGCGGTACTCATACCCTTGCTCTGCAAGATTGCATGGTAACTTTCGGTTAAAGCCCCTTGGATCGTCCCCTTTCTAATTTCTGTATGAAGAAAGTCAATGCGCTCACGATAACTGTTAAACGTTAAGAATTCCTGATGAGCCGCGGTGTCTTCTTCAACAGTTGTATGCTGATAATATTTATTTTGCTCCAGACGCTTACGACCTAGTGCTAAAGCCTGCTGGACGTCGCTCATGCCCGTCAAGTGATAGATGGTATTGCGCCAGTGGCGCGGTTGGTGACTGGTCAAACAAATTGGCGAACCGTCTGCTTCAACCAATGAGCGTCGAGCAAAGATAGACGGGTACTTGGGATCTGCTCCCAGCGCCCGATTAATATCAACGAGAGCGACACGCCGCGGGATAGCTCGAAATACATTCTCATCACGGCCGCCAAACCGAAACTGACCGTCAAAACAGATCGCAAGTGTTTCACTAGTTCTAAGGATTACGTTAGGTCCATTTGGGGTGCTCTCGATAAGCACGATATGGCCATTCAGCTTAGGCGAAATCAAGCGCTCAATCTCACCTGCGACATATCTTCTTTTTATAAGCCTTCCTCGTCTTTCTTCTGGCTCGTCATCGTAAGGAAAAATGCCATTTCTGGACAAATACAGATACAGGTGTCTCCGGGCACTGCGTTTGTTACCAAACCCTAGCCACTCCAATACTCTCTCTTCATCTAAAATAGATTGTGGCGGATAACTCCATACGTGGCCTTGATTGGCCTCTTGCCAGCTAGCAATTTTCCGCTGCTCTATAGTCAGCTCTTTTAATCGTTCAACTGCGCGTCGAGCTAACGAGACATCGCTTTCGGCTAACCAATGGACTCGTGACTGAAACTGCTTCTCCGCAAAGTACCGTATCCCGCACTCAAGAATAGGGTTGCTGTGAGCGTCAACTACAATATTGCCTTCAGTATCTTTGATATTCCGTTCGACCCAGCAGTCAAAAGGAATGACAGCAACCTCATTGCCCCGCTGCCCTGTTGCGATCAATAAGTCGATCACACGCAGCAAAATTTCCTCGCCCTCACTGACGGGGTTATTCGAGCATAGGGCATACGCTTCCATCGCCTCCCGAGAAGGTAACCGGTCATTAGATTTTCGCTGTTTTACCGCACGGTCTGGATCATGCAATGAAATATAATCGTGGCGGCGTTTCTCTGGTCTCGCATCATGCTCAAAATGGATAGCTATCTCGGTTAACTGCAGATTATCAATCGTATCTGCGATTACTTGTAGATGAGAAATTGCGTCATAAAGATTCTTGTAGCCACTCTCGCGGAGAAAATCTACGACACGGTCGAAATCGCCCCGCGTCAATAGTGCGGGGTCACATACGCCGCGCTCAAACAAGGGATTATAGAGTCGGCGGACGGCAATATTGTATGCAACCACCATAGAAAACTTAAGATTTCGGGTGCGTTGCAGGTACACAATCAGGGCCTTGCTAAAGTCTTGGAATGCGAAGGGGAGTGGCCCCTTGTTCGGGGCAGGATAACCTGTCTTCTCAAGAGATTGTCGGTGGGTCTCGAAGGTAAGTGAATGTTTGGCAGGATCCCTTTGCGGTAGCCAATTTCCGATACCCCACAATGGTTCCGACCACGGTGTTGAAATCGGTAAGGAACGAAAAATCGCCTGTTCCTGTGTAATAAAGCTTTCGAGGCTTTGCCTTGCCTTAGACAGTTCCATCTGCGGCATCCTCCGTGTGCTGCCGGCAGCGCTCGATCGTAGCGCTTACTGCCAGGATGGTGGTCTGATGCTGGGCGAGGGGGCGGTTGTGAATGAGATCACCGGCTTGTTCTGCGATATCAATGAACCGCTGGGCCTCTCGTTGAAGCGCCTCCCTCACCTGCTCATGGCGGCCGTCGGCGAAGGGGTGAAACTTCTTGCAGGTGTAGCAGGCGTAGACAGGGTTGTACGGACAGTGGGTATGGACTGGGAGGGCACAGGCACCTATGTCCCCTATGTATTGCGTGTCAATGACACCGCGAACTGCTCTTTCTGAGACTGTATTTCGACGTTGGACAATTTCTCCGGTTAATAAACTGCGCATAATGCGCTTATAGGAAGGGCTCTTACCGAGTGCTTTCTCTTTAATCCGAGCAATGTTGGGAGTTGCAGTTACGTAAGCGCGCGCCGCAACTGTACTGTTGTGACCGAGCAGCTCGGCAATCATGTCTGCTGGAGTGCCCTGGTCAGCCAAACCTTGTCCGAGGTGATGACGCAACAACATGGTTACCTGGTTGGCCTTATCTATCCCTGCTTCATTTAGCTCATGTTTGAGGCCCAGACCGATTTCTTGCACTGAAAGTCGCTTTCCACGGCGGTTTACAAATAATGGCAAGCAGTCGTCACCACCAAAGCGTCGTTGAATTTCTGAAACGTGCTGTGAGATTTTCTCACCCAAGCGGGTGGTTATTTTACGGGGGCGTCGCTCAGGCCTGCGCTGGCCGACTTTTTTGGCCATGGGTAACCACAGGGTGTAATACTTCTGATGGTCAGCGCTTTCAACGAACTCAAAATCCGCAATGTCAAGTGAGTGGAGCTGAATCGAACGCGGGCCTAATTCGAAGCTTAAATGGAGCAGCATGTTGAGCTGAGCTTCACTCCAGTCTTTTTCCGGAATGCCGCCTTCAATTCTCTTCAGTAATCGGATCTCCTCATCAAGGGCTAAACCGGACTGAGATAGAAATATACGCTCGTAGGGATCAAGGCGGATCGTCTTGATTTCTTTAAGCGCTATATAAGTTCCTTTGTCAAAGCCCGATATCCCTCTGTTCAGGGCCCAACGATAAAATGTTCTAAAAAAAATAGTGCTCTCGCGAAAGTTTGCCCAAGTACTTATGGTCGTGATCACCTCTTGTCGCGTCCAAGGAAACTTAGCTGAAATATCGCTCTCAGAGAGTCGTCCGAAAACCCCGGATGCTTTGAATGCCGTTACAGGTGCATACTTTTCCAGTGCATAAGCTACGAACGCTTTGGCAATTTGCATCAGATTAGGATTCAGGTGGAGTGCAGCCCAATCTATTTTCATAGCCTTTCCGCCGTCGTACCACGTCCAGACGCTCAATCGAGTATCGACGTACCTTGGCTGGTCATTAGTGCGGGTTCGAATCGCAACCTGAGCCGGCCCCTCGAACACGTAGGCCGGAAGAGAGAAGGAGGGTGATGCCTGTTCGTGGTCGGCTGATTTAGTCACGGCGAACCTCTTAACTGTCAAGTCGGCCCCAGGCTGCCGAGGCACGCTGTGCGTTATGGCGGTTGGCCGACTCGGCTAGATAACGACTTGCATAACGACGTGGCATCGCCGAAGTTTCAGACCAACCGCAGACTCGTCGGAGTTCGTCCGTGGCGCGCTCGAGGTCATGTCCACGCTGCTCGATCAGGTAAGCCAGAAAACGGTCGGCGAAGGTGTGGCGAAAGTCATGCGCAGAAAGAGTAGGCAACAAACCCGGATGCGCCAGTTCAATGGTCAGAAACAGTCGATCAAGGACATTAGACAATGCGCGAATCGACAGCGGGCGACCTCTGTCAGAGATGAACAGATAGCGGTACCGCAATTTCATCCGTTTGCCGTCACGTAGGGGGCGCCGTTCGCCCTGGATATAGTGCTCGTAGACCTCATACAACTGTGCGGAGATACCTACAGTTCGTCCGTGTGTTTTCAGCGCAGGCTCTTCGGCACGCGGGTCGCCTGGGTCATGTTCGCGGTCATTTATGCTGACATAGGCATGCTGAGTACCTAAGTTGATATCCGTGGTGTAGAGCTTCAGAAGCTCTCCGCGACGGATACCGGTTTCCAGCAACAGTTCAATCATTAGCCAATTGCGCAACTGCAATCGTTCAGGAAACGGATTCTCCGCAGCGCCCGGGCGGATCAGTGTGCGGATGATCTGGAGTTGGGAATCTGTCAGGCTGCGGTAACGAATATGGTCAGGGCGAACATTGACGATATGGCTCTCAAAGCGTCGTTCAATGACGTCGGCGACATCTGCAAATGCCACCTCGATGTTAGCCAGAGTGGCTGAGTTCTGACGAGCGCGCGGGATGTATCGGGTGACGCACCAGGACAGGTACTGCTTCAGCAGCCGCAGGTACTGGTCACGGGTGCGCGGATCGATCTGTGGAAAAGCAGCCATTGCAACTGTGCCGATTCGGGCGACCAGATTATCGGCCTGACGGCCGCTTTGGAGCCAGAGGGCGTAACCGTCCAGTAGCGCCAGAATCGCTTCAAAGTGGCAGGCCAAGATGGCCTCATCGATATCCAGCTTCCGGCTTTCGGCATAGGTGTAGAAAGCTTGGATCGCGCGCAGGTGAGCTGCGGCAGTGTTGTATGCACGATGCCTGAGCTTGAGCTGGACATAGATGAATGGAACTAGCTTGGGCAATGGCGCCGCTAGACCATCTAGCACTAGCAGTGGCACGCGTTGACCAGACGAGAAATGACACTGAACCAGCCTCATTGGCAGCCACCTCATTCAATGACACACCATGAACACTGAGGACATGGCCCTTTGAGAGGTTGGACGCTAGAAGCGGGGTTGTCGAATCAGTGGCTTGCGAGACTCATGAACATCTCTGACATAGCATCTGGTTTAACATAATATAGATTATGCGAACTATAAACATAACCCTCTATGCATGAACTCCGTAACGGATTACAAAACGCACATACATTACTACCTGCTTGTGCTCAACCATCTCGTTTGAACGCACCACGAAATTCACTGGGCTTGAGTCCGGCCTGCTTGCGGAAGAATCGACTGAAATAAGCGGTGTCGGCGAAACCCAGGTCACGCGCGATTTGCTGGATATGCAGGCTCGTATAGGCCAGTTGCCGCTGTGCCTCGCGGACGATGCGTTCGTTGATGATCGCGCTGGGCGCAACGCCGGCCTCTTCGCGGCAAACGCGACCGAGCGTGGCTGTTGTCATTCCCAGGGTTTCGCTGTAGCGGCTCAGCGTCCAGTGGTTGCGGAAGTGCTTATCGACCAATTCGCGGAATTGCCTTAGCACGGCGGCACGCCGGCTTTTGCCAGGCCGTGGTGCGGTGTTGATGGAGACGTCCAGCCGCGCGGCATGAATCAGCAACGTCAGCAGCAGTGAATGGCCCGCTGCGAGGTTCCCGCGGGCCTCGCTTCGCGCTTCCGCCTGGATCAGTTCGATCAGTGGCCAGATGGGTTCGCTGCCGTCCGCCTGCCAGGGTAACGGCACGACGCTCGGGCGCTGCAGGAAGCCCAACAGCCCCGGCGCCACGATGCGCGCCATCGATTCCAGCGGCCGTTGTGCCGCGGTGATGACCGGTCCGTCGGTGTCGCGTTGGTAGCTGAACGCATGCACGGTGCGGTTCGGCAGGACCAGGATGCAGGGGCCGGTGAACGGCAGGCGCTGGTTTTCCAGCGAAACCTCGCCGCCACCGCTGCGGATGTAGAACAACTGCAGCAGCGCATCGTGCTGATGCGGTTTGATTTCCCACTGAAATTGCTCGCTGCGTTCGTTGATCCATTCGCAGTGCAGCATGTCGCGCCAGGCGGGCTGGGCGGTCTCGCCATATAGGCCATAGTTGGGAATTCGCTTCATCGTGCCTCGACAGGCGGACCGCCTGCTTTGCGCGCCCAGGATGCTCAACGATCACGGGCCTATGTTTTGAAGATTCGAATTGTCCTGTTGGTTGTTCAAATTGTCACATCGAAACGCCGTTAAATGTAACAAATTGTGCAACATGCCGCTCTGCTCCCCGCGATGCGGCCTCGTGAAAAAACTAAAACCATGAATATGCCTACCTGGCGCGAATGGCTGTTTTCAGCCAAAGCGCTGACCGCTGCGTTGCTGTCGCTTTACATCGCGCTCGCCATTCCGCTGGACAATCCCTATTGGGCGATGGCCTCGGTTTACGTCGTTTCGCACCCGCTGTCGGGCGCCACGCGCTCGAAGGCGATCTACCGGGCGCTGGGAACCGTACTCGGTGCAGCGGCATCGGTTGCGATATTGCCGCTGTTCGGCCAGCAGCCGGTGATGCTGAGCCTGGTCATATCGTTGTGGCTCACCACCCTGCTCTACCTTTCGCTGATCGACCGCTCACCGCGCAGCTACATCTTCATGCTTGCGGCCTACACCGTGCCGTTGATCAGCCTCACCGAAGTCAACAATCCGCAGCATATCTTCGATGTAGCGCTGGCCCGGTCCGAGGAAATTCTGCTGGGCATCGTCTGTGCCAGCCTGGTCAATGCGCTGCTCTTTCCCAGCCGCATCGCACCGGTGCTGAATGCGCGTATGACGGTGCTGCTCGCCGACGCCCGCGTCGGGGCATTGCAGATGCTCGGCGCAACAGGATCGACTGCCCTCGATCAGCGTGCGTTGCACCAATTGATGATCGACGTGATGGGGCTCGACGGCATGATCGTGCACCTTGAGTACGACGCCGACAGCCATCTTCCGACCCGCCATGCCCGGGAATTCCGCGCACGCATGGCGATGCTCGCGCCGCAGCTGATCTCCATGGGCGACGCGCTGCGTCAGCTACGCCAGGAACTGTCGGAGCCGCTGCCGGAGTTCGAAGAATATCTGCAGCGCGTCGGCCAATGGTTGCAGGGCGAGGATGCGCAGCTCGATGCTGATCGCCTCGTCGAGCGCAGCTGGCAGCTGCAAACATGGCTGAGCGATAGCTATCCGGAACAGCACTTGGCGCTGGCCGGTGCGCTCGGGCAGATCCGTGCACTGATCGATCTCTGGCAGGACGCCCTGGAGCTGCGCCGGTGCTTTGCCCTGGGCCATCCCGAGCAGGCGCCGATGCTGCGCTATCGAGTGCGCCAGTTGATCGGCGCCCCCCGTCATTACGACTATCCGTTGCTGGCGTTCAGCGCCTTGTCCGCTGGAATCCTCGTACTGCTGGTCAGTCTGCTGTGGTACTGGTCGGGCTGGGCGCACGGCTACACCGGAGTGTTCCTTGCGGCCGTCGCCAGCTGTTTCTTCGCCAGCCAGGACAACCCGGCGCCTTTCATCAAATCGATGCTGGTGGCGACGCTGATCTCCACCGTAGCCGCCGCCATCTACCTCTTTGCACTGATGCCCAACGTGCATGACTTTGGCAGCCTGGCCATTCTCCTAGCCGCACCGTTGCTGCTGTTGGGTACCTTTTCCGGTCGTCCTCAATATGCCGGGACGGCGATTCTGTTGGCGGTTCAGACCATTTCCACCCTCACCATTCAGGATCGTTACGCCGCCGATTTCTCGCGGTTTGCCGATGTCGCCCTGTCCTCGGCCATGGGCGTGACCTTCGCGCTGATCTGGGCCCGCCTGACCCGACCATTCGGCACGCAGTGGGCGGCGCGGCGTCTTGCTCGCAGCGGCTGGATCAGTCTTTCGCGGCTTGCGCTGGCCAAGCCGAAACAGGATCACGACGACGTCGCCTCCAAGGTCATCGACCGTACCGCTCAATTACTGCCGCGCCTCGCCCAATTGGCCGACCAGGGCCTGGCGCTGCACGACGCGACCCGAGGTTTGAGACTGTGCTTCCGCTTGCTGGAACTCAAGCGAGTGCCGCTGCCGGCAGACGCCGAGCAACGGCTGCAACCGGTCATTCTGGCGCTGCACGATTACTTCCAGGTGTGCGCTCGCGCCCGTCATCCGCAGTCCGCGACAGATGGCCTGCGCGAGCAACTGGATGAAGGCGTGCAGTACCTATGGAGCCGTGACGGCCAGGCCGCGCACGACGCCTGCCTGGCGCTGCATGGCCTGCGTCTCGCGCTGTTCCCTGCGGTTTCGCATGCCACCGCGCCGCTACCGACCACAACCGGGTACGACCCTCTCGGAGCCTCCGCATGACCGGACATTTGAATATCTATGGCGTCTACGTGCCGGTACTGCTGGTGTTGATGCTTGCTGCCTATCTGCTCAACAGCCTGCTGGGCATCGCCCTCGCCCGGCTGGGCCTGTACCGCTGGGTCTGGCATCCGCCGCTGTTCAACCTCGCCCTCTACGTCATGGTGCTGGGCGCCCTGTCCACCTTCATACCGGGAGTCGAATCGTGAAGAAATGGATACCTGCCGCCGGCTCGGTGATGCTGACCCTGTTGGCCGTCGCCATCGCCGTCGTGGTGAGCGTGTATCTGTGGGACTACTACATGGAAGCGCCCTGGACCCGCGACGGCCATGTGCATGCCGACATCATTCAGGTGGCGCCTGACGTGTCCGGGCTGGTCACCGAGCTGCGCGTGCGGGACAACCAGAAGGTTAGCCGTGGACAGGTGCTGTTCGTCATCGATCAGGCACGCTTCGAACTCGCCCTCGAAGAAGCCGAAGCGACCGTGCTGGAGCGCCGTGCGCTGCTCGCTCAGGCGGGCCGGGAAGCCAAGCGCAACCGTGTGTTGAAAGACCTGATCGCCGCGGAAACCATCGAAATCGGCGACACCCAGGTCAAGCGCGCCGAAGCCGCACTGAAGACCGCCGAAGCCGCCCTCGGCGTGGCGCGGCTCGACCTGGAGCGCACCCGTGTGCTCAGCCCTGTCGATGGCTATCTCAGCGATCAGACCATGCGCGTCGGCGATTACGTCCACACCGGCAAACCGGTGCTGTCGATCGTCGATACCCGTTCGTTGCGCGTCGAGGGCTACTTCGAAGAAACCAAACTGCACGCCATCGAGATCGGCCAGCCGGTGGACATCCGGCTGATGGGTGAATCGCAGCACCTGCGTGGCCATGTCCAGAGCATTGCCGCCGGTATCGAGGACCGCGACCGCGCACGCGGAAACTCGCTGCTGCCCAACATCAATCCGAGCTTCAACTGGGTGCGACTGGCCCAGCGGATACCGGTGCGCGTGGTGCTGGAGGACGGCCAGGAAACCAATATCCGGCTGATTATCGGCCGAACCGCGACCCTCTCGGTGCTGCCCTGGCCACAAGTCGGCAAGGTGGAGCCTGCAACGCCATGAGACGCCATAACCTGACCGCCCTGCTGGCTCTGGTCGGCACCCTCAGTGCCTGCACCATGGTCGGGCCCGACTATCGCCTGCCGGACGATGCCGTGATTCAGCGTACCGAAGCCCAGGCACCGTTCGATCTGGCCGGCAATGCGAAGGTGGAACAAGCCGAGTTGTCCGCCGACTGGTGGAAACTCTATGACGATCCCCTCCTCGACCGGCTGGTGAGCGAGGCGCTGGAACGCAATACCGACGTGCGCCTGGCCTATCACAACCTGCGACGCGCCTACGAGGGCTTCCAGATGGCCCATCACGCGCAGGAAATCGAGATTGGTGGTGCCGGCTCGCTCGCGCGTGGTCAGCTATCCAGTGAGTCACTGGCACTGCAGGAAAAAATCCCGGTGATGAACCTCGCCGATGCCGGGCTTTCGGTCGGCTATCAGCTCGATCTGTTCGGCAAGCTCAAGCGCGCCGCCGAATCAGCCGGAGCCAGTGCTGATGCCAGCGCCGCGGCCCTCGATGCCGCCCGTATCACCGTCGTGGCTCAGGTCGTGCGCAATTATGTCGAGGCCTGCCACGCGGGCGAAGAACTGAAAATCGCCAAGCATTCATTGGATATTCAACAACGCCAGCTGGATGTGGCCACGCGGCTGTTCAGCGGCGGTCGCGGCAACGAAGTAGACGTGGCTCGCGCACGCGCTCAGGTCGAGGCGCTGCGTGCCGAGGTTCCTCCGTTCGAGACGAAAAAATCCGCAGCGCTTTATCAAGTCGCCGCCCTGCTCGGCCGCACGCCCGGTGACTTGCCAGAACCAGTCATTACCTGCAGCCACGCGCCGCAGCTGAGCCAGCCGATTCCGGTTGGCGATGGCGCGGCGTTGCTCAAGCGTCGTCCGGACGTCCGCGCGGCGGAACGCAGCCTGGCTGCTGCCACCGCAGATATCGGGGTCGCCACCGCAATGATGTACCCGGAAATCAGCCTCGGCGCCTCGGCCGGCTATACCGGCATGCTCGAACACATCGCCGATCCTATTACCCGTCGTTGGGAATTCGGGCCGTCCATTTCCTGGCACATCCCGACGAAAGTCGACCGCGCGCGGGTCCGTGCCATGGAAGCCGGCGCCGACGCGGCCCTTGCGCGTTTCGACGGCGCGGTACTCAACGCCCTGCGCGAAACCCAAACGCTGTTGGCGCGGTATGCCGACGATTTGCAGCGCAACCGTGCCCTGCGCGATTCCCGCGACGCCGCCAGCCGCGCTGCCGATCACACCCGTCGGCTCTACCAGGAAGGCCGTTTGGCCTATCTCGACAGCCTCGACACCGAGCGCACCCTGGCCTTTGCCGAAGCCGCCTTGGCGGAATCCGAAGCACAGCTTTCGCTGGATCAGGTCAACCTGTTCCTGGCGTTGGGTGGCGGATGGGAAGACGCTGAGCGTACGCCGTCGACCCAGCTTGCCCATTGAGCTATCTGCACAACGCTGATCGCGCGATGCCAGGACAAATGACGCCTTCCAGACTCAGAGTGAGATGACAGAAAGAACCGGTTCATTCGTCGCGCTCGGCGTTAGCAAGCGGGACTTGGCACGTGACATAAGGGATAGGTAGCCATGGATTTACTTCATGCGATGCGAGTATTCGTACGGGTAGCCGACGCCGGCAGCTTCACGGCGGCGGCGCTGCAGTCCGATACCTCCACCGCTCAGGTTTCCCGGCTGGTGTCGGAGCTGGAAAATCATCTGCAAGCGCGTCTGCTGCACCGCACAACGCGGCGTCTGTCACTGACCGAGGCGGGCCAGCGTTTTCTTGAGCAAAGCCGCGCGATCCTCGATCAGGTCGAGCTGGCGAGGGTCGAAGCCAGCGGCGCGCATCTGGTGCCCAGAGGGCGGTTGCGGGTGCATTCCACCATCGGCCTGGGCATCCAGCTGCTGGCGACGCTCGCCGGCCGCTACGACGAGATCTATCCGGATGTCTATCTGGACCTGATCCTCTCCCAGCGCCAACCCGATTTGCTGGAAGACAACCTCGACGTGATCATCACGCTGTCGCGCGAGCTGCCGGATTCCGAGTTGATTGCCCAGCGACTGGGTACGGTATTTCACGTCGTCTGCGCCTCGCCGAGTTACATCGAACAGCACGGTGCGCCGAAGGTGCCGGCCGATCTCCAACAGCATCGCTGCCTGCGGCTTGCCGATCCGGTGTTCGCCGACAGCTGGAGCTTCATCGGCGATGGCATCGAGCAGACGATTCAACCCAGCGAAACCTTCAAGGTGAACGTGGCCGAAGCCATGAGTTCGGCCGCCGAAGCGGGCATGGGCGTGTGTTTGTTGCCCGATTACGTGGCGGTCCCGGCGCTGCAGCGCGGTACGCTGGTGCGGCTGTTGCCGCAGTTCCGTCTGCAGGAAAAAACCATCTACGCGCTCTACCCGTCGCGACGGTTCCTCGATGCCAAGGTCAAGACCTGGGTCGAGTTCCTTAAAGCGGAATTGCCGCAAGCCTTCGCCAGCTATCACCAGCTCATCCAGAACCCCAAATACTGGGCCTGAAGATTGTTACCGCAGCGGTAACGATCCCTCTCCGGAAACGCCATTTTTCCGCGGTTCGGCATTCTTTATTCTTTGCCTCGTGGCAGTACGCGGTTGATTTCGATCCCGCGCTGCATCGGTTGCACGATCGCTCCTTTCGGTCGACCGATGCCCTGTCATCTTTGGCTGCCTTTCCTCGTTGGCAGCCAGTTTTAATTCCCCAAGCGCTCGCCGCATCTGGCGGGCGTCAAAAACGCAAAGAGGTCGTTATGAAAAATCTGCTCTGGATTGCCGGCTTGTCCGTGTTCGCTCAACTGGCTATCGCTGCTCCGCAGCCCGCTCCTTATCAATACGGCGACAAGCTGGACATCGCCGAGATCATCTCGATGGAAGTGCCGAACGGCGGCTGTGAAGTGGTCGAAGCCAAGATGACCTATCTTGACTCCAAGGGCGAAACTCAGGTGATGAGCTATCTGCGCCAGGGCGCTGACTGCAACGATCACTGATCGACTGTCCGCCATCCCCTCAATCGGTCATTTCATCCCTAGCCGCTCGCGCATATCCGCTGTAATCGTTTGATCCGTCTCGTCGATTTCGGCCCAGGGGTCGTCGTCGCCCTGCTCTTCCAGCCGTGACATGAGGTTGCGGATGGTCCAGAGATTGGCGCCCTTGAGCTCGGCGAGCTCGTCGCGGTGAATCGGCACCGACACCGAAAGCCCTTCACGCGCCCGCACCGAATAGGCGGCGACGGTGCTGGCGCCCTGACTGTTGCGCAAATAGTCGATGAAGATCCGTCCGACGCGGTTCTTCGGCCCGCTGACCGCAGAGAAATGCTGCGGCAGCAACTTCGCCATGTACTGCGCGATCGCCTGGCTGAACGCCTTTACTTCCTTCCAGCTCTGAGTTGGCTTTAGAGGTACCAGAATGTGTAGCCCCTTGCCTCCGCTGGTCTTGAGGAAGGATTGCAGGCCGATTTCATCCAGCAGCGTCTGGGTCAGTTGGGTCGCCTCGACCATGCGCTTCCAAGGCAGCGCTGGGTCGGGGTCGAGATCCAGCACGAAGCGGTCCGGATGATCGAGTACCGGAGCGACGGCGTTCCAAGTGTGCAGCTCGATGGTGCCCATCTGCGCGGCGCTGACCAGGGCTTCGACGCTGTCGATGGTCATCAGTGCGGCGTGTTTGGGAAACAACGCCGTATTCAGCTGGGTAATATGCGGAATGCTCAGCTTCTCGGTGTGTTTCTGAAAGAACAGCTCGCCTTCGATGCCTTCCGGGGCGCGGACCAGTGCCAGCGGCCTCTGGCGAAGATGCGGCAATGCCCAAGGCGCCACCTCGGCGTAGAAGCGCGCCAGTTCCATCTTGGTTGCGCCAATGGATTTGTCGATGATGCGCTCGGGGTTGGAGATCTTAATCTTGCCGCCCGCGCTGCTTGCTGATTTATCAGCGGCTTTACTCTTGGTCTTGGGCGCTTTCGCCGGGCGCTCATGGGTAATGGCCTGTGCGGGCTTGTCCGAGCGCAACCCGTGGAAGACCGAGTGACGAATCACGCCCTGACGGGTCATTTCGGCGAAGGCGACTTCGCACATCAATTCCGGCTTGAGCCAATGCGCGCCTCGCACATCCGCGGCTGGCGGCGCCTTCGCCAGCGGGCTCTTGTCGATTTTCAGCGTCTTCAGCTTGGCGTGTAGGCTCTTGAGCGTTGCCTGGTTAAAACCCGTACCCACCTTGCCCGCATAATGCAACTCGCCCTCATCGTTATGCAGACCCAGCAGCAAGGCACCGAAGCCGGCGCGTGTGCCCTTTGGATCGGTAAAACCGACAATGATGAATTCCTGGCGATTCTTGCACTTGATCTTCACCCAGCTATTGCTGCGTTTGGAGACATAGGTGCTGCCAGCGCGCTTGCCAATCAATCCTTCGAGCTTCATCTGGCAGGCGCTGTCCAACACGCTTTCAGGCTGTTCAGTGAAGTCCGCGGAAAACCGCAGCAGCTCGTTGTCATTGGCTTCCAGCAGCTGACTCAAAGCCGCCCGGCGCTCTTCCAGCGGGACTTCGCGCAGGTCCATGCCGTTCAAAAAAGGCAAATCGAACAGGTAATAAATGATGGTGCCGCTACGCCCGATTTCGAAGGCGTTCTGTAGCGCCTGGAAGTCCGGAGTGCCCTCCTCGTTCGGCACCACCACTTCGCCGTCGAGCCAAGCCGACTCAAGCCCGAGCGCAGCTAGCGCTTCGGCTTGTTGTGGCATCTTAGCCGTCCAATCGTGCCCGTTGCGAGTGAACAGCTGAACCTTGCCCGACTCGATGCGCGCCATGATTCGATAGCCATCGAATTTGATCTCGTAGCGCCAGTCCCCGTCGGGCACGGACTCGACCAGCGTCGCGAGTTGCGGTTTGAGGCTGTCCGGGAGCGGCGCGGGCTTGGCGCCGGACAGCGTGGTGTGCGCGGCTTTCTTGCGAGTGCGCGCTGCAGGTGTCTTGACCGGCTTGGCGTCTATCTCGAGCTTCGCCTTGCCGCGTTTGCGCGGGATCAACGTGCGGTCGCTGAGCACGCTGTTGGGCTGTTCCTTGACGATGTCGTAGTCCTGCTCGGGTCGCGCTGCGTCGTCGTTCGACTTGATCAGAAACCACTGCTCCTTGCCGCCGTCCATGCGCGTGCGCACCAGGTTCCAGACGCCGGCAAGCTTTTCCCCTTCCAGCGTGAACTTGAGTTTGCCTTTGCGATACCCCTCGTGCGGATCGCCTTCCGGAATCCAGATGCCCCGGTCCCAGACGATCACATCACCCGCGCCGTAATGGCCGGCCGGAATAGTGCCTTCGAAGGTGGCGTAGTCCAGCGGATGGTCCTCGACGTGCACCGCCAGCCGGCGCGACTTGGGATCCAGTGACGGACCTTTGGGTACCGCCCAGCTCTTGAGCGTGCCGTCCAGTTCGAGGCGGAAGTCGTAATGCAGCCGGGACGCATCGTGCTTCTGGATGCAGTACTGAAGCGCTCCGCTTTTGTCTTGCTTGCGACGCGTTCGGGTGTCGCCGCCCGGCTCGGGCGTCGCGGCGAAATCCCGCTTACGGTTGTATTCGTCGAGGGCCATGGTGCCGGCTCCGTGACGCCGGTTTATTCGAGCGTGCCGGGATCGGACGCCGAATCGGTCGGCCCGCCATGGCTGGAATGGCGCCCCGGATTGACTGACGCGTCATCGGCGTCCCGATCGGCCTCACCCTCAGTCGCCGGAGGCTCGCTAACAAGATCACCGTCTTCGGTCACGGTACGGCCCTGGCTGTCCTTGTGCGTATCAAGCGTTTCCTGAGGCGTCGGGTTGCCCATCGGACTGGGACGGGCACCGCGTTCGTCTTCAGGCGTGCCGGCGGGCCACTGGGCGAATGCGGATGAAGCCATGAGGCTTGCGAATACCAATGCGAATATGGATTTCATGGTGATTCCTCGTCGTCAGGTATTGGCGCTCGCTGCAAGTGGGCTCGCGAGTTCCGTGACTGGTTGGTAGCGCCGAATTTCGAGGGACGGAAGCCGTCGGCAAGCGCAACGGCGCGGGTTTCGCCGCTTGCTTCTGGTCTGCCGAGCGGCGGCAAAGTGATGTTTACAACGGGACAGGGCCTGCTAGCGTTGTTAGATGCCGCTGACGCAAAACCGTAGCATCCGACCGCGAGCACGCTCGCCGACTCTGGAGACTCGAAAGGAGGAAGGATCATGGCTTCACGTCTACCTCTGCTGACGATTGAGAACATCCTCCGCAACTACCTGTATCCCTTCCGCTGTGACTGCCATGCTCAGGAAGACAGCCGTGTCACCGTCCGGCTCTATGAAGAGCACGTGGACGGCGAAGAGCTCACCGTTTTCGGCATTACCGATGATCAGTGCCGCGACGCTGCGAATCTGGTGCGGCTGGCTCAAGAACTGCGCTTCGAGCTGTACGCCACACGAGGCGGCCTGATGACCGCCTCGCTTTCCGACAAAGTCGCCGAGCAGTAGCCGAATGTCGCGCGGCTACTCAGCGCCTTGTCAGCGTTTCGCCTCAACGTTGGGGGTCTGCGCGCGGGTCAGATAGGCCTGGGTAAGCTCGGCAAGGTGGCTGCGCATCCACTCGGCCATCGCCACTTCTTCAGCCAGAATGCGTGTGCAGATCTCGGCAGT
This sequence comes from Pseudomonas sp. IC_126, assembly GCF_004331835.1. Classification (NCBI taxonomy): domain Bacteria; kingdom Pseudomonadati; phylum Pseudomonadota; class Gammaproteobacteria; order Pseudomonadales; family Pseudomonadaceae; genus Pseudomonas; species Pseudomonas sp. IC_126. The sequence goes on from NZ_SJSS01000001.1 coordinate 1,056,724, forward strand.
CTGGGTATCGCCGATGGTCTCGGCCGCCGCGATCAGAATCTCATAGGACGCGATTTCCAGATTCTCGAAGACGTAGCCCATCTGAGCGCCTTTGACGATTTCGTCATTGACCATCATGCCGCCCATGGCTTGCCCCATGGCCATCATCTTGCCGCCCAGATCCTTGAGGCCCGAATAGGACTTGTCGTAGCGCTGTAGACAGCTTTCGATCAGCTTGGCCTGGTTCTGAGTCTCGGTAATGTGTTGCTCGATCCTCGCTTTCAACTGGGGATAGTGCTCGATGCGGCTGGCCTGCTTGCTCAGCATAGACTCGGCCTGAGCCTCCATCGCGTGAGCATCGCGCAACCATTCGATCAAACGTTCGACGCGGACGTCGTTTCCGGTTTGTGCACTTTGCATGTCGCTTCTCCCATGGGTTGGATACCGATTGGGTCTACACCCTTGTAAGTGTGAAAGGAGCCGCCACAGGGAGTTCCACGCATCCGACTGAATGCACGTTGATGAACTTTGGAAAACCGCCATCAGTCATCTGAAGCAGTCATTCGTACGGAGCTGGCTTATCGAACCCCTCGCCTTGCCCATGCCCTGGGAGAACTACATAGACGAGCCCGCATTGCGGGTACTGCTGGCGGCCTCCTTCGTGGTGGTCGTATTAAGCGTGTTTGGCCGTGTACTGACCGCGGTGATGCTGCGATTGGGGCGCAGGTTTCTTTTTACCAAGGCAGTGTCCGAGCAGTTGGAAAAGCCCATTCGGCTGTTGCTTCCATTGCTTGGCCTGCAGGCAGTCTTAACGGCTTCCGGGGATGAATTCGCCTTGCTGGATGCGGCTCGGCGCATAACGGCCCTGTTGATCATCGGTTGCTTCACCTGGCTCGCTCTACGGCTTTTGCGCGGCCTTGAGCAAGCCGTGCGAATGAAGAACCCCGTGGATGTCAGCGATAACCTGCGCGCACGGCAAATCCAGACGCAGTCGCGCGTGCTGCTACGGACACTGGGTTTTTTCGTCCTGCTGATCGGCGCTGCCAGCATGCTGATGACCTTCCCGGCGGCGCGCCAGCTCGGTGCCAGCCTGCTCGCTTCGGCAGGTCTCGCTGGCCTTGCCGTGGGCTTCGCTGCGCGTCCGGTGCTCGCCAACCTGATCGCAGGCATACAGATTGCGATCACTCAGCCGATTCGTCTGGATGACGTGGTGATCGTTGAAAACGAGTGGGGCCGGATCGAGGAAATCACCGGGACGTACGTCATCGTTCGCATTTGGGATGACCGCCGGTTGGTAGTGCCTCTGCAGTACTTCATCGAGAAACCGTTCCAGAACTGGACGCGGCGCAACTCCAGCATCATCGGCTCGGTGTTTCTCTGGGTCGACTATTCACTGCCACTGGAGCCGTTGCGCGAAGAACTGCGACGGCTCTGCCAAGACGTTCCGCAGCTGTGGGACGGCCGCGTCATCGTGCTGCAGGTGACAGATACCAGTGAGAAATCCATTCAGCTGCGGGTGCTGGTGAGCTCCCCGGATTCGTCGCGCAATTGGGATCTGCGCTGCCATTTACGTGAGGGCTTGATCGGCTTCGTTCAGCGTCAATACCCACAATGCCTGCCGCAACTGCGGGCAGACCTTAGCGTTGGGCACAAGCCGAACATCGACAAGTCCGTTCCGGAGCACATGGAACCGGAGCGTCAGCCGCCGGTTTGAACGCGGCGGATGAGACCCTCGGCTCGCCCCGAGTGCGGGCGCCTGGTTACCACTTCGGTGCAGCGCTTATGTCGATCAGTCCTGCTCGCGTAGTTTGTCGAGCAGCTGCTCGTATTTGATCGGCAACTGCTCCAATCCGTAGCGCGCGGCCTGCTTGCGTATGTCCACTCGGTCTCCGGCGAACCGCACGGTCTCGCTGATGCTGACCTGGCGTTCGCCTTGCATCAACGCAAAGGCGTAGCACTGAGTGCCGCCGGCATCTTCTTCACTGTCATCGGCAACGCCGGTGTTGGCGACGGCGACATTGGCGACGCTGGCATTCAGCGCGCCGATCGCCATCTCGGTGGCAACCTCTTCGCTGGTCAGGCCAAAGGTTTCGATGGTTTCGAAACTGACATGAAGTAGACGGTTCTTCGCTTTTGGCGAGTAAACGACGAAGCCGCTGTCGAGCACTTGGCCGCACCCAGGAACGTCGCCTAGCAGCGAGGCCATCAGGCCACAGGTGCAGGATTCCGCCGTGGTCAATTTCATCTCTTTGTCGCTAAAAAACCGCACGATTTCAGCAAGGTCTTGCATGGTCTTGGCTCCGACTGGCAGCGGTAAAACAACGGTGTCGCGTCAGTTTTCCGAGCCGGCCTTCGAGGGCAAAGTTCCACCTGGCGGTTTTGGTCGAAAACTGAGAACGAATTCATAGCGCTGGAGTCTTTTTCAAGGTAGGGCCTTCGCGCGTCTACGCCGCGTAACAAGCGACTCCAAAAAAAGAAGAAACCACTCTTGCCGTGCTCATGATCTGCAGCTCCAGAGGGATGCTGCTTGGAAAACAAACGTGCTTGTGATCGGCCTCACGCCAACACCGATCACCTGGGGAAAGTGCTTATGAGTATTGCTGCGGTAAATGGCCAATCTGCCCGACCAAAAACAATCCAACGTCCGGGCGTGCTCGTCGAGCGACCAGTGCTGCAACTTCGCAGCACGCAGATCGATAAGAAAAAGATCCTTTTCGTAACTTCGGAGCTGACCGATCTGGTCAAGACGGGCGGGCTCGCCGACGTTTCTGCCGCCCTGCCCCGCGCGCTGGGCGATATGCACGATGTCCGCGTGCTGATCCCCGGTTACACACAGGTCATGGAATGCGGCGAACCGATCCGCATCGTTGGCAGCGTGCACGCCTACAGCGACCTGCCGCCCTGCAAAGTCGGCCGCCTCGACATGCCGGACGGCCTGATCATCTACGTGCTGATCTGCCCGGAACTGTACGAGCGCGACGGTCTGCCGTATGGCGACGAACATGGCAATGACTGGCCGGATAACCCGGTGCGTTTCGCCCGCTTGTGCCTGGCGGCAGCGGACATCGCCGCGGGCACCGCCTGCATTCGCTGGGCACCTGATCTGGTCCATGCGCACGACTGGCCGACCGGCCTGACGCCTGCGTACATGAAGTGGCGCGGCTTGAGCACGCCCAGCATCTTCACCATTCACAACCTGGCGTATCAGGGCAACATCGACATGAGCCTGCGGCGCAAACTGGGCATTCCCCAGGAAGCCTGCAGCCCCGAGCGAATGGAATTCTACGGCGCGCTGTCGTTCCTCAAGGCAGGGATTGCCTACGCCAACCGGGTCACGACCGTCAGCGCGACCTACGCCGAAGAAATCACGACGCCCGAGTTCGGCTGCGGTATGGAGGGTTTTCTTGCGATGAAAGCGCGCCAGGGCCTGCTAAGCGGACTGCTGAACGGCATCGACGAGAGCTGGGAGCCACAGACCTGCACGCACCTGATCAGCCAGTTCGGTCCGCATGAGTGGGCCGGCAAGCAGGCCAATGCGGCCCATGTGCGTGACCTGTTCGGTCTGGAGCCGGGCGAGGGCCCGCTATTCGCCGTGGTGTCCCGGCTCGTACACCAGAAAGGCATCGACCTGACCATCGAGGTGGCCGAAACCATCGTCCAGCACGGCGGCCAGCTGGCCATTCTCGGTCGTGGTGAGCCGCATATCGAAGACCAGGTGCGCCGGCTCACGGAGCGCTTTCCCGGTCGGGTCGGCGCGCACATCGGCTTCAACGAGACCGATGCCCGACGGCTGTTCGCCGGCAGTGACTTCCTGCTCATGCCCTCGCGCTACGAGCCCTGCGGCCTGAGCCAGATGTACGCCCAGCGCTTCGCGGCGCTGCCCATCGCCCACCGCACCGGCGGGCTGGCGGACAGCATCGACGACGGCGTCACCGGGTTTCTGTTCAGCGAAGCCACGACGCCAAGCTACCGCCAGGCTGTGGAACGGGCACTGGCAGTGCATGAGAACCCGCACTTACTCAACGCGATGCGTTGCCGGGCCATGAGCGGCGGTTTCTTCTGGCGCCACGCAATCGAACCGTATGACCGGCTGTATCGACAGTTGCTAGGTGAGCGGCGCGAAGCCCAGGCCATCTTTTAACGAGGTCAATCAATGCAAAACAGGCCAGCCCGTGACGGGCGACACGGACCGGTGCTACTCGACGCTTCGCGTATCCGGTTCAGGCTCTGGGCACCCGACGCGCAACGCGTCAGCCTGGTGATGGTCGGCGGCGATACGCTGCCCATGCAGGAAGGCGAAGACGGTTGGTACAGCATCGAGGCGAATGCAACCGCCGGCTCGCAATACAGCTTTCTCATCGATGACGAACTGACGGTGCCCGACCCCGCCTCGCGTGCGCAATCTATCGACGTGCACGACCCCAGCGTCGTGGTCGATCCCGATGCCTATCAGTGGTGCAACCGTGACTGGCAGGGTCGGCCGTGGCACGAAACCGTGCTCTATGAATTGCACGTGTCCGCATACGGCGGCTACACGCAGATCGAGCAGCGCCTTCCTGCCCTTGCCGAACTGGGCGTCACCGCCATCGAACTGATGCCGCTCGCCGAATTTCCCGGTGATCGCAACTGGGGCTACGACGGCGTTCTGCTCTATGCACCCGAGGCGTCCTACGGCACGCCCGAGCAGCTCAAGCACCTGATCGACACGGCCCACGGTGTGGGGCTGATGGTTTTTATCGATGTGGTCTACAACCACTTCGGGCCGGACGGCAATTACCTGCACCGCTACGCCAAACATTTCTTCCGCCACGATCAGCAGACGCCTTGGGGAGACGCCATCGATTTCCGCCGCCGTGAAGTGCGCGACTTCTTCATCGATAACGCGCTGATGTGGCTGATGGAATACCGCTTCGATGGCCTGCGCATGGATGCCGTTCATGCCATTCCGGATCGAACCTTCCTCACCGAACTCGCCGAGCGGGTGCGCGCCGAAACGGAGCCGGGCCGTCATGTGCATCTGGTACTGGAAAACGAAGACAACCGCGCCAGCCTGCTTACCCAAGGGTTTACCGCCCAATGGGACGATGACGGGCACAACGTGCTGCATACGCTGCTGACCGGGGAAAGCCAGGGTTACTACGCGGAATACCATCAGGACGCGACCGACAAACTGGTGCGTTTCCTCGGCGAAGGCTTTATCTATCAGGGCCAGCAGAACCGTCGCGGTGAATCCCGTGGCGAGCCCAGTGGCCATCTTTCCCCGACGTCGTTCGTGCTGTTTCTGCAGAACCATGACCAGACCGGCAACCGCGCGTTCGGCGACCGGCTGATCAGCCTTACCGATCCCGATTCCCTGAAGGCGGCGACCACCATCCTGCTGCTCTCGCCTATGATCCCGCTGCTGTTCATGGGCGAGGAATGGGGGGCGCGCGAACCTTTCCTGTTTTTCACCAGCCACCACGGCGAACTGGCTGATGCCGTTCGGGAAGGCCGCCGCGGCGAATTCGCCGAGTTTTCCGAATTTGCCGACGAGCAGACCCGCGCGCGCATCCCGGACCCGAACGCAGTGGAGACGTTCGAGGCGTCCAAACCTGACTTCAGCAAGCGAGATCAGCCGGAACATGCCGAGTGGCTGGCGCTGTATCGCCAACTGTTGCAAATCCGCCATCGCGAAATCATGCCGCGCCTCGAAGGCTCGCGGTTCCTCGGCGCGCAGGCGCTTGCAGATGTCGCCGCCCTCGCCCGCTGGCGTCTCGGCGATGGCAGCGAGCTGCGCCTGGAATTGAATCTCGGCGACCGCGACGTTGAGGTGACTCCCGCTGCGACGGCGCGCCTGCTGCACACCAGCCGAAACACCGACACTTCCAATCCAGGCACGCTGCCCGCGCGCTCCGCCAGGATGTATTTGGAGACTGCAGATGAGCGATGAACGACTGAACCGCCTGGCCGAGGCAGCGGGCCTGTCCATCGATTGGGTAGACGCCGATGGCCGCGACCAGCGGGTAAGCCCCGAAGTGCTGAGTGCCGTGCTCAACGGATTAGGGCTAGCGGCCGGCAGCGATGAAGAAATCGAGAGCAGCCTGAAAAAGCTCGACGCTATCAATGGCGGCGCCAACTTGCCGCCCTTGCTCACCCTGGATCAGGGGACCGCACTGGAGCTGGGCCAATACTGCAAACCGTCCACGCCCTACCGCCTGGAATTGGAAGACGGCAGCCTGCATGACGGAACGCTGGATGGTCAGGCCCGCCTGGCCGCGATCGACACGCCTGGCTACCACCAACTGGAAATCGCCGGCCAACGACTGACTATCGCGGTGGCGCCGCATGCCTGCCCCAGTGTCGAAGACGTCGCCGGCCCCAACGCTTGGGGGCTTACTGCTCAGCTGTACGGCCTACGCCGCCCCGGCGATGGTGGACTGGGCGATACCCTGGCGCTGGAAACCCTGGTGCGTAACGCCGCCGCGCATGGCGCTTCAGCGCTGGGCATCAGCCCGATCCATGCGATGTTCCCGGGCCATAGTGGTCAGTACAGCCCGTATTCACCCTCCAGCCGGCTGTTCTACAACATTCTGCATAGCGCACCGGAAGCGGTGCTCGGTGAGAAGCCCGTACGGATCGCCATCGAGTCCTGCGGCCTGGGCGAAGAACTGCAGCGTCTGGAACAACTCGAGCTGATCGACTGGAACGCTGTGTCCAAAACTCGTCAGTGCCTGCTCCGTGCGCTTTACGACGATTTCTGCACGGGTGGAAATGCTCAGCAGGCCGACTTCGATAGTTTCCGCGAAGCAGGCGGCGAGGCGCTGGAGAACCATTGTCGATTCGAGGCCCTGCATGCAACGCTGCTCAGTCCCGACGGACATCCGCAACACTGGCGCGACTGGCCAGAGGAATACCGCACGCCGCAAAGCGCTGGCGTCGAGCGATTCGCCCAGGAACACGCCAACGAGGTGAGCTATTACGCCTTCTGCCAGTGGCTGATCGCGCGCGGGCTGGAGCGTGCGCAGACCGCAGCACAGAGCGCTGGGATGAAGATCGGCCTGATCAGCGATCTGGCCGTCGGCGCCGATGGCGGCGGCAGTCAGGCCTGGAGCCGGCAGGACGAAGTACTGGCCGCACTGAGCGTCGGCGCGCCGCCGGACATCATCAATCGCCAGGGTCAGAGCTGGGGCATTTCCGCATTTTCGCCCTGGGGTCTGAAGGCCCACGGTTATCGCGCCTTCATCGAGATGGTGCGCGCCAACCTGGCGCACGCCGGCGGCATGCGCATCGATCACGTGATGGGCCTGATGCGCCTGTGGGTGATGCCCTCCGGCGCAGGGCCTGCTGAAGGCGCCTATCTGAATTACCCGTTCGACGACTTGCTGCGGCTGCTCTCGCTGGAAGCCTGGCGGCGCAATGCGGTGATCCTCGGCGAGGACTTGGGCACCGTACCGGAGGGGCTGCGCGAGAAACTGGCGGCGCGCAACCTGCTGGCCATGCGCGTGCTGTTCTTCGAGCGCGACCATAACGGCAACTTCAAACCACCGATGCAGTGGCCGCGCAGTGCGCTGGCCACCTCCACCACCCATGACCTGCCAACCATCAACGGCTGGTGGCAAGGCCACGACATCGATTGGCGCATCCAGGTTGGCCAGCACCAAGAGCATGAACGTCCGGCGCAACTGGAAGAACGCGAGCGCGAACGGGCCGGCCTGCTTCGTCTGTTGCGCGAGTACGCGCCGAATGTCGAAGGCGATCTTAGCGACCCGCAAGTGCTGGCCGACGCTTGCGCGGCCTTTCTCGGGCGCACGCCAGCGCCGCTGGTGTTGTTTCCGGTCGAGGATGCGCTGTGCCTGCTGGAACAGCCGAACATGCCAGGCACCACCGACGCCCACCCCAACTGGCGTCGCCGCTACCCCGGCGACAGCGCCACGCTGCTCGACGAGCCGGCATGCACGCGTCGCCTGAACATCCTTGCTGAAGCCCGTAAGCAGAACATTGGAAGCGATCATCGATGAAAGACCTGAGCGCCACCCTGCGATTGCAATTTCATCGGGACTTCACCTTGGACGATGCGACCGCTCTGGTCGATTACTTCGCCGACCTCGGTATCAGCCACCTCTACGCATCGCCCCTGTTGACGGCGCGGCCCGGCTCGATGCACGGCTACGATGTCATCGACCCGACCCGCATCAATCCTGAACTTGGCGGCGAGCCGGCCCTGCGCCGTCTGGTCGACGCGCTACGCGCCAAAGGCATGGGGCTGATCCTCGATATCGTCTCCAACCACATGGCCGTTGGCGGCGCGGGCAATCCTTGGTGGTTGGACGTGCTCGAATGGGGCCGCCGCAGCCCTTATGCACAGTTCTTCGATATCCAATGGAATTCGCCCGATCCCTTGCTCGAAGGCCAACTGCTGGTCCCCTTCCTGGGCTGCGACTATGGCGAGGCCCTGCAGGACGGCAAGATTCCGCTGCGGCTGGATGTGGAAAACGGCGCCTTCCATGCCGAGCACTACGAGCACCGCTTCCCTATTACGCCACCCAGCTACGGTGAGATCCTGCGGCTGACCGATAACCCGGAGCTGCGCGCCCTGGCGCAACATTTCGATGCGCTGAAGACCGAACCGGCGCCTTATCAGACCGCACGCCAACTGCGCGCCGATTTGGCGCAGCTACTGAAAGACAGCGCACTCCGGCAAACCCTCGAAGACGCGCTCGAACACTACGACTCGACCACCGAAGAAGGCTTCAAACGTCTTCACGGACTGCTCGAACGGCAGAACTACCGCCTCGCCAGCTGGCGTACCGCAGGCGACGACATCAACTGGCGGCGTTTCTTCGATATCAACGAGCTGGGCGGCCTGCGTGTCGAGCGGCCGGTAGTGTTCGAGGAAACCCACGCAAAGATCTTCGAATTGCTCGCCGAAGGGTTGGTCGATGGTTTGCGCATCGATCACATCGACGGCCTGGCCAATCCGCGTGGCTATTGCCGCCGGCTGCGACGCCGGGTGGACCGCCTGAACGCTGCTCGGCCTGTGGAAGCGGCACAGGATCACGTACCCATCTACGTCGAAAAAATTCTCGCCGAGGGCGAACGCCTGCACGACGACTGGGGCGTGGATGGCACCACTGGCTACGAATTCATGAATCAGATTTCGCTGCTGCAGCACGATCCCGCCGGCAAGGCCGTGCTCTGCGGGCTATGGAGCGAAACCGCCGAACGCCCTGCGGATTTCATGGAGGAAGTGCGGCAGGCGCGGCAGTTGGTGCTAACCGGGCCATTGGCCGGCGACTTCGAGGCCGTCGCCCAGGCACTCCTGCAAGTAGCGCGCTACGACGTGATGACGCGGGACATCACGCTTGGCGCGATCCGCCGCGCGCTGCTGGAGCTGATCGTGCACTTCCCGGTGTACCGAACCTATGTCGGTGCCCGTGGCCGGCGCGAGGCTGACGAGCCGTTCTTCCAGCAGGCGCTGGCCGGCGCACGCACAACGCTTGGCGAGGCGGACTGGCCTTTGCTGGATCTGCTCGATCGCTGGCTCGGCGGCGAAAGCCTGCGCGCATTGCCGCCAGGCCCGGCCCGGCGAATCCGTCGCTATGCCTGCACGCGCTTTCAGCAGCTCACCTCGCCTGCGGCTGCCAAGGCCGTGGAAGACACCGCCTGCTATCGCTCCGGTGCATTGCTGTCACGCAACGACGTGGGCTTCGATCCGCAGACCTTCAGCGCACCGGTGCAGGCTTTTCACGCTGCTTGTCTGGAGCGTGCCGAACACTTTCCGCGCAACCTGCTGACCACCGCGACCCACGACCATAAGCGCGGCGAAGACACCCGCGCTCGTATGACGGTGATCAGCGAACGCGCCGAATGGTTCGCCGCCAAGGTGCGCCACTGGCGACAACTCGCTTACGGCCAGCGTCAAGAGTTGGCCGACGGGCCGGCGCCTTCGGCGGGCGACGAGATGCTGCTGTTCCAGATACTCCTTGGCTGCTGGCCGCTGGACCTGAACGCCGATGACAAGCCAGCCATGGAAGCGTTTTGCGAGCGGATCATCAAGTGGCAGGAAAAGGCCGTGCGCGAAGCCAAGTTGCGCAGCACCTGGACCGATCCCAACAGCGATTACGAAAGCGCCTGCCAGAACTATCTACGGGCTCTGCTGCTCGGCGAGGAATGCAGGACGCTACGCAACGAGATTGCCGAGGCAGCCCTCGAACTGGCCCCGGCCGGGGCCTTGAATAGCTTGACTCAAGCGCTGCTGCGCATGACCACGCCCGGCGTGCCGGATTTGTATCAAGGTGCCGATTACTGGGATTTCAGTCTGGTCGATCCGGACAACCGTCGCCCCGTCGATTTCGACCGTCGTCGCGCCACCTTCGACCTGCAGGCGCAACCGGCCGGGTTGCTAGCGAGTTGGCAGGACGGTCGCATCAAACAATGGCTGATCGGTCGGACCCTTGGATTGCGGCGTTCACAGCCACGGCTGTTCAACGAGGGACGCCACCTGCCGTTGCACGTCGAGGGCGAGCACGCCGATCAGTTGATCGCCTTCGCCCGTGAGCTCGACGGCAACTGGCTCATCGTGGTGGCGGCGCGACTGGCCAGCAGTCTGCTCGCTGGCAGTCAGACACCACAGATTCCTGCGGAGCGCTGGGGCGACACGCGGGTGCGATTACCCGATGCGCTGAGCGGTCATGCCCTGGAGCGACTTTTTGACGGAAAGACAGTCACACCCAAACAAGCGGCTCTGAGTGCGACAGAGGTTTTGCAGCAACTGCCGGTGGCGGTTTTACAGGTAACGATCAGTTCAACAGGAGAATCAGAACGATGAACAAGAACGAGCAGCGCATCCGCGAACTCGCGTACGACATCTGGGTATCGGAGGGCCGCCCGCACGGTGAGGACGAACGTCATTGGGAAATGGCCCGCAAGCTCGCCGAGGCAGAGGCCAAGCCGGGTGATAAACCCGCAAGCCGCGCCCGCAAGACCGCCACCAAACCGACCGACGCAACCCCAGCCGCCAAAACCTCGAAGGCGAAAACGGCGAAGGATGCCCACGATCCGAAAGACGTCAAACCCGCCAAGGCCGCCGCTGCCGCCAAGGGCACGGCAAGTCCGAAAGCCAAGGCCGGCACCGATGCCGCTGAAGGCACGCCAGCGGGCGTTAAGAAAACCCGCGCACCCCGCACCCGAAAAGAAACCTGAACGACCAGATGCGCCAAGGCTCCAGCTGCATTGGCGCATCGAACAACCGCGGGAAACCGCCTGCACGGCCTCGAACACGCACGAGCTGCCATCGGAGATTTCATGAGTAGAAAAAAGCCTGCGGCGCCTCAGATTCTGACCTCTTCGCGTATTCGCGAAGGCCTCCCCTTCCCGCTTGGCGCCACCTGGGACGGGCTTGGGGTCAACTTCGCGATCTTTTCCGCGAACGCCACCAAGGTTGAGCTGTGCCTGTTCGATGCCGATGGCGAAACCGAACTCGAGCGCATCGAACTGCCCGAATACACCGACGAGATCTGGCATGGCTACCTGCCAGACGCCCATCCGGGGCAGATCTATGGCTATCGCGTGCACGGCCCCTACGAGCCCGAATCCGGTCACCGTTTCAATCCCAACAAATTGCTGATCGACCCGTATGCCAAGCAATTGGTGGGCGAGCTGAAATGGTCCGAGGCGCTGTTCGGGTACACCATCGGCCATCCCGACGCCGACCTCAGCTTTGACGAGCGAGACAGCGCGCCCTTCGTCCCAAAGTGCAAGATCATCGATCCGGCGTTCACCTGGGGCCACGACCGCCCGGTACAGGTCCCCTGGGATCGCACCATCATTTATGAAACCCACGTGCGTGGCTTCACCATGCGGCATCCGTCGGTAGCCGAAGACATGCGCGGCACTTTTGGCGGCTTCAAGACGCCAGAAGTGATCGACTACCTGGGCAAACTCGGCGTGTCGTCTATCGAGTTTCTGCCCATTCATGCCTTCGTCCAGGACCAGCATCTGCTGGAGAAAGGCATGAGCAACTACTGGGGCTACAACAGCATCGCCTTCTTCGCGCCGCATCCGAAATACCTGGCCAGCGGCAAGATCAGCGAGTTCAAGGAAATGGTCGCGCACCTGCACAATGCCGACCTCGAGGTCATTCTCGATGTGGTCTACAACCACACCGCCGAAGGCAACGAGCTGGGCCCGACCCTGTCCATGCGCGGCATCGATAACGTCTCCTACTACCGGTTGATGCCGGACGAAAAGCGCTACTACATCAACGACTCCGGCACTGGCAACACGCTGGACATGAGCCATCCCTGCGTGGTGCAGATGGTCACCGACTCCCTGCGCTACTGGGCTGAAGAAATGCACGTCGATGGGTTCCGCTTCGATCTGGCGACCATTCTGGGTCGTGAGCACGATGGTTATGACGAACGCCATGGCTTCCTCGTCGCCTGTCGTCAGGACCCGGTCCTGGCCAAGACCAAGCTCATCGCCGAGCCTTGGGACTGCGGGCCTGGCGGCTATCAGGTCGGTGGTTTCCCACCCGGATGGGCCGAGTGGAACGATCAATATCGCGACACCGTGCGAGCGTTCTGGAGAGGTGATGACGGCCAGCTGGCCGATTTCGCCAGCCGTCTTACCGGCTCGGGTGATCTGTTCAACCAGCGCGGCCGCCGGCCGTTCAGTTCGGTCAATTTCGTGACGGCACACGACGGTTTCACGCTCAAGGACTTGGTGTCTTACAACCACAAGCACAACGAGGACAACGACGAAGACAACCGCGACGGCAGCGATAACAACATTTCCTGGAATCACGGCGTCGAAGGCCCGACCGATGATGCGGAAATCAACGAACTGCGCTTCCGTCAGATGCGTAACTTCTTCGCCACGCTGCTGTTCTCGCAAGGCACGCCGATGATCGTTGCTGGCGATGAGTTCGCGCGGACCCAGCACGGCAACAACAACGCCTACTGCCAGGACAGCGAAATCGGTTGGGTGAACTGGGATATCCCCGAAGATAGCCGGACCTTGCAGGCCTTCGTTCGCAAACTGATTCGCCTGCGCCAGCGCTACCCGATGCTGCGTCGTGGACGTTTCCTGGTCGGCGCCTACAACGAGGAACTGGGCGTCAAGGACGTCACCTGGCTCGCGCCGCATGCTGAAGAGATGACCGTCGAGCACTGGGAAGACGGCAATAACCGCTGCATGGGCATGCTGCTCGATGGCCGCGCGCAGGCGACCGGCATTCGCAAGGCCGGTTCGGACGCAACCTTGCTACTGATCGTCAACTCACATCACGACATCGTGAATTTCACCCTGCCGGAAGTACCGCAAGGCATTTACTGGAACCGCTTGATCGACACCAACAACCCCGTCGCACGCGCCGAGCGTTTCGAATTCAGCGATGAATACGGACTGACCGGCCGCTCGCTGCTGCTGTTCGAGTTGATCAAGGAAGAGGAATAACGCCGAGCCATCGCCAAACGCGGAGCCCCGACATCGGGGCTTCGACTTATCTAAAGGCCACGCCGGCAGCTACTCAACCCTTCGATGGTTCTCGACGTGCGGTATGAACCCTCGCGAATGTCTCCAGTCCCAACCCCCAGCGCGGCACTCACGAAACTCGACGGATTTGTTCTGCCAGCCGCAGGCGGGTTGTCCCTTCCGTGACGGATCACACCTTATGGCTTCGACTCGGCTGATCGTTTCACTTGCTCTGCTGATCTTCATTTCCATCAGCGCCCTGCCCGTTCTGGCCGGTGGTGCCATCACCAATGCGACGCTCCCGGCGGGCAAAGCCGGTACCGTCCGGCTGTTCGTGAACCGCGTCGGCTCCGGCAAGGCGATGGACGTGCGCAACGATACGGACGTGCCGGTCGAGGTGGTGCTGCGCCTGACGCGAATGGTCAATGTCGCGGGCGTTGGCAAGGGTGTGGTGCGCAAGACGGTTCCCGCTCGCACCCGCATGCGCATCGCCACCTTGCGCAAGCGCCAGTCGGGTTATCCGTTGATGTATCAGCAGTCGTTCAGCTATTCGCTGATCTACTCGCCGGAGCCGGGCAAGAAAGGTTCGGTGGGCGGCTACGCCTATGCGCTGCCCTGGAAAGGCGGTCCGTTCCGTATATCACAGGGGGCCGGTGGCGATTTCAGCCACAACTCGCCCAAAGGCCGCTTTGCCGTGGATATCGCCATGCCGGTAGGTACGCCGATCGTTGCAGCACGTGCGGGTACGGTAGTGAAGGTACGCAATGACCAGCACGGACGTCGGCCGGACCCGGCGGGGAACTACGTGCGAATTCTCCACGATGACGGTACGCACAGCGCGTACCTGCATTTGAAGCGTGGTTCGGTGCAGGTGAAGGCGGGTCAGCGGGTAAAGATCGGTAGCCTGTTGGGCCAATCCGGCAACACCGGACGCAGCACAGGGCCGCATTTGCATTTCGTGGTGCAGAAAAAAATCGAGGACAGCCTGATATCTGTCCCCTTCCGTTTTACCCAGCCAGTGGAGTCGCTGCCTAACTTCGCCCTCAGCGAGCGTTGAAGTTGGAGTTACAGCATCCGCCGCATGATGTCGTCGCGCTTGACGAAATGGTGGAGCAAGGCCATGCCGATATGCCCGACCACCAGCAGCACCACTATCCAGGCCAGCGGTGAGTGGAGGCTGCCGATGCTCGCTGCCCAAGCGATTTCCGGGCCTTTGGCGACCAACTGCACGCCGAACACTTTCAGTCCATAACCGTTACCCAGCATGGTCAGCACGCCGGTAATCGGCATCAACAGCATGCCGAGGTACAACGCGAAATGCCCCGCCTTGACCACGAACGCCGTCGCCGGATCATGCAGCGGCCGCTGCTTGAGCTGGCTTGATGCCCAGAAAATGCGCAGAACGATCAGCACCAGGAGCAGCGAGCCGATGGAGACATGCCAGGGTACGAGCGTCTGGCCAATCCAATGCTCGCCTTCGCTGATGCGGTCGCCGAGCTTGAGCAGCTGCCAGATGATCAGCCCGCCCATCAGCCAGTGAAACCATTTACTGACCTTTCCGTAACGCTCTCTCGAGTCGTGAATCATCGCTTCTGCTCCAACGTCGTTCGTTTGAATCACTGCCAGGTAAAGCTCAGAGCTTCGCCGGTCGCCATGCGTTCCAGATGATCAGCAACCACCTGTTGCAGCTTCTGCAGCTGCTCTGAGTCTTCGGCTTCGACCACGACCTGCAGCCCGCCTTCTGCGACCTGTAGCCGGCAATTGCCGATAGGCAGCTCGATCTCCCCCTGCTGCTCATCGTGCTGTACGGGAAACTTGTGGCCCCAGTGCTTGCAGAGCCGGTTGATCAGTCGAGATGGCTTCTCGGTCGTGACCGTGGCGGTCGCCGTTTCAGGTAATGCTTTCAACTATTCCTCCTTCGACGCGCAATGCCGCGTCCGTGGTTGCGCTGGCCTGTTGCAAAGGAGCATACAGGCAGATATTAGGGGTCCGGTTCTCGTAGCCGATTTCTAGTTACGGTCTGGCATCGTAGAGGCTGGCGCTATTCAACACCAAAACCGAACGCCGAGAGCGTGGTTTCCATGACGCGGTCACTGAACAGCTTGTGTCCGGTGGAATCACCGCCCGCTCCGGCCGCAACCAACAGCGGCAACAGGTGCTCCTCGCCACGCGGCGGGTGGCACAGGCGCGCCGAAGGCGCTTGTTCCCAATGTAAAAGTGCTGCGTTGCGGTGTGTCGGCTCCGATTCGACCGTTGAACTCAGCCAAGCGTCGAACTCATCGGAAATCGGCCCGAAACGGGCATCGCCATAGCCGCGCATGTTGTGAAAACTCATGCCGCTGCCGACGATCAAAACGCCTTCGTCACGCAATCCAGCCAGCGCCTGGCCTGCATCGAGCAGCGCCTGCGGATCGAGATCGTTGCGCAGCGACAACTGCACGACCGGGATCTGCGCCTCTGGGAACATCAGCTTCAGCGGAATGAACACGCCGTGATCGTAGCCGCGCTCGTCGTCCCGGCTCGCGGCCATTCCCGCTGCGCCCAGCATCTCGACGATTCGTGCAGCCAGGGCGGGATCGCCCGGCGCCGGATAGCGCAATTCATAGGTGTGCGCCGGAAAGCCGTTGTAGTCGTAGATCAAGCCCGGATGTGCGGCGCCGGTAACACGGAAATCGTCTTCCAGCCAATGCCCCGAAATCACCACGATCGCCTTCGGCTTCGCCGGCAGACTCGCGGCGACGCTCTTGAGAAATTTTGCCGTGGCGTCCCAGGCGTGGGACGGATTCCAGTCCATGAAGAAACACGGCCCCGCGCCGTGCGGTACGAACAGGGTCGGCATGCGCTTGCCGTTCGCTAAAACGCTGGACGTCTGCATGGGACATGCCCTCTTGAATGAATGTGCGAGCAGTATGGATTACCATCAGTAATCTTAGAACCTGTCATAAACGGCTAGCACTTATTACCAGGAGTAGGAGCCAATATGCTCGACCGTATCACCGGCATGCGCGTATTCGTGCGTACGACCAGTGCCGGCAGCCTGTCCGCCGCGGCACGTCATCTGGGCATGTCACCGGCCATGGCGACCAAGCATGTCGATGCGCTGGAGGCACGCCTGGGGGTCAAGCTGTTTCACCGCAGCACGCGGCGGCTGACGCTCACCGAAGCCGGTAATCGCTACCTCGACGCCTGCCAGCGAATTCTGCTCGACATTGACGAAACCGAGGCCGGCATCGCGTCGCAACGCGTCGAGGCGACCGGACTGCTGCGGCTCAACGTGCCGCTGGTGTTCGGCACTCATTACATCGCCCCGCTACTGTTCGAGTTCAGCCACCGGCATCCGGCGGTGAAGGTGGAACTGGGGCTGTCCGATAGCCAGGTCGATCTCATCGATGGCGGCTGGGACATGGCGGTACGCATCGGCCGGCTCGGCGACAGTTCGCTTCAGGCCAGAAAGCTCGGTGACGTCCCGCTGGTGTTGTGCGCTGCGCCCGCTTATCTGGACGCCCGTGGCGTGCCGCGCCGAGTCGCCGATCTGGCGCAACACAATTGCCTGACCTACAGCCTGTCGACATCCACTAGCGCGCATGAATGGGTATTCGGACGCAACGGCGACATACGGGCCAAGGTCGATGGCGACCTGCTGGCCAACAATGGCGAGGCGTTGCTCGCAGCGGCCGTGCGTGGGCAAGGGCTGCTCTACGGCCCGCAATTCATCGCCGCAGATGCGGTGCGCCGTGGCGAACTGGTCGTACTGGAATTGGATCATCCAGCGCTGATCATCGACGGCATTTACATCCTTTACCCGCCCGATCGGCGCCCGCCGGCCAAGGTCCGGGTGATGATCGACTATCTCGTCGAAGCCTTCTCTGGCGCTCAGCCTTGGGCGCTATAGCGCCAAATCTCCTACCGGGCGCAGACGACAAAAGGTGAACTGCCGCTGGCGACGCCAGTCGGAATAGATGCGAGGGGCCTGGTTGGCTCCGCATCACCTGACCTTGGCGCGGACCGCGCGCAAGGCCGGATTCACCTCTGCGGCATCGCGCCGCCGCCCCGGAGACGCTATGAAAGCTGTTGTTTATCACGGTGTGGGCGACATCCGTCTCGAAGACGTAGCCGACCCGCGCATCGAAGCCCCAACCGACGCCATTGTGCGCATTACCGCCTCGGCCATCTGCGGAACCGATCTGCACTTCGTGCGGGGCACGTTCAGCGGCATGAAGCCCGGCACCATCCTGGGGCACGAAGCCGTGGGCATCGTCGAAGAGCTCGGTGCGGACGTGCGCAACCTGCAGATCGGCGACCGGGTGGTGATCCCGTCGACCATCTCCTGCGGTAATTGCTCCTACTGCCGCTCGGGTTATTTCGCTCAATGCGACGTGGCCAACCCCAACGGCAAGGAGGCCGGCACGGCTTTCTATGGCGGCCCATCCGCTACCGGCCCGTTCCACGGGTTGCAGGCGGAAAAGGCGCGCATCCCGTTTGCCAACATCGGTCTGGTCAAGCTGCCACCCGAGGTCAGCGATGACCAGGCGATCCTGCTCTCCGACATCTTCCCGACCGGTTATTTCGGTGCCGAAATGGCCGAGATCAAACCCGGCGATACGGTCGCGGTGTTCGGCTGCGGCCCGGTCGGTCAGTTCGCTATCGCCAGCGCCAAGCTGCTGGGCGCCGGTCGGGTATTTGCCATCGACCAGTTCGAGGATCGGCTACGCATGGCCCAGCATCAGGGCGCGGAAATCATCGATTTCAACCGGGAAGAGCCGGTCGAGACACTCAAGCGCCTCACGTCGGGCATCGGTGTGGATCGAGTCATTGATGCCGTGGGCATCGATGCCGAACATGGCTGTTGCGGGGGCAAGCCGGCCGACGGCGCGAAGGCGGATCAAGGCGGCCAATGGCAGCCGGGCGACGCTCCTTCGCAAGCGCTGGAATGGGCGGTCCAGAGCCTGGCGAAGGCCGGCACGCTGTCGATCATCGGTGTCTATCCTCCAGATGCCATGACCTTTCCCATCGGCATGGCGATGAACAAGAACATCACCATGAACATGGGCAACTGCCACCATCGCAAATACATTCCTCGGCTGATCGAAATGATCCAGGCGCGGCGCATCGACCCGGCGAAGATACTGACTCAAATAAAGCCGATGACCGACGTCATCGCTGCGTTCGAGGCCTTCGATCGGCGCGAGCGCGGCTGGATCAAGGTTGAGTTGCAGCCACAGCGCAGCAACCCCTCCGGCGCCGGGTCGGAAGAAACAGTGATCGACAAGGCGGTTGCCGATACCTTCCCGGCCAGCGATCCGACCAGCATGCAGAACCCGCGATAATCAAAGGAGCAGGCGATGGCAGCCATCCATATCGGAATTTCAGGCTGGCGCTACGCACCTTGGCGCGGAGATTTCTATCCCAAGGGCCTCACCCAGAAGAACGAATTGAAGTTCGCGTCACGTGCCGTAAGCAGTATCGAGATCAACGGGTCTTTCTATTCGTTGCAACGGCCAGAGCTGTATGCCGGCTGGTATGACGAAACCCCGAAGGGCTTCGTCTTCAGCGTCAAGGCGCCGCGTTACATCACGCACATTCTGCGGTTGCGCGACGTGGAAAAGCCCATCGCCAACTTCCTCGCCTCCGGCGTACTGGCACTCAAGGACAAGCTCGGACCGATGCTTTGGCAGTTTCCGCCGTCGTTCAAGTTCGACCCCGAGCTGTTCGAGACCTTTCTCAAACTGCTACCTCACGACACCGAAGCGGCGCTGGAAATGGCCAAGGGCTGCGAGGCGCGCATGGAAGGTCGCAGTTATCTGCAGATCGATCGAAAGCGCCAGTTGCGACACGCCGTGGAGATCCGCAACGAAAGCTTTGTCGACCCCGCGTTCGTTGCGCTGCTGCGCAAGTACAAGGTCGCGCTAGTGGTGGCGGATACCGCCGGCAAATGGCCTTATCGCGAGGATCTGACCAGCGATTTCGTCTATATCCGCCTGCACGGCGCCGAGGAGCTTTACACCAGCGGTTACAGCGACGAGGCGCTGGATAACTGGTGCCGACGCATCACGCGCTGGAGCGAGGGACGGCAACCCGACGACGCGCAACTCATCTCCGCCACCAAACCCCGGCCACGCAAGGCGCGAGCGGTTTATTGCTATTTCGATAACGACGTGAAGGTCCGGGCGCCATACGACGCGAGACAGTTGTTGCGCCGGCTCGGGCTGGAGGAAGACCTGGAAACCACTCCGGGCCATCTGGAAGGAGTACTGGTGTGAACCTGGACAAGAATCATCCACTCGACAGCAGTGACCTGGACGCGCACATGTCCACGGCGGTCAGTTCCGTCCGCCTGCTGACCGTCAACACCCACAAAGGCTTCACCGCCCTGAATCGGCGATTCATCCTCCCGGAGCTGCGCGAAGCGGTCAGGGCCGTTTCCGCCGATATCGTGTTCCTGCAGGAAGTGTTGGGCACTCATGAGAAGCATGCCCTGCGCTTTCATGACTGGCCAAAAATGTCGCAGTACGAGTTTCTCGCTGACAGCATCTGGACCGATTTCGCCTATGGCCGCAACGCCGTCTACCCCGACGGCGATCACGGCAATGCGCTGCTGTCGAAATTCCCCATCACCAAGTACGAGAATCTCGACATCTCCATCGCCGGACCGGAGCGCCGTGGCTTGTTACACAGCGTGCTACAGGTGCCGGGGCATGACCAGTTCCACGCGATTTGCGTGCATCTAGGCTTGCGTGAGTCCCATCGCCAGCAGCAACTTCGCCTGCTGTGCGACCTGCTCGACTCCTTGCCCGACGATGCGCCCGTGGTCGTGGCCGGAGACTTCAATGATTGGCGGCTCAAAGGCGCTCAGGTGCTGGATCGCTGCGCCGGTATGCACGAAGTGTTCGCGGTTTCCCAGGGCAAGGTCGCCAAAACCTTCCCGGCCCGCTGGCCCATGCTGCGTCTGGATCGCATTTACGTGCGTAATGCCACCAGCCATAAACCGCAAATACTTGGTAACAAACCCTGGACGCACTTGTCCGATCATCTGCCCTTGGCGGTGGAGATACATCTATGAATTTTCACTGGAGAGACGGTAACCGCCTTCAGTTGCTGGAAAACGGCGAGGAATTCTTTCCCGCCGTGTTCGAGGCCATCGCGGCCGCAAAAAAAGAAGTCCTGCTGGAAACCTTCATCTTCTTCAAGGACAAGGTCGGTCAGGAGCTGCAGAAAGTGCTGATCGCCGCCGCCGAGCGCGGTGTCAGCGTCGACGTTACTGTCGATGGCTATGGCTCGGCGGACTTGGACGGTGATTTTGCCGCGGCGATGACCCACGCCGGGGTGCGCATTCATGTGTTCGATCCCGGCAAACGACTGATGGGCTGGCGCCTCAACGTATTCCGTCGCATGCACCGCAAAATCGTCGTGGTGGATGGCGACCTCGCCTTCATCGGCGGAATCAACTTTTCCGCCGATCACCTCGGCGACTACGGGCCAGGCGCCAAGCAGGACTACGCTCTGCGGGTCGAAGGTCCGATCATTCACGACATCCATCGTTTCGCCCTCAGCACCATCGCGCCAGAGCAGGCGAACCGGCGTTGGTGGCAGCGTCGGGTGCGCACGCAAAGCAATGGGTACGTCGGTGTCAGCCGGGGCGAGGCGCGTGCGCTGTTCGTGACCCGTGACAACAACGAACACCGCACCGATATCGAGCAGCATTACCTGCAAGCGATACGTGATGCACGCTCGCGGCTGGTGATCGCCAATGCCTACTTCTTCCCCGGTTATCGGGTGTTGCGCGAAATCCGTAACGCAGCCCGCCGCGGTGTGCGGGTGCGGCTGATCCTTCAGGGCCAGCCGGACATGCCGATCGCCAAGTTCGGCGCGCGCATTCTCTACAACTACCTGATGAGCGACGGCGTGGAGATCCATGAGTACTGCCGTCGGCCGCTGCACGGTAAGGTCGCATTGGCGGACTACGAGTGGTCCACGGTGGGTTCGAGCAACCTCGACCCGCTCAGCCTCTCGTTGAACCTCGAGGCGAACCTGATCATTCGCGATCACAATTTCAACCGGCAGCTGCACGAGAAGCTTGACCAGCTACTCCAGGACGACTGCCGGCGTATTCCGCTGGAGCGCATGGTTCGTGGTTACTGGTGGCGTGCGCCGCTGGCCTTCTTCATCTTCCATTTCCTGCGTCATTTCCCACAAATGGTGGGCCTGTTCCCCGCACACCGACCCAAGCTGCAGCTTCTCGATGCCGAGCCGCTGGAGCCCGTTCAGCCCCCTTGCAGCGAGATCAGCAATGACCGAGTCCAACCACGCTGAGCCACGCAGTGGCTGGCGACGTCGCTGGCCGCAGATCAAGAAGATCCTGACCTACATCTTCTTCATTCTGGTTGCCGGCTTGCTGATCGGCCTTGCCCGCAACGTCGACTGGAACGAGGTCTACACCACCTTGCGCAACTACAGCGCCAAGACGCTGTGGATGGCCGGCGCTGCGGCCTTCGCCAGTTACGTCGTCTATTGCTTCTTCGACGTGCTCGGCAAGCGGTATGCGCAGCACAACCTGCCGGTTCGGCAAATTATCCCGGTGACCTTCGTGTGCTACGCGTTCAACCTGAACCTGAGCGCCTGGGTCGGAGGCATCGCGTTGCGCTATCGCCTATATTCCCGGCTTGGATTGCGCGCGTCCCAAATCACCCGTGTGTTCACCATGAGCGTGCTGACCAACTGGCTTGGCTACATCTGGCTGGCCGGTCTGATCTTCGCCATGGGCTGGATCACCCCACCGGATTCCTGGGAAATAGGCCACACCGCATTGCGTGTGCTCGGCGTTGGTCTGCTGGTGGCAGCGGCGGTGTATCTATGGGCCTGTGGTTTCTCCAAGCGCCGTCACTGGACCATACGCAAGCATGAAATCCATCTGCCCTCGCTGCGGCTGGCCGTCGTGCAGATGCTGCTGGGCGCCGCCAACTGGTCGCTGATGGCGCTGGTGGTCTATTTCATGCTGTCGCAGAAAGCACCCTACCCCGAGGTTTTGGGCATCCTCATGATCAGCAGCATCGCTGGTGTAGTTGCTCATATTCCGGCAGGGCTGGGTGTGATCGAAGCGGTGTTCGTGGCCATGCTGGGTGGCGAACTCAGTAAAGGTGCAATCGTGGCTGGACTGATCGGTTATCGCGTCGTGTATTTCTTGGTACCGCTGTTCTTCGCCACTATTCTCTACGTCGTGCTGGAAGCGCGGGCGAAGAAGCTGCGCTCCGGCAACGAGGCGCAACCCAACGAAGAATCGCCGGAAGAGCCCAACGCAGAAAAAGCCGTCAGCCGGTAGCGGAAGCCGGATACGACAAAGCCGGAGCGACGCTCCGGCTTTGTCGTGCTTGGGATCCGCTTTGGATACGCCTTATTCCTGCGGCCTCAAGATCACCACCCCAAGCGGCGGAAGCGTGAGCATCAGCGATACGTCCTGCCCATGCGAAGGCACCTGTTCGGCCAGCAGGCCGCCGCCGTTGCCTACGTTGGAGCCGCCGTAGCATCCGGCATCGCTGTTGAAGATTTCTTCCCAGCGTCCCTCCCCGGGAACGCCTACCCGATAGCCCTCACGTACTACCGGCGTGAAATTGCCCACAACCAACAGGGGATACCCCGTCGAACTCTTGCGCAGCCAGGCGAACACACTGTTGGAGCGGTCGTCACCGATCAGCCACTGGAAACCCTGCGGATCACTGTCCAGCTCATGCAAGGCAGGCTCATGTGCGTACAGACGGTTGATATCCCGTACCAAGTTCTGCGCACCGCGGTGATCGGTTTCCTCGAGCAGATGCCAGTCCAGTTCGCGGTCGTGGCTCCATTCGCGCCACTGGCCGAACTCGCTGCCCATGAACAAGAGCTTCTTCCCTGGATGCGTCCACATGAAGGACAGGTAGGCTCGTAAATTGGCGAACTTCTGCCAGCGATCACCGGGCATTTTGTCGATCAGCGAACCCTTGCCGTGCACCACTTCATCGTGGGAGATCGGCAGCACGAAGTGCTCCGAATAGGCGTAAACCATGCCGAAGGTGAGCTTGTCGTGGTGGTACTGACGGTTGACCGGGTCTTCTTGAACGTACTTGAGCGTGTCGTGCATCCAACCCATGTTCCATTTGTAGGCAAAACCCAGCCCGCCCTCGGAGGTCGGCTTGCTGACGCCGGGAAAGGCCGTGGACTCTTCGGCGATAACCAACGCGCCGGGCGTTTCGGTGGCTACCACGTCGTTGAGGTGACGCAGGAAGTCGATCGCTTCGAGGTTCTCTCGACCGCCGTGACGGTTGGGGATCCACTCGCCTTCCTTGCGCGAATAATCGCGATAGAGCATCGAGGCGACCGCATCGACACGCAGTGCGTCGACGTGGAATTCACGCAACCAGTGCAACGCTGAAGCAAGCATGAAGCCGTGCACTTCGGTGCGGCCCAGGTTGTAGATGTAGGTATCCCAGTCCTGATGGAAGCCTTCGAAGGGGTGCGCATATTCGTACAACGCCGTGCCATCGAATTCGCCCAGCCCGTGCGCGTCGGTCGGGAAATGCGCCGGTACCCAGTCGAGGATCACGCCGATGCCGGCGTTGTGGCAGGCATCGACGAAGGCGGCGAAGTCATGCGCGTTGCCGTAGCGGGCGCTGGGCGCGAACTGCGACAGCAGCTGATAACCCCAGGAGCCGCCGAAGGGGTGTTCCATGATCGGCATCAGCTCGATATGGGTGAAACCCAAATCGACGACATACGGGATCAGCCGTTCGGCCAGTTCGTGCCAATCGTAGAGCCGCCCGTTATCGCCGCCCTCCTTGCGCCAGGAGCCGGCATGCAGCTCATAGATGGTCATCGGCGCGGTATAAGACTGGCGCGCCGCGCGATGCTGCAGCCAGGCCTCGTCCTTCCACTCATAGTCCAGCGGATGCGAAATCACCGAAGCGGTGCCGGGTGGCAGCTCGGTCGCCAGCGCAATCGGATCGGCCTTCAGCGGCAGAACACCGTTCTGCCCCAGAATCTCGTATTTATACTTATCACCAGGCTGCAAGCGCGGGATGAAGATTTCCCACACGCCGGAAGGAATGCGCAAACGCATGGGATGCCGACGCCCGTCCCAGTCATTGAAACTACCCACTACTGACACGCGCCGCGCATTGGGTGCCCACACGGCGAAACGCACGCCCTGGACCCCATCGACTTCCATTGGCTGAGCGCCGAATACGCGGCCGATCTCGCGATGGTTGCCTTCGGAGAACAAATACATGTCCATCTCGCCGAGTTGCGGCCCGAAGCTGTAAGGGTCTTCAGTGATCTGCTCTCCCCCCGCCCAGCGAATGTTCAGCAGATAAGGCTGCTGGTGGGTCAGCCGGGTGAAGAAGAAGCCGGGCACCTGGCCCTGTTCCATCGCTGCCAGCAGGCGACCGCTGGAGCGTTCGAGCACTTCGACGCCCAGCGCGTTGGGCAGATAGGCGCGCACCACAAGCCCATCGCCGTCAGGGTGCGGGCCAAGTATCGAAAATGGGTTGCCATGTTCGGCGCGCACCAGCGCGTCGACGTCGGCATCGCTTGGCAGCAGTGTTTCACCGGGCATGGTCACGGCCGGACGATCATTCATCGGGAATCTCCATCGGAAATCTGTTGTGCCAGCTTCGCCAGTCCCTGAAGCGGAACGGATAGCCAGGCCGGGCGGTTCTCTGCCTCATAGGCCACTTCATAGGCGGTTTTTTCCAGGCTGAACAGCGCCAGCGCAGCGTTAGCGCCGGCGGCATCCTTCCAGGCGTGCGGCATCTGCGCGGTCGCCTCGCGGTAGGCCTCGAGAAACACATCGTGGGCGCTCTGCTGGTAGGTGTCGGAAATAGTGCGGCGGGCTAGATTCGCCTCTTCAGAGCTGTCGCTGATCTGCGCGTTACGCAGGGTCATGGCAGTTGCGTATTCGAACGAACGCAGCACGCCGGCGACATCCTTGAACGGGCTCAGCTTGCCTCTGCGCTCTTCCAGCGAGCGCGCCGGCTCACCTTCGAAGTCGATGAAGAACGCATCGCCCTGAACCACCAACACCTGGCCAAGGTGGAGGTCACCGTGCACACGCGTGCGCAGACCGCCAACGGATCGTTCGGCAAGCCGTTTGACTTCGGCCAGCAATTGTTCACGTTGCCCGAGCAGCTGATCCACCAGCGACGCGGCCTTGCGGTCGAGATCGCCGCGACGGGCTTGCAGCAGTTCCAGCGCGCGTTCCACCTGTGCGGATATGGTCTTGATCCATTCTTTGCTATCAGCCGGACGGGTCGGCTCGCTGGCGAAGGCCTGATCACTGGTCTGCGCCGCCAGCGTCATGTGCATCTCGCCCAGGCGCTGCCCAAGCAGGCGATTGAATGCCTCGACTTCAGCGAGGGCACTGAACTGGTTCTCGTGCTCGGACACACCGCCGGCAATCTGATCGCGGACGGCGCGGTCCAGGGTGTTCAACGTCCATTCCCAGGCGTCGCCCTGATTGTCGAGGAAGCGCTGCACAACCATCAGCGCATGCGGCTCGCCCCGCTTGTTGACGCGCGTAACCTGGCCGAGCATCGCCGAAATGTGCTGGAAGCCCTGCTCGGTCAGGAAACGGCCCATTTCCAGTTCCGGGTGCACGCCCGCAGAAACCCGGCGCAGCACCTTGATCATCATGCTGCTGCCGATGATGGCCGAGCTATTGGATTGTTCAGCCGTGAGGTAACGCACCTCGGCGTCGGCCGGCAACTCCACGTCGGCAAGATTGCCGATCGGCTCGAAGCGAATCTCGCCTTCTCCGCAAGGCAGTACTTGCTCGTCGCGCAATCCTTGAATCACGCCGAGGACGAACTGTTTGAGCGCAAAGGCATCGGTCAGCAGACCCACCTGCGGGCCACGTCGCACCCGTGCCATGGCCAGTTGCTGCGGCAGCGCGATGTCGAAGTCGCCTTCGTCGAGGAAGCCCAGCGGCAGCTGATAGAGGTCGGTTCGCCCGGTCGTCGCCACTGCGATCTCGCTAAGCAGTACCGGTCGCTGTGGATCGCCGAACGGCACGCTGTAGCAGATCTTGATCGAGTCGATCGCTGCATCCTTGCTGGCGAACCAGCGCCGTTTCGGCAGGTAAGCCGGTAGCGACTCGGTTTCGAGAATGCGCTTATTCGCTGCGGTGAGCGTATCCAGGCGCTTGAGCACGAGGGTTTGGAAGTCGGGCATGGTTTCCACCGGTTCCTGGTGCCAACTGGGCATCTGGTGGCTGGTTGCCAGCTGGAACCAGTAGAAGCCGTAAGGTGGCAACGTCAGCAGATACGGCAATTGGCCGATCGGCGGGAAGGCACTGCCGCCGACCATTTCCACCGGCACCATGCCGGCGTAATGCGACAGTTCCAGTTCTGCGGCCTGAGCCGAGCGCGATACGTTGGCGACGCAAAAGATGACTTCCGTATCACCGTTGGGTCCGGTGTATTCGCGCAAATACGCCAAAATCCGTCGATTGCTCGGTGCGAGCATTTTCAGCGTGCCCCGCCCGAAGGCTTTGAATTGCTTGCGGATCGAGAGCAGCCGCCGCGTCCAGTTGAGCAGCGAATGCGGGTCGCGCTGTTGTGCCTCGACGTTGATCGCCTGGTAGCCGTACAGCGGGTCCATGATTGGTGGCAGCACCAGACTCGGCGGATCGGCTCGGGAGAAGCCGCCGTTGCGATCCACCGACCATTGCATCGGCGTACGCACACCGTCGCGGTCACCGAGAAAGATGTTATCGCCCATGCCGATTTCGTCGCCGTAATAGATCACCGGGGTGCCAGGCATCGATAGCAGCAGGCTGTTGAGTAGCTCGATGCGGCGACGGTCACGTTCCAGCAGCGGTGCCAGCCGGCGGCGAATGCCAAGGTTGATCCGAGCGCGCTTGTCCGAGGCGTAGTAGTTCCAGAGGTAGTCGCGCTCCTTGTCGGTCACC
This sequence comes from Pseudomonas sp. IC_126, assembly GCF_004331835.1. Taxonomy (NCBI): domain Bacteria; kingdom Pseudomonadati; phylum Pseudomonadota; class Gammaproteobacteria; order Pseudomonadales; family Pseudomonadaceae; genus Pseudomonas; species Pseudomonas sp. IC_126. The sequence continues at coordinate 1,084,088 of NZ_SJSS01000001.1, forward strand.
ATTTCCAGCGTGAGCTCGTCATGATTGCGCAGGAAAATTGCCCATTGGCAGTTCTCCGGAATGTCGGGCGTCTGGCGCAGGATGTCGGTGATCGGGAAGCGGTCTTCCTGCGCCAAGGCCATGTACATGCGCGGCATCAGCGGAAAGTGAAAGGCCATATGGCATTCGTCGCCCGGGCCACCGTCTTCGCCGCCGAAATACAGCTGGGTATCCTCCGGCCACTGGTTGGCCTCGGCCAGGAGCATGCGGTCGGGGTAATTGGCGTCGATCTCGGCGCGTATCTGTTTTAGCACCACATGGGTTTCGGGCAGGTTCTCGTTGTTGGTGCCGTCGCGCTCCACCAGGTACGGGATAGCGTCGAGCCGCAATCCGTCGATGCCAAGGTCGAGCCAGTAGCGCATGACGCTGAGCACGGCCTTCATGACCTGCGGGTTGTCGAAATTGAGATCCGGTTGGTGCGAATAGAAGCGATGCCAGAAGTACTGCTGGGCGACCGGGTCCCAGGTCCAGTTCGATACTTCGGTATCGAGAAAGATGATCCGCGTGCCGTCGTATTTATCGTCCGTGTCCGACCAAACATAGAAGTCGCGTGCTGCAGAACCCTTTTTCGCCTTGCGCGCACGCTGGAACCAAGGGTGCTGGTCCGAAGTGTGGTTGATGACCAGTTCGGTGATCACCCGCAACCCGCGCTTATGCGCTGCGGCGATGAAGCGTCTGGCATCGGCCATAGTGCCGTAGTCCGCATGCACACCACGGTATTCGGCAATGTCGTAACCATCGTCACGCCGCGGCGAGGGATAGAACGGCAACAGCCAAACGGTGTTCACACCCAGGTCGGCGATGTAATCGAGCTTCTCGATCAAACCCTGAAAGTCACCTACCCCGTCGTTGTTCGAGTCGAAGAAGGATTTCAAGTGGACTTGATAAACCACTGCGTCCTTGTACCAGAGCGGGTCAGTGATGAAGGCGGCTGGCTTGCGTGATTTGGCCATGTCTCGTTCCTTTTTTCTGCCTCAAGACTGGACGCGGAATTCCAGCCGAGGCGGCAAAGGTCACCAGTAGGCGTAACAAATCAGATCAACTGTTACTTCTAACCTACTGATAAATAGGGTTATAGCCTTGTTCTTAATAAATCACTTGAGGTCTGGATCTGGGGCCCCAGCGCTCAGACGCCAGATACCGAATGGCAGATGCCAGGGCTCGATCCGCATCCATTGGGTCTTGCCATACCAAGTCCAGCGATGCCCATTCATAAGGTCTTCGCCGCGGGTTTCAGCGTGATCGGGCAAGCCGAGTTCCCAGAGCGGCAACTCGAAATGCGCTTCCTGGGCGTTATTTGGATCAAGGCTCACCGCGACCAGAATGAAGTTCGAGCGATCCGCCGTGCGCTTGCCGAAATAGAAGATGTTGTCGTTGTAGGCCGTGTAGGCCTGGAAACCGAGGTGGGTTTGCAGGGCCGGATTCTGGCGCCGAATGCGATTGAGTTGAGCGATCTCGGCGATGATGTTGCCCGGCGCGTGGTAGTCGCGCGGACGGATCTCGTACTTCTCCGAGTCCAGATATTCCTCTTTGCCGGGAATCGCAGCGGATTCGCACAGCTCGAAGCCCGAGTACATGCCCCAGAGACCGGACCCCATGGTCGCCAGCGCCGCACGGATGAGGAATCCGGCGCGACCGGAGTCATGCAGGAAGAAGGGGTTGATATCCGGCGTATTGACGAAGAAGTTCGGCCGGTAGCAATCGCGCAACGGCGGCTCGTTGAGCTCGGTGAAATATTCGCTCAGCTCCGCCTTGTTGTTGCGCCAGGTGAAATAGGTGTAGCTCTGGTTGAAGCCGACCTTGCCCAGACGCGCCATCATCGCCGGCCGGGTGAAGGCCTCGGACAGGAACATCACGTCCGGGTCGCGCTCGCGAATATCGGCGATCATCCATTCCCAGAAAGGCAGGGGTTTGGTGTGCGGATTATCGACGCGGAAGATCTTCACGCCCTGCTCCACCCAATGCCAGACCACGTCGCGCAAGGCGATCCAAAGATCGGGCATGGCGTCTTCGGCATAGAAGTCGACATTGACGATGTCCTGGTACTTCTTCGGCGGGTTTTCCGCGTAGCGGATGGTCCCGTCAGGGCGCCAGGAGAACCAGCCCGGATGTTCTTTTAGCCAGGGGTGGTCCTGGGAACACTGAATGGCGAAATCCAGCGCAATTTCAAGTCCGTGGTCGCGCGCCGCCGCTACCAGATCGCGGAAGTCGCCAAGCGTGCCGAGCTCCGGATGGACCGCATCGTGGCCACCGTCTTCGCTGCCGATGGCATAGGGGCTGCCCGGATCGTTGGGTCCGGCGTTCAGAGTGTTGTTTCGGCCCTTACGATGTTGGCGCCCGATGGGGTGAATGGGCGTGAAGTAGAGCACGTCAAAGCCCATGTCACGGATCGACGGCAGGCGCTTGTGCACGTCGCGAAAGGTGCCATGGCGGTTAGGGTCGTCGGTCTCCGAGCGCGGGAAGAGTTCATACCAGCTGGCGAACTGAGCCAGAGGGCGCTCCACTTCAAGCGGGAATACCGGGCTCTGGCTGCAATGCTCACGCGGGTCGGCATCAGCCATTGCCGCAGCCGTCTCGTCGGCCAGCATGACCGAAACACGCTCGTCGTCCAGATGCGCCATGCTCAGGCGGTGCAAGAGATCATCAATGATTGCCTTGGTTTCGCCCATGGCCCGCCCGCTGGCGCGCTCCAGCAATAGACGGCCTTCTTCCAGCTCCAACTGCACCGGAACACCCGCCGCATGTTTTTTCGATAGCTCGTAGCGGTAGGTTTCATAGACGTCCCACCAGGCCTCGATCATGAACTCGTGGCCTGCCACCTGCGTTGGGGTGAAATGACCTTCCCACTTGTCGTTGCCGAGCAGCTTGAGACGAGCGCGACGCCAGCCGCTTTCATCGTTGGTCCGCCAGCAGATCGCGGCGGCCAGCTGATCATGGCCATCGGCGAATACCTTGGTGGTCACGGTCACCGGATGGCCGATGATGGCCTTGGCAGCGAATCGACCACCGTCGAGCACCGGCTCGGTCGCCTCGATGGCTATACGCGGCATCTGCAATGCTTGTTCAAGTCGGGGATGGATGGTTGCGTGGGGCTGTGCGTCGTTCATCGAACGGGCTCCTGGGGCCTAAATCATTGCGATACAGCAACCCAACCGCTTCGCGAGCGGCGTCGGCAAGGTTGGGGTTGTCGTCGTGAAACCCCGCTGCGGGTTTCACGGGCTCTGTTCTTCCGAACCAAAGGAGGCTGTAAAAGTTCAGCACGAAAGCCCGCTTGAGAGCCGCTGCGTACGGCTGTCTGACGGACGTTGAGTTGCGAGGTGAGCGCGCAAGAAAAGGTCGAGAAATCAGAAGGAAATCGCATCGGAACACTGCCGATGCGTTTGTGCCCTACTTGGGTAGTCTTCGAGGCGCTTTACGGCTGTTGCAGACTCGTGGCGGGACACCGATAAGAGTCGTTTCCTACCGAGTCCCGCAATCGCGGAAAGGCCTAAGCCCCCATCACCAGCAACGGGTTGTAGCCACTGCGTGCGTATTCGTCCTGCTCGGCCAGCAGCATGTCCAACGCGAGGCTGGCCAGATCGTCGGCAACCGGGTCTGCGCGCCCATGGAGCTCGCGCTGCATGACTTTCAGGTAGCTGTGGCATTCGTTGCAGGCTTCTGCCTGGACCGGCAGAAATGCTTTGCCCTGCCCTTCATCGAGCGTCAAATAGAGCAGCTTGCCGCCGGTGTCGCACACGCTGCATTTCACACGTTCCAGATGCCATTCGGTCGCGCAAAGCGAACAATGCAAATAGCGCACGCCACTGCGATTACGCTCGTTGTGCACCACGCTGGCCACGGGTGCGGCACCGCAACACGGGCAAAGCGCCTTCGCCTCACCGATGGGACGCGCCGGCGCGTTGGGTAGTCCGATGGCCAGGCGTGCCCAGGTGACCTGCAGCGCCGCAGCGACCAATGGCAATAGCGCGCGAGTCGCCTCATTGCCGGGACGCATTTCGAACACGTCATCGGCCAGCTCATCGAGTCGCTCAGCGGGCATCTCTCGCAGCGCGGCGAGCAACGGCCGCTGGCGTTCGCCCACGTGCAGCTCCACCGCATCGAGAATGGCGAGCAAATCGGCGTACCAACGCACGTCTCGTCGCAATGCCTGGAACCCCAACGGTGGCATGTCATGCTTCAACGCTTGATCGAAGGCATCCGGCGCCGGTCGCCAGGCAGGTTCGTGCTCGGTCAGTACCTGATGCTGGGCCTGTACCAGACGGGCCATGAACGCCAGGAACTCATCCAGCGACGGCACCTGCATGACCAGTTCTCTCAGCCGCGTCGCGCGTTTGCTAAACACCTTGGCATCCGGCAGCACCACGTGGGGCGCATCCATGATTCCGGACGGCGCGCTTCCATACGAATGATTCACTTCAGCTCCTTTCATCTATGGCGATCCTGCACTTCGCTGGTGGGCGACGCGGCTTGCGCATCGAATTTCTCGTTGCGCACGACATCTTCGTACCACAGCCCGTGATGGTGACGCGCCCAGGCGTGGCTGACGCGGCCCTGCGTCATGGCCCGCACCGAGCCTTTGACCCAGATGGCCGAGTAGACGTGAATGACTAGCGTGATGATGGCGATGAATGCAGCGATCGCGTGAATCAACACGGCCCAGCGCAGCGCCCAGATTGGCATGTCATCAGCGATCCAAGGGCGCCAGAGCACGATGCCTGTGATCAAGAGCACCGGTACGGTGGCCAGGAAGATCCAGTACACCAGTTTCTGCCCGGCATTGTTCTTGCCTACCGGCGGCAAGCGCTCGTCGCGGTTGCTGAGCACGTCGCCGATCTGCTTCATCCACTGCACATCGTGGCGGCGTATCAGGTTATCGCCGAAGAAGCGCACCGCCTGGATGATGAAGAACAGCGACATGAACACGCCAATATACGGATGCACGATTCGCGTCGGCTCCGGACCACCGAACAGCGCAGTGAGCCCGAAGAAGGCCGGATAGAACAGCGCGAGGCCGCTCAGCGTGAGCAATACGAAGCTGATCGCGATAAGCCAGTGGTTGACCCGTGCCCAGCAACCGTAACGCAGAATGCCGTATTTGACGTTGGAATGGCTCATAGCCGGTCCTCCCCACGACGATCAAGTTCGCGATCAGCCGCCGCCAGCTCTGGGTCCGGATCATCCTCCGGCTCTTCCTTCGGCCCTTTCATGACGTAATGGAAGAAGCCGGCCAGCACTGACACACCCAGCGCTACGGACATGATCGGCTTGGTCACGCCCTTCCACAGCTCCACGGTCGGGCTGATATGCGGATCTTTCGGCAGGCCACTGTAGATTTCCGGCTTGTCGGCGTGTTGCAGCACATAGACCACGTGGGTGCCGCCAACTCCGGATGGGTCGTAGATACCGGCGTTTTCGTAGCCGCGCCCCTGGAGGTGCTGAACCCGATGAGCGCCGTAATCGAGCATGTCCTCCTTGGTGCCGAACATGATCGCCGACGTCGGGCAGCTCTTCACGCAAGCCGGCTCGAGGCCATGGAATACCCGGTCGGAACACAGCGTGCACTTGTATGCCTTGTTGTCCTTCTTCGAGATCCGCGGGATATCGAACGGACACCCGGCAATGCAGTAGCCGCAGCCGATGCAGTGTTCCGAATTGAAGTCGACGATGCCGTTGGCGTATTGCACGATGGCGCCGGGCGATGGGCAGGCCTTTAGGCAGCCCGGCTCGGCGCAATGCATGCAGTTGTCCTTGCGGATCAGCCACTCCAAATTGCCCTGTTCGTTCTCATATTCACTGAAGCGCATGACTTCGAACGATTCGGCGGTCAGGTCTTGCGGGTTGTTGTAGGTGCCATCGCACGTTCCCACGTCGTCGCGCAGGTCATTCCATTCCGAACAAGCGACCTGACAGGCCTTGCAGCCGATGCAGACCGACACGTCGATCAGTTTGGTGACCTTTTCCACGCCCCCGTGCCGCACCTGCGGGGAGGGCGTGGTGGTCGCCGAGCGGGCGATGATGTTTTGCAGATTGATCTGGTCACCAACCATCAGACGGCTCCTCCAATCTTCTCCACGTTCACCAGAAACGACTTGAACTCCGGTGTCTGTGTGTTTCCGTCACCCACGAATGGGGTGAGGGTGTTGGTCAGGTGCGCCTTCTTCGCCACACCTTTGAAGCCCCAGTGAATTGGGATGCCGATCTGATGCACGGTGCGTCCGTCGATCTGCAACGGCACCAACCGTTTGGTCACCACCGCAACGGCGGTGATATAGCCCCGTTTGGACGTCACCCGCACCCGGTCGCCCGCAGCGATGCCCAGTTCCTCAGCCAGCACCGCACCCATCTCGATGAACTTCTCCGGCTGAGCGATGGCATTGAGTCGCGCATGGACTGTCCAGTAATGGAAATGCTCGGTCAGACGATAAGTCGTCGCCGCATAGGGGAAGTCCTTGTTGGAGCCAAACGAATCTCGATCCTGCTCGAAGACACGAGCGATCGGATTGTTCATCGCCAACGGGTTATTTGGACTCATCGGGTTGCGATCGATGGGGCTCTCCATCGGCTCGTAGTGCTCCGGGAATGGCCCTTCGTTCAGCCATTCGCAAGCGAAAAAGTGCCCGCCTCCAGACTGGGTGATGATGAAGGGGCCGACGCCCTGGGACGGCGGCGATGTGAGCGGGAAGTCAGGCACATCCGCCCCGGTCCAGCGTTCGCCATTCCACCAGACGAACGCTTTGTTGGGTGCCCATGGTGTGCCGTCTGGCCGGGCTGAAGCGCGGTTGTAGAGGATTCGCCGGTTCATTGGCCAAGCCCAGGCCCACCCCAGCGTATTGCCGGTGTTGTACGGGTCGGAGTTGTCGCGCCGGGCCATCATGTTGCCTTCTTCGGTCCAAGCACCGGAATAGATCCAGCAACCGCAGGCCGTCGAACCGTCATCACGCAGCTCGCTGAAGTCCTTCAGCAACTCGCCTTTGCGGCGGACTACATTGCCCGCTTCGTCGGTGAGATCCACCAGCGCCCTGCCGTTGTATTCCTGAGCCAATTCGGCGGGCTTCGGAAATTTCGGATCCTTGTAGTTCCAGCTCATGTTCAGGATCGGGTCCGGGAACGCACCGCCCTCCTCCTGATACATGTGCTTCAACCGCAACATGACCTCACCGAGAATTTCGGTATCGGTCATTGACTCGCCTGGACCTGGGGCACTCTTCTCATGCCATTGCAGCCAGCGCGAACTGTTGGTAATGGAGCCGTCATCCTCCGCGAAGCAGGTGGTCGGCAGGCGGAATACTTCAGTACCGATCTGCGACGGATCGACATCGTGGTATTCGCCGAAGTTCTTCCAGAACTCTCCGGTCTCCACCGTGAGCGGGTCCATGATCACGAAGTACTTGAGCTTCGACAGGCCATCCATGACCTTGGCCTTGTTCGGGAATGCCGCCAGGATGTTGAAGCCTTGGCAGAACGCACCGGTCATCTTGCCCAGCGTCATGTCGTTGATGGCGTAGAGCACGTCGTAGATCGGCACGGAGAGTTTCGGCAACCAGTCGTAGCACCAGTTGTTTTCCGCCGTGGCGGCGTCGCCGTACCAGTCTTTCATCAGGCTGACGAAGAAGCGCTCGTAGAATTTCCAGTACGACACCTCGCCTTCCACCAGCGGCGGCTTGATGCGCGTCTCCATGTAGTCGGCGTAGGTTTGCAGGTTTGCCGATGGCAGGTTGAGGTAGCCGGGCAGCAGGTTGGAAAGCAGCCCGATGTCGGTCAGGCCCTGAATGTTGGAGTGACCACGCAAAGCGTTCACACCGCCACCAGGCATACCCATGTTGCCGAGCAGCAGCTGCACCATCGCACCGCAACGGATGATTTGCGAACCGATGGTGTGCTGCGTCCAGCCCAGCGCGTAGAGGATGGTCATGGTCTTGTCTGGCGCGGATGTTTGCGCCATCAGATCCCACAACTCCTGCACCTTGGCCTTGGGCATGCCGCAGACGTTTTCCACCTGTTCGATGGTGTAACGGCTGTAATGCTCGCGCATCAGCTGGAACACGCAACGTGGATGTTCGAGGCTTGGATCGGAGCGAGCGAAGCCGCGCTCATCCAGCTCGAAATTCCAGGTTTCGCGGTTGTAGGTCTTATCTTCAGGGTTGTAACCCACGAACAACCCGTCATCGAAACCGAAACCTTCGGCGACGATCAAGCTGGCGTCGGTGTATTCGCGCACGTATTCGTGGGCGTAACGGTCGGATGCGATCAGGTAGTTGATGAAACCACCCAGGAACACGATGTCCGTGCCGGTACGGAGCCAGGCGTGATAGTCCGCCACCGCCGTGGTGCGGTTGAAGCGTGGATCGATGGAAATCAGGATCGCATTGCTGCGCTCCTTGGCATGCATGACCCAGCGGAATCCCACGGGATGCGCTTCGGCCGAGTTGCCGCCCATGGACAGAATGACGTCAGCATTGGCGATGTCGACCCAGTGGTTCGTCATGGCACCGCGACCAAATGTTGGGGCAAGACCTGCCACCGTTGGTCCGTGTCAAACGCGCGCCTGGTTGTCGAGTTGAAGAATGCCGAGCGCCCGGGTGATCTTCTGCGTGATGTACGCCGTCTCGTTGGTACAGGCCGAGGCCGCCACCATGGAGGTCGTCAACCAGCGGTTGACCAGCCGCCCCTGCTCGTCATGGGTTTCGAAATTCTTGTCGCGGTCGTCCTTCATGTGTCGCGCGATGCGCGTGAAGGCTTCATCCCAGCTGATGCGCTTCCACTCGTTGGTGAACGGCTCACGCACTTCCGGATATTTGACCCGGGATTCGCTGTTGATGAAGTCGAGTACGCCTGCGCCTCTTGGACAGAGCGAGCCACGACTGACCGGATGGTCCGGATCGCCTTCGACGTGGTAGATCTGATCGACCACGTTGGCGGCGCCGTCTCCACGTGAGTAGAGCAACATGCCGCAACCTACCGAGCAGTAGGTGCAGATATTGCGAGAAATTTTGGCGCCGGTCAGTTTGAAGTGACGAATCGACGCGACGGCTTCATCAGGCGCAAACCCCATCATGGCCATGCTCGATGCGCCTACAGCGGTCGCACCAAACTTCAGGAACTGTCGCCGGGATACTCGCACGGTCATCGGTATCTCCTGTTACTCGTTATGTTCTGCCCATCACATCTGCAACCGCTCTACGGCGGTTATTGCAGACTGCTGATGGGTTAGGTGCATGTTCGCTACGCTAGTTCAAAGGCTAGCTGGAGATTCGGCAAAAGAAAGGTCACCCGTCTTGCGCGAGTGCTTTTAGCAACGATGCCGATATGGATTGGCGAGTCGATGCGTAATCAGACCAAGGATCGCCAGACTGCTCCGCCAAGCGTTGATGCAGGTTGAGGATGTTCCACTGGTTCGCCCCGGCGATCTGCTCCAGCTCGTCGCGACCGATAGGCACCGACACCGGCAAGCCGGGCCGCGCACGAGCCGAGTAAGCCGCGACTGTGCTGGCGCCGCGCTGATTTCGCAGATAGTCGACGAATATTTTGCCGATTCGATTCTTCGGCCCCATCTTCTCCGCGAATTTATCTGGCGCCTCTCGCGCCAGGCGCATCGTCACGCCACGAGCGAACTCGTTGATGCAATCCCAACCCTGACGGCGATCGATCGGCACCACCATGTGCATACCGCGGCCACCACTGGTTTTGAGAAAGGCCTTGAGACCCAGCTCGTCGAGCAGATCGAGTGTCATACAGGTCGCCTCGACCATGCTCGACCACGGTAGCGCCGGGTCAGGATCGAGGTCGAAGACGACTCGGTCCGGTCGATCGATACGGTCGCTGCGGGCGTTCCAGGTATGAAACTCGACGGTGCCCATCTGCGCCGCCTCGACCACTGCCGTGATGCTGTCGGCCTGGATCAGGTGGGCGTGTTCAGGGTCGAGGGATTTGTCCAGCACGCGCATGTGCGGCATTTTCAGTCGGCCGCAATGGCGCTGGAAGAAACTATCTCCATCCACCCCGTCCGGCGCGCGGACGATGGACAGAGGGCGTCCGGCCAGATGCGGCGTCAGCCAATTGCCCACCGACAGATAGTATTCCGCCAGCTGCAACTTGGTGGCGCCGCTTTGCGCATCGATGACGCGTTGCGGACTGCTGATACCGATGCCGCCCACATCGGGGCGTTTGCTTTTGCCGGGTGTTGCTGACATGAGGCTCCTCGTGGATCCAGGCCATGTGAAAATTACTGCGCTCGGTAATGCGGCGTTAAAAACAGGCTCGGATGCGAGCCCAGTCGGAATGCTCATTTACAACTCGTAAACTCGAGTGCGAGCCCAGTCCGCTTCTTCGCCTGTTTTTATGGGGCCGCCCAGTTCTTGCCTGGGCGGCCCCGCCTAACCTTCGCTCGCTACGTTTTCACACGGCCTGAATCAGCTGGCTTTCTTCCTGGTGGACTTACTGGCGGCACTCTTGCTTGTGGTGGACGACTTGCTGCCGGAGGATTTGCTCGCCGTGGACTTGGCCGGTGCCTTGGGCTTGCTGGCGGCGCTTTTGCTCGCCGTGCGTTTGCGCGGCGCCTGCTCTTCGGTGTCGTCTTCGTCGTCGACTTCTTCGGCCTGCGCTGTTTTTTTGCCAGGTTTCCCAGCCAGGCTGCGTTTGAGCAGTTCGGTGAGGTCGATGACATCGGCGCTGCGACGATCGACCGCCTCTTCCGGTCCACCCACGGCTTCGAGCTTGCCTTCGCGTGCCTTGGTCTCCACCAGGTCCATGATCTGGTCCTGGAAGGTATCTTTGTACTGGTCGGGGTTCCACTCGTCGCTCATGTCCTCGACCAGTCGCTTGGCCATGTCCAGCTCGCGCGGGTTGAGGTCGGCGTTGAGCGCTTCGTCCTTCATTTCGAGGTATTCCACGCCGCGCACCTCATCGGACCAGCGCAGCGTGTTCATCACCAGCGCCTTGCCCAGCGGCATTACCACGGCCAGGTGCTGCTTGTTGCGCAGCACAACGTTGGCGATGCCGACCTTGCCGGTCTGGATCAGCGTTTCGCGCAAAAGTGCGTAGACCTTTTCGCCCCGGCGATCCGGCGTCAGGTAATACGGCGTGTCGATATAGAGGAACGAGATGTCCTTGGCATCGACGAAGGCGACGATATCCACCGTCTGCGTCGCCTTCGGGTGCGCGGCCTTGATCTCATCGTCGCTTATTACGACGTAGTGACCCTTCTCGTACTCGACGCCCTTGACGATGTTCTCGCTGTCGATGTCTTCGCCAGTGGTCTTGTTGATGCGTTTGTAGCCGACCCGGTCCATGCTGCGTTTGTCCAGCCAATCAAAATCGATTCCCGTGCGGGTGGTGGCCGGCACCAGCGCGACGGGAATATGAACCAAGCCGAAACTGACGGCGCCCTTCCAGATCGTGCGAGGCATAAGCTTTTCTCCTGTCGACTGGTGCTCAGCCGTTGAGCACCGTACCGCCGTTCACGTGCATCACCTGGCCGCTGACATAGGACGAATCGCTGCTGGCGAGATAGACATAGGCCGGCGCCACTTCGTCCGGCTGGCCAGGGCGCTTCATCGGCACGTTGGCGCCGAATTTCGCGACCTTGTCCGCATCGAAGGTCGACGGAATCAGCGGCGTCCAGATCGGGCCTGGCGCTACGCCGTTCACACGAATGCCGCGCTCGGCCAGGTTCATCGACAGCGAGCGGGTAAACGCGGTGATAGCGCCTTTGGTGGCCGAGTAATCGAGCAGCTGCGGGCTGCCCTTGTAGGCCGTTACCGAGGTGGTATTGATGATGGACGCACCCTGCTTGAGGTGCGGCAGCGCCGCCTTGGTCATCTGGAACATGCCGAAAATATTGGTGCGGAAGGTCTTCTCCCACTGCTCTTCGCTGATGTCTTCCAGGCCTTCCTGCGGATGCTGTTCGGCGGCGTTATTGACTAGGATGTCGAGCTTACCGAACTTGGCCCGCGTCTCGTCGATGACCTTGCGGCAGACCTCACGATCGGCCACGTCGCCGGCAAAGGTCAGGCATTGACGGCCATGGCTTTCGACCACTTTGCGGGTTTCGTCCGCGTCCTGGTGTTGGTCGAGATAGAGAATTGCCACATCGGCGCCTTCTCGGGCAAACAGCACGGCCACCGAGCGACCAATGCCGCTGTCGCCACCCGTGATGATCGCCACCTTGCCCTGCAGCTTGCCGGCTGCCTTGTAGTCTTCGCCCTTGAACTCCGGGCGCGGGTTCATCAAGCCTTCCTTGCCGGGCTCCGGTTGCTCTTGAGGTGGCAAGGTCTGGTTTTCTTCGCCCATGTGCTTTTCCTCCGTCGAGTGAATTACCTGTCTTCGGAGGACTTGGACGGAGAGTGGAAAGTTTCTATGAAGCGATGAGAGGCCCCCTGCGCAGCGCCTCCATCATTCGACGCCGAGCACGACCCGCCCGCGCGGAATACCGCTCTCGACGTACCGGTGGGCGGCAACCACCTCATCGAACGCGAATACCTTGTCGACCTGGGGCGTGATCAGCCGGTCGGCGGTGAGCTGGTTGATATGCAACAGCGCGCGCTGGACCGCGTCACGATTCTGTTCGATACCCATTTCCGGCTGGCCGGTGAAATCGCACAGGCAGTGAAGGAAGAACTTGAAGTTCTTCTTGAACGCCGCACACGCAGGAAAGGCTGTCTCGTTGCCGCCGTTGAGCCCGTAGAGGATCAGCTTGCCGCGTGGTGCGATGACATCGCCCAGCAGCTTCATCTGAGGACCGCCACACGCGTCGAGCACCACCTCGACGCCCGCGCCAGCGGTGATTTTCTGCAGGCGGCCAACCAGGTCTTCCTCTTCGGTGACGATCACCGTTTCGGCGCCCAGCGTGCGGAGAAAGTCCCGATCTTCGGCGGTCTCGCAGGTGGCTATCACCCGAGCGCCCAACGCCTTGGCCAGCTGCACGGCGATCGGTCCGGTGCAATGGCTCGCTTCGGTCACCAGGACATACTGTCCGGGTTCGAGTTGCGCCAGTTCGACCAATGCGAAGTACGCGACCAACGCCGGCATGTAATGCACGCAGGCCTCAACCGGGCTGAGCATGTCCGGATAGTGAACAAGAGAGAACTGAGGCAGCAGCACCTGCTCGCCGTACAACGGATACCGGTTGAGGTCATGAGCAAGAAAGCTCGCCACCCGATCACCGACGACAAAACCATCCACCTCATCGCCCACCGCCAGCACTTCACCGGCGACTTCGCAGCCGAGCCCGGCGGGCAACTGTGCATGGCGTGGCGCAAGGTCTTGCCGCCAAAGCACATCGCTCCAGCTGATGCCGATCGCGTTCACGCCGATCAGCACTTCACCAGGACCTGGCCGTGGCACGTCCTGCTGTTCATAACGCAGCACTTCGGCAGGACCGAACTGATGGAAACGGATCATGCGGGACATTGAAAGACCCCTCGATTACTACTGTATTAGCGACTCTATCTGCACTGTCGGCACAACTCCAGTCGCGATGCCCGCATTCCGTTCGATAGTCGCCATGCGCGCCAATGATGTTCGGCTGTACGTAAAGCCGCATCCCGACCTGCAGGTTTGTGTCATTGCAAAGCGGAAATGGACATGCCGGCGTCACCCCGATCTGTCTAGAATGCAGACGCACCCTCTGAAGCCCGCAGCATCTTGCGTGGCCACACACGCGTGAATGAATGGCATGAATCGCAACGACCTCCGCCGCCTGGATCTGAATCTGCTGATCGTCTTCGAAACGCTGATGCACGAGCGCAGCGTGACGCGGGCGGCTGAAAAGCTGTTTCTCGGCCAGCCAGCGATCAGCGCCGCTTTGGCTCGTCTGCGCACGCTGTTCGACGATCCGCTGTTCGTGCGCACGGGCCGCAGCATGGAGCCCACTGCTCGCGCACAGGAAATCGCCGGCCTGCTCTCGCCTGCGCTGGACTCGATTTCCACCGCGGTCAGCCGCGCATCGACTTTCGATCCGGCGACCAGTGAACTGGTGTTCCGCATCGGTTTGACCGACGAGGTGGAGTTCGCCTTGCTGCCTCAATTGCTCAGGCGCATACGCGCCGAGGCTCCGGGGGTGGTGCTGGTGGTGCGGCGCGCCAATTACCTTTTGATGCCGGGCCTGCTGGCATCCGGGGAAATCTCGGTGGGCGTCTGCTACACGGTGGAGCTGCCGGCCAATGCCAAGCGCAAGGTGTTGAGACGGCCGAAGCCCATGTTGCTGCGCGCCGACAGCATCCCAGGCCGCATGAGCCTGGACGATTACTGCTCGCGCCCGCACGCGATGGTGTCCTTCGCCGGCGACCTGAACGGCTACATCGACGAAGAACTGGCGCTGCACGGCTGCAAGCGCAAGGTGGTGCTGGCCGTGCCGCAGTTCAATGGACTGGCCAGTCTGCTGGCCGGCACCGATCTGGTCGCGACCGTGCCGGATTACGCCGCTGCTGCCCTGGCCGCCAACGGTGGCGTTCGCGCCGAGCCGCTACCCTTCGAGACCAGCCAGGACTTCGAACTCTCCATGGCCTGGCGCGGCGCCCAGGACAACGACCCCGCCGAACGCTGGCTGCGCTCGCGGATTCAAATGTTCGTCGGCGATCCGGATAGTCTCTGATCGCCGCGTTTTCTGTCGTGTGGGCCAGCGGCGCTTCGCCCGCTGTGGTGGGCTGAAGCCCACCCTACAATCACTATAAGAGCGCGAAACCTTCCGTAGGGTGGGCTTCAGCCCACGAGAACGCCCATCCCGCCATTGATGAAACAGTCTGCAACATCATCGGGAATGATATTCACATTCGCCTCGTTCGATTTCTGCATCGAGAACCTGCCCCGCACACTTCGCCCAACATAAAAAACCGAGTTGCGGAGTCAAGCATGGAACGTTCATTCAACGCCCTGCGTTACCCACTGGTTGCAGTTGTAGCTGCGCTTGTCAGTGCATGTGGGCAGGCGCCTGAAGCCACCGAGGCGGCGATGCCGGCGCTGGCTGTCAGCGTCGCTGAAGTCATCGAGCAACAGGTCACCGAATGGGACGAGCTCACCGGGCGTCTGGAAGCGCCGGAGTCGGTCGATATCCGCCCGCGGGTTTCCGGCTTCATCGACAAGGTCGCGTTCGAAGAAGGCGCACTGGTCAAGAAAGGCGATCTGCTGTTCCAGATCGACCCGCGCCCGTTCGAGGCGCAGGTCAAGCGTCTGCAGGCCGAACTGCAACAGGCGCGCGCCACGCAGCAACGAACCGCCAGTGAAGCCCAGCGCGGTGAGCGCCTACGGGCCAATAACGCGATTTCCGCTGAATTGGCCGACGCTCGCGTCAGCGCCGCCAGCGAAGCGAAATCCGCAGTCGCGGCCATACAGGCACAACTGGACGCAGCCAAGCTGGACCTCAGCTTTACCCGCGTCACTGCACCCATCGATGGCCGCGCGGGTCGCGCCATGATCACCGCAGGCAATCTGGTGAGCGCTGGCGAGGCGCTGCTCACTACGCTGGTTTCCACCAACGAGGTCTACGCTTACTTCGAGGCGGATGAGCGTACCTACCTGAAGTACCGCGAGCTGGCCCGCAACGGCACACGTGGCGAAGCGACTCCGGTCTACCTCGGGCTTTCCAGTGAAGACGGTCACCCGCACCTCGGCCGCATGGACTTCATCGACAACCAGGTCGATCCGCGTACCGGCACCATTCGCGGGCGCGCCGTGTTCGACAACCGTGACGGGCGCTTCACGCCCGGCCTTTATGCGCGGATGAAGCTGGTTGGCAGCGCCACCTACGATGCGGTGTTGATCAAGGACGTCGCGGTGGGAACCGATCTGGGCAAGAAATTCGTGCTGGTGCTCGAGGACGGCAAGGTGAATTACCGCTCCATCGAGCTCGGACCGAAACTCGAAGGGCTGCGCATCGTCCGCAGCGGTCTCAACGAAGGCGAGACCATCGTCGTAAACGGCCTGCAGCGTGTCCGCCCAGGTAGCCCGGTGACGCCGGAGACCGTGCCCATGGCCGACGCCGACACGCTGACTGCGCTGAAGGAGCAGAACCGCGCCATCACTGCGGCGTTCAAGACCGAGGTGGTCGACCGCAGCGTGGCGCGCCGCCCTAGCAGCTGAACCAAGCAGCACCGCAGCCAGTCGGCAGTGCGCCTCGGCGCACATCAAGAACAATCGATTCCGTCAGGGTGCGTGATGCGCACCCTCTCCCCCGGAGTGCGTCATGAATTTCTCTCAATTCTTCATTCAGCGGCCGATCTTCGCGGCGGTGCTGTCCCTGGTGATCCTCATCGGCGGCGCCATCTCGCTGTTCCAGCTGCCGATCAGCGAATACCCGGAAGTCGTCCCGCCCACCGTGGTGGTGCGCGCCGAATTCCCCGGCGCCAACCCCAAGGTGATCGGTGAAACCGTCGCCTCGCCGCTGGAGCAGGCCATTACGGGCGTTGAGGGCATGCTTTACATGTCGTCTCAGGCGACCGCCGACGGCAAGCTCACGCTGACTATCACCTTCGCCCTCGGTACTGATCTGGACAACGCCCAAGTGCAGGTGCAGAACCGTGTGACCCGCACCATGCCGACGCTGCCCACCGAAGTGCAGCGCCTCGGTGTGACGGTAGACAAGGCCTCGCCGGACCTGACCATGGTGGTGCACCTGACCTCGCCGGATGATCGCTACGACATGCTCTACCTGTCCAACTACGCTGCGCTCAACGTCAAGGATGAGCTGGCGCGGCTGGACGGAATCGGTGATGTGCAACTATTCGGCATGGGCGATTACTCGCTGCGCGTCTGGCTTGACCCAAACAAGGTCGCCTCTCGCAATCTCACGGCTACGGACGTGGTCAACGCGATCCGCGAGCAGAACCGTCAGGTCGCAGCCGGCTCTCTTGGCGCGCCGCCAGCACCGGGGGCGACTGATTTCCAGCTTTCAATCAACACTCAGGGCCGACTGGTCACCGAGGAAGAATTCGAGAACATCATCGTTCGCGCCGGTGAAGACGGTTCGATCACTCGCCTCAGGGATATTGCACGTATCGAACTGGGGTCCAGTCAGTACGCCCTGCGGTCGCTGCTGAACAACCAGCCCGCCGTCGCCATCCCGGTATTTCAGCGTCCCGGCTCCAATGCCATCGAAATCTCCGACTCGGTCCGGGCTCGCATGGCCGAGCTGAAGCAGGACTTCCCCGAGGGCGTGGATTACGAAATCGTCTACGACCCGACCATCTTCGTTCGCGGCTCCATCGAGGCGGTAGTGCACACGCTGCTTGAAGCCATCGTGCTGGTGGTTCTGGTGGTAATTCTCTTCCTGCAGACCTGGCGCGCCTCGATCATTCCGCTGGCAGCGGTACCGGTGTCGCTGATCGGTACCTTCGCCGTGATGCACATGCTCGGCTTCTCGCTCAATGCGCTGTCGCTGTTCGGCCTGGTGCTGGCCATCGGCATCGTGGTGGATGACGCAATCGTCGTGGTGGAAAACGTCGAACGTAATATCGGCCTCGGCAAGTCGCCGGTCGAAGCCACCAAGCAGGCCATGAAGGAAGTGACCGGTCCGATTATCGCCACCGCCCTGGTGCTCTGCGCGGTCTTCATTCCGACTGCATTCATCTCTGGCCTTACCGGGCAGTTCTACCAGCAGTTCGCGTTGACCATCGCTATCTCCACGGTGATCTCGGCCTTCAACTCGCTAACCCTGTCGCCGGCACTTGCGGCCGCACTGCTGCGCAGCCACGACGCACCTAAGGACGGCTTCTCGCGCTTGCTGGACAAGCTCTTCGGCGGCTGGCTGTTTGCGCCGTTCAATCGCGTGTTCGAACGTGCCAGCCACGGTTACGTGGGAGCGGTGAAACGTATCCTGCGCGGCAGCGGCATTGCGCTGGTGGTTTACGTCGGCCTGGTGGGCCTCGGTTACATGGGCTTTGCCAGCACGCCGACAGGTTTCGTGCCGCCGCAGGATAAGCAGTACCTAGTGGCCTTTGCTCAGCTGCCGGACGCCGCCACGCTCGACCGTACCGAGGACGTGATCAAGCGCATGTCGCAAATCGCCAGTGAGCATCCGGGCGTGGAAAACACCGTGGCGTTCCCGGGATTGTCGATCAACGGCTTTACCAACAGTCCCAACAGCGGCATTGTCTTTACCCCGCTCAAACCGTTCGATGAGCGCAAAGACCCATCGCTGTCGGCCAACGCTATCGCTGCCGATCTGAATGGTCAGTTCGCTCAGATTCAGGACGCTTTTATCGCGATCTTCCCTCCGCCGCCGGTCCAGGGGCTGGGCACCATCGGGGGGTTCCGCATTCAGGTGCAGGATCGCGGCAACCTTGGCTACGAGGAACTGTACAAGCAGGTCCAGAACGCCCTTGCCAAGAGCGCTGAATATCCGGAGCTGGCCGGGCTGTTCACCAGCTATCAGGTCAACGTGCCGCAAATCGATGCCGACATCGACCGTGAAAAAGCCAAGACCCATGGCGTGCCGATCGACCAGATTTTCGACACCATGCAGGTTTACCTCGGCTCCCTGTATGCGAACGACTTCAACCGCTTCGGGCGCACCTATCAGGTCAATGTTCAGGCTGAACAGAAGTTTCGCCTGACGCCTGACCAGATCGGCCAGCTGAAGGTACGCAACGACCGTGGCGAGATGGTGCCGCTGTCGACTTTCGTGAAGGTCAGCGACAGCGCGGGTCCGGATCGGGTGATGCACTACAACGGCTTCCTCACTGCTGAAATAAACGGTGCGGCGGCGCCGGGCTACAGCTCCGGCCAGGCCGAAGACGCCATGGAGCGTCTACTCCAGGCCGAGCTGCCGAACGGCATGAGCTACGAATGGACCGAGCTGACCTATCAGCAAATTCTTGCCGGCAACACCGCGATGTTCGTCTTCCCGCTCTGCGTGCTGCTGGCGTTCCTGGTGCTGGCGGCGCAATACGAGAGCTGGAGCCTGCCGCTGGCCGTGATCCTGATCGTGCCGATGACGCTGCTGTCGGCCATCGTCGGAGTAATTCTCTCGGGCGGTGATAACAACGTGTTCACTCAGATCGGCTTGATCGTGCTGGTAGGCCTGGCGTGCAAGAACGCGATCCTCATCGTCGAGTTCGCCAAGGATAAGCAGGAAGAAGGCATGGATCGGTTGGCTGCGGTACTCGAAGCCTGCCGACTGCGGCTGCGGCCAATTCTGATGACCAGCTTCGCCTTCATCATGGGCGTGGTCCCGCTGGTGTTGTCCAGCGGTGCCGGTGCTGAGATGCGCCACGCCATGGGCGTCGCGGTGTTCAGCGGGATGCTCGGCGTGACCTTCTTCGGGCTACTGCTGACCCCGGTGTTCTATCTGGTGATTCGCGCTTTCGTCGAACGGCGCGAGGAGAAAAAGGCTGTACTGAAGGAGATCCATGCATGAAGGTTGTTATCACCACCCCGCTCCTGCTAGCCGCAATATTGGCCCTCAGCGCCTGTGCGGTCGGGCCCGATTACCGTACGCCAGAAACGGCGCCGGCAGAGATTGATCGCTCCGCCGCAAAAGACTTCGACCGCTCACGGTTCGAATCCGCCTGGTGGCGCCAGTTTGAAGACCCCACGCTGGACGCGTTGGTCGGTCAGGCCTTGGCCGAAAACCGAGAGCTGCGCATCGCCTTCTCCAGGCTACGTGCGGCGCGCTCGATCCGTGACGATGCCGCCAATGATCGCTTGCCTACCGTGACAGCCGGCGCCAGTGCAGAATACGGCAAAGCGCAGCAACCCGGTTTCAGCGAGGAGCGCAGCAACATCGAGCGCTACGACCTGGGCCTGGACATGGCCTGGGAGCTGGATCTGTTCTGGCGTATCCAGCGGCGTATCGAAGCCAGCGAAGCACAGACTGAAGCCGCCGAAGCCGAGCTCTATCAGTTGCAAGTGAGCCTGATCGCCGAGCTGGTGGACGCTTATGGCCAACTGCGCGGTGCCCAGCTGCGCGAACGCATCGCTCGAGAGAATCTGGACAATCAGCGCGACTCGCATCAGTTGACTGAACAGCTGCGCGACGCCGGCATGGGAAGCGAACTCGATGTCCTGCGCGCCGATGCTCGTTTGGCCGCCACCGAGGCCAGCCTGCCACAATTTCAGGCCGCCCAGAGCCGCGCGCGCAATCGCATCGCTACCCTGCTCGGCCAGCGCGCCGATCAGCTCAGCATCGACCTGTCGCCACGTGAACTGCCGGCGATTGCCAAAGCGTTGCCGATTGGCGACCCAGGCGAACTGCTGCGTCGCCGTCCAGACATCCGGGCCGCAGAGCGCCAACTGGCCACAGCCACGGCCAATGTTGGCGTTGCGACGGCGGATCTGTTTCCGCGGGTGAGCCTGTCCGGCTTCCTCGGTTTCATCGCCGGACGCGGTTCGCAGATTGGCTCCAGCGCCGCGCAGGCCTGGGGAGCCGCACCGAGCATCAGCTGGGCGGCGTTCGACATGGGCAGCGTGCGAGCCAGATTGCGCGGTGCCGAGGCCGATGCCGAGGGCGCGCTGGCGAGCTATGAACAGCAGGTGTTGCTGGCGCTGGAAGAGTCGGAGAACGCCTTCAGCGACTACGCCCGTGCTCAGGAAAGGTTGTTGTCACTGCTGCGTCAATCCAGCGCCAGCCGAGCGGCGGCGCAGCAAGCGGAAATTCGCTACCGCGAGGGCACGGTGGACTTCCTCGTACTGTTGGACGCCGAGCGTGAACGGCTCGCCGCCGAAGATGCCCAGGCACAGGCTGAAGTCGAGCTTTACCGGGGTGTCGTCGCGCTCTACAAAGCCTTGGGTGGCGGTTGGCAGCTATCCAACAGCTGACACGCGGATAGCTCTGCGCCGCTGCTTTGCAAGGTAAAGCAGCGGCGCAGGGGGGGCAAATTGTGATGCATTCCCGCTCCCGCTCTTTCAATTATGAATTTTGCGAGAAAGCGCTTTAGGTGGTTCGGCTTATTTGGCATAACGTCGCGTTGAAGCTCAATCGCATTCGGCTCCCGGATGTAATGCCAACCAACCAAAAATAAAGAGCCTTTCAAATGATCAAGCCGATCATCACCCTCGCAGGACTGATGCTGGCACTGACCGCGACAGTGGTCGAAGCAGAGCCAATCGTTATCAAGTTCGCCCATGTCGTCGCCGAAGAAACCCCCAAGGGCAAGGGCGCCCTGCTGTTCAAACGACTGGTCGAAGAGCGCCTGCCGGGTCAGGTAACCGTCGAGGTCTACCCCAACTCCACGCTGTATGGCGATGCCGACGAACTGGAGGCCCTGAGCAAGAACGAAGTCCAACTGCTCGCGCCCTCGCTGGCCAAGTTCGAGCAGTACACCAAGCAGGTGCAGGTCTTCGATCTGCCGTTCCTGTTCGACGATCTGGACGCCGTCAATCGCTTCCAAAAACGCGCCAAGGGGCGTCAGCTGCTGCGCTCGATGGAGAAAGAAAACATCACCGGCCTGGCCTACTGGCACAACGGCATGAAACAGCTGTCGGCTACCAAGGCGCTGCGCTTGCCGAGCGATGCGAACGGCCTGGCCTTCCGCATCCAGCCGTCGGCGGTTCTGGAATCACAGTTCGCCCAGGTGGGGGCACCCACCAAAAAAATCGCCTTCGCCGATGTCTTCGCGTCGTTGCAGAACGGCACCGTCCAGGGCGCGGAAAATCCCTGGTCGAATATCTACAGCAAGAACATGCACACCGTGCAGCCGTACATCACCGAGAGCAACCACGGCGTGCTCGACTACATGCTAGTGAGCAATACGCGCTTCTGGTACGGCATCCCGCACAGCATTCGCACCGAACTCGAAGGCATCATCGATGAGGTGACTTACGCGGTGAACCGCGCGGCCGAAGAAGCCAACCAGGCCCATCGCGAGCGCATCCGCCAGGCCGGCACGTCGCAAATCATCGAGCTCACAGCTGCCGAGCGCGAAGCCTGGCGTGAAGCCATGCGGCCGGTATGGAAGGAGTTCGAGCCGGTGATCGGTGCCGACATCATCAAAGCGGCACAGACGGTGAATCGCAAGCAGCGCGATTGATCTACCAGTTCACCCAGGCGCTCGCCTGATCTGACGAAACCCCGCGATAGCGGGGTTTCGTTTTTTTAATCGAACGCTCTGCATCGCGGGTCAGGTATTGGACGAACCCCCGTCATCCATCACCGGTAACCACAGGCGCCAAACACTCAGCGCTCCGGCCCTTCGAACACCGGTTCCTGCTCCAGTTGAGCCTCGTCCCAACCACCGCCAAGCGCCGCAATCAGCTGTACGCTGGCCGTCAGCCGATCGCCCAGCAACAAGAGGTTGGTCCGCTCGTTGTTCAATGCAGTGGTCTGTACCGTCGCGACGCTGAGGAAGTCGACAGTGCCCGCGCGATACTGGTTTTCGATCAGGCGCAGCGACTCCTGCGCCGCTTCCAGCGCTTCTCGCTGTACAACCGCCTCCTCGGCCAGGACGCGGAGTTGCACGAGGTTGTCCTCGACTTCACGGAAGCTATCGAGCACCGTCTGGCGATAGTTGGCCACGGTCTGGTCATAGCTGGCTTCCACCTGTTCCAGTTCGGCACGGCGAGCGCCGAAGTCGAGCAGCGTCAGCGCCAACTGAGGGCCCAGCGACCAGAAGCGGTTGGGCACGCTGATCAAATCGCTGAAGCTGCTGTTGCGATAGCCGCCACTGGCGCTCAGAGTCAGGTCTGGATACCAGGCCGCTTCGGCCACGCCTATCTGCGCATTGGCTGCGATGACTTGGCGCTCGGCCGAGGCGATGTCTGGTCGGCGCTCCAGCAATTGCGACGGCAAAGCCAGTGGCACCTCGGGCAACTGTGGGATGTCGCGGCGCTCGGCAATGGTCAGCTCCGAGGGCGGCACGCCAACGAGCACCGCGATGGCATGCTCCATCTGTGCCCGCTGCCAGCCCAGGTCGATCGCCTGGGCCTGGGTGCTTTTAAGCTGGGTCAGCGCCTGACTGACGTCGGACTTGGGGACGATGCCAGCTTCGTACTGGTTTTCTGTCAGGCGCAGCGAGCGGGCGAACGCTTCGACCGTCTGGTCCAGCAACCGCTGCTGCTCGTCCATTACGCGCAATTGCAGATAGGTCTGGACCAGTTCGGATTGCAGACTCAGGCGGACCGCCGCCAAGTCCGCCGCACTCGCTTGCATGTTGGCGCGATTGGCCTCCAGATTGCGGCGCAGGCGCCCCCAGATGTCGAGCTCCCAAGAGGCGTCGAGGCCAATCTCGTAGCTCTCGCTTACACCGCTACTGCTACCGATGTACTGCGAGGAGCTATTTCCAGAGCTACCCTGCCCCCCGCGCGACACACCGCCACTGGCCCCCACGATGGGAAACAGTTGCGAGCGCGCCCCCCTTACCAAAGCACGCGCTTGGCGGTACTGCGCTTCGGCTGCCGCCAGGTTCTGGTTGGAAACGTTCAGCCGACCAACCAACGCATTCAGCTCGGCATCGCCGTAGAGCGCCCACCAGTCTCCACGCTGCAAGACGTCCGCCGGCGCGGCGGTCTTCCATCCTTCGGCCTGCTTGAACTCCGTGGCAACGGGCAGATCCGGCCGCTGGTAGTCAGGACCCAAGGTGCAAGCGCCGAGCGAAAACGCCATGACCATCAGGGCCAGCGGGCGCAAGGGGGATTTCAAATACGACGAATTCATAGCGGATTTTCCAGAGCGGCATCGGTGCGCACACCACGCCAGCGGTTGAAGCGATGACGCGCGCGGTCGAGATACAGATAGACGACCGGCGTGGTGTAGAGCGTGAGGATCTGGCTGAGGATCAACCCGCCGACGATGGTCAGGCCCAGCGGTTGGCGCATCTCGGCGCCTTCGGCACCGCCCATGAGCAACGGCAAGGCGCCGAGGATCGCGGCCATGGTAGTCATCAGAATTGGGCGAAAGCGCAACAGGCAGGAACGGCGAATCGACTCTTGCGGAGACAAGTGGTCGTTGCGCTCGAATTGCAGCGCCAGATCGATCATCAGGATCGCGTTCTTCTTGACCACGCCGATCAGAAGGAACAGACCGAGCAGAGAGATCAGGCTGAACTGTTCGCGCATCAGGATGATTGCGAGCAACGCGCCGACACCCGCTGAAGGCAGCGTGGAAAGAATCGTCAACGGATGGATGTAACTCTCGTAGAGAATGCCGAGCACGATGTACACCAGCAGCAAGGCACCGAGAATCATCAGTGGCTGCCCTTCCTGCGTAGCCTTGAAGACATCCCCGGTACCGCCTAGACGCCCCTGCACCTCGCTGGGCATGCCGATGGCGGCAACCGCACGCTCGATCGCCCGTGTCGCCTGATCGAGACTCACACCGGGCGCCAGATCGAAGTCGATGTTTTCCGCGGCGAACTGCCCCTCATGGCTGACGCGGTCTTCTTCGAGGCTGCGCTCATAGCTTGCGAAAGCGGCCAGGGGCACCCGCCGACCATCGCTGGTAATCACTTGAATCTGTTCCAGCACCTCAGGATGCTGGGCGTATGCCGGGTCGATCTCCATCACCACCTGATACTGGTTGAGCGATTCGTAAATAGTGGATATTTGCCGCTGGCTGAATGCGTTGTTGAGCAAGGTGGTGACCGTGCTCATATCGATACCCAAGCGCTTGGCCGCGTCGCGGTCCACTTGCAGGCTGATCTGCTGCGCGCCCTCGCCTTCGTTGGCATCGATGCTGGTCAGCTCCGGCAACGCCATCAGCGCGCGCGTCACCTGCGGCACCCAGGCGCGCAAATCGGCCAGATCGCTGGCCAGCAAGCTGTAGGAGTACGCCGAACTGCTTTGTCGCCCGCCGCCGAACTGCAGATCCTGATCAGCCATGAGGAACATGCGCCCGCCTGGGACTTTCGGCTGATTGGCGCGAATGCGCTCGATGACTTTCTGCGCGGAAATCTTGCGTTCAGCCAGCGGCTTGAGGCGAACGATCATGAAGGCGTTGTTGATGCCACCTTGTCCGCCGATGAAACCGGCCACGCTCTCCACCGCAGGATCGGCCAGCACCGCCTGGCGGTAGATCTCCATTTTCGGCTGCATGACCTGGAACGACAGCCCATCGTCGCCGCGGATGAAGCCGGTCAGCTGACCTGTGTCTTGCTGGGGCAGGAAGGTTTTGGGTACTTCGATATAGAGGAAAACGTTGAGGCCGATGGTCGCCAGCAACGTAAACAGCGTGATCCGGTGATGGCGCAGCGCCCACGCGAGGGAGCGGTCGTAGTGACGCAGCAGCCACTGGTGGGCGTCGTGACTCCAGCGGTGCAGCCGCCCTTCCCGCGCCGCTTGGTGGGGCTTCAACCAACGGGCACAGAGCATCGGCGTCAGCGTCAGCGAGACCAGCAGCGAGACCAGGATGGCCGCCGCCAGGGTGATGGAGAACTCGCGAAACAACCGCTCCACGATCCCGCCCATGAACAGGATCGAAACGAACACCACCACCAACGACAGGTTCATCGACAGCAGCGTGAAGCCCACCTCCCGCGTCCCTATGTACGCGGCGCGCATTGGCGGGACGCCGTCATCGATGTGTCGTGCGATGTTTTCCAGCACCACGATGGCATCGTCCACCACCAGCCCGGCGGCCAAAATCAAGGCCATCAACGACAGCACATTGAGCGAGAAGCCGAACAGGTACATCACGGCGAAGGTGCCAACCAGCGATACCGGCACCGCCAGCGCCGGAATCAACGCCGTGCGCAGCCGACCGAGAAAGAGGAACACCAGCACGATGACCAGCCCCACCGCGATCAGCAATGTGCGCTCGGCCTCATGCAGCGTCGCGCGGATGACTGGAGAACGATCCATCGCCACCGCCATCTTGACGCTACCAGGCACGATTGCCTGCAGGGCCGGCAATTCATTGCGAATGCCTTCGATGGTTTCGATGATGTTGGCGCCAGCCTGGCGGTTGATGATCAGCAGCACGGCGCGTTCGTTGTTGAAGAAGCCGTCGTTGTAGCGATCCTCGACCGCATCGCTGACTTTGGCCACGTCGCTCAGGCGCAACGCGGCGCCGTCCTGGTAGCGAATGATCAGCGGCAGGTAATCAGCCGCCTCGTGCAGTTGGTCGCTGGCTTGTACCTGCCAATGACGGTGATCGTCTTCGACCATGCCCTTGGGCCGGCGTACGTTGGCCGAGGCAATGGTCTGACGAACCTCGTCGAGAGACACGCCGTACTGCTCGAGCTGTTGCGGTTGCAGTTCGACGCGTACCGCCGGCAGCGAACTGCCACCGACCTGCACCTCACCCACGCCGGGCACCTGCGATAACTTCTGCGCGAGCACCGTGGAACCGATGTCGTAGAGCTGGCCTTTGTCGAGTACATCGGAGGTCAGCGACAGCACCATGATCGGCGCCTGCGACGGGTTGACCTTCCGATACGTAGGCATGCTGCGCATACCGCTGGGTAGCAGATTGCGCGCGGCGTTGATTGCCGCCTGAACCTCACGCGCGGCGCCGTTGATGTCGCGGTCGAGATCGAACTCGATGATGATCCGCGTCGAGCCCTGGCTGCTGCGGCTGCTCATCTGGTTGACGCCGGCGATGCTGCCCAGCGACCGCTCCAGCGGCGTCGCCACGCTGGAGGCCATGATCTCCGGGCTGGCACCGGGCAAACTGGCCTGTACGGTAATGACCGGGAAATCCATGTTCGGCAGCGGCGACACCGGCAACAAGCCAAAACTGACTCCGCCCAAAAGCAGAATCGCCACGCTCAGAAGCATGGTCGCAACTGGGCGAGCGATGAAGGGGGCGGACAAGTTCATAGCTGTAAGCCAGTGGCAGGCAGGAAGCGGGAAGCGGGAAGCGGGAAGTTGAAGGCTCTGTTTGCGGGGATGCCTATTACTGCTAGCAGAACGGGACGATTACTCAGTTCAGCCGATATTAGGTGCCCTCCACGCTGCACCGATTGCTCTGCTTTCCAACTTCCAACTTCCAGCTCAGCGCTCATACGCGAGCCTCCTGCCCAGCCGCATCCTTACGAGCAAACCGCTGACCCAACCGATCGAAGAATAGATAGATCACCGGCGTGGTGAACAGCGTCAACAACTGGCTCAGCAGCAGACCACCAACCAGCACCAGGCCCAGCGGCTGACGCAGCTCGGCACCGGAACCAGAGGCGAGCATCAGTGGTACTGCGCCGAACAATGCGGCCAGTGTGGTCATCAGGATCGGACGGAAACGCAGCAGCGCGGCCCGGTAGATTGCATCCTGCGGGCTCATGCCCTGCTGACGTTCGGCCTCCAGCGCGAAGTCGATCATCATGATCGCGTTCTTCTTGACGATGCCAATCAGCAGGATGATGCCGATGATCGCGATCAGCCCCAGATCGTTGCCAGTCAACAACAGCGCGAGCAAGGCGCCGACGGCTGCCGACGGTAACGTCGAGAGAATGGTGATCGGGTGGATATAGCTCTCATAGAGCACGCCCAACACGATATACATGGTCACCACTGCGGCGAGAATCAGCAGCAGCGTGCTCGACAGCGAAGCCTGGAAAGCCTCGGCAGCGCCCTGGAAACGGCTCTGAATGCCAGCGGGCAGGCCGATTTCGGCCTCGACGCCTTCGATCACCTCCACCGCTTCGCCCAATGAGACGCCATCGGCCAGGTTGAACGACAAAGTGACTGCAGGGAACTGACCGATATGGTTGATCAGCAGCGGCGCATTACGCTGTTCCCGCGTCGCCAAGCTCGACAGCCGCACCGGCGTGCCGCCCTCGCTCTGCACGAACAGCTCCTCCAGCGCCTGTGCGCCAAGACGGCTGCCCGACTCGGCTTCCAATACCACGCGGTATTGGCTGGCCTGAGTGAAGATCGTCGAAATCTGCCGCTGACCGAAGGCGTCATACAGTGCGTCGGTGATGTCCGAAACCTCGATTCCCAGACGGGCTGCGGCATCGCGGTCGATATCCAGATAAATCTGCAGACCGTTGCTCTGCAAATCACTGGCGATATCGGTCAGCTCCGGGCGCTCGCGGAGTGCTGCGACCAGTCGCGGCGTCCATTCCTGCAGCAGCTCACCATCCGGCGACTCGAGGCTGAACTGGAACTGCGTACGGCTGACCCGATCTTCGATCGACAGATCCTGCACCGGTTGCATGTACAAATCGATACCCGGCAGCTTCGCCAGTTTCGGTCGTAGCCGATCGATGACCTGGCTGGCCGTGACGTCCCGCTCACCGTGGGGTTTGAGGTTGATCAGCAAACGACCGCTATTGAGGGTGACGTTGTCACCGTCCACGCCGATATAGGACGACAGGCTCTCCACCGCCGGATCGTCCAGAATCACTCGCGCAAGCGATTGCTGGCGTTCGCTCATGGCACGGAAGGAAATCGATTGCGGCGCTTCGCTGATGCCCTGAATCACACCAGTGTCCTGCACCGGAAAGAAGCCTTTCGGTACGGCCAGGTAAAGCACCACTGTCAATCCCAAGGTCAACACGGCAACCAGCAGGGTCAGTGTCTGGTGTCCCAACACCCAGGTCAGCCAGCGCGAGTAGCCGCTGATGAGCCGCTCGACCCAGTCCGGCTTGGCTTCATCCACGGTGGCCGGTTTGAGCAGCTTGGCGCACATCATTGGCGTCAACGTCAGGGACACCACGAGCGAGATCAGGATGGCGACCGCCAGGGTGATCGCGAACTCGCGGAACAGGCGTCCTACCACGTCTTGCATGAACAGCAGCGGAATGAGCACGGCGATCAGGGACAATGTCAGCGAAATCAGGGTAAAACCGATCTGCTTGGCCCCTTTGAGCGCTGCCTGAAGCGGCGTCTCGCCCTCCTCCACATGGCGGGCAATGTTTTCGAGCATGACGATGGCATCGTCCACGACGAAGCCGGTGGCGATGGTCAGCGCCATCAGCGTCAGGTTATTCAGGGAGAAGCCGGCGAGATGCATGATTGCAAAGGTGCCCACCAGCGACAGCGGCACGGCAATCGATGGAATGATCGTCGCCGACAGTCGCTTGAGAAATACGAACGTGACCATGACCACGAGGACCGTAGCCATCAGCAGCTCATGCTGCACGTCGGTGATGGCGGCACGGATGGTTTGCGTACGGTCGGTGAGCACCACCACGTCGAGTCCGGCCGGCATGCTGGCGGTGACTTCAGGTAGCAACGCTTGGATACGTTCGACCACATCGATCACGTTAGCGCCGGGTTGGCGCTGGATGTTCAGTAGCACGGCCTGGGTTTCGTTGGCCCACGCGGCGAGGCGTTCGTTCTCGGCGCCATCGATGATATCGGCGACATCCTTCAAGCGCAGCGTTGCGCCGTCTTCGTACGCCAGAATGAGTTCGGCGTATTCCTCCGGCGTTTTCAGTTGATCGTTGGCGTCGAGCATCGATACCCGGGTTGGGCCGTCGAAATTGCCTTTGGGCTGGTTGACGTTGGAGCTGGTCACCAGCGAACGAACGTCGGCGAGCGACAATCCGTACGATGCGAGCGCTTCGGGGTTGACCCGAATGCGTACTGCAGGGCGCTGACCGCCGGCGATGCTGACCATGCCCACGCCGCTGATCTGCGCCAGCTTTTGCGCCATGCGCGTATCGACCAGATCATGCAGTTCCGGTAGCGCCAGACTTTCCGACGTCACCGCCAAGGTCATCACCGGCGTGTCAGCCGGATTGACTTTGTTGTATACCGGCGGCGCCGGGAGATCGTTGGGCAGCAGATTGCTTGCGGCATTGATAGCTGCCTGAACTTCCTGCTCGGCCACGTCCAGCTCGACTTCGAGGGAGAAACGCAGCGTGATCACCGATGCCCCGCCCGAGCTGGTCGAGGACATCTGGGTCAGTCCCGGCATCTGACCGAACTGGCGCTCCAGCGGCGCGGTTACGGCGCTGGTCATGACCTCGGGACTGGCACCGGGATACAGCGTCATGACCCGGATGGTTGGATAGTCCACCTGTGGCAGCGCCGATACGGGCAGCATGCGATAGGCGATCAGGCCGGCCAAAAGAATCGCGATCATCGTCAGCGTGGTCGCCACCGGCCGCAGGATGAACAGCCGCGAGATGTTCATCGCGCCGGGCGCTCCTTGGCATTCTGTGGGTCGACCTTGGGATTTTCGGCCGCTTCTTCAGCGAGCTTCTGGCGATCCACCACTTCCACTTCGCTGCCATCACGCAGGCGGTCAGTGCCCTCCATGACGATGCGCTCACCCACGCTCAGGCCCTTGGTGATGACGGTATGCTCACCATTGCTCGGCCCTACTTCGAGGACACGCAGCTCGACCTTCGAATCGTCGCCGACCACATAGGCGAAGTTTCCGCGCGAGCCGAACTGAAGCGCCGCGGAGGGGATCAGGACGGCATTCTCCAACGTTTCCACGCGCAAGCGGATATTGACGAACTGGTTGGGTATCAGCAGCTCGGCTTCGTTGTCGAAGCGGGCTTTCATCTTCAGGGTGCCGGTGGTCGTGTCGATCAGGTTATCGACGCTCTCCAGCACGCCTTCGCCGAAGAGGACTCGTTCGCTGCGGTCCCACGCCTGAACCGACAATTCGTCACCGCGACGGAAACGGCTGATGACGGGCGGCAACTCGCCTTCAGGCAACGTGAAGCTGATGGCCATCGGCTGGGTCTGGGTGATGACGACCAGCGGCGTGGTGTCGTTGGCCGCGACGAGGTTGCCCTGATCCAGCTGTCGCAAGCCGACGCGACCATCGATCGGCGCGCGAATCTGAGTGAATTGCAGGTTCAGCTTGGCCTCATTGACCGCTGCCTGGTTGGCCGCAAGTGTTCCCTGGTACTGGTTGACCAGCGCCTGCTGGGTATCGAGCGTCTGCTTGGCGATGCTGTCGTCGGCAAACAGTCCCCGATAACGCTTGAGATCGACTTGCGCGTTTTGCAGCAATGCGCGGTTCTGCTGCAAAGTGCCTTCCGCCTGCTGTAACGCCACCTCGTAGGGGCGCGGATCGATGATCGCGAGCAGATCGCCAGCCTTGACGCGCTGGCCCTCCTCGAAGCGCACCTCAACGAGTTCTCCTGCCACACGGCTGCGTACGTTTACCGTGTTCAACGGTGTGACAGTGCCGAGCGCCTTGGAATACACCTCGAATCGCCCCTGCTCGACCGGAGCAACCCGCACCGGCGTTGGCCCGCCGAACGCTCCGAATGCCGGACGACCACCGGCTCGCTGCTGTTGGGGTTGTTCCGCTGCGCTAGGCCATAGCCACCAAAGCAGGAGCGCAATAGCGATGACCACGACGCCAATGATCAGCCAGCGCTGCAAGGCGCCGGCGCGAGAAGTGTTTGCCTCGGACATGAACTGGGTTCGCCTGGAAATGAGGGTGAACCATAAGCAGTCGAGCCCCGCTGGGAAAGCGGATTTACGGCATTTTTACGTAACCGAGCTTGTCGATGCCAAACATGGCTTTCGAAGCGTGCGTTTCAGCCTCAGGAACCATGTTTAAGCCATCCAGTCTATGTACCGTTCACTCGACAGCTGGCGAACCTGGCTTCTGTCGATTCATCGCATCTGGTGCGATATGCCGCTATTCATCAGGCCGTCCGATAATGGCCTGCACAGGATCAAGGAATGAACGCATCACTGGTAATCTTGGCGTTGACTGTCGCCAGCTTTCTTCTCGGTTTTCTGCGCGACCTGTTCATCGCCAAGGCCTTCGGCCTGAGCTGGGAAGCCGACCTGATTTTCGTTGCGCTGATCCTGCCGATGTTCTTCGAGAACTTCCTCGGCCTCGCCCTTCGCGACGCCATGATCCCGTACTTACAGAAGTTGCGCAGTCAATCCCAAGCCCTGTTCGAGACCGTCAGCCGCTGGCTCTATTGGCGCGTGATGGGAATGGGGGCGGCGGTAAGTGTCGTCGCCATCGCAGGCAGCTACTGGATCCTCAATCTTCTGGCGCCCGGTTGGTCCGATGCTCAGGTAGCCACCGGCCAGATTGTGTTCTGTGTAGGTGCAGCGCTGATTGCCGTTCAGGCCGTTCTGTATTGCCAGGGCGCACTCCTCAACATGGATGAGATCTTCATTCTGCCAATGACGCGCACGGTGTTGCTCAACGCCGGTGCGATCATCGGAATTCTGCTGTTCCAGCCCACCGGGATGGTGATCTTCATCGGCATGCTGCTGCCGCAGCTTGCGCTGATCTGGCTGCAGCACAGGCGGATTGTCTATCTGCGTGGAAGTGAAAGCGTTGAAACGGAGGGGCACCGCGGTAGCTTCGGCCTGGCCTTCGCGCCGGTCCTGCTAGCCGCTGGGGCACAACAAGGCTGCATTCTTGCCGAACGGATGTTCGCCTCCTATCTCGACGAAGGCAGCATCACCATGCTGTCTTTTGCATTCCGCATCGTCACCATCCCGCTTACGCTCTACGCATTGTCAGTGCTATCGGTGCTGTTCCCCCGCTTCGTCTCGAGCTGGAATGACGGTGATTACATTGGCCACGCCGCAGTGATACGCAAAGGGTTGTTGGCCACTCTGCTCTTCCTGGTCCCGGCCACGGTGGTGCTCTGCTCATTTCCGCAGCCCGTGGTGTCGGTGCTACTGGAGCGAGGCCAATTCGGCGCTGCGCAAACAGATGCCACTGCATCGCTGGTGGTTCTCTATTCACTTGGCCTGCCGGCGATGGGACTGGCGCTGTTATGGGGCCGCACCCTGCTTGCTCAGCATCAGTCACGGCTGTTTCTGGTGATCACGCTTGTCAGCTCTGCGCTCACCATCAGCCTCGATGCGCTGCTCTACGGCCCATACGGTGCTGAAGGCCTGGCGTTCGCTTTTTCCAGCGGAGCGGCACTGCAGGCGCTGTTCATGGGGCTATATGTTTATCGTGCATCGCCGACAGGCCTGGCTCCGAGCGTACTCCTACGTTGGATCACCACAGGCGTTACCGTTGCGGCTCTACTGCACTGGCTACCGACGCCGCACGGTTTGCTCCAGTTGTGCCTGTACATCGCATTGATGCTGTGTGCCTTCGCGGCGGGCGTGGTGTTGCTCGGTGAACGGGACCTGTTCAGGCCCAGCTACTGGTCGATGAAGAAGGCCTGACGGTATCGGCTTCGCGCCAGCAGGGAGTAGCCAGGCAGGAATGAGCTTCAGCGGGAAGATCAGGTGTTGCTCATGAGCAACACCCCGCTTTTGGTGAGTGGCGAAGCCAGAAGTTAATTTTTGGAGCCCGCCCGCTCGAACGAAGCCCCTGTAGGAACCGGTTCGGAGCTACCCAGAGACAGCGGCGAAATCTCTCAGTTGGGCTCGGTCTCAGCTTCCTCGTGCGCCTGGCGCAACCGCTCGCGACTGTTCGTCAGGTGCAGACGCATCGCGGCGCGGGCGGATTCAGCATCCTGGCGCGCGATGGCGTCGTAGATCTGCTCATGCTCGCGACCGAGGCGCTGTTGATAGTGCGGCTGGTCATCGTGAGCCAGGCGTGCCGAGTTGAGGCGACTGCGTGGGATGATCGCCGTACCCAGGTGATTCATGATGTCGGTGAAATAACGATTACCGGTCGCCTCGGCAATCTGCAGATGGAACTGAAAGTCCGACACGGCGGCTTCGCTGGAAAGCGCTGCACTCTGCTGCAGCGAATCCAGAAACGCCCGCATCGCCGCCAACTGCTCCGGTGTTCGGCGTGTCGCCGCCAATCCTGCCGACTCGACCTCCAGACTGATGCGCAGCTCCAAGATCGAAAGCACGTCACGCAGCGTGCCGATGGTCGCCGGATCGATACGCAGCCCAGTCGTACTCGGCGTGTCGAGCACGAAAGTACCTATGCCATGGCGAGTTTCCACCAGTCCGGACGCCTGCAATCGTGAAATCGCTTCCCGCACCACCGTCCTGCTCACCCCCTGCGCCTGCATGATTGCAGATTCGGTAGGCAGCTTGTCTCCACGCTTGATAACGCCATCGCGTATCTGTTGGGACAATTCGGTCACCAACTCCTGTGCAAGGCTGCGATGCTTTCGGCGAACGCGTGGCTGGATGCTCTGGTTTTCCATGGACACATCGATCTCTTTGAAGCGAAGTAAGCCGTATCATAGCCCAGTAGTTGTACGATAACTATGCGGCGACCCTAATTCTCTGTCCCAACCTTATATCTGAAAACCGCACCGCCCCCAGGCGGCTCCTATACTGATGAAGCCCCCTCTAAGGAGATCGACACCATGCGCCGCATCATTCTGTCCATCGCAGCCGCCGTCGTCAGCATGCCCCTTTGGGCAATGCATTGCCCGATGGACATGGCAAAGATCGACGAGCACCTGAAAACAAATCCGCCAAGCGACCCCGCTACTCTGACCCGTGTCAAAGAGCTGCGCGCCGAAGGAGAGGCGCTGCATAAGGCTGGTGAGCATGAACAATCGCTCGAGGTGCTGGGAGAGGCCCAGGATTTGCTCGGCATAGCAGAATAGCCCTCCGTCTTTACCACCGAGCATCTGCCACATCGGCGGCTGCTCGGTGCGGCTGTCAGATCTCCTCGCCGCCCTCGCCGGTGCAGCGAACCCGCAGTTCCTTGCGATCGAAGTTTTCTTCTCTGCTCAGGGTTTCGTAGCCCTCCGGGCAGACCTCGCGGGCACGCGTCGCGCAGCCCGGTTGTCCCGCAACCTTGGTGCAAGTGAACACATATTCGTCGGTGCCGTCTGCCGGGGACACGGTTTCAATGGCGCTGCAGCCGATCAGCAAGACCGCCGGAGCGAGGATAACGGCGCATTGCCTGCTTAGGCTATTCATTGATAATTCGGCTCGATGTGGTTGAGCGAGACTGGCCGCCCGGCACCTGCGGCTCGGCGGGCCTCATTGGCTGCTACTGTCAGACGCGGCTCGGGACAAAAGTACAGCGATCCTTGCGGGCTTTCGTTGCACCGGGCACTGACGCTAGCGTGGGTCAGGTGCGTCATCCATCTCGGCATTGTCAACGTCGATATCAGGTGTCTCGCGTTCGATGGGGACATCCGACCTATCCCGCGGAGTTTTCAGTTCATTTCCTGGCAGCTCGTCGACGCCCGCCTGGTCATCCGGATTCACATCGGTGCGCCCGGGACTCAACGGTGGCGCAGAACCAGGAATCACCAAGCCATCGTCGCCCTCGGCCTGGGCATTCGTACGGGGTTCGTTCAGCGGTTGCTGATCTTGACTATCGACGCTCATCACTCACCTCTGCTGTTGTTCTGTACAGATAAGAGGATTGATGGGCTTCTGCGTTCAAGCAGATAGGTGCCGTTGGTCACTGCAGCCCGCGAGCATTCAGCGGACCGCAGAAACGGAAAAACCGGCTGCAAAGGCCGGTTTCTATCAGCGTGCACATCGTGCTAACCACGTCCATGGTGCCCGGAGCGGGAATCGAACCCGCATACCCTTTCGGATGAGGGATTTTAAGTCCCTTGCGTCTACCAGTTTCGCCATCCGGGCGGGACGGAGCGCGATGCGTGATCGCGGCGCAGGACTATAACCAGCCCCCCGCCCAGGTGCAACCCGAACGGCGCTCGACCACACCAGTTTCCAGACACTGATTGGCGTATCTCTTCAGCGCAGATATTCCTTGCTGATCCTGACTCGGACATCCGTATGTCGTGGTCGCTCTAGTCGAAGCCTCGTGGAGCAGGCAATGTTCTATCGGTGGCGAGTAGTTACCTAGCGTCCGCGCTGAATCGCAGACATAAAAAAACCGCAAGCTTGCGCTTACGGTTTCTTTATTAATGGAGGCCGATGTCGGAATCGAACCGGCGTACACGGATTTGCAATCCGCTGCATAACCACTCTGCCAACCGGCCTCAAAACGAAGACGCCGCATACTGCGGCGCCATCGTCAACAAATTGGAGCGGGAAACGAGACTCGAACTCGCGACCCCGACCTTGGCAAGGTCGTGCTCTACCAACTGAGCTATTCCCGCGTCGTCTTGATGACGGGCGCCATTTTATAGTTTCAGCACGCCGCGTCAAGCCTTTGATTAAAAAGTTTTATTTCTTTTCCGTAGGGCTGAGATGAGGCCAGGCGGCCATCAGGTAATTGACCATCGACCACAACGTCAGAGCGGCGGCCACGATCAGCAATGCGTAGCCAAGCCCGACCCAGATGGTCGCCAGTGGCGGGTTGGCCAGCAGGATGATGAGCGCAACCATCTGAGCCGCAGTTTTCCACTTGCCCAGGTTGGATACGGCTACCTGCGCTCGCGCACCCAACTCGGCCATCCACTCTCGCAGGGCTGATACCACGATCTCCCGGCCGATGATGATGGCCGCCGGCAAGGTCAGCCAGAGGTTGGAATGCTCTTCGACCAGTAGCACCAGGGCTACCGCCACCATCAGCTTGTCTGCGACCGGATCGAGGAAAGCACCGAAGGGAGTGCTCTGCTTGAGCTTGCGAGCGAGATAACCATCCAGCCAATCGGTTACCGCTGCGATGGCAAACACTGCGCTCGACGCCAGATAGCTCCACTGAAATGGGAGATAGAACAGCAGGATGATGATGGGTATCAGCAGCACACGCAGCACGGTGAGAATATTTGGAATGTTCATCGATACCACTGATCCGCGGATTTAGAAGGTGATTCTACTCACTGTGCAGAGCGGCATAAATCGACTCGGCAAGCTTTTTACTGATACCGGGCGCCTTGGCGATTTCATCAAGACTGGCGCGGCTGAGTTCCTGAAGACCTCCAAAGTGCTTCAGCAGTTCGCGGCGGCGCTTCGGCCCGATCCCTGCCACACCTTCAAGCGTAGAAGTCATTCGTGCTTTTCCACGCCGTGCGCGGTGGCCTGTAATGGCGAAACGGTGGGCCTCGTCGCGAACCTGCTGAATCAAGTGCAGTGCCGGGGAGTCGCCTGGCAAGGTGAATTCATGGGCTGCGTCGTTGAGATACAGCGTTTCCAGACCCGGCTTCCGGGTAACACCCTTGGCTACGCCTAGCAGGATCAGCTCCGGCACGGCGAGCTCCTGCAGAACCTCGCGGGCCATGTTGAGCTGCCCTTTGCCACCGTCAACCAGCAATATGTCAGGCAGCTTGCCCTCCCCCTCGACGGCCTTCTTGAACCGGCGAGAGAGCGCCTGGTGCATCGCCGCATAGTCATCGCCCGCGGTAACGCCTTCGATGTTGTAACGGCGGTAATCGGACTTCAGCGGCCCTTCCGGACCGAACACTACACAGGACGCGACAGTCGCTTCACCGCTGGAGTGGCTGATATCGAAGCACTCCAGCCGTGTCGGCGGCTCCTCGAGATCCAACGCCTCGGCCAGGGCCTGGAACCGTGCAGCCAGATGCTGACGATTCGCCAAGCGCGCACCCAGCGCCTGCTCGGCGTTGGTCAGCGCCAGCTGTTGCCAGCGTGCGCGCGTGCCGCGAACACGGTGGCTGATGGTTAGCTCCACATCACGCAGCTCTGAAATCGCGTTAATCAGCGTATCGAAGTCTTCATGGACCGTATTGACGATCAGCTCCGACGGTAAATCGCGCTCCATGGAGCCAAGGTAATACTGCTCGAGAAAGGCCTGCAGGACCTCACTGACGCTCTCTTCAATGGCGACCTGTGGAAAGAAATTCTTACTGCCCAGTACTCGTCCGCCACGTACGCTGATCAGGTGCACGCAGGCACCGCCTGGGCTTACGACCGCCGCAACAATGTCGACGTTGCCACTACCGCCTTCCATGCTCTGCTGATCCTGCACGCGACGCAGGATGCCGATCTGGTCGCGGATTTCCGCGGCGCGCTCGAAATCAAGCGCCATCGCCGCTTTTTCCATGTTTTTCGACAGTTCCTCGGCCAGCGCATTGCTGCGCCCCTCCAGAAACATCACGGAATGCCGGACGTCATCGGCATATTCTTCCGGGTCGACCAGATTCACGCAGGGCGCCTTGCAGCGCTTGATCTGATACTGCAGACAGGGTCGGGTGCGGTTGCGGTAATAGCTGTCTTCGCATTGACGCACAAAGAACGCCTTCTGCAGCAAGCTCAGACTTTCGCGAATCGCACCGGCGCTGGGGTACGGGCCGAAATAACGTCCCGGCTCCTTCTTCGCACCTCTGTGGATGCTGAGACGGGGGAAGTCCCCGCTCGAAAGAAATACATAGGGGTAGGACTTATCGTCGCGCAGCAGGATGTTGTACGGCGGGCGCCACTGTTTGATCAGAGTCTGTTCGAGCAACAGCGCTTCGGTTTCGTTCGCCGTGATCGTGGTTTCGATCTGGGCAATTTTGGCCACCAGCGCGGCTGTTTTCGGCGCCTGCCCAGTCTTGCGGAAATAGCTCGCCAGGCGCTTCTTCAGATTCTTCGCCTTGCCTACATAAAGCAGCTTGGCGTCAGCATCGAACATTCGGTAGACGCCGGGACGCCCACTGCACGAAGCCAGAAATGCGGAGGAATCGAAGCCGCTCATCAATTGATGGTGTCGACCATGCCGTGACGGACAGCGAGCAGCGCCAGCTCGACGTCACTAGTAATCGAAAGCTTCTCGTAGATACGGTAACGATAGGTGTTGACGGTTTTCGGCGACAGGCACAGCTTGTCAGAGATGGCCTGGACCTTCTGGCAGTTCGCGATCATCAGGGCGATCTGGATTTCTCGCTCGGAGAGAAGATCGAAAGGTGATCCGTTGACCTTGGGCTGGAATGACTTGAGCGCCAGCTGCTGGGCGATCTGCGGGCTGATGTAGCGCTGACCCGCAAATACCATGCGGATCGCCTGAATCATCTCATCGAGCGCCGCGCCCTTGGTTAGATACCCGGCGGCACCTGCCTGCAGCAGTCGCGTCGGGAAGGGATCTTCTTCGCAGATGGTGACAGCGATGACCTTGATATCAGGATGGCTGCGCAGGAGCTTACGGGTGGCTTCAAGGCCGCCGATGCCCGGCATCTTGACGTCCATCAGGACCACATCCGGCTTGAGTTCACGCGACTTTTTGATCGCCGCCTCGCCCGATTCAGCCTGCCCAATCACCTGCAGGCCATCGATATCGGCGAGCATTCGGGAAATGCCTGTGCGTACTAGATCGTGGTCATCGACCACCAGCACCCTAATCAAGCAGACACCTCTTCAGTGCAAATTCAAAGCTGGCTGACTGCTCGCTTCATAAGCGGCGGACTTTAACAAAAACTCACCGCCTTACCCAGACCATACATCGCAAAATGGCCAGATGACATCACGCCCTTGGCCTAGTGTCAGGAACCCTGTGTGAACGGATAGGCAGGCGTACCAGTCCGAACTATGGTCAATATCGCTCTCGTCACCGGTACCTCTTTTTGTTCGAAAGTCTCATTGCAGCCCTCCTCCTGGCTGCCGTCCACCTGCTCGCAGGGCGCCTGCGCACACTTGGCCATCTGCCTCGTAGCCGTTGGCTTTCGTTGGCCGGTGGCGTTTCGGTGGCATATGTCTTCGCTCACCTCTTGCCGGAACTGGCCCGAGGTCAGGAAGTGATAGACGGTAGCGATATCTGGCTACTCAATTACCTCGAGCATCACGCCTATCTGCTGTCATTGCTTGGCCTCGCCACTTTTTATGGCTTGGAGCGCTTGATAAAGAAGCACCGGAGCGAGCTGGAGGAACATGAAGAGTCCCATGCCGGGTTGTTCTGGCTGCACATCGCTGCCTTCGCCCTCTATAACGGGCTGATTGGTTACCTGTTGACGCATGGCGCGAATGACAAACCGTACTCGCTGCTGCTCTACTGCGTCGCGATGGGGATGCACTTTCTGGTCAATGACTTCGCGCTGCAAAGCGACCACAAAGATCTGTTCAAACGCCGGGGCCGCTGGGTACTCGCGATGATGCCACTGGCTGGGTGGGGCTTCGGGGCCATGACCGATGTTTCAGAACTGGCCGTTTCGGCGCTGACCGCATTTATTGGTGGCTCGATCATATTGAACGTGCTCAAAGAGGAGCTGCCGGAAGAGCGCAACAGCCGCTTCGGCGCCTTTCTCATCGGCTCGGTCGGTTATTCGCTGTTGTTGCTCGGATTTCAGAATGTCAGCTGATCCGTGACACCACGACTACTCGACATTCGATTCAGCCATCACAACCACGCCGCTCACGTAAGGCACAGGCTGGTTGATACTGTTGAGCACGGATTCGGGCGGTGCACTCCCCCCAGGACTTCGATCAACGCAACGGGTCACCAAGAGACTTTCATGCTTAAAACCTTCGCACTATTTGCCGTCACAGCTGTTGCCGAGATCGTCGGTTGCTACCTGCCTTATCTCTGGCTCAAGCACGGCAAAAGCGCCTGGCTCCTGCTGCCCGCCGCGTTGTCGCTAGCACTCTTTGCATGGCTGCTGACACTGCACCCGACCGCCGCGGGCCGGGTTTATGCCGCGTACGGCGGCGTTTATGTGGGCGTAGCGCTGCTCTGGTTATGGCTGGTGGATGGCGTTCGGCCAACTCATTGGGATTTGCTCGGCTGTGCAGTCGCCTTCCTCGGCATGGCAATCATCATGTTCGCACCGCGAGCGACCTGAGCTAGAGCCGACTTATGGCCGCTCCGCCGCACGCTTAGCAAGCAGCCCCTGATAGAAACGGCACTCACGCTCCAGCGCATCCGCCAGATTGCTTGCCTGCCGGAAACCATGATGTTCTTGCGGATAAAGACGGTACTCGACCGGGATGTTTCTCTGACGAAGCGCCGCCACCATTGATTCGGTCTGTTCGGGAAGCACCACCGAGTCCTGCCCGCCCTGAAAGAAGATCACCGGCACCTTGATCTGCGCCGCATTGTGCAGCGGGGCGCGCTGACGGTAACGCTCGGCATGACGCTGCGGATCGCCGATCAGCCAGTCCAGATAGTCCGCCTCGAACTTATGCGTGACGCGCCGCAACGCTAACGGGTCGCTGACACCATAAAGACTGGCGCCACCACTGAAGCCGGCATCGGATGCCAGCGCGCAGAGCGCGGTAAAGCCGCCGGCGCTCGAACCGCGAATGAAGGTGCGGGCCGGATCGATCTGCCCATCCTCAGCCAGCGCACTGACGGCGGCGCGTGCGTCTTCCACATCGACAACACCCCATTGCCCGCGCAGCCGCTGCCGGTAAGCGCGACCGAAACCGCTGCTGCCTCGGTAGTTGATATCGGCCACGGCAAATCCTCGCTGGGTCCAGTATTGAATCCGCGGATCGAATACCGGATAGCAGGCCGACGTCGGCCCGCCGTGCAAGAAGATCACCAGCGGTGGGCGCTCGCCGTCCAGGCTCCGGCAGTTGGCATTGCGCGGTGGATAGAAGAATGCGTGAGCAGTTTCGTCACGCCCGGTGACGAAACTGAACGACAGCGGATGCGACAACGCGTCGGTCGATAGCGGCTGCTCGCCACCCACGATGATGTCGGCCTGGCCGGTTCGCCGGTCTATGGTCAGCACCGCTGGCGCGCGATCGACGGCTGCGGCGATGCAGTAGTAGTTCCGATTATCGGCAGCCAACTGCCGGCACCGGCTGAATGCCATCGCCAGTTGGCGCTCGCAGCCCCCGGCGTCCCGCTCGAACAGCAGGCCGTAGCCGTCGACCATGCGCGTCAGTAGCAGGCCGCCTTCGGCAAGCGGCAAATAGCTATTTGTGCCCAACTGCCACGGGGCGGGCGCATGGTCGAATGCCAGCTGCGCCGGGCCAACCGCATCAGGCCCGGACTCGCCATTCGCAGACGTGAGCGCCGGGACCAATCGGCCATCCTGCTCCCGCCAGGGCTGCCACCAGCCTGCTTTGTCGCTCAGGCAGTAAAGCGTGCCATCCGATGCAAAGCGTGGTTGTTGCAGGGATTCATCACCTTCGCGTCCGGCCAGGCATTGCGGCGTCTGCCATGTGCCATCGGTGTCGCGCTCGGCCATCCAGAGGCAGGTTGCGGTCCAGGGTTGCTCGGGGCGCTGCCACTGGATCCAGGCCATGCGCCAGGCTTCGGCATCGAGCGTTGGCGACGAGTAGAAGTCTGCACCTTCGGCGATAACGCTGCGCTGGCCGGCACTCAGCGAGAAACTGACCAGCCGATGCTCCACGCGCTCGCCGGCGTGGTCCTCCTCGACCGCCACGACGGCGGCATGCTGAGAATCGAACTGCAGATCACCGTAGCGACAATCGGGCCGCTGCGTGAGTGCAAGGGGCTCGTGCGCGTCGTCCGCGATGGTCTGCAGATGGATCTGCTGATCCTTCTCATTGACGAACGCGACGCCTCGATCCGTCAGGCAGAAGGCTCCGCCACCATATTCATAGACCCGGCTGCGAAGCGATACGTCTGGCGGCGTCACACAGACGGTCCGCCCGTCTCGCCAGTACCAAAGGGTGCAGCGAGCATCCGTTGGCTGATACTCGATCCAGAACAGCCCGCCGTGCCCTGCCCTGATCTCGGCGAAATCTCGGCTCGCCGAGGCGGCTTTCTCGGCAGTCCAGTCACTGGGCCAGAAGCCGTATGGGATTTTGTTCATCGTTCGGTTGGCTCCGGTCGGCGGTAACGTGACGGTCTCAAACCTTGAGGATCAGCCGCGATGCCTTCTCGTTGCGGAAGGTCAGCTCATCCAGCCCGCGCGGCGTCTGCTCGGCCTCGGTGCGCGCGGTGAGAATTACGCCGTGATGGGCGGATTTGCTGCACACCGGGTCGGCATTGGCGGCATCGCCAGTGAGCATGAAAGCCTGGCAGCGACAGCCGCCGAAGTCCTTTTCCTTCTCGTCACAGGATTGGCAAGGCTCAGGCATCCAGTCGAAACCGCGAAACTTGTTGAAGCCGAACGAGTGCTTCCAGATCTGCTCAATGCTCTGCTCGCGCACGCAGGGAAAGCTGATCGGCAACTGACGCGCGCTGTGGCATGGCAACGCAGTGCCGTCGGGCGTGATGTCGAGAAACAGGTTGCCCCAGCCGTTCATGCAGCCCTTCGGCCGCTCTTCGTAGTAATCAGGCGTGACGAAGATCAGCTTGCAGGGGTGATTCTCGGCGGCCAACTTGTCGCGCCACTGGTTGGTGATGCACTCGGCACGAACCAGCTGCTCCTTGCTGGGGAGGAGCCCGGAGCGATTGAGTTCGGCCCAGCCGTAGAATTGACAGGTGGCGAGTTCAACGAAGTCCGCTTCCAACTCCAGGCACAGCTGGATGATGCGTTCGATGTTGTCAATGTTGTGCCGGTGGGTGACGAAGTTCAGCACCATCGGATAGCCGTGGGCTTTCACCGCACGCGCCATGGCGAGCTTCTGCGCGAAGGCTTTCTTGGAACCGGCGAGCAGGTTGTTCACCTCTTCGTCGGCGGCCTGGAAACTGATCTGGATGTGGTCGAGGCCAGCGTCGGCGAACGAGGCGATCTTCTCCTCGGTCAGGCCGATGCCCGACGTGATCAAGTTGGTGTAGTAGCCAAGGTCCCGCGCCGCCTTGATCAGTTCAGCCAGATCCTGACGAACCAGCGGTTCACCTCCCGAGAATCCCAGCTGTGCCGCGCCCATTTCGCGCGCCTGGCGGAATACTTCGATCCACTCGGCAGTGCTCAGCTCGTCACGGCTGCGGGCAAAATCCAGCGGATTCGAGCAATACGGGCACTGCAACGGGCAGCGATAAGTCAGCTCGGCAAGCAGCCATAGCGGCGGACCGGGTTCGCAGCCCGGCTTAGCGAAGCTCGATCCAGAACCGCTCAACGGCTACCTCCAAGAATGCGACGATATCCTCTTCGATCCCTTCCGCCTCGGGATAGCGCACCTGCAGATCGGCGACGATGGCGCCGACGGTACGCGCGCCGTCAACTTCAGCCAGTACCGCGGCGGCGCTCTCGTTGAGTTTGATCATGCCTTCGGGATAGAGCAGCACGTGGCATTTCTGCACAGGTTCCCACTGGAAGCGGAAGCCGCGGCGCAAGGCAGGGATCTGGGTCAGTTGGATGTCACTCATGGTCCGTTGTCTCGCCAGTGGGACAGGCGGTGGCTTAGCCTGGTTGGTGAATCGAATCGTTTGAGCGGGCTTCGTGGTGGGCTGAAGCCCACCCTACTACCGAAGCGAAGCGCCGCCGGCCCGAACTACCGAAGTGTCAAAACGTAATGCCTTTGTGCCAGACGCGCTCGCGGGTCACGGTGTGGTACGGCGGGCGGTCCAGTTCGTAGGCCATGCTCATGGCGTCCAGCATGCTCCACAA
Source organism: Pseudomonas sp. IC_126 (assembly GCF_004331835.1). Taxonomy (NCBI): domain Bacteria; kingdom Pseudomonadati; phylum Pseudomonadota; class Gammaproteobacteria; order Pseudomonadales; family Pseudomonadaceae; genus Pseudomonas; species Pseudomonas sp. IC_126. The sequence continues at coordinate 1,128,073 of NZ_SJSS01000001.1, forward strand.
GACGTCGAGTTTGAATTGAAGAATGTTCAGCATGCGCTCCTGACTCTCACGAGTGGTGTAGTGCTCGAGCGTGATGCGTAGGCCGTGTTCGACGTCGCGGCGCGCTTCTTTCAGGCGCTTGCGGAAATAGTCGTAACCGGACGGATCGATCCAGCTGTAATGCTGTGGCCAAGCATCCAGGCGCGACTGATGGATGGTCGGCGCGAAGAGTTCGGTCAGCGAACTGCTCGCCGCTTCCTGCCAGACCGCACGACGCGCGAAGTTGACATAGGCATCCACCGCAAAGCGCACGCCCGGTAGCACCAGCTCCTGCGACAGCACCTGTTCGCGATCAAGCCCCACGGCTTCAGCCAACCGCAGCCAGGCTTCGATGCCGCCCTCCTCGCCGGGCACACCATCATGATCGATGATGCGCTGTACCCATTCGCGCCGCGCCTCGCGATCCGAGCAGTTGGCCAGGATCGCGGCATCCTTCACCGGTATGCACACCTGGTAGTAGAAGCGGTTCGCCACCCAACCCTGAATCTGCTCACGGGTCGAGCGGCCTTCGTACATGGCGCGGTGGAACGGGTGGTGGATGTGGTAGTAGTCGCCCTTGGCGCGCAGTGCCTGCTCGAACTCAGCGCGGGTCATGGCTGGCAGGGTCATCGCGGCTTCCTTTGCTGTTCCCGCTGCGGCAATGCACAACGCGGGAAGGGTTGCTCTCATAGGGTGCGCCCTGCGCACTACAGCTCGATGCTCATGCCATCGAAGGCTACTTCGATGCCGTGCTCGTCGAGGGTTGCACGCTCGGCCGAGTCCTCATCGAGGATGGGATTGGTATTGTTTATGTGGATGAGGATCTTGCGAGCCGCCGGCACCCCATCGAGCACCTCGATCATGCCGCCGCGGCCGCTCTGCTGGAGATGGCCCATCTCGGACCCGAGCTTGGTCCCCACTTCACGCACACGCATTTCGTCATCGCGCCAGAGCGTGCCGTCGACTAACAGGCAATCGGCGCCGCGCATCAGTTCCAGCAGCTCGGGGCTGACTTTGCCCAGCCCCGGTGCGTAGAACAGCTTGCCGCCGGTGTTGTGATCCTCGATCAGCAGGCCGATGTTGTCGCCCGGATGCGGGTCGTTGCGATGCGGCGAGTATGGCGGTGCGGCGCTGCGCAGCGGAATTGGCGTAATTTCGAGATCTGGACAGGTCGGAGTGCGGAAGCTGCTTCCCAGTGCAATGGGGTTCCAGCGCAGGCCACCATTCCAGTGTTCGAGCATCTTGAACAGCGGAAAACCGGTCGTGAGGTCCTGATGAACCATCTCGGTACACCAGACTTCATGGGGGCAGCCTTCACGCAGCGTCAGCAAGCCGGTGGTGTGGTCGATCTGGCTGTCGAGCAAGATGATCGCGCCGATTGCCGTATCGCGCGGCGCACGTGCCGGCTGCAGGGCGGGAAACGACTCCAGCTGCGCACGGATGTCCGGCGAAGCGTTGCACAGTATCCAATGTTCGCCATCATCACTGATGGCAATGGATGACTGGGTACGCGCCTGTGTGCGCAAGGTGCCGTTACGCAACCCGGCGCAATTGACGCAGTTGCAGTTCCACTGAGGAAAGCCGCCGCCCGCAGCAGAACCGAGAATCTGGATGAACATTGCAGTCCTTTAAAACGAAGCCCCGGCCTGGGCCGGGGCGAATAATCAGCGGTTGGCGAAGTACATGGTCACTTCGAAACCGATACGCAGGTCGATGAAAGCAGGTTTGGTCCACATGGTTCGATCCCCTCTATGTTACGGCTGCGGATTGGCCCGACAGCCTATTGAACACCCTAGTCCACTGAAAAGCAGAATGGCACAGAAGGAGACAACGCAGCGTCCGGGTAGTGCCCAGCGCGTCGCCTCGTCATCGGCGGAACACCTCTAGCGGAAGTGCCGGTCCAGCTCAGCGTCATCAGACAGCTTCGGTGCCTTGTCTCTAAGAATCGCTGCGATTGCAGTCACGTAAACGTTCGCCTCGGCAATCGCTCCACCGACGAAAAACCGTTAGGCTGCTCATGGAAACGCCACCAAGATTGTTTCCACTCACTTTTCGTTATGCAGGCGTGTAGATGAAAGAAAACTGGTCGGCCTTCCCCTGGGTCTGCTTCGCCATGTGCGTGGGTGTGATGGGCACAGCGCTCATTTCGCCGCTTTATCCGCTGTACCAGCAGGCCTGGCAGTTGCGTACCAGTGACGTCTCGCTGATTTACGTGGTTTACATGGTGGGCGCGCTGTTCGGCCTGCTGTTCATGGGGCGCCTGTCGGACACGCTGGGCTTTCGCAAGGTGATGCTGGCCGGCCTGCTGCTGGGTTGGGGCGGCACCCTGCTGACGATGCTCGCGTGGGATCTGTCGACCTTGAACATGGGTCGCTTCGCGGTGGGTCTGTCGTCCAGTCTGATCGTCACCAGCGCCACGGTCGGACTGGTACAGATCTCGCGCGACGGGGCTTCGCAACGGATATCGATGATCACCAGCTTCCTGCTCGCCTTTGGCTTTGGTCTGGGTCCGATAACGGGCGGCATCACCGGTCAGTGGCTACCGAACCCGCTGATGGTGACCTACGTACCCTCACTATTGTTGGGTGTGCTGGCGGTGTATGCCTTGATGCGCGTGCAACTGAAACCGCATACAGATGAATTGGCGACCGCATCGCCGAGCTGGCGAACCTTCATGCCGCGCCTGGCCTGGACGGGCCGCAGCGATTCGCTGGCGTTCACGCTTACCTGTGCCTGCCCGTTCTTCGCCTTCGGTGTGTTCGGTATCTACGCGTCGATGGCCCCGCTATTTCTGGAGAAGATGCTGCCTTGGCATGGGCCGGTGGTGAGCGGTACATCCATCGGCGTCATCCTGCTGGCTTCGGCCATGATGCAGCTGGCGTGCGCCAGGATGAGCCTGCGTTGGTGCGGATTTCTCGGCTTGCTGGCGGTCGTGCTCAGCAACGCCATGCTCGTGCTCAACTTCAAGCTCGGATCGCCCATCGTGTTCATCGTCGGTGTCTGCGCCGCGGCAGCAGGACATGGCATGTGCCTGCTGGCCGGCATCAGCATGGTCAACCGCATCGCCACACCAACCGAGCGCTCAGGGCTGATTTCGACCTACCTGGTTTGCGGCTACGTCGGCAGCATCGCGCCCTTGATTGCCGCAGGCTGGATTGCCGACCACCACGGCCTGCCGGCAGCGATCACGCTGCTGGGACTATGCGTGATCGTGATCGCCTCGCCGCTGGCAATCTGGTTTTTCCGGCATCCACGGATGCGGTCGGCCTGAACCGCCGCGCCCTCAGACTGCCGGTCCGTCGTGCAAGAACGCCACCGCGGTAGTGGCGTTCCTGTCAGCTTGCCGCTCCGTTTGCCAAGCCATTCAGGCTGGAGCCCGGCGCTATGTATTAACGGTGCCGCTTGCGCCCCCTATCCAGCGTCAAGACCGGCCCGACCTTCCTTTTGAGCAGACCCGGGATAGCCTGCGCCGGATGGACCCTGGTGCGTAGCGTCGGTCGCCAAGAGGTATCGCTCACTAGCTGCAGCTCGGCTGCGGCGTTGGCGTTATAAGCCGCGAGCAAATCGACCTTGCGGCGGTTGATGACGTTACCAATGGTCGTGATCGCCTGCCCTTTCCAATGCTTGATGATTCGCGTCGAGTCCACCGAGGGGCTAAAGGTGAAGGCGTTGGCTTCCGCCCAGATGTGTGAGTCATAGCCAACGCCGAAGGCGTAACCGAAGGGGACACGTGCGTCGTCGTTGCGAATGAAATGGTTGTTGTAGACGTCCGCATGCCCCCAGCGGAGGCGCGGGGCGCGCTGACCGATATTGATGAACTCGTTGTGGTGAATCGTCACCCGCAGCTTGCCCGGATCTCCCGCCGTCGGAGAATCGGTGGAACCGACCAGCATCAGCTTGTCCCGATCCGCGAAGCGGTTATAGGACACCGTGACAAGGTCCGACCCATAGGTGATATCGACCGAGCCATCATGCTGCTGAAAAGGTCTGCCGAAATACATCGGCGCTTGGTCGTCGAAGTTCGGATCGTCCGTATAGTAGTTGTGATTGATCCAGATGTTGGACGCGCCGTTGATGATCTGAACCATGTCGTATTCGCTGTTCCAGTTTCCGTCCGAGCCATCGGTCGGGTCCCATTGCGGGAAGCAGTCGCTGACGGCTTTGTGGTTCAGGTTACGCACGATCACGTTGCGTTCGCCGTCTATCCGCAACGACAACCCTATCAAGCTCGCCTTGGGGTTCGCTCCGATGATCGTCGTGTTGCTCGGCACCTCGATCACCATGGTGTTTTTCTGATTCTCTGCGGACTGGCGACGCGCGTTCTCCGGACCACCGGAGGGCTCCGTATCCCATCCCCAGACCGCTGGATCGTATGCAGCCAGGTAGCTGTCCAGGGTATATCCGGTCCCCCGCGCATAGTCTTCGCACGTCAGCGGATTGCCTGAATCATCCGAGTTGCCAAGAAGCGCGCCGTGAACGCGAACGATCTTGGGTTCGTCCCCCGCTTCATCGAACGCCGACTTCAATTGAGCGCGCGTGGTGACATCGTAGACACGGCCGGGCACCGCGTAAGCACCACCGCTGGTCCCACCGCCCATCGAGGCAAATCCATCGCGCATCGGCAGCGTCTGCCGCTCCAGCGGAATTCTTCCTCCGCCAATGCCGGCATTGACGACCACCGACGCACCGGCCGGTGCTGAAGAAAGACCGATGCCCAACGAGATCGTCATAACTGCTGCAACATTTCGCATTTTCTTATCCTTATTTTGCTGTTGTCATACTTCGATATTTGCTTTTTCACCGACTTTTCATGTGAAAACGGCGTGTCGGAGTCTAGGCAAGCCCGATGCAACGTCAATAAAATGTATGACGTCATACCTTGGCTTAGTATTTTCCGACGAAATGCTTCGCTGGAGCTGAACGAGGGCAGGTCACGTTTCGATGTGAGCGAAATCCAAAGAATTGGGCCAGCTCCGCTGGAAGCCGTCTGCCCCACCAGTTAGAAAAAACAACTGTCATGCCTGCGCGGCTGACAAGCCATGCGCTTTAATACTGAAAGCCGTCCGCTCACCCTCGATCGCAGCGGCATTCTGAAATGGAGGTCTATCATCATCCGCATCCCACAGCTGGCCGACCTCGACGGCCTACCCCGCTTCGAAGGACTCACGCTCGACCGCATCGTCACGCCTTCGACATCGGCGGAGTTCTCCCAAGCCGTCGATGACCTCCTGAGCGTCGCGCAGATCGGCTTCGATACCGAATCCAAACCCACCTTCAAGATAGGCGAGGCTTCCACCGGACCTCACGTGATCCAGCTAGCCACGCCGCAAACCACCTACCTGTTTCAGGTCGGCGTGGACGGTTGCGTCGAGGCAGCTAAAGCCGTGCTGGAGTCGAACCAATTACTGAAGGTCGGCTTTGGCCTGAGCTCGGATCGAAGCCGATTGCGCAGTCGCCTGGGCATCGAGTTGCGGCATTACATCGACCTTGGCACGACGCTGCGCTATCAGAGCAAGAAAGGCCAGGTCGGATTGCGAGGCGCGGTCGCAGCGGTGCTGGGCGCTCGGGTGAGTAAATCTCGCAGCGTCTCTACGTCCAACTGGGCAAATCGAACATTGACCGATGCACAACAGTATTACGCCGCAAACGACGCCTACGCCGCGCTACAGGTATACCTAGCCTTAGGCGATGGCGCCGGGCAGCTGCCGGCGGACCGTATCGTCACCGGGTCGGCAAGCCAGTCTGCGTGAGAACGCCAAGCCCGCAGGACGTACAGATTTAGCTGTTCAAAAGCATGACGGAGACGAACGACAATGGAGCTTCTGTTGAACATCGACGTCGCAGATCTGGACAAGGCGATCCCCTTCTACCGGGACGCCCTCGGCTTGCGCCATACGCGCTCCCTGTTCAACGGGGCGGCAGCGGAAATGCTGGGTGCTGGCTGCCGCATCTACTTGATCGAGCACGCCGGATCGGAACCGGCCACAGCAATCGGCGATGGCATTCGTACCTATGACCGCCACTGGACGCCCATTCATCCCGACTTCGTCGTTGACGATATCGAAGCGTCCGCCACACGCGCGGTAGCGGCCGGTGCACGCCAGGAAACACCGATACGCGTGTTCGCTTGGGGCAGGCTGGTCACGCTGAGCGACCCATTCGGCAACGGCTTTTGCCTGATTCAGTTTCCGAATGAACCGTACGAAAACGAAAGGGACCCTAGCCTGGGCGGCTGATCGCACGGGTCAGCGATGTTCTGAGTCTCTCAGAACCGAGCAAGTGCATCGGTGTTGAAAATGGCAGCGCTGCCTATCGGCCCCAACCACTCGGCGCAGGCGCATTGGTTACGATCAGCCGGCCAGCGCCACCGCGCAGGTCATGCAAGGCCGCCATAAGATCCGCTGGCCGCAGCTCGCGCATCGCTCTGATCACTTGCCCGATCCGATCGCATTCATGCCCGGCCAGTACCGCCTGCCAGGCTCGTTCGGCATGGCCATTGAGATCGGCAGAAGCATCGGCTTGCTGATCGGCTGTCGCATGGGCGATCCCTGTCAGATCTTCTGTCGAGCGCTCTGCCAGCTGCAGCGCGACGGTATCCAGAAACGCCTCGATTTGGCGGAGGATTTCAGTCGCCGAAGCGGTCGGCGACTGCACCGCGAAGAGCATGCCTGGCTGGTCGGCAAACTGGCAGAACCGGCTGAGCACCGCGTAACCCAGCTGTAGCTCACTGCGAATCCGACGAAAGAATTCGCCCTCCAGCAAACGCCCCAGCACACGCCACGCCGCCTCGCCTTCAAGGCCGCGATCAGCGAGGGAACAGAACAGGATGAATGCCGTGTCGCTGGTGACCGCCCCGTCTCCAACCTGATGCCAGTGACTTTCCGTAGGCGGCGCCTCAAGCCAATCCTTGCCCAGCGCAGGTTGACCAGGCAGCGCGCCGACCGATGCCAGCAGCGCCGTAGAGGTCTGCGACGAGAAACCAACCGCCAGCCCATCCCAGCGCGCATCTCTCCAGGCGGCGTGAAGCTGTTCGCGATTAACTGATCTGGCCGGCTCGGCTGACTGGTGCATTCCCGCAACCAGACGTGGCAGACGGTTGAGTAACTGACGAAGCAGCATTTCATCCTGCCCCAGCGAACGGTGCTGTTCTGCCAGCCGCGCGCACTGGGCAAGCGACGCCTCGGGAGGCTCGGCGAGCAAGTAGGCAATGTCGCCAAGAATGGGTGGCACGGCTTCAGCGAAACCACGCAGACTCAGCGTCCAGCTATGCCCCATGTTCTCGAAGCGCAGTTCCACGCCCGCCTGCCGTGCTGCCCAGACGCACCCTTGCAACGCATGCGACAGCCCATGCCAGAGTGCAGACACCGGCAGTTCAGCGAAGCGCCAACGCAGCATCAATGCAGCCTTGCCGCTCTCCTCTGTCTGTCCCAGCCAGCGCAATGCGGCGACGGGGTTGGCAGCCTTGCCATCCGACACAGCGGTCTTCAACCAGGGATTGGCTTGTGGAATCTGCCAGTGCCAGTCGCGGCGCAGGGCGGTTAATGGCGGCTCGCTAGCCATGCGCAACGGAAATCCATCGCTAGTGACCGAGCCGCACGGAGCCGTATCGACGGTGAGAACCACAGGTCCAATGTCCGTCATTCGCTTTATCAGGGTGCGCAGCGCATCACCTATGCCGACTTCATTGGAGTCGGCGGCCCAGGCCAGCGGCTCCACCCAATGGCGCAGTAGCTTCAAAGGCTCGGCGCCGTGCAGGCTGCGTTCGGCTATCAGTCGGTACTCATCCCAGCACGCTTGCCAACAGGAAGGTTCAACGAAGAAGCGCAGCCAATCCGTCAGCGCATCGACCACAGTGGTTCGCTGCGCCAGGCCCTTGCTCGTCAACGATGCCTCGATGGCCAACACGCCCTGCCCTGCGAACCAGTATGGCACCCGTAGCGACAGCGCCTGGCACAGACCCGCCGCCTGCAAGCGCTGCGGCAAACCATTCGGCGCTTCGGAGGCGATCCAAGTTGCGAGGTAATCCAGCGCCGGCAAGGCGTGCTCATCCAAACCGTCGACAATGAAGGCGAGCAGCAAACGCGGCTGGGTTTGCTCCAGTTGCAGCCTCGACCATCCCTCAGTGCGAGCGTGCAACACGGGCGGGGATCGCCGCACGGCAGCATCTGCGATCAGCGATATGTCGGCCTGTTCCGCAAGGCGCTGCAATACAGCTTCACTCTGCGGCCCGGCCAGTAGCAGCTCCATCTGCCCTGTCCGATAGAAGCGCTGATGGTAGCCGTGCAGCGCCTGCTGGAAATCTGGTTCATCTACCGGCAAGGTTTCCCGGTTGCCGGCATGAAAGCCGCTGGCTGGGTGCGTGGAGTCGATTGCGCGGGCCAACGCCGCATCGGATAGCGTCTCCCGATCCTTAGCGCGGGCAAGGAACTCGGCGTGCAACACCTCGCGCTCACGCAATTGAGCGTCTGGATCGAGCAGCGGATACGCCAGCATATCCAGCAGACGGCGCAAGCCTTCCTCGAGCTGGCCAGCCGGAAGCTGGAAGAAAAAGTCAGTGTGTCGCTCTCGCGTCGATGCGTTCAGTTGCCCGCCGCAGGCCTGGATGAAGGGCATCAGGCTCTGCGCCACCGGGTAATCCCGGCTGCCAAGAAACAGCAGGTGTTCGAGAAAATGGGCGAGCCCCGGATAGGTTCGGGGCGCGTCATGGGAACCGGCATGCACCCGTACCAGGGCTGCGGCCTGCGCGCTGTGCGGCAGCCGCACCAGACGCACTCGCAACCCGTTGGTCAGAGTCAGTTGCAGCGGGCGTTGGGCTAGATCGGCAAACTGGTGCATGACGGCATCGTGTTTCGGCTGAAGTCACTGAGCATCGCGCCAACTGGAATTAGACACAATGATTCAGGAGCGGAACCGATGCTCCGCTCAGCAAAACGTTAGGTATCCAGACGTCCATCGAGAAACTGCCGCAGACGGCGTTGCATAAGTTCGCCCGAATTACCGAGGCGCGCAATCGGTGAGCCTCGCAAGCTCTGCTCTGAAAACTCGGCCGCCTCGCCTGCCAACGCCAATGGGCAATCGAGCCCCAACGCGAGTTTGGCCAGTTGACGCAGCAGCACCGCGTTCGGCGGTACGTTGGAATACAGCACCAACGCTCTCGGGCGAGTTTTCTCGCAAACCAGTGGCAACTCGTTCAGTGGCTGACCGACTGCCAGCACATTGACCGCAACCGTATCGCTGGACAGCAACAGGCCAGTGACCAGCAGTTCCAGCTCACAACATTGCCCCGGGACCGCAGCCAGCAGTACCCGACTCTTCGCCTGATCGCGATCAAGCTGCAAGCTTTGCAGCACGCGGGCACGGAGGAAGGCATCGAGGAACAGCCATTCGCTGGTCTGGCCATATTCGCCCTGACGCAGCGACAACCGCTGCCACAACGGCAGCATCACATCCTGAAGGACTATCAGCAGCGAATAAGTAGAAATGAGCTGCCCGTAGATCTGTTCAAGCCAGGAGTGATCGAAGCTGCCCACGGCACGCTGCACCTGCGCCGTCCAATCGCCCCACTCGGCTGCGTCCGCATGCCACCGCCCCTCAGACTTTGCAGCGTCGCGAGACAGGATACTGCCCACTTTGCTTACCGCGACGCCGCGGTCAATCCAGGCCAGGATGCTGCGAATCGCTTCGATATCGGCCATGGAATAGAGGCGATGGCCGCTTTCGGTGCGAGTGGGCTGAATGAGGCCGTAGCGGCGCTCCCATGCTCGCAGCGTGACCGCGTTGACGCCTGTCAGGCGCGAGACTTCCCCAATGGGGAACAGTTCGTCCCGCTTGAGCGGATCTAAAGCAGGCATCGTGCAAGCACGGTCAAGTTGAGTCATGACGCGGCAGCTCATGTAGAAGGATTGGCGCATTGTAGCTTAGGGTTACGCCTGAACCGCACGAGCCGGCGCCAAGCGCCTCGTGCCGAGCCGTCCGAACCTGCCCTAGAATGTCGCAACACCGATAAGAGACATCCCGATGATCAATGCCAAACTGCTGCAACTGGTAATCGAAGCCTCCAACGACGGGATCGTGGTCGCCGAGCAGGAAGGCGACGACAACATCCTCATCTACGCTAACCCCGCCTTTCAGCGGCTGACCGGCTACGATGTGGACGATACTCTCTATCAGGACTGTCGTTTTCTACAGGCCGGCCACCGCGACCAGCCCGGGATCGCGGCGATTCGCAAAGCGATCAGAAGCCACCAGCCGTGTCGCCAGACGCTTCGCAATTACCGCAAGGATGGCAGCGCGTTCTGGAACGAGCTTTCGATTACTCCAGTGTTCAACGAAGCTGACCAACTGACCTATTTCATCGGTATCCAGAAGGATGTCAGCCGTGAGGTCGAGGCCAGGCAGCGCGTAGTCGAACTGGAAGCCGAAGTGCGGCGACTCAAGGAACAGCTCGCCACACTGAAGCAATGACTGCGGCTTTCACAGTGCCTGCGGGGCGCGCCGGCACAGGGCGATCAGTGCCTGCACCCAGCTTTCATGAGTATTGAGGCAGGGAATCAGGTGCAGCTCTTCCCCACCCGCAGCGATGAACTGCTCGCGGCCACGATCACCGATCTCTTCCAGTGTCTCGATGCAATCCGCAACGAATGCCGGGCACATCACCAGCAGCTTCTTGACGCCTTTGGCCGCTAATTCTTCCAGCTGCGCTTCGGTATAAGGCTCAATCCATTTGGCGCGACCGAGCCGCGACTGGAACGACACCGACCACTGCTCCGCACGCAATCCGGCGCGCTCGGCAAACGCAGCGCCGCTTTGCATGCACTGAGCACGATAGCAACCTGCGAGTACGGCGCCCTCGGCCCGCTGGCAGCAATCGGCGCCTTTTAGGCAGTGCGAACCGGTTGGATCGGTCTTGTGCAGATGACGCTCGGGCAGGCCGTGAAAGCTCAGCAGCAGATGATCGTATTCTTGCGCCAGGTATGGCTTCACGCTGTCGACCAGTGCATCGAGGTATTCGGGCTGGTCGTAGAAGGGCTGCAGGATCGACAGCCTGATATCCAGGCGATTGTCTCGAATGACCCGGCGTGCTTCCTCGATGGCGGTCGTCGTGGTGCTATCGGCGAATTGCGGATACAGCGGCGCAAAAGTCACCTGCTTGATGCCCCGCTTCGCCAGCCCGACCAAAGCGCGCTCGATCGAGGGCTCGCCATAGCGCATCGCCAACTCCACCGGACCCTCCGTCCAGTGAGGGCGCACCGCATCGGCCAGCCGTTGGCTGAGCACCACCAGCGGTGATCCTTCCGGCCACCAGATTGATGCGTAGGCATGAGCGGACTGCGCGGGGCGTTTAAGCAGAATCAGCGACACCAGCAAGCGGCGAACCGGCCATGGCAGATCGACGACGTAAGGGTCCATCAGGAACTGGTCGAGATAGCGACGCACGTCCGCCACATCGGTGGAAGCCGGTGACCCCAGGTTTACCAATAACAACGCCTGCTCAGACATGCACATTCCTGACTACTGATTGAACAACTACACAGCCCTGCCGGGCGGCGCGCCATTTTCACACAGGCGACCACAGCTTGCGCAGGTCCGCCAATGCCGCATCCAGAAACCCCAACGCCGGGAAGTCGGCACGTTCGTCCCCTGGCAATAGCGCGTTGCGCACCGGTTGCGGCGAGCAGGCATTGTAGGGGCCGTACGCAGGGGGCTGCTGCAACAGAAAATCTATCAGAGCAATTCGTTCGCTCTGGTTACGCACACGTTGCATCGAAACGCCTTTCTACGTGGTACGGCTGTCACGGCTAGCGATGCCCGGCGCGGCTTGAATTGTACAAATCAGGTTGACTTGTACAAGGCCGACTTTAAGATGCCGGCAAATACTGTACAAACAAAACGCCTTGTACAGGTACGTATCGAGGCCAGCCCGATGTCTACGTCAACTGTCATCAAGATCGGTATCAGCGCTTGTCTACTTGGCGATCCGGTGCGCTTCAATGGCGGGCACAAGGAGTCGCGTCTATGCAGCGAAACGCTGGCTCGTCACTTCCAGTTCGTGTCGATTTGCCCCGAAGTGGCCATCGGGCTGGGCACGCCTCGCGAGCCAATCCGGCTGGTTGGCGCCCCTGAGCACCCGCGCGCGGTCGGCACGGTGCATCCGGAGCTGGATGTCACTGATGCGCTAGTTGCTTATGGCGAGCGGATCGCCACCGAGCTGGATGACGTCAGTGGCTATATCCTGATGCAGAAATCCCCCTCCTGCGGCATGGAGCGGGTGAAGGTGTACCAGGCCAGCGGCCATCCGGCCGAAGGCGGCGGCTCCGGCCTGTTTGCCCAGGGCCTGATGCGGATGCGGCCAGATCTGCCGATCGAAGAGGCTGGCAGACTCAATGACCCGGTGCTGCGCGAGAACTTTCTGACGCGAATATATGCCCATGCCGAATGGCAGCGCCTGCTGCGTACGGGCCTGACACGTAAGGCCCTGGTGAATTTCCATTCACGCTACAAGTACCAGCTCATGGCGAGCGACCCGCTGCAATACAAAGCGCTCGGTCGGATGGTCGGGGGCGTCGGCAATATATCGCTGGAGGAATTCGCACCGGCTTACTTCAGCCAGCTGATGGCGGCGCTGAAAAAGAACGCCTCGCGCGGCAACCACAGCAACGTTTTGCAGCACCTGAGTGGTTATCTAAAGAAGCATCTCGAAGGCGACGACAAACAGGAACTGCAGCGCCTGATAACCCAGTATCGCGAAGGCATCGTGCCCCTCGTCGTGCCACTTACGCTGCTTAAACACCACTTCCGCCGGCATCCGGATCGCTACGTAGCCAGCCAGGCCTATCTGCAGCCGCATCCTGAAGACCTCAGCTTGCGCAACGGGATCTGAATACTTGCACATGAATCAGCTGATCTGGCTACGCAGCGATCTGCGCGTGACCGACAATACCGCCCTGTCCGCCGCGATGAACGCTGGCCCGACCATCGCGCTGTACCTGATCACTCCCGTGCAGTGGCTCGCCCATGGCGACGCGGCCTGCAAGGTCGATTTTTGGCTGCGCAACCTGGGCGCTCTCTCGGCACGTCTCGCCGAGCTGAACGTGCCGCTACTGATCCGCTGCGTCGATGACTGGCAGGCCGTGCCCGCGCTTGTCGCTGATCTCTGCCGCGAGCACGAAATCGGCAGCGTGCATATCAATGACGAATATGGCGTGAACGAGCAACGACGTGACGAGGCGGTGGCCGCAGCACTCCACCACACGGGCGCGTCGCTGCGACGGCATCTGGACCAGCTGCTTTTTGCACCAGGCAGCGTGCAATCCTTGGCCGGCCAGGGCTTCAAGGTTTTCAGCCCGTTCCGCAAGGTCTGCTATTCACGCCTGAGCCATTCGCTGCCGCGCTGCCTGCCGGTACCCGCGCCGCAAGCGTGGCTGCCCGTGTCACGCGATCCGCTCTCAATGACGATAGAAGGCTTCGCGCCGCCTACCGAGCAACTGCGCTCGTTCTGGCCCGCCGGCGAAGACTTCGCACGTACACGTCTGGCCTGCTTTGTCGAAGACGACATGGCCGATTATCAGCAGCGCCGCGACCTTCCCGCCGAGCCTGGCACCAGTCAGCTGTCGCCCTACCTGGCCGCCGGCGTCATTTCGCCCCGGCAATGTCTTCACGCCGCTCTGGCAACGAACCGGGGCGAGCTCGACAGCGGTAATCCGGGCGCTGTCACCTGGATCAACGAACTGCTCTGGCGCGAATTCTACAAACATGTGCTGGTGGGCTATCCGCGAGTATCGATGGGGCGCGCCTTTCGCCCTGAAACCGAAGCCCTGCCCTGGCGCAACGCGCCCGATGAGCTGGCTGCCTGGCAGCAGGGGCGCACCGGTTTTCCAATCATCGATGCGGCCATGCGGCAACTGCTGGCGACCGGCTGGATGCATAACCGCCTGCGCATGCTGGTCGCCATGTTTCTGAGCAAGAACCTGCTGATCGACTGGCGCGAAGGCGAGCGTTGGTTCATGCGGCACCTGATCGATGGCGACCTCGCCGCGAACAACGGCGGCTGGCAATGGAGCGCTTCGACCGGCACCGACTCGGTGCCCTACTTCCGCCTGTTCAATCCGCTCAGCCAGTCGGCGAAATTCGATCCGCAAGGCCGTTTCCTCCGCCAGTGGTTGCCTGAGCTGGCGCACTTGAACGATCGCGACATCCATGACCCGAGTTTCCGCCAGGGCCTTCATCTCAACGGCTACCCACACCCGATCACCGAGTTGGCGACTAGCCGTGAGCGCGCCCTGTCTGCCTTCAGACATTTGGCAAAGCGCTTATGACTGATCCGCGAATGTCACGCCGAAGCGCTATTTCAGTACTGCAAACACCACGCGACTCGTCTCGGAGACATAGCATGTCCAGCGACACCTTCACGCTTAAGGATCACTACCGCAAAGCCGATCGCATCATGCTTGGTGTGCTGTGGTTTCTGACCGCCTACGCGCTCGGCCTGGCCACGCTGTATGGCAATTGGGCGCAGGCCATTGCTATCGGCGGCGGTACGGCACTGGCCATGACGCTGCTGCATGGCCTGATTGCCGGAGAGCGTCTGCTGCGCTGTCTGATCGGTGCAGGCTTCATGGTCATGGCCGCGCTGCACATCAACCTCGCCCACGGCATGCTGGAAATGCACTTCGGCATCTTCGCGCTGCTTGCCTTTCTGGTGTACTACCGAGACTGGCTGCCAATCGTCGTGGCGGCCACCACCATCGCTATTCATCACCTGAGCTTCTTTGCTCTGCAACAGCAGCAGGCTGGCGTATTCGTGATGCCCGACGGCAGCTGGGGCGTGGTGATGCTGCATGCGTTCTATGTGGTGCTGGAGAGCGCAATCCTGATCTATCTGGCCGTGCGCGCCAATGCCGAGGCGCGCGAAGGCGAAGCGTTGCTAAGTGCCGCTGCCGATATCACGCGCGATCCCGTGCAGATCGATCTGCGCCAACGCAGCGTTGCCAGCGGGCCGATCGCCCAGCGCTTCAACCACTTTCTCGATCAGCTCGCCGAGCTGGTTGGCGCAACGGTCCGTGATACACGGGGCCTGGACGACACCGCCAGCCACCTGCACCAGGCTACTCGCGACATGCGCGAGGGTGCCGATCGGCAGCTTGCAGAGACCGCCTACATGGTCAACGCCATGCAGCAGATGTCGACCGCCATCGATGACGTCGCGAGCCACGCCGACCGGGCTGCCCAGGCCGCACACTCGGCCAATATGAAGGCCGAACAGGGGCGAGCCGCCGTGTCGACCAGCCTGAAGGAAATCACCGGACTCGCCCGGCGCATCGACGCCACCGATGCAACGATGCAGGACCTGGCCGTCCAGTCCGAACAGATCGGCCGCGTGCTGGATGTGATTCGAAGCATTGCCGATCAGACCAACCTGCTCGCGCTCAACGCCGCGATCGAAGCGGCGCGGGCCGGCGAGCAAGGGCGAGGTTTCGCTGTGGTCGCCGAAGAGGTGCGTAACCTGGCGAGCAAGACGGCCGAGTCCACCGGCGAAATCCACGAAATCATCAGCCGCCTGCAACAGGACAGCCGCAAGGCCGCCGAATCCATGCAGCAAAGCCGTAACAGTGTCGGCCGCTGCGTCGCAGACAGCCAGCAGACGACCTTGCTGCTGGCAGCGGTCGCGCAGGAAATCGATGCGATCAGCCAGATGAACGAACTGATTGCCGCAGCGACTCATCAGCAAACCACCGTATCGGCGGATGTTGCCCGTCACTTGCAGAGCGTCCAGCAGATCGCCGATCAGAATGCGTCAGATGCGAATCGGCTCGATCAGGACAGCAGCGATCTCAGCGCATTGGCCTCGCGGCTAGGCTCGCTCAGCGGCCGCTTTGCCCTGAACTGAAGCGATCACAGGGTTTGGAATCGGCGATATTTAAATGGTCTGATGGGCGCTTGTGCATTTCTGCATCAGTAACCAATAGGAGCCGTGCCGATGACCCCCTCCCCGCTGATCGAAACCTTGCGCAGCGCCCAGCACATCGTTGTGTTCACCGGAGCGGGCGTCTCGGCCGAAAGCGGTATTCCAACGTTCCGCGATTCGCTAACCGGGCTCTGGGAACGCTTCGACGCCGCCTCGCTGGCCACACCCGAGGCCTTCTGCGCGGACCCGGAACTGGTCTGGGGCTGGTACGAATGGCGCCGCATGAAGGCTCTGCAAGCTCAGCCTAACCCGGCGCACCGGGCCATTGCCGAGCTGAGCCGGCATGTACCGCGCCTCACGCTGATCACTCAGAACGTCGACGATCTGCATGAGCGTGCCGGCAGCGATGAGGTCATCCATCTGCATGGCAGCCTGCATCAGCCACGCTGTTTCGAATGCGGCGAAGCTCCGAACGGACCGCTCGGCATGCCCGACGAACCGGAAGGCGGCCGTCGAGTGCAGCCGCCGCGCTGCGCAGCCTGCGCCGGCCCGCTGCGCCCCGGCGTGGTCTGGTTTGGCGAAAGCCTACCGGTCGATCGAATGAACACCGCATTCGCGGCGGCGGAGCGCTGTGATGTGCTGATATCGGTCGGCACCTCCGGCCTGGTCTATCCGGGGGCAGAAATGCCCGGGCTGGCCTGGCGCGCCGGTGCGACTGTCATCCACGTCAATCCCCAGGCCAGAGCCAGCCACAGCGAACGTGAATACGCATTGGCCGGCCCGGCTGGAGACAAGTTGCCTGAACTCATTCAGCAGGCGTTTGGAAGCTCCAGAGATTGAAAGCCGGCTGCGCCAGCCGTTGCCGCGCCGCCTAGGAATCGGCGAACGCCATCCCGACGAACCCGCAATGTGAAGGTGTCGCAAAGGCTGGTCCGACCGCGCCGGAGCCACCATGCCCGGCGCAACCTACATGGCGCTCTGCGTGCCGGGCGTGACCGGCACCCACCGGTCAAAGCCTTCTTCGACTGGCTGAACAGCGAGGCCGTCAGTCGCTAAGGCCTGTCAGGTCAAGGGCGTGATCACCGCGGTTTGATACGCCGGGCGCTGTTGCAGCCGCTCATACCAGTGCAGCAGATGCGGCAGGTCTGGTCGTTCGATGGGCATCTCGAACCAGGCGTAGGCGAAGCAACCTAGGGGGATATCGCCCATGCCGAATGAATCGCCCGACAGGTATGGCTGCTCTGCCAAGGCTCGGTCGGCGATGGCGAGCAGCTTGCCGCACTCCTCCAGCGCTACTTGCACGGCGGTCATGTCGCGCTTCTCCGGGGCGGTGCGCACGATGTTCCAGAACAGCGGGCGGAAGGGTGTGGCCAGGGATGAGGTCGCCCAGTCCATCCATTTGTCCGCCCCGGCGCGCTGGCGCGGATCGGTGCTCCAGAGCGTGCCCTCGCCATACTGTGCGGCGAGGTAGCGAACGATGGTGTTCGATTCCCATAGCACCAGCTCGCCGTCTTCGAGGCATGGCACCAGGCGATTCGGATTCTTTGCGATGTACTCGGCTTCTCCCACCACGCCAAATGCGCCTCCCGCATCGACGCGGGTGTAAGGGACGCCAAGCTCTTCGAGGCACCAGAGCGCCTTCCTCACGTTGGTCGAATTGATTCGGCCCCATAGCTTCAACATGCAATCGTCCTCCGTCGGTTCGGCGTTCATCGCCGGGGCCAAACCCTAGCGCATTTTATGTCGCCCGCAACGTTCAAGCCGCTCAGAGGGCTTTTCTTCGCGCCTTGAGCAAACGCGTTGCGCCTTGCGCCTTCTGGGTGAACCACAGCACCCGGCTGACGCCCCGGGTGATCGCCACATAGGCCAGGCGCAGACTCTCGTCGGCCATGGCCTGGTCATAGCTGTTTCGGAAAAAACCTGAATAGGCGTACAGCGCGTTGCGCAGCGGGTGCTTTTCTGGCGGTGAGCAGTCATCGACGATGATCGCGACCTCCGCCTGCAATCCCTTGGCTCGGTGAATGGTGTAAGCCTTGACCGGCAACTTCTTGTCCAGCTCGGCCTGGATGGCGCGCAATGGTTCGTTGCGTCGGCTGAGCACCAATACGGAATTACGATCCGCATTCGGCCGAGTCGCGACGTGCTCGCACTGCGCCTTGATCTCTCGGATCAGCTCGGGCAAGCGCGCCTTCACGTCGAAGCCTGACACCAGCTTCACGCCGTGATCGCCTGGCTGGGTGGCCTTGCCTGCCTTGCTGGTTTTGTCCTGCTTGAACTCGACGCCGGCCAGCACCGCCTCACCATCGTGGATGATCGGTTCGATGGAGCGATAGTTGGTTTCCAGCATCAGCACCAAGCTTTTCTTCGACGCGCCTTTGCCAGGAAAATACTTGTCGAAATCCATGAACAGCTCTGGCGAGCTACCGCGCCAGCCGTAAATCGACTGCCAGTCGTCGCCGATAGCCATGAGACTGATCGGCTCGCCCAGACCGGCCAACGACCGATGCGTCGCCTGCAACCACTGGACGATCTGCGGCGAGATATCCTGAAACTCATCGATTAGCAGATGGCTGAACGGTGCCAAGGCATCGCCGGACATGCCCTTCCCGCCCGCCGCCAGACACTGCGTAAGCTGCTGAAACGCGCCGTTGAAGGTCATCAGCCCCTGCGCCTGCAGTGCTGCCTGGAAATGCTTCCAGAACAGGACCAGGGCATCGATGAACCAGCGTTCACGTTCCGAGCAGGTCATCCGACTGGTCTGCATCTGTTCGATGCGGATGCCAATGCTCTCGATGAAACCCGCCTGCGCATAGAACGCCTCGAACAGCGGGACAGCGACGAATTCACCCGCCAGCTTGAACGTATCCAGCGGCGCTTTTGGCGTTTTGCGCTGATCGGCAACCGGCGATGGCAGGTCGAGTAACTGGTGCACCAATGTTCGGAAGCCTTCCTCTTCGGCATAACAGCTCTGGTAGGCCTGCTTCAGCAGCCGCTGCTGCGCCGGTCGCAAACGCGAGGCGGCCAGCGGATTATCCAGCTCCGTGGGCGAGGCGCCCTTTTCGTCCAGCTGTTCGAACCAGACCGGTTTGCCCAGCACCTCCTTGGCCAGCACCGCCATCGCCGAGTGAAAGGTCCGTACGCATTGGCGCGCGCTAGCGGGGTCGAACGCGAAGTTCCAGAAGCCAAGCACTCGCACCAACTGCTCGCGCAGCTGTGTGCAGGAGGCATTGGTGAAGGAAATTACCGTCAGCCGCTCCGGTGGGATCTCCAAGTGACAGAGCATGAACACCACGCGCAGCACCAGCGTGGTGGATTTGCCCGAGCCGGCACCGGCGAAGATCCGTGTTACCGGGCTGTCGCTGAGGATCATCGCCCATTGTTCCTCGGACGGCGCGCAGATCACCCCGGCGTCGACAGCACGGCCAACCCGCAGGCGCATCGCCTGGATCTGCTGATCTTCGACCGACAGTTTCGCCGGCCCGTAGATACCTTCGCTGGCAGGCTTGCGGGGTTTCGCTCTGGGTTTGGCGGTTGCATCTGCTTGCTTGACCTTGCGACCGACTGCGGTGGGCGGCTTGCCGGTGTGTTTGGCGACTCGCTTGCCGGCCTGTTTGGGAGCGGAGCCGGGCCAACGGTGCAGGATCAACTCTTCTTCCGATTGCAAATAGGCCGAGGTGCGTGGAAAGCAACGCGCCAATGCTCCCGAAACCAGGCGCTTGTAGCGTTTGACGGCAGACAACATGACGATCAACCAGACATGAACAAGTGGCTGATATGGTAAGGGTTTTTCGTTGACGTCTGGCTTCCCAACGCAAATTGACGCGATGCGTTCGTCGGTTGTTCCGCACCTCTACGCGTGTGCGGGTCACTAAAGGGAATCTCAT
Organism: Pseudomonas sp. IC_126; assembly: GCF_004331835.1. Classification (NCBI taxonomy): domain Bacteria; kingdom Pseudomonadati; phylum Pseudomonadota; class Gammaproteobacteria; order Pseudomonadales; family Pseudomonadaceae; genus Pseudomonas; species Pseudomonas sp. IC_126. The sequence goes on from NZ_SJSS01000001.1 coordinate 1,147,879, forward strand.
CCATATAAGCGGTTGCTCAGGTTTCTATGCACAGAATCGGTTTCGCCTGCATGTATCGCCATCCCGGCCACAGTGAATCGCTGAAGGAGTTGGAGGTCATTGAGCGTGCTTTCAACCCGCGTTCGACCACATTGCGCTGGCTCAACAGCGTGTCTCAGGAGGCGGCTCGCGAAAAGCTGAACGGCATCATCGAACACAACCTGGCTGCGCAGCTGCGGCTACTCGAATACGTCGGGACGCTGCCGAATGAGCTGCACATGCTACGGCTGAGCAGCGATCTGCTGCCCTTCTATAGCCATCCAGAAGCATCCGATTTCTATCGCCAGACCGAGGTGCGGGATGTGATCGAGAAGGGCTTTGCGCAGATCGGCGACCGCGCTCGGGCGCTGGGCATCCGCCTCTCGTTACATCCAGGGCAGTACTGCGTGCTCGGCTCGGACAAGCCGCAGGTGGTGGAAAACAGCTTGGCGGAATTCGAATATCACGCCGATATGATCCGCATGATGGGCTTTGGCCGGCAGTTTCAGGACTTCAAGTGCAACGTACATATCGCCGGGCGGCTGGGCGTCGATGGGATTCGCACGGTCTGGCCGCGCCTGTCGCAGGAAGCGCGAAACTGCATCACCTTCGAAAATGAAGAAAAGACCTACGGGGTCGACGACTGCTTGCAACTCTCAGACCTCGCGCCGGTGGTGCTGGACATCCATCATTGCTGGATCAATGAGGAACGCTATATCGACCCGCATGACCTACGCGTTGCCCGAATCATCGACAGTTGGCGTGGTGTGCGCCCAGCCATGCACTACTCGCAGCCACCCGAAAGCCTGATTGAACGTGGCTTTTCACCGAAACAGAAGCTGGAGATGCCGACCCTCCTCCAACACGTCAGCAAGCGCGATCTCTACAGCCACAGCAAGCGCATGTGGAATCACTGGACCAACCTGTACGCCCGCGAATTCCTGGACCGCTTCGACATGATGTTCGAGGCCAAGGACAAGAATCTTGCTGCTCTGGATTACTACACCGATTATCTGGCGGACAGCGTTGACGCCTGATGCCGTGGCGGTATGCAAGGCTGACTAATCAGTATTGGGCTTTTGGAGATCGGGATTGGCGCAGGATGAAAATCACTGTTTGCGCCTATGCCCCGGCTGGGCATGTATTCGGACTCGTTGACCCTGCGCAAGCCCCGTGTCGGTTTGCGCAGGGTGATCATGGGATCAGAAGTTTCGAAGCAGAATTTCCTGTTCTTTGCGCTTGGCCAGCGCGTCGGCGGCCACAAGGGCCAGTAGTGGCAGCACGCCCACCTTGAGCGCGAGGTCCCAGGATCCAAGGAACCCGATCAATACAGCTCCAACGACGACGAGTATGGCCATGCAATGTGCACAGAAGCGCCACAATTCGAGTGCAACGACCTGAGCATTCTGGTTGTTGATCATACTGAGCCCCTCTTTGTTGTTTTAATCGCCTTGTACAAGCTTCAGCGTAGCTACCCTGCGCGCATGCGCAACCATATTTTTGTGTCATTAATGTGTCTAGCACGCCGGTTACAGCGATTTTTTCCGAGAGTTCCGTTAACGCCAACGGATCGATCAGCAGTGCCGTCATCGTGACGTCACATCCAGCCATGGCGACACGCGGCGACGTTTGATGTCAGTGGATCAACGATCCGCTCCGAGAATCTTGTCCAGCGCGCGCCGGAGAATCTCGACGGTGCGGTCCAGGTTTCTCAGCTTTTCCAATCCGAACAGGCCGATGCGGAAGGTTTGAAAGTCGGTTGGCTCGTCGCATTGCAGGGGGACGCCAGCGGCAATCTGCAAACCTTGCGCAGCGAACTTGCTGCCGCTCCTGATTTCGCTGTCAGTGGTGTAGCAGACCACCACGCCCGGCGCCTCGAAGCCATCGGCCGCAACGCTTCTGAATCCTTTTTCAGCCAGCAGCGCCCTCACCCGCCGCCCCAGCTCCAGCTGGTCGGCACGAAGGACGTCGAAGCCGTAGTCCCGTGTTTCCAGCATGACGTCGCGAAAACGCATCAAGGAATCACTCGGCAAGGTCGCGTGATAGGCATGCCCGCCCTTCTCGTAAGCCTGCATGATCTGCAGCCATTTCTTGAGGTCGCAGGCGAAGCTGCTGCTCTGGGTCGCTTCGACACGAGACTGCGCAGCCTGGCTGAGCATCACCAGCGCACAGCAAGGCGAAGCGCTCCAACCTTTCTGCGGCGCGCTGATCAGCACATCGACGCCGCTTGCCTGCATGTCTACCCAGAGTGCGCCGGAGGCGATGCAATCAAGAACGAACAACCCGCCAACCGCATGCACGGCATCTGCCACCGCACGTAGATAGTCGTCCGGCAGGATCATCCCTGACGAAGTTTCCACATGAGGCGCAAACACCAGATCAGGCTTCTGCGCGGCGATGGTTGCGATCACCTCATCTATGGGTGGCGGGATAAATGCAGCCTGGGAAGCCTGGCTCTGCGGCCGCGCCTTGAGCACGGTGGACGATGCGGGAATTCCACCCATGTCGAAAATCTGCGTCCAGCGGTAACTAAACCAGCCATTTCGAATCACCAGACATTTGCGGCCATGCGCCAACTGACGCGCCACCGCCTCCATACCGAACGTACCGCTGCCCGGCACCACAGCGACCGCGTGGGCGTTGTAGACGGATTTGAGTGTGGTGGAGATATCGTTCATGACGGTCTGGAACGACCGGGACATATGGTTTAGCGAACGGTCGGTGTACACGACCGAATATTCAATCAATCCATCGGGATCGACACGAGAAAAAAGGTCTGACATGGGTTCACTCCGCAGCAAGAGAGCTGGCATCGACCCTGCCCGAAGCCGGAATGCATTACAAGCGTTACAAAGCCCGGCTCTATTCGATAACCCTTCGTAGTTTCGATGAGAAAATCGGTAGCGAAACAGACACGGTGTGCCGACTCGAATAGTTCCTACCATTTATCGGAAACCTAAACGAATCGTCACGGCGTGTCGTTCAAAAAAATGGCGCCGCAAACTCCAAGAGGCGCCGTCCATGCGGTGTTGGCTTACGGAACTGCCTATCGACGGATGACAAACGTTACCATTCGTTTAAAACGACAAGTTATTGGCGCCGATATTCTGTCTTCAACTGTTTAAATCATTAGAAAAACAAATTATAAAAGCGCCAGCGAGACGAAGAGTCCCCTGGGTCCCGTCTCGCCTCTGGTTCGGTCTTTGTGGAAATTCGCCTCCTTGGGCAGCCCTCTTATTGATCAACCTCCCTGTCACTACGTCCCGTGTATCGCGTTTGGACGTTCATAGTCACGGTGAGCCGAAATGTCCGTCACAGTTTTTCCGAGCGCCCGTAAAGGCCTCATGTCTGCAATCGCCCTGGCCGCATTGCTGAGCTTTTTCCCTAACAGCAATGTCAGCGCGGCAGCCGCTGGCAGCACCAGCACGTCAGGGATCTCCTACTCGGCGCTGATCAACAAGTTCACCAACAGTTATTGGCAGAACGGTTCCTGGCGCGCATCGGCTGGCGTTTCGGTCGCTGCCACAGAGCAGAACCTCGCCGCTTTTCGTGTCGGCACCTCGGTACGAACAGCTGATGGCCAGATACGCACCGTCACTTCGGTCAAACCCGCCAGCGGTGCGTTGACGGTCTTCCTGACGGGGCCAGTGCTGGACGGCAGCGTGATCGGTTATCCCAACCGGCTCAGCGTCAGCAACATGGCAAGCCCGAAGCCGGACGTCACCGTACCGGATAGCGCGCCGGTCGCAGCGCCGACCCACGCTGCGCTGATCAACAAATTCACCAACAGCTATTGGCTGAACGGCTCCTGGCGAGCATCAGCCGGTGTTTCGGTCGCTGCTACCGCGCAGAACAGCGCAGCCTTTGTCGTCGGCGCATCGGTACGCACGGCGGACGGCCAGGTACGCACCGTCACCTCGATCAAGCCTGCAAGCGGCGCGCTGACCGTATTCATGGACGGTCCCGTGCTCGACGGCAACATCATTGGCTACCCGAACAAGCTCAGCCTGGTCGCACCTCCGGCGTCCCGGCCAGCCCTGTCTCCAGATCCGATTCCCGAGACGACGCCCTCGACGACCGAGCCCGTGCAACTGGTGGGCGTTGCCCTTTCCGGTGCCGCTTTCGGACCTTCGGTTCTGCCCGGCAAGCACGGCACCAACTACATCTATCCGGCCGAGTCGTATTACAAGAAATACGCCGAGCAAGGGTTGAAGCTGGTTCGTTTGCCGTTCCTCTGGGAGCGTATACAGCCGCAACTGGATACCGAGCTGGACGCCGCGCAACTGGCTCTGCTCACCCAATCGCTCGATTTCGCGCAGAAGCACGGCGTCAAGGTCGTGCTCGACATGCACAACTATTACCGCTACTACAAGCAGCCGATCGGCTCCGAAAACGTGCCGATCAAGTCGTTCGCCAATACTTGGAAGCGAATCGCACTGAAAGTCGGCAACCATCCGGCATTGAGCGGTTATGGCCTGATGAACGAGCCGAACACCAAAGGGCTCTGGCCTGAAGCAGCCCTGGCCGCCGCTAAAGATATCCGCACCGTGGACAAGACCAACTGGATCTATGTCGCCGGCGACCGATTCTCCAGCGCATGGCACTGGCCGCAATCCAACACTCAGCTCATCGCCGATCCCTGGATGCGCGATCCACAGAACAACCTGATCTTCGAAGCACACATGTACCTCGATCGCGATACCTCGGGGATGTACGTCGACAAGACCGAAACCTTCGCACCGGATCTGGGCATCAATCGCGCCAAGCCATTCGTGGATTGGCTGCGAACCAACAACCTGCGCGGCTTCATCGGCGAGATGGGCGTCCCGAACTATGCGCCCGATGCCATCGTCGCGATGGATAACCTGCTGGGCTACCTGCGTGACAATTGCGTACCTATCACTTACTGGGCCGCCGGCCCATGGTGGGGAAAGTACATCCTCGCGCTGGACGTATCGGGAGGCGCCGAGCAACCGCAGCTGCCGATCCTGAGAAAGCACGCCGCAACACCGAATAACTGCGCGGCCATTGGCGAACCAATGTAATTTCCGCTTCGCTACGTCCGCCGAGGCCTGGCACACCCTGTGTGTCAGGCCTTTTGTTTGAGCACGCCTGCACTTCGCTGGCGAAGATGCCCCAGGCCGATATGCCTGAGAACCGTCCTGTCCTAGTAAAAATATAAATGCGAACGATTTGTGTTTGATATGGCGTTTGCGATGCCTTAGGATGCTGCCCGCCTGCCAACAGAGCGTGCCGCACCTTATGAATGTTGCCGACAAGTCGAGGATCGCCGTCCACCTTGCGATGCTGATCAACATGCTGTCGCTGGGCAGCCTGATGATGGTCATGCCGCTTGGTCCGGATCTGGTGCGTCACCTTGGAATGGAGGCTAGCCACGTCGGCTATATCAGTGGCGGCGCCACCCTCGCCGCCGCCCTGAGTGCACTTATCGCAGCCCCATGGCTGGATCGCTTCGACCGAAAACGCGCACTGATCATCTTGCTGGTGCTGCGTTTTGCTTTGCTGTTCAGCTGCGCGCTGGCGGCCGACCCGACCCAATTGATCGCGCTGTTCGTACTTTCCGGGCTGGTCGCCGGGCCCATGGGCGCGATCCTGATGGCCACGATGCTGGATCTGATTCCGCCAGCCGAACGCGGCCGAAAACTTGCCTACATCGGAATGGGGTTTTCCCTGGCAGCGATTCTGGTCATTCCTCTGGCGCTGGAATGCTCGATGCGCTGGAATTGGACGACGCCCTTCGTGCTGCTCGGCTGCACCGGTTTGTTTCTGGCGCTGCTTTGCCAGCTGTTCTTTCCCGCACCGGCTTCATCGCATCGTCCTTCGGGTTCGATCAGGCCGTTGCTTGCCTCGCGCCTGTGTTTGGCGGCGCTGGCTATCACCACGTTGCAGATGTTCGGGCATTTCCTCCTGGTGCCGCACTTCGCCACCTACTTCCAGTTCAACGTGGATTTCCCCCGCGAAAACCTGGGCCTGCTCTATCTATTTGGTGGCTTGGCGAGCATCGCGGCGATGCGCATTGGCGGCGCCTGGATTGATCGCGGCAGTACCGTGACGGTCGCGCTGGTCAGCAGCGGCAGCCTAGCACTGGTGACCCTGCTGGGTTTCGCTGCGCCGCTGGGCATTTCGCTCTACGTCGTTTTCACCCTGTTCATGGCGCTGAGCGCCGTGCGCAGCAACAGCACCATGACCATCGCCGCAGGAATTCCGCCGGCGCACCAGCGTGCCGCGTTCATGGCGTTTCAGGGGACAGTTTCGAATATCGCAGCCGGCTTCGGCAGCCTGCTTTCAGCGCGCTATCTAACCGAAGGGTCACAGCATCAACTACTCGGCTTCGAAGAGCTGGCAGCGCTCTACGCAGTGCTGGGCATCGTGGCCGGTCTGGGCGTGCTGTACCTGATCCATGGCATCAAACAGCGCGACGCAAACCCGACAGCAACAGCAGAACAACAGGCGGGATGAACCCGCCGAGGGATACGTGATGAGTCCATTTCGAAACACCGAGCAGCAACGGAGCATGCAATGACTATCGTAAGCAACCGGGGCATCAGCCGCCCTCGTCACCTATCCCTTACCGTCTTGGCCAGCCTTCTGCCTTTCGCCGCACTGGCGAACGAGCCCGTGGCACTGGAGCAGCAAGTCATCACCGCCACACAAACTGCGCACAGTGAGCTCAGCGCCCCGGCCAGCGTGTCGGTCGTGACCCGCGAAGAGCTGGAAAAAAGGCCGGTCTACAACCTGGCCGATGCGGTGAAATACCTGCCGGGAGTGCATCTCAATCCGTCGTCCACTTATGGTCGCCAGGAAATCAAGATTCGTGGGCTGGATTCAGACTACACCCTGCTGCTGGTCAATGGCCGTCGTATCAATTCACGCGACGCGCTGACCTCCAACTACGCCAACGACTTCGACCTTTCCGCTATTCCTGTAGCCGCCGTCGAGCGCATCGAGGTAATCCGCGGCCCGATGACCTCTCTCTACGGCGCCGATGCCATGGGCGGCGTGATCAACGTCATCCTGCGGCAACCGACCAACCAGACCGAGGCCGGCGTCGCCTACAGCTATGAACACCCGACCGAGGGGAACTCGGGCGACAGCCACAAGGCCAGCGGATATGTGAGCGGCGCTCTCGTGGAGGACAAGCTGCTCGGCAACCTGATCCTGGATACGACCGATCAGGCCGCCTGGCAATCGGACCAACTGCGACTTGAGGGCAGCGACGCCGCCGAAAAGCGCCAGAACGTCAGCGCGATGGGGACATTGAGCTGGATTCTGGACGAGCGTCAGACCGTGGATTTGGATATGAGTTATCGGGAAGATGACCGCAAGGCGCGCTGGAACAACGCCGGCGCGCCGCAGCCCCTTACAACCAATGTGCAGGAAATGGATCGCTGGACGCTGGGCCTGACGCATAACGGGCAATGGGACGGGTTCAACACACGCCTGCGCTATTACTACGAAGACGTCGAGCTCATGGACGATTCTGAGTTGATGACCAATATGCGTGGCGTCGAAGGCGACGTTAACCAGACCAACCACACCGTCGATGGCCAGGTCAGCGCGTTTCTTGGTAATCAGTTGCTGACGCTTGGCAGCGAATTCCGCCGCACCGAGCTTACCCACAATCAGAACCTCGGAGCTGACACTGAGGTAGACCAGAAAGCTATCTATTTACAAGACGAGTTCTCGCTCGGTGATCTGGATATCACACTCGGCGGACGCTGGGATCACCATGAAACCTTCGGCAGCGAGTTCAGCCCGCGTGCCTACGGCGTCTACAACCTGAGCGACAGCTGGGTCATCAAGGGCGGCGTCGGCAAGGCATTCAAGGCGCCGAGCATCTCCCAGTCCGACCCAAGCTACGGCGTGTTGGCCTGCCGTGGTCTGTGCACGGTGTATGGCAATCCGAATCTCAAGCCTGAAACGTCCACCAGCTATGAGTTCGGCACCCAGTATCAGGACGAACGGCTCGAAGCCGGTGTGATGTTCTTCCACAACGACATCGAAGACCTGATCATCACCGAGACCACCCGCCTGGTATTCGACCCAACCTTGGGCCGCCCCGTCCCGCTGCGTTCCGAACTGAGCTATTACAACCTGTCCCAGGCGCGCATAAAGGGATACGAGTTGCAGGGCCGCTACGCCCTCAGCGATGCGTTGTCGATGCGCGCCAACTACACCTACTCCGACAGCGAGGACCGCGACACCGGCGATGAGCTGGATTACACGCCAAAGCACGTCGGCAATATAGGGCTCGACTGGCGCGCGCTGCCCCAACTCGACCTGAATCTGGATTATCAGTACACCGGTAGCCAGATGGTGTACGTTCCGGCTCTTGCCGACAGCCAGCGTTCCGATGCCTTCCACACCTTGGGAGTGGGAGCTCGGTTCCATGCAACCAACGAGCTGACGTTCAACGCTGGGATGAACAACCTCACTAACGAAAAGCGCGACGAAGTCGCCCAATCCGTGGATCACATCCTCATGGGACGCACGGTTTTCGTCGGCTTCAGCTACGACATCTAACCCACCCACCCCGGCGGCTCCCGTCGCCGGACTATTGGAGAACCACAGCGCGACGATGATCAGAACCGAGGCGGTATTCCCCAACTATCAGCAAGCGGTGCTCCTCGGGGGCAGCGGCCTGCTGCTGGGCTTGTTGATCCTGTCGATGAGCACGGGTGCAGGCGTCTACGGCGCAATCGAAGTGCTGCACTACCTGATGGGTGATCCGCTCGCCGTGGCGGACGACAAGCTCGCGTTGGTGGTCGAAACCCTGCGCCTGCCGCGCACCCTGGCGGCTCTGGTGGTCGGCGGCAGTCTTGCGATTGCCGCCTCGCTGCTGCAAAGCGCGACGCGCAATCCGCTGGCCGAGCCCGGTCTGCTCGGTGTCAATGCCGGTGCGGTGCTGGGGCTGGTGATCGGCCTGATCTTCTTCGGCGTCGAATCCACTCGCGGTTATTTGCTGTGGTCCGGTGCCGGCGCGCTGTTGGGGAATCTCGCGGTGCTGGGCGTTGGCCTGATGCTGGGCCAAGCCAGCCCGCTGAAACTGATCCTCGCCGGCGTTGCGCTGGGCGCGATCTTCGGCGGGCTTTCCAACTTCATGCTGCTCCAGACCCGCGTGGCGCTGGAGCAGTTTCGTTTTTGGAACCTGGGATCATTGTCGGCATCCAGCCTGGATGCCGTGAGTACCGTGGCCCCGGTCGCCTTGATCGGGCTGATCCTGGCCGCCCTGCTCTGTCGGCAATTGACGCTGATGCAAATGGGCGACAGCCAGGCGCGGGCGCTGGGCATCCATACCACCTGGGTGCGTCTGGGCGTGCTGGTTGCCTCGACATTGCTCACTGCCTGCGCCATATCCCTGGCCGGCCCGGTCGGCTTCGTCGGCTTTCTCGCGGCTTACTGCGCAAGGTTGATCGAACCGGTCGCGCTGCTGCGTCAACTGCTGTTCTCGACGCTGTTCGGCATGCTTTTTCTGCTGGCGGCCGACGTGCTCGCGCGTTGGCTGCTGCAACCTTTCGAGCTGCCAGTCGGCACCTTGTTGGCCGCACTGGGCGCGCCGGCGCTGATCGCCATCGTGCTGCGCGGCGGTTTCCGTTCTCTGCTGACGGTGAGGTAAGCATGACGTCAATCACTCCCAGCGGCGTCTGGACGCTGCGCCTGGCCGGCATGAGTCTGTTGTTGCATCGTCGCAACTGGCTGATGTGCGGCCTGCTCATCTTGGTGTTGGCAACACTGGCGGTTCTTGCGATCAGCCTCGGTTCGGGCCAGATGGGCACGCGCGACGTGCTTGCGACCTTACTCGGTCACGGTAGCAAGCTGAACGAAATCATGGTGTTCAAGATCCGTATGCCACGGGTTGCCGCAGCCATCGTCGCGGGCTTCGCCATGGGCATGGCCGGGTGCCTGATCCAGACGCTGGTGCGTAATCGCCTGGCCACGCCGGACATGATCGGCGTGAACGAAGGCGCCTCGTTGGCGGTGGTGGGCTTTTCCCTTTATCTCACGCTCGGCAGCTGGCCTTGGTGGGCTTCACCGTTGGGCGCAATGCTGGCCGCAGCTGCGCTGTTTACCCTGTGCTGTCGCCCCGGCGAGCAAGGTTATCTGTTCATCGTCATCGGCATTGCGCTGTCTGAACTGTTCGGCGCGCTGGGCGACTTCGCCATGTCCACCCAACCGCTGGTGCACCTGGGCAGCATTTACCTTTGGACCATGGGACACTTCGCTGGCATCAGCTACCAAACGGTCAGCCCCATCGCACTGATACTGCTGCTGTTGTGCCCATTGATGGCGCTGCTCAACCGACCGCTGGCGCTGCTGCGATTCGGCGATGCCACGGCACAAAACCTCGGCATACGGGTGCCGCTGGTGCAACTCGGCGTACTCGGTCTGGCGATTCTCGTGGCGTCACTGGGCACGGCGATCGGCGGGCCGGTGGTGTTTATCGCCATGGCCGCACCGGTCCTCGCGTCGTGGCTGGCACGCGACAACCTCGCCCCGCTCTGGCTGTCTGCTATTTGCGGTGCGGTGCTATTGCTGGGCAGCGACACCCTGGTACGCGTATTGGCGCAGCCGGAAGAAATCCCCACCGGGATCATGACGCGCCTGCTTGGCGGCATCCTGCTGCTTGGCCTGCTATTGAAGGACAGACGAGGGGCCGATTGATGACGGTACTGAGCGTACGCAACCTGCATTTCGCCTATCAGGACAAGGTGATTCTGGACGACCTGTCCTTTTCCCTTCCCAAAGGTCGGCTGATCGGCATCGTCGGGCCCAACGGCAGCGGCAAATCCACCTTGCTCAAATTGCTGGCTCACCAGCTGCCGTTGCAGCGGGGAGAGATCGAGATTCACGGCCAGCCTCTGCTCCGCCATTCGATGAAGAGCCTGGCCCGCCAACTGGCTTTTCTGCCGCAGCGACCGGTGATGGCCGAGGGGATTCGCGTCGAACAGTTGGTGCAGTATGGTCGCCATCCGCACCAGGGCTGGTTCAACCAGTGGAGCGAGGAAGACGCCCGCCAGGTCGCCCGTGCGCGCGCGGCGATGCAACTCGACGCCATCTGGCATCGCCAGGCCTCGTCACTCTCCGGCGGACAGGCGCAACGCGCGTGGCTGGGCATGATCCTGGCGCAGAACACCGACCTGATTCTGCTCGACGAACCCACCAGCGCGCTGGACATCGGTCACCAGGCTGAAGTCATGGAAGCCGTGCACCGGATCGCTGCCGAGGGCCGCACCGTGCTGATCGTCATCCATGACCTGGGCATCGCCGCCCGCTATTGCGACGAGTTGATTGCGCTCGCCGACGGCCATATCCAAGCCATGGGCCCGGCTCGCCAGGTGATGACCAAAGCATTGGTGGACCGCCTCTACCAGACAGAAGTGGACATCCTCCCCGCGCCCGGCGACGGCGCACCGGTGATCGTGCCGCGCCGCCGTTCGCTTTCCGCTTCCACCCCATCGGCTACTCGCACCCCTGCGGTGCATGAACTCGCTCAACAGGACACGACCCCATGATCAAACGAAACCCCTGGCGCTTAACCGCAGCGCTGTTCACCGCCGTGCTGACTCTCAACGCTCATGCCGAAAACCGCCAGATCGAAGATGCCCTTGGCAACCGCGTGACCGTCCCGGCTACGCCCGAGCGCGTCGTTACCCTCAGCGAGATCGACCTGGATACCGCGCTGACCCTCGGTGTGACACCTGTCGGCACCGTCAACGGGCGTGGCCAGGCGGTACCGCCGCGCTATCTGGAAGGCAAGCTGCCGTCCGGTATCAAGGTGGTCGGCGATCTCGACAACCCCAACCTGGAGACGCTGCTGGAGTTGCAACCCGACTTGATCCTGACCGGCCCGGTAAAGCCGGAGCAGCTGGCCATCCTCAACGAGATCGCGCCGACCGCGGTCACCTTCAACTGGGGGCAGCCATGGCAGCAAAGCATGCGGCGCACGGCTCAAATATTGAACAAGGAATCCGAAGCCCAGGCATTTCTCCAGCGTTACGAAGCCCGTACCGCCGAGGCTCGCGAGCGGCTGAGCGATCATCAGGGCGAAACCTTCAGCATCGTGCGCTGGAACCCGAAGGGTCCGTCGTACATGTTCAAGGATTCCTTCGCCAGCACCGTTGCCAAGGATGTCGGCCTGGTGCGTCCGGCGCATCAGCAGGACGCCGGCCATACGCATTCGATGGCGCTGAGCCTGGAATCGCTGGAGCTGCTGGACGCCGACTGGCTGGTGATCGGCACTTTGGCGACCAGTGGTAAAGCGGTCGAAGCCATGCGTCAGGCCGAGGAAACCGCTGCGTTCCGTCAGCTCTCGGCCATCCAGACCAAGCGCTTCGGCGCGGTCGACGGTTCGCTATGGACCTCGGTCGGCGGCCCGATGGCGGCCATGCAGGTGATCGAGGACATCGAGGGGATCGTTGGCAAGGCCGATGCCGAGCCGGTCGCGAAGGATTGATCGCATTCAGCGACCCCGTGGGGTCGCTGAAACAATGTTCACACCGGCTCGGGTAAACGCTTGCGGTCGATCTTTCCGCTGGCGGTTTTGGGCAGCGAATCGAGCCGCACGATACGGCTCGGGATCATGTAATGCGGCAGACCGCGCTGCAGCTGCCGGCGAATCTCCAACCGAGTCGGGCCAGCGTTGCGCAGTTCCACATAGCCCACCAGACAGGCTTCATCGCCCTCCCCCAGCAGCCGCACCGCAGCCTCCAGCACACCATCGATGCGACGTAGGCTCGCTTCGATTTCACCCAGTTCGATGCGAAAACCGCGCAGTTTGATCTGATCATCGCGACGGCCGCGATACTGGAACTCATCCTCGCCGATACGCCGCACCCGGTCGCCGGTCCGGTAGAGGCGCCGGCCCTGCCATGCAATGAAGGCCTGCTCGGTCAGGTCGCTACGCTGCCAGTAGCCCTGCGCCAGCGACGGCCCTTCGATGCACAACTCGCCCTCGTCGCCCGGCGCAACGTCGATGCCTTGCTCATCCAGCACCAGGTGCCGATAGCCATCCAGCGACTGCCTGAGCCGCACGCCTTGCTCGCCGAGCGGCAGCTCGACGCTCGACATCATCGACCAGACGGTCGCCTCGGTGGGGCCGTAGCAGTTCCAGAGCTGGCCCACCATACCGCCCAGGCGCATCGCCAGGTCCACATCCAAAGCTTCCCCGCCGCATAGCGCAACCAATTTGGCGCGGCCCTGCCAGCCGGCCTTGAGCAGCATCCGCCAGAATGCCGGGGTCGCTTGCAGGGTGTTCAGGTCCGGGCGGCTCTCGAGCAGTTGCAGCAACGCCACCGGGTCTTTGTGCGCTGGCGCGCAGACCACTTCCACATAACCGCCTGACCACAGCGGGCCGAGCATCTCCAGCAGAGCGATATCGAATGCCGGCGTGGTGGTGAACAGCCAGCGCGTGGCCGTACTGACGCCGATACGCCGGGTTGCGGCGTTCAGAAAATTGCTCAGTGCGGCGCGCTCGATGATCACCCCCTTGGGCTTTCCGGTGGAGCCGGAGGTGAACATCATATAAGCCGGTACGCGCTCATCCAGCCGCGGCGGCTCGGGCATCTGCGCCAGCCCGGGCTGCAAGCGCAAGGACGGTGTCAGCGCCCGCGGCGCCTGCTCGTCCTGAATGATCCAGCGCACCTGCGCATCGTCTGCGATGCCCTGCAACCGTTCCAAAGGAAAGTCTGGCTCCAGCGGCACGAAGCACAACCCCTCATGCAGGCAGGCCAGGACCGTGGCGATCAGGTCGGGACCGCGCGCCAGATGCAGCCCTACGCGGTTGCCCGCAACCAGCCCGTGTTCACGCAGTTGCAGCACGATGGCCGCAACCCGCGCGTTCAATTCGCCATAGCTGAAGCTGGCGCCGAGGCAACCCAGAGCGGGCCGCGCGGCGTGGCGGGCAAACACGTCGGCGAAATGCGCGTTGATCGTGTTCATCGCTCATCACCCTCAGCCAGCGCTGCCAACGTCCGCAGGTTGTCGTGCATGGACGACAGCAGACGTGCGCACAGGTCCTCACGCAGGCTGCCGATCTGGCGCAGCGTCAGCAGGCCGTCGAAGATGCCGCCGTGCAGGCTGATCAGCTCGGCAGACAGGTTGCCGGCATCGCTCGGATTACCCGGCGGCAGCGGCAAGGCTTGCCAGTCGCCTGCCCCGCTCTGATAGACGCCCAGATAATTCAGCGCGACCGGCGGTAACGGCAAGCTGTCGCGGTGGGCCGGGTTGCTGCGCAGCGGTAAATAACCGACGCCCTTGTCCGGAACCTGACGCAGCTGCTCGGCGGCGTGTCGCACCAGCGCAGGCCAGTCCGCCTGATTCTGCACCGCGACCGGGAACATGCTGGTGAACCAACCTACCGTGCGGCTGACGTCCAGCGCGGGATCGATCGCCTCGCGCCCGTGCCCTTCAAGCATGATCCAGTGCTGGTCACCGAGCCCAAGTTGCACTAGCGCGCGCGTCAGTGCCGCTAATAGCAACTCCCGGACATCCGCCGCGAAATGCCGGGTGGCGGACTGAGTCAGCTGGCTGGTAGTGGCTGCATCCAGCTGTAACAGCTGCGGCTCGGTCGGCTGTGACGACGACCAATCGGCGGCGATGCGGTAGTTCATCCCGGCGATCTGCTCGCGCCAGTACGGCAGCTGCGCCTCCGCACGCTGGGCATAGGCCGCCAGCCCTTCGCCCCATTGTCGGTAGCTGCTGGTTTTGTCGGGCAAGGTTTCACCGCGCGCCAACCGCTGCAGGTCTTCCACCAGGATGCGCCAGGACACGGCATCGATAACCAGGTGATGGAAGGCGATGAACAGCCCACGTGCGCCGTTCGGCAAACCATCGATCACCGCCCAGGCCAAGGTACGTGCACTGGCCGGGTCCAGGTGCGCCTGCAGTTCGGTCAGTGCCTGCTGCAGCCCGGCTGCGCCCAGTTCGGCCGCATTCAACCGGGCAGGCTCGGTCAACGGCAGGTATTGCTGATAGCACTGACCGGTTGGGATGGCGACCAGGCGCAGCGCGTCGTGCTGTTGCAACAGCTGACGCATGTAATCCATCAGCTGCGTCGTCCCTACTTCGCCGGGCAGGCGCAGCACCACGCCCTGATTCCAATGCTGCGGGCGGGCAAACGGCTGCTCGAAGAACCATTGTTGGATCGGTTGCAGGGCAAAGTCGCCGGCCAGAAGACCATGCTCGGCGCGGACCGCCTGCGCCTCGCGCGGGCCGGCCAGCACTCGGCAGAGTCGGCGCACGGTCTTGGCCTCGAACACTTCCTTGACGCTGCAGAGGTAACCCGCGTCGCGAAGACGTGTTGCCAATTGAATGCTGAGGATGGAGTCGCCGCCCAGCCGGAAGAAATCGCTTTCCACGCCAAGCGGTTGCTCCAACACGCCTTGCCAGATATCCAGCACCTGGCGCTCCAGCTCCCCGACGGGTGCCACCTGCTGTTCTGTCGCAGTCAGTTCCACCGGCGGCAGGCGCTTCTGATCCAGCTTGCCATTGGCGGTCAGCGGCATCTTGTCGAGCAGCATCAACCTCAGCGGCACCATGTATTCGGGCAGTCGGCGCGCCACGGCCTGCAACACGGCATCCGGCTCGGGAATGGGCTCGCCGGGTTTGACGGTGGCGTAGGCCACCAGCGCTTGGCGCGCAGCCTGGCTGGCGACGATCACCTTGATCTCCTGCAAGCTCGGGCAGCTGGCGTGCAGCTGGGCTTCGATCTCGCCCGGCTCGATGCGGTAGCCGCGTAGCTTTATCTGCGCATCGAGGCGGCCCAGATATTCGTATTCACCGGTGGCCAATAGGCGCGCGCGGTCGCCGGTGTGATACAGGCGCACCTGCACGCCGGCCACGCAATGATCACGAAAGGCCTCGGCGGTGCGCTCCGGCTGGTTGAGATAACCGCGCGCCAGGCCCAGGCCCGCCAGGCAGAGCTCGCCGGGCACGCCGACCGGGCAGAGTGCGCCGTGCCGGTCCAGCACCACCGCCTGCATGCCATCGATGGGCGCACCGATGGTCAGGCGCTCGCCTGGCACGAGCGTCTTGGTCAGCGCGGTCACGGTGGCCTCGGTGGGGCCGTACATGTCGATCAGGCGGAACTGACTGGCCCAGCGTTGCGGAATCGCCGGTGGACAAGCCTCGCCGCCGAAGCCCACGGATTTCATCGCTGGCAACGGGCGCTCCGGCAGCGTCGCCAACAGCGCCGTGGCAAAGATCATATGGGTGGTTTCGGTTCGCTCGATCTCATCCAGCAAGCCCTCGCCGGGGTCGGCCCAGAGCAGGCAGGCGCCGTGGACGAGCGGGACCAGCGCGCACATGTTGCCGGCATCGAACGACAGCGACATGCAGTCCAGCATGCGATCGCCCGGCGCGACATTCAGCCGGCGGCCGTGGTCCAGCAGCAGGTTCGCCAGCGATCCGTGCTCGACCATCACGCCTTTCGGCACGCCGGTCGAGCCTGAGGTGTAGATCACCTGCGCGAGTCGCTGTGGGTCCTGCTCGCTCAACAGCGCATTGGGGGACTGCGCATCCAGCTGGGCTTGAATCTCGGTACTGCCGAGGTCTACCCAACGTTGGTCCGCCTCCAGCGCAAAGGGCGCCGCGCCCTGACCAACAATGGTTCGGACATTGGCGTCACGCATGATGTGCGAGAGCCGTTCCTGCGGATAATCGGGATCCAGCGGGACATAGGCGGCGCCGAGCTTCCAGCTGGCGAGCAGCGCGACGACAAAGGCATTTTCACGACGGGCGAGCACGCCGATCAGCTCACCCGCCGCGCAGCCCTGAGCCCGTAACCAATGGGCCAGGCGGTTGGCGCGAGCATCCAGTTCTGCATAACTGACGCTGCCCTCGCCCTGCCGCAACGCGGGTCGATGCGGATGCGCTCTGGCCATGTCCTCGAATAGCGACAGGGCCGTCACTCCGTCGGGATAAGCGGCTGGCAGCTCGCTCAGGCGCTGGGCAGTCTGCGTCAGCAGCGCTTCATCGAGCATCGGTAGCCGCCAGATATCCTGTTGCGGGTTGGCCACCACCGCTTCGAGCAGGAGCAGCAACCGGCTGGCATAACCCTCGACGCTGCTGCGCTCGAACAACGCGGTGGCGTAGAGCCAATCGACCCGTACCGAATCCATCAGCTCGGTGACCTTGACCGAGATATCGGTCTTGGCCGGCAGCACCGGCGAGGTCTCTTCCACCGCGTCGCAACCTGGAATCAGGTCGTTGAAATCCACCCGCGCCTGGTACACCAGCATGATCTGGAAAATCGGATTGATCGCTGTGTGGCGGTCCATGCCCAACGCTTCGCTCAAGGCCTCGAAGCGATAGAGCTGGTGATCGAAGGCCTGCAGATCGTCCGCGCGGCACTGGCGCAAATAGTCGACGAAAGACTGTTGCTCGGGCAGTTGCGTGCGCAGCACCAGCGTATTGACGAAAAAGCCCACCAGCGGCTCGATGTCAGGCCGCTCCCGATAAGCCAGCGGTGTGCCGACTACGATGTCGCGCTCGCCGGAGTGCCGTGCCAGCAACAGCGCGAACAATGCATGCAGGCCGATGAAGGGCGAGGTGTTGTGGTGCTGGCAGAGCTGCTTGAAGCGCTCCCAAAATCTGTTGTCGATCGTCGAGAACACCACTTCGCCGCCGCTGGCCGGTTGGGCCGGCCGTGGCTTGTCCAGCGGCAGGCTGTGCACCTCGGGAATGCCAGCCAGGCGTTCGACCCAGAAAGGTTTGAACTGCTCGTGGTAATCACGGAACAACGGCGAGTTGAACCAGTGCGCGTAGTCGATGTGGGTCAGCGCCGGTTGATCCCAGTTCAATGGCTGGCGATTCTGGTAGGCAAGAAACGCGGTTTTGAGATCGGCAAACATGTTCTTCACCGACCAGCCATCCGAGATGATGTGGTGCTGGTTGATCATCAACAGATGCTCGCGCTCGCCCAGCTCCAGCAGGTTGACCCGCGTCAGCTTGCCGCTGGTGATGTCGAACGGGCGTTGGATTTCCTCGCGCACCCGCTGCGCCACGCGCTCCTCGCGCACCTGCGGCTCGAGAAGGCTCAGATCCTCGCGCACCAGCTGAAACCCGCTGTGCGGCAGAATCTCCTGCTCGCCACGTCCTTCGGCGCTGCGTTGAAAGCGTGTGCGCAGACTGGCGTGGCGGGCGACCAGCGCATCGAAGGCGAACTCCAACGCCGCGACGTCCAGCTCGCCAGTGAGCCGGAAGAAGACCGGCATGTTGTACAGGTGCGAGTCCTGCTCGTACTGCTCGATGAACCACAGCCCGCTCTGCGACGAGGACAGCGGCCCGACGCTGCTGTGCCGCGGTGCGATCGGCGCCTCGAAGGACTGTCGCGCGCGCAGACATTCGATGATGGCGTCGCGGTTATCGCGAATCTGCTGGCCGAGGGCGGGCGTGACGGCGTCCTTGCTCGATTGGGAAACCAGTTGTCCCTGTTCGTTGAGTGCAAGCTGCACCCCCTGCTGAGCCAGGTGCTTCAGCAGGCCGATGATGTTCTTGTGCATCTGCTTAACCTCTCAAAATCTATTCAACGTCTGCTGCGCGTCGGGCCTGCTGCGTTGAAAACAGGCTCGGATGCGAGCCCAGTCGGGTGCTCATTTACCGCTCGTAAACTGCGCGCCCTCGCCTGTTTTCGCCTTGCAGGCCTCTAGCTCGCGAGACGTTGAACAAGTTTTTCAGGCTGCCAGGGTGGCGCCGCCATCGACGACGATGTCCTGCAGGGTGATGTGGCTGGCCAGGTCGGATGCAAGGAACAGCACCGTGCGAGCAACCTCCTCGGGCGTGGCGATCTTGCGTAGCGGAATGCCCAGTTTGTATTGCTCCGGGAAGCCGGCAATGGTGCGTTCGCGGGCATCTTCGCTGTGCCACATACCGCGCTGCATGGCGGTATCGGTGGAACCTGGCGAAACCAAATTGCAGCGCACGCCGTGCTCCGCCAGCTCCAGGCCGGCGGTACGAATCAAGCTGGAGAGCGCCGCTTTGGACGCGCTGTATGCGGCCATCTGCATGCGCGGGACGTGGGTCGCGTTGCTGCTCACGGCGACGACCGCGCCGTGCCCCTGCGCCTTGAAGCGCGGTATCAACTCGCGCAGCAGATAAAAGGGACCGGAGACATTTACCCGCATCGACGCGTCCCAATCGGCCGAACTCAACTCCTCAATGGGCGCCAGCCGCAAGATTCCGGCGACACTGGCGAACACATCCACCGTCTGCTGCGCGCCGAGCAGCTCGCTACAGGCCTGTTGCACGGCGTGGGCATCGCCGACATCGAGCACATAAGGGGTGAAGCCGTAATCCCGTTCCGGAAAGGCTCGGTCGAAACCGGTGACCTGTGCGCCCAGCCGCACGAATCCCTCGGCAACCGCGCGGCCGATGCCCTGCCCGGCGCCGGTGACCCAGACGCTTCTACCGCTGAAATCCATCTGATCGTTCATCTGCCTGCCCCTTACCAAACCATTTCCACCTGCTCTTCCCGCTGCTGTATGCGGCTGTCGAGGAAGCTGCAGAAGTCCGCCAATTGCGGATGATCGAAGACATCCGAAACCTTCACCGCAGCGCCGAATTCGGCGCCCAGACGATTGACGATCTGGATGGTCTGCAACGATTGGCCGCCGAGTTCGAAGAAGTTGTCTTCAGGCTGAATGCCGCTGACGCCGAGAATCTGCTGCCAGATGGCGCTGACCCGGCGCTGGGTCTCGTCGCTCAAGGCGCGCTCCGGAGCGCCACCCAGGTATTCCTGGTGCAGACGTTTGCGGTCGAGCTTGTTGCTGCCGGTACGCGGTAAGGCGGAAAAGTGACGGTAATCGGTGGGCACCATCGCGGCGGGCAACACTTCGCTCAGTTCGCGCTTGATGCTGCGAATGTCGTCGCGCGGACCAGCGACGAAAGCCACCAACCGGCGCACGCCGGCGCCCAGTTCCAAGCCCAGCACGCAGGCCTCGTCGACGCCATCGAGTGCCAGCAGCCTGGCCTCGACTTCGCCCGGCTGGATGCGATAGCCGCTGATCTTGAATTCGTTGTCCAGCCGACCGAGGTACACCAGTTCCCCGTCCACCAGTCGCACTCGGTCACCGGTGCGGTAGATCCGTGCCGTCTCATCGCCGATACGCAGATGGGCAAATGCCGGCGAATCGCTGTTGAGATAGCCGTTGGCCAATTGAGCGCCGAACAACACCAGCTCGCCTTCCAATGCTGGGCGATTGCCGCGATCGAGAATCAGCGCCTCGACGCCGGCCAGCGGCCGGCCGATGGGCAACTGCTCGCGGTTGGGGTCGATGCGCTGCAGATCGCAAGTGGTGGCGACCACGGTGGTTTCGGTCGGCCCATAGGTATTGATCAGGCGCACATCCGGCCGGTCCATGCCTTGCCAGGCGGCCAGCTGCTCCGGGTACACCGCTTCGCCACCGATGATCACCGTCTTGAGCGGCGCGGGAATCCGCGCCTGGTCACTGCGCAGTGCGACGACCCATTCGTTCCAGAACGCCGTGGGCAAATCGACGACGGTAATTGCCTGCTGCTCCAGGCTTTCCACGAAAGCGGTCATCGACTGAAGCATCGCGTCGGTGCGCAACACCAGCGTGGCGCCGGCAGACAGGCTGACGAAGACCTCCTCGATGCTGGCATCGAAGTTGAACGGCGCGAACTGCAACACCCGGTCAGTCGGAGTGATCCCGTAGCGCTGTTGCGCCGCCACGGCGAAGTGCTCCAGTGCTCGATGACTGACTTCCACAGCTTTCGGCGTGCCGGTGGAGCCGGACGTGAACATCAGGTAGCTGGCCGCATCGCCATCGCGTGGGCGGTACTCGCGATTGGCCGAGGTCAGCAGGCCGATCAGCTGGATCGGGCCGCGATGGATATCGGCAAGCCTGTGGCGGTAGACCGCCTCGGTAATCACCAACGCAAGGTCGGCGCTCGCGCAGATCAGCCGTTGGCGATCCGCTGGTTGCTCCGGATCGAGCGGTACGTATACCGCTCCAGCCAGCAGAACTCCCAGCTGCGCCAGAATCGCTAGCGGCGACCGGCTCAGCATCATTCCGATCCGCTCGCCCGGCTGAATGCCCTGCTCCACCAATGCTGCGGCAACCATTTCGGCACGCGCTTGCAGCTCGCCGTAGCTCAGCGCCTGTTCATGCTGGATCAGCGCGATACGTTCCGGCTGGGCGTCCGCTTGCTGGCGTATTGCATCCAGCACGTTGTCCGCCTGCCCGAGAGTGGCGCCAGCCGGCGCGGTGAGCCTTTGCCAGGCGCGACGGACCGCATAGAGTTCATCGAGCAACACGTCGCGTGGTTGCTGGGGCGCGGCCAGCCAGCATTCGAGCAGGTCGAACAATTCTTCCTGCAGCCCACGCACCTGCTCCAGGCTGTAACAGGCCGGGTTGGCGTCATAGTCGAGCACCGGGGTGCCGTCCGCGCCGACCTGCACTTCCAGGGTCAGGTCTTCCACCGGACCGGCGCTGAGGTTCAGCGTGCGGGCCGGACAATCGCCATACGCCAGCGGACGGTCGAACGGCATGATGTTGATCAACGGGCCGAACAGGCGCTGTTCGCCGCCAACCCGACCGAGGTCGCGCCTCAGCGATTCGTAGCGGTAATGCTGGTGCTTGCGGCTGCTGCGGCGCAGCTTGCCGATGGCTTTCGCACAGCCGATGAGATCGGCGTCGTCCGGCAAGTCCAGGCACAGGGGCGCGATATTCATCTGCATGCAGGGCACGTTGAACGCCGCCGAGCCGATGCGGTTCATCACCATCAATCCAAGAACCTGCGCCCGGCTGCCGCTGACCTGCCGCAACTGGGCCGAGACGCCCGCCAAAAGCAAGTCCGGCCAGCCGATGCCATGGGCATCGGCAACCTCGTTCAAGGCTTGCCACAGCGGCGCAGGAAACGCCGCACCGTGACGAATGAAGGTGGCTGAAATGGGCGCGCTGCGCTCGCTGAAGCTCACTGGCTCCGGCATGCGTGACAATGCTTCCAGCCAGTAGCCGCGCGCGGCGGCGGTACGGCCTTGGGCGTCCCGTTCGGCGTCTTCCTGCAGCACGTCGTCGTAACGGCCAAACCCGCTAGGCGGCGTGGTTTCTCCTTTCAGCGCGGCACCATAGAGTTCGGCGATGCGCTGGTACAGCAGATTGGTGCCATAACCGTCGAGGGCGATGTGATGCACGCAGCTGTAGAGAAAATCGCCCTCTCCACCCCGCAGCAACACGAAGCGGCACGGCAGCTCGCGCTCGAGATCCAGCGCGACGCGAATGTCACGCATGGCCCAATCGCGCACCCAACGCTCTGCCTCTTCGCCCGCCGGCACCTGGACTCGCCGCACCTCGACCGGCAATTCACAGGGTTTGAAAAGCACCGTTTCTTCATCGGCAACAAACAGACCGGACAGCGCCTCGCATTCACGCACCGCCTCCTGTACCGCACGGATCAACGCCACTTCCTCGATCTTGCCGGCGAAGGCGATGCACTCGGCGGTGTTGAACATGGCGCGGTCTTCGTTGAGCAGATAGGCGTACCAGAGCCCCTGCTGAGCGATACCCAGCGGCCTCATAGCGCACCCCCGTGTTCGCGAATGAGCGTCCACCAACCGTTGAGCGTCGGCGTCCTCGCCAGATCGGTGAAGCTGAGTTCGAGGCCCTGCTCGCGCCATTCGCTGAGCAGCGACATGATCTGGATCGAATCCAGACCGTAATCGAGCAGGTTCTCGTCGGGATCGAACGGCTCGTCCATCTCATCGAGCATCGCCAGCAACCGCGCCTCGAGTGCTTCTCGGGTCGGCAGCGATGCCTGCGGCTGGCCGAGGTCGAGCACGTCACGGCAGCGGATCACCCGCCCGCAGCGCGTTGCCACGTAGTTCAGCGCCATCAGGTGTTCAGCCTGGCTGAAATCCGCAACGCCGTCCGCCAGCATGAAAGGCTGAATGTCCCGCATGAAGGCATCGCAGGCCGTCATCAAGCAGCCTATATGCCCGTAGATTCCGCCGATGATCAACTGATCGCGGCCGAGCTCAGTCATCATGTGTTGCAGCGGTGAGCGCTGAAAAGCGCTGTAGCGCCACTTGGTCAGCACGGTGTCGTCGGCCGCCGGCGACAGCCCGGCAACGATGGCCTGGCGCTCGGGATGTTGGGTGATGCCAGGGCCCCACATGTCGGTGAGCAGCGCCCGATCCGCAGCGGCCTGCTCGACTGGTTGCGCGGTGTAGACGACCGGAATGCCCAGGGCTTTACAGCATTCGCGAACCTGCGCCAGGCGTGCCACCAGCGCGGCGATGAAGGCGCTGTCTTCACCCCAGAAGTCGCAGAAATAGCCTTGCATGTCATGGATTAACAGCACCGCGCGATCAGGATCGACCGACCACTGGACTTTGTTCGCGGCCCATTCGCTGGGCAGGCTGTAGGGCGTCAAAGTGGGAATAGCCATGAAGCGAATCCTTATTCGGTAACGGTCAGTTGTTCAGCGAGACGGCGACGCAGGCGGTTCTTGTCCACCTTGCCTACGGCCGTCATGGGAAGCGCGTCGAGGTGTTCGAATCGGTCCGGCAGCTTGTAATCGGCTAGACCGAGGCTGCGCAGAAACTTGCGCAGGACAATGCCCTTGAGAGCGGCGTCGGGGCTGACGATAAAGGCGCAACTCTTCTCACCCATGGCCGCGTCCGGCATTGATACCAGCGCCGCCTGGGTAACGGCGGGATGCGCCATCAGCAGGCTTTCCACTTCCTCGGCAGCGATCTTTTCGCCACCACGGTTGATCTGATCCTTGATCCGCCCGACAACGATCAGATAGCCGTCCTCGCGCTGCCGGACCAGATCGCCGGAGCGGTAGAAACCCTCTGCATCGAATGCGCTGGCGTTGTATGCCGGGCTCTGGAAATAGCCGCGGATGGTGTAGGGGCCACGGGTCATCAAAGCCCCCACCTCGCCCGTCGGCACCGGATTGCCGTCGCGGTCGACGACTTTTACCTCGTCGTCCGGGCTCATTGGCTGACCCTGGGTCAGGTAGACACGCTCGTCGCTGTCGTCCAGCCGGGTGTAGTTGACCAGCCCTTCGGCCATGCCGAAGACCTGCTGCAAGTGACAACCGAGATCCTGCGGGACACGGCGAGCGAGCAACTCCGGCAGCTTGGCGCCACCGACCTGCAACAGTTCCAGCGAAGCGAGTTCATCCCGGTGTGCGGGCGCGGCCTGCAACCACAGCGACAAGGCCGACGGCACCAGGGCGGCCACGTTGACCTGATGGTGCGCGATCAGCGGAAAGCAGCTTGCCGGGCCTGGATCGGCGCTGAGCACCACCCGTCCGCCGGCGAGAAAGACACCCAGCGCGCCAGGCGAACTCAGCGGAAAATTGTGCGCCGCAGGCAATGCGCAGAGGTAGCGGGTGTTGCGGTCGAACTCACAGATTTCGATGCTGCGGCGGACGCTGTAGAGGTAGTCGTCGTGGGTGCGCGGGATCAGTTTCGGCGTGCCGGTGCTGCCGCCCGATAGCTGGAAGAAAGCCACTTCGCTGGCCGGCGTCGGAGTGAATGGACGCTCTTTCGCTGCCGGTTCGAGCCAACTTTGCAGACGCAGTTCCGGCTGCGGGTCGTCGTGCAGCAGGACGGTATCGAGTTCAGGGACCAGCTCGGTCAGTTCATCGAGGAATGCATTGCTGGCAAACAACGCATGCTCGCGACTGGCAACCAGAAGGCGCGGATGAATCTGCGCGGCATAGGCGACCAGCTCGACACGATTGTGGCTGAACAGTGCATTGACCGGAGCGATGCCTGCTTTCATCAACGCGAAGAACACGATGTACAGCTCGGCATGGTTACCAAGCTGTACCAGTGCGCAGTCGCCGTGCCCCAAATCACGGTTGGCCAGGCGTTGGGCTAGGTGAGTCGACATCTCGTCCAGTTCGGCGTAGCTGAACGCTCGACTACCGGAAACCACCGCGATGGCGTCCGGCTGGAGGCTGGCCTGCTCGGTGAGCATCTGGCTCAGCGGCTCGCCACGCCAATATCCGGCGCGTCGGTAACGCTCAGCAAAAGCTTCGGGCCAGCGGGTGAACGGAACTAGGTTCATACCGTTCATACCGCCTCCTGATCGAGGCCGAACGCGGCGAGCATGGTGCCGAGTTTGGTTCCCGTCTCGCGCCACTCGGATTCGGGGCACGACGCCGAGACCAGCCCGGCGCCTGCGAACAACCGGACCTTGCGTTCATCGATCACACCACAGCGGATCACCACGGCCCATTCGCCGTTGCCGGCCGCATCGCACCAACCGACGATGCCGCCGAACACACCACGGTCGAACGGCTCCAGCTCGGCGATCAGCTGTTTGGCCGCAGTCGTGGGGAAGCCGCAGAGCGCTGGCGTCGGGTGCAGCTGGCACGCCAGGCTCAGCGCCGACACCGGCGCGGCCAGCTCGCCCTCGATCCGCGTCGACAGGTGCCAGAGCTTGGCGGTACTCATAAGCGAAGGCGCCGCCGGTATCTGCAGGTCGCGGCATAGCGGACGCAGCTGGCGTTCGATATCTCGAATCACCAGGCGATGCTCGTGCCGATCCTTGCCCGAATCGAGCAGGCTTCGCGCCGACTGTTCGTCCGCTGCCGGATCGGCGTAGCGCCTGGCGGAACCGGCCAACGGATTGGTCTCCAGGCGTTTACCGGTTTTGCGCAGCAGCAACTCAGGGCTGGCGCCGATCAGAACGCCGCCATCCGGCAGATCGGTAAAGAAATGAAACGCTTCGGGATTCTGCTGGCGTAGCCCCTGGAAGATTGTCGCGGCACAGGGTGGTGCGTCGAACTCGAGCTGCAGCAGGCGTGACAGCACCGCTTTATCCAGCCGACCGCTGCGCAGCGCATCCAGCGCGCGGGTAACGGCTTTTTGAAAGCCAACCTGATCGGGCTGTTCGGTGCACTGACGCGCCGCGCCGCAGGCGAACCCGCAAATTGCCGTCGGAGGTGATGCGGGAGGAAGATGGGAAACGTGTCGCGGGATGAACAGACTGGAGGATTGCTGCTTGTCGAAGGGAATCACGCCAACCAGCACGGGATCCTTCAAACCGGCTGCCTGCGCTTCGGCGAAGGCCCACTGAACGTCATGCTCTAGGCCCGGCCCGGCGCCTTCGGCTGGCGTGTCTATCGCCTTGAAACAACCGCTGGCTTCGATACCGCCTGCCGGTGAATAAAATCGATACGACGGCGGGAACTTGTATCCCACGCCTGGTCCGTCGTAGGCGACGCGAGTCAATGCGTTCACCACCACCTCCACATAACAATAATGTGATTGATTATCATTTGCCGGCGGCAACGATAGTCATCGGTGACAGATGCGTCAAATTATTTCTGTTCGCGGGACGCAGAGACGGTTTGCTGGCGGTTAGGTCTAAGGCGGTTGCGGCTGGTTTAAGAAGGGGGTGGAGCGAGAGGGGGTATCAGTCACCGGCTTATACGGCCATGACGTGATGACTATAACCATTGAAAGTACTTTAGCTATTGCGCTTAACAAGTTGATTTATGTAACAAAACCAGCATAAGAGAGACAGGCAAAAGTCTACTAACGAACCTCGACGATTTCGTATTGCTGGCGGCGCCCATCCACGAGCACTTCAACCTCATCACCATCGCAGCGCCCGAGCAACGCGTGGCCCAACGGCGATCGCGGCGATATCACCTGTACCTCTGCTTCTGCAACAACCACTCTCAACCCAGCGGCATCCGGGCCGAGGAAAACCCAGCGCCCGATACCGGCCTGCTCCAGCGAAACCAGCGCGCCGAGCGTGATCGGCTCATCGACCTGCGAGCGCACCGGAAGATTGCGATAGCGGCTCAGCGCCGTCTCGATCTCATGCACACGGCGACGCTGCCCGTCAGCAAGATAAGCAGCCTCGAGCCCGCGAGTGTCGTACTTGTTTTCCGCCTTGCTCTCGGCATGCGTTGCCGCCTCGTGAGAGGCCTTAAGCGCGTCCTTGGCAATTGTCAGATCGGCTTGCAGCTTTTCGATGATAAGTGCTTGGAGATCGGTCTTGTTCATGCAGGCTCGGGACGGTAGTGCCGGGCCTCTAGCATGGCATCGCTACGCCCACAGAGCCACGCCGACTGAATACGTCTTTCTGCAACATCCGGCGACCTGTCGAACACAGAGCCGCCTGACATGACAGGTAAAGTGCGACCCTATTCGAAACCAACCAACGCAAAGGATCGAGACAGATGCTTACCCTGAGCCTGGGCCCGCTGACGATCGGCATACAACATCTGATATTGGTCGGCTGTTTGTTACTGGCGACGCTGACCGGCTGGTGGACGGGCCGACCGCACGGGCGGAACCCCGAGCGACAGATATTCCGGCTTATGCTGCTGGCTGTGCTGGTCGCGCGCCTGTCCTTCGTAGCGGTCTACATCGACGATTTTTCGGGCGCCTGGTGGCGAGTACTGGATATCCGCGACGGCGGCTTCATCGCCTGGCCGGGTATCGGAGCCGCATTACTGGCCGGTGGTTGGCTGATATGGCGTGACCGAGAACTGCGCAAACCATTGGGCCTCGCCTTGGTGGTAGGACTCGCCAGCTGGACCTTCGCCAGCTTTGGCTGGCACGCCTTCGAACGAGGGACGCGTCTGCCTGAGATAGCCCTGCACGACATAGACGGCAGGTCGGTCAGCTTGGCCGACTACAGCGGTAAGCCGATGGTCATCAATCTTTGGGCCACCTGGTGTCCGCCGTGCCGCCGTGAAATGCCGGTACTCGCAGAAGCACAGACGAACAACCATGAGCTGGTCTTCCTGTTCGTCAACCAGGGCGAAGGTGAAGGCGAAATCAGGCAATTTCTGCAGAGTCACGACTTTGGATTACGCAACGTGCTGATCGACAGCGGTGGTCGCCTTGGACAGCACGTCGGCTCGCAAGCATTGCCGACCACGCTGTTCTACGACGCAGACGGTCGGCAAGTCGGCAGCCATCTAGGCGAGCTGTCACGCGCCAGCCTGGCAAGAGCGATGAAAGCACTGCGGCAATAGCTCTCGATACCCCACACATCTACCTGAACGCGCTGGTCGGACGTCTACCCAGTCACACTTCTGCAACAGCCGCAAGTCATCGGCGCTGCCGATAGCCGGGCTGCAGATGAATGAACCGAAGCCGAAAAGCCGCTGTCCAGACAGAAGCGTTCGAATCAGCCGCAGCATGCGGATTTGTCGGCCCGCGCGGGATATTTTTAAAAAAGAGGAAATTTGCCGCAGGCGACAGAGCGAGACGCTGCTTATACTGTCCCCCCATCCAATCTGGAGCCACACCCGTGAATAAAGCCGAGTTGATTGAAGCGATCGCAGCCTCCGCCGATGTCCCTAAGAGCACCGCCACTCGCGTACTGGACGCCTTTACCGAAAGCGTGACCAATACCCTGCAGAACGGCGACAGCGTGACGCTGGTTGGCTTCGGTACCTTTGCTGTCAAGGAGCGCGCCGCTCGTGACGGCCGCAATCCGCAGACCGGCGCAACGATCAAGATCTCCGCAGCCAAGCTGCCAGGCTTCAAGCCAGGCAAGTCGCTGAAGGATGCGGTGAACTAATCCATCCGTATGTCGGATACCGGGTCGCTGACGTCCTTACGGACGCAGCGCCTGTCCTGGCGTTGACCGCTCGGTCGCGCACCCCGCTCCACTCCTCGCTAAATTTGCTCTCGGGCATAACCGGAACGAAGCGTGGGCTTTGTCCGCTGCCTAGGCTCGCCCCAGCCATGCCAACTCTATTTGTCGCTGCGACTCACTTGTCGCGGTCGATCGCAAAGCCCGCCCAGGCCTGCCGCGACGGCATGATCTCCAACCGGTTGATATTGATATGCGCCGGTAGCGTAGCGACATAGAAGATCTGGTCAGCGATGTCTTCAGCGGACAATGGCGTGGTGGTGCTGTAAAGCGCGTCGGACGCCGCTTGATTGCCCTTGGTCCGCACCAGCGTGAACTCGGTCTCGGCCATACCAGGCGCGATGTCGGTGACCCGCACGCCCGTGGCGATCAGGTCACAGCGCAGGTTGTAGCTGAACTGCTGGACGAATGCCTTGCTGGCACCGTAGACATGACTTCCGGGATAGGGCCATTGGCCTGCCACGGATCCGATATTGACGATGCTGGCGCCCTTTCCTGTCTCGATCAACGTTGGCAGCAACGCATGGGTTACGTTTACGAGGCCGGTGATATTGGTGTCGATCATGGTGTGCCAATCGTTCAGATCGGTCTTCTGCGAAGGTTCCGGAGCCAGTGCCAAGCCTGCGTTATTGACCAGGCAAGTCACGGCACGGAAGGCATCGGGCAGTTCGGCGACGACGTCCTTGACCGCCTCGCTCTTGCGCACATCAAGCGTTGCAACATGCACCGGAACCTTGTTGGCCAACTCTTTTTTCAGTGCTTCTAGTCGCTCCGAGCGTCGACCGGTCAGTACCAGCGACCAGCCTGCTTCAGCAAAACGGCGAGCCGTAGCGCGACCAAAACCTGATGTGGCACCGGTGATGAATACGACCTTGCTGTTCATGCTTTTCCTCTTTTTCCGTGTGGCGCGCTCGTAGAAGCGCGCGGTGGTATCGATGGCTATGGTCCGTGCATAGGCGGAAAGTTCGAGCGGTTCTCCGCATCATTTCTTAACAACTGAACGATCAGCCTTTTTATTCCAACAAAATACAAAGCACAACGCTGGCCTTTTTTTCGGTCGAGCACGGCTTCTAGACCTTTCAGCACGATTCGTTTTGGGATTAATTCGCCGTTCAGCCTGTATAGCCCGTGAGGCTTATTCCCAGCGGGGAACGCGCCAGTTAAAAGCCGGGCTCCCGCCCATTCAAAAGGAATCTGAAATGCTTAAAACAAAAACTTTACTGGCAGGCGCCATCTCGTTGCTGATTGCGAATCAGGCCGCAGCCCTCAACGACGCGCAACAGGACCAGACCGGCACCGATAACTATGCCGATGTGGTGCAGCAGATCGGTTCGGACAATTACAGCACCCAACTCCAGGATGGCGACGCCAATGTCTCCTACACACTGCAGAGCGGGACGCTATTGTCAGCCTCTAGCGAGCAACGCGGCGCAGGCAACATCTCGACGATCGAGCAGAATGGGATGAACAGCCAAGCGAACGTTTCGCAGGACGGCAACTATAACCTCGCCACGGTTTATCAGGAGACTAACGAGGAAGTAGGCCATACGGTGACCCTTTCGCAGATCGGTAGTCAGAATCTTGCCTACGTCGAGCAAATAGATGGGGCCGCCAGCGTCTCGGACATTTACCAGAACGGTGAAGGCAACTCTATCGACGTGACTCAACAAATGACGGCCAACCATCTCGACGCGGAGCAGACCGGCGACGGCAACACCGCTCTGGTCGAGCAGTTCGGGAACACGACTGCCTATATAAGCCAGACCGGGACTGCCAACGCCATCAACTTTCATCAGGACGGCGCATTTTCCGGCGCTTTTTCCTCAATCAGTCAGAACGGTACCGGTAACGAGGTCAACCTCTCACAGCAAGCCAGTCGATACAGCGCAGGCGACGTGCGCCTGGTACAGATCGGCACGGGCAATATCGCCGACGTATCGGAAAGCAGCGGCTTCGGCAGCTTCAGCTTCACCCAGGACGGAACGGGAAATGAGCTGACCGCCCAGCACGGCGGTCGCTCGACCACGGTAGAAGGGACCTCCACCGGCGACTTCAACCGTGTAGACATTCGTCAGGACTTCGACGGCAGCAGCCTGACCATCGCCCAGAACGGTACTCGCAACGACATCGACGTTGACCAGACGGGTTACTACGGTGTCGGCGACATCCAGCAGACAGGCACCGAGAACTATGCATCGCTGGTGCAAATCGGAAACTCCAGCAGCGTCACTCAGGAAACGGCGCTCATCATGCAAAACGGTACTGGAAATTCGGCCTTCGTGACCCAGGGTCAGTAAGTCGTTTCGGCGAGCCGATTAACAGCTAGTGCTGCAACCAAGGCTCGTATCGGCTCGATCATGGGCCGGCGTGCTGGACCAACGCCAGCGCGCCGTGACGACGTAAGTTTTTCCTCCGAGCTCAAGCAATAGGCCCAGCCTTGACGCAAGCGCCTATCGAAGTTGCTGGTAGCTGGAATAATGCACTCGAGGTGAACAAACTCTAGTGATACGCTGAGAAATGAGGCACTAACGCGCAACCAAATCGCGGTTTTACCCGGCTTGGTTTTTTTGGTCTGCCGTCTCTCTTTCCATGGGAACGCGCGAGGAACAAATAACGCCCTTTTACGCTGCCTCAGATACGCGAAAGCCCCGAATTACGGGGCTTTCAGCGTTGTAGATGGTGCGGACGGAGAGACTCGAACTCTCACACCTTGCGGCGCCAGAACCTAAATCTGGTGTGTCTACCAATTTCACCACGTCCGCAGTCTTGCAAACGAAAACGCCAGGCTGTGCCTGGCGTTTCGGAATATGGGGTGGACGATGGGGTTCGAACCCACGACCGCAGGAGCCACAATCCTGTGCTCTACCAACTGAGCTACGCCCACCATATTGCATTGCTTGTGCCGAGACCGGAATGGCGCACCCGGCAGGACTCGAACCTGCGACCATCCGCTTAGAAGGCGGATGCTCTATCCAGCTGAGCTACGGGCGCTTTTATCTGCATCCTATCTGAGCGCAGACTTCAAGCTCCAGCCGATGAAGGTTGCCCTTCAAAAGCTGTCTTACCCAGCAGCAAGCTGTGCTCGACAAGCGGGGCGAATCTTAATGGCCTGTCCGCAGGCCGTCAACAGCTAAACCGAAAAAATTTCAGGCAGGTAAAGGAGTTACGGATAGAGGACACCGCATCGCCTTTGCCGGACGGTGTCGCCGTGCGAGAATGCGCCTCCTTTTTCAATCCTCTCGATGGTTAATTAAGCGTCATGACCGCAAAACTGATCGACGGTAAACAGATTGCTGCCAATATCCGCCTGCAGATCGCCGGCCGTGTGGCCGAGCGCTCCCGGCAGGGCTTAAGGGTTCCGGGGCTGGCAGTGATCCTCGTGGGTTCGGACCCGGCCTCGCAAGTATATGTCGCGCACAAGCGCAAGGACTGCGAGGAAGTGGGATTCAAGTCCACTGCCCATGATCTGCCGGCGACGACCAGCCAGGGCGAACTTCTGGAGCTCATCGATCAGCTCAATGACGATCCGCTTATCGACGGGATTCTCGTGCAGTTGCCGTTGCCCAAGCACCTGGACGCCTCACAACTGCTCGAGCGCATTCGACCCGACAAGGATGTGGATGGCTTCCACCCCTATAACATCGGCCGCCTCGCGCAGCGCATGCCCCTGCTCCGCCCATGCACACCGAAAGGCATCATGGCGTTGCTGGAGAGCACCGGTGTCGACCTGCACGGCCTCAACGCGGTGGTTGTAGGCGCGTCCAATATCGTCGGTCGTCCCATGGCACTGGAGTTGCTGCTGGCAGGCTGCACGACCACCGTCACCCACCGCTTCACCCATGACCTGGCCGAGCACGTCAAACGCGCCGATCTGATCGTGGTCGCGACGGGGATCACTGGGCTGGTGAAAGGTGAATGGATCAAGGAAGGCGCCATCGTCATCGATGTCGGCATCAACCGACAGGCCGATGGCAAACTGGTCGGCGATGTCGAGTTCGACGTGGCGGTGCAGCGCGCCAGCTGGATTACACCCGTGCCCGGCGGAGTTGGCCCCATGACGCGCGCTTGCCTCTTGGAAAACACGCTGCATGCCGCGGAGCATCTGCACGACTGATCACGCCGGCCATCAGAGGAGCCGTATCCTTCAGAGGTTCGGCGAGATCTCCAGATGGTGTAAATATCTTCGGCGTCTCAAATCAAACGGCACCCTAGGGTGCCGTTTGATTGTCGCTTCCAACCGCTACCCGTGGTTTAACGTTACTGGTTCCAGGATTTGATCAGCTCTTCGTAACTGACGGTCTGCCCCTGGGGCTTCTCGTTTTCCAGTTTGGGTTTCGGCGAGCCAGGCTGGCTAAGCCAGTATTCGGGGTCGCGCGGTTCGTTCATCTTAGGCCCGCACTTCGGCTGTACGTTGGCACGCTCCAGCCGCGCCATCATGGTGTCCTGTGCCTCAGCAAGGCCATCCAGCGCTTCCTGAGGCGTCTTGTCACCGCTGGCAGCTTCGGCGATGTATTGCCACCAGAGCTGAGCCAGACGCGGGTAATCCGGTACGTTGGTTCCGGTTGGCGTCCACTGCACGCGCGCCGGGCTACGATAGAACTCCACCAGGCCGCCCAGCTTGGGCGCCGCTTCGGTCATGGCATCGGAGTTGATGTCGGATTCCCGGATCGGCGTTAGCCCGACCAAGGTTTTTTTCAGCGACACGGTTTTCGACACGGTGAACTGCGCGTACAGCCAGGCCGCCAAACGACGCTTTTCGGGTGTCGATTCAAGGAAGGTCCAGGCGCCAGCATCCTGATACCCGAGCTTCATCCCCTCTTCCCAGTAAGGCCCCTTCGGCGATGGCGCCATCCGCCATTTCGGCGTGCCATCTTCGTTGACCACCGGCAGGCCGGGCTTGGTCATGTCCGCGGTGAAGGCGGTGTACCAGAATATCTGCTGCGCAATGTTGCCTTGTGCCGGTACCGGTCCGGACTCGGAGAAGGTCATGCCCTGAGCTTCCGGCGGTGCGTATTCGCGCATCCAGTCGACATATTTCTGCGTCGCGTAGACCGCAGCCGGCCCGTTGGTGGCGCCGCCGCGAGCGACGCTCGAGCCGACCGGATGGCAATCTTCGACGCGAATGCCCCACTCGTCCACCGGCAAGCCGTTCGGCAGCCCTTTATCACCGGCGCCCGCCATGGAGAACCAGGCATCGGTGAAGCGCCAGCCCAGCGACGGATCCTTCTTGCCGTAATCCATGTGGCCGTAGACGCGCTGGCCGTCGATCTCCTTGACGTGCTTACTGAAGAATTCAGCAATGTCCTCATAAGCTGACCAGTTCACCGGCACGCCGAGCTCGTAACCATAGCGCTCCTTGAATTGTTGTTTCAGATCGTCCCGCTCGAACCAGTCGGCACGGAACCAGTAGAGGTTGGCAAATTGCTGAACGGGCAGCTGGTAGATCTTGCCATCCGGGCCGGTGGTGAACGAAATGCCGATGAAGTCGTCGAGATCAAGGGTCGGCGAGGTGTAATCCTTGGCTTCGCCTTCGATCATGTCGCTGATGGCGACTGCTTTTCCATAGCGGAAATGCGTGCCGATCAGGTCGGAATCGTTGATATAGCCGTCGTAGATGTTCTTGCCGGACTGCATTTGCGTCTGCAGCTTCTCTACGACATCGCCTTCCTGCATCAAGTCGTGCCGCAGGCGGATCCCGGTAATCTCGCTGAACGCCTTCGCCAGGGTCTTGGACTCGTATTCGTGTGTGGTAATGGTCTCTGACGCGACGTTGATCTCCATTCCGCGGAACGGCTCGGCAGCCTTGATGAACCATCGCAGCTCTTCCATCTGTTGTTCCGGCGACAGGGTCGAGGGATTGAATTCCGACTCGATCCATTTCTTCGCCGCCTCCTCCTGGGCATCGCCCCATGCCGTACCTGCAGTACCGGACAACGTCAGCAGGGCCGCGAGCGCCATGCAATGTCGGGTGTTGTTTTTATTCTCGAACATACACACCTCCTTTGGGTTTTTCGGAGGGATGGGCCGCGCGGCTCAACCCCAGCGCATCACTGCAAACAACCAGACGAGAGATAGCGCGGACGCTATCCAGATGCTCCAGTCGGTCAGCCCTATCAGCAGAAGATGCCAATAGGCGCTGCCCAGAAGTCCGATGAACAACCGATCGCCCCGCGTGGTGACGATGGGCAGGAAACCTTTGCGCGCAACGCAAGGCCGTTTCAGTTCCCAGACGCTCATCAATGTAAGGGTCAGGCCGATCACGGCAAAAAATACGGCGGTCGGCGTGGTCCAGGCCATCCAGTTCATACGTGATTCTCCTATACCCGGCCGAGGGCGAAGCCCTTGGCGACGTGATTGCGGACGAACCAGATCACCAGCATCCCCGGCAGGATCGTCAGCACCCCGGCGGCCGCCAGCACGCCCCAGTCGATCCCGGAAGCCGAGACGGTGCGCGTCATCACCGAGACAATGGGTTTGGCATCCACCGAGGTCAGCGTGCGGGCCAGCAGCAGTTCGACCCAGGAAAACATGAAGCAGAAGAACGCCGTTACACCAATGCCGGGGCCAATCAGCGGGACGAAAATCTTCACGAAGAATTTGGGAAAGCTGTAGCCATCGATGTAGGCGGTTTCGTCTATCTCCTTGGGTACACCCGACATGAACCCCTCGAGAATCCACACCGCGAGCGGCACGTTGAACAGGCAATGCGCCAGGGCTACCGCGATATGCGTATCGAACAACCCGATCGACGAATACAGCTGAAAGAACGGCAGCAGAAAGACCGCCGGCGGCGCCATGCGATTGGTCAGCAGCCAGAAGAACAGGTGTTTGTCGCCGAGGAAGCGAAAGCGGGAAAAAGCATAGGCCGCCGGCAGTGCCACGGTGAGTGAAATGACCGTGTTCAGGCAGACGTAGTACAGCGAATTGATGTAGCCGCTGTACCAGCTACGGTCAGTGAAGATCACTCGGTAGTTGTCCAGCGTGAAAGCCCGAGGCCAAAGCGTCAGGCCGCCCAGGATCTCGGTGTTGCTCTTGAACGACATGTTGATCAGCCAGTAGATCGGCACCATCAGAAAAACGATGTAGAGGATCAATACCATTCGTTTGCGCAGATGCATTCAGCAGACCCTCGTCATTTCTGGTCGCCGTGGGTCATGGCGGTATAGAACAGCCAGGACACCAACAGGATGATCAGGAAGTAGATCAGCGAGAACGCCGCCGCCGGCCCAAGGTCGAACTGCCCCACCGCCATCTTGGTGAGCGTCTGACTGAGAAAGGTTGTGGCATTGCCCGGCCCGCCACCGGTGAGTACGAAGGGCTCGGTATAGATCATGAAGCTGTCCATGAAGCGCAGCATCACGGCGATCAGCAGCACGCTCTTGAGCTTGGGCAGCTGGATGTAGCGGAACACGGCCCAGGCCGAGGCGCGGTCGATGCGCGCCGCTTGGTAATAGGCATCCGGTATGGCCCGCAAGCCCGAATAGCAGAGCAGCGCGACCA
The DNA here is from genome assembly GCF_004331835.1 of Pseudomonas sp. IC_126. NCBI lineage: Bacteria > Pseudomonadati > Pseudomonadota > Gammaproteobacteria > Pseudomonadales > Pseudomonadaceae > Pseudomonas > Pseudomonas sp. IC_126. Next base: position 1,184,019 of record NZ_SJSS01000001.1, read on the forward strand.
ACGAGGTCCAGTGCCAGACATCCATGACCAGCACCGTCACCCAGGCATCGCGGGTGTTGGATGCATAGTTGTAGTCGATGCCCAACTCACGAAGGCCGTAGCCCAGCAGGCCGATGTCCGCACGGCCGAAAATCTGCCAGATCGTGCCCACCACGTTCCATGGGATCAACAACGGAATCGCCATCAGAATCAGGCACAGCGAGGCCCAGCGACCACGAGTCGGCATGGTCAGCGCAACCGCGATGCCCAGCGGAATTTCGATCAGCAGCACACAGCCGGAAAAGATGAACTGCCGCAGCAGCGAGTCATGCAGACGAGGATCGTGAAGGATTTGGCGATACCAGTCCGCACCGACGAAGAACCGGGTCGAGGAATCGAAGATGTCCTGAACCGAATAATTCACCACAGTCATCATTGGCAGAATGGCGCTGAAAGCCACCAGCAGAAAGACTGGCAACACCAGCCACCAGGCACGGTTATCCTGAATTTTGATCATGGCCTGGCCTCCACCAGCCGGTCGTCGGCATAGAGCATCAGCCACTGAGCGGGAAAGCTCACCCAAGCCTGCCCTTTCGGGATGGGGTGATCTTCCGGCAAACGCGCCTTCAGCAGATGTCCCTGCAGACGAAGCGTAAGAATTTTATAGGTGCCCAGATCTTCCACCCGCACCACCTCGGCCCGCATGCCGCCGGAAGCCGTTTCCTCACCAACCTGTACGAACTCCGGACGAATACCGAGTTGCAGTCGACTCATCGCCAGCTCGGGCAAACGCGCCGCCAATCCGCTGGAAAGCGGCAGATGCAAATCACCGAAACCAATACCGCCCTCCTCGGCACGCACCTCGATCAGATTCATTCCCGGACTGCCGACGAAGAATCCGACGAAAGTGTGCTGTGGCCGCTCGAACAACTCTCTCGGCGTACCGAACTGAACGATCTGCCCGCCATGCATCACGGCAATCTTGTCGGCAAAGGTCGAGGCCTCCAACTGATCGTGGGTGACGTAGATCATGGTGATATTGAACTGCTCATGGATCTGCTTAAGCTTGCGACGCAGCTTCCATTTCAGGTGCGGGTCGATGACCGTCAGCGGCTCGTCGAAGAGAATCGCCGATACGTCATCGCGCACCAGGCCGCGCCCCATGGACACCTTCTGTTTCTCGTCCGCAGTGAGATTGCGGGCCTTGCGCTTGAGCAGCGGATGCAGGTCGAGCACCTCGGCGATCTCGTGCACCTTGCTGGTCACGCGCGCCTCCGAAACGCCCTGATTGCGCAGCGGAAAGGCCAGGTTGTCGAAAACGGTCATGGTGTCGTAGACGACCGGAAACTGGAAAACCTGGGCGATGTTGCGCTGCTCGGGTGTCATTCTGTTCACCTCGCGTGCGTCGAACAGCACCTGTCCCTCGGATGGACTGAGCAAGCCGGAGATGATGTTGAGCAACGTCGACTTGCCGCAGCCGGACGGCCCCAGTAACGCGTAGGCACCGCCCTGCTCCCACACATGGTCCATCTCGCGAATCGCATAGTCCGCCGCACCTTGCGGCTGCGAGCTATAGCTGTGGGCAAGGTTCTGCAATCGAATCTCCGACATGGTGTGCTCCTTCAGACGCGTCGGACCGGTGCCTGAGCCAGCTCGCCGGCAGCATCGAACACGAACAACTTGTGGGTTGGGATGTACACGCGAATCGGCGAATCCACCGGGTAGTCATGTACCCCCTGCAGGTGCAGAACCAGGCTGAGGTGCTCATTGCGCACATGAAGGAAGCTTTCCGAACCGCTGATTTCAGCCAGCTCGACCGTGCCGGAGACTTCCAGGTCGTCGTCGTTGGACGGCACCAGGCCGATATGGCTGGGCCGTATGCCGAAGCGGTAATCGCCCTCGCTCAGGGTTCGCAGGTCCGCATTGAGCGGAAAGTGCATGCAGTCCTGAAAGCTGACCTCGTTGGCGGCGATACGCCCCGGCAGCAAGTTGATCGGCGGTTCCGAGAACAGTTCGGCGCTGAGCATCCGGCTTGGCCGGTGATAGACCTCCGACGTGGGACCGCTCTGGATGACGCGCCCTTCATGCAGGACTGTCGCCGTTCCGCCCAGCGCCAGCGCCTCGTTGGGCTCGGTGGTCGCATAAACGGCAATGCTGCGGCGCGTCTTGAACAGCTCGCGCATTTCCTGCCGCAGCTCTTCGCGCAACTTGTAGTCGAGATTGACCAGCGGCTCATCGAACAAGATCAGATCCGCGTCCTTGACTAGCGCCCGGGCCATGGCGGTGCGCTGCTGCTGGCCCCCGGAAAGCTCCAACGGGTATCGCTGCAGAAAGTTTTCGATGTGCAGCATCTCGGCGGTTTCACGAACCTTTCGCTCGATCTCTGCCTTGCCAGCACCCGCCTGCCGCAACGGAGAGGCGATGTTTTCGAACACGCTCAGCGTGGGGTAGTTGATGAACTGCTGGTAAACCATCGACACGTTCCGCTTGCGGACCGGCACGCCGGTAACGTCGGCGCCGTTCATCAGGATGCGTCCGCTGCTCGGTTTGTCGAGCCCCGCCATGAGCCGCATCAGCGAGGTCTTGCCCGACAGCGTTCGCCCGATCAGCACGTTGAACGAGCCTGGTTCGAAGTTTAGGCAAGCGTCAGCGATGTGCACGTGGCCATCGACGGTCTTGCTGACGTGTTCCAGCGTGAGGGACATGCTGCATCCTTCTAATTGTTGTGAAGGATAGGAAGCGATATCCGTGCCAATGCTGCATGTGGCTCTAGGCCGGGTCTGAGGTGAAAGTGCTGTTTTCTCAAGTGTTCAAACTGAACATTTTTGAACATTGACAGCGCGTAGAAATGAACAAAACTGTTCAAGATGCGCGCTACGGCAGTAGCGAATAACAACAAGAATTTGCATCTTCAGAGGGCAACATGGCCGACCCAGCCCAGTCCATCGCACACCAGACGCTGATCGAAGATTCCTGGAGCCGCTGCGAGCGCTACGGGCTGAATCCGCTCAGCACGCCAAGCTTCGGTCAGCCGGCCACGCAGGAAGTGAACGCCCTGTTGGAGCGCCAACGCAGTCTGGTACAAACCACCCAACGTGAAGTACTGCCCTACTACGAAAACATTCTTTCGAATTCGAGCTGTCTGATTTTGCTGGCGGACAGCGGTGGCCAATTGCTTGAATCGTGGGGTGATCGGCGCTTCGTCGAGCCAACCCAGCAACGCGGATTCAAGCCGGGCGCCAGCTGGATGGAGCGCGACACGGGGACCAACGCGATCGGCACCGCGCTGGCCAGTGGGCAGGCCGTGCATATCCAACGCGACGAGCACTTCCTCAAGGCCAACCGCTACCTGTCCGGTGCGGCTTCGCCGATCTTCGATGCGCAACGCCAGCTGATCGCCGTGCTCGATGTGTCCAGCGACAGCTACCTTCCGCCATCGCACACGCTCGGCATGGTGAAGATGATGAGCCAGTCGGTTGAGAATCGGCTGATTCTCAACCTGTTCCACGATGACTACTTTCAGCTGACTTTCAATACCGGACAGGACAATCTCGACAGCCAGTGGGCCGGGCTGCTGATATTCGATGAATCCGGGCTCATCGTGTCGGCCAACCGGCGCGCCGACAACCTGCTCGGCATGGAGCTGACGCGGCCCCGCATCGATAGGCTGTTCGACGTGCCGCTGTTGCAACTGATCAATCAACCGGAAGATCAGCCCCTGCTGCTGCGGGCCATGGGTCGCCACCGCTTCCATGGCATCGTTCGGCGCCCACAGAAACCATGCATCCAGCCGCGGGACTTCCGTACGACGTCGGGGCGGGAACGGTTGATCGATCTGACCAGCATCGATCAAGGCGATCCGCAGGTGCATAAGGTGATCCGCCAGGCACAGCTCATGCTCGAAAAGGACGTTCCGATTCTGGTACAGGGGGAAACGGGTGTCGGTAAGGAAGTCCTGGTCAAGGCACTGCATGCAGCCAGCTCGCGAGCGGATGCGCCCTTGATCGCGGTGAACTGCGCCGCGATCCCCAACGAGCTGATCGAAGCCGAACTCTTCGGCTACGAGAAAGGCGCCTTCACCGGCGCCCACCAGAAAGGCAGTCTCGGCCTGATTCGCAAGGCGGATCGCGGCGTGCTGTTTCTCGACGAGATCGGCGACATGCCGATGAGCCTGCAGGCGCGTCTGTTGCGCGTACTGCAGGACCGTAGCGTGCAACCGCTCGGCGGCGGAGAACCATTCCCGGTCGACTTTCGCCTGATCTGCGCCACGAACCGCTCGCTACGCCAGGACGTCGATAGCGGTCGCTTTCGCCAGGATCTGTTTTACCGCGTCAGCGGCCTCAGCGTGGAGTTGCCGCCCTTGCGTGCTCGTCACGACAAGCTCGCGCTTTTCCAGCGCGTCTGGGAACAACATCGAGAACCTCGGCAATGGGCCGGACTGAGCGCCGAAGTGCAGCGCTTGTTCGAACGTCACCCTTGGCCGGGGAATATCCGCCAACTGAGCAGCGTCATTCAGGTTGCCCTGGTACTGGCCGACGATCAGCCAATCCGCCCGGAGCATTTGCCTGACGACTTCTTCGTGGATATTGAAAGCGCCGAAAGTAACGGAAGAACAGAGCCAACCCACTCTATCGGCATGGCGCCTTCGCTTTCGTTACCCACGAACCAGCCGCTGCGCTCACAGTTCGAAGCCTGTCGTGGCAACGTTTCGCACCTCGCCCGGCATTTAGGCGTCAGCCGCAACACTCTCTACAAGCGCTTACGCGCCGAGGGTCTTTATCCAGGTTAAGTTCGCTGCATAGTGCGTTACAACGACCTGAGTCGGTACGGCCCGACGTAGGGTGGGCTTTAGCCCACCAATGTTCCAAGGCTCCGTCCTCGCTGCGGTGGGCTGAAGCGGAACGCCGCCCGGCCCGTCCTACTTCTACCTCGTTCAGGCGAACCCTGGCGGGATCGCCCCGTCCAGACAAGAACACCGGCGCTCGAATCCCCGCCCCGGCTGCCTGTCCGCTTCGAGTTCAGCGACGTAGGGTGGGCTTCAGCCCACCGGAAGTACCTGATCGATTGTGGAGGGCTGACGGTTCGCGAGGCTGAAGCGGACGCCGCTTGGCCCTACCGGTCGACAGGGATCGGTAATCCAGCCCTGTTTATCCGCACCTGACGAAAGCTTCTGTTCGCTTACCGGAAACAAAAGAGGCCGCATGCGGCGGCCTCGATGGAGTGTGCAACTTATTCACTTAGACGCCAGGTCGTTCCGCCCTTGCCGTCTTCCAGCACCACGTCCATGGCCGTCAGCTGATCGCGAATGCGGTCGGATTCGGGCCAGTTCTTTTCGGCGCGAGCCTGCAGGCGCGCAGCGATCAAAGCTTCAACTTCAGCCGCATCCACTTTGCTTGCGGCGCCGGCCTGCAGGAAGGCTCCGGGCTCGAGTTGCAGCACGCCGAGTACGGAGGCCAGCTCTTTCAGGCGCGCAGCCAGAGCGGCAGCGGGTTGCAAATCCGTGTCACGCAGGCGGTTGACCTCTCGGATCATCTCGAACAGCACAGAGCAGGCTTCCGGCGAGTTGAAGTCATCGTCCATCGCGGCGCTGAAGCGCTCGGCGAACTCCTCACCACCTGCGGGCGCCGCTTCGGGCAAGCCTTTCAGGCCGTTATAGAAACGTTCCAGCGCGCCCTTGGCTTCCTTAAGGCTGTCTTCGGAATAGTTAATCGGGCTGCGGTAATGGCTAGAAACCAGCAGATAGCGCACCACTTCCGGCTGATACTTTTCCAACACTTCGCGAATGGTGAAGAAGTTGCCCAGGGACTTGGACATTTTCTCGCCGTCCACCCGTACCGCACCAGCGTGCATCCAGGCGTTGGCGTAGAGCTTGCCGGTCGCCGCCTCGCTCTGGGCGATTTCGTTTTCGTGGTGCGGGAAGACCAGGTCCGGGCCGCCGCCATGAATGTCGAAGGTCTCGCCCAGGCAGCAGGTGGACATAACGGAGCACTCGATGTGCCAGCCCGGGCGGCCTTTGCCCCAAGGCGAATCCCAGCTCGGCTCGCCAGGCTTGGCTGCTTTCCAGAGCACGAAATCCAGCGGATCTTCCTTGGCTTCGTCGACCTCGATACGGGCACCGATCTTCAAATCCTCGATCTTGCGCCGCGAGAGCTTGCCGTAACCGACGAATTTACCGACCCGATAATAAACATCGCCATTACCCGGCGCGTAGGCGAAGCCCTTGTCAATCAGGGTCTGGATCATGCCGTGCATACCGACGATGTGCTCGGTGGCACGCGGCTCGAGGTCGGGGCGCAGCACATTGAGCCGAGCCTCGTCCTCATGCATCGCGGCGACCATACGACCGGTCAGCGCCTCGAAGCTTTCACCGTTTTCCTGAGCGCGACGGATGATCTTGTCGTCGATATCGGTGATGTTACGCACGTAGGTCAGCTCGTACCCGCGCTGGCGTAACCAACGCGAGACCACGTCGAAGGCCACCATCACACGCGCATGACCGATGTGGCAGAAGTCATAGACCGTCATGCCACAGACGTACATGCGTACCTGGTTATCGATCAGCGGCTTGAGCGGTTCCTTGGCCTTGGTCAGGGTATTGTAGATCGACAGCGCCATTATTGCCCCCAGGAATCACGCAGGGTGACAGTCCGGTTGAACACCGGCTTGCCGGGCTGCGAATCCTTGAGATCAGCGACAAAGTAGCCTTCGCGCTCGAATTGGAAGCGCTCCTCGGGTTGCGCGTTGGCCAAGGACGGCTCGGCGCGGCAGCCTGCAAGTACCACCAGCGACTCGGGATTGATGTTGTCGAGGAAGCTGCCGCCCTGCCCTTCGCCTTCAACGGACTTCTCCGGATTGGCGGAGCGGAACAGGCGGTCGTACAGTCGCACCTCGCACTCGACGCTTTCCGCAGCCGGTACCCAGTGGATCACGCCCTTGACCTTGCGGCCTTCGGGGTTCTTGCCCAGGGTGTTCTCGTCATAGGAACAGCGCAGCTCGATAACGTTGCCCTCGGCATCCTTGATCGCCTCATCGGCGCGGATCACGTAACTGCCGCGTAGGCGCACTTCGCCACCGGGAACCAGACGCTTGAAGCCGGCCGGTGGGACTTCTTCGAAATCGCTGGCATCGATATAGATCTCGCGACTGAACGGCAGCATGCGCACGCCCATGTCTTGCTTGGGATGGCGCGGCAGTTCGAGGTTCTCGACCTGGCCTTCGGGATAGTTAGTGATCACTACCTTCAACGGCTTGAGCACGCACATGGCCCGCGCCGCGTTGGCATCGAGGTCTTCGCGGATGGCGAACTCCAGCATGCCGATATCCACCACACCACCGGCGCGATTCACGCCGATCATGTCGCAGAAGTTGCGGATCGAAGCCGGCGTATAGCCACGGCGACGGAAGCCGGACAGCGTCGACATGCGTGGATCGTCCCAGCCACTCACGTGCTTCTCGTCGACCAGTTGCTTGAGCTTGCGCTTGCTAGTGATGGTGTAGTTCAGGTTAAGACGGGCAAATTCGTACTGACGCGGCTGTGCCGGCACCGGCAGTTGTTCCAGGAACCACTCGTAGAGCGGACGATGGTCCTCGAACTCCAAGGTACAGATCGAGTGAGTGATGCCCTCGATGGCGTCCGACTGGCCATGGGTAAAGTCATAGCTAGGGTAGATACACCACTTGTCGCCGGTCTGGTGATGATGGGCGTGGCGGATGCGGTAGAGAATCGGGTCGCGCAGGTTCATGTTCGGCGAGGCCATGTCGATCCTCGCCCGCAGCGCACGGGCGCCGTCGGGGAATTCGCCGGCCTTCATGCGTGCGAACAGATCGAGGTTCTCTTCGACGCTGCGCTCACGGAACGGGCTGTTCTTACCCGGTTCGGTCAGGCTGCCGCGGTATTCGCGTGCCTGCTCGGACGTCAAATCGCAGACATAAGCCTTGCCGCTCTCGATCAAATGGACGGCCCATGCATGCAACTGGTCGAAGTAATCAGAGGCATAATGCTCCTCGCCGGCCCATTGAAAGCCCAGCCACTGCACGTCGCTCTTGATCGCGTCGATATATTCCTGGTCTTCCTTGGCCGGGTTAGTGTCGTCGAAACGCAGGTTGCAGACGCCACCGAATTCCTGAGCCAGACCGAAGTTCAGGCAGATCGACTTGGCATGGCCAATGTGCAAATAGCCGTTGGGCTCGGGCGGAAAGCGCGTGACGATGCTGGCGTGCTTGCCAGAATCCAGGTCGGCCTGGACGATCGGGCGGAGAAAATTGGTGGCGGCGGTAGTCTCAGGCTTGCTCATGGTGTCCTTAACGATCTGCGAGTGCGCGGCTCAGGGTAGGCCGGCCAAATCAAAGCGCTTATCATAGCGGACCCGTCAACCCCCTGACAGAGCAAAGCGCCCGGCCGCATCGCTCTGCAGCAGCGGTCCTTCTCCGTTGCCGCGCCGCCCTGTTATCGCGGCGCGGTTTATTCCCTTCATAAGGACGACTCCCAATGATCAAGCTCCACACCAACCACGGCGTCATCACCGTCAAGCTGTACGAAGACAAAGCCCCAGAAACCACGGCCAACTTCAAGGAATACGTGAAGAGCGGTCACTACGACGGCACCATCTTCCATCGCGTGATCAGCAATTTCATGATCCAGGGCGGCGGGTTCGAGCCGGGCATGAAGCAGAAAGCTACCCGCGCACAGATCAAGAACGAAGCCAACAACGGGCTCTCCAACAAGGTCGGCACGTTGGCCATGGCGCGCACCATGGAGCCGCATTCGGCGTCCGCGCAGTTCTTCATCAACGTAAAGGACAACGACTTCCTGGATCACACCGCACCGACCGTTCAGGGCTGGGGCTATGCAGTATTCGGTGAAGTGGTCGAAGGCATGGACGTGGTCGAGAAGATCAAGGGCGTTTCCACCACCATGAAGTCCGGCCATCAGGACGTTCCGGTGGACGACGTGGTCATCGAGAAAGCCGAGATCGTCGAGTAAGCCTCGTTGATTCTGCTGATTTCAGATCTGCATCTCGAAGAAGAACGCCCGGACATCACCCGGGCGTTTCTTCGTTTTCTCGAAACTCGAGCAATCCAGGCCGAGGCGCTCTATATCCTCGGTGACTTTTTCGAGGTCTGGGTCGGCGACGACGGTATGACACCCTATCAGCACGAGATCGCCGCTGCCCTCCGCGTCCTGAGCGAAAGCGGAACCCGCATCTATCTGATGCACGGCAATCGCGACTTCATGATGGGCAAGGCGTTCTGTCGCGAGGCGGGCTGCACATTGCTACCTGATACGCACGTTGCCGAGCTCGGCGGCCAACGGGTCTTGCTGATGCACGGCGATACCCTCTGTACGCGCGATGAAGGCTATATGCGGCTACGACGGTGGCTGCGTAATCCCGCCAGCCTGTTCATCCTTCACCATTTGCCGCTCGCCAAACGCCAGAAGCTGGCGCAGAAACTGCGTTCGAGCAGCAAGGAAGAGACGCGCATGAAAGCCAGCGACATCGTCGACGTCACGCCTGATGAGGTCATTGATGTCATGCAGCGTCACGGCGTCCGGACCTTGATCCATGGCCATACTCACCGCCCAGCAAACCACAGGCTACAGGTTGCCGGTCAACCCGCTACGCGCATCGTGCTGGGCGACTGGGACCGACAAGGTTGGGCGCTACAGATCGATGAATCAGGCGTTCATCAGGCGCCGTTCGAACTGAGCTGAGCCGCTCAGCCGGCGACCGGAACGCCGCTATGGAAGCGAAACTCAGTGTCGACGCTTTCAATCAATTCGCGCTCACGCGCCCGCACTCGGACGATGGTCGCGTCGATATCGGCGGCGTCACCGTACAGATAAGCCAGCTTCAGATAATCCTGAAAATGCCGCGCTTCTGACTTGAGCAGGCCGTGATAGAACTTGCCGAGCTCCTCGTCCAGATGCGGCACCAGCATCGCGAAACGCTCGCACGAGCGGGCCTCGATGAACGCCCCGATCACCAGCGTATCGGTCAGTCGATAGGGCTCGTGATTACGCACCAACTCCCGCAGACCCGCCGCATAGCGTGACGAGCCGATGTTTCGCAGACCAATGTCGCGCTTGCGAATAATGGAAAGCACCTGCTCGAAGTGCCGCAGTTCCTCTCTAGCCAAACGCGACATCTTGTTTTGCAGATCAGGCTTGTCGACATACCGGAACATAAGCTGAAAAGCGGCCCCGGCAGCTTTCTTCTCGCAGTTGCCGTGATCGATGAGCATCACGTCCTGGTTCTGCAGCGCAAACTCGACCCAGGCGGTCGGAGTGGCACAGCCAAGAAATTCGTTCAATTCGGGGAGCATGGTGAGGTCTTGGTATTCGCAAAAAAGTGATGGATGCGGCGATCGACGTCAGCGCTGCCGCCAGCGGCGCATTATACGAAGCCAACGCCAGACAGCCAGAGCTGCTTGATATGGATCAGTAGCCGGCGCGCTTGCGTTGTCTATAGTGAGTTCAACCGATATTGGAAACGGAGCCGATCATGCAAGCCATACGCCGTATCCTTGTGATAATTGACCCGAAACTTCCTAAAAACCTGGCTTTGAAGCGGGCGCGCCTCATTTCCAGCGTCAGCCAATCGGAGTTGCGTCTGCTCGTCTGCGATACCAAGCAGGATCACAACGCCTACCTCGCCAAAATCCGCACAGAACTGGAGGAGCAAGGGCACACCGTTACCACGCAGCAAGCCTGGCATGACAACCTGCATCACACGATCGTCACGGTGCAACAAGCTGAAGGCTGCGGTCTGGTGATCAAGCAACACGTGCCCGACAACCCACTGAAGCGCGCCTTGCTGACGCCCGATGACTGGAAGCTGCTGCGCTACTGCCCTTGTCCCGTGCTGATGGTCAAAACCGAGGCACCCTGGACCGGCGGCAATATTCTCGCCGCGGTGGACGTCGGTAACGCCGACATCGAACACCGTACGTTGCACTCGAGCATCATCAATCATGGTTACCAGATCGCCGCGCTTGCCGAAGGCAATTTGCATGTCATCAGCGCCCATCCTTCGCCGATGCTGTCGGCAGCCGATCCGGCTTTTCAACTGAAAGAAACTATCGAGGCACGCTATCGCAGCGCTTGCAAGCAATTCCAGGCCGACTACGGCATCCCCGATGGGCAGCTGCATATCGAGGAAGGCCCTGCGGATGCGCTGATCCCACGCGTCTGCCATCAAATTCAGGCCGTCGTGACGGTCATCGGCACGGTTGCCCGCACCGGTTTTTCCGGCGCGTTGATGGGCAATACCGCCGAGGTGGTACTCGATACGCTGGAAAGCGACGTGCTGGTTCTCAAACCGGAAGACATCATTGGCCACCTCGAGGAGCTGGTAGCCCATCGCTGATTCATATTCACCCGGGCGGAATACTGCCGCGCTTCCGGTGAAGCCAGAAACTCATTCAGCCGTATCGTTGAGAAACCGAGGCGCGATATAGCGCTGGTAATGCGCCTCGGAGAGCAGAAAAAACTCCCGATCGATGGCGTCGCGAAGTTCGGGAAGTGCCCACTCGCGAAACTCCGGCAGCAACACGACTCCATAAGCATCGAGCTGCTGAATAACCCGTGCGCCTCGAGCGATAAGCTGATAAGCCCAGCAATACGGCGACTGCTCCGCGACGAAGCGGATCTGCCGGCTTTCCAACTGGCGGCGAAGTAAATCGGCATCGAAGATCTCAAGCTTGGCGGCCATCACTTGCGCCAGGAGCAGCTCCAAACGCCGCCAGACGGAGCGCTTGCTCTCCTCGTCATAGGCATTCCAACTCACCACCTCATGGTGGAAGCGCTTGCAGCCACGGCAGACGAGATCACCATAAACAGTGGAACAGAGACCCACACAAGGGGTTTTGATGCGCTGGTTGGACATAGCGAGGGTGAGTCGATGAACAGCGCCGCATCTTAGACTTTTGTCCAAGCCAGGTCACGAATGAATCCACTGCAGCGCCTCTTTTCTGGCCGTGTACCCCGCGCCGCCCGGCGCTCCAGCAGGCTTTCGCGAACGCTCGACAGAACCCTCAATATTCGGGCGCCATGGCGTTTCACTTAACTTTACGGACCCATTCCAGTAGAATCGCTCCGCCGTTTTCGGCGCCACAATCCGTACGAAGCTGTTTTCAAAGCGTCACGAGCACAGTTGAACCGGTCATCCGTCGGGTGCGCAGATCCCTCTCTCCTGCGCACCTGTCACGCCGCCGGCGTAAAACTTTGAAAACAGCTTCCGGATGCGCGTCCCGAGACACCCAAGGGACCAATGATGAGGGTATATAACTGTGCTTGAAGCCTATCGCAAACACGTAGAAGAGCGTGCCGCCCAGGGCGTCGTGCCCCAGCCGCTGAACGCCGAGCAGACCGCAGGCCTGGTCGAACTTCTGAAAAACCCGCCAGCCGGCGAAGAACAATTTCTCCTCGATCTGATCACCAACCGCGTCCCTGCGGGCGTGGACGAAGCAGCCTACGTCAAGGCTGGCTTCCTGGCCGCTATCGCCAAGGGCGAAGCCGCTTCACCACTGATCAGCAAGCAGCATGCCGTCGAGCTGCTGGGAACCATGCAAGGCGGTTACAACATCGTCACGCTGGTCGACCTTCTGGACGATCCTGAACTGTCCGATACCACCGCAGCGCAACTGAAGCACACCCTGCTGATGTTCGATGCCTTCCATGACGTGGCCGAGAAAGCCAAGGCCGGCAATGCCAACGCCAAGGCCGTAATGCAGTCCTGGGCCGAGGGCGAGTGGTTCAAGAACCGCGCCCCGGTTGCCGAAAAAATCACCCTGACCGTGTTCAAGGTGACCGGCGAAACCAACACCGATGACTTGTCGCCAGCGCCTGACGCCTGGTCGCGTCCGGACATCCCATTGCATGCCCTGGCCATGCTGAAAATGGCCCGCGACGGTATCAACCCCGACGTTCCCGGCTCGGTTGGTCCGCTCAAGCAGATGGAAGAGCTGAAGACCAAAGGCTTCCCGGTCGCCTATGTCGGCGACGTGGTGGGTACTGGTTCTTCGCGTAAATCGGCTACCAACTCGGTGCTGTGGTTCTTCGGCGACGACATCCCGAACGTACCGAACAAGCGTGCAGGTGGCTTCTGCTTCGGCACCAAGATCGCCCCGATCTTCTACAACACCATGGAAGACGCCGGTGCACTGCCGATCGAGTTCGACTGCTCCGATCTGGCCATGGGCGACGTGATCGACGTTTACCCGTACAAGGGTGAAGTTCGCCGCCACGATAGCGATGAGCTGGTTACCACCTTCGAACTGAAGACCGACGTTCTGCTCGACGAAGTGCGCGCCGGCGGCCGTATTCCGCTGATCATCGGCCGCGGCCTGACCGAAAAAGCCCGCGCCGAACTGAGCATGGGTCCATCGGATCTGTTCAAGAAGCCGGAGGCCCCCGCCGAGAGCAGCAAGGGTTTCACCCTCGCGCAGAAGATGGTTGGCCGCGCCTGCGGTCTGCCGGAAGGCAAAGGCGTCCGTCCGGGCACCTACTGCGAACCGAAGATGACTACCGTCGGCTCTCAGGACACCACCGGCCCGATGACTCGCGACGAGCTGAAGGACCTGGCTTGCCTGGGCTTCTCGGCCGACCTGGTGATGCAGTCCTTCTGCCACACTGCCGCTTATCCGAAGCCGATCGACGTTACCACGCATCACACCCTGCCGGACTTCATCATGACCCGCGGCGGTGTTTCCCTGCGTCCGGGTGACGGCATCATCCACAGCTGGCTGAACCGCATGCTGCTGCCGGACACCGTAGGTACCGGCGGTGACTCGCACACCCGCTTCCCGATGGGCATCTCCTTCCCGGCCGGTTCCGGTCTGGTCGCGTTCGCCGCCGCCACTGGTGTCATGCCGCTGGACATGCCGGAGTCGGTACTGGTTCGCTTCAAGGGCAAGATGCAGCCTGGCATCACGCTGCGTGACCTGGTTCATGCCATCCCCTACTACGCGATTCAGAAAGGTCTGCTGACCGTCGAGAAGAAGGGCAAGAAGAACATTTTCTCTGGCCGCATCCTCGAAATCGAAGGTCTGAACGACCTGACCGTCGAGCAAGCGTTCGAGCTATCTGACGCCTCCGCCGAACGCTCCGCTGCAGGCTGCACCATCAAGCTGCCGGAAGGCGCAATTGCCGAGTACCTGCAGTCGAACATCACCCTGCTGCGCTGGATGATCAGCGAAGGTTACGGAGATGCGCGTACCCTCGAGCGCCGCGCTCAGGCGATGGAAGCCTGGCTGGCCAAGCCGGAGCTGCTTGCTGCCGATGCCGACGCCGAATACGCTGAAGTTATCGAAATCGATCTGTCCGAAGTCACCGAGCCGGTTCTCTGCGCTCCGAACGACCCGGACGATGCCCGTCTGCTTTCCAGCGTACAGGGCGAGAAGATCGACGAAGTCTTCATCGGCTCCTGCATGACCAACATCGGTCACTTCCGTGCCGCCGGCAAACTGCTGGACAAGGTCGAAGGCTCGCTGCCGACTCGTCTGTGGCTGTCGCCGCCGACCAAGATGGACCAGCATCAGTTGACCGAGGAAGGCTATTACGGCATCTACGGTCGCGCCGGTGCGCGTCTGGAAATGCCGGGCTGCTCGCTATGCATGGGCAACCAGGCACGGGTAGAAACCGGCTCGACCGTGGTCTCCACTTCGACCCGTAACTTCCCGAACCGCCTGGGCGATGCGACCAACGTATACCTGGCTTCCGCCGAACTGGCGGCGGTCGCTTCGATTCTCGGCCGCCTGCCGACTGTTGAGGAATACTTGGTCTACGCCGCTCAGATCGACACCATGGCAGCGGACGTCTACCGCTACCTGAGCTTCGATCAGATCGCCGAGTTCCGCGAATCTGCGGCCAAGGCAAGGATCGACGTAGTCGCTGTCTGACGCTGTAAAGATGGAAAAAGCCCGCGCTGGCTAAATGCTGCCTCACTTACGCATTAGCCAATGCCGGGTCTCCTCGAAATCCGATGCCAAGCTTTGGCATCGGATTTTTTTTGCCTTACCAACAGCGATGGTCCGGCCTGGGTAATCTATTCGCGCCGATCTGGGTACTTTAGTCAGAGCATTGCAGACCCCCGACCCGGTTAAACGGTATCTGCAAAGAGTGGTGAGTTTGGGAACATAGAGGCGCACCTGACAGGACTGTGATTTTCTGAACGCGGATTGACTGCTGAGCCTGACTCGTACAAGCCAGAACGGCAGTAATTGCTATCTGTTCAAAAAACCTTGTCAGCGGGGAAGCGATCACTGCGGCAAAGGAGTTGCTGCGGAGAGATGTACAAAAACCGCCCAGGCCTGCAAAGCCTGGACGGCCGCGTTTCAAAGACTCGGTAACGTTAACCGGTAACCGTAAAGCCGCTCCATTAACGTAAACAGCATTACGGCATAACCGGATGTTCGGTTCACTCGGGCATCTTCAACTCTTCAGGCGAGACGACAATGCCGTTGTTGTCGGCATAGAGGTATTCACCAGGACGAAAGGTCACGCCGCAGAAGGTCACCGGGATATTCAATTCACCGACACCACGCTTGTTGCTCTTCAACGGATGGCTGGCCAGTGCCTGCACGCCGAGATCGGTTTGCGCAACGATATCCACGTCGCGAATGCACCCGTAGATGACCAAGCCGTGCCAGCCGTTACGTGCAGCCTTCTCGGCGAGCATGTCGCCCAGCAAGGCGCAGCGCAGCGAGCCACCACCATCGACCACCATCACCTTGCCGGTGCCATCGAGCTCGACCTGCTCCTTGACCACGGAGTTGTCCTCGAAGCACTTGACCGTGACGATCTGGCCACCAAAGGAGTCGCGACCGCCAAAGTTGCTGAAGATCGGCTCTACCACCTGAATCAAGTCAGGGTAGGCATCGCATAGATCAGGCGTGACATATTGCATGGGAATCTCCTCTCACCTTTGAAACCATCTTGGTTTAGTCGGCGTTCCGCTCATCGTGAACCTAGCGAAGCGGACCAAGCAAAACCGCGATTCAACAAGCCGCCAAATAAGATATTGCGCATAGAAAAGGGCGGAATATCCGCCCTTTCGTTCCAGCCCCTTATCAGCCGATTTCGGCATCGGCCAGGAAGAACCAGGTGTCTAGCACGGAGTCCGGATTCAGGGATACGCTTTCGATGCCCTGTTCCATCAGCCACTTGGCTAGATCTGGATGATCCGATGGACCCTGCCCGCAGATTCCGATGTATTTGCCCGCCTTGTTGCACGCCTGGATGGCGCTGGCCAGCAACTTCTTCACGGCAGGATTACGCTCGTCGAACAGATGAGCAATGATGCCGGAGTCACGATCAAGGCCGAGCGCGAGCTGGGTCATGTCATTGGAGCCGATGGAGAAACCATCGAAGAACTCCAGGAACTCGTCGGCCAACAGCGCGTTGGAAGGCAGTTCGCACATCATGATGATGCGCAGACCATTCTCACCGCGCTTGAGGCCGAACTGGCCGAGAATGTCGATGACCTGCGAGGCCTCGCCAAGCGTACGTACGAAAGGCACCATCAGCTCGACGTTGGTCAGCCCCATGACGTCGCGGACCTTCTTCATCGCCCGGCATTCGAGCTCGAAGCAGTCGCGGAAGGATTCGCTGATATAACGCGAGGCGCCACGGAAGCCGAGCATTGGGTTCTCTTCTTCCGGCTCGTACAGTTTCCCGCCGATCAGGTTGGCGTATTCGTTGGACTTGAAGTCTGACAGCCGCACGATGACCTTCTTCGGCCAGAACGCTGCAGCCAGCGTACTCACGCCCTCGACCAGCTTCTCGACATAGAAGTCGACCGGGTCGCCATAACCGGCGATGCGCTTCTCGACGCTGTTTTTCACATCGCTCGGCAGGCCGTCGAAATTCAGCAGCGCTTTGGGGTGCACACCGATCATGCGGTTAATGATGAATTCCAGGCGGGCCAGGCCCACGCCCTCGTTCGGCAACTGAGCGAAGTCGAATGCGCGATCCGGGTTGCCGACGTTCATCATGATCTTGAACGGCAGTTCCGGCATGGCGTCGATGGAGTTCTGACGGATATCGAAGCCCAATTCGCCTTCGAAGATCAGGCCGGTGTCGCCTTCGGCGCAGGTGACGGTGACGCGCTGACCGTCCTTCAGCAGCTCGGTGGCATTGCCGCAACCCACGACAGCCGGGATGCCCAACTCACGCGCGATGATCGCCGCGTGGCAGGTACGACCGCCGCGGTTAGTGACGATAGCACTGGCGCGCTTCATCACCGGTTCCCAATCGGGATCGGTCATGTCCGATACAAGAACATCGCCCGGCTGAACCTTGTCCATTTCCGAGACGTCGCGAATGATCTTCACCGGACCTGCGCCGATGCGCTGGCCGATGGCGCGGCCTTCGACCAGCACAGTGCCTTTTTCCTTGAGCAGGTAACGCTCCATGACGTTGGCGCTGGTGCGGCTTTTCACGGTCTCGGGGCGCGCTTGGACGATGTAAAGCTGGCCATCATCACCATCCTTGGCCCACTCGATATCCATCGGGCGACCGTAGTGTTTCTCGATGATCATCGCCTGGCGGGCCAGGTTGCTGACTTCTTCGTCTGTGAGACAGAAACGCATGCGTTCGGCCTGATCGACATCGACGGTCTTGACCGACTTGCCGGCGCTGGCTTCTTCGCCGTAGATCATCTTGATCGCCTTGCTACCGAGATTACGGCGCAAGATTGCCGGACGGCCCGCTTCGAGGGTGTGCTTGTGCACGTAGAATTCGTCGGGGTTTACCGCGCCCTGTACGACGGTCTCGCCCAGGCCATAGGCGCCAGTGATGAACACCACATCGCGGAAGCCGGACTCGGTGTCCAGCGTGAACATCACGCCAGCAGTACCGGTTTCGGAGCGCACCATGCGCTGCACGCCGGCGGACAGGGCGACCAGCTTGTGGTCGAAGCCCTGGTGCACGCGATAGGCAATGGCACGGTCATTGAACAGGGAGGCGAACACTTCCTTGGCAGCGCGGATCACGTTATCCACGCCACGAATATTGAGGAAAGTTTCCTGCTGACCGGCGAAAGATGCATCGGGCAAGTCTTCCGCAGTTGCCGAAGAGCGCACCGCTACCGCCAGATTGTCGTTACCCGCGGACATCTCGGCGAAGGCTGCGCGGATATCGGCATCCAGCTGCTGAGGGAATTCAGCCTCCATGACCCAGCCGCGAATCTGAGCACCGGCCTTGGCCAGTGCATTCACGTCGTCTACGTCCAGCGCATCGAGGAGCGCATGGATCTGCTCGTTCAGGCCGCTGAGTTCCATGAAGTCACGATAGGCCTGTGCCGTAGTGGCGAAACCACCAGGTACCGAAACGCCCGCGCCAGCAAGGTTGCTGATCATCTCGCCTAGGGAGGCGTTCTTGCCCCCTACACGCTCAACGTCATGATTGCCGAGCTTATCGAGGGAAACTACGTACTCTACCAAGGTGCTCTCTCCACATTGTGTTGGAAACTCGGTCGGCTCCATCCGCGATCCGGTGGCCTGCCCCTGCAAAATGGGTGACAATGCCCGCCACTTGTGGCTCGGCGAAGGGGGCTACTATAGCTGAGAACCGTTCTTGACTTAAGGCCCCAGGTGCAATGAAACGAACTGCATTCTTCATATCCGACGGTACCGGCATTACGGCCGAAACACTTGGCCAGAGCCTGCTGGCACAGTTCGAGAACATCAGCTTCACCAAGCTGACTCGGCCGTACATAGATACCGCCGACAAAGCGCGGCTGATGGTACAGCAAATCAATAAAGCGGCGGAAAGCGACGGCGCGCGCCCGATCATATTCGATACGCTGGTGAACCAGGAAATTCGCGACATCCTGGCCGAGTCCAATGGCTTCATGATCGACATCTTTTCGTCTTTCCTTGCTCCGCTGGAACATGAACTGATGTCACGTTCCTCCTATTCGGTCGGCAAATCCCATTCGATCAGCCATAACGCCAACTACATGGAGCGAATCGACGCGGTCAATTTCGCTCTGGATAACGATGACGGCGCCCGCACCCATTACTACGACAAAGCGGACCTGATTCTGGTCGGCGTCTCCCGGTGTGGCAAAACCCCGACCTGCCTGTATATGGCAATGCAGTACGGCATCCGGGCAGCCAACTACCCGCTGACCGAAGACGACATGGAGCGCCTGCAACTACCGACCGCTTTGAAAACTCACCGGGACAAGCTTTTCGGCCTCACCATCGACCCGGACCGCCTCACCGCCATTCGCAACGAACGCAAACCCAACAGCCGCTATGCGAGTTTCGCTCAGTGCGAATTCGAAGTACGCGAGGTGGAAAATTTGTTCCGCCGCGAGAACATCAATTACATCAATTCCACGCATTTCTCCGTTGAAGAAATATCCGCCAAGATCCTCGTGGAAAAAGGCGTCGAGCGCAGACTGAAATAAGCACCGCTTCGCTAGACAACAAAAAGCCCGATAGGTGCAACCGATAGCATTTTTTTGAGCGAGTCCTTCTGGAAGCAGAAGGTAGGACTGGCGGATAACGCGAAGCTAGCCCCCCCCCCTCTTTCATCCCGCCGAGGCTCGACCCAACAGCCTGCGTCGGCGGAATACTTTCGGCTTTCTAGCCAAAGTGGCTCGGCTCAGAAGCAGTCGCCCGGTACGCGCACCCAACCCTCCATCAGGATGCGAGCGCTGCGGCTCATGATTGCTTTGGTCACTGTCCATTGGCCATCTACCTGCTTCGCCTCGGCGCCGACCCGCAGGGTGCCGGATGGATGGCCGAAGCGCACCGCCTCGCGATCACCGCCACCGGCCGCCAGATTGACCAACGTACCCGGAACCGCTGCCGCCGTGCCGATCGCGACCGCACAGGTGCCCATCATCGCGTGGTGCAGCTTGCCCATGGACAATGCCCGGACTAACAGGTCCACTTCGCCGGCCTCGATGGTCTTGCCGCTAGAAGCCACGTAGGTTTTCGGCTTGGAAACGAAGGCGACCTTCGGCGTGTGCTGGCGGGTCAGCGCTTCCTCCGCCGTCTTGATTAGCCCCATGCGCAACGCACCGGCCACGCGGATGGCCTCCAGACGCGCCAGCGCCTCGGGGTTGCCGTTGATATCCTCGCGCAGCTCCGTGCCCTGATAGCCAATGTCCTCGGCATTGACGAACACAGTGGGGATACCGGCGCTGATCATGGTCGCCTTCAACGCGCCGATGCCCGGCACATCTAGTTCGTCTACCAGGTTGCCGGTGGGGAACATAGAGCCGCCCTCCTCGCCATCATCGGACGGGTCGAGAAATTCGAGCACGATTTCCGCCGCCGGGAAGGTCACGCCGTCCAGCTCGAAATCGCCGGTTTCCTGCACCTGGCCATTACTGACCGGCACATGGGCGATGATGGTCTTCTGGATATTGGCCTGCCAGATGCGAACCACGCAGGTGCCGTTCTCGGGAATGCGCGTCGGATCGATCAGTCCGGCATGAATGGCGAAGGCGCCGGCACCGGTAGACAGATTGCCGCAGTTACCACTCCAATCGACGAACGCCTTGTCGATGGAAACCTGGCCGTAGAGGTAATCCACGTCGTGATCGGGCTGGTTGCTTTTCGAGAGGATGACGCACTTGCTGGTGCTGGAGGTGGCGCCGCCCATGCCGTCGATGTGTGCAGCATAGGGATCGGGCCCGCCAATCACGCGCATGAACAGCTTGTCGCGGGCCTCGCCTGGAACCTGGCAGCGCTCGGGAAGGTCCTGCAGGCGGAAAAACACACCCTTGCTGGTGCCGCCACGCATATAGGTAGCGGGAATCTTGATTTGGGGCGCACAAGCCATAAAGAGAGTCCTCATGAAACGTTGCCGCCAGACGGCGGCAACGGGAATGGAATGCGGTCTCTGCCAGACCGACCTGCCTGCTGTCGTCAGCAGCAGGCAGATCGATCAGCGAAAACGCGCTCAGGCCTGTCCGAGGAAATCCTTGGCAAAGCGCTGCAGCACGCCTCCCGCATCGTAGACCGACACTTCGTCGGCGGTATCCAGACGGCAGGTCACCGGCACTTCGAGTGTTTCGCCGTTCTGCCGGCGGACGACCAGCGTCAGCGTTGCGCGCGGCGTACGCTCGCCGATCACGTCATAGGTCTCGGTGCCGTCGATCCCCAGGGTCTTGCGATCGGTGCCCGGCTTGAACTCCAGAGGCAACACGCCCATGCCCACCAGGTTGGTCCGGTGGATGCGCTCGAAGCCTTCGGCGACGATGGCTTCCACACCCGCCAGGCGCACGCCCTTGGCCGCCCAGTCACGGGACGAACCCTGACCGTAGTCGGCGCCAGCGACGATGATCAGCGGCTGCTTGCGGTTCATGTAGGTTTCGATGGCTTCCCACATGCGCATGACGGTGCCTTCCGGCTCGACGCGCGCCAGCGAACCCTTCTTCACCTGTCCATCGACGACGGCCATTTCATTGACCAGCTGCGGATTGGCGAAGGTGGCGCGTTGCGCCGTGAGGTGGTCGCCCCGGTGAGTCGCGTAGGAATTGAAGTCCTCTTCCGGCAGGCCCATCTTGTGCAGGTATTCGCCAGCGGCGCTATCCAACAGGATGGCGTTGGATGGCGATAGGTGGTCGGTGGTGATGTTGTCCGGCAGCACCGCCAGCGGACGCATGCCCTTGAGCGTGCGCTCGCCGGCCAACGCGCCTTCCCCCTCTTTCTGCCAATAGGGCGGACGACGGATGTAGGTGGACATCGGGCGCCAGTCGTACAGCGGGCTTTCGGCCTCTTCCACATTGCCCAGGTCAAACATCGGAATGTAGACCTGATGGAACTGCTCAGGCTTGACCGAGGCTGCGACGATGGCGTCGATCTCCTCGTCACTCGGCCACAGATGCTTGAGGGTGACAGGGTTGCCTTGGGCGTCATGGCCCAGCACATCCTGCTCGATATCGAAGCGCACGGTGCCGGCGATGGCATAGGCGACCACCAGCGGCGGCGAGGCGAGGAACGCCTGCTTGGCATAGGGATGGATGCGGCCGTCGAAGTTGCGGTTGCCGGACAATACGGCCGTGGCGTACAGGTCGCGGTCGATGATTTCCTGCTGGATTTTCGGGTCCAGCGCACCAGACATGCCGTTACAGGTGGTGCAGGCGTAGCCAACGATGCCGAAGCCGAGCTTTTCCAGCTCCGGCAGCAGGCCGGCTTCTTCCAGGTACAACTTGGCGACTTTGGAGCCCGGCGCGAAGGATGTCTTGACCCAAGGTTTGCGCAGCAGGCCCAGTTCATTGGCCTTCTGCGCCACCAGACCGGCCGCGACCACGTTACGCGGGTTGGAGGTGTTGGTGCAGCTGGTGATGGCGGCAATGATCACCGCGCCATCGGGCATTAGGCCTTTGGCTTCTTCCGCCTGGGCAGCCGCCAGTTGAGCGTCGCTGGCGATACCACGCTCCTGCAGCGCACTGGTCGGCAGGCGGCGATGCGGGTTGGACGGGCCGGCCAGGTTGCGCACCACGGTCGACAGATCGAACTCCAGCACGCGCTCGTATTCGGCGCTGATCAGCGCATCGGCCCAGAGGCCGGTGGTTTTCGCGTAATTCTCGACTAGCGCCACCTGCTCCGGCTCGCGACCGGTGAGTTTGAGGTAATCGATGGTCTGCTGATCGATATAGAACATCGCCGCCGTGGCGCCATACTCGGGGCACATGTTGGAGATGGTGGCGCGGTCGCCGATGGACAGGCTGTCGGCACCTTCGCCGAAGAACTCCACCCAGGCCCCGACCACGCGCTCGTTGCGCAGGAACTCGGTCAGCGCCAGGACAATATCGGTAGCGGTGATACCGGGCTGACGCTTGCCGGTCAACCGGACGCCGACGATATCGGGCAGGCGCATCATGGAGGGGCGGCCGAGCATGACGGTCTCGGCTTCCAGGCCGCCGACACCGACGGCGATCACGCCCAGGGCATCGACGTGAGGGGTGTGGGAATCGGTGCCGACGCAGGTATCCGGGAAGGCGACGCCGCCGCGCGCCTGGATTACCGGGCTCATCTTCTCCAAGTTGATCTGGTGCATGATGCCGTTGCCGGCCGGGATCACATCGACGTTCTTGAATGCAGTCTTGGTCCACTCGATGAAGTGGAAGCGGTCTTCGTTGCGACGCTCTTCCACCGCACGGTTCTTCTCGAAGGCATCCGGATCGAAGCCGGCATGTTCCACCGCCAACGAGTGATCGACGATCAGTTGGGTCGGCACCACCGGGTTGACCTTGGCTGGATCACCGCCCTGCTCCGCGATCGCATCGCGCAGACCGGCCAGGTCCACCAGCGCGGTCTGGCCGAGAATGTCGTGGCAGACCACGCGGGCCGGGTACCAGGGAAAGTCTAGGTCGCGCTTGCGCTCGATGATCTGTTTCAGCGAATCGGTCAGCATCGCCGGCTCGCAGCGACGCACCAGCTGTTCGGCCAGCACGCGGGAAGTATAGGGCAGCGTGTCGTAGGCGCCCGGCTGGATCGCTTCGATTGCCTCGCGGGTGTCGAAGTAGTCAAGCACGGTGCCAGGCAGGAGTTTGCGGTGTTCTGTATTCATGCCGGAAGAACTCAATCAGAAATGTTCCGTAAAGCAAGGAAGGGAAGCCCTTGCGGGCCTCCCCTCTTCCGATCAGCGCTCGGCGATCGGTACGACCTTGCGCTGTTCCGGACCGATGTAATCGGCGCTCGGCCGAATGATCCGGTTGTTGCTGCGTTGTTCGAACACATGGGACGCCCAGCCGGTGACACGCGAGCAGACGAAGATCGGCGTGAACAGCTTGGTGGGGATGCCCATGAAGTGATAGGCCGAAGCGTGGTAAAAGTCGGCGTTGGGGAAGAGCTTCTTCTGCTCCCACATGGTCTCATCGACAGCTACCGATACCGGATACAGCACGGTATCGCCGACTTCCTCGGCCAGTTTCTTAGCCCAGACCTTGATGACTTCGTTGCGCGGATCGGAAACGCTGTAGATGGCGTGACCGAAGCCCATGATCTTTTCCTTGCGCTCGAGCATGCCCAACAGGCCTTCGCGGGCCTCTTCGGGAGTATTGAAGCTCTCGATCAGCTCCATGGCCGCCTCGTTGGCGCCGCCATGCAGCGGGCCACGCAGCGAACCGATGGCGCCGGTCACGCAGGAGTACAGGTCGGAGAGGGTCGAAGCACAGACCCGCGCGGTGAAGGTCGAGGCGTTGAACTCGTGCTCGGCATAGAGGATCAGCGAGACGTTCATCACCCGGACGTGAAGGTCGCTCGGCTTCTTGCCGTGCAGCAGCGCGAGGAAATGCCCGCCCAGGGTGTCTTCGTCGCTGGTGCACTCGATGCGTACGCCGTCGTGGGTGAAGCGATACCAGTAGCACATGATCGCCGGGAATCCGGCCATCAGGCGCTCGGCGACGTCACGCTGCTGCTCGAAGCTGACTTCCGGCTCCAGAGTGCCGAGCACCGAAGCGCCGGTACGCATGACATCCATCGGATGGGCGCTGGCCGGTATGCGCTCCAGCACTTCCTTCAGCGCCTGCGGCAGATCGCGTAGCGTCTTCAGGCGGTTCTTGTAAGCCGCCAGTTGCTCGACATTGGGCAGCTCCCCGTGGAATAGCAGGTAGGCCACTTCCTCGAAATCGGCCACGGCAGCCAGATCGCGAACGTCATAACCGCGATAGGTCAGACCGGCGCCTTCCTTGCCGACGGTACACAAAGCGGTCTGTCCAGCGATCTGACCGCGCAGGCCCGCCCCGCTCAATACTTTTGCTTCAGCCATGGTTATCTCCTTATTGGATTTATTCTGGATATCGCACATCGGTGGAAGGCTCCGACGGTTCTGCCGGAACCGGACGCGCTCAGCTCTTCTTCTGAGCGAACAACGCATCGAGGCTCTGCTCGAAAGCGTGGTAGTTGATGCGGTCGTACAGCTCCATGCGGGTCTGCATGGTATCGATCACGTTCTTCTGCGTGCCGTCACGGCGCAGCGCGGTGTAGACGTTCTCCGCCGCCTTGTTCATGGCGCGGAAGGCCGATAGCGGATAGAGCACCAGAGAGACGTCGACGCTGGCCAGCTCCTCGGTGGTATACAGCGGCGTCGCTCCAAACTCGGTGATATTGGCCAGGATCGGCGCATTCACGCGATCGGCAAATGTCTTGTACATCGACAGCTCGGTGATGGCCTCGGGGAATATCATGTCAGCGCCCGCCTCAATGCAGGCTTGGGCACGCTCGAGGGCGGACTCCAGCCCCTCCACTGCCAGCGCATCGGTGCGCGCCATGATCACGAAACTGTCATCAGTGCGCGCATCCACCGCCGCCTTGATGCGGTCAACCATCTCCTGCTGGGAAACGATCTCCTTGTTCGGGCGATGGCCACAGCGCTTGGCGCCAACTTGGTCCTCGATATGGATCGCCGCCGCGCCGAACTTGATCATCGACTTGACGGTACGCGCCACGTTGAAGGCCGAGGAGCCGAAACCGGTGTCGACATCCACCAGCAGAGGCAGATCGCAGACATCGGTGATGCGGCGCACATCGGTCAGCACATCGTCGAGCCCGGTGATGCCAAGATCCGGCAGTCCCAACGAACCGGCCGCGACACCGCCACCGGACAGGTAAATGGCCTTGAATCCGGCGCGCTTGGCCAGCAGCGCATGGTTGGCATTGATCGCGCCGACGACCTGCAGCGGGTGCTCACTGGCCACGGCGTCACGGAAACGCTGACCGGCAGTAGGAAGAGTCATGCATTGCCCCTTTCATATGGTGTTTGTTCGAGAACGCCCTGGAAGTGACGCTCGACGTTGCGCTTGGAAGCCGCGATATGACGGCGCATCAGCAGCTCCGCCAATTCGCCATCGCGCTCGGCGATGGCATCGAGGATTCGGTGATGTTCGGCGAAGGCCTGATGCGGCCGGTTCGGCGTGGTGGAAAACTGGATGCGATACATGCGCACCAGCTGATAAAGCTCGTCGCAGAGCAACTTGGCCAGAGTGCGATTGCCACTGCCTTGGATGATCCGGTAGTGAAAATCGAAATCGCCTTCCTGCTGGTAGTAACCGACGCCCGCCTGGAAGGCCTCGTCGCGCTCATGCGTGCTCAGCACGCGCCGCAGCTCGTCGATCTCGGCGTCGCTCATGCGCTCGGCGGCCAGCCGACAGGCCATGCCCTCCAGGGATTCGCGGATCTCGTAGAGCTCGATCAGCTCGGCATGGCTGAGGGAAACAACCCGTGCGCCCACATGGGGAATCCGCACCAGCAGCTTCTGCCCTTCCAGGCGGTGGATCGCCTCGCGCAACGGCCCACGACTGATGCCATAGGTGCGCGCCAGCTCCGGCTCGGAAATCTTGCTGCCGGGTGCGATATCGCCCTTGACGATGGCCGCCTGAATCAGCCGGAACACGTGTTCGGACAGGGTTCCGCTATCTAATTGATCAGAACGGAGGTTTTCGACGGTATCGAGCATATTGTTGACACCACGGATAGCAATTGGCAATAAATTACGCCCTTAATCGCCAGATGGTCAATGGGACGAAAGTAGATTGTCGACAATATGGCCAGCGAGGCGCGATTGGTATCGATGACTTTACGCAGCCGAGCTCAAGGCATAAGCCTAGTCGGGCGAACGAACGGACATGTAGAATGCGCCGGTATTCCGCGCCTGGCGCTCGCCTCGCCATGCCCTCCAAGCTCACGGGCTGCCGTTCCGCCCATGCTTTCCGACTCGACTAATCCTGGACCTATGAGCGCCAAACCCTTCCTTCTGTCGCTGTGCCTTCTGGCCTCCCCGCTCTTCGCCCAGGCGGATGGCAAAACCATCTATGGCCTGAACGAACATGTCGCTCTACCCAACTTTGGTATCGAGCTACCCGCGAAACTCGATACGGGCGCGCAAACCGCCTCGCTCAGCGCGCGCGATATCGAAAACTTCAAGCGCAAAGGGAAGGAGTGGGTTCGCTTCTACCTCGCCGTCGACGAGGCTCATGACCACCCGATCGAGCTGCCGCTGCAGCGCATCAGCAAGATCAAACGTCGCGCTGGAGACTTCGATCCAGAAGAAGAAAAAACCTATACACCGCGCCCCGTCGTGGAGCTCGAGCTGTGCATGGGCAAGGCCAAACGCAGCATTGAAGTGAACCTCACGGACAGAAGTGCATTCCAATATCCACTTTTAATAGGTTCCGATGCGCTTACTCGCTTCGGTGCCTTGGTCGATCCAAGCCTTAAGTACGCTGCTGGCAAACCCGGCTGCATTATCGAATCCGACGCTGACGAGTAATTCCATGCGCGCCCTTACCCTGCATCTCAAAGTCCTGATTTTCCTGCTCGTCACGCTGGGCATCGCGATCACCGCGTACCAGATTTTCGTCCTCGGCATCCCGATTACCGAAGACGAAACCGATGACCTATGGAATATCGACGCCAAAGTCGAGTTCCAGGCCAGCCCGCGCGAGCCCGTGAAGCTGCAGATGTACGTACCTCCGCTGAACCAGGAGTTCGTCAGCCTCAACGAAAGCTTCATCTCCAACAATTACGGCGTCAGCATCAACCGCGCCGACGGCAACCGTCGTGTCACCTGGTCGGCGCGGCGCGCCAGTGGCAACCAAACGCTCTATTACCGTCTGGTGCTCACCAGACGCTACAGCGGCGAACAAACCGCGGCCACCGGCCCGATCTTCCGCGACAGCATTCCGGTCGAAGGGGCCGAAAAAATTGCCGCCGAAGCCCTGCTCTCGCCGATCCGCCAGCATTCGGCCGACGTCGAGACCTTCATCAGCGAAGCCATCAAGCGTGTAAACAATGTCGATGATGACAACGTTAAACTGCTGCTCGGCGGCGACTCGTCGACCCCGAACAAGGCCCGCGTGATCGATTTGCTGCTGTCCATCGCCCATGTGCCGATGGAGCGCGTGCACACCGTTCGACTGCTGGCCGATATGGCGCAAACGCCCGAGCTCTGGCTACGCAGCTTCAACGGTGACAAGTGGCTGTATTTCAACCCGGAAACCGGCGAGCAGGGTCTGCCGAAGGATCGTCTGGTCTGGTGGACCGGTGGCGAACCGCTCCTGACTCTCGAAGGTGGGCGTAACGCACAAGTGACGTTCACCCTCAACAGCAGCGAGATGAACGCCATTCGCCTGGCGAAGCTGACGGACGAAAACACCGACGCGGACTTCCTCGAATATTCGCTGTATGGCCTGCCGCTGCAGACTCAGCAGACCTACCAGATCATGATCATGATCCCGATCGGCGTACTGGTGATTCTGATTCTGCGCAACCTCGGCGGCTTGCAGACGCTGGGCACCTTCACCCCGGTACTGATAGCCCTGGCCTTCCGTGAAACCCAGATTGGCTTCGGCATCATTCTGTTTACCCTCATTACCGCGCTTGGTCTGTCCCTACGCTCTTATCTCGAACACCTCAAGCTGCAGATGCTGCCGCGTCTCTCGGTCGTACTCACGTTCGTCGTCGTGTTGATTGCAGTGATCAGCCTGCTGAGCCACAAACTTGGATTGGAGCGCGGACTCTCCGTCTCGCTGTTCCCAATGGTGATCCTGACCATGACCATTGAGCGCCTGTCGATCACCTGGGAAGAACGCGGCGGCGGTCACGCTTTCAAGGTGGCGGTCGGCACCCTGATCGCGGCAAGCCTGGCGTTCATGCTGATGAATATCCCGGAACTGACCTACTTCATCTTCACCTTCCCGGCAGTGCTGCTGATCATGGTGGGCTTCATGCTGGCCATGGGTCGCTATCGTGGCTACCGCCTGACCGAGCTGTTCCGTTTCAAAGCCTTTCTGAAGGATTGAGCCATGTTCGGTCTGATCAAGACGTGGAAGGCCCTGGAAGCCAAGGGCATCATGGGCATCAACCGCCGCAACGCGGACTACGTGCTCAAGTACAACAAGCGCAATCTGTACCCGATCGTCGATGACAAGATCATCACCAAGGAACGGGCCATCGAAGCCGGTATCGATGTGCCGGAAATGTACGGCATCATCGAGACCGAGAAGGATATCGAGAAGCTCAAGGACATCGTAAAGGGGCGCCCCGATTTCGTCGTCAAGCCGGCACAGGGCGCTGGTGGCGACGGCATTCTGGTGATCGCCGATCGATTCGAGGGCCGCTACCGGACGGTTTCGGGCAAGATCATCACCCATGAGGAGATCGAGCATCAGATCTCCAACATCCTCACCGGGCTTTACTCCCTGGGCGGACACCGCGATCGGGCGCTGATCGAATACCGCGTTACGCCGGACCCGATCTTCAAGAGCATCAGCTACGAAGGCGTGCCGGACATCCGCATCATCGTACTGATGGGCTACCCGGTCATGGCCATGCTACGCCTGCCGACCCGCCAGTCCGGCGGCAAGGCCAACCTGCACCAGGGCGCCATCGGCGTCGGCGTGGATCTGGCCACTGGTATCACCCTGCGCGGCACCTGGCTGAACAACAAGATCACCAAGCACCCCGACACCACCAACGCGGTGGATGGCGTGCAGCTACCCAACTGGGACGGCTTCATGAAGCTCGCCGCCGGCTGCTATGAGCTGTGCGGGCTGGGCTACATCGGCGTCGACATGGTGCTCGACCAGGACAAGGGCCCGCTGATTCTCGAGCTCAACGCACGCCCTGGCCTGAACATTCAGATCGCCAATGACTGCGGTCTGACTCACCGGGCGCATGCGGTAGAATCGCGCATCGCCCAGCTTAAGGAAAAAGGCATCCAGGAGACCCCGGAAGAGCGAGTGGCATTCGCCCAACAGCTGTTCGGGCATATTCCAGCCCACGACTAGCTCACCGCTCTCGCCCGACCCTCAGCGGTCGGGCGCTCCTGTCCAGCCAATCATCGCCAATGCCTGTCTGCACCCTATACGCCCTCGAATACAAACCTGATCCCGCGAGCTGGTTCGAGCGAATTCGTCACGCCCACGGCGCGGTGCTGCTGGACTCCGGCAGGCCAGTCGCCGAGCGGGGTCGCTATGATCTGCTCAGCGCCTGGCCGCTCAGCATCTTCGAGCCCGATGCAAACGAATCCGGTGCAGCTTTTTTCCAGCGCCTGCGTCAGGCGCTAGAGCTGCTTGGCCGCGCCGACATTCCTGACGATTGCCCCCTACCCTTTGCGGGTGGCTTGATCGGCCTGCTGGCCTACGACTTCGGCAGACGGCTCGAGGCATTACCGAACCGTGCCCTGGATGACCTGGCGCTACCCGCCGCCCGGTTCGGCCTCTACCCGTGGGCACTGATCAACGATCACCAGCTCAAGCGCTGCCATCTGGTATTTCATCCCAGCCTTGGCGATATAGACCGCCAGCGCCTGATACGGTTATTCGAGACCGATGCCGAATATGAACACCAGCCATTCGAGCTTCAGGCGAAGTTCACTGCCGAACTCGAGCTTAACGGCTATAAGCAGGCCGTCGAGAAGATCCAGCGCTATATCCAGGAAGGCGACTGCTATCAGGTGAACTTTGCCCAGCGCTTCCAGGCGCCCTGTCAGGGCGATGAGTGGGATGCTTATCGTCGTGTGCGTAACGTCTGCCCCACGCCTTTTTCTGGCTTTATCGCGCTCGACGGTGGTGCTATTGCCAGCTTTTCACCAGAGCGCTTTCTTCGGCTAGAGGAAGGTCGTGTTGAAACCCGGCCGATCAAGGGCACCCGCCAAAGGGGCATGGACCCGCACACCGATGCGGAGCAAGCTCAGGCACTGCTGGCAAGCGACAAGGATCGAGCGGAAAATCTAATGATCGTCGACCTGATGCGCAACGACCTCGGCCGCAGCTGCCGAATCGGCAGCGTGCAGGTGCCTGAACTCTTCGCGTTGGAAAGCTATCCCAACGTGCATCACCTGGTCAGCTGCGTCAGCGGGACCCTGGCCGATGGTCAGGACGCGTTCGATCTTCTTGCTGGTAGCTTTCCCGGCGGTTCGATCACAGGCGCACCGAAGATCCGCGCGATGCAGATCATCGACGAACTGGAAGCCACCAGTCGCTCGATTTACTGTGGCTCTCTGCTGTATATCGACGTTCGCGGCGAGATGGATAGCTCCATCGCCATCCGCACCCTACTGATAAAAGACCAGTTGGTTACCTGCTGGGGCGGTGGCGGAATCGTCGCAGACTCTGATTGGCACGCGGAATACGAGGAGTCCATAGGCAAGGTCAAGGTGCTTATGGAAGTGCTGGAAACCATCCCTCATTAACCATGCGCCAAGCATGGCTCGAATTGCCGTCCACGGTCGGACACATAACCATTGATAGAAGAAACCCAATGCCCAGCCTGAATCGCATCATTCTCATAAACACCCACCTCAAGGGTGTGGTCGAGCTGGTGGTGGATGATCACACCAACATCTGCGGTACCAACGCTTCCGGTAAAACCACCCTCCAGCGCCTGGTACCGGTGTTTTATGGCGAATACCCGAGCCGCGTGGTGCCCTCAACCCGCGACAGTTTCGAGCGCTGGTATCTACCTACGGACCAGAGCTTCATCGTGTTCGAATACCGGCGTATGGACGACGAGCTGTGTCAGGCCGTGCTCGCAGCCGCCAGTGACGGCAAGGGTGTTGACTACCGCCTAGTGCTCAAGGCGTTCGACCTGGACGATTACATCAAGAACCGCCAGGGCGACCGCATCAGCTGTCTGACCATGAATGAGCTGGGCCGCCACTTCAAACAGATGGGTGTGGCCACGACCAATCAGCTGAACACTCGTCAGTTCCGCGCGATCATTCAAAACGATCGCAGCCTGCTCGCTGCCGATAACCAGCGCAGCGAGCTGCGCAGTCTGGCTCGCCAGTTCTCCCTTTGCGCGGGCGAGCATTCTCTACGGCATATCGAAAAGCTGGTGCGCGCCGTGCATTCGCGCGAAGGCAAGATGGAGACTATCAAGTCGATGATCGCGGCCATTCTCGAAGAGGATGGTGTGACACCGCCGACTACTCACCTGAACCCCCAGCGGGTCGAGGACTGGATTCGCGACAGCCAGCTGATCCAGGGCTTCGATGCGATTCGACCGGAGTTCGCCCGGCTGGAAGGCGATCATCAAGACTTGCAAAGCTGCGAGGCTCGCCTGAGCGGCCTGCTGCTGGCCTATCGCACTGACGAGCCCGTGCTGTTTGCGCGCCAGGAACAACTCAAGGACACGCTCGAACAGACCGGTTTCGCGCTCAAGCAGCTTGAAGAAAAGTGGCGCGACGAGCGCGACGAGCTCTCCCTCTCGCTTTCCCAGGCCCAAGGCCAAATTGAAAGCGCAGAAACTCAGCTGACCCACATCGAGGAGCAATATCAGGGTTACCTTGACGTCAACATCGATCAGGCCAAGGCCGACCTGGAAAAGCTCGATGGCTGGAAGCTTGAACTCAACAATCTCAAGGAGCGCTTGCGACTGCTTACCGAGCAGCATGCGGACGTTCAGAACGCTTACCTGGAGCGCAAACAGGAGATTCAGGAGCAACAGCAGGAAGCGCTGGAACGCCTGCACGATCAGGAGCGTCAACTGCACGACGAGCTGGCCGCACGCAACCAACAGAAGAACAGCGCCATTGGCCAGTTGGAAAAATCTTTCGGAAATCGCCAACAGGAAGCTGATGGTCGCTTTCGCGAGCAGAAACACGCCGTCCAGCTAGAGCAGCGCAGCCTGGAACAGCAGATCGCCAGTTTCAGCTACAGCGAGGAAGAAGTCCTTAGCCTGAACATTTTCGACCGCCGCCTGGATGATGCCGAACACAAGCGAGAAGAAGCCGGCCAGACGCTGGATTCCCTGATTCAAGAAGAACGCAAGCTGCTGCGACAGCGAGAAGGAGGCAGCCAGCAACTCAACCTGGCCGCTCGCCGCGTGGCCGAGCGTCAGCGGACGCGAGATGAAGCCGAACAGCTCCTCTACCCACGCCAGAATACCTTGCTCGAATTCCTGCGCCGCGAACAGCCTGGTTGGGAATTGCAGCTGGGGAAGGTGATCGAGCCTGCCCTGCTGCAGCGAACCGACCTGAAACCCGTACTCAGCGAGCTGCAGAGCGATAGCCTGTATGGCGTGCACCTCGAACTGGCTGCCTTGGAAACACCGGAGCATGCGGCTAGCGAAGTCGAGTTGCGCCATCGCCTGCAACTTGCCGAAGACAACCTGCAGGATGCGCAGCATCAGCAGCAGCAGACGGAGCAGGAACTGGCGGAAACCAGCGCCGTCCTGGAAGCGCTCAACCCCCGCCTTGTGGTAGCACGTACAGAGCTTCAGAACCGCAAGGACAATCATCAGCGGCTTAAGGAAGAACGTGCTGCGCTCAAGGGGCGTCTGGAGGCTGCCTTAGCCGAACGGCGACTTGAAGCCAAGAAACAGCTCAGTGAGCTGGACAATGTGATCAAACAACTCCAGCTGGAACAGGAAAACCTGCAGGAAGAGCTGGAAGCGCAATTCCAGGAAGCACGAATGGAAACTCTTGCGCATTGGCAGCAGGTCATCGGCGATCTGGATCAACGGCTGACGCAGCTCAAGACCCAGATCGACAACCAGCGTCGCACTGGTAAGACCGAACTGGCCGCCTGTGAACAGTGGTACCAGAACGAACTGAAATCTCGCGGCGTGGATGAAACCCAGCTGATCCAGCTCAAAACCGATCTGCGCACGCTCGACCAGCGCATCAGGGACACCGAAGCCCGCCGAGCCGAAGTCAACCGCTACCAGGAGTGGTATGCGTTGAGCTGGCTGAAGGTCAAACCCAGGCTGCAGGATGAGCTGACCAGCCAGAAGGTACTGGCCACCGATCTCAAGCAGCAGCTGGATGCCGCCTCCACCCGGTTCAAGGCCAACCGCGGAGCTCTGGAAAAGCAGAAACAACAGGCTCAGCAGACCCAAGGCATTGTCGGCGACCAGCTGGACAGCCTGAAAACACTGCTGCGTCGTTTGGGCGAGTTCAAGCTGCCACGCGAAGGCACGCTCGCAGAAGGCGAGCTCGATGAACGTCTGCGGCACGGCCAGGAACAACTGCATCACCGCGACGCCCTGCTCGCTGCCATCAAACAGCACGTGGACCGCTTCGACACCCTCATCGCAAGCAAGTCCGGCTCCAGCCTGGCGGAAACCTGGGAGCGCAGCCGTGAAGAATGCAGCCGAATCAACGAACGTGGCATCCCCAGCCTGGATTACCGCCGCCTGGTACCGGCTCTCGACGAGCTGCTCAACAAGCTGGTACCGCAAAGCCTCAACGGCCTGCGCGAGCAAGGGCGGATCTTCGGTAACGAGCTGTTTACCTTCTTCGACATTCTGACGGATATCGATAAACGCATCGCCAACCAGAGCGCCCGCATCACTCGTGAAGTCAGCGAGGACCTGCTTCTCGAAGGCGTATCCAATTCCGCGGTGACGATTCGCTCACGCATCACCGAACTGGAGTTCTGGCCGGAGCTGCGTGCCTTCGCTCGCGCCTACCTAGCCTGGGAAGAAAGCGGCTTTGCCGAGCTGCCCAATGGCGACTACACCGGCAGCATGCGCCGCGCATTGGAAGTTCTTGGCCGCTCTGCGTTGAACAGCGGTATTGCAGGTTTATTGGAAATCGAACTGCGTCTACGTGAAGGCCGAAGCGATCTCGTCATCCGCACCGACCGCCAGCTCAATGAATCCTCCAGTCACGGGATGGCTTATCTGATTCTCTGCAAGTTTCTGCTGGCGTTTACTCGGCTGCTACGAGGTAACGCGCCCGCGGTTATTCATTGGCCGATCGACGAGCTGGGCACCTTACACCACGCCAACGTGAAGAAAATCTTCGATGCTTGCGGCAACAACTCGATCCGCATCCTCGGCGCTTTCCCTAACCCGGACTCTGAAGTGCTGTCGCTGTTTGCCAATCGCTACATTGTCAACAAACAGACCCGCCAGCTGCAGGTGGTCAAACCGCGTCTGGACGTGATCGGCGAACGCCTCAAGGCGCGCATGGCCGAGGAGACCGTCTAATGTTATCCATCAAAGGCAACGTGATTGAATTGCTGCTGCAAGGGGCTTTCATCTGCCGGACCAGCAATGAAGAGGGCTGGCGATTCTTGAAGAACCCGGCCAACCGCGAACAGGTGGACGAGTACCTGAACACCCTCAACCGGGTTGTCGCCACGGTCGGTGGCGCTGCCGACGCCGACGTGTTCTTCTGCGGCTATCGCCAGTTGGGAGACGCCGAGCGACGGATCGTCAGCCAGCAATTCCGCGACATTTGCAATGCGCTGACGCCGCTCGCGGAGTGGCTGGTCTTGGTACAGGAAGCCAGCGCCCAGGACGCCCCGCTGACCGAAGGAAGCCCGATTCGTCTCAACGAACTGCAAAGCATCGTCGAAGACACGCCGGCGTTCCGCGAGCAGCTCAACCGTATCAGCCATTACGCCCTGTTTCGCTCTACCAGTAGCAACGTCGACGCTCAGATCAAGCAGGTATTTAAAAAGCTGTGCGAACTGGGCTATCTGTTGCGCCCAAATCCCGACAAACAGATATATCTCGGCACCGGTAAGCTGGATTATCTCTACGAAGTGATCCGTTTCATCGATGAAGCAGAAGGGCTGGCACTGGAGGAGCGTGCCGAAGCCTCCAGCCAGGGCAATCTGATATGAACAACAACCTGCATCAGGCCGGCGTGCGCTTCCTGCGCCAGCTGGGGCGCCATGCCGAACCAATTATGGGTGCCTATCTGGCGGGCTCTGTGCCTGACCAGAGCCTCGAGCCCGGCGTACAGGAGCGCCTGATCAAGGACGGCATTCTGTATCGCCCCGAGCCTGGCTCCGATCTGCACTTGCGCCGTGTGGTACGCGCGCTACTCGAGGAAGCGCTGCGCGACGACCGCAATCGGCAGATCGACGCCAACACCGGCTCGACACTTGTTACGTTCAAGACCTTGGCTGCGCATTACAAGGAAGCCCATCACCAGGGTGACTTCCCGGCGGCAGACGCCTATCTGGCCGATTTACGCGAGCACGTCTACAGCTTTACCGAAGGGCTGAGCCACAGCATTCGAGTGCTGTGGAGCCGGATCAATAACGAGTTCGGCTACGTCGGCAGCCTGACTGCGAAAATCCGCGAAAACGAGCTGGCCCAGTCGCAGGTGAGCGAACTGCTCAATGGGCTGGAAATGATCGATTTCCAGGAGCTGGCAGATACCGCGGGCGATTTAAGAGAGCTACGCCGTCTACTGGTGGCCAGCCTGCAACGCAGCGTCAGTGCCTGTTCGCAGGAGCTGAGTATCGTCCAGGGCCGTTTGTTGGAGCTGCTGGGCCGCTTTCGAAAGATTCAAGGCCGCACCCTGCTGCTCAAGGGCTGGCTGCTGCACGGCGAGCAGCAACCGGACTATCAGGTCGGCAACCACACGGCCCGCTCACAGTTGCCGCAGCTTTTCAGCCTGGCCCCGCCTACCCTGGGCCCAGCCGCAGTTAACATCCATGCCAGTAGTCATGAAGCCGACCTGCTCGCCCTGCTCGCGCAAATCACGGCCTCGCAACAAGCGGAGAATATGCTCACCCCGCTGCCAGAAGCCGAAGAGTTGCAGTTACAGGAAGTCGAAGGCTTCGAGGTGCAGACCAGTCCGATTCAGGAAGCAGTGCAGGACTATCTCTGCCATGTGATCGAGAACGGTCACCCCGTCACAGCCCTGACTTGGCATTCGCAACAGGCGCTGCCCTGGGCAACGGAATCCTGGCTCTACCAAGTGATCGGCGGCTACGACGCCCTGCCCGATGACCAGAAGAGTCATTTCGAACTGGACCTGCAGGGCGAGTCCCATCCGATTTACACCGGCAACTACATCGTGCGGGACATTGCCCTGTGGCTGGCCTAGAGACACGCCATCTCAATGCTGTCCACCGTGCGGTGCGGAACAAACCACCCGCGGTGCCGCTCGGCACTATCTGGGAAGATATTCGCCGCCACGTTGAAATCGGTACGCCGCGTAGTGGAAAACTAAAATTGAACGACGCCGATTACCGGGCGCTGCGTACGTTTTTCCTTCGGGTTGAGAGCTGGGACCCGATAACGCCACCGCCTACCGGTAATCGCACGGAGATTGCCCGCCAATTCCGAGATGACAAGCTAGGATCGGAACGCCCGGGCAATAACTTCGTACTAGTCAAGGGTAACCTGCCCGCGCCTCTGCCGCAGTTGCCCGCAGAACTCAGCCTACGAGTCCCGCTGGACAGACTAGCCTTGGCACAGGTTCGCAATCTTGTGTTGGTAGAGAACCTGGACAGCTTTGACCAGTGGCAGGAATACCGCATCCCCGAAGCGCTCAACGACGCCCTGGTGTTGTACCGAGGCCATGGCGGACTGGCTCGCGGCGCGCGAAAGCTGATCGCACAATTACCCGAGTCGGTGTGTCTGCATGTCTTTCCCGATTTCGATCCGGCGGGTCTTGTTATCGCCGTCAGCATGTCAGCCCGCGGCCTGCTAATTCCCGCGCTCGGCGATAAGCTTATGGAGAAAAGCCACCGCGATCATTTCGAGCGCCAGTACTGCCAAAGCAAGCACCTCGATGAACTTGAACTGGGTGGCTGGCGGCCCGTCTGGCAGGCAATGCGTGAGAACCAGCTAAGCATAAAACAACAACACATGCTGGCATTTGATGCAGTCTTACAGTTGGTAATGCGCTAGCTGTGTGAGCCTGAGGCACAACTCACCGGCAGCTTGAAACGCCACTCGAAGATCAAGTCGAGCCTGTCACCGCTCGTCGCTGGCCATCGACCTGATCTTGATCTTCCTGCTGCGTCGCTTGAACCGTTGCGCTTACAGCGATAGCTCTCGGTTCGACGCCTTCAGGAATTCTTGCTTCAGCGCCTCGAATGTATGCACAGCCGGGAACTGCGGAAACTCACGGATAACGTTGTCCGGCGCATGGAAGAGGATGCCTGCGTGCGCCTCGGAGAGCATGGTGGTGTCGTTGTACGAATCGCCAGCTGCGATAACGCGGTAGTACAGGCTCTTCAGCGCGATCACTGACTGCCGCTTGGGGTCTTTCTGGCGCAGCTCGTAATTTACGACACGCCCTGATTCGTCAGTGATCAGGCGATGGCAAAGCAGCGTCGGGAAGCCCAGCTGACGCATCAGCGGCTGCGAAAACTCATAGAACGTATCCGACAGGATCACAACCTGGAAGCGCTCGCGCAGCCAGTCGACGAACTCGACGGCGCCGTCGAGCGGTTTCAGGGTCGCGATGACGGCCTGGATATCCGACAATTTCAGACCGTGCTCGTCAAGGATGCGCAGCCGCTGCTTCATCAGCACGTCATAGTCAGGAATGTCCCGCGTGGTCGCCCGGAGGGATTCGATTCCAGTGGCCTCGGCAAAGGCGATCCAGATTTCCGGAACCAGCACACCTTCCAGGTCAAGACAGGCTATTTCCACGGGCCACTCCTTAAAGCAGAAAAATTGAAGCGGCACTCTAACGACAAGGGCGGAGCGGTGCAACGCGACGCCTTATTCACTAAAGTTAGGCGGCGCCTCAGCAAACGTTATTTAGCGTCATAATGCCTATTTGTTACCATCCGCGGCCAGCAGAGCGCCCAAGCGCCAATCAAGGAAGCCGCCTGATGACTCACCAAATTGATGTAGCCGAGCTGGCCGCGGCCTATGCCGGCAAATCCCCGCAAGAAATTCTCAAGCTCGCCTTCGACCTCTTCGGAGATGACCTGTGGATTTCGTTCAGCGGCGCCGAAGACGTCGTGCTGGTGGACATGGCCTGGAAACTGAACAAAAACGTGAAAGTGTTCAGCCTCGATACCGGCCGCCTGCACAGCGAAACCTACCGTTTCATCGAGCAGGTACGAGAGCACTACGGCATTGCAATCGAGATCATGACGCCCAATCCTGCCCTGCTCCAACCGATGGTCAACGAAAAGGGATTGTTCAGTTTCTATCGCGACGGCCACGGCGAATGCTGTGGCATCCGCAAGATCGAGCCGCTTCGGCGCAAGCTGTCCGGCGTTCGCGCCTGGGCCACCGGCCAGCGCCGCGACCAGAGCCCAGGCACTCGCAGTCAGGTTTCGGTGCTGGAGGTCGACAGTGCTTTTTCAACGCCTGAACACACGCTGTACAAATTCAACCCCCTGGCGCAGATGACCAGCGAGGAAGTCTGGGGCTATATCCGCATGTTGGAAGTGCCTTACAACAGCCTGCACGAGCGTGGCTTCATCAGCATCGGCTGCGAGCCTTGCACACGCCCGGTACTGCCGAACCAGCACGAGCGCGAAGGTCGCTGGTGGTGGGAGGAATCCACGCAGAAAGAATGCGGTCTGCACGCCGGCAATCTGATCGCGAAGCAATAAAGACAATCAAAGCGGCAGCCTTGGCTTGAGGCGTGCCGCTGCTCTTAATAGGTCGGCAACTCGACGTTCTGGAACAATTCGTCCAGCTCGACCTTATTTCGGCATTGCACGGCTTTCTCAAGCATTTCTCGATCGAGATGCGGTGCGAAGGTTTCGATGAAGTCAGCCATGAAGCCACGCAGAAAGGTACCGCGGCGGAACCCAATCTTCGTGACGCTGGCTTCGAACAGCTCGCTGGCATCCAGCACCACCAGATCCGGATCAAGCTTGGCATCGACCGCCATCCGCGCCACGATGCCTACGCCCAATCCCAGCCGAACATAGGTCTTGATAACGTCTGCATCCGCCGCCGTGAACACTACCTTGGGCGATAAGCCCCGGTGGCTGAATGCCTCGTCCAACTTGGAGCGCCCGGTAAAACCGAACACGTAGGTCACGATTGGATGCTCCGCCAGCGCGTCCAGGGTGAGCTTGTCCAGTTCTGTCAGGGGATGTCCCTGTGGCACGACCACGCAACGGTTCCAGCGATAGCACGGCATCATCACCAGATCGCCGAACTGCTCCAGACCTTCAGTGGCGATGGCAAAATCCACAGTCCCGTCAGCGGCCATTTCGGCAATTTGCATGGGCGTGCCTTGATGCATGTGCAAGGAGACGTCGGGGTACTGTTTGATGAAGGTGCGGATCACTTGCGGCAAGGCATAACGAGCCTGCGTGTGAGTGGTTGCGATACTCAATGTGCCACGCTTCTCGTTGGAAAATTCCTGGGCGATCTGTTTGATGCTTTCGCATTTGCGCAGGATTTCGCCGGCTGTGGTGATGATTCGTTCACCAGCCGGAGTAACTCTGGTCAGATGCTTTCCACTGCGAGCGAAGACTTCGACACCCAGCTCATCTTCGAGCAATCGAATTTGCTTGCTGATGCCAGGTTGAGAGGTAAACAGGCTCTGCGCCGTTGCCGAGACATTGAGGTCATGATGCGCCACTTCCCAGATGTAACGCAGTTGCTGAAGCTTCATAGAGATCCCTCAAAATGCCAATGGCGCTTGAACGCCACCTTTTATAACTTCTGCGCCAGAAAATCGGAATTCTAGGTCATTTCCGTATGTATCGCTCGTAGCTTCCAGACGACGTCACTTTGCTGCAACCTTTGCAACATAGAACAGCGAGCATACCTGCGTATACGCCGCTCGGTCTGCCAGTGTGATCGCAGCCAGAGACGCCGAGGCCGCGAGCATTAAAGGATATCGCGGCCTCGTTTGAGCGTAGCAGCCCCAAGAAAAACTACCGCGCCGAACACCTGCCGGACGGCCGATAGAGGCTACCCTAAGTGCGTTGGCTAGCGGGCTGCGCGCCCAGCAATAAAGCATAAGGCCTGGTACAGAGCCTCGGTCTTGGGCATCGCAAACCCTGCATTCGCAGCTGCGACCAGCGGAGCGGCATAGATCGCATCGAGCTCCAACGGGCGCCCGTGCGCATGATCGTGATACATGCTCGGCAGATAATTGGGCATATGATCAGTGGCCATCATCATCCGATCCACGAGCACGTCAGGTAGCGGATGACCGCAAGCCGCTGCGGCTCCACAGGCTTCAAGCATGATTGACCTGACCAGCGCTCGACTGTCCGGATTGGACATCAAGGGTGCCGTGCCGGCATCCAGAAGCACGGAAAGACCGTTATACGGTACGTTCCACACCAGCTTCTGCCAGCGTGCCTGCACCAGATTGTCGGCCGCGTTGGAATCGACTCCCACCGCGCGGAACATCGCCACGCCCTCTTCGACCAGCGCCTGCTGTTGCTCTAGGGTTGCAGCCGAACCCGAGTGATAGCCAAGGTTGACCCCGCCAAGCGCCTGATGCTCGACGACGCCTAACGCCGAGCGGTGCGCGCAGATGAAACAGAGGCCACCAAGCAGATGAATGTTGTTCGGTAGAACCTGACGCAGGTCCTCCTCAACCCTCAGACCGTTCTGCAAGACCACAACCTTGGCATCCTCTCCCGCCGCCTCCACGATCAACGGGGCCAGCTCTGGATTACTGGTGCTCTTGGCACCAACCAGCAGCCAATCACACTTGGGCATATCCGCAGCGCTGCGATAGGCCTGCACCGCATCCAGGTGCAACGAGCCATGCACCGTACTGTTTATCCGTAGCCCGCGCTGCAGGACCGTTTCGTATTCGCTGCGCAGTAGAAAGTGCACGTCATAGCCAGCGCGGGCGAGCATCACGCCATAAAAGCCGCCAATAGCACCGGTACCGATGATTCCGATTCGAGGGTTGGGTGCGGTCATGCAGGAACTCCATCTACGGTTCAGTGGGACGCCATTAATGGCGCGCTTGCAGTCGCCACCTTATCAGCGTCCCAAGGCAGCGCCCAGCCGCCGCTAGCGGCCCGCTTTCCGGGCGCGAACCTACATTGAGCACACCGCAGTGCAGTCCGGCTTCAAGATTATTGTCGAGGCGAGGCAATACGCGATAAGGTTCCGCTCCCCGCTGCGCCCCAACGCTCCGCTCCGCCGCACCGGGATGGCTGGCGGACGACTCACGTGACCCTGACGAG
This sequence comes from Pseudomonas sp. IC_126, assembly GCF_004331835.1. Lineage (NCBI taxonomy): Bacteria > Pseudomonadati > Pseudomonadota > Gammaproteobacteria > Pseudomonadales > Pseudomonadaceae > Pseudomonas > Pseudomonas sp. IC_126. The sequence continues at coordinate 1,225,799 of NZ_SJSS01000001.1, forward strand.
TGACAGATGGCTGATCTACCAATCGACGACCTAAACGTTGCATCCAACGTGACCCTCATCACGCCGGAGCAACTGAAGCGTGAACTCCCGCTGACCGCCACGGCATTGCAGACCGTTTCACACGGGCGCCAGGTTGTCCGCGACATTCTCGACGGCAAAGACCACCGCCTGTTTCTGGTAATCGGTCCCTGCTCCATCCACGATCTCAAGGCCGCGCATGAGTATGCCGAACGCCTCAAGGTCCTGGCGAAGACGGTGTCCGACAGCCTGTTTCTCGTCATGCGGGTGTACTTCGAGAAGCCACGCACCACCGTCGGCTGGAAAGGCCTGATCAACGATCCCTACATGGACGACTCGTTCAAGATTCAGGACGGCCTGCATATCGGTCGCAAGCTGCTACTGGACCTCGCCGAGATGGGGTTGCCTACCGCCACCGAAGCGCTGGACCCCATCTCACCGCAATATCTGCAGGACCTGATCAGCTGGTCGGCAATCGGCGCCCGCACCACTGAATCCCAGACACACCGCGAGATGGCCTCAGGTCTATCCTCTGCAGTGGGTTTCAAGAATGGCACGGACGGCAGCCTGACCGTCGCCATCAATGCGCTGCAATCCGTTTCCAGCCCGCACCGTTTCCTCGGTATCAACCAGTCCGGTGGCGTATCCATCGTGACCACCAAGGGCAACTCCTACGGGCATGTGGTACTGCGCGGTGGCAATGGCAAGCCAAACTACGACTCGGTCAGCGTGGCGGTGTGCGAACAGGAATTGAACAAGGCTGGCGTTACCCCCAACATCATGGTCGACTGCAGCCATGCGAACTCCAACAAGGACCCTGCGCTGCAGCCTTTGGTCATGGAAAACGTGGCCAACCAGATCCTCGAGGGGAATAACTCAATCGTCGGATTGATGGTGGAAAGCCATTTGGGCTGGGGTAATCAGCCTATTCCAAAAGACCTGTCGGACCTGAAATACGGTGTATCCGTCACCGACGCGTGCATCGATTGGGAAGCCACCGAGAAAGCCATTCTTGGCATGCATGCAAAGCTTAAGGATGTATTGCCCAAGCGCGCCCGCGGCTGACGGCTATTTCTGATTCGAGAAAACGCCGCTTGCCGGCGTTTTCCTTTTATTCACTTTCGATAGTATCCGTAGAGTTGCCCTGTCGCTCGATATACCGCTCTACGTACGAACAGGATGGAATCACCGTATAGCCTTCGCGCTTGGCGTAATCCAGCGCGTGCTGCGCCAGTACAGCTGCAACGCCACGGCCGCGGAGCGCATCAGGCACGAACGTCCGGTAAATATCCAGGGTCTGCTTACCCAAATCTACATAAGCCAGGTAGGCGCGATAGCCGTCCACGGTAGTTTCGAACTGGTGGCTCGTCCGGTCATGGTGGATGGTTAGCTTGTCGGTCATCTAGCCTCCTCAGCAGGCTTGCTGCCTTCAACTTGAGAGGTGCATGCGGAGCCCGCACTTTCCCCATTTTCTTGTTTGTTTGACGACGCATGCTACCGCTATGTAAGACGTCGCTTCAATTGCTTAAAGCTAGTGATGCCTCTACGCCTGGGGGATTGATGCTTTTGATTTACGTAGCACTGCGAAGTGCAACTTTTCAGCATCCCGACTGGTCCATGTAACGAGTGCAACGCTGGTTCTGATTGTTTTTCAGCCAATCTGGCTAGCATATGCCGTGAAAGAATGAGCTTGCAGAAAAATTGTGGTAGCCGCTGCTTGCCTCAGTTTACTTAGCGCAACTAATCGGTAGTATGTGCGCGCCAACTTTCCATAACGGGAGTTGCCATGGATTTCATCCTTAAGGGGAACACGATGAACAACGTTCTGAAATTTTCTGCTCTGGCTTTCGCCGCAGTTCTGGCTACTGGGTGCAGCAACAGCATGACTCAGGAAGGCGAAGCCCGTCTGACCGCGACCGAAGACGCCGCTGCCCGCGCTCAGGCCCGTGCCGACGAAGCGTACAGCAAGGCCGACGAGGCTCTGCAGGCTGCTCAGAAGGCTCAGCAGACTGCTGACGAAGCCAATGAGCGTGCGCTGCGTATGCTGGAACGTGCCAGCCGCAAGTAAGCTTCAGGCGATAAAAAAAAGCCGGCCTGCTCCAGGTCGGCTTTTTTATGGGTGACGGATTAACCTCTCGATTTAGCAGCTGCTGTCAGAAGATCGGGTCGTCCTGACTGGCCAATGCCTGCCCCTGCTCGGCAATCTGAATCGGCAAGCCGTCTTCACCAGCAATGATCTCCCGCACCATTTCCCAATCCAGTTGCAGCACACCGGCCGCTTCATCACGCTGAAGCAGCGTATTGACCACTACGGCGTGCTTATCCATGAGCGTCATGTGCTTGTCTTCGTCTTGCAACGGCGTATGCGCCTCCAGATAGATCTTGCCTTGGCTCACACCGAACTTGTAGGGCTCGTCGATGATCCGCACCGCAGTGCCGACCTTGACCCGCCCGGCCAGCTCTAGCACGTTGTGATTTAGCATGCGGAAGCAACCGTGGCTGACACGCATGCCGATGCCGAACTTCTTGTTCGAACCGTGGATGAGGTAGCCGGGCATTGCCAGCGTCATCTTGTACGGGCCAAGCGGGTTATCCGGCCCCGGCGGAACGACTTTCGGCAGCGGATCGCCCTCGGCGGCGTGCTCGTCTCGAATCGACTGCGGCGGATACCAGGCAGGATTATTGGTCATTGCTGAAATGCGGGTATTGCCTA